>CAWGDF010000004.1:0-440369 GCA_963821275.1 uncultured Thermoleophilaceae bacterium
TGCGAAACCGAATCCTCGTGGACCTCGCCCACATGAGCACCGACGCGGTTGAGGAGACACTCGAGATCCTCGATGCCGTTGCGCCCGACATGCCCGTGATCAACTCGCACGCCGGGTTTCGCTTCGGCGGGCAGGAGTACATGCTCGACGCCCCGACGATCGAGCGGATCGCGCAACGGCGGGGGGTCGTCGGGCTGATCATGGCCCAGCATCAGCTCAACGACGGGATCCGGCGACGGGAGGAGACGTTCGAGACCTCGTTCGGCGTGATCTGCCGGCACATCGACAAGTTCCGCGAGATCACGGGAAGTCACGACTACGTCGCGCTCGGGACTGACTTCGACGGCTTCATCAAGCCGACGATGGGCGGGCTGGAGTCCCCCGCCGACCTGCGGCGGCTGGAGGCGAGGCTCGCCGAACGCTACGGGGATGATGCCGAGCTCATCACGTCGGGCAACGCGCTCCGCGTCCTGCGTGAGCTCTGGGGCCGGTGAGCCGCCGGCGCGTGGGGGGTAGGACCTGGCGCAACTGGGCGGGCAACGTGCGTTGCACGCCGGCGGCGATCGTGAGTCCCCGCAGCGAAGACGAGGTGGCCGTCGCGGTGCGGCGGGCGGCGGCCGCCGGGCAGAAGGTCCGCGTCGCCGGGAGCGGTCACTCCTACACCGAGATCGTGAGCACGAACGGGATGCTGCTCTCGCTCGAGCACATGCGCGGGATCCGGTCGCTGCACGCGGAACGATCGGAGGCGACCGTGTGGGCCGGGACCCGGTTGCGGTCGCTGGGCGACCCGCTCTGGGAGCGGGGCTTCGCCATGGAGAACCTGGGCGACGCCGACGTCCAGGCCCTGGCCGGGGCCATCAGCACAGCGACCCACGGCAGCGGAATCGCGCTCCGCAGCCTCTCGTCCCAGGTGGTCGGTCTGACGCTGGTGACCGCGACCGGCGAGGTGGTGGAGTGCTCGGAAGAGCATGAGCCCGAGCTGTTCACCGCCGCTCGGGTCGGTCTGGGGTGCCTCGGCGTGATCACCCGCGTGCGCCTGCGCCTCCAACCCCGCTACATGCTGACGATGACGATGCGGCGCGAGCGGCTCGACACGGTGCTCGACGACATGGCGGAGCGGCTTGGCAGCCGCCACTTCGAGTTCTGGTACTGGCCGGACACCGGCATCGCCTCGACCCGGACGACGGAGCTCACCGACGCACCGGCCGGCGAGAGCTCCGTGGGGCGATTCCTCGAGGGGATGGTGGTGGAGAACGCGGGGCTGTGGATCGTCAACTCGATTGCCAGGGCGCTGCCGGGCTCCGCAGACGCGATCAGCAGGCTCCAGGCCGCGCTCACGCCCGTCGGCACCAGGGTCGACCGGCCCTACCGCCTGCTCGCCACCCCCCGGCTGGTGAAGCTGATGGAGTGCGAGTACTCCGTTCCCGCGGAGGCCGGCCCCGACTGCCTGCGCGAGATCAAGGCCTGGATCGAGAAGAGCCACGTGCCGATCAGCTTCCCGATCGAGTATCGCTACGTAGCGGCCGATGACTCCTTTCTGAGCCCGTACTACGACCGCACCAGCGCGATGATCGACCTACAGCAGTTCAACGGAATGCCCTACCACGAGTACTTCCTGGCGGGCGAGCAGATCTTCAAGAGCTATGACGGCCGGCCCCACTGGGGCAAGCTCCACAGCCGCACCGCCGACCAGCTGCGACCCCTCTATCCCGAGTGGGATCGCTTCCAGGAGGTGCGCCGCCGGTGGGACCCCGACGGCCTTTTCATGAATGACTACCTCCGCCGCGTGCTAGAGCCCTCGGACCGCTGAGCCCGGCAAGGGCGTGGCAGAGTCGCCGCCATCGCCCGTACCGTCCCCGCAGATCCCGTCCACGCCCTGGAGGATGAGTACATGCCAGATGATCTGTTCGATCCCGGACTCGGAAGGCCGCACCACTCCGGGTATGTCGTCGAGAGCATCGAGGCCACGGTGCAACGGTTGGTCGACCAGTTCGGCGCGGGCCCGTTCATCCTCATCGAGAACGTGCCGCTTGAGGGCGTGACCTCGCGTGGAGAGCCGGCGCAGTTCGAGCACAACTCCGCCTTCGGCTCATGCGGCGGATATCCGATCGAACTTCTGGAAGTGGCGCGCGCCGCACCGGAGCGTGTGAAAGCGAGGTTGTCAGGCCCGCTGCCTCGAATCCACCACGTCGGCTACGCCCTGCCGCGGACCGCGGCCGGCGAGGTACGTGTCGCATTTGAGGAACGCGGCCTCGACGGCTATCTCAGCTCTCGGCTCAACGGGGAGTACACCACCGTGCACGACGCTTCCGCCGCGCTCGGCCACGACATCGAGATCCTCGTCGATGCTGAAGCGTTCCGGGGGTTCTTCAAGATGGTGCTCGACATCGCCAAAGGATGGGACGGTTCCGACCCGCTGCGCCCGCCGGGTTGAGCCGACCCTCACCGTCCGGGGCTTATCGCCGGCCTGAGCTCCGCTCCTGGAATCGGCCTAGCGTCGCCCGTGCCGGACGGCTCGGGCGCAGCCGTTCGTCGCGGGAGATCACCGTCACGCGCACGCGCATCCGACGGTGGTGGCCGTGGATCGCGCGGAGGACCACGCGGTTCCGTGCTCCCCGGTGGATGTGCAAGGCCGCATGGCCGGACCCCAGCACGGCGCGCACGTCGTCATGGCGATGCCCGGCGGGGCTGCGCCACGTGACGATCACCCTGTTGCCGCGACGCCGAAGAAGAAGATCACGCGGCCGCCGCGGGCGGGGATCGCCCGCCGTCCGATACGTCGTGACGAGGCGCTCGTTATGCGCGACCCCGCTGTTGCTCGAGACCGCGTAGATCCTGCGCGTCCCGGCGTGGCCCGCGCCGGGGGTGAAGCGGAGGCGACCGCACAGCGGCCGATCGCGGTACGCCGGGCCGTCCTTCTCTCCGGGGCAGGGCCTGCCCTTCGCCCGCCCGAGCACCTTGACCTCACTGCGGTCGGCGCTGCGCTCGACGAAGGTGATCCCGTGACCCTCGGCGTGGTACGAGTAGCCGAGGACGCGCGAGGAGCCGCGGCCGCCGACGGCGGCCTGCACTGTGGGAGGCTCGTCGACCCCGGCCTGTCGCACACCGGCGATCGCGGACGAGCCGGGCTGCGTCTCGATTGTCCACCTGCCGCCCCGCGGGCGAGCGATGACCACGTGGGTCACCCGCTCCGCGGGCTCCTCGGCGATCGCGTAGCGGCCTTTCTCGATCTGGCCGGCCTCCGACGGCGAGACGATGCGCCGGCCGCCCGGTCCCCTGATCACGAGCTTGGGCGGAGCCGTCCTGCCCTCGACCCGGAGGGCGACCATCGCCTCGTCGGGCAGCGTGATACTGCGGCGCCGCGGCTGCGCGCCGGCGGCGGCTGCGGAGCGCACGGCGCGGTAGGGGCCGACGTCGCACGAGTCGCCCATCACGTCGATGCTGCCGCCCCAGCGGTAGCCCAGGCCGGCCCTGAGCCTCCAGTGCCGCAGCTCCCAGTGCACACGCCACGGCGCATACCACACGAAGTCGGCGTCCTCATGGAGCTCCCAGATATCGCCTTCCAAAAGCGTGAGGCAGCCCGCTATCCCGACTGTCGACACGGTGATCTCCCCACGGATGCACGCCACGACCACCACGCAGACGCTTCCGTAGCCGTCGACGTTGAAGCGCACGGGCTCCCTGGTCTCGATCCAGCCGTCGACGCCCGCGCTGACGCTGGCCACGCCGAAGTCGAATCCGGCGTGGAACCCGAAGTCGATCGAGCCGGATGACTTGTAGGTGAAATAGCCGTCGGCCACCTGGTAGCCGAACACCGACACGCCGCCCCTCGCCGAGAGGACCCACGGGCGGCTGTCGACGTACTCCACCTGGCCGTCGAGCACCAAGGCCTTCTGGCCCCCGAAGTCGGGCCCGAAGCGCAGCGCCGCGGCGCCCGTGAACTTCATCGGCGGAGGCTGGATGCAGATCGCCAGGCCGATCCGGTCGAGGTACACGCCCGTGGCCAGCGGCACAGCATCGCCGAGGTTGGTCACCTGCGCCCCGGCGTAGCTGAACTGGCCGCCGCTCACGCCGGCGAACACCCCGACCTCGGTAGAGGACTCGGTGGGTAGCGTGATCACCGCCGAGCCATCCCAGCGCGAGACGTCCGTCCCGGCCTCGCAGCTAATCAGCGGCTCGGCGCCGAAGGCCGGCGGCGAGCACGGGTCCGTCGTGGTGCTGCCGGCGGCTGTGTAGGACAGGCACAGGTCCTTGATCGCGATCTGGCCGATGTAGGCGTTCCGAACTTCCGCCTTCACGGCGTCGGCGCGGACGCCGTTGTCGTCGACGCGCACGCCAACCGTGGCGGTCAGCCCGCCCGCGTCCTTCCCCGGCCCGTTTCGGAACAGGTCGGGCAGGTCCAGGACGATCCGGAACAGCGAGTAGTGCTGGCCGTCGGCGCCGTACCCGAGGCGCAGCGCCGCGGAGCCGCCGACGCTCAGCCCGAACAGCTGCTGGCCTTGCGCCGGCCGGAACGACTCGGCATCGGCCTCGTCGCCCTGCCCGCCCTGCGGCAGCTCGAACTCGAGCAGGCCCTGGTGGACGGTGATGCCTTCCAGCTTGATCTCCGTCTGCACCGACAGGCGGCCTCCGGGCGCGTCGTCGCTCGGGCCCGAGAGCACGAGCCGCGTCCCGGCCGCGACCGGCAGCGCCAGGCCGTTGACCGTCACCGTGTCGGTTGACTCCCACCGGCCCGGCTGCGACTGCGTGAGGCAGCCGGCGGTCGTCGCCTCCACGAGCCCGAAGGCGACCCGCTTCTCGCAGGCGTCCTGGGCGCTCGCCGGGGCGGCGCTCACGCCGACCAGGAGGATGGCTAGGCAGACGGCACGGCGCAGCATGGCTCGCTCCTCGCTTCGGTCATCCGGCGTCACCGGACAGGCGGTTGTGCATGGTGGCCCGCACCCGGCGGCCGGACGGCGACGCCGAGCGTCGACCTGCGAACTCGAAGAGCGCGTCAGCGAACGCGGCGAGAGTTTCCGCGTGCCCAACGAGATGCTCGCGTCTCGAGACCACCTCCGCTCGCCGCGAGCATACAGCTGTGACACCGGCGTGTGAACCTGGGTGTTCGATGGCCTGTAGCGGCCTCGCACCCGGGCGAGCCTTATGCTGGCGGCGCATAGTCGCGCCACCACCTGCTGACGCTCCGCCGACGTCTCGCGCCACGCACCCGCGGGCGGGCGGCAGCGAGATGGCAGCGGATGTCAGCGGGCCTTGCTGTTCTTCAGCACGCCAGTTCAAATTGCGAACGGCTAAGGAGACGGAGCTGTGATCTTCGCCGACACCGAGAATGGTCCCGGGAGCTTCGAGGAGACCCCCCGACGGCTGGGGGTGGCCGGGCTCGCCACCTGTCTGTGTCTTACCGCGCTCCTGCTGTCGGCGCCGGCGGCGCCGGCGGCGACCAACAACATCTTCACCGTGGCGGGCGTCGGCACGTCTGGGTTCTTGGGCGACGGCGGGCCCGCAATCGCCGCCCACTTTTTCGCTCCGGCCGGGGTGGCGGCGACCGCCGACGGCGGCTTCCTGATCGCCGATACTTTCAACAACCGGGTGCGGCGGGTGTCGCCGGCGGGCACGATCACCACCGTCGCCGGCAACGGCACCGAGGGATCCGGGGGCGACGGCGGCCCGGCGACCGGCGCTGAGCTGGGGCGGCCGTTCGGGGTGGCGGCGACCACGGGCGGTGGCTTCCTGATCGCCGACACCTTCAACAGCCGGGTGCGGCGGGTGTCGCCTGCGGGCACGATCACCACCGTCGCCGGTGGCGGCACCGCGGGATTGGGCGACGGCGGGCCCGCCACCGACGCCGAGCTCTTTAATCCCATCGCGGTGGCTGTGACCGCCGACGGCGGCTTCCTGATCGCCGACTCGGACAACAACCTGGTGCGGCGGGTGTCGCCGGCGGGCACGATCACCACCGTCGCAGGGGCCAGCCCCGGCGGGTTCTCGGGCGACGGCGGGCCGGCTACCGCCGCCCAGCTGAATCTGCCGCAATCGGTGGCGACGACCGCGGACGGCGGCTTCCTGATCGCCGACAGCAACAACAATCGCGTGCGGCGGGTATCGCCGGCGGGCACGATCACCACCGTGGCGGGCACCGGCACCGTGGGGTTCTCGGGCGACGGCGGCCCCGCAATCGCCGCCCAGCTGTTTGCCCCGGGGGGGGTTGTGGCGACCGCCGACGGCGGCTTCCTGATCGCCGACTCTCTAAACAATCGGGTGCGGCGTGTGTCGGTGGCGGGCACGATCACGACTGTGGCGGGCGACGGCACGGAGGGGTTCTCGGGCGACAGCGGGCTGGCCACCGCCGCGCAACTGCAGGAGCCGCAGGGGGTGGCGACGACCGCGGACGGCGGCTTCCTGATCGCCGACTTGCGCAACAACCGGGTGCGTTTCGTCGACGCCGACCTTGGGATCCCGCAGGGGCCTCGGCCGCCGTCGGACGCCACCTGTCTTGGCCGGCCGGTGACGATCGTCGCCGCGGCGGGCGCCGGGCTGACGCGCGGCACGCCGGGCAACGACGTGATCGTCGGCTCGAGAAACCGAGCGGACCGGATCTCCTCCGGCGGCGGCCGCGACCTCGTTTGCGCCCGCGGGGGCGACGACGTTGTGAAGACAGGCGCGGGCGCGGACCGGGTCGCGGCGGGCTCCGGTGCTGACCGGGTCAGCACGGGCGCCGGGGCGGACACCGTCAATCCGGGCAGCGGCCGCGACCGGGTCAGCACTGGCCCGGGCAACGACCGGCTCCGTCTGGCCGGCGGGACGCGCGATCGCGCCGACTGCGGCCCGGGCCGCGACCGCGTCCGACGCGACGGGGCAGACCGGCTGCGACGCTGCGAGAGGGTCCGCCGCAGCTAGCGGGCCGGCCCCCCGATTGCGTCGCGAGCGGCGCTCTCGATGCCGCCCGCGGCCTCCGGCTCCGCAGGCTCCGACTCCAGAGGGAGCGGGTCGGCAGGGTCCGGCTTTGCGGGGACCGGCGGGGCCTGCCGGGCCGGTGGGCCGGGCGCCACTGGCAATCGCCTTCGCCGACGCCCGCCTCCGTGTGCGGGCGCGGCAGATGGTCACGCTCCGCTATGCCGCGACCGACAGAGCGCGCGCGTGGTGGTGCGGATCATGCGCGGCCGGCGCACGGTCGCCCGGGCCCGTGGACGCGCCCGGGGCGCCGCCAACCGCATCCGGATCCGCGCCCCGCGGCGGGCAGGTCGCTACCGGCTGCGACTCGAGGCCAGCACGGCGGACGGCCGCGTCGCCAGCGCCCGCGCGGTGCTTATCGTCCGCCGGTCGCGCTGAGGACGAGCCGGCGCCCCGCTCAGGCCACGCGTGTACAGAAACTCACGAAGCTCGGATTTCCGTGACTGCGACGCGCTCGACCGAGAAAACACCGCTTGACCCGGTCCGGCGCTCGCCTTCAGACAAGCGCCAACCGCTTTCCAGAGCGGAACACGCGAAGCGGCTGATGGGATTCGAACCCACGACCTTCTGGGAGGCGAGGTCGAATCCCCGCTCGCTACTTGGAAGCCGGCCGGTGCGCTGGTCCGCCCGCTGAGGCGCGGCGAGCGACCCGCCATTGCGACGGGGGCGATCTTCCACGAGCTGCGTGCGGTACGGCGGGCAACGCTGCGGCTATGGCGCAGCGGTGTTTTCGTGGTCGTAGAGCGGCCTTCGAGGCTTGGCTTCCCTGCTCGCCGGTTCGGGGGAGGACCTTGTAAGCGGCGCTCATGTACCTCGGCCGTTGCGCGGCATGGCGAACCGAGCGAGACGCCTGGCTTGAAGGGGTGTCGGAGGGGTATGTGGCGGGGGTGACCGTGAAGCACCCAACCGAACGGGGCAGCGAAGGGCGGACGCTGTTCGACCGGGCCGCAGAGGCGGCCTCGAACTTTACGAGCAGCCCGATCTTCTTTACGGTCTGTGGACTGTTGGTGGCGGCCTGGGCCGCCTCGTACGTGCTGGCTGCGAGCGACACCGTGCACCACGTGCTAGCCGATGCCATGGCCGCGCTCACGTTGCTGCTCGTGGCGCTGCTGAAGAACGCGGAGAGGCGAGCGGAGCACGCGATCCAAGGCAAGCTTGACCGGCTGGCCGACGCCATGCTCGCCGAGCGTCGCGAAGACCCGGATGACGGCGCAGAGGTGCTCGAGGAGGCCGTGGGCATGCACGACGAGGTTTGACGCGTCCGCTCGGGCCGAATCAGGACCGCGGCCAGGACGTGGCAAACGATGCGCCAGCCCAAGGCAGAAGCATCAAACCGCTGGGAACGAAGATCGTAGGGCGCGCGCCTACTTGTCGCGCGAACCGCTCACGCTCCCGGACGGAATCCAGATCGCGGGGGCGGCCATTGCGTACCTTCCTGAGCTTCATCGGTGCCACAAAGGTTTGCTGGGGACACCTTTGGGTACACGAGGTTGAGGCGGAGCTTCAATGGCAATGCCGCGCTCTGCCTCCTGATCCATGCCGATCCCTCGCCGAGTGCGGGGCCCACGGCAAACTACCTAAAGGAATCGCTCATGGCAGCAACAGACGTAACCCGCGGCAGCGTCCGCGCGGATGGAAATGGTTCGCCGGTCGGGAGGGCCGCTCGCCGGCTCGCGACCGAGACCAAGCAGGCGTTCAAAACCAGCGAGTTCTGGGCGATGGTCGGCCTGGTCGTGGCCATCCTGGTCAGCGCCGCAGTTATCAATGGCGGCGACAACGGGACGGACGAGTTCATCGCCCGCCAGGCATGGTTGTACGTCTCGATTCTCGGCGCGGGCTACTTCATCTCGCGCGGGCTCGCCAAGTCCGGCAGCAGCGAGCCGTACACGGACGACGACGATCGTTAGGCCACACGCTGGCTGCCCGGGCTACCGCCTTCAGGCTTAGCTAGCAGCGCGCGCAAGCGCGCCAGGGCATTCATCGCTCCGCCTCGACCCCTACCCGCAGCCCGGGCAGTCTGATGCGTTCGGGCTGGGGTGGGGGGAGGGCGGTGCCCTCATTTTCAACGGGAAGGCGACATTTTGAGTAAGCAACAGCAGCAGAAAATTGTGCAGTACCTCAATGAGGCTCACGCCACCGAGTTGGCGCTGGTGCGCGAGCTTCAGGCGCAGATCGCGATGACGCCAAAGGGCGGCTTTCGCAACGGGCTGGAGCAGCATCTTCGGGAGACCCGCGAACACTCGCGGCACATCGAGGAGCGGCTGGGAGAGCTTGGTCAGGGCAGCAATCCGCTCCAGCTTGGGGTGGGTGTGGTTCAAACGGTGGCTGGTCAGGCGCTTGCGCTCGCCAAGGCTCCGCTCAATGTCGTCCGGGGATCTGGCGGCGAGGAGAAGGTGCTCAAGAACGCTAAGGATGCGTGTGCCAGCGAGGCGCTTGAGATCGCGACCTATACGTCGCTCGCGCGGCTCGCCCGCGTCGCTGGTGACCGACGGACGGAGCGTCTGGCCGAGTCGTTGCTGGCGGACGAGCAGCGCATGCTCGACCGGGTGCTTGGCGAAATCCCACGCCTCACCGACGCCGTCGCGCGGGCGGAGTTCGAGGGCAACGGCTCCTATGACGTGACCGAGACCGGCGCCGCCGATACGGTGCGCCAGGTCGGGGGTACGGCCAAGCGAACGGCTCGCAAAAGCGCAGGACAGGCCAAGCAGACCGCACGTCAGGCCCGCAAGGTGCCGGGCGTCGCGCGCGCCGAGGGCACCGTCAAGGGTGCGGTTGCCTCAGAGTCGGACCTAACGATCTCGAACTACGACGCGCTCAGCGCCGATGAGGTTCAGGACAAGCTCGCCGAGCTTTCCCAGATCGAGCTGGCCAAGGTCCTCGCCTACGAGCGCAAGAACGAGAACCGCTCCACGATCACGAGCAGAATCGATTCTCTGCAGGGCGACGAGCCCTGGCCGGGATACGACGAGCTGAGGGTGGACGAAGTCCGTGCTGTGCTCTCCGAAGGCGACGAACAGCGGATCAAGAGTACGCGCGCCTATGAGCGCAAGCACAAGGCCCGTGCCGGCGTGATCCAAGCGACCGAGCGCGAGCTCAGCAAAGGCGAAACGAGCGTTCGAGCCAAGACGGCCACCCCACGACCGGGCCTCCAGAAGGCAACAAGCGCGGCCAAGACAAGAGACGGACTCACCCGTCAACTAAAGGGAGCAGAAACGATGAACCCCACAGACTCAGCCGTAGCCGAGTGGCGCGGCAGCAACGCCGTCGACAGCAACGGCGACACGCTCGGCACGGTCGAAGAGATCTATATGGACACCGAGACGGGCAAGCCCGAGTGGCTTGCGGTCAAGACCGGCCCGTTCGACATGAAGCTGAGCTTCATCCCGATCGCGGAGGCCAGCGATACTGGCGGCGGCGTGCGGGTGCCCTATGACAACCAGCAGGTCAAGGACGCCCCGGCCGTCGAGCCCGACGGTGAGCTCTCACAGGAAGAGGAAGCCACCCTCTACCGCCACTACGGGCTCGCGTACTCGGAAGCCGGCTCGGACTCCGGGCTGCCCCGCGGCAACGGCAGTGACACGGTCGGCCACGACACCAGCGGCCCCACCACCGACGACGCGATGACCCGCTCCGAGGAAGAGCTGCGCGTGGGCAAGACCAGCCGCGAGAGCGGACGAGCGCGGCTGCGCAAGTACGTGGTCACCGAGCAGGTCGAGAAGACGGTGCCCGTACAGCGCGAAGAGGTCCGTGTCGAGCGCGAGCCGATCACCGACGCCAACGTCGGCGAGGCGAAGGCCGGCCCGGCGATCTCCGAGGAAGAGCACGAGGTCGTGTTGCACGAGGAGGAGGTCGTGGTCGAGAAGCGCGCGGTTCCCAAGGAGCGCGTGCGCCTCGACAAGGACACCGTGACCGAGGACCAAACGGTGTCCGAGCAGGTCCGCAAGGAGCAGATCGAGGCCGAGGGCGACACCCCAGGCCGCGAGTAGAAGCCGCGAGGCGGGTGGGGCGCGGCCGGTGTCGCGCCCCACCACTTCACCCTTGGAGGAGAACACAATGGAGACGAGCCTCGAGCTGCTGACCGGCCAGCGCGACAGGGACGGCGCCGAGCAAGCCGATCGCCGGCTCGCCGAGCACGCCGATCACCCGCCTTCCGCCAGCGTCGCCAGCCTGCTCCCGGGGCAGCAACCCTGCCGGGTATCGGACTGTGGCGGCGGCCACGGCATTGCCCACCAGCTCACGAATGTAGCCGCGATCGTGATCCCGTTGGCCGCCTTCGTGCTCGCGGCCGTGATGCTATGGGGCCGGTTCGTCGAATGGATTGATCTGGCGGTATTGGGTGTGGCCTACGTGGCTACCTGCCTGGGGATCACCGTGGGCTTTCACCGCCTGCTGACCCACCGCTCGTTTCAGACCTATCCCGCCGTCCGCTATGCCCTAGCTGTGTTCGGCACGTTGGCGGTCGAAGGCTCGGTGATCAAGTGGGTGGCGGACCACCGCAAGCATCACGTCTTCACCGACCAGGAAGGCGACCCGCACAGCCCCCACGAGGCCGGCCCCGGCGTGGCTGGAGCCCTGAGTGGCCTCTGGCACGCCCACATCGGCTGGCTCTTCAACTCGGTCGGACAGGCCGACCAACGCCGCTACGCGGCCGACCTCCTCAAGGACCCCGGTTTGCGGCGGATCGATGCGGCCGAGAACCGCTGATCCTAGCCAGCCTGGCGATCCCGTTTCTCTTGGGCCTCCTCGTGAAGGGAACCTTCACAGGCGCGCTCGTGACCCTCGTGTGGGGCGGGCTGGTGCGTGTCTTCTTGCTGCATCACGCGACGTTCAGCATCAACTCGATCTGCCACTTCTTCGGCCGCCGACCCTTCGCGACCAAGGACCGCTCCACGAATGTGGCCTGGCTGTCTGTCGCGACCCTCGGAGAGTCCTGGCACAACAACCACCATGCGTTTCCCACATCCGCGTTCCACGGCCTCCGCCGCCGCGAGCTCGACCTCGGTGGCGTCTTTCATCAGGGCCCTCGAGCGGGCCGGACTCGCCTGGCATGTGGTGCGAATCAGCTCTCAGCGCCAACGCCAGAGGCAGCGCCCGGGATCAGGTAACAACCAAACAGGACGACGAGCGATAAGCGGGAGGTCAACGGCAAGCGCGGTGGCCACCGAAACACACGCTCCTCCGCGTGGTCCCGCGAGCACACTTTGACAACTTCTCCCAGTCGCCGCACGACGGGACGTCCGCTGCACACCGCGCCCGCTGCACCTGCGCTTGCGCTTTCCATGCTCCTATTCCAAGGATTCATCGCGCTGGACTTGGTGTGGCGGTCGTGGGCGGTTGGAGTAGGTGCCAGATGCGGCGGGCGAGGTGGCGTTTGAGGTAGCGGATTGCGTCGCGGTGGGTCTTGCCTTCGGCGCGTTTGCGGTCGATGTAGGTGCGGTTTCGGGTCGCAGCGGGCGCGGGTGACGGGGACGCAGTGGATGGCGGTGTTGAGCTGGCGGTTGCCGCCGCGGTCGAGGCGGTGGCGGTTGGTCTTGCCGGAACTGACCGGGATTGGGGCGAGGCCGCCGGCGCAGTTTGGGGGGTAGCCGGTGCATGGGCGCGAGCGTGGAGCGGTCAGAAAGGTGCGCGGCTTCCACGCGAGCGGTCGACCTGCGCGACACGGTACGCCGCGACCTGGGCGACTACATGCTTGCGACGGGCATCCGGGAAGCCTCTCGGCCGTCGGCGAAGGAGCGATGGCCGCCTCGCTCGTCCATTCATTCCTAGCGGCGGCGTAAGTTGCCACGTCCCGTGAGTCGAACCTTGACCTTTCTCGCCCCCGGATGCAGAAGGTCAGCGGTTCGAGTCGGCAACAAATGCCTGCAAAGCAGTGCCTTTCGAAGCGTCACCCCTCCCGTCAGTCCCCATTCAGTCCCCGGCGACGCAAACGCACCAGGCGACTGCTTCCACAAAAAGACCTGCAAGTGCAGGCCTTCTCGAGAGCGGCTGATGGGATTCGAACCCACGACCTTCTGCATGGCAAGAAACTGGTGCCAGTCCGGCAAGACTGCTCTATTGCGCTCTGGGAGCGGGTTTGCAGAGAATCGATCGGGCGCTGAGATTACGGAGAATTGCCGGCATTTGCTGGGAGTTTCCGGACTCAATCCGGACTGAATCCGGACTCAAACAGCGCCGGACCACTTCAGGACTAGATGAGCTCGTCACCACGGCAGAGAGTCCGCACATGCGAGGCCGAGTGGTCCGACCTGGCGTTCGCGCTTCCTCCTGCCCCGTTGGATGAGCGCCGGCGCGGGGAGGCCAATCTGTCCGCGGTAGCATCGATCACACCGGCGGGCGTAAGGTGGTCGCGCTTGAGCCGTTGCCGCTCCTGCTTGCACGCGGGACCGGGACTTCGCCAACGCACCTGACCGACCGGGTCACGCTCCTGCTGTCGGCCGAGAGCAGGAGTCTTCAGCGGTGCTGCTGCTCCTCGTCCCGAGCGGTTGTCCGCCCGCCAACGCTGGCGACGCTCGCGTTCACCGAAGAGCGCATGCGCGCCCAGCGCGAGCGCGATTTCACCCCGACGGGGTCGACTAAGGCCCGTGGGCCACGGTGTTGCCCATGTGGCCGGTGGAGCCGACCAAGGCCCGACTCACGTCGAACGACGGCTGGCCGGCGACGCTCGCCTACGGGATCTAAAAGACACGCTCCGGCGCATCGATGAGAGCGGCAACGCGCTCTGACCTACGCTCAGCTCGCCTTCTCGGTCTAGGGCTCGTTGAGCGGCTAGGCGGGGCGCTGCTTGAGCTTCGCCCGGCGCGCTCTCCCTCGGGGCTTCCGTCAGAGCGCGTGATCTCGCCTGTCTCGACCAGCTGCTTTGAAGCGCCGCGGAGTCGTCCTTGGCCTTGGCTAGGGGCGCCGCGCCGACGAGTTTCTTCGCGGCCGCACCGACCTTGCGACCTCGACCGCCCGCGTCGACGGCGTCCGGCCTCGCACCGGCTCTGCTGACGACTTCACTGTCGGTGGACACATCGGACGCGTATGCGGACGACTCGAATCGCGGAGTCTGCCAGGACAAACGGAGGAGCAAGCGGCCCCGCGCAAATCGCACGCTGCCCCGCTTACGCGCCGCGAATGCCGTATCAGCCATGCGGGTCTGAGAGCAGGATGCTCGAGCGCCCTTCTACGTTCGATTTGGCCTGCTCGCGGGCCCGTTCCTCCTCCGCAGGGTCCGGAGCCCGTCCGACCGCCCGAGCCGCGGGCTCCGCGGCGGCACGCTCCATCAGCCAAATCCCGGCCGCCACCATGAGCACGACCACCACGCCGGCTACCAACAGGCCCGCAGTCATGCGCCTGGACCCTTGAGCGTGGCGTAGAAGGCTCCGAGCGAGAGAATCGACGGCACCCACAGGCCGACGAACAGCGCCTCTTCGCGCGAGTCGGTGAACCAGAGAACGACGGACAGGAGGAACGAAAGGAAGGCGGCGAGCCCAATCAGCGCGGCGCCGGGGTGGGCCGCCCAGATGCCGCCCGCACCGCGCTCGAGCGTGGTTGCCGGCCTCATCGCTCGTCCGCCTTCAGGGCATTGCCGATCTCCATGAACGTAGGCGCCCAGAGCCCCACGAAGATCCCCCAGCGCTCCGCCTTGGCGGCGGGTGCGTCCTCCTTGTTGCGGGAGGTGGCCCAGGCGCCAACGCTCGCCACGATCGAGAATAGTGCCGCCCCATAGGCGATTTCGCTGCTGACGCCGAGGCGATGAAGTGTCTTGACCATTGTTCGTCCTTTGGGTGATTGCCCGACGTGCGGGCGGTTCGATTCGATTTGAAGTGATTGGGGTGAGCCGTTCCTTGGACGCGTGCGGACCCAGGCCGGCGCCGTGACGGCGCCGTCCCCGGCGCACCGCGGCGCACCGGGGACTGCTCGGGCCGTCTTGCGGGTGGCTCTACATGGGCGGGATCAGGACACGGTTGATCGCGTGGATCACGCCGTTGGAGGTCCTCACGTTCGGCATGATCACGCGAGCGCCGCCGACGCGCACGACGCCCTTGCGCACCCGGACCTGAACGCGCGGGCCCGCGAGCGTCGGGATCGAGCGCTTGCTGGCGACACGCGCGGCCGGGTACCGGCCGTCGGCGACGTGATAGAGCAAGACGCGACGCAGCGCCTTCGGGTCGTTACCGAGTGCCTCGAGCGTCTCGGCGGGCACCTTCTTGAACGCCCTATCGGTCGGCGCGAACACGGTGTACGGGCCCCTGCCCGACAGCGTCTCCGCAAGGCCGGCGCTCTCGACGAGAGAGACCAGAGTGTCGAACTTGCCGGCTCCGGCCGCTGTCTCCACGATGTTCTTCTTCGGTGCCTGCGAGGCCTGTTGCGAGCTGGAATCGCTGCCGCCCAGGGCAACGGCCGCGGTCGCCAGAACGGCCACGAGGGCGAGGATCGAAAGAAATAGTTTGCGCATGGTTGTCTCCTTAAGCGTCAGCCGGCGCCGAGCGCAGGCTGATCGGGTTTGCATTGCGGGATGCGAGCTGCGTGATGCCGTACACGGCGGCAACGCCGACGAGGCCGTAGACGACCCGACTGGCCGCGTTGGCCTCGCCGAACTCCTGGCCCGTGATCCAAGCGACGAGATCGAACTCGGCGATCGCCACGAGGCCCCAGTTGAGCCCGCCGACGATCAGCAGTGCCGCCGCGATCGAATTGAGTGCCTTCATGTAGTCCTCCTGTGGGGGGTTCGATTGACGAGGCTCACTGTACACAAGTTGTCCAGGTATTGTCGAGGACCTGTCCACCGATTGCACGCCGGCACTGGGGGGGTGGCCCTACTCGCTGTATAGATCCTGTACAGTTCAATCATGCCGGCCGACGTCGACCACATGCTGCGAATCGGCGAGCTGGGACGTCGGGTTGGCGTGAGCCCAGAGCTCCTGCGGGCTTGGGAGCGACGCTACGGGCTGCTCGAGCCCGCCCGCACTGAAGGCGGGCGGCGCCTCTACTCGGCCCAGGACGAACGTCGCGTCCGCGTCATGCAGGCGCACTTGGAGAGTGGGCTGTCGGCGGCCGAGGCGGCCCGGCTCGCTCTTACCGACGACACGCCCGCGGCGGCCCCGGCGGGTCCTGGCGACACTCTGGAGCGAGGGCGCGAGGCGCTCCGGCAGTCACTCGACGCGTTAAACGCCGATGCCGCTCACGGAGTCCTCGATCGCGCCCTCGGCGCATTCACGCTCGACACGGTGCTCGCCGAGATCGTCCTCCCTTACCTTCGCGACCTAGGCGAGCGCTGGGAGCGTGGCGAGGCCTCCATCGGCCAGGAGCACTTCGCCAGCAACCTGATCCGGGGGCGCCTGCTCGCGCTCGCTCGCGGCTGGGAGCGCGGCGACGGCCACTCGGCGCTCTTGGCCTGCGCGGCGGGCGAACAACACGACCTGCCGCTGATCATGTTCGGCTTGGCGCTACGCAACCGCGGCTGGCGGGTCGTCTTTCTCGGCGCCGACACGCCCGCGGGCACCGTGGCGGAGACCGCCGGTCAGCTGGCGCCCACGCTCGTGGTGATCAGCGCCGGCGAGGCGGAAGCGCTGCGCCGAGAGGCGCCGGCGCTGAAGGCCCTCGCCGGCGACCATCGCCTCTCTCTCGCCGGCGGAGGCGCGGACCCCGCGCTCGCCCGCGCCCTCGGGTGCGGGGTGCTGATCGGCGACCCGGTGGTAGCGGCCGCGTCGGTCTAGTGGGCGCCCCGCGGCGGGGTGAAGTTCACCCTCGGCGCCGGGTTGTCGAGACACGTGGCCGGGTAGGTGGCCTCAGGGTTTTTCCAACCGCGGCCCTCCGGGGCGCCCTCGGCGGACTGGCAGGTGCGGCGGTCATGACGGTGGCCGAGAAACTCGAGCAGCAACTGACCAGGCCCAACTCCTAATGGAACCGGCGCCTTGGCCAGCACGATTCGCGGGGTGATGTCAGCGCCAACCTCCGAGTCCCAATGGCCTCGCTCATGCATGCCGAAATGCGTCTCAGCATCGACCAAACGCTCGAAGCACGCTGTGTCGCGAGCTCCCGCCATTCGGGCAAAGAGCACTCCGGAGTGCTCGGATGAGACCCCGTCCTGCCCGAGACAGAGTGCAGACCCACAGCTGACGCCGAGCTGTCGAGTCGGTCAGGACTGCAGGAAGGCCAGCAGGTCGGCGTTGATCGTGTCGGCCTCAGTGGTCGGCATGCCGTGCGGGAATCCTTTGTATGTCTTAAGCGTCCCGTTTTGCACGAGCTCGGCGGACAGCGGTCCGGAGTCGGCGTAGGGAACGATCTGGTCGTCGTCGCCGTGCATCACTAGGACCGGCACCGTGATCTTCTTGAGGTCCTCGGTGAAATCGGTTTGGGAGAAGGCGACGATGCCGTCGTAGTGGGCCTTGGCTCCGCCCATCATTCCCTGGCGCCACCAGTTCTCGATGATCGCTTCCGAGGGTTTCACGCCGGCCCGGTTGAAGCCGTAAAAGGGGCCCGACGGCAGGGCCCGGTAGAACTCGGAGCGGTTGGCGGCCAGTTGGGCTTGGAGGTCGTCGAACACGCTCTTCGGCAGGCCGCCAGGGTTGGCGTCGGTCTGCACCATGAGCGGCGGCACCGCACTGATCAACACCGCTTTCGCCACGCGGCTCTCACCGTGTCGGGCGATGTAGTGCACGACCTCGCCGCCGCCGGTGGAGTGTCCGACGTGGACGGCGTCCTGGAGATCGAGATGGGCAGTCAGCGCCGCTAGGTCGTCGGCGTAGTGGTCCATGTCGTGACCGTCGCCGGTCTGCGTGGAGCGTCCGTGCCCGCGCCGGTCATGGGCGATGACGCGGTAGCCCTGCTGTAGGAAGAACAGCATTTGGGTGTCCCAGTCGTCGCCCGAAAGCGGCCAGCCATGGCTGAAAACGATCGGTTGGCCCGAGCCCCAGTCCTTGTAGAAGATCTCTGTGCCGTCTGAGGTCGTAACGAAAGGCATTCCTGCCTCCTCACGTGGGGTTGGCGGGTCGAGCCCAGTCTCCCAGACCCCCGATTACGTCCACAACCCAGCAATCACCCCTCTCCGTCAAGCATTCGCGGAGTCACGCTTGCGAACTGCGACGCGCTACTACCGCGTTCGGGCAAACGGAGAACGTCGTTCGTCGCCCGTCGCCAGATTGGGTGTCGCCGCCCCATTCGCGCGATTGCGAGAGCGCGCCACGTGTCATCCGCACGCCTGCGCTGGACGAGCATGGGTCGTCTCGACGCACAGGTGTGGGCTCGGCCAGACGCTCGGTTTCGCGGGGCGAGCGGTAGGCCAGCCCAATCGCTGGTGTAGGGCAGCTCGTATCTACTGTCCGATCCGAGGAGGTCTTCATGACCGACTTGTCAGTGCTCGACGCGGCGGGCCGCGTCGCTCACCGGCGACACTGCCCGGCTATCACGCCGGCCGTCCGCCGCGCAACAAGGGGATGCTCTACCCGGCCGACCCGCCGACCATCGACGAGATCGTCGCAGTCATCCGGCACGCCCCTGATCACCGTCACGGCCGGCGGCTGCGCGCCGTGATCGTCGTCCTGTGGCGCGCCGGGTTGCGCGTCCAGGAGGCACTCGCCCTCACTGAGCACGACCTCGACGTACGACGCGGCTCGATGATCGTCCGCCACGGCAAGGGCGGGCGCCGTCGCGAGGTCGGCATGGACGAGTGGGGCTGGGAGCAGCTCCGGCCGTGGCTGAGCGCCCGCGCCGAGCTGCCGATCGGTCCGCTGTTCTGCATCATCGACGGCCCGACCCGCGGCCGGTCGTGGTCAGGTGCCGCCGTTCGCACCGAGTTCCGCCGGCTCGCCGCCCACGCCGGCGTCAGGCGGCGCTTCGCCCCACACCAGCTGCGCCACGCCCACGCGCTCGAGCTCGCCCGCGAGGGCGTGCCGCTGAACATCATCCAGCGCCAACTCGGGCACGCCAATCTCGGCACGACGTCGATCTACCTCCAAGGGATCGACCCCGAGGAGGTCATCGCCACCGTGCACATGCGCCGGGCACCAATGATCTCCGCCAGCGCCGGGCTGCGGCTCTGATCCATAGCCCTGGCGCAAGAGCGGGAGCGCCCACGCGCTCCCGCTCCGCCCTAGCCAAGCGAGCGTCCGGCCGCGACGGCCGACACGAGCGGTCCTCGTCCACAGGGAGCGTCGTCGGGACCTCCGCGGAGACGCCTCTTTTCATGGGGGATCCGACACTCTGCTCCGCGACGGGCTTGGCTGCTGGTTTTCGTCCAAGCAACAGCTGCCTTGACATGGTCAGCGGTCGACTGCGGCCATGTTCGCCTCGTCGTGGCGCTCGCCGGCGGCCGGGGTGAGATCGTTCAGCCGTTCGATCTGCTCGGCGCTTAGCTCGATGCTGTCGGCAGCGGTGTTCTCCTCGACGCGGGAGACGCGCTTGGTGCCGGGGATAGGGGCGATGTTGTCGCCCTGCGCGAGCAGCCAGGCCAGAGCGACCTGCGCCGGCGTGGCGTCGACCTCGGACGCGACAGCCTCGACCTCGTCGACAATGCGGAGGTTCTCCTCGAAGTTGCCCTCCGTGAAGCGCGGGTTGGTCTTGCGCCAGTCGTCGTCGGCAAGCTCCTCGCGGGACCGGATCGTCCCGGTGAGGAAGCCGTGCCCGAGCGGCGAGTAGGGCACGAAGCCGATGCCGAGCTCGCGCAGCAGCGGGAGCAGGTCGGCCTCAGGGTCACGGGTCCATAGGGAGTACTCGGTCTGTAGCGCGGCGATCGGGTGCACGGCATGGGCGCGGCGGATCGTTTCGGGTCCGGCTTCCGATAGCCCGATGTGCAGGACCTTGCCTTCGGCCACGAGCTCGCCCAAGGCGCCAACCGTTTCCTCGATCGGCGTGCCGGGGTCGACGCGGTGCTGGTAGTAGAGGTCGATGCGGTCCGTGCCCAGCCGCTTCAGGGAGCCCTCGACCGCGATCCGGATGTTCGCCGGGCTGCTGTCGATCACGCCGGGGCCTCGGCCGGCGTGCGAGACCAAGCCGAACTTCGTCGCCAGCACGACATCGTCGCGACGTCCCTCGAGGGCGCGGCCGACGAGATCCTCATTGGCGTAGGGCCCGTAGATCTCGGCGGTGTCGATGTGGGTGACGCCCAGCTCGAGCGCACGATGGATGGTGCGGATCGACTCGGTGTCGCTGCTGCTCGGGTCGAGGTAGTAGCCGGACATCGCCATCGTGCCGAGTCCTATGCGCGAAACGTCGAGTTCGCCAAGTGAGATGTGCTGCATGACGGTGTGGCTCCTTGGTTTCGTAGGGGAGGGGTGTTCAGCTCGCGGCCGCGGCCGTCTCGACCTCGTCGAGCGCGAGCGACGACGAGACGTCGCGGAACGCGTCGATCTCCGCCTGGAACTGGGCGACCTGCTGCTCGGCCGCTGCCATTGCGTCAGCGCCAGCGATGAAACGGCGCGGCGGCTGCTCCTCGTCGGCGATGGTCAGCAGCGCCCGGGCGAGCTTGGCCGGGTCGCCGACCTGGTTGCCGTTCATGCCCGCAAAGAACTCGCGCCGCGCGCGGTTGCGCTCGGCGTAGTCCTCGATGCTCTCGCGGGCGTAGCTCGTCGACTCGGTCGTGAGCAGCTCGGTGCGGAAGAAGCCCGGGTTGACGATCGTCGTGTGGATGCCGAAGGGCGCGACCTCGGGCGCCAGCGACTCCATCCAGCCGTCGACGGCGAACTTCGACGTGGCGTAGGCCGTCCCGCCCTCGTAGCCCGCGAACCCGGCGGTCGAGGAGATCGTCACGACGTGACCGGACCGCTGCTTGCGCATGACGGGCAGGACAGCGCGGGTGACGTTCATCGGCCCGAAGAGGTTGACCGTGAGCTGGCGCTCCATCTGCTCGGGGGTGAGCTCCTCGAAGTAGCCCGCATAGTGGTTCGCGGCGTTGTTGACGAGCACGTCGATGCCGCCGAAGCGATCGATGCCTGCCGCGACCGCCGCCTCGGCGTCGTGCGGGCTGGTGACGTCGAGCTTGACGACGAGCAGGTCGTCGGCGTCACCGAGCACTTGCGCGACGGAGTCAGGGTTGCGGCCGGTGGCAACCACGTTGTGGCCGGCGGCCAGCGCCACCTTGGCGAAGTCGAGCCCCATGCCACGTCCGGCGCCGGTGATGAACCAGGTCTTCGTGTTAGCAGTCATGGGCTCCAGCGAAGCACCGTCCACAGCCGAGTGAGAGTCCCTGTTGATAGGGGTACTGGCAGGGTCTCCCAGGCGCGCGCGGACGGGTTTACGCTGGGTCCGTGCAGACCAGGAGCGAGATCCGCGAGTTCCTGACCTCCAGGCGAGCCAAGATCACGCCAGACCAAGCCGGGCTGACTGCCTACGGTCCTCGGCGCGTTCCCGGACTGCGCCGCGAAGAGGTCGCGGTCCTGGCCGGAGTCAGCGTTCCCTACTACACCCGCCTCGAGCGCGGCGACCTCAGCGGGGTCTCTGAAGGCGTGCTCGAAGCGCTCGCCCGCGCGCTGCAACTCGACGACGCCGAACGCGCGCACCTGTTCGATCTCGCTCGCGCGGCCGGGCCGATGGCCAAGAGACGCCGCCGGTCAGCTCCGAAGCAGATCCGGCCCGGCGTGCAGCGCTTGCTCGATGCGATCACCGGCGCACCCGCGCTCGTCCAGAACGGCCGCCTGGACGTCCTTGGCGCCAACCAGCTTGGACGCGCCCTGTACTCAGAGCTGTTCCGTGACCCGACACGGCCGGCTAACCACGCCCGCTTCACGTTCCTGAACCCCAGGGCGCACGACTTGTACCCCGACTGGGAACGCGGCGCCGATGACGCCGTTGCGCTGCTAAGAGCCGAGGCCGGCCGCGACCCATACGACCGCGAGCTGACCGACCTCATCGGCGAGCTCTCCACCCGCAGCGAGGAGTTCCGCGCCCGCTGGGCCGACCACAACGTCCGGCTGCACCAGACAGGCGCTAAGCGCTTCAACCACCCGGTTGTAGGCGAGCTCACCCTCACCTTCGAGATGATGGAGCTCGCCGCCGACCCCGGCCTGAACCTCCTGACGTTCACAGCCGAGCCCGGCTCCACATCAGACGAAGCGCTCAACCTCCTCGGCACCTGGGCCGCCACCGTCGAGCAAGAGCAGACCGCTCCCACGGCCGGCGAAGCCTGAGCGGCGGCGAAGGGACGATTCCGCTTTCCATACAAGGCGAGCGTCTCGACGGCTTCGCGTGAGACGCCTCCGTCGGACGAGAAGGAGGCGTCCGCCTCAGTGCGATCGGCCCCGAAGCGCTCCTGCATCTGTGGAAAGCAGGAGTAACACTGACGTTCCTGCAAAGCGCGATCACCGAGTAGGTCACGCGGGAGGGGGACTTCACCCAGGCACTTGACGGACCGGGACACGCTCCTGCTGTCGTCGAGGAGCAGGAGTCTTCAGCTGCGCTGCTGCCCCTCGTCCGAAGCAGGAGGTTTGCGGGAGGGCCGGTGGACTCATCCTGTGCACGGAAAACAGGAGCGACGCTGAACCGCCCGGAGGCGCTCGCCTTCGCCGCCTACGGCCGCGACTTGGGCTAGGGCGTGGATCAGAGATGCCGAATCATGGGCTCGTACGCGAACGCGAAGGCAGGCCAACCCACTAGGCCAAGGATTGTTCCGCTTCCGCGCCACGAGCGACCCCGAGTTGGCCTAAACGCTCGACTAGCGGTGGGCGGGCGGCTTCGAGCCGCCCCCGGGCTTCACCGAAGCGACGAGTCACGGGACAGATTGCCGAACGATCCGGTGTTCTAGGGGGTGGGATCGAGCGAGCTGGGGTCGGGTCCGCCGTCGAGCACGAACACTTCCACCTGGAGATCGGGGCGCTGGTGGCTCGCGCTCAAAAACGCGGCCACCTCGCGGCCGGTCAAGCGCTCGATCACCTCGGTGAAGCGGCCTTGCATGGTGTCCTGGAAAGCGTGCCGCGTGCTGCGCACGTCGAGAAACTTGCCGTCCTCGAACAAGGTGTTCTCAAGCCGGCTGAAGCCGCCTCGCATCATGAGATGACGAGATCGTCGTCAATGTAGGTGCGGCACTTGGTGGGTCCCCGATCGGCGTGCTCTTTGACCAGCTGCACGAGCGTCGTCGAGATCTCCGCGACCTCTCCGCGTGTGCGGTATGCCTGATCGGGTTGGTACCACATCGCCCACAAATACCCCGAGACAGCCACCCAATACCACCAAAAGAGCGGATCCCGACGGGTGCTGGAAGCACTGCGAACGGCCCGCTGAGAGACCGCCCCGCAGGGGACCAATCAGCGTTCCGTCCACATGTTGCAACACCTCTCCGGACGAAGTGTGCCCCTAGCCTCTACCCGCGCCATGGCCGCCCAACCGGCGGCAAGACTACCCCGGCCCGGATCGCGGTGGAATTCGAATCAGTTTCCCTGGCAAGAGCGCGGCCCGGCTCGAACGGGCGCCCTGCTGCTTGTAAGGCACGAGCAGGTGCTGTGGTCTACTGCCGCCTCAGGAACGCTTCCGCGTTAGCGAGCGGCCTGCTCGCTGGCGATGGGCTCTCCGAGGATGATCCCGCCCGGGGTGATGTCGAATTCGCGGATCTCGGGCTCGTGGGCGCTGCCGCGTGACTTGAGGATCGTCACGGTGCGCAGCAGTCGTGGTTCGGCGCGCAGGTACTGCAGCAGGATGACGTTGTCGGAGAGGTGCGAGATGCCGTATTCGGCCAGGCGGCCGACGTGGAAGAGGTCGGGGATCTCGCTGGTCATGATCGGGCTGATGCCCGCGCGCGAGAGGCGTTGCATGAGCGAGTAGATGAACTCGCGGAAGCGCACGGGATCGGGCGCCGCGTATTGCAGGTCGCTGAGGCTGTCGATCAGTACGCGCTTGGCCGCGGTGCGCTCGATCAGGTCGAGCAGCTCGTACACCCATTCGTCGATGTAGACGTCGTTGGGAGATCGGTACATGACCGCCACCCGTTCGTTGTCGAGCGACCAGCCGAAGCCGCCGGCGACCTTTTGCAGCTGGATCGGGTTCTCCTGCAGGCTCGCGATCACGCCAGGCTCGCCGCTGGCGGCGCCGCTGAAGATGAAGTGGAGGCCCATCAAGGTCTTGCCGATACCCGACGGCCCGGCCACCAGCGTGGAGCTACCCGGCGCGTAGCCCTCGGCGAGCATCGTGTCGAGCGGCGCGATGCCGGACGAGATCCGGCCTTCGCCGAGCCGGTAGTCAGCCTCCCCGAGTGGATCGGCGAGCCGGGGAAAGACGGTGATGCCGTCCTCGGAGAGGCGATATGTGTGACGTCCTGAGCGCGAGTCGCTGCCGCGCAGCTTGGCGACCTGGATCAGGCGTAAGCGTGCGCTCGTTCACGCGCTCCGTCGCGAGCGAGATGATGCCGTCCGCGACCGCGAACTCCGGCGCCGTGCGCATCTCCTCCTCGCTGTATTCGCCTATCCAGAAGCAGGTTGCGGGGAAGGCCGTGAGCAGTGCGGCGAGGTCGTGCAGGAAGCGCCGGAAGCCGCGCGCGTCATCCGCGAACGCGGCCAGCGCCTTGAAGCTGTCGATCGCGATGATCCCCGGCCGCCGCTCCTTGATCAGCACGCCGATGCGCTCGACGACGGCGGCGAGCCCGCCGTCACCGCCGACGGTGCCGCCGAGGTCCTCGTAATAGACCCTCCGCCCAATCGCGCCGCGATCGAAGAAGCTGAGCGTCTGGGCGTAGCGGAGGATCTTCTCGAACGGCTCGGAGACCGTGGAGAGGTAGATCGCAGGGCGCTCTTCGGTCGCGCCGGCGAAGACGAACTGCTGGGAGAGGATCGTCTTTCCGGAGCCCGGCAGTCCCATGATCAGGTTGATCCCGCTCACCGGCAGACCGCCGCCGAGGATCAGGTCGAGCCCCTCGTCGCCGCTCGTGAGGCGCTCGTCCACTAGCGACTCTCTTGCGCGGGGCGAGCGACCAGCGCGCTGGCGCCGAGCAGGTCCTTGACGGTTGACACGAGCTCGAGCGGGTCAAACGGCTTCTGCAGAAAGGCGTCGGCGCCCGCGGCCAGCGCCTCGTCTCGAGCCTCCAGGACGGAGATGGCGAGCACCGCTTCAGCGTCGTGCTGCTTCAGGCGCCGGCAGAGCTCCGCGCCCCGACCTCCGGAGATCATCAGCTCCACGATCGCAAGCTGCGGCCGGCTCTGGAGCCAGTGCTCCTCGGCTTCGCCCACCGCGAACGCCAGGCTCACGTCATACCCCTCGGTACGCAGGAAGAACTCTTGCAATTCCGCCGACACAGGATCGCGTTCGGCGAGCAACACGAGCAGGCGCGCGCCACCACTCTCGCCGTCGCTCATCACAGACTGGCCAGCCTGGCGCTGCTCCCCGAGCAGCCGGTGAGCGTCGGCCGCCGAAAGCCCGCCCGAAACCTCCGCGGCGACGAAGCGAAGCTCCTCCACCTGGTCACGGGAGTACAGCCGGTGTCCCCCCTCGCTCCGCTCCGGGACTACCGTCGCGTAGCGCTCCTCCCAGTTGCGGATCGTCGCGGCAGGAACATCCAGCATTCGAGCCACCGCACCAATGCTGTACACGCCGCGGTTCCCGCCAGCCTCAGCAGCCACGATCGCCATGCTAACCGATCCCCACACGGAACTGGTGAGCCCATGATGAGTCTCTGACGAGATTCGGCCCCAAACTCCCCTTCACAACCTCATCAACAGATGCTAGGGTGGCCCGTTCTCTCCCCATCAAGCCGAGGAGTAATTTCTGATGAGCTTTGCTAATCGCGAGGCGTCGCACAACGGTCGTGAGGGACTGATCGCCGGAGAACCGCCAGGCGCCCAAGCGACTCTGAACGCGGAGCCACCTAAGAGGGGCGGCGGGGCGGTTCGCAACGACCTATCGACCGCACTGGTCAAGCTCTACCGTGAGCTCTTCGGCCGTGGCCCGGACAAGACCACGACCTACGCATTCGACGCGGGCTACATCACCTTCCTCCGTGACGTCCTCGTCCCGCACGAGCGTGGCCTCGTTCTAAGCGGTCGGCCGGATCTCGTCTGCCAGGCGCGGGCGGCTATCCGCGAAGCCGAGCGCGAGCGGCTGATCGCCGAGGTTCAGCGCGTAACCGGTCGACCTGTGCTCCATGACTCCTTCCAGTTCCAGCCGGAGCGGAACCTGGCCATCGAACTGTTCTGGACCCCGACCGGTTCCGAGGAAGGCCCCGGCAACACTCCAGCGCGTCACGCGATCGCGCCGGCTACGTACCCCGAGGCAAAGCTGATGTCTCAATGATCACGAGCTGGAGGTTTCTGTGAGTCCCGTTCCGCTCTTCAGAGTCACGGTGGAGCCGCGCGAGGAGACCTGCCTCATACGAGCCAGCGGCGAGCTTGACCGGAGTACCGCGGACCGCCTGAGCTCCGCGCTCGACGCGGCACGGGCGGACGGAGTGACGACGCTTCTCGACCTGTCCGCTGTCAGCTTCATCGACTCGGCCGGGCTGCGGGTGCTGCTGCGCGCGGCACGGGCCGTCGACGCGCACGACTGGGCGTGGTTCATCGTCCGGGCATCCAACGCGGTGTGGCGGCTCCTCGAGTTGAGCGGCACCAGATCGCAGCTGCCGCTGGTGGCGCCGCCTAGCTCCACGCGCATCGCGCCACTAAATCCTGCTCCTCAGCGCCTCGCTGGCTAACGCGCGGGCCCCCCGGCGCAGTGAGCCCGCCGGGGCGCGGGGGCTAGTCCCCCACGGTACCGCCGCACGAGGTCCTGCTTGTAGGGCGCGACCACGTGCTGCGGTCCACTGCTCCCGGGTTCACGCGGACGAACAGCGAGCGCGATTCCCTAGCGGCGGCTCTATCGCAATGCGCGACGAACTCGCTCGGGACGAGAAGGAGGCGTCCGCCTCATGGCGATCGGCCCCCGAACGGCTCCTGCACCTGTGGAAAGCAGGAGCAACACTGACGTTCCTGCTCTGCGCGACAACCAGGAGCGAGGGCCGCCTCACGCGAGACGCCTCCATGTCGTCCGGACCGAGCGCGTGGTGGACGCCGGGTCGGACGCTCGCTCTTCGCGCGCAAAGCAGGAGCGGCGGTCGATCCCGCCCACGGATTCAAGTAAGCCCAGGCGGTCGCCTCGAGGCGTGCTCAGAGGACGCCGACCTCGCCCGTTCTTCAAGGGGCTTTCGAATGACGAGTGCCAGTGCGAGCTCATGGGCTCGTGATCCGCGGGAAGGTCGGCTTCCGCTCGGGCGGCACCGAGGTCGTCGAGGTCAGCCCGAGCGAGGAGCTCGGCCGGACGATGGAGGTCGTGACCAAGAACATGGAGGAGATGGAGGCCTCCGCCTGATCGGGCGGAAGCCCGTCAGCGGTGCTCTGGGTTCGGGTAGTCGAACCGGCAGCCCGCGTCCCACTCCGTCCGCTGGTTCCCGTGCGCGGGCACGCCACCCGCGTCCTTCAGGATCCGAGCTAGGTGCAGCAGGTTCCACGTCATGAACGTGGTATTGCGGTTGGTGAAGTCGTTGTCGGGCCCGCCCGAGCCGTCGTCGAGATAGCTCGGGCCGGGCCCGGCCTCGCCGACCCACCCGGCGTCGGCCTGAGGCGGCACGGTGAAGCCGAGGTGCCCGAGCGAGTAGAGGATCTCCATGGCGCAGTGCTTGATGCCGTCCTCGTTGCCGGTGATCAGGCAGCCGCCGACCCGGCCGTAGTAGGCGTACTGGCCGGCGTCGTTGAGCAGGTGGCTGTTGCCGTAGAGGCGCTCGATCACCCGTGCGCAGACGGACGACTTCTGCCCGAGCCAGATCGGCGACGTCAACACCAGAATTTCGGCGGCGATGACCTTGTCGAAGATCGCCGGCCACTCGTCGCGCTCCCAGCCATGCTCGGTCATGTCCGGCCAGACACCGGTCGCGATCTCGTGGTCGACCGCCCGGACGACCTCCACCGCCACCCCGTTCCGCTCCATGATCGCGATCGAGCGGTCCGCGAGCCCCTGCGTGTGCGACCTCTCCGGCGAGCGCTTCAGCGTACAGTTGATGTAGACCGCGCTCAGGTCGCTGAAGTCCCACCGCGACCCCGCCGACAGCCGTTCCTGCATCTCGGTGAAAGTCGGCATGACCCTCCTCTTCGGGGCTGCTTGTTCGTCAGTCCGGCGAACTTCAGGAGCATTACATCGACGCAGGTGGTCCCGACTTTCGGCGTCGCGCGAAGAGACGAGTAGCAGCCCGTAGGACTAGCGCGCGGTCTGGGAGACGTCCGGCTGCTTCGGCAGCAGCCGGTGGCCGTCGACGACGGCGGCCGCGACGTCGGCGAGCTTGGTGTTGGTCCGGCGCGATTGGTCGCGCAGCATCCCGAAGGCGTCAGCGTCGGCGACCGAATGACGCTCGATCAGGATGCCCTTGGCTCGCTCGGTGACCGCTCGGCGGCCGAACGCGCCCTCGAGGTCGTGGTACTCGGCGAACCTGCGGAGCACGATGTCTATGGCGCTCTGCCACTCCTCGACGTCGGAGTCGGTGATGTAGGCGAAGATTCCGCGTTTCGAGGACTCCTTGACGACGGGCGGATCGGGCGCGTGGATCAGGAGGATTACCGGGCACGCGGCCTCCTTCACGAACTTGTCGATCAGGGCGAGGGCATGGTCCGAGCTCGTTCCGAGACCGACCAGCGCGAGATCGGGTCGCTCCCTGGCGGTTACGGCTCCGACGTCCTTGACGTCGATCTCGCGGGCGATCACCCGGTGTCCGAGGTTCGCGACTATCGGCGCGACGAGCGCCAGCCGATCCTTGCGCTCGTTGGCGATCAGCACTGGAGATGCTCGGTCTCGCGGTAGCTCATCGACGGTCCAGTCGGCCCGAGTCTAACTCTGGGGAAGCGCCCGCCGAGGGCCGCCGACGGCCCTTGTGGGCGGGTGTACGGTGTGTATGCGCTTCGCCCTCCAAACCTCGGCGGGCGATTCTTTTCGGCTCCGACCCTCGGCCTATGGGCGTGCCGACCTCAACGGTCTGCGCCAAAACCACCAACGTCAGGAGCCACATGTCTGTCGTCGTCGAAAAGTCAGCGGACGCCACAGCGATCCGTCCGTCTACGATCGAGACGCCCGAGGCGGATCTCGATGACCTGCGCCGGCGCATCGCGGCGACGCAGTGGCCCGAGAAGGAAACGGTCCCAGATGACTCGCAGGGCGTGCCGCTGGCGACGATGCAGAAGCTCGCGCGCTACTGGGCGACCGAATACGACTGGCGCAAATGCGAGGCAGAGCTGAACGCGCTGCCGCACTTCATCACCGAGATCGACGGCCTCGACATCCACTTCATTCACGTTCGCTCGCAACACGAGGACGCTCTGCCGCTCGTCGTCAACCACGGATGGCCTGGCTCGATCATCGAGCAGCTGAAGCTCATCGGTCGGCTGACCGATCCGACGGCACACGGCGCGAGCGCAGGCGACGCGTTCCATGTCGTGATTCCATCGATGCCGGGCTACGGGTTCTCGGGCAAGCCGACGGGCACGGGCTGGGGCCCGGAGCGCATGGGGCGCGCGTGGGCGGAGCTGATGAAGCGCCTTGGCTACACCCAGTACGTCGCTCAGGGCGGTGACTGGGGTGCGTTCGTTGTCGATCAGATGGGCCTGCAGGCACCTGAGGGATTGCTCGCCATTCACACCAACATGCCGGCCACGGTTCCGGCTGACGTCGACAAGGCCTCCCAGGCCGGCGAGCCGCCGCCATCCGGCCTCTCGGCAGAGGAGGGCCGCGCGTACGAACAGCTGATCAGAACGTACGGGCAGGTCGAGTACGCCCACATGATGGCGGCGCGCCCGCAGACCCTCTACGGCATCGCGGATTCGCCCGTCGGCCTGGCCGCGTGGCTGCTCGACCACAACGATGCCGACGGCCAGCCGGCCGTGGCTGTGGCCTCCGCTCTGGAGCGGTCCGAGAGCGCGACTGGCGAGCTGACGCGGGACGAGGTCCTCGACAACATCACGCTCTACTGGCTGACGAACACCGGGGTCTCCGCGTCTCGCCTGTACTGGGAGTACAAGGGCGGCTTCTTCAACGCCAAGGGCGTGAACATCCCGGTTGCCGTGACCGTCTTCCCCAGCGAGCAGTACCAGGCGCCGCGGAGCTGGGCCGAGCGCGCCTACCCGAACCTCATCTACTTCAACGAGGTCGACAGGGGCGGTCACTTCGCCGCCTGGGAGCAGCCGGAGCTGTTCTCCGCCGAGCTCCGCGCGGGCTTCCGCTCGCTGAGGACTTGAAACCAACCAAGGAGGGACGTATGTCCGTTACGACTGAAGCAGCAGCGATCCGCCCGTTCCACATTGAGGTTCCGGAGGAGCAGCTCGCTGAGCTGCGCCGCCGCGTCGAGGCGACGCGCTGGCCTTCTGAGGAGCTCGTCGACGACCGGTCGCAGGGCGTGCAGCTGGCGGCGATCGAGGCGCTCGCCCGCTACTGGACGACCGACTACGACTGGCGGGCGTGCGAGGCGAGACTGAACGCGCTGCCGCAGTTCACGACCGAGATCGACGGCGTGAACATCCATTTCATCCACGTGCGGTCGCCGCATGAGGACGCGCTGCCGCTGATCATGACGCACGGCTGGCCCGGCTCGGTCATCGAGCTGCTGGAGACCGTCGGCCCGCTGACCGACCCGACCGCGCACGGTGGCAGCCCCGAGGACGCATTCCACCTGGTGCTGCCGTCACTGCCCGGCTACGGGTTCTCCGGCGAGCCGACCGAGCTCGGCTGGGACGCCAGCCGCATCGCACGCGCGTGGGCGGAGCTGATGCACCGCCTCGGCTACACCCGCTACGTCGCCCAGGGCGGCGACGTGGGTGCCCTCGTCACGGACCTGATGGGCCGCCAGGCGGTCGAGGGTTTGGTCGGCTACCACCTGAACCTGCTCACGGCGGTGCTCGCCATCGGCGATCACCTGCCCAAGGAATCCGAACAGGAACGCGCAGCGGCCGAGGCGGTTGCGACGTTCAGGCAGGACGGCTTCGGCTACTTCCTCGAGATGGCCACGCGGCCACAGACGATCGGCTACTCCCTGCTGGATTCACCCGTCGGGCTGGCGGCCTGGTTGCTCGACCACGACACGGACAGCTACTACAAGATCGCCCGCGCGTTCGTCGACGGCGAGCCCGTGGGCAGTCTCACCCGGGAGAGCATCGTCGACAACATCACGCTGTACTGGCTGACCGGCACCGCACCGTCGGCGGCCCGGTCGTACTGGGAGGACGGACGAGCGCTGGCCGCAGCGCTTGCGAGCGGCCAGGCTCCTCCGGCGGTCACTGTGCCGGTCGGCTTCACGACGTTCCCCGGCGAGATCTGGGCTTCCCCGCGCAGCTGGGTCGAGGCGGTCTACCCCGACCTCGCCTACTTCAACGAGGTCGACAGGGGCGGCCACTTCGCCGCCTGGGAGGAGCCGGAGCTCTTCTCCACCGAGATCCGAGCGGCGTTCCAGCCCCTTCGCCGATGAGCGTCTTCGAACGCGTCCACATGCCCTCGCTCGGCGGGGCGACCGAGTGGCTCAACTCCGAGCCGCTCGACCCCGCCGGGCTGCGCGGCCAGGTCGTGCTGGTGAATTTCTGGACGTGGACGTGCATCAACTGGCTGCGTCAGGAGCCGTACGTCCGTGCGTGGTCGCGGGCCTACCGCGACGACGGCCTGATCGTCATCGGAGTTCACACGCCCGAGTTCGGGTTCGAGCACGACATCGACGGCGTGCGGCGGGCGACAGAGGAGCGGGGGATCGACTACCCGGTCGCGGTCGACAACGACTACGCGGTCTGGACCGCCTTCGCGAACCGTTACTGGCCGGCGCTCTACTTCGTCGACAGGGAGGACATCATCCGCGACCAGCACTTCGGCGAGGGGCGCTACGAGGAGTCCGAGCGCGTCATCCAGCGTCTGCTCGGCATCGAGCGCGAGCTCGTCTCCGTCGAGGGGGTCGGCGTCGAGGCCGCGGCCGACTGGGAGCACCTGGGCACACCCGAGACGTATCTCGGCCACGCGCGCGGCGAGCCGCCCGCGTCACCGGACCGCCTGCCCCTGAACCACTGGGCCTTCACCGGCGAGTGGACGGTTGAGCCCGAGAGCGTCACGCTCGACCGGGCCGGGGGGAGCATCGTCTACCGGTTCCACGCGCGCGACGCGCATCTCGTGCTGTCCCCCGAAGCGCGAGACCCGGTTGCGTTCCGCGTGCTTCTCGACGGCGAGGCTCCGGGCCCGTCACACGGCGTGGACGTCGACGAGGACGGAAACGGATTGCTCCGCGACGGCCGCATGTACCAGCTCGTGCGCCAGCACGACGCCGTCCGCGAGCGGACGCTGGAGGTCACGTTCCTCGAGCCTGGCGCCGAGGCCTACGCGTTCACGTTTGGGTAGCCGAGGTGGACGACTGGGTCATAGTCGAGGTCGCCGGTAGCGAGCCCGAGGCCGAGCTGCTCTGCTCGGTCTTGCGTGGCGCCGGCATCGAGTGCCTGCCCCGGTTAACGAACAGCGGGGCTGGGGCTGGAGACGGGCTGGGCACCGTGGGGGCGCACGACATCATGGTCAGCCCGCAGGACGCGCAAGACGCACGCGAGATCCTGCACGAACCCCGATGAGCCACAGAGAATGACAGCTCGACCGAACCAGGCGTCGGCCGTACACGGCCTCAAGTGCGCGGACCTAGTCGACGCGATGGGGCGGCTGCATCGCCACCGCTGTCACATCCTCGATCTCGTCACTCCGACGCCGGGGCGCGTCCTATTCGGCTCAGCGGTGACCATCTCGTATTTCCCGAGCTGCTCGGCTGCGCTCGATCCCGAGCGCTACAACCTCGCCAACCTGTTCTCACGAAGCGGTCGGCGACGAGCCGGCCGGCAAGGTGATCGTGCTCGCGTCGAACGGCTACACCGACACCTCGATGGGCGGGGGCACAAAGCTGCTGCGGCTCCATCAGAACCGGTGCGCCGGGGTGCTCACGGATGGCCGCCTGCGCGACTTCGACGAGCTTGCGCGCTACGACTTCGCGGCCTACTGCTCAGGTGAGACAACTCGCTGGGGAGGGGATAGCTTGACGCCGTTTCAGGCAAATGTTCCGGTAGTCCTTCAGGGCGTGGGCGTGGTGCCCGGCCAGTACGTGTTCGCCGACTCCTCCGGCGCTGTGTTGATTCCGAACGGCCAGATCGACGAGGTGCTGGCCGAGGCACGCAAAGTCGAGGCCACGGATGCCGCCTCTCGCGACCAGATCACCCGCCAGCAGGTTCGCGTGAACGACGATCACCTCCGCTAGTAGCCCCCGCGCTAGTTCGATGCGGTGCTCCTCTCGCGTGATTGCGAGCGTCTCCGCTCGGCCGTCGACACGCTCGCCTCGGACGAAACGGAGGCGCCAGCTGGCACGATCGGCTCCCGTGCCGGACCCGCAATCGTCGATAAGCAGCACTATTGACTCGCGCTCCTGCTGCTCGTCCATCGCAGCAGCGAGTACCTCGGGCAACGCAGACGCCTCCTACCAGGCGAAAGCGACAGCGTCCTCGCGGGCCTCAACGGGAGTGCCCCCACACCTTCACCGCGGAGGCCAGCAGCAAGCCGACGAGCAGGGGCACGAGAACGCCGACCGGAACGACCCCGAGCAGGAGCCCTCCGGCGATGGTGCCGGTGATCGACCCGGCGGCCATGGCGAGGACGAAGCGGCGGTGCAGGCGCAGGACGACGAAACTGCCGTCGCGGCTGTAGCGGGCGAACGCCACCAGCATCGTGGGCAAGGACACGGCAAGCGAGAGGCTCCCGGCGAGCTTGAGGTCGATCGCATAGAGAATCACGATGGTGGGAATCAGCAGCTCGCCGCCAGCGACGCCCATGATCGCGGCGACGATCCCGATTCCCAGACCCGCGGCGAGTCCGGCGGCCACCTGCGCTCCGGCTGGCAGGTCCAGCTCCGGGATGGTGGGCGGCGAGCGCCGCCGCAATCAGCACGAGCAGCGCGGCGAGGACGCGGTAGAGGGTCGGCGACGCCATCCGAGTCGCCCACGTTGCTCCCAGCCACGCGCCAAGCAGGCTGCCCGCGAGCAGGTTGACGATCACCCCCCATTCCGCGAGGACGTCGTCGAGCGGCACGCTGAACAGACGAGCCACCAGCGCGACGGTGACCACTACCAGGCTCAGCGCCTTATTGACGATCACCGCCTGCAAGGCGATAAACCCGAAGACGCCGATCAGGACCGGCAGGCGGAACTCAGCGCCCCCCAGACCGATCAGACCGCCGAGCAGCCCGACACCCGCACCCACGATAAACCCGGCCGCAAGCGACCGAGGCATGACCCGCTCGATCCCGTCCGGAACTGCGCCGGTCACTGTTGCGGACTCGCTCAAAGCGAACTGCATTCTGTACGACCGGCTGTCGCATCGAGGCAGAAGCAGCGGCGAGGCCGCGGCTCGGCGAGACGCCCCCGTTGGACGACACGCAGCAGCGACCACATGGTGGACCGGGCTCCTGCAATGCGCGAGAACGAGCAGGCGCCATCACGACGGCGACAAGGTCTACCGCGTCGGCGGCGCCGGAAGACTGGGCGGACTGCGGCGGCGATCCCGAGACGCTGCTCGAGGAAGCAGCCGGCACTGACTGAGCCGCCGATGCTGCGGACCGCCGCCCGCTGGGCGGAACCGCTGGGGCTGCGCAACCAACAGCCCCAAACCGGGTTAGGGTCGACAACCCCGACCAGTGCGGGGCGCGCCCATGAGACAGGTCATACGGACACTCGGCTACCGGCGGGTCGCGCTGCTGGTTTCAGTCGCCGTACTCACCGTCGCCGTCGGGGCCGAAGCCCAGGCCGCTAACCGTGGCAAGGTCGTCCGGTACTGGGAACGCCAGCTCCACACCGGTGGGACGATCCAACTACTTGACTACCGGGTGCTGCGCTGCGGACCGCGGGCCTGCATCGTGCGCTGGCACATCCGGGCGTTCGTTCCCGGCGACGAGCAAGACCTCAGCGGTTTCAACGAATACGTCGGCCAGGATGCCTGTTACCCCGCCGTGCGGGTTGCGTGCGACACTCGCGAGGGGACCGTTAGGTGGGTTGCAGCGGGCGGAGGCGGGCCCGGCACACAAGAGGCTAGGACCGACGACTTCGCCGGGTAGCGCACTCCTGCTATGCGCGACCACCAGGAGCCTCTTCGGTTTCGCGTGGGAGGGGGAGAGGGGCGAGCGTGAGCGTCCCTGACGCCTGCCGGTACAGGCGGCGCCCAAGGTAGTCGCGGGACGATCCCGACGTAGCTTCGGGGGTGCTTCCCGGTTGTTGGCGTCCAAGCGGCGTCGGTGACCCCAACCCGGCGGCCCTGCCGCGCGGCGCCGGCCTACCGCTGGCGCAGCGTTGTGTAGCCTGGGCCGCGATGGCCGACGTCCCGATGCCGGCGGATCGCGGCGGGGGAGACGCGCCCGCCGCTGACGGGCCCGTAGTGGAGGCGCACGAATTGAGCCGTGTCTACGGCGAGGGCGAGACGGCGGTGCACGCGCTGCGCCGCGTCACTCTCGCTGTCGAGCGCGGGAAGCTGACCGCCGTCATGGGTCCTTCGGGCTCCGGAAAATCGACGCTGATGCATCTTCTCGCGGCGCTCGACGAGCCAACTGAGGGGCAGGTCACGATTGCGGGAACACGGCTCGGTGAGCTCAGCGACACCGAGGTCACGAAGCTGCGCCGAGAGCACATCGGCTTCATCTTCCAGTTCTTCAACCTGTTGCCGATGTTGACGGCGGAGCAGAACATCGTCCTGCCGTTGACCCTTGGAGGCAGCAAGCCGGAGGCCGACTTCTTCGACGACCTGCTGGGGAAGGTCGGTCTCCAGGACCGCCGGAAGCACCGGCCCTCGGAGCTCTCGGGCGGCCAGCAACAGCGGGTCGCGATCGCCCGGGCATTGGTGAGCCGGCCCAGCGTGGTCTTCGCCGACGAGCCGACCGGGAATCTCGACTCGAAGACGGGCGGCGAGATCCTCGACCTGCTCCGCGGCTCGGTGCGGGACTACGGGCAGACGCTCGTCATGGTCACGCACGACGCGCGTGCCGCGGCGACCGCCGATCGGATCCTCTTCATCGCGGACGGCCTGATCGTCAAGGAGTTGCACGGCGCCGACGAACACGAGGTGCTCGCGGTGGTCGAAGAGATCGCGTTGCGATGATCGGGGTCGCGCTCCGAGGCCTCGCCGGACGCAAATTCCGGACCGTGCTGACCGCGATCGCGATCGTCCTCGGCGTCGCGATGATGAGCGGCGCGTACGTGCTCACGGACACGATCGACAAGGCGTTCAACGCCATCTTCGTCGAGTCATACGCCGGTACGGACGCGGTCGTCAGCGGCAAGGGCGCCGACATCAGCTTCGAGGGTGAGACGTCGGAGTCGCCTCCGATCCCGGAGGACGTTCTCGACCGGGTCCGAGCGGTCGACGGGGTCCAGGTCGCGACCGGTTCGGTGACGGACCCCCAGACCAAGCTGCTCAACGCGGACGGCGAGCCGATCGACACGGGAGGCGCACCCTCGTTCGCGTTCGGCATCGAGACCGCGCCCGCGTACGAGCGCTTCAATCCGCTCAGCCTCGTCGAGGGCCGCTGGCCGTCTGGCTCGGAGGAGGTCGCAATCGACGAGGGAGTTGCCGACGACGAGAGCCTCGCCCTCGGCGACCGGATCGGCGTCGCGGCTCTCGGCCCCGCTCGGGAGTACGAGATCGCCGGAATCGCGAGGTACGGCGATGTGAGCTCGCTCGGCGGCGCCACGTTCGCCATCTTCGACGTCCCGACCGCCCAGGCGCTCCTCGACAAGGAGAACGAACTCGACGCGGTGCAGGCCGCCGCACAGGACGGGGTCGCGCCCGAGGACCTCGTCGCCCGCATCCGCGAGGAGTTCGGTACGTCCGTCACGGTGCGGTCCGGAACCGAGCAGGCAAGCGAGGACTCGGACGAGGTGGCGACGTTCACGAGCATCATCCAATACTTCCTGCTGTCGTTTGCCGGCATCGCCCTGTTCGTCGGCGCCTTCGTGATCTTCAACACGCTCTCGATCACGGTCGTGCAGCGGACGCGCGAGTTCGCAACGCTGCGAACGGTCGGCGCGTCACGCCGGCAGGTGCTGGGCTCGGTGATCCTGGAGGCGCTGGTCATCGGCCTGCTCGCGTCCATCATCGGACTGTTCGCCGGGCTCGGGCTCGCGGTCGGGCTGAACGAGCTCTTCACCGCTCTCAACCTCGACCTACCGCAGACGGAGACGGTGTTCGCCACCCGCACGATCGTCGTCTCGCTGCTCGTGGGGACCGTGGTCACGCTGATCGCCGGGCTCTCGCCGGCCTTCCGCGCGACCCGGGTGGCGCCGATCGCGGCGGTCCGCGAGGGCGCGAAGCTGCCGCGTTCGGCGCTCTCCCGCTTTGGGCCGTACATCGCCGCCGTCACCATCGTGCTGGCTGTGCTCGCGCTCTCGTACGCGATGCTCGCGCCCGACGTGGGCACCGGCGACCGGTTCATCCTGCTCGGCGTCGGCGTCCTGGCGCTCTTCATCGGCGTGGCGCTGCTCTCGTCGCGCCTCGTCGTCCCGCTCACACGCCTCGTGGGATGGCCCGCACGCCGAATCGGCGGCGCCTCCGGGCAGCTCGCCGAGGGCAACGCGATCCGCGACCCCGGGCGCACGGCCTCCACCGCCGCTGCGCTCATGATCGGGATCGCCCTCGTGACGTTCGTCGGCGTGCTCGCGCAGGGCCTCCGCGTCTCGAACAGCGACGCGATCGAGGAGCAGATCCAGGCCGACCTGGTCGTGACCTCGCAGGACGGCTACACGGAGTTCCCGGCTGCCGTCGGCGACGCGGCCGCGAAGATCGACGGCACCGACGTCGTCAGCAACGTGCGCCAGGGCGTCGCCGAGGTGGACGGCTCGGGAGCCAACCTGACCGGACTCGACGGAAGCTCGATCAACCAGGTCTACAACTTCCGCTGGACGGACGGCTCCGACGAGGTGCTGGCGAGCCTGGGCGACGACGGGGCGGTGGTGCCGGATGACGTCGCCGACGACAAGGACCTCGCCATCGGAGATTCGTTCACCGTTCTGTCGCCGGACAACGAGCGGCGGCGGTACGTCGTCCGCGGGATCTACGACGGGAGCCCCTTCTATCCGCTGCTAGGCACCGCGAGCATCTCGCAGGACGCCTTCGACGAGCTGTACGACAGGCCGCGCAACCGCTTCACGCTGATCAACGTTCCCGGTGGCCCCGGCGGGGGGGCGAAGACGAGCGTCGAGCGCGGCCTCGAGGAGTTCGCCGACACGCGCGTCCAGACCCGACAGGAATGGATCGACAAGGAGGACGAGGAGATCAGCCAGTTCCTGCTCCTGCTGTACGTACTGCTCGCCTTGTCGGTGATCGTCAGCCTCTTCGGAATGATCAATACCCTCGCGCTGTCGGTATTCGAGCGGACGCGCGAGCTCGGAATGCTGCGGGCCGTCGGCATGACGAGGCGTCAGACGCGCCGCATGGTCCGGCACGAGAGCGTGATCACGGCTCTGATCGGCGCCGCGCTCGGGTTGCCGCTCGGGATCTTCCTCGCGCTGCTCGTGACGCAGGCGCTGTCGGAGTACGACCTCCAGTTCGCCATACCCATCGGCGCGCTGATCACGTTCGTAATCGTGTCCGTCATCGCCGGCATCGTCGCCGCGATCCTGCCTGCTCGTCGCGCCGCCCGCCTGCGCGTCCTCGAAGCACTCCAATACGAGTAGCCGGGCATGAGTCGATTGCTCGGGCTTTCGGCGCGGGCGGGAGCAGAAGCGAAATGCTCAAGCGCGACGCGACTGCCGATCGTCCGTTCCGAGGCCGAGCCGGCGGACAATCGAGAGTGTCGCAAGCTGGCGGGAAGCAATTGTGGTTTGGCGCGTCAGGCGGCCGGCGGCGTCGCCGCTGGCTGGCGTGGATCTCGCCGATTCTGATCTCAGGGGGGAGATGTGCGCCGGTTGGCTTGGGTGGGGCGCCGAACGTGCGCTAGCCAGCGTCGGGTGGCGGAGCGGTTGAATCCGGAAGTGATGCCAACGCTCCTGCATTGCGCGACCACCAGGAGCCTCCTCCGGTTCACGGGGGAGGGGGATGCTTTCCGGCGAGACGTGTGCCGGGACAGCACCCTCGTCCGCGCCGAATCAGCATGCGGTTCACCAAGAACGCAGGTCCGAAGGCGACCGCGAAGCCGCCGAGCAAAGGCCCCCAAAAGAGCGGTTCGTTGAGGTCCGCGTCCATCGCACCGGGAACGGCGATCACCACCGCGTTGTCGATTACCTCCATGACACTGATCGACACCGTGTCGGCGGCCAGGGCAATAGGCACGACCGCCACCAGCGCGAGCCCGGAACGAAGCAACGGCAGCGAAGTCAGCGTGTAGCCGAACAGGAACGCCAGGCTGACAGCGAGCACCAGCGTGGCCAGATTCGTCAGCCCGAGCGCGGTGCCGACCACCATGCCCGTCACTTCACCGGCGAGGCAGCCCGTCAAACAGTGCAACGTCGCGCTCAACGTCAGCGCATTCAACGAAGCCTGAGAGGCCGGACCAACGGCGACTGCTGGGCCCACGACCAGATCATCCCCTGCAACCCACCGCAGCGCGAACCACTCCCGGCAAAGCCGGCCCGACCGAGGGAGACCATTCAGCCCCAGGCCGCGCTCTCCCGCTGCGCGCGACAACCAGGAGCTTCCTCGGGGTCACGCGGGGGGAGGAGAGCGCCGGGTTCTTGCGAGAAGAGGGGAGAGCCCTGCTTTCGTCGAAAGGCAGCGGCCACGCGGTAGCTCGGGCATGGCACGAGCAGACGCGTACCTCGGCTCTGCTCGGCCACGAGGAGGGACGGTGCGTGACCAATGTCACGGAAAGTTTGTGTCGCAGCTCCGTCCTTGGGTGTAGACGCCACACACAAGTCTGCGAAGGGTTTCCCATGATCGCCACGAGTCTGCCCGGATCTGTTCGTCACCGCTCGACGCTCGCCGGCTCCGCGGCGATTGGGCCGCTCCCGCTGGGGCTGCTCGTCGCCGCCGTCTTGCTGCTGATCTCCACTGTGTGGGTCCCGGCGGCGAGGGCGGCTGACGCCGGCGATCTGGACACCAGCTTCGGAAGCGGCGGCAAAACAACGCTCGACATCGCCGGCGCTCGCGACGACTTCGGTAACGACGCCGCCATCCAGCCCAACGGCAAGGTCGTCGTGGCCGGCTCCTACCTTCACGGCGGCCTTCCGAACCCCCTCGGCACCGAGGCCTTCGCTCTGGCCCGCTTCAACCCTGGCGGCTCGCCGGATACGTCGTTCGGAAACAACGGCAGGGTGACGCTGTCATTCGCCGGCGACGAGTCGGTCGCCAACGCGGTCGCGATCCAGCCCAACGGCAGGATCGTCGCGGCGGGATGGAAGTGGCAAGGCCACGACGCCGGCTACAAAGACTTCGCGCTCGCCCGCTTCACCAGCGAGGGCAAGGTCGACAAGAGTTTCTCGGACGACGGCAGGGAAACGACCAGCTTCGCCGGCTGGGACTCCGCACGCGACGTCGCGATCCAGCCCGACGGCAAGATCGTCGCTGTCGGTGATTCCAACCAGGCCGACTTCGCGATCGCCCGCTACGACCCCGACGGCACGCCCGACGAGCACTTCGACGGCGACGGCAAGAGGGCCATCGATTTCGGCGCCAACGAGTGGGCGAACGCTGTCGAGATACAGCCCACCAACGGCAAGATCGTGGTCGCCGGCAGCACCGGGACCACCGCCGAGTCCAGCTTCGCGCTCGCGCGATACAACACCAACGGCACCCTGGACACGGGCTCGGCCACCGGCTTCGACGGCGACGGCAAGGTCGTCACCGGGTTCGGCGGCGACGAGGACGCCTACGACGTCGCTATCCAGCCCAACGGCAAGATCGTCGCGGCGGGGAACTCGAGCGGGGATAGCCCCTCTACCGAGTTCGCCCTCGCCCGCTACAACACCGACGGCTCGCTCGACACGGGAGCCACCGGTTTCGACGGCGACGGCAAGGCCGAGACAGCCATCTCGGGCTACAACATCGGCGCTTCCGCGGTCGAGATCCAAGACAACGGAAGGATCGTCGCCGCGGGCTGGACCAACGACCGCGACGCCAGCTCCGACGCCGACTTCGAGATCATCCGCTACCACTCAAACGGCGCGCTCGACAACAGCTTCGACGACAACGGCAAACAAGCGACCGGGTTCGGCGGCCACGACTACGCACGCGCCGTCGCGATCCAGCCCGGCGGCAAGATCGTCGCGGCCGGCTCGACCAACGGCACCGGTCTCGGCTACGACCTCGCCCTCGCCCGATACCACGCCGTGGCGAACTAACCAGCAATCTCCCGGCCTACCGTGGCACCGCCCGCGCTCGAGCGCGTACGGCTTCATACGCCACCCCCTCGGTCTCTCCGGTAGGCATCAGGAAGTAATCCCAGGCGCTCGCCTTTCTCGTACAGGCGAGCGCGCGATCGCGGGCGTCCGGCCAGAGCTGCTCGCTGCTGCTTTGTGGAAAGGCGGGAGTGATGCCGGCGCTCCTGCAATGCGCGACACCCGGGAGCTGTCCGACCGCTCGCACGCGACAGGAAGTAGTCAGCACTGACGGCGACGGGCTTCTGCTTTGTCGACCTCCGGGGTTTGGCGTAGGTTGAGGCGAGAAGACTGCCCTTGAGCAGACGTTTCCTCCGCTCAGAGTGTGGTCTGTCCGGCCGGCCGGGATCGCATATGGTTGGCAGCGGGCCCGATCCGGGGGTGAAATATGGAGTCGCAGGCAGTGGACGCGGTTGAGTTCCGCGCTGGGCAGCGGCAGCAGTGGAAGAAGGGCGCCGAGGGTTGGCGCAAGCGGTCGGAGTTCATCGACGCCGCGATGGGTCACGTCAGCAAGCGCATGGTGGAGCTGGCGGGCGTCGAGCCGGGGAGCCGCGTGCTTGACGTGGCCGCGGGCTACGGCGAGCCGTCGCTCACGGCGGCGGCGGTGGCAGGAGCCGACGGCAAGGTCGTGGCCACCGACATCGCTCCCGAGATGCTGGCCTACGGCCGCGAGCGCGCGGAGGCAGCCGGCCTCGAAAACGTCGAGTTCATCGAGTCCGAGGCGGCCGGCCTGGATTTCCCCCCCGAGAGTTTCGATGCGGCGCTATCGCGCTTCGGGATTATCTTCGAGCCCGAGGCGGAAGCCGCGGCCGCACGGGTGCGGGGCTTTTTGGTCCCAGGGTCGAAGATGGTGATCAGCTCGTGGGGATCGCCCGAGCGGGTGCCTTTCATCGCGCTTCCGATGGTGACGGCGATGCGCACGCTCGGCGTCGATCCGCCCGCGCCGGGGACCCCCGGCCCGCTCTCGCGCCCGACACCCGACGCGCTGAGGGGGCTGCTCGAAGGCGGCGGGTTCTCCGACGTCGAGGTCGAGGAGACCGAGGCCATCTACGAGTGGGAGTCCGCCGACGAGTTCGTCGCCTTCATCAGGGACACAGTCCCACCGTTGGTCGCGCTGATCGCGAAGCACGCGCCGGATGACCCGGAGAGGGCCTGGGACGCAATCCTCGCGGCGGTCAAGGAGACGGCCTCGGACGACGGCACGGTCACGTTCTCGAACCTGGTGCTGCTGGCGGTTGGGCGGGCATAGATCATCCTGGGCGTACGGCGGGCATAGATCATCCTGGGCGTAGGGCGCACCCGCTTCCTTCCGCCTTGTCACCCGACCTGGACACGCGCGATTGCTGCGCCTCGAGCACCCGCGGCGCCGCAACCCATGGCTGCGCCGGCTGGTCGCTTCCGGTATGGGGGCAAATAGTCCCCGAGACGAGCAGAGGCTGAGGCGACCCTTCTGGCCAAGGCAGTCACCTCATTGCTTAGGCGCTGCGTGAAAATGCACACGACGCAAAGCCAAGTAGCGCCGGAGACGAGCCGCCGAGTGACTGCTCCGCACGAGCAGCGACAGCCGAGCGAAAACTGAGGCTCCTGCAATGCGCGAAGTGCAGGAGCTCTGCTGCGGCCGGGGCGTCCGGCTCAGTAAAGCGCGAGCACCTCCAGTGACGAACGCGACGGCGTTGAGGTCACGCCGACCAGAAGCTGAGCGTCGGCAAGCATGGAGGCCGTACCACCAGGGGTTGCCACAGACGTCTGCGAGGCCAGCGATGCGCCGCCGATTGCGACTGCGTCGTTCGTGGGTTGCTGGCAGCTCGGACTCTGCTAGCGCGCCAGCCGCTCGCCGCTTCCGGCGCGCTCGGCCGCGGCGAGCACGGCGTCGGCGAAGGCCGCGTCGAGGGCTCCGACGCCCAGGTTGCAGGCGACGACGAGGTCGCCGCCGACGCCGCGCTCCAGCGCCTCGCCGACCGTCGCCTGCGCGCGCGGCCAGTCCGCGAAGTGCCCCTGTGTTCGGTAGTACTCGTACTGATCGAGGTCGTCGACCACGAACAGCTCGGCGGCAGCGACGAGCTCGGGCTTGAGGTAGAAGTCGAAGTCGACCGGCAGCAGCAGCCAGTCGCCACCCAGCCAGCCATCGTCGAGAACCGGCCGTGGGCTCTCGATGATCGGGCCGGCGGTGATCACGACCTGGGCGTCGCGGACCGCTGAGCGGGCGTCGGCGTGCACGTGCACGCCGGACGCCGGTGCGGACTCGGCGTCGGGCGTGAGCCGCGGGTCGTAGACGTGGATGCGGGCCTGCGAGTTGAGCGCGGCGAGGACCCGGGCGTGGTAGCGGCCCTGTTCGCCGAAGCCAAGTATGGCGGCGTCGCTCCAACCGTCCGGCGCAAGCGCGCGGATGCACACGCCGCTGGCCGCCGCGGTGCGAGCCGCGGTGATCTCGCCCGCGTCCATGATCGCGCGCGGCAGCCCCGTCTCGGCCTCGTTGACCACGATCAGGCCGGAGATGTACGGCAGGCCACGGCGAGAGTTCTCCGGGTAGCCGGAGACCCACTTGAGCGCGGCGACGTCGCGGTCGCGCAGGTACGCGGGCATCGCGTGGATGAACGCGTCGGGCCGCGGATGAACGCCTGGTTTGGGCGGCATCTCGACGCGCCCCCGGGCCATCGCCCGGTAGGTGTCCTCGACCAGATCGACCTGGTCAAGGACGGCGGGAAGCGCTGCCTTGACCGCGTCGCGGGTGAGGTAGACGAGCGGTGGCTGGGCGGCGGTCACGCCAGCACCTGCGGCGCGTCGCGGGGCAGCACCAGGAAGAACCGGGCACCGTAGGGCAGGGCGGAGGGGTGGTGACGCAACCAGAGGGCCACGGTCGCGTATCCCACGACCGCCGCACCGGCCGCTATCGGCACCCAGTCCACCTCGGGTGCAGCGTATCCCCGTTCGCGCGTGCCGGCGCGCCCTTGACGCTCCCTCGGCGAGTGCGGTAAGCAGGCACCACCCCTACCAAGGAGGAGTGACATGAAGCGCCTGTTCAGCGTGCTGCTCGCCGTCGGTGCGATCGCGGTCCTCGGCGTCGCCGTTGCCGCATGGGGCAAGCCGGGCAACCACCACCACCAGGGTGGCAAGACGATCACCGTGATCGAGCACGCCACCACGGACGCTACGGCGGACACGGGAGCTCCGGGCGACAGCGCCGGCGACGTGTTGACGTTCGCCAATAACGTCTTCAACGCGCGGGACACGCGCAAGGTCGGAACCGACCAGGGCTACTGCATCCGGACCGTGGCCGGCGTCGCCTACGAATGCAATATCACGACGTTCCTCGCCGGCGGCCAGTTGGTCGTCGAGGGCCCGTTCTACGACGCCAAGGACAGCGTGCTCGCCATCACGGGCGGCACCGGGCGGTACCGCAAGGCCCGGGGCACGATGGAGCTCCACGCGCGTGAGGGCGGGACCAAATTCGAGTTCGTGTTCCACGTCAGCGGCTGAGGGCCGCCGACGGGCGGCCCTGTTCTGATCGTGGCCGCCGCCGCAGTCGGGGCCGCGGTCAGCGTGCCAGCCGCCCATCGGCTCGGGCCGTTACCGGACCAAGAACGGCGCGACCCCATCGTCGGTTGGGGCGCGCTTGTGGCCGGTGTCGCCTTGGTCACCTGTCTGTTTCTTCCGCTTCCCCTGGCCCTGGCCGCAGCCGTGGGGTGTAGTCGCCGCCAGCCGGACGGGGCATCGGCTCATGGCCCGTCCCCTTTCCGCCCGACGCAATAGCTGAGCCACCAAGCCGGAGTCTCCCCCTTTGCGCGACGAGCGGGACGATCGCCGGCGAGGTCGGTTAGATCGCGCTGCCGAGTTCGCTTCGACGATCCCATATGGCCTGACAACGGGGCAGTTTGGCCGGCGCCGATATCAGTTAAGGGCGACGTTGGTGCAACTACCGCCAGCCGGGATCCCCGCCCCCGTGGACAGGCCGGGCTAGTGTTGGCGCATGGCTGAGGCCGGGTCATCCAACCGGTTGGTCCGGGATGGCGAAGCGGCGCTTGCTCGTGGGGATTGGGAGGTGGCGCGGGCGCTCTTCGGGCAGGAGCTTGAGGTCCGCGAAACCGTCGAGGCGCTGGAGGGTTTGAGTTGGGCTGCGTGGTGGGTCGAGGATGTGCCCACCTGCCTGGAGGCGCGCGAGCGCGCCTACCGGCTTTGCCGCCGGGAGGGAGACGCGCAGCGGGCCGGGATGTTGGCAGTCTGGCTCGCCAATGATCACCGGGTATTTCGGGGCGAGCACGCGATCGCCAGCGGCTGGTTCCAGCGGGCAGCCCGCATCCTCGAGGGAGCCGAGCTCTGTGCGGCGCACGGCTGGCTCGACGCGGTGCTGGGCTTTATGGCGATAGCGGAGGGTGATCAGGCGAAGGCGAGAGAGCTCAGCGTGCGGGCGCGGGAGCTCGGCCGCCGGCTCGGCGTGGTCTCGCTGGAGATGTTTGCGCTTTCCGTTGAGGGCGTCGCGCTCGTGACCGGAGGTGACATCCCGGGCGGGATGCGGTGCCTCGACGAGGCCGCGGCGGCGGCTCTGGCGGGTGAGTATGAGGAGATCGTGCCCGCGGGCTGGACGTGTTGCCTGTTGCTCGATGCGTGCGAGCGCGTGCGTGACTACGAGCGCGCGGGGGAGTGGTGCGGCAAGGTCAAGCAGTTCGGCGACAGGATGAGGATCAACTTCGTCACGGGGGCCACTAGGGCGCACTACGGAGCGGTGCTGACGTGGCAGGGGCGCTGGGCCGAGGCCGAGCGGGAGCTCACCGAGGCGACCGAATTCCTCGCTGCACAGCGGCCGACCTGGAGCGGCCTAGCCATCGTGCGGTTAGCGGATTTGCGCCGCCGGCAGGGGCGCTTTGCCGAGGCGCAGGAGCTTCTTCGTCGAGCCGAGGGCAACGCACTTAGGCCGGTAGTGCTGGCCGACATGACCCTCGACCTGGGCGATGCGTCGGCGGCTGGTGATCTGCTCGAGCCGGTCCTTCGACGCGTCCCGAAGCAAAACAGGGCTTTCCGACTCGCTCCAGTGGAGGTGATGACGAGGGCCCAGGCGGCCGCGGGCGAGACCGATGCGGCCGCTGCTCACCTGTCTGAAGTGCGCTCGATCGCGGAGGCGGTGGGAACCCGGCCGCTGCACGCGACGGCGCGCTTGTGCGAGGGGCTCGTAGCGGCAGCCGCGGGCGACGATGTGACCGCGCGCGCGGAGCTCGAGGAAGCCGTCGACTTGTTCGCTACGAGCGGGGCCGCTTTCGAGCTCGCTCGAGCGCGGGTCGAGCTCGCGCGGGTGCTGGTGACCTTGGGTCGCGACGGCGCAGCCGCGCGGGAAGCAGCACTGGCGCTCGAACGCTTCGACGCGATCGGGGCGGCTGCCGAAGCGGCCCGGGCCCGCGAGTTGCTCAGAGACCTTGGGGGGCCGGCGGCAGCCACGCCCGCCGTGCCCTGCGATGAGCTTCTCACTCGCCGCCAGCTCGAGGTCGTACGGCTGGTCTCGCAGGGTCTCACGGACGCAGAGATCGCGGAGCGCCTGGTGCTCAGCAAGCACACCGTCCACCGCCACCTTCAGAACGCGTACGCGAGGCTTAGCTGCTCCTCGCGGGCCGCGGCGGTGGCGGAGGCGCACCGGCTGCAGCTGCTGTAAGGGCACAGGCCTTGCCCGCATGGCCTCGACAGGCCATGCCCGAGGTTGGCTCGTTCAGGCGAAGACACCGATCCCGCCCGGGCCGATACTCGGCTGCCTCAGTCGAGCACGGCAAGGAGCGGACAGATGTCGATTGCACACCCAAGTGAAAACGACCAGTACCTGCTGGCGGGACAGGCCTCGGAGCTCGAGCGACTCCGGCTCCAGTCACAGGTCTTGGAGCCCAGCGGTCGGCGGTTGCTCGAGGAGATCGGCGACGGGGGCGGGGGACACGCCCTTGACGTCGGCTGCGGCGTTCACGGGTGGGTCCGGGTGCTGAGCGAGTGGGTCGGCCCCGACGGCGAGGTGACCGGCACCGATATCGACGAGGCCATGCTCGCCGCAGCCGATCGGTTCGCGGCCGAGGAGGGCCTCCGGAACGTCGGCCTCGTCAGGGACGACCTCTTTGCGAGCGAGCTCGAGCCCGACGCGTTCGACCTCGTCCACGCCCGCGCCGAGATCTGCCCCCTCGGGCGCGCCCGCGAGCAGATGCAGACCTACGTGCGGCTCGCTCGGCCCGGCGGCACCATCGTGCTGGAGGACCCCGACACGGGCTCCTGGCACTACAACCCTCCCGCGCCCGCCCTTGAGCGGCTGATTGAGCTGATCGGGGAGGCGTTCCTGACGAGCGGCGGGAACTGGAAGGCAGGGCGAAACCACCTCCACTTGCTGCGCGAGTTCGGCATCGAGGGAAAGGTCAGGGCAGAGGTGGTGGCGCTTCCCCCGGGGCACCCCTACCTGCGCCTGCCGCTGCAGTTCGCCACGGCCCTGGAGGAGCGGCTGCTTGGCGTGGTGAGCGCCGACGAACTGGAGCGGCTCCGCCACCAGGGCGAGGTCGAGTTGCAGGAGCCCGGCCGCTGGGGCACGACCTTCACGCTCCTGCAGTGCTGGGGCCGCGTGGAATGACCGACGTCTCCATCTCCGAACGACGAGGCGTGCTTCTACCAATTCGAGGTGCCGTCGCAGCCGGCGGTTGCCGAGACGAACCGGCGCGCAGGCGTGGCGTTCGACCGCATCTCCCCGCGGTCGCCCTCTCGTGCGCGGCCAGGAGGATCAATGATGTCTAGCGCAACGACAACCGACTCCGTCCAGTTGCTCAGGGAGGCGTTCTCCGGGACTGTCCTCGCTCCGGGCGATGCCGGTTACGACGAGGCCCGGCGCATTCACAACCGCTTGATCGACAAGCGTCCGGCAGTGATCGCGCAATGTCTGCATACGGCGGACGTCGTGGACACTGTGAACCTCGGCAGGGAGGAGGGCCTCGAGGTCTCGGTGCGCGGCGGCGGCCACAACGTCGCCGGCAAGGCGGTCACGGACGGGGGGCTGATGATCGACCTCTCGCTCATGAAGGGCATCCACGTCGACCCCGCGCGAAGGACCGTCCGCGCGCAGGCCGGCGTCAGGGTCGGTGAGCTGGATCGTGCCGCCGCCGCCTTTGGGCTCGCGGCCCCGAGCGGCGTCATCTCGCTCACCGGGATCGCGGGCCTCACCCTCGGCGGGGGCATCGCCTGGCTGATGGGCAAGTACGGGATGGCCGTCGACAACCTTCTCTCCGCCGAAGTCGTGCTTGCGTCCGGCGAGGTGGTCACCGCGAGCGAGGACACCGATCCCGACCTGTTCTGGGCGCTTCGCGGAGGCGGCGGCAACTTCGGCGTCGTTACCTCGTTCGAGTTCCGGGCGCACCCAGTCGCCAGCGTCCTCGGCGGTGCGGTTCTGCATCCCCTCGACGCCGCACCACAACTCTTCTCGTTCTACCGCGAGTTCGCCGCCGAGCTCCAGGACGAGCTCTCCACGCAGGCCGTCTTCGTGCACGCGCCCGACGGATCGGGCAGCAAGCTCTGCGGAATCGCCATCTGCCACGCAGGCGACGACGCCGGCCGAGCCGAGGCCGACGTTCGCGCGCTGCGCGATTTCGGCTCGCCGGTCGTGGACATGATCGAGCGCATGCCGTACCCCGTTGTGAACACAGGGGTCGACTGGCTGTTCCCGGGCGCATTCAACTATTGGAAGTCGGCCTTCTTCTCCGAGCTCTCAGATCGGGCCGTCGAGGTGCTGGTCGAGGCGTTCGAGCGGGCGCCCAGCGAGCTCTGCGTACTCGCCCTCGAGGACTTTCACGGTGCGGTCACGCGCGTCGCTCCCACGGCCACCGCCTACCCGCACAGGGAGCCTGGCTACAACCTCTTGCTGATCTCCCAATGGTCCGATCCCGCCGACGCAGAGGCAGGAATCGCCTGGGCGCGCGAGTCCTTCGACGCGCTGTCCCCGTACATGGCGGATCGCTCCTACACGAACTACCTGTCGGCCGATGCGCACGACCGCGTCCGCCAGGCCTACGGCCCCAACTACGAACGGCTCCTCGAGCTCAAGCGGCGCTACGACCCCGAGAACCTGTTCAGGCTCAACCAGAACTTCGACCCGAACGGACGAGCCTGACCGGGCCGCGCCGAGAGGGGACTGAGCAGCGTCTACTGGGTATCAGCGTTGTTCCGCGCGGGGTTCATACCGGGGCGTAGGCCTACGATTCGGCGGTGGGGTCCTCGCTGACTGTTCGCTCGGCTCGGGTCGACAACGTCGCGCAGATGGCGCGCGTGAATGTGCGGTGCTAGCAGAAGACCTATCGGGGACTGATGTCCGACGCGGTTCTCGATGACCCGGACTTCTTGGCTGCTCGGGAGCGGTTCTGGACTGCCGCGTTGACCGACGAGCGCTATCGCGAGAACCGCGTGGCTGTCGCCGAGCGGGATGGCGAGCTGGTCGGGATCGCCATGTCGGGGCGCGCCTTTGGACGCTGCGGCGGCGTGGGCGAGACAGCTGTATGTGCTCTATGTGTATGCGGCCCATCACGGCACGGGTGTTGGACCGGCGCTGCTGGAGGCGGTCGTCGATCCGAAGGAGTCGGTGGCGCTGTGGCTGGCCGACCCGAACCCGCGCGCACAGGCGTTCTACCGCAAGCACGGCTTCGTTGCCGACGGGACGGCCCAGGTCGAGGACGGGGTGCGAGAGATCCGCATGGTTCGCGGCATGCAGCAAGTCGGTAATCCAGCCCAGCGGGTGCTCCCGTGACTAACCGGCAAGCACGGGAGTTCGAGCGACGGGGATAGTGGTGGACAAGTGAATGCTTACGCGTGTCGATGCCGCTAGTCAGCGAGCATCCCGCGTTGGCGTGCGTCATCGACCAGTGCCCTTGCCAGCGGGGCGAGCGGCGGCCAGAAGTCGGCGACAAGCTCCACGATGGCGCGCTCTTGGGCGACCGTGACCTGGCGCTCGCGCCACGCAGAGCCGTCACCAGCCCAGTGCACGAGAATCGGCTGTAACCGATCGACGGCCCGGGCAAAGCGAGCCTCCGGTGTCTCGGCTCGCTCGAAGCTGCTCCAACACTCCCGCAGGCGTTCGGCGTCTGCCGAGGCGCCATGGGTCGGGCCGATGCGGTTCGAACCTACGACGTTCTGCGTGGAGTCAGAACGTCTCGCTCGCGCTTGAGCGCACAAAAGCCTGCAAGTGCCGCGGATCTCTCCGGAAGCCGAGCAGCGTCGCACACGTCGAGTCCGGATTGAGTCCGGACCGACGCAGAAGGTCCAGCCGACTGCAGACACAGAAAAGGCCCGCAAGCCCGGGCCTTTTCATCAAGCGGCTGATGGGATTCGAACCCACGACCTTCTGCATGGCAAGCAGCTCGTGGGACTGGGTGCATGCGCTAAATGTTCCTGCAAATGGGCTACTTCTGGCGCGCGAGGGGGTGCCGCCGATGCCCGGCTTTTACCACGGAATCACGGGAGTTTCCGGACTGAAACCGGACTGACGTTGATCCGGCCGGCAACCGTCTCATGCGACCTCAGCCGGTAGCTCATGGAAGTCGCCAGCCTTACCGTTCGGCCCGTTTTCGACTTGACACCCCGCCGGGCCGGACATAGCGTCTGAGCGGCCATGCGCCACCTTGCCGCCCTCGTAAGCGCGGCCCTGTGCTTTGCGCTCGCCGCGCCTGCCGGCGCCCAGCCGTTCCCGGACTCGATCCCGCTGCCGGACGACTTCGCTCCCGAGGGCATCGCCACCGGCGCCGGCACGACGTTCTATGCCGGCTCGATTACGCTCGGCGACATCTACCGCGGCGACCTGCGCACGGGGGAGGGTGCGATCTTCATCGACGCGCCCGCGGGCCGCAGCGCCCTCGGGCTCAAGGCCGACCGGCGGCACGGCCTGCTGTTCGTCGCCGGCGGCTTCACCGGTGAGGCATACGTCTACGACCTGCGGACGGGCGCGCCGGTTGCGAGCTACCAGTTCGGCACCCCCGGCGCCTCGCTCGTCAACGACGTGATCGTCACCCGCGACGCCGCTTACTTCACCGACAGCTTCGCGCCCGTCCTTTACGTGGTCCCGATCGGACCGGGCGGGGAGCTCGGATCCGGCGAGACGCTCGCCCTCAGCGGGCCGGCGACGACCGTCGTCCCTGGCGAACCGGGCCTCAATGGCATCGAGGCGACGCGGGACGGCAAGACGCTGATCGTCAACCACGCCGCCCTTGGCGCGCTGTTCACCGTCGACCCCTCGACCGGGGAAAGCACCGCGATCGACGTCGACGGGCTCATCGCCGGCACGCTCGACGGCCTGCTCCTCCACGGCCGCGACCTGTGGGTTGTCGAGAACTTCCCCAACACGCTCGCACGCGTCAGCCTCAGCTCCGACCTGTCCAGCGGCGAGATCACGGCGACGATCACGAGCCCGCTCTTCCGCGTGCCCACCACGATCGCCCGCCACGGGTCGCGCCTCGCTGCCGTCAACGCGCGCTTCGACCTCGGTTTACCGCCGCCATTCGGCCCCGGTGCGCCGCCCGGGACCGACTTCGACGTCGTGCTGGTCCGTGCGCGCTAACGCGGCTCAATCGACGAGGGCGACCCGCGCGTGGCTCTCTATCGCCATCGCATCAACCGCATCGCGCCGTAGCTAGACGGCGGCCGCCTCCTGCCTGGGGCTCGCAGCCGCGGCTGCCGGCTCGGACCTGCGCCGCCTGGGCGGTGGCTCGCGTGTGCGGGCGGCTGCTTCGAGGCAGATGCAGCAGCTTGAGCATGACTCGGCCGGCTCCTAGTTTGGACAGCAGAGCGAGCGACGCACTTCGCCGCTCTCCCCCTCCCGCGTAAGGGCTCCGTCAGGAATTCGGCACGTCGGTGTCGTTGATGCCGTGGCCCATGAACAACGGCTTGTCGAATCCCTGCTCTGGCATCGCCATGTGGTCCCTGGCCGTCCGAACGAAATTGGGCATGCTGCTCTCAGCCCCTCCTTAGGAAGCTGCCGACGCTCACGCCTTCGAGGTCCTTCTCGAACGGGAAGACGCACTCGGTCGCCGCGAGCCTCAGGTACCTGCGTCCGGTGCTCGTGAGCACCCCGTCGATCCCCAGGTCCGGCTCCCGTTTCCAGACGCGAGCGTAAGGGTCGGCGATCGACCGCCGCAGCCCCCGCTCCGGACGACACGGACGCGTTTCGCCCGAGGCGCCCGTCGCTCCCGGTCGCCGCGCGAAGCGGTAGGACGATTGAGCGAGCGCCTCAGTCGATCTCGGCGAAGAAGATCGTCACGCCGCCGGTGGCGAAGTTCGGGATGTCGTTGACGGCGGCCTGTCCTTCCTCGGATCCGAGGCCCACTTGCAGCGCGTCCATGTCCTCGAACGTCAGCTCGGCGATGCGCTGATAGGGGGGTTCGCTGCCGTCGGGCGTCGCGATGCCCTGCGCGGCTTCGAACCGCTGCAGGCCGGGGATCGCTGTTGCGAGCGCCGTGTGCGTGTCCGCGTAGTAGCGCTCGAAGGTGTCCGCATCCGCCGCGGGCCCGTAGAGCACGACTGCCTTGACCATGGTGCGCCCTTTCGCTCGAGTCGCGCAACCCTACGCGCTGAGGCTCGCTGGCGCTGTCATGGATCCCGGCCGACGCCCGGCGCCGCAGCGGACGCGACGCCCGCTCGTCGCGCATTGCAGGGAGCTTAGGGTGAGGAATTTCGCCGTCTTTGACCTTGCCGCCATCGATCTTGAAGATCCGGTGCCTGTGCCGGAGCGTTTCGGAGTCCCTGAATGCCTGGTCATCCCGCCGATGTCAACGAAGTCCTCGCCGATCGGCTCGCTCGGCTCATAGGATCCACGCCGCCTAGGTCGGCCGATGACACCGATCAGCCTTGCGGTGCTCTCGCCGAGGCGGACGCCCTCACAGGTACCGCGCTTCCAATCGAGCAACAGCACGTCGTCTGAGGTCCGCCCTTGGACGATCTGCTCCCCATCAGAGGCGCCCCCCACGACAGTGACCACCGCGACCACCTGCCCAGCTCGAACGCCAACACCTGCGCCGCATCAGACACACCGGAAGCGAACCAACCACCGACCAGGAGGTGACCGCCGCTTAGACTGACCACCACCGGGAACCTGGGCCGCGGCGAATTTACAGCAGCTCAGGGACGCGACCCCTGCGGCGCCACTGACTGCCGCAACGGACGACCAGCGGTCGTGACGCATGACGACGTCCGCGCTTCCGCAATTGCTGACGGAAGCGAGCGTGGGTGATCGACGGGTGCTGGAACATCGCCGACTGCGTGTCGCGGTCCTATGGCCTGGAGGGCATGGAGGTCGGGACCGTGGGGGCAGGGCGGAACGGCTCCGCGGTGCTGCGGCGGCTCAAGCCCTTCGAGGTGGGGCTGCACTACACGGATCGTCACCGCCTCCCCGAGGAACTGGAGCGAGAGCTCGGCCTCACCTATAGGCCACTCCTCAACGAAAGACTGGCCCCGCAGGAATCCCGTGCGCCTCTGAGTCTGTTGCCTCGGCGCGTTGCTCGCGCTTCGGCTGTCTTTGCTCTCTGGGGGCCGGGGTTGATGGCCGCAGGGCCAGTTCCACAAGCTTACTCCTCTCCGGGCGAAAAAACGAAGGAGTTTCGCTAGTCCGGGATGAGCCCCAGCTTGCCGGCGGACGTGCCCGAACATGTTCGCTTGTCAAGGGGCGCCGAAGAGTGCACCAGTATCGGGCGCCGAAAAGCGCACCACCCGATAGTTGGTGTTCGCCGCTCAGGCGGAGCCGCGATGGCCGCGGGCCTGTTGGCTCAGTCAGGCGTGGAGTCAGGCTTCCGGTGCGACGGCGGGGGTTGGGCCCGACCCTGCGAGCAGGAACGCGAGGATTCGCCACGGTGACCAGCAAGCCCAAGACCGTGATCGGGGCACGTCGGCGGCGGCCGAAGTCGCGCAGGGCGACGGTCAGGTCGGCCAGCCAACTCGCAGCGCGCGGTCGCAGGGCGAGGCCGATCGGTTCGCTAGCCGCGAGCGGCATCGCCGCCTCCGATCGGCGCGTCACCGCCCGACAGCACAGCGATCGCACGTCGTGCTTCTCTGTGCGGTCGGGAGCTCGGCGAGGGATGCCGCCAATCCTGGTGTTGGCATGGGGCTAGCCGCTGGTCTCGGCCTGCTGTCCGGCGAGGAGGGCGAGGAGGTCGCCGATCTTTTGCTCGCGGGCGAGCGGGTCGGGGAGGGGCAGGTGGGATTGGATCGTGTAGTGGTTGCGGCGGCCGTTGCGTCTACGGGAGATGTAGCCGGCGGCGGCGAGCTCGGTGACGATCCGGTGCGCGGCGCGTTCGGTGATCCCGACCGCCTCGCCGATTTCGCGCAGGCGGATGCCGGGGTCGTGCGAGATGCAGAGCAGCACCTGGGCGTGGTTGGTCAGAAACGACCAGCCGGGCGTTCCGTCCCGACGCATAACACAATAGATTAGCGTTTCTAGACTTAATTGGCAGGTATACTTGCCTGTGACACCAACCGAAGGCGGCCCTGATGCCTCACTTCAAATGCGTAGCCTGCAGGACCCGCCTGTACAGCGCGCCAGGTCCGGACGACCTGGTCGGCGATCTGTGCCCCGGCTGCGGCTCGCTGCTCGAGCCGGTCGGCGAGCTCGCTGAAATCGTCGGGTTCCGAGCCATCAAGCACCGCGACAGCGCGGCCGATGACAGCCCGCCGGGCACACACGAGCGGATCGCCGGTCGGGTCGACGACTTCTTCGCTCGCCGCGAGGCGATTCTCGCCCAGGCGCGGCTTGACGCCGGGCGCTCGGTCGATGACGGCGGCAGCTTCAGCCCGGAGGCGGTGGCCGAGGCAATGGCTCTGCCCATACCAGGGGAGAACCCGTGAACGCCACCGCCGCGCGGCCGGCGCAGCGCTACCGCTGCCGCTGCGAGCACGTGCTTCAAGGCTTCGGCCAGGGGCGCCACCGCCGCTTCTACGAACTCGGCGACCTGGGCTGGACGCGCCCCGTGGTGGAGAGGATCTGTGGCTCCCGCCAGCCCCGGCTGCCCACGACCCCTGGCCTGCTGTCGCTGGAGACGCAGCCATGAAGATCCTCGAGCGCCTGCGCAACCGCTCGCCCCACGCGGAGGCCGGCGCTCCCGGCTCAGCGGAAGCGAGCTCGGCAGACGAGCAGCGGCTGCCGATCGCCCGCTACGACCAGCTCGATGGCAAGCAGCTGATCCCGCAGCTGTCTCAGCTCTCGCAGGTCGAGCTGGCCGCCGTCGACGCCCACGAGCGCTCGCACCGAGAGCGCCCGGTCGTGCTCAACCGGCTGCGCTGGCTGAGGGGAAGCGAACCGCTGCCGGGATACGACGCGCTCGACTCCGCCGAGATCGTCCGAGCGCTTGCCGGCGCGGACGCAGCAACCGTCAAGGCCGTGCGCTCCTACGAACGCCACCACCGAGATCGCCGCGACGTGCGAGCAGAAGTCGCACGCGTCATGCCCACGGCACAGGCAAGTGCCGGACAAGATCGCGCCCGCGAAGACAAGGCCGCGCTCGTCCAAGCAGGCATTCGGTCCGATGCGCCTGCGGCCGCGGGCTGACCTCGACGGCCCGCCAGCGATGAAGACGAAGATTCATCACAGCCGCTTCGACCGCGTCGACGCAGCGCGGGCCGAGCGCAACGAGCGAGAGCAGCTGCGTGACGAAGCGCGCTATCGTCGCGAGCGGCTCGACCTCTATCGGGCACGGCTGTACGGCGGGCGAGCCGCCAGCCAGGGCAAACTTAGGGAGCTCCAGCGGCTCTCCGACGGTGCCGCTGCCCGCCTTCGCCGGGCGGAGGAAGCCGCCCCGCCTGATCGTCCCCCCGCCTGAGTGTTGCCACCCGGGTGGCGGCATGCCCGGTATCTACGCGCTTTCGCGGCTCCGCCGGGCGCCGGCGTCCGCGGGAGTGCGCACGCCGAGCGTTGGTCCCGACAGGTTACGGAAGCTTGCCGGGCTCTTGGACCCAGGACGTATGGTCGGGCCGGAACCGGCGCCTACACCGATTGCACCCCGAGCAGCGGCTACCGGCTCGCGAACGAGGGGCGCTACCTGAGCGCTCTCGCCTGATCACCAGATCCGTGGCCGCTGCTCGCGGTGACGTCGGGGCGTGCCGGGCGCTGCGTGGACGCGACAGGCTGACCGGCGGGCGGGTGGTGAAGGGCGTGCTGGGCTGAGCGGCGTTCTCTGCGCTGCTGGTCGCGGAGCGGCCTCGATCTGGATCTCAGCAGGCCGAGCATGTCCGCGGTCGACCCTGGCTCGGCGCGTTTTGCGTCGACCGTCGGCGTGGTCTAGCGTGGGGTGCGTGACCGCTTCGGAGAGCAAGCGGGAGGCGATCGAGGTCGCCGCGCGGCCGTTGCGGGAGCTGCTGCGGGAGGAGCATGACGAGATCGCCGCCGCCCAGCGGGCGCTGAGGCAGGCCGAGAAGGCGCACGATCGTGCGATCGAGCTAGCCGAGCGGCAATTGCGGGCGGCGGAGACGGCGGAGCCGATGGCGTCCTACGGTCACCGGGTGGTCCTCTACGCCGACAAGGTGAGCACGCCCGACGGGAACCATGACCTGACGGCGGAGGTGAGGGCATGGGCCGAGGTCCTGCCGGAGGCGGGGCGGCTCTCCCGGCGCGGGGTGGTCCTGGTGATCGAGGCGCCGACGTGGCGCCGGGAGGTCGCCTTTCCCCGCTGGGACGAGCGAAGGGTCCGGCGGCTTGCCGAGCAGATCGAGCTCGCCGCGCGCAACGTGGACGTGGTCCGCGGGGCGGCGCGAGCCGAGGCCGAGCCGGCGAAGCGAAGCCTCGGGGAAGCGCGGGGCGACCGTCGCGCGGTGGATGAGACCCGCGCGCTGCTGCACCAACTGAGCGACCTGGTGTACGAGGACGAGGACGTGATCGACATGGCGCCGGCGATCAGCGCGGGCCACGACGGCGTGCTGGTGGCCACGGATCGGCGGCTTCTCTTCATCTCGGTTCGGCGGACGCTCTCGTTTCCGTACGAGGAGATCTCCTCGGTGGGACTCAAGGGGAGACGCCTGGGAGCGCGCCTGGCGCTCTCGACGCCCACCGGCAAGGGCGTCTTCAGCGGGCTTGCGCCACGCCATGCCGCCGATATCGCGGACCTGGTTTGCGGCCGGATCGACGGCGAAACGGAGGCCGTCCAACGCGCGAGCGCAGATCTCAGGCAGGACTGAGAGAGGGGCCTCGCCGCTCGGCCTCCGGTCCCTGCAGCGCGTGCCCCGCGCGCACCGGGGCGGGCATCAACGCGGCGGCCACGAGTACGAGCAGGAACGCGATAAGCCGCGCCCCGACGACCAGCAAATCGTCTCCCAGCGGGTCACCGAAGACGACGACGCCCGCCAGGATCGTGGACAAGTTCGCGGCGACGGAGGTGACCGCGATCACGGCCACACCGTCGCCGATCTGCAAACTGCGGGCGGATGCGAAGAAGGAGGCCACCGCCGCCGTCACCACGAGCGCCGTCCAGGGACTGACAAGCGCGCCGATGCCACTCTCGAGATCGCCGCTCAGCGCCTTGATTCCCACGTCGGAGATCCCGAAACCGAGCCCCGCAGCCGCGCCGAGCAGCACTCCGTACTGAGCCCTGACCCGCTCCATGCGACCCGAGAAGATCAGCAGCATCCCCACCGCGACGGCAACGCCCTCGAAGATGATCATGGCGCTCACGGAGTAGTCGGAGTGGTCGCCTCCGGAGTTCTGCCCGGTTAGCCCCAGGAGCGCTAGCGAAACCGCCACCAAGACGATCCCGACCCACTGCCGGCGGCCGAGCTGGAACCCGAAGAATCGCTCCGCGAGCACGGCGAGAAGGACGAACCCGCCCGACAGCACCGCCTGGGCGAGCGAGAGCGGCAGCAGCGTGAGCGCGCCGACATGCGCAAGAAAGGCAGCGACCGCCACCAGCCAGCCGATCGTCCACCACTTCGAGCGGAACAGATCGATCGCGCTGCGCAGTGGGTGGCGCATGTCCACGTCGGGCGCCGCGACGGCACCGCGGTGCTTGTACAGAAAGGCGAGGTTCGTCCCGAGCGCCGACAGCACGGCACAGCCGAACCCCACAACGGCTGACGTTGAAAGCGCGGTCACGCAAACGTCCCGTGCCCATCCTCCCACGCAGCCGCCGCCGTGGTCGAGATTTCAGTCGCGCGCCTTCGCCGCGGGCGCACAGGACGAGCTCGACCGCGCGGCGCGGCCGCCGTGGCCGGCTGCACCCTGCCTACGTGCGCTGGCGCCGTCGGCTTTGGATCAGCGCGTGGTTGAGCATCGCCTCATCGTCGTCCTCGCGGGCGACCACGACCATCTTGTTCCAGGCGCCGGGGTGGACGACTCGTTCGTTGTAGATCTGGATTTGAAAGTGTTCGGTGTAGACGGCTGGCAGGGCGTCACCGACGCCGTACATGCGCCGCCCTCCGTCGCTGCCACGAATGACCGCAACGAGCTCGCGTGTCTGCTCGTAGTCGTCGGCTGCCACGAACTCGACCAAGGGCTGTTGGGGGGATCCAGCGCTCAAGAAGGCCACGGCGTACTTGCGGTCGCGGCCCCACTTGTTCTTGCGGATGGTCTCGCCCAGCCCGACCTGGACGGCGCCTTCGGCGCGCGTGGTGCCTATGAACACGCGGTAGGGCTTGTAGCGATCGCGCCCGTTGGGCCAGCGGTATGACTCGCCCTCGCGCTCGCGCAGGAGGCGCCAATCCTCCGGCAGGTCCAGCCGTCCCCGGCGAGCAGGGGCGCCCCCTTCGTCAGCGCCACCATCGGCCTCAACGTGGTTGATGATCGGATTGTCGAATCCTGCCTCCGCGAGCCGAGTAAGAAGCGGGCCGAGCTCGCGATCCGGAACGTGCTGCACCGTCACCAAGAATGGACACATCCCCAAAACTCCTACATTTAAAACGTATGAGAACGTAGATCGGTAAGGGACCGTTACACCCTAAGTATGCTACTGTACGTCACGCGCCAAGACCCTCGCCGACGCCGTCGAGCTTCCCAAGCTCCCACAGCAGTCACTTCGGGCCGGAGCGCACCAGGAGGACTCAACCGAGTCCTCCACCCCAGAGAAGAGAGTTGGACCCAGCATGTTTGCCACCATTCGACGCTACGAGGCGATCGACCAGGGCCGCACCAGCGAGCTCGTCAAGAAGGCCGACGAGAGCCTCCTGCCGAGCCTCAGCGAGCTCCCCGGCTTCAGTGGCTATTACCTCATCGAGGCCGGCGACGGCGTGATGAGCTCAATCGGCTTCTTCGACACCTCCGACCAGGCCGACGAGTCGACCCGCGTCGCCTCCAACTGGGTACGCGAGCACAAGCTGGAGACCGCCCTCCCGAACCCGCCCAAGATCACCGGCGGCGAGGTCGTCGTACACAAGACGCGCGAGCTCGTCCAGGCGTAACAACCTCGAGCCCGTTCGCTGCTGGAGAGAAGGCCCGCGTCTGCGGGCCTTCTTGCTTGTTCTGAGCGGATCCGCAGCGCTGGCCCGAATCGGCAGTCGGTGGGTCGCACCAGCGATTCGCAACCAGCGACCAGAGTTTCCCTTTCCCATGAAAACGGGCGCGTCGCCCGACGCCGCATCTGCTATCGCTCGGGACGAGTCGGAGGAGTCCGAACTGCAGGCCCGGTCACGCCGCTTCGGGAGGCGATTGCGAGCGTCACCGGCAGTCCGGGCTGAACGCCCGAGCCTCGTCCAATGCGCTAGCGGGCGGCGCTCGCCAAGGCGGTCACGTGCGCTGGTGGCGGGGCGCTAGACGCGGATAGAGTGGCGACTGAAACGCTCGAACCCCTAAGGAACCGGTGAGCGCAGACCCTAAGAAGGTTGTCTCTGCAGACGGCACGCCGATCGCGGTGTGGCGAAGCGGCGAAGGTCCGCCGCTGGTGTTGATCCACGGCGCCGCGGCCGATCACAACCGCTGGGCGCCGGTGCTTGCGGCTCTGGAGGAGCGCTTCGCCGTGTTCGCGGTTGACCGTCGCGGTCGCGGGCGGAGCGGCGACGCGACTGACTATGCGCTGGAGCGCGAGTACGAGGATGTAGTTGCGGTTGTCGAGTCGGCGGGTGAAGGGGTGAGCGTGCTGGGGCACTCCTACGGGGGCGTTTGCGCGCTCGAGGCGGCATTGCTGACCGACGGGATCCGCAAGCTCGTCCTATACGAACCGCCGATGGGGTACCTGAAGTCACCGCCGCATGTCGTCGACCGGCTCCACACGCTGCTCGAGGAAGGAAGGCGCGACGAGCTGCTGGGCTACTTCATGCGGGAGGTCGCCGGGCTTCCACCAGATCAGGTCGAGTTGCTGCGGTCGCTGCCGGCCTGGGAGGCGCGGCTCGACGCAGCCGACACCATTCCGCGGGAGGAGCGGGCGAGCAGGGAGTACGTCTTCGATCCGGCTCGCTTTCGCGACCTCGACGTGCCAACGCTATATCTCCAAGGCGGCGACAGCAGCGAACCTTTCAAGGCGGCCGGCGAGGCGTTGCGGGGGGCTCTGTCGGACTGCCGCGTCGCGGTCATGCCGGGGCAGCGACACGCTGCAATGGACACCGCCACCGATCTGTTCGCAGCCCAGGTGCTGAGCTTCCTGGAGGCGCCTGTTCGGGCGCGCTGAGCTTGGTCGCGCCGGCCGGGCGCGTTCTCGCGCAGACGCGACCACGCTCGTTCTGGAGGACGGCGCAAGGTGTCTCGTGCGACATGCCCCGCGCTTTCGCGATTCGCCTGAATGCGGTCGTCTGCGCGGACCCCACGAGACGCCTGCAAGGGACCAGGAGCGGGAGCTCAGCCCGGTTGCGAGGAGACGCCCGCTTCCGATGTAAGCGACAGCCTCGGCGATGGACCCCGAGCGGTTGCCACGGCCCATGCCGCCCGTGACGGGCACCGCGCCGCTGCCTCGGACGCCGTTCTGCGGAGAGCTCGCGGCGTGGGAGCCATGCTCGCCGGGGTCGCTGTGCGGGCCAAGGTCGACCTCACGGTATCTGGACTGAAATCGGACTCGGCCCCGAGGATCGGGATCGCTGGTAGCGCGCGGGCAGGCGTCCGTGCGCAAGAACGTGCGGTTTGCAGGAACAGTCGGCCAACGGCCGCAGCAGGCGGAACACTCGACCTTCTGCAGGCCTGCAGAATGACTTCGGTTCGGACGAACGAGAATTGGCCTGCAAACCGGGCATTTTCCTTGAAGCCGCCGACGATCGGCGGACCGCGAGTCCGGAGTCAGTCCGACCTGATGCAGAAGGACCAGGCGACTGCCGCAACGAAAAATACCTGCAAAACACAGGTCTTCTGAGAGCGGCTGATGGGAGTCGAAAACCCACGACCTTCTGCATGGAAAGCAGAACGTGGGGGAGAGGTCTGGCGACAAGTTACCTGCAAACGACCGGGTTCCTGTGCGTGTGTGCCACCAGGGGTGGTCCGGGGGTTCACACCGATTTGCGTGGGTTTGGGGACTCGAATAGGGACCTGGCGGCCCGGAAACCAGCGTGCGGGTCAGCGCCTCAGGCTCAGGTCGTGCGACGGGCTGGGTTCGGGGAAGTTGGCCGGGTGGGCGCGAAGGTCGCGCAGCAGGTATCGAAACACGAGTGCGCATGCCACCAACAGCCCCAGCAGGACGGCGGCGTCCTCGGGGTTGTGATTGCGGGCCAGGGCCACGGGGGCGACCAGGCCGGCCAAAGCCACCAGCATCAGGGCGATGACGCGGTGGAAGCGTCCCGCTTCGGAGTGGGGCCAGGGGTCGAGCGGGCGCGCTATCTCGCGGCCCTGGTCGGAGTCCGTGCAGCGTTCCTTTAGCGGGCAGCGGTTGCACACGTGCGCTCGTGCGCGGTAGCGCACGAGCCGCCGCTCGTGGTCGAATTCGTGGGGCCAGAGGTGCTCGCCTTCGGGGCAGACCCACGCGTCGTTGTCCGCTTGGTAGTCGAATCCGGCGGTGCGGTAGCGCAGCGATCGCCGGTGGGTGTGCGCCGACAGCCACTCCAGCGCCCCGGCGCAGACAAGCAGAGCGAGTGAGTAGGCGCCCGCGAGTAGGGTCTCCGCGCTCATGTCACCTTCGCCGCGGCCGCCTCGTCGGAGCCGACTCCCGTTACACCGCCCGGGTGGTCGATTTCGGTGAACAGGATGTCCTCGGGCTCCTCAAGGGTGACCCGCTTGACCGTGTGGCGAATGCCGATGAACGTGATGTAGAGCACGGGCAGCGCCCCGCCCACGATGAAGACGATGTCGCCCGGCAGGCGCAGCCACTCGAGCAGCGTGTTGGTGTCCTCGCTGAGGAAGCGCAGGTCGCGCGCCTCCCAGTAGCCCTCGTTGACCGACTTGTAGAGCTGCGCGATCCCGAGGGGGAGCAGTGTGGCGAAGCACATCCAGGCGAGGCCGATATTGGTCGACCAGAACGAGATGCGCGCCCACTTCTCCGGCCATCGCTCGGCCGGGATCAGGTAGCGCAGGCAGAACAGCGCCAGCCCGATCGCGAGCATGCCGTACACGCCCATCATCGCCGCGTGGGCGTGGTTGGCGGTGAGCGCGGTGCCGATCTCGTAGTACGAAACGACCGGCAGGTTGACCAGGAAGCCAAAGATCCCCGCACCGAGGAAATTCCAGAAGCCCACGGACACGAGGAACATCACTGCCCAGCGATGCGGGAAGGGCGTGCGCGACCTCGACCCCTGGGCCGCCCCGAGCTGCAGGAAGGACCAAGCTTCGACGGTCAGGAAGGTGAGCGGAATCACCTCGGCCGCGCTGAAGAAGGCGCCGAGCGCCATGTGCTCGGCCGGCTCGCCGGAGAAGTAAACGTGGTGCATCGTGCCGATCACCCCTCCGGCCGAGTAGAGGCCGATGTCGAGCAAGATCACCGTCAAGGCGACCTTCTCGCGCACCACCCCGAGCAGCACGAACATGTAGGCCACCATCACGGTCGTGAACAGCTCGAGGAAGTCCTCCACCCAGAGGTGGACGACCCAGAAGCGCCAGAACTCGTTGACCGTGAAGTGCTGGCCGGTCTGCGCGATCAGGCCGACCGCGTAGAAGGCCGGAATGGCAAGCGCGGCCATGAAGAAGAGCCAGGGCATGTTGCCCGGGTGCTCGCCGCGCAGACGCGTGCGCAGCACCCGCCAGAGCATGAACACCCAGACGAACAGGCCGAGCGAGAGCAGCACCTGCCACACGCGTGCCAGATCGAGGTACTCGAAGCCCTGCAGGCCGAACCAGTTCGTGGCTGCGTCACCCAGCAGTCCGTGCACGCCCAGGAACGAGCCGATCAGGGTGCCGAACACCACCACCGCGAGAGCCCCGAGCAGCACGAAGGCGAGCTTGGCCTGGCCGCGCGGCTCGCGCCGGGCGATCATCGGCGCCAGGAAAATACCCGCCGCCACGAACGACGTCGCGACCCAGAAGATGGCGAGCTGCACGTGCCAGGTGCGCATCAGGTTGAAGGGGAGGAGCTCGGCCAGGTTGATCCCGAAGAAGCTGGCCAGCTCGGCCCGGTAGTGCTGCGAGGCGGCTCCCACCATCACCTGGAGCACGAACAGCGCCGCCATCACGAAGAAGAACCAGGCGCAGGCCCGCTGCGCGGGGGTAAGGGCGACGTCGCCGGGCCTGCGGAAGCTCAACGAGGCCTGCTCGCGTCCATGCCAGCCGAGGATGTTCCAGCGCCCAAAGGCGGCGAACAGCAGACCGATGCCGCCGAGCAGCGCGATCAGCGACAGCACCGACCAGACGATCACGTTGGCCGTGGGCTTGTTGTCCACTCGCGGCTCAGGCGGCCAGTTGTTGGTGTACGAGTAGTTGTGACCGGGCCGCTCCGCCGCTCCGGCCCAGGCCGTCCAGCCGAAGAAGGCGGTCAACGCGGCCAGATCCTCACGATCGGTGATCGCGTCAGGCCGCAGCCCGTGCTTGGTGGTGGGCTCGGAGAAGAAGCGCGAGTAGTGCGCCACGAGCCGGCGGTGAGCCTCGGCCTGGGGCTCGGTGAGCTCGAGAACGCCCGTCCGCTTGTCATAGCGATTGGTGCGAAAGTCCTCGATCGTGCGCCGAGTCGCGCGATCGGAGCGCTCGCCGCCGTAGCTGCGCGTGACGTGGTTCGAGGCCCTGCGCAGGTAGTCGGCGGTGTAGTCGGGGCCCAGGTAGGCGCCATGGCCGAATACCGACCCGTACTCCATGAGGCCGTTGTTGAGGAAGACCTCCTGCCCGCGCTCGACGTCGCGCTCGGTGTAGATCAACTCGCCTGAGGGATCAACGACGCGCTCGGGAATCGGAGGCTTGGCCTGGTAGGTGCGGTAGGCGAGCAGTCCGAGGACGAAGAACCCGAACAGCACGACGAGGACGACGGCCTGGACCCATCCCTTCGAGACGAGCAGCTCTCTGCGACTTCCCGCCAAGCACCACTCCCTTCGGTGGCATCCGAGCGGGGGCAATACTGGTCCGTAACGGCGTCGGCCCGAAGTGCAAGCGGTGCAATTACGTAGTTCTCCGCAGTCGTGGCCTAGAGTCCGTGACGGATGCCCGCAGAGCACCGACCCACGCTAGAGCCGTGCGCGCGACAGTCCTCATAGCCGGTGGCCGAGGCGCTCTGCGCGAGCTGCGCGCGGCCAACGGGCAGGTCGACATCGTCGGCTACGTGCGCTCGCTCGATGACGCCGGGGAGGCATTGCGCGCGCTCCGCCCAAGCGTGCTGGTGCTCGATGCCGACCTCACTCACCACGAGGGACTCTGCTCGCTGCCGGCGCTGCGTCGGGCCTCGCCGGGAACGGCGATCGTGCTGCCCCCGGCCGGCGAGCCGGGACCGCGGCTCGTACGCGCGATCCGCGTGGCAACGCACGACTTCGAGCGGCGGCGTGAGGACGACGGCCTCACCCTCCGCGAGCGCGACATCGTGCGCCTCGTCGCGCTCGGGCACACCAACGCCGAGGTAGCGGATCGTCTCACCCTCAGCGTCCGGACGATCGAGACACACCGCGCCCGCATCCAGCGCCGGCTCGGCCTCCGAAACCGCTCGGCTCTCGTGCGCTGGGCGCTCGATCGGGGTCTGCTCGAGTCCTAGCTACGAGCGTCCGACCGCCGCATAGGGCGCCGCCGGGGGCGGCGGCTCCAGCCGAAGCCGGGCTCCTACAACAACGGCACCTGCAGGACCCGCCACCACCGGGTTGCAGTCGAGCTCCGCGACCTCCGGGTGGCCCGCCGCAAGTCCGCCGATGCGAAGCACGATGTCTTCGATCGCCCGGAGGTCGGCCCGCGGTCGACCGCGGAAGCCCTCGAGCAGCGGGAACGTGCGCAGCCCGCGCAGCATCGCGCCGGCCTCCCGCCGGCCGACCGGCGCCAGGCGCACCTGCACGTCGCCGACCAGCTCGGCGGTGGCTCCCCCGGCGCCGACCGCAACCAGCGAACCGAAGCGCGGGTCGCCGGCGACGCCGACGAGCAGCTCCGTTCCGGGGTCGGCCATCCGCTGTACAAGCACGCCATCCGGAGCGTGGCCGGCGTCCCGTGCAGCCGCGAGCACCTGGCGCGCACCGCGCTCGACGGCCGTCGGTCCTGAAAGGTCGAGTCGCACAGCGGCGATGTCGGACTTGTGCAGCAGCCCTGGCGCCAGCGCCTTGACGGCGACGGGGCCGCCCAGGCCTGCGGCGGCGCGTGCGGCCGCCCGCGCCGACGGGACGACGCGGCTGGCGGCGACCGGTGCGCCGTAGCAGTTCAGCAGCGCCTCCACCTGGGCGAGGGGGAGCCAACCGCCCCCGGCCGCCAGCCCGGTCGCCACGATGGCCGCCGCGCGGTCGGCGTCCACGCCCTCCAGAGTAGGCAGGGGGTCCGGCGGCTCGGCCCGCCGGCGGGCGTGCGTGACTGCGTGCCCGAGTGTGCGCACGGCCTCTTCGGGCGCGGCGAAGCGCGGGACCGCGGCCCGCGTGGAGCGAGGGACGGAACCCACGAACACGCTGAGGACAGGGGCGGCGCCGGAGGCGGCGCGCTCGACCGCGGCGGCGACGTCATCCGCGCGGGTCCCGAGTGCCCGGGCGAACAGGGCGATCACAGCGTCGACCCCCGGGTCGCCGAGCGCCGTGGCGACAGCGCGCTCGTAGTTGGTGGCCGTTGCCGCCGCGGTCATGTCGACCGGGTTCGTCGACGGCCGAGCCAGGCGGCAGCTGGGCGGCGAGCTCGCGCTGCGCCAGCTGGCCCAGGGTGGCAACGCGCAGCCGGGCCGCGTCGCACGCGTCGGCGCATTGGATGCCGAGGCCGCCGGCGTTGGTCACGATCGCCACGCTGTCGCCTCGCGGCAGCGGCTGGTGGGTGAGGAGCGCTGCAACGTCGAACATCTCCGCGAGCGTGTCGGTGCGGATCGCGCCCGCATGGCGAAACAGCGCGTCGACGGAGGTGTCCGCTGCCGTGAGCAGCGCGCCCGTCTGCGATCCCGAGATGGGCGGCCCGACCGCGCGTCCGCTCTTGACGGCGATCACCGGCTTGCTCGCCGCCACGCGGCGGGTGATCCGCCCGAAGCGGCGTGGGTTGCCGAACGACTCCAGGTACAGCAGGACCGCGTCGGTGGCAGGGTCCTGCTCCCAGAACTGCAGCATGTCGTTGCCGGACAGGTCTGCCTTCGCGCCCATAGAGACGAAGGAGGAGAGCCCCACGCCGTGCGCGGCGGCTTCGTCGAGCGCGGCGATGCCCGAGGCCCCGCTCTGCGAGGCGAAGGCGACCCGCCCCGGCGCTGGGAGCACCGGCGCGTAGGTCGCGTTCAGGCCGATTGCCGGGTCGGTGGTGGCGACGCCGAGGCTGTTCGGACCCACGAGGCGCATGCCGCCGGCTCGGCAGATCGCCAGCAGCTCGTCGGAGTTCTGGACCTCGCCTCCCTCCGTGGCGAGCACGGCCAGCGCCCGCACGTCGCCGCGCCCCGCAAGCGCCCGCGCTGCCGCCGCAACCTCCGGGCCGGGCAGGGCGAGCACCGCCAGGTCGATCGGTCCTGTGGCATCCTCCGCCGCGGCGCCCGGCCGCACGACGTGCAGCGTGCCTGCAAAGCCCTCGAGGTTGTGCAACAGCTCGCCGCCCACGCTCCCACGCCGGGTGGAGGCGGCGAGCACCATCACCGTCGCGGGATGCAGGACGTGCTGGACCGCCGCCACCGCGGCGTTGCGCTCGCGCGCCTCGAAGCGCACGAGCCCTTCCTCGGTCAGCGAGGTCGGGAACCGCACGTGCAGCTCGCCGGGACGCGCCGTGACCTCCACCGGGAACCCCGAGTCGCGGAAGACCCCGATCATGCGGTGGTTCGTGGGCAGCGTGATCGCCGTGAACACGTCGACGCCGCGCTGGGCGGCGCTGTCGGCCAGGTGAGCGAGCAGCGTCGTGGCAAGCCCTCGGCCCTGCCAGTCGCCGTCGACGGCGAAGGCGACCTCAGCCTCGTCGGGCCCGGCCCGGGCCCACAGGGCATGTGCGACCACGCGCTCCGGTGCGCCGGTGACCACAAGCAGCGCCTGCCCCTCGGGTGGGGCCACTGCATCGCGGGCGGCGGCGTCGAGGTTCACCGCTCCCGAGAAGTAGCGGAACCACCGGGCTTCGTCCGACAGGCCGGTGAGGAAGTCCCGCATGGCCGGCGCGTCCCCGCGGCGCGCGCTGCGGATCCGCACGGTCGAGCCGTCGCTTAGGACGACATCGTGCGCCACGGGCGCGCTCATCACCACCGAGCGCAGCGCGGCGATTCCGAAACCCAACAGGGCGTGGCCACCGGGGTTGCGGAAGCGCTTGCCGACGTGCTCGTCACCGCATCATCGTGGCAGCCAACCGCGGCCACTCGCATGTTGCCTTGTGCGCGGTGACGCCCGTCCCTCGGCTTAACACGGAGGTTCGGAGGGCGGCTACGGTGTCCCGACCTTGAGCGAGGATCTCAACGACCAACGGGATGAGGGACCCATCGGGCACGTTCAACTATGGACCTGCCGCTGGACACGAGCGGCCCTGGCGGGCTGTGCCACCGCCCTGGCGACTGGCATCGGCGCGATCCCCGTTTGGATGTTGGGTGGTCGCGCTGAGCAGCCAGGCGATGCCCTGCATGCGCGTTCAGAGCAGGACTCCGGGACGCCGAAGTGCTGGACAGGCGCCGAGAACCATTGTTAGGGGCGACGCCGAGCCCAGCCCCATGCGCGCCCGTGCGGCCGAGGCGATTGCCTCGGGCGAGCGGGCACGAGGTCGGCGCCACCGCAGGCCACTACCTGTCGTCCAATCGACAGTCAGCCGCACGCGATCGGGACGCTCGCAATCACGTCCAAGGCGGAAGCGACCGGAACCGCTTTGCGCGACGAGCGCGCCGAGCGCCGCGCCGAACCAGCCAAGCTGGTGGGCTGGCTCTCGGCAGGCAGCCCGCGACCGATAACGGCACGACAAGCGCGTCCATCAACTCGCCGCCCTCTGCCGGGCGGATGGCGTAGCTGTACGCGTGCCTGCTGCCTTGTCGAGACCCAGTCGTCCTCGGGTGCGGTGCACCAACAGCAGCATCAACACGACGAGCGTGCCGGTGAGGCACACGGAGATGGTGGCGTAAGCGCCCTCCACGAGGTCGTCCTCACTTTGCAGGCCGGCCATACCGTTGGCCGTGTTGAAGCTCGCGTGCAGCAGGATGCAGGGCACCACACTGGCGGTGCGGTTCCAGAGATACGTCAGGGCGGTGGAATACCCCACGGCTATGCCGCAGACGAGAACCAGCAGGACCCCAAGGAAGGCGATCGGGGATAGACCGTGGTCGGGGTTCTCGGAGGTCAACAGAATCGGCAGATGCCAGAAAGCCCAGAGGACCCCCAACACGAGCGTCGCGCGCAACGGCGACATGCGCTCTTGGAGCCGGGGAAGAGCAAAGCCGCGCCACCCAGGCTCCTCCTGACCCCCTGCGACCAGCGCGACGAAGATCAGCGTGGGCAGATAGCCGATGAGCCGCTGGTCGAGCAGCGACAGGTCGGTTTCCTGGCCCAACAACGCGTACTCGACGGTGGCGAGCGCCACGACGATCGGGTAGAGGAGCACGGCGGCGAGGTACCAGCGGACGTGAACGCGAAAGCGAAAGATCGAGCGCAACCACTGCCTCACGGAGCCCCCAGTCGCGCGCGTGACGGTGGCTGCAGCTGCAAGCGGCCCAAAGCCACCGAGCAGGAAGAGCAGCTGACCTACTCCTTCAACCTGATCGGCCACGCCCAGCGGCACCCAGATCACCCACGAGAAGGCGTACGCGAGCGCGAAATACGCGCCTACGGGACGCTGGCGTATGAGGCGAGGAATCGGGCCATGCGTCATCGCGAGACCGTTCCCCCCGTCGCAGGAAGGCGAAACTCCGCTCCGCATTGCCTTATCGCCTAGAGGGGCGCCGGCGCATGGCGGTGATGGGTTGGGCGTTGGCGTGACCGCGGTGATGTCGGCACGGAAGAACGGCGCGTAGCGCGGGGTGCCGAACCACCAGCCGACGCTGGCGCTGCTGGGAAGCACAAAAACGCCGAAGCGGGCCTCGGCGTGCATCACGCCTCCGAAGGGGACGTACTGGAACGTCTTCTCGCCGGCGTTGCCCCAACGCAGGGCGCTTACGGTTGCGTATCGCGCCTTGGTCGTCGATGCGCACGCGAACTATGGGGCGTTCGGGAGGCAGGTTGAAGCGAGCGACGATGACGGTCTCGCTCTCGGCTCGCCAGTCCACGCCGCGGCCGGGCAGCACGCTGGGTGGCGCGAACACGACGCTCTCTATCGCAGCACGCGTCGCCGCCGATCGGGCCGTGTTGACGTCCTCGACGTGGAAGAGGGTCACGCGCCCGAGCAGGCGGCCCTCGGTGTTGCCGGCAGCGTCTGCGTAGTGGTCGGTGACGCGCAGCGGCGTCAGCGGCCCGAGCCCGACGCGGGCTCGCCAAGTGAAGGATCGCCCGTCGACCGTCTGTTCGGCGGTGAAGGGCAGCCATAGGCCGACCTTGATGCGCCCGCTCATCGCCATCCGGACGCCGTTCGGGAGCGCAGCACCCTCGCTGATGGCGTGGCCGAAGTAGCGCCGGACGGGCTCGTCGAGACCCGCGAGCATGTCCGAGCTGAAACGGCGCGTGAGGTCGGGGGTTGTCGTCACGATCGGTCGGCGGCCGGCCGCGGAGTCGGGGGCGTCGCGGGAACGAGGGCCATGATGGGGAAGGTCGCGTCCAGCCTTGCGCGCGGCACGCTCCAGGTAGCGGTTGGCAGCCGTCAGCCGTTGCCAGAGCGCCGCGCGTTCCTGACCGGCCGCCTCCTGAGCCCGAACGTCGATGCTGCGTGCACCGACCCAAATCCGGGCGTGCGGGTTGGCGCGCAGGTTGAGGTACCAGGCGGGGGGGCGTGCGGCGCCGGCGTTGGAGGCCACGACGACTAACGTGTCCCGGTCTGCGAGATACTGCACCGGCGTGGTGCGGGTCCGCCCGGAGCGGCGCCCGGTGGTCTGCAGCAGTAGGACGGGCTGACCGCCCATGCGCCCGAGGAACCGTCCGCCCGAGCGCCGATACACCCATGCGTGCAGGCGCGTCGCCCATCGTGTCATTCGGCGGGCACCGCTTCGCTGTCCGGAGCGCTCTTATCCGACAGACCGGCATAAGGGCCGTTGGGCACGGACTCGGCGCGGCGGCGTAGGCCGGCGAACTGCTTGAGCTGCATCACCCAGTGCGCCGGGTCCCAGAACAGCCAGTTGGCGACGGCGATGAGCGCGTGCGGTTTCCCGCGCGCCTTGCCGGTCACGACCAGCCGCGTGTGCCCGTCGACCGTTGGCCGCAGGAAGAAGCCCCAAGTGCTGTCGCTGTACGCGCGCGGCAATCCGTCCGCGGGGGCAAAGTTGCGCGCCGCCGGGACGGTCACCGATGCCCGCAGGACGAGAGCCCGCTCGGGCACCAAGAACGCGACGTCAAACCAGCGACTGGCGTCGGGGACCGACGCGATGCGGTCACCCTCTCGCAGGTTCTGCCATTGCGTGTGGATGCGGTCGGCGCTCGGTCGGCCGCCGTTGTCGAGGCGGTCCAAGCTGTAGAAGCCGGCGCGGTCGCAGCCCATCTGCACCAGCCACGGCCAGACGCGCTCCGGCGGCGCAGCGATCGTGGTCGCCATCGCTCCGTACCGACGGCCGCGGGGGATGAGGTCATCTCCGAGGTAGGTCGCGGCCCGCTCCTCGTGGCTTGTACCGAGCCACCGGATACGGGGCCGCAGGACCGATGCATAGACGGCCAAGGCGCCCGCCGCGCCAGCGCCCATTCGCTTCCGGACTGCGGTGAGGGTCATGCTGCTCTTCGGGGATGCGATCCGGTCATCGGGCGACCAACGCGGGCGTCGCGGCGGTCTCTGCCGGCACGGTGCCTGACCCCGGCCCTTCCTGCGGGGACTCAGGAGGGCGTCGCAAGAGCCTGGCGAGGCGCAACGCGGCGGCGACCAGCAGCAAGGCGCCGATGAGGGCGATGAGGGTGAACACGTCGGGTTGCCAGAGGAACGAGGCGCGCCACCCGAACGTCAGCGCGGGAAGTGCGACGAGCAGGATGCCCCCAGCCGCGCGTGTCACGACGCCGGCGATGGCGAGCCTCCGGTGGCGCGGGCGCGTGCGCGTCCGGAGGGCGCGCGCGGCGCGGACGACAGGCCATGCCACCGCGGCGAGCAGCGCAAGGGCGATGAGATCGAAGAACAAGTAGAAGCGATGCAGTGAGGTGCCGGTATCGACGGGGTCGCCGATGAGCGCATCGACGGCGTTGCGCTCGACGCGGTCAACCGAGGCCGGGTGGCCCGGCACCGAGAGCTGGTTCGCGGCGTTGGTCAATGTCACCACGGCCAGCTCGCGGCGCGGGAACATGACCATCAGCGCGCTGGAGTCAGGGGCGCGTCCGGGATGGAGCTGAGCGGGCTCCGACCATGGGCCGCCGACGTACCAGCCCATCGCGTAACGGGCTTCGGCGTGGTCTGACCATGCGCCCAGCTTCCCTGGTCGTCCCGGGGCGAGCATCGTCTTCAGCCCCTGGCGCGACACAATGCGGTCGCCGTTGGCGGTGACGCCGTGGTTGAGGTACATGGCGAGGTAGCGGCCCATGTCCTGGGCGGAGGAGATGAGATAGCCCGCGGCCTGGATGCCGGGGCGGAAGGTCGGCCCGTGGGTGGTGCTCAGGCCGAACCAGTAGCGGTGCCCGGTCGCCAGTCCGGCGCGTTTCGCGGCGTCGAGTGCGACGTAGCTGTGGCGCATGCCCAGCGGGGTGAAGATGTGGCGCTGGACGTACTGCGCGTATGGCTCGCTGGAGGCCCGCTCGATGATCAGCCCCGCCAGAATGTAGTTGGCGTTGGCGTACTCGAACGTCGTTCCGGGTGGCGTGGCCAGCGTCGTGCCCTGCAGCTCGTGCAGGGCCTCAAGAGCGGTGCCGTCGGCCGCGCTCCTGACGATGGGGCCGCCTGCGGTCGCAGGCATCCCGGTGGTCTGCTGAAGGACTTGGCGCACCGTGATGCGGTTGGCGGCCCGCTGATCGGCAAGCCGGAACTCGCGCACGTAGCGACGGGCGGGCGCGTCAAGGTCGAGTCTGCCGGCGTCGACGAGCTGCATCGCTGCCAGCGCGGTGAAGGACTTCGATGTCGAGCCGAGCAGGAAGGGTGTCTGCGGCGTCGCGCGGCGACCCTCACCGGAATCGCCGTAGCCGCGCGCGTAGACCAAAGCGCCACCGGACACCACGGCGACGGCAAAGCCCGGCATGCCCGAACGCTCCATACCGTTGCGGATGACGCTGTCCATCCGCGCGAGCTTCGCGCGGTCGGGGGGAGTGGCGGCGGCCGCAGGCGACGCGATCACCGAGACGAGAAGCAGCGAGGCAACGGCCGCGAACACCCAGCGCACAGCACCGCCGGGGCCCGCGTTGGTCATGAGAGCCCGGGCGCTGGCTTGGGGCTGATGGCGTCGGCCCTGGCGGTGTCGGTCGCCGATTCGTGGCCGCCCATGTCCAGGCGGAAGGGCGGGTACTTGTCGGTCATCAGCGTCGCGTAGGCGGCGACGCGGTAGCACCAGCGGTTCATCCCCATAACGAAGTCGAAGATCGCCCTCGGGTAACGGCCGGTGAACAGCAGCACCACGCCCGCGATCAGGACGAGCAGGCCGATCAGGCCGCCGCCGGAGGTCCATGCCCAGTCATCGTTGGCCGCATTGAAGCCCGCCCATGCGCCGCCGGTGAACACGGCGACGATGAGGTAGTGCGGCAGCGCGAGCAGCCACCACTTGACGAGGACCAGGCCGCGCGAGAGCGCCTGCGGGTACTCGACCTCCAGCTGCGCCGGATAGTCCGGGACCTCGGCGAGCGTGAACGGCGGGTAGCGGTCGGTTCCGAGCGCGCTGTAGGAGTAATAGCCCACGCGCCAGGACCAGCGCAGCACGCCGACGTTGAAGTCGAAGATCGCGCGAGGGTAACGCCCGGTGAACAGGACCGCGAAGAACGCGACCACGGTCAGGAGGACAAACGCGATCCAGAGGAACACGAGAGCGATGAAGTGCGGGATCGTCAGGACCCACTTGACCAGCCACAGCCAGCGGCTGAGGTGGCCATCAAGCTCCCCCTCGACACGCAGCGGATACAGCGATGGTGCGGCGTGCTCGTTCGTGGCACGCACTCCTCTCAAGACAGGCATATGGGCGCCGGCGGCGCCATCTTTAAGGTCTCCCGAGGGTCACCGGCGCCGATGCTGCGAGCGCGAGCGGCGATCGAGGCGCGGCGGAAAAGATTCCCGTTAGTCAGCACCCAGAAGTGCCGCGCACTGATCTGCTTCTACGACGCACTGTAGTCCTTTTCCGCGGGACCGGTCCGAGAAGAGGCCCTCAAGCTTGCGTCTACGTCGTCAGCTACGGCGTCTACGCCCGCTTCGCATGCGTTCGTGTGCCCCCTGGGATGGGCGGTAATGCATCGCGGTCGCTACGCGAGCAATCCTGTCGCCCGAGGCACAGCTTCGTCCTGCCTGCGGGCGGCGACGAGCCCGGCCCGCCAGCCGGGCGCACGCCCGCCTGACGGCGGCTGAATTGATTGCGTGTCTATTCCGCTGCGCGCGATCGCCCACGCGATCACCGAGTTGGAGTTCCACATTTCGCCCGTCCCAAGCTCATCGCGACCCCACACCGGAGTCGGGACCCGCCCGATCACGTCGAGGAGGCGCCGCGAGCGATCTTCCTCGTTGGTCAGTCGCCGCGGGCTGTCTACGGCCTCGGCGACGTCCGGAATGTGTCCACCACGCCACACACGGATCTCGTAGCGGAAGATCCGAAATCGGCCTGCCCAGCGACCGCCGACGGCGCCTCCGGCGACGACGCCCCGCTGCTTGCCGCTCAGGTCTGCGACCGGCGTCTGCTCGATGACGAACGTCCCTTCTCCGACTTCGACTTGGAGCGCAGAGTGGTAGAGATCGCACGCCGGACGCCGCTCGATCCGTGCCATGAGCGCCTCGTAGGCACGACCGTTGAGCCTGACTAAGTGCCCACCTGCCCCGAGAGGCAACCAGTACAGGTCAACCGCGGCGGTCCCATTGGCCGCATCGCCGGCGAGCAGCTCTCGTCCGTCTGGCCCCACGCTGGGAGTACAGCACCCCCGGCCGGGAAGCCTGCCCGTAGCCTGTTAGACACAAGAGTCCGCGCCTTCTCGCGCCCGCGCGTCGACCCCGGCGAGGTAGGGGCCGAGTTCTTCCGAGCTCGCCCCAGGGTCACAAGAGACAGCTTGAGCTCCTAGATGCCCATGCTGTACGCCGGCTCTGCGGTTATCAGCGCTAGCTCGTAGAGCGGGAGCGGCCGCACCGGCCCATCCGGAAGTAGAAGAATGACGCGCTTCGAGCAGCTCTCTCGACATCCTGATGCGCTCGCCGTTCTGACCGTGGTGTAGAGCGGGGCGGCCTCGCGCTTCGGGCTGCGGCTTTCCTAGACCTGAACTTAGGCCCGTACTGGCTCATTCCCCGCGATCCGTGGAGTCGCGATCAGATCCGGGGCTGTCCAGCCCGTCACGCCCCACTCCCGGCCTCGGCCGATTGCGGCGTCCTCGCCTCCACGCTGACGCCGCGTGGGTGCACAAGCAGCGGGCAAGGTGCCGCCTTGACCAGCGCGGCGCTGACCGAGCCGAGCAGCACCCGCCGCGCGGGCCCGTAGGCACGGGATCCAAGAACAAGCATCGTCCCTGGCGCCCTTCCGGCGTCGGCCAGCGTCTCAGCCGGGTCGCCGCTGACCAGGCTGGCCTCTGTGACCACCTCTTCGGGGATCGAGGCAACGGCATCGTCGAGCTGGCTGCGCAACTGCTCCTCTATGGCCTCTCTCAACTCCGACCAGCCGCTGCGCGCGCCGCTGCCCTTTCCGTACACGGTCGGGGGCAGCTCGGCCACGGCCAAGATCTTCAGGTTCGCTTGGTGTTCGCTGGCGAGCTCGGCCGCGACCTGAAGGGCGAGGCTTGATACCTCGGACCCGTCAAAACCGACCGCGATCACTGAGAGAGCCTCGCCGGCACGCTGGCGATAGTCGCGCGGGGCTATGGCGACGGCGCACGGCGATCCGTACAAGAGGCCGAGGCCGACGTTACCTGCGAGCACCTGGTGGGCGGAGCTGTGCCGCGAGGATCCGATGACGATCAGGTCTGCGCCGGTCTCCTCCGCCAGGTCGTGCAGCCCGCCTGCCGGCGATTTGCCCGGAACGGCTTCCGGCTTCGCTCCGGCGGCCTCAGCCAAACCCTCGATCTTGGCGACGACCTCCTCCTCTTCGTCACGCCACTCGAAGCCATGCGGGAGCACCCCGAAGGGAACCACGCCCGCGACCACCAGCTCGGCACCGCCCGCCTCTGCGAGCTGTCGGCCGAGGGCGACGGCGTCGTCTCCGCCGTCGTGCAGGTCGTGACCGACGATGATTTTTCGGTACATGGCGTCCTTCTTGTTGAACCTTGGTCAGACACTCGCCAGGGCGGCGAGGTCGAAGTCGATGATGACCCCTTCAAGCAGAAGGGTCGGATTCCGCCGGACCAGGAGGTGGGTGACCCCCCGGCGACGAGAGTGCCTGCGCAGCGGCCCACACGGGTTCGCGGGGGTGGATGGCGGCCGGCGCTCGGTGACCGCCTAGACGCCGAGCGTCACCGCCAGGGCAATCATCACCAGGGCGCCGGCGAGGGTGCCGGCGACAGAAGAGGCCGCGACTCGCGCCGGTACGCCTGGGGGGCGAGCTCGATAGCCATGAGCATTGAGGCCCACGTGTGACGGAGAGTGTGGAAGCCGACGCCGCCGGAATCGCCTGCACCGAGACGTTTCTCGAGGTGACATGAGCGGACACGAGGAGCCATTTGGGGACGCAATTCTTTCCCACCTGGTGCCCACCCCGAAAGAGTCGATGGTCACTTTCGCACGGGCTCGATCGCTCTCTCCTGCAACCACGTCGCCCTGCACGTTGCAGGTAAGAAACCGGCACGGCTGATCGCAAACCCGTTACGCCACCGCAACCCTATGAGTGTTTCGAGTGATCAGCAAAAAATAACGACAGACGGCAGTGTCACCGCCGCAGTGGACCTGCAAGATCGGCCGGACTCAACAGGCGCGGTAGAAACCGATGTTGCCCTCTGGCGATGACGTCCGTCCCTCGGCTTAACACGGAGGTTCGGAGGGCGGCTACGGTGTCCCGACCTTGAGCGAGGATCTCAACGACCAACGGGATGAGGGACCCATCGGGCACGTTCAACTATGGACCTGCCGCTCGACACGAGCGGCCCGGGCTCGGTACGCGCCGGCTCGCCAGCTCGTCGACTAGGTGGAGATTGCGATCTTGACGTTGGCGGGCTGTGCCACCGCCCTGGCGACAGGCACCGGCGCTATCCCCGTTTCCATGTTGGGTGGTCGCGCTGAGCAGCTACGCCCCGCGCTATGGGGCCTCACCGTCGGCTTGATGAGCGTGGCATCGGTCGTGGGTCTCCTCCTTCCAGCGCTCGGCGAGGGCAGCGCTGTGGCAGTGGCCGCCGGCTCAGCGACCGGAGTGGCCTTCTTGCTGGTGTCGAGAAGCGCGCTCCGGGGCCACGACGTTCACGTCGGCCAACTGAGCGGCGCCGGGGTGCAACGATCGGTGCTCGTCTTCGGTGTCTTGCTGGTTCACAGCCTGCCGGAGGGCTTTGCCATCGGAACCGCGTTCGCCTCCGACACCGAGGGGCTGGGCCTGTTCGTGATACTTGCCATCGCGCTTCAGAACATTCCCGAGGGCACGGCCACGGCCATTCCGATGGAGGCCGCCGGCTTCAGTCGCACCCAGCAGTTCTGGGCGGCCGTGTTGAGCAGCGCGCCGCAGCCCGTCGGGGCGCTCATCGCCTATACCCTGGTTCAGCAGATCGAGGCCTTGCTGGCCTTCTCGTTCGCATTCGCTGCGGGGGCAATGTTGGCGCTCGTGGTGGTGGAGCTGTTGCCACAGACGTTCCGCCGCGGCCACCGCAAGCCGGCGGCGGCAGGCTGCTTCGTGGGCGCCGCGCTGATGGCGCTGCTCGCTGTGACACTCGGGGTCTAGCCGGTGAGTGAGCGACCGCCCGCTAGCCCAAGCTCTGCAGGAACGGTCCAAGCTCTTCCGCCACGACCTTCTCGTCGGCCGGCCAGGCCTGCTCGGTCGTGACCTTCGACACGGTTCCCCCCTCCTCGAGCCAAGCGCTGAGATAGAGGGGTTGTTCGCCGGTGTAGAGGACACCTCGGATCGTCGGCCGAAGCACCGGAGGTTCGTCGGCCCCGCTCGCCAGCGCGTGAATCCCAGCGGCCGCGACATCCGCCATCTGGGCACCGAGCCCGCCGTGCTTGATCGGATAGTCGACGGCATCCCCGGCGGCGAAAACCATCGCGCCCAGGCCGGGCACTCGGCAGCGCTCATCGATTGGGATGAAGCCCCCTTCGGCCGTCGGCAGGCCGCGGATGGCGGGCCCGGTGATCAGAGGCATAGCCACGATTCGGCCCGGCTCCAGCTCCAGTCCCGAGGGCTGCACAACGAGCCGCCGGGACGCGGGTACCTCGGCCTGCGCGTTTGTGTGGACCGTGACCCCGAAACGCTCGAGCAGTTTCGAGACGGCCTCGCTTGCCCCCTCGCCGAACGGGGCGAGGGGGGCGGGCTCGTCCGTGACGATGTCGACCCGCAGGTCATCCATGCTCATGCTGCGGGCCCGTTCTGCCGTCATGAGAGCTAACTCATAAATCGGCAGCGGCCAGGTTGGGCCCTGCGGGAGGAGCAGCGCGAGGCTTTTCGTGTAGCCCTCCTCGATGTCCTGCACGATTCCGTGGTAGGTCTCGTCGGGCCGAGCGTCGTCAAAGACCGTGACGTGCTCGTAGGGCACGCTGGCACGGGCTCCGATCGCCACCAAAAGCGCGTCGAAGGGAAGCGAGTGGCCCTCCGCCGTGTGTACCACTTGGCCGTCGGGGTCCACCCATTCGAGCGTTTCTTTGACCCACTCAGCATCCGTCCGCCGCGAGATTTGGCGCAGCGGATAGCGCGCTGCCCCGGGTCGGGAGAAAGGCTCTTGAACGGCGACCGGCCGGTAGCGAAGCTCTTCCGCCGGGGAGAGCAAGGTGATGTCGAAAGCCTCTCCCGCCAAACGCCTCAGGCGCAGCAAGCCTTCGACGGCGGCAATCCCACCTCCACAGATCACGACCCGAAAGCGGCTCACGCCCGCGAGCCTACCCGCTGCCGGAGGTCCCCGCGGAGCGCCCCGCCACGGCCGCAGCCCGTACTTTGCCGCAGCGGATCGGCGGTCACACTCCGGGACGTCCACAGCCGCTGAGAGGCTTGCCGTGACTGATGAAAGGATCCGCCCCCTCGAAGCGGCCCGATGGGCTCCTCGGCGTCGCCGCCGAACACGCCACGCGGTCCATACCGCTCACCGCCCCGAGCGGGCGGGTGGGCGAGGTGCGCGCCACGCTGGCGGGACAAACGTTCGAATCGGCGAGCGACGTAGCTGTAGTCGAGCGTGGGGCGCTAGCCGGGGTGGTGCGGATGGAGCGACTGCTAGCGGCCGGTGCAGACCAGCCGGTCGCGGAAATCATGGATGGCGATCCGCCGGTTGTGGGCCCGGGCACCGACCAGGAGCTGGTGGCCTGGCGGATGGTCGAGCGCGGCGAGTCGAGCATCGCCGTGGTGGACGAGGCGGGGCAATTCGCCGGCCTCATACCGCCCAACCGGATGCTCGCCGTGCTGCTGGCCGAGCACGACGAGGATCTCGCGCGTCTGGGCGGATACCTGGCCGGGACGACCCGCGCACGGCTCGCGATGAGGGAGCCGGTCGGTCGTCGTCTGTGGCACCGGCTCCCCTGGCTTCTCATCGGCTTGCTCGGAGCCATGGCGTCCGTCGCGATCGTCGGCGCGTACGAGGCCGAGCTCGAGGCGAACGTGCTGCTGGCCTTCTTCATTCCCGCCGTCGTTTACATGGCGGACGCCGTGGGCACTCAGACCGAGGCGCTGCTCATCCGCGGGCTGGCGGTCGGCGTAGGGCTGCGCTCGGTGGTACGCCGCGAGCTCACGACTGGCCTCGCGATCGGGATGGTCATAGCGTGCGCCTTCTTCCCGTTCGCCCTCGCCGTATGGGGCGACACCTCGGTCGCGTTTGCAGTGGCGCTGGCCCTGCTCGCGAGCTGCTCGATCGCCACGGTGGTCGCGATGGTCCTTCCGTGGGCCTTCCAGCGGCTGGGGTTCGATCCGGCGTTCGGTTCGGGGCCGGTCTGCACAGTGATTCAGGATCTGCTGTCGATCCTCGTCTACTTCGTGATCGCGACGTCAATCGTGTCGTAGCGATCCGGTTCGCTTCAGCGCGTGTCGGTAGTCCGCCGCCTGTGACGCGGTTACAGACGCTGGAGGCGCTCGGGGCGGAGTAGCGCCCGGACCTGGCGGGCGATCTCGAGGTCCTCCCGCGCGCGCACGACCAGCACGGCAACCGGTGACCCGGGGGCGCGCACGTCGACATCTCCGTCAACAGCATCGTTGCGCGAGGGGTCGATCGCGACCCCGAGGTGCGACAGCCGGTCGCAGGCGAGCGCGCGGACGCGGGGGGATCGTTCCCCCACTCCCCCGGTGAAGACAAGGGCGTCGAGGCCTCCGAGAGTCGCGGCCATTGCCCCGATGCCCGCGCGCAAGCGATGCAGGTAGACGTCGAGGGCGAGCCGCGCCTCGGCATCGTCGCTCCTCAGCACTTCACGCATGTCGGGCGTGCCGGCCAGCCCCACCAGGCCAGCACCCTCATCGGACACACCGATCCGACGCTGACCATGCGCGTCTATCAGCGTGTCCTCGATATCGGCAGCGGCACGCTTGATGCCCTTGAATGGGTGCTTGGCTGCGGCCTCGAGGAGGCTTGGGCGATCTGGTCAGAGCGGGCCGATTGGGCACTGATCGCGGACCCGCGGCGTGATCCCCTCCGGACAGGCCCTCCGCCGACACGCCTTGAATAGGCGAAGCCCGCTCTGAGAGCGGGCTTCCAGCGAAGCGGCTGATGGGATTCGAACCCACGACCTTCTGCATGGCAAGCAGCTGCCGTTAGCCTTACGGGGCGCCGGTTTCCGCTCTGCAGGCGGGTTCGAGGCGACTGGGGACGGCATTACCTCCGGGATTCGATGCCGTTTACCGGGAGTTTCCGGACTGAATCCGGACTCGCCATGCGATGACGGAGAGAGGCGGAGAGGAGCCGCGAGTCAAGCGAGACTGCCGCTCCAACAGGGCTGGATACCGCGACTTCTGCCTCCGAACACCGACCCCGCAGGAACTGGCCGCGGAGCCATCACACCCGCCTAACGCCGCCCACCGACCTCGACCGCGTCGAGGTCGACCCGACGCGCGCATATAGCGGCCATATCCGGCCGCTCGCTCCCGGCGGCGACGAAACCGGCCTCACAGGAGGCGATCTGCGCTCCCCGCGCAAGCCGAAAAGTTGCCGTGCAACCCTTGAGTTTCATCCGTCGTCCCGAGCGAGCGTCCGATCAGGCCTGCGGGGGGCGCGCGCTTCCATGGGAAGGAGCAGCGCACCGGTCGATCGGCCTCATCCGTGCGCACCGCTCAGTTGCATGGAACGCGACACTTTTCGCGCCCTTGATCGGGACCGGGTCTGGCTCGTCTCCCTGGTCCCGGACCGCCGCTAACCACGGCTCATCCTGGGCGTGCTGGAGCCTTGCCGCGGGCAGACTCCGATGACCCACCTCGGGGTAGGGTGAGGTGCGGTGAGCGAAGAAGCTTCGCAAAACGATCACGCGCCCACCAAGCCTCCGCTCGTGGACACCGCCTCCCCAGAGGAGCGCGCAGCCGCCGGTAAGGCGGCGCGGGAGAAGGTTCCGCGCTCGAGCCACGGCGAATGGGAGCCGCCAGCGCGCCGGCGGGATCCGGTCAAGGTGCTCGAGGATCAGGCCAAGAGCCGTGTCCAGGAGCTGGTGCCGATCCGCTACGGGCGGATGCTCGTCTCGCCGTTCACGTTCTTTCGCGGCGCGGCGGCGATCATGGCGATGGACCTCGCGAAGACCCCCGAGTCCGGGCTGCGGGTCCAGGCATGCGGCGATGCCCACCTCTCGAACTTCGGCGTCTTCGCCGCCCCGGACCGCCGTCTGGTGTTGGACGTCAACGACTTCGACGAGACCCTTCCGGGGCCCTGGGAGTGGGACGTCAAGCGCCTTGCGGCGAGCTTTGCGATCGCCGGGCGCGACCGCGAGTTCACCCCGAAGGAGAGCCGCGCTGCGGTCCTCCGCACGGTCCGCTCCTACCGTGAGGCGATGCGCGAGTTCGCCGCGATGCGGAACCTCGACGTCTGGTACGCCCGCCTCGACGTCGACACCCTGCTCGCCGACCTGGCCAAGGTCGCCCCCGGCAAGGCGATGAAGGAGGCGAGGAAGGACGTCAAGAAGGCCGGCAAGAAGAACAGCCTCAGAGCGTTCGATCGCCTCGTTCGTGTGGTCGATGGTGAGCCGCGGATCATCAGCGACCCGCCGCTGCTGGTTCCCGCGCGGGAGCTCGTCTCCGAGGATCAGGCCCAGGAGCTCGAGGAGCGGATGCTCGAGCTGCTCGGCCGTTACCGCGAGAGCCTCAAAGGAGACCGTCGCCGCCTGTTGGACAGCTACCGGTTCGTCGAAATGGCCCACAAGGTGGTCGGGGTCGGCAGTGTCGGGACCCGCGCTTGGGTGGTGCTGATGATGGGCCGCGACGGGCAGGATCCGCTCTTCCTGCAGGCCAAGGAGGCCGAGGCCTCGGTGCTCGAGCCCTACGTCGGCGAGAGCGAGTTCGGAAACCACGGCGAGCGGGTGGTCGAGGGCCAGTGGCTGATGCAGGCCTCGGGCGACATCCTCCTCGGCTGGCTCCCAGCCCCGGGCTTCGACGGCGGCAAACGAGACTTCTACGTCCGCCAGCTCTGGGACGGGAAGCGATCGGTCGAGATCGAGACCCTGCCGCCGGAGGGGCTGGCGATCTACGGTCGGGTCTGCGGCTGGACGCTTGCCCGAGCCCACGCGCGGTCCGGCGACCGGATCGCGATCGGGTCCTACCTCGGCAAGGGCAAGACCTTCGACCGGGCGATCGCCGAGTTCTCAGAGCGCTATGCGGACCAGAACGAGCTCGACTACCGCATGCTCGCGGACGCGGCCAAGTCGGGCCGCATCGAGATTGAGACGGACCTCACCTAGAGGACGTCAGCCCGAGGCCGCGGTCGCAGCACCGGGGACCAGTTGATCGCCGCCCAGCGAACTGCGCGTAGCCCTCGGCCGTGTCTGCGCCGGCCCCGCCCCGCACCACGGCCACGCGCCCGTCGGCTGAGGCCGAGCCGCCACCGCGCGGCAGGCGCACATCGGCCACAGCCGCCTCAGTGTCCAACACCCGTGCGCTGCGCTCGACCGCGCGCCGGAAGGGCGGGTCGTTGGCGGTGTGGCGGGGCGAGCTCACGACCACGGCCAGGCCATAGCTGCCATGGCCGCCGAAGTGGCGGTCGATCAACTCCCGCGCGCGAACGGACTCCGAGCCGTCGGCCCCCCAACCACCGCCAGACAGCGCCTGCTCGGCCCGCGGCGCGAAGACGCGAGCGCAACGACCAGTACGGCCCACGAGAGGAAGACGAGCCGCCGGCGACGAGCCGCCCAAAGACCAAGGCGACCGAGCGGTCCGAGACGCCGGCGAACGGTCGAGGTGGGAGGGGTGGTCATGGCCGGCCACGCTACGGGGGCTTTCCTTCCCGAAACCTTCCTGGACCGAGTGGTGCTGAGGCGCGGGCGCGAGCACAATGGCCGAATCGGTCAACGGCGATTCGACCACTCCAATCGGATTCAGCTCGGGGCGGCTCGGATCAGCCACGCTCAAGCCAATGGGCGGTAGTCCCAGGACCGGGTTAGCGTTGACGTATGGAATTCCGGGTCCTGGGTCCGCTGGAGGGGACCGGTGACGGCGGGGTGGTCTCGCTCGGGCCTCGAAAGCAGCGCGCCCTGCTGGCTCGCCTGCTGCTCGACGCCAACCGCACGGTGTCCGTCGAGCAGCTCTTGGACGACCTGTGGGGTGACGACCTGCCCGCTTCGGCGCCCAAGATGGTCCAGGTCTACGTTTCGCGCCTGCGCAAGCTGCTGCCCGCGGGGATGCTGCTCACCCGGCCGCCGGGGTACGCGCTCGAGCTGAACCCCGAGGCCATCGACCTGCATCGATTCGAGCGCCTGCAGGCCCAGGCGAGCACCGCAATCGCCGAGGGCGCGCCGGCCGAGGCGGCCCGCCTGCTACGCGAGGCGCTCGGGCTGTGGCGGGGGCCAGCGCTCGCCGAGTTCACCGAACCGTTCGCCGAGCACGAACGCGGGCGTCTCGAAGAGCTGCGCCTCGGATGCCTCGAGGAGCGAATCGACGTGGATCTCGCGCTGGGACGCCATGCCGATGTGGTGCCCGAGCTCGAGTCGCTGGTCAAACACGAGCCGTTGCGAGAGCGCCCGCGCGGCCAGTTGATGCTCGCGTTGTACCGCTCCGGACGGCAGGCGGACGCCCTGGCCGGATACCAGCAGTTCCGCCAGATGCTCGGGGATGAGCTTGGTATCGGCCCCTCGTCCCGGCTGCGCGAGCTGGAACGCTCGATTCTCATGCAAGGGCCTGAGCTCGAGCCGGCGTCACCGGGACCGGCGGCGGATGTCCCGCAGGGGCGCCTCCCGGGAAAGTCGGACAGCGCGCCCACCGGCCGGGCGGCGGAGCTGGAGCGGCTGCGGCGGGCGTTGGCGCGAGCGGTGCAAGGGGACCGGCGGGCGGTCTTCGTCACCGGAGAGCCCGGCGCAGGCAAGACCACGCTGGTCCGCGCGTTCCTCGAGGCGGTCGTCGCCAGCGAGGATCTCCTGGTCGCGCAGGGCCAATGCGTTGAGCACCGCGGCCCGCGGGAGCCATATCTTCCGGTGCTCGATGCACTCGGCCGGGCCGCCGAGGGGCCCTACGGCGACGCGCTCGTCGAGACGCTCGCCGCGCGCGCGCAGTCTTGGCTGGTCCAGCTGCCGTGGCTCATCGACTTCGATTACCTGGAGGCCGTCGAGCGCCGGGTTCGCGGCACGACCCGTGAACGGATGCTGCGCGAGGCGGTCGAGGCGCTGGAGGCACTCGCCGCACAGCGGCCGGTGCTGCTCGTGCTCGAGGATCTGCAGTGGACCGACGGGGCCACCCTCGGCCTGCTTTCGGCGCTCCTGAGGCGCAGCGGGCACGCTCGCATCCTGCTGCTGGCGACCTTGTCGCCGCCGGGCGTCTCGGCCGGCGAGGACGGTGTGCGCTCGTTGGTGCATGAGCTTTGTTTGCGCGGCACAGCCGAGGAGATCGCGCTCGGACGGCTGGGCGTGAACGCCGTGGAAGAGGTGGTGGAAGCGCGCCTCGGCAGCGGGCTGCCTGCGGGGTTGGCCGAGCTCGTGCACGACCGCACCGCCGGAAACCCGCTGTTCGTGGGCCACCTGCTCGACCACTGGCTGGGCGAGAGCGCCATCGTCGAGGGCGCCGAGGGCGCTCGGCTGACCGTGCCGTTCGACCGCCTGGCGAGCGCCATCCCGGGCAGCCTGCGCGGCTCCATCGAGGACACGGTCATGGCGCTGGACCGTCCGGACGCCGCGCTGTTGCGTGGCGCTGCGCTGGTCGGCCGCGAGTTCGCGGTAGCCACGGTCGCCGAGGCGCTGCAGCGCGCCCCGGACGAAGTGGCTGACCGCTGCGAAGCGCTCGCGCGCATGCGGACATTTCTCGAGCCGGCCGGCGAGACGCGCTGGCCGGACGAGACGGTGTCGCCGGTCTACGCCTTCGTGCATGACCTCCACAGGGCCGTCCTCGCCGATCTCGTTCCCCCAAGCGACAGGGCCGAAATGCATCGCCGAATCGGCGCCCGCTTGCTGGAGGCCTACGGGCCGCGGGCCGGGGAATACGCCACCGAGCTCGCGCTCCACTTCGTCGCCGGTCGTGAGCCAGAGCGGGCTGTGCGTTTCCTCAAGCTGGCGGCGGACGGTGCGTTTGCCCGGCAGGCGTACCCGGAGGGGGTCAAACAGGTACGCGAGGCGCTGCGCGGAGTCGGCCTGCTGGAGCCCGGGCCGGGTCGCGTACGCGCCGAGGTGGAGCTGCTGTCGATGCTCGGGCAGGCGCTGGTGGCCACCGAGGGCTGGTCCTCCCCGGAGGCGAAGGAGTCGCTGGTCCGCGCCCGAGCCCTTGCCGAGCGCCTCCACGACAACGAGCCGCTGATAAACGTGCTGCTCGCGCTCGCCACCATCTACGAGGTCCGAGGTGAGTACGCGGCCGCCGCCGAGGTGATTGACCAGTGCCGGCGACGGACGCCCGTGGAGGACACCTCGCGCCACCTGCAAAGCAACGAGCTGCTGGCGTGCAGCCTCTTCCACCAGGGGTCGTTTGCTCGTGCGCTGGAGCACGCCGACGTCGGGGCGGCGCTCTTCTCCAGCGGGGATCCCAATCTCGGCGGCTACGACACTTTTCCCGCGACGCTCGGCGACAACGCGGGCGTGGCATGTCACGACTGGGCGGCACTGGCCACCTGGTACCTGGGCCGGCCCGACGAGGCACTCGAGCGTGCCCGCCGGGCGCTCGCCCTCGCCGAGGAGCCTGCGCGCGCCTACAGTCGAGCGACCGCCTGCGCACAGCTCGCGGTGGTCCACCAGTGCCGGCGCGAGCCAGACGAGGTGCGCGGGTGGGCGCGCGCGACTATGGACGCGGCGGGCGATCGCGGCTACGCCTACCGTGTCGCGATGGGCCGTATCCTCGACGGCTGGGCGGTCGCCGTGCTCGGCGATCCGGGCCGAGGGGCCGAGGAGCTGGCGGGCGGCCTTCGTGCGTCGCGCAGCACCGGCGCACACATGGACGACCCGTACTACCTCGGTCTGCTGGCCGACAGCCACCTGCACGCCGGGGCGGTCGAAGCCGGGCTCTCGGCCGTCTCGGAGGCGCTCGAGATCGCGGCCCGCGAGCGACTGCTGTTCTTTGAGGCCGAGTTGCTCCGCCTGCGCGCGCTCCTGGTGCTCGCCCGTGATCCCGACGATGGCGCGGCCGAGGAACAGCTCGAGGCCGCGGTGGCGGTCGCGCGGCGCCAGGGCTCACCGAGCCTCGAACTGCGGGCCGCCCTGTCACTCGCGCGCATCAGGATGCGGCGCGGCCGGGCCGGACAGGTACGCGGCTTGATCGCCCCGCTTCGCGAGCGCTTCACCGAGGGGCTCGACACGCCGGACCTTCGTGAAGCGGCCGCACTGCTGGACGACGACGCGCTCCCGATCGCGCCCTAGCTCGCCCTAGCTGTCGGGCGTCACCGCCCAGACCCGACGACATTGACGGCGACGTACCCCAGGGACGCCAGCGACGAGCCCCTGGACGGCGATGCCAGGCATGTGAGTGCCGATCCGCTTGACACTCGCCTGCGGCCGCAGGTTCACGCGGCCCCGCCGGGGCGGCTGGGCCCGTTTACCAATCGCCTACTCGTGGCCTACCGAATCAGGCTCCACTGACGAAGTCCGAGCGAAGGACTCGGGACTCGCGCACTTCGTGGCAGTCGCGCAGCGCGCACATCGCCGACCCAGCCAAAGGAGCACCATGTACCCCATCATTCGTCATGCCACCGAGGACGACCAGCCCGCCCTGCAGCGGCTCGCGGAACTGGACAGCCAGCGGCCGCTCCCCACGCCGGCGCTGATCGCAGAGATCCGCGGGTTGCCCGCCGCAGCGATGTCGCTCGCCGACGGGCGCATCATCGCCCACCCCTTCGAGCACACCGCCCACCTGCAGCAGCTGCTGCACTATCGGTTCGGCGCTCTGCAGGCGTACGCGCGTCAGCCGTCGCTTGCCAAGCGCATGCGCGAACGGGTGTCCCTCTCCCCGGTCGCCCGACCGAGCGAAGCCTGACGCCAACTCGGACGCAGCGTTCGCCCCTTCGCTGGCGCCGGACCCAGCGTAGGGGCGCGACGCGGCCGCGGATGCTCGCGCTGACCGCGGCTCAGCCACCGGCTCAGGCGTCATCGGCCTCCGCAAGGCTCGGCCGATAGGCGTCCGTGACTTCGCTCAGCCGGGCTCGGCTGATAATCGTCGGCTGCTCCGGCACCGCGCCGCTGCCTCGGACGCCGTCCTGCGGAGAGCTCGCGTGGGAGCCATGGCTCGCCGGGGTCGCTGTGCGGGCCAGGGTCGGCCTCACGGTATCCGGACTGAAATCGGACTGGTCCCCGAGGATCGGGATCTCTGGTAGCGCGCCGGCAGGCGTCCGTGCGCAAGAACGTGCCGTTTGCAGGAACAGCCGGCCAATGGCCGCAGCAGGCGGGACACTCGACCTTCTGTCGGCCTGCAGAAGGACTTCGGTTCGGCCGAACGAGAATTGGCCTGCAAACTGGGCGTTTTACATAAAGCCGCCGACGATCGGCGGACCGCGAGTCCGGAATCAGTCCGACCTGATGCAGAGGCACAAGGCGACTGCCGCAACGAAAAAACCTGCAAACGCAGGTCTTCTGAGAGCGGCTGATGGGAGCCGAAACCCACGACCTTCTGCTGGCAAGCAGAACCTGAGGCGACGCCGATTGGCCGGATCTTCCTGCAAATGAGCGCTTTCGTCGGCGCGCGGGGGCGGCTGAGGTCCCCGGTTTTCAACGTGAGATCCCGGGGGTTCGCGGACTGAAAGCGTACTGAGCGAAGGGGCGGAACAGCCTGACCAGGGTGACGGTGCTTCGCGCGGCGACGCGAAGCACCCATGGAGCGGCCCAGGAGGGGCCGCCGGTGCCACCCTGCGACCTCAGGCAGTCACCCGGCCACTTCCTCGAGGCCCTCTGCGAGGATGAGTCGCGCGGCAGCCTCGACCAGTGCGAGGTGCGAGAAGGCCTGCGGGAAATTCCCCAGGTGTCTGCCGGTCTCGGCGTCGAACTCCTCCGCGTACAGCCCGAGCGGGGATGCGACCTTCACGAGGCGCTCCATCAGATGTCTTGCCCGCTGCGGCTCGCCGATGATCGCCAGCGCCGATACGAGCCAGAAGGAGCAGATGAGGAAGCTCCCCTCCTTGCCCGACAGTCCGTCCTCGGTCTCCTCGGTGCGGTACCGCAGCACGTAGCCCTGCTCACTCAGCTCGTCTTCGACGGCCAGCACGGTGGCATGCAGTCGTGCGTCGTCGCCCGGCAGGAACCCGAAGATCGCCGCGAGCAGCGTGGCGGCGTCGAGCGCGTCGGTCTCGTAGTGCTGGCGCAACACCCCACGACTGTCGACCCCGTGCTCGAGGATGTCCGACTTGATCTCCGCGGCAGTCTCTGCCCAGCTGGCCGAGAGCGCAGCGTCTCCGCGAATGTTCGCGAGACGTGCTGCGCGGTCGAGCGCGACCCAGCACATGAGCTTCGATGAGACGTAGTGCCGCGGCTTGCCGCGCGCCTCCCAGATGCCCTGGTCCGGTTGACGCCACACCGCTGTCGCGCACTCTGCCTGCTCCTGCCCGAGCGGCCATAGGCGCCGCGGAATGCGCTGGCTCCGGCGGCTGTGGAGCAGGACGGAGTCGAGCGCCGCACCGAAGACGTCGTTCTGCCGCTGGTCGAAGGCACCGTTCCCGATGCGGACGGGGTATGCGCCGTCATGACCGGACAGGTCCTCGCGCAGCGACTCGGTCAGATCCCGGCGACCGTCGATCCCGTACATGATCTGGAGGCCGCCGTCATCGTTGCGCTCGAGGTCGGCCATGTACTGCATGAACTCGTCGGCCTCCCAATCCAGGAGCAGGAAGTGAAGCGCGCGCAGGAGGAAGGTCGAGTCGCGGATCCAGCTATAGCGGTAGTCCCAGTTCCGCTCGCCGCCCGGCGTCTCCGGCAGCGACGTGGTGAGCGCCGCGACCGCCGCACCCGTCGGCATGTACGTGAGGCCCTTGATCGTGAGCGCCGACCGCTGGATCATCGGCCCAAACTCGTGGTCGGGAATCGCCGCGCGGGCGAGCCAGTCGCGCCAGAAGCGCGTCGTCGCCGCGAGCTGATCGGCGGCCTCGTCGCCGCTGGTCGGGACAAGCGCTTCGTCGCTCCAGGCCAATGCGCAATAGACGGTCTCGCCGGCGCGCAGCACGTGGCGGGCCCGAGCCCGGCCGGCCTCGATGCCCAGCGAGCATGTCGGTCTGGAGCCGTAGTGCCTGCTCGCCGCCCTTGGCGTCGGCTCGATGCCGATCCGGGCTCAGCGTCCACTCGCCGGGATGGCGGCCATAGTCGAACCCGGGCTCGCACACGAGGTCGATCTCGACACTGCCGTCGATGCAGTGGGCGGTCCGCACGAGCGCGTGGTTCGCATCCTCGTCCGATGGCGGTCGGGTGTGGGGTGTGACCGTGTCCTCGCCGCGGCGCGGTCCCATCGTCAGCGCGTCGCGCACGACGACCCAGCCGGTCGGCGTCCTCCACGACGTCACCAGCGTGTTGGTCCCCGGCTCATAGATCCTGTCACTGGGAACGTTGATCCCGAATGGGCCGAACCTGAAGCCGCCCGCGCCGCGGTCGAGCAGGGCACCGAACACGCTCGGCGAGTCGAACCGGGGGACGCACAGCCAGTCGACCGTGCCGTCCGGGGCCACAAGCGCGCCCGTGTGGCAGTTGGACAGGAACCCGTAGTTGGCGATAGGGGTGAACGGGGACGGAGCTGCGGCGCTCTCCGGTGTCGCAGCGCTCTGCGGGACGGCAGCCTCGGTGCTGCCTCCGTCGGCGGAGCGTCTCGAGGCCCGCGCGTTCTCCGTGGTGCTCATCGCGCGTAACCCATCACCACTGCGGCACCCGTTCGCCGTTCGCCAGCACGTTGGCGTAGCTCCGAGCGGCGGCTTCCTCCCGGTCGATCGCCGCCGTGAATGCTGCGAAGCGGGCGGGCTTTTCGCCCGCGGTCGCGTCTGCCCACAACGCGTACGCATCCGCGACGGCGGCAGCTTCCTCGCGCCAGGCCAGGTACAAATCGAGGATCTCGTCCCTCAGCCGCCTCAAGGATGCGCGCATAGCACTGCGGCCCCTGCCGTCTGAAGCCATCCACGGAGCTGCCATGCGCGCATCCTTCGTCACACCAGGGTGACCACGCATCACGCAGGTTGAGTGATTTTTGGTTCAGGCAGCCGCGAGCTCGGCCCGCATGCGGAGTTCGTCGGCGACCTTGGTGTGTCCGCGGGCGGCGGCGAGCTCGGCGAGGCCGAGCAATGCAGCCGCGGCGGGGCTGCCGCTGAGCGCAATGAACTGCGTCTCGCGAGGCTCGTGCGGCCGCTCAGCCCCCGACCACTGGACGACGTTCTGGTAGAGCTTCTCCGCGGTGTCGATGTCGCCGGCCGCCACGAGCGCGCGGCCGAGTTGGACGCGAGCGTGGGCCGCGACCCATGGCGCCTGTGCCGCCTCGGCGGCGGCGAGCGCCCGCCGCTCGAGCTGTTCGGCTCTGCTGACGTCTCCGCCAGTGAGCGCGACCGAGCCGAGCCCCGCAAGGGCGAAGGAGGCGTGGTCGCGAAGCCCGGCTCGGTGCGAGACGTCGAACGCGCGGCGGTAAGCGTCCGCCGCGGCTTCTCGGTCGCCCTGCCGCTCCGCGGCCCATGCCTCGAACAGCATCGCCGTCGGTAGAAACGCGTCGTACCCGATCGCCTCGGAGTGCTGGCGACCCTTCACCGCCATCGCGGCGACAGTGCAGACGTCTCGCGTGCCCGTAGCAACGCCGGCCCGGACGAGGCTGCTCAACGCGACTCCCCAATCGTCTCGCGCCTTGGTGTAGCCGGCGCGCGCCTCATCGGCGAATGCTGCGGCCCGCTTGAAGTCGCCGCTGTTCGTGAGGGCAATCGCGAGCGTGACCCGCAGGAGCGCGGACTCCGATGGTGCCGGAGTGCTCGCGCCGAGCGCGAGAGCTCGTTGGCCCGCCTCGACGGCGGCGTCGAAGTCGAGCTCCTCCGTTGCGAGGAAGCAAAGCCATGCGAGCATTTCGATACGTAGGCCAGCTGGTGCGTGGTCGGTTGTCGTGTCGAGCGCGAGCTGGAGGAAGCGGCGCCCCTCGGAGACGCGTTCGGCGAGCGAGAAGTACCAGCCCAACGGCGCACCGAGCCGGATCGCGACTGCCGGGTCGGGCGCGTCGCGGGCGTACGTGAGCGCGGCCCAGAGATTGTCGTGGTCACGCTCGAGGCGCCTGACCCAGCTCAGCCACTCGGGCCCGCGTAGCCCCGGCCGGGCCGCCTCGGCCACCGTGGCGAAGTGTTCCGCGTGCGCCTTGCGGGCGGCGGCGAGGCCACCGCTTTCCGCTAGGCGCTCGAGCGTGTAGTCGCGGACTGTGTCGAGCAGGTCGTAGCGTGCCTCTTCGTCCGGGAAGGAAACCGAGATGATCGACTTGTCGACGAGCGCAGCGAGCAGGTGGTTGACCGCTGCTTGGTCGAGCCCGTCGTTTTCAGCCACGACGAGCAGCGAGGGGAGCGAGGCGCCGCCCCGATGCACCGCGAGCTGGTGCAGCAGCGTCTTTTCGTCCGTGTGCAGGAGCTCGTAGCTCCACTCCACGAGCCCCAGGAGGGCGGTGCGGATCGGGTCGGATGGCGGCCGATCACGGAGCAGCGCGAGGCGGCGCTCGACGAGCGAGCTGAGCTCGGCGAGCCCGAGCACCTTGGTGCGCGCGGCGGCGAGCTCGATCGCGAGCGGGAGCCCGTCCACCCGACGGGCGATCTCGGCGGCGAGCGGCACCGCCTCGGCGGTCAGCTCGAATCCCGGCCGCGCCGCGCGGGCGCGCGCGGCGAACAGCTGCACCGCCGGCGAGTCGGCGCCGTCGGTCGCTGCCGCTTCGGGCGCTCGGAGCGGTTTGAGGGTTACCGGCAGCTCGCCGGCGAGGTGAAGCATCTCGCGACTCGTCGCCAGCACTCGGACGCCCGGGCATTCGGGCAACACCGCGGATGCGACACGCGCCGCCTCCGCAAGCGTGTGCTCGCACGCGTCCAGGAGGAGGATCGCCTCGGCATCCCGCAGGCGCGCGATGACACGGGCGAGCGGGTCGGGCCCGCGCGCGTCGACGGCATCGGCGACGACCCGTTCGACGTCCTCCGGGGCACCCGCGCGCGCGAGCTCGACCAGCCACGCGCCGTCGCGCAGGTCGCTCTGGAGCGACCGCCCCACTTCTAGCGAGAGCCGGCTCTTGCCGACGCCGGGAGGACCTGTCAGCGTCACGAGCCGGTGCTCGCGCAGGAGGGCGACCACCTCGGCCCGCTCACGCTCGCGGTCGACGAACGACGTCATGGGCGACGGCAGCTCGCCGCGGGGCGACGGTGCGACGGGGACGGGGGCGATCGCCGGGTCATGCGCCAGGATCGCCTCCTGGAGACGCCGTAGCTCGGGCCCGGGCTCGAGCCCCAGCTGCTCATCGAGAACCCGCCGCGCCTCCTGGAAGGTCTCGAGTGCGTCCACCTGCCGGCCGCCCCGGTAGAGCGCCAGCATCAGCTGCCCCCACACGCGCTCCCGAAACGGGTTCTCGTCCAGCGTCGCCCGCAGCGCGGAGACGAGCTCGCGATGCTCCCCAAGCGCGAGCGCCGTGTCGAACCGCTCCTCGAGCGCGTCCACGCGCAGCGCCTCCAGCCGCCGCGCCTCGGCGCCGAGCCACTCGGTCTCGGTCAGCCCCTGCAAAGCTGGACCGCGCCACAGCGCCAGCGCGAGCTCGATGGACTCGGCCCCCGCTCGAGTGTCGCCCTCGCGCGAAGCGCGACGCGCCTCCGCGAGCAACTGCTCGAACCGCTTGGCGTCGACGGTCACGTCCCCCAGCGCGTAACCGTTTGACGAACCGACGATCGACTCCTGTCCGAGCGCAGCTCGCAGTCGTGCGACGTGGTGCTGCAGCGCGTTGCGCGGCGCGGCAGGCAGCTCTTCGCCCCAGAGCGCGTCGATCAGCTCGTCGACCGTCACGACCCGGCCGTGGCGCAGCGCAAGCACCGCGAGGAGGCCATAACGCTTGCCGCCGCTCACGCCGACCGGACGTCCACCGAGCCGGACCTCGAGCGGCCCGAGCAGCCGGATTTCCAGCACATCGGCCATGTAGGCGGCAGGGGCTGCCTCCCGCACCGGCCATTGTCGCCACCCGTTCCGACCCGGTCAAGTCCGTACGTTGCCGCAGACCGCCGGCGCCTCGGACGCGCGTGTGAACCTTCGTGATGCAGCCGCCACGGACGACGTGGCAGCGGTGTGGCAGGGGCGGGGGCGAGGCTGCGGCCAACTCGGGCACATCGAAAGGAGTGCGAAGGCCGGTGACCGTCACCGTAGGATCGGACGCCCGTGCGCTACCGCGGGCTAATTGTCAAGCCGGATCGCGCCGCCTGCGGGCGTCCGCCTGCTGGGCGCGGGCTGGTCTGCCGCCGAGCGTTGTTCGGGCGCCTGTCGGCCGCGGAGCCGGGCGGCGTGGTGGTGGTCCAGGCGCCGGCAGGCGGCGGCAAGACGATGCTGCTCCGCTCCTGGATCGAGGAACGGCGGCTCCAGCGTCGAGTCGCCTGGGTGTCCGTCGAGCCTGGCGAGCATGACGCGCAGCGGTTCTGGGCCTCGGTGGTCGAGGAGCTTTCGTCTTTTGCGAGTAAGGATCTGGTCGGAGGGGTGATGGCTTCGCCGGACCGGGGCGGGGGGGTCGCGGTCGAGCGGCTGGCGTCGGGGCTCGACTCGCTCGAGGAGCCGCTGGTGCTGGTGATCGACGATCTGCATGAGCTGCGTTCCGCCCAGGCGGTCGCGTGGCTCGACCTGTTCCTGGCGCGGGTGCCGTCGCAGCTGGTGGTCGTGTTGGCTACGCGTGAGGAACCGCGAGTCGGGCTACACCGCCTGCGAGTGGTGGGGGGGCTGACCGAGCTTCGGGCGTCTGACCTGCGCTTCTCGCTGGAGGAGACGAGCGCGCTGGTCAAGGCGGCCGGGATTGCCCTCTCGGAGGCAGGGGTGGGGTTGTTGCACGAGCGCGCGGAGGGATGGGCGGCGGGTCTGCGGCTGGCGGTGATCTCGCTGGTCGAGCACCCCGAGCCCGAGCGGTTCGCTGCGGAGTTCTCGGGCAGCGAGCGGACGGTGGCTGGCTATCTGCTCGCGGAGGTGCTCCAGCGCCAGCCGGCAGAGGTGCGTGAGCTGCTCCTGCGCACCTCGATCCTGGACCGGGTGAGCGGGCCGCTGGCGGACTTTCTCACCGGGAACTCGGGTTCAGAGCGGGTGCTCCAGCAGCTGGAGGATGCCAACGCCTTCGTGTCCTCGTTGGATGTGGGGCGTTCCTGGTTCCGGTATCACCGGCTGTTCGCGGACCTGCTGCAGCTCGAGCTGCGGCGCGTGTCCGCGACGACCATCGAGTCGTTGCACCGTGCGGCGGCCCAGTGGTACGAGACTCACGGTCACGTTGTCGAGGCGATCCGCCACTCCCAGGCGGCCGGGGACTGGGGGCACGCCGCGCGCCTGCTCGCCGACCACCACCTCAGTCTCCGGCTGGAGGGCCGGGGGGCGACCGTGTATGACCTGATGGCCGCCTTCCCGGCGGACGCCGCGACGGCTAACCCCGAGCTGGCCCTGGTGTTCGCCAGTGGTCGGGCCTTCGAGGGTCGTTTGGACGAGAGCGCGGCATACCTGGACGCCGCGCGGCGGCTCGCGGTCTCGGTGCCGTCCGCCCGCCGGCCGGGCTTCGACGCCCTGATGGCCGGTGCCAGTCTGTGGCAGGCGAGTCGCCGCCAGGACCTGGGCGCTGCGCTCGCGGCGATGCGGTCGCTGGAGACGGCTTTGCGGCACCAGCAGGCGAACGCGTCCGCGGTGCGCGGCGATCTCCGCGCGAAGGCACTCGGGTCGCTCGGCGCCTGCGAGCTGTCGTTGTTCGAGCTCGAGTCGGCACGACGTCATTTGGAACAGGCGTTGGAGCTGGCGCGCCGCATCGGCCGCCCCTGGCTTGAGATCAGCTGCCTGTCTCGTCTCGCCAGCCTGGCTCCGCTCAGCGGGCTGCCGGCCTCGGTCCCGCTCCGTCTGACACAGGACGCGGTTGCCATCGCCGAGGAAAACGGATGGCAGGAGCTGCCGGTGGTAGCCGCGGCCCTGGCAGTCGGCGGTGAGGTGTTGACATGGCTGGGTCGGTTCGACGAGGCCGAGCGCTGGCTGGAGCGGGCAGATCGCGCGCAGGGGCCGCCGGGCAGGCCGGGGGCGGATCCCGGAACCGAGCTGGAGATCCAATACGCGCGAGGCTTGCTCGGCCTCGGGCAGGGTCGCCTCGACCAGGCGCTCGAGGCATTCCGGGCGGCTGAGCGGATAGGAACGCTGCTCCCCGCCGATCACGTGCCGACGATCGAGTCACGTGGGCGCATGCTCGACGTCCAGGTCCGGATGGGGGAGGCGGAGGCCGCCGGCGTCACGCTCGACGAGATCGGAGAGCCCGCGCGCGGCCGGGCCGAGCTGCGTGTGACGGCTGCCGCCATCGCGCTTGCACAGGGCGCTCCCGACCGGGCGGTCGACGCGCTCGTCCCGGTCATCGAGGGCAAGGCCCGGGCACTGCACCCGGGATGGGCGCCGATCGAGGCGCTGCTTCTCGACGCCGCCGCCCGCGACGCGCTCGGCGACCGGTGCGCCGCAGAGGCGTCGATCGAGCGCGCCCTCGAGCTCGCGGAGCCCGACGGTGTGATCCTGCCGTTCACGCTCGCCCCCGTCGGTGAGCTGCTTGAGCGCGTTCCTCGGCACCGAACCGCTCACGCCACCCTCCTCACGACGATCCTCGATCTGCTGGCCGGAAGGTCGCTCGGAGCCCGCGGCGAGCCGCGTCCCCTGATCGACGAGCTGAGCGAGGCCGAGCTGCGCGTCGTCAGATACCTGCCCAGCAACCTGAAGGTGCCGGAGATCGCCTCCGAGCTGTTCGTGTCGGCGAACACGGTGAGGACACATCTGCGACACATCTACGCCAAGCTCGATGTCCACAACCGCGGCGAGGCCGTCGCCCGCGCCCGCGAGCTACGGCTGCTTGGACCGCCGGTTCGCCTCGTCGCCTGAGAGGCCATGACGGAGGTCCTCTACGGGCTGGACGCCGCCGAGCGAGAGCGTGTCGCCGCACTGCGCGCCGAGGGGCGCTTCTTTTGGCTCGATGTCTCGCTCAGCGAGACGAGCCGCGAAGATCTGGTCGACGCGCTCGGGATTCCCGAGCGCGCGCTGAGCGCTCTCCGGACCGCTCCCGACGGCTACGCCTCGCGGGCCTTCCACGCTGACGGCGAGGCCGTCGTCTTCGTGCTTCGCTGCTATGTCGAGCGTGAGCCGGAGCGGGAGCAGGCCGGGTACCGCCTGCGGCCCATCGAGGTTCAGGTCCTCGTTACGAACGACTACCTGCTGACGCTGCACGACGAGCGCGTCTCGCTGCCCGCCGTCCTCGCTCCCGATCTTCCGCCGGGACGGAGCAAGGGATACGTCGTCTATTCGGTGCTCGACGCAATGCTCGCCACCACCTTCGACGCGCTCGACGAGGTCGAACTGAGGCTGGACACGCTTGTCGCGGCATGGACGGAGGGGGCCGGCGGAGGCGTGCCGAGGGCGACGCTGCGGCAGGCCGGTGCCCGGCTCGCGACGATGAGGCGGTGGGTCAGGAACGAGCAGGCCGTCTTCGAGCGTGTCGGCCTCGAAACCGGAGCGCTTCGAGACTTCGGCACCTCCGAGGAGCCTTACTTCGACCGGCTCGAGGATCAGCTGAACCGCCTGCTCGAGTCGATCGACGCCGCCGCGAACGCGATGGGGATGGTGCTCGACCTCCAGCTCAACGAGCGAGCGTATGTGCTCAGCATCGTCGCCACGATCTTCGTCCCGCTCACGTTCGTCACGGGCTTCTTCGGCATGAACTTCGGCTGGATGGTCGATCAGGTCGACAGCGCGGTCGCCTTCTGGCTGCTCGGGTTCGGCGTTCCGATCGCGACAGCGGCGCTGTTGTGGCGTCTCCTGGTGCGCCCGTTCCTCAAGGGCGACCGGCGGTAGCGCCGCTCATCGCCCCTGGAGCTCGGCGTAGACGTCGCGCGCGGCTCGTCGGGTAACGCTTCCGCCGAGAGCCGCGAGCGCCGCGTCGAGCACACTGGGATCCGGGTCGGTTATCTCCGCAATGACGATCGTGACGCCCGGCTCTAGAGTCTTGCTGACCTCCCCGAGCACTTGCTCGCGCTCGGGCTCGTGCGTGGGTGGAGCCCCGTGCCCGCGGAAGCTCTCCGTCGGCCGTCCGAATACGGCCTCGGTCGGACCGCTGAGCGCGTCGACCATGATGCCGACGATTCCACCCTTGGGCAGGTAGAAGCCCTCGGCGTCCTCCGACCCGCTGGACGTCTCGATCCGGCCGTCGTTTGACCGCCCTACGAGCGCAGCGGCGCTCACTTGGAGCCGTCGGTCGCGATCGAGCCGCTTCAGCTCGTGCAGAGCTTGGCGCGCCTGACCGAGGTCGTTGAAGCGCAGCACGACGATGGTGTCCTCCATGTCAGCGTGCCCCCGGCATCCCGCGGAGCACCCGCCTCGCCTCGTCGGCGGCTTCCTCGTCGACCTGGACGTCGTAGCGGTCCGCCTGGATGCTCGCGGCCGATGCGAAGTCGCGTTTGCCACCGCTGCCTGCGTACTGAACGAGGGCGCCGTAGAGCGCACCGAACAGCGCGCCCAGCGCCAGCGAGTACAGCAGCAGCTCGATGAACTCGGGTCCCGTGAAGAAGATGCCGAACAGCAGGGCGAACAGCGCACCGATGAGAGCGCCCTGGCCCGCGCCGATCCCGGCGGCGCGCCCCGGGGTCATGCGCCCCGTCACCTGCTCCACCGAGCGCAGCCCGCTGCCCACGATCGCGCTGCCCTCCACGGCGAAGCCGTGATCGGAGAGCCAGTCGACCGCGCGCTCGGCTTCCCCGTAGGTCGAGTACGACGCGATCGTGCGGCGCGAGGCGGATGTAGCGGTCTCCAACCGCTCTGTGCTGGCCATGGCCATTCCTTTCTCTCGAGGACTCCCCGCAGGCTCACACCGAGCGGTGTGAGCGGTCATCACCCAATTCATGCGATCCGTCACGGCTCTGATCGCACGACACGCGCGGCGCCTCGGCGAGAACGGAATTCAAGCGCCGCCATCGCATCGTCGAACAACGTCCTGCGAATCGCGACGCGCGCCTGCGTTGCGCGGAGAGCATCAATCATCGCGTCGATCTGCCGGCGCTCCGCCACCAGCATCAGCGCAGAGCCGCCCTCGGGAACGCTGTCGCGGACTTCGGCGAACAGCTCGCCGTCGAGCTGCTCGGCCGCTCGCGCTTGAATCGTGCCGCCGGCGGGCGCGCCGCCCACGAGCCCGACCGGCCCGAACACCGCACCGGCGAAGGCACCCGTGAGCGCTCCGCCGCCGGTTGCCGCGCGGGGTGTCCATGCGTCGGACGATCGGCGCCGAGCGGACGAGTTGTCATCACGCGTCTTGCCTGATTGGGACGGGTCGGCGCCGCGGTGGCTCGGCCGGGCGCCGATCATCAACACCGTGTGATGACGGCTCACCCCGGCGCCGCTCATGCTCCGGCCATGAGATGGACGCGGCGACCGACGCGGCCTGAGCCGAGCAGAGCCACCCGGCGGTACTTCACCGACGGCGGTCGCCTCTACCGGTTCATCGACTGGGTGGTCAGCTCGAGGCAGTCCATGCTCGCCGTCGTGGAGGACTGCGGGTCGCTCGAGATCCTGATCGTCAGGGCAGAGCAGCTGAACGCCTGGCGCGAGGTCGCGAGGGCACCCCGCTAGCGCGCTCGAGCCGCGTCCCGGGTTCCCGGGCCGAGAACGAGCAGCGGGCACGCAGGGCTGTCCGCCAGGCGCTGGGACGTGCTGCCACCCGAGAACCGGTCGCTCAGCCGGTACTCGTGGGAACCGACGACGAGGAGATCGATCGACGCCGCATACCGTGCCAGGGCCTGCGCGGCGTCACCCGACGCCACATGGGGCTTGACACCGCGGAGCTCAGCCAGCTGTTTCCGGGCCTTCTCCAAGCGCGCTTCGCGCGCCCACTGGCCGCTGACCGGATCGTTGGCGTACATCGGTTCGGCGACCGCCTCGAGCGCCGAGAGCTCGGCGCCACGCTCGCTGGCGAGCGCGCTCGCCACGGTCAGGGCCTGCTCGCTCGCGGGCGAGCCGTCGTACCCGACGCCGATCGTGTCGAGCGAAGGCAGGCGCGTCGCGTAGCCGGTGGGCGCCACGGCGACGGCGGAGGACGCGTCCTGCAGGAGCTGCCGCGTGTCGTCGCCGACGAAGGTCCGCTCGAACTCGTCGCGCCGCGAGGCCCCGACCACGAGCAGGTCACCATGTCGGCGGACGGCCTCATGAAGGCCGCGGGCCACCGAGCCTGCCTGGACGGTCAGCAACTGCGCGTCGGCGTTCGCATCGTCTCGCACCGAGGCGAGCCGCTCCAGCGCGCGGCGGCGGTCGTCGAGCTGCCACTGGGGGTCGGTGTCCGGGCCGGGAGCGCGCATGACCACCTCGACGAAGACCAGCAGCATGTCCCCGTCGGGGGAGACCAGCTGCTTGGCCAGCTCGAGGGCGTCCCGGCCGGCCTCGTAGTCGTCGACGCCTACGACGACGTTGTCAAACATGCCTACTGCTCCTTCTGTGCGGGGCTGGGACCCTGAGACTCGACGACGGCGGGGTGACGGGTCGTCATGCGCTTTGCGTGATTTCCGTCGGCAGGGCCTCGCGGTGCGCGTCCCCGTCGAGTGCGGTGGGACCAATCACATGAACTGCGTGACGACCGCTCACCCCGCTGCGCTTGACCCTCGACGAGACCGTGACCGGGTTCAAGCACGAGGAGCGCGTGTCGCGGCGACAGGCCGCGGAGCGCCTGGTGGACATCGCATTCTCCCTCACCGCCGGCGAGACGCTCGAGCTCAGGGCGGGCGGCGAGCGGCTCAGGGTTCGGGTCGCCGACGAGGTGCTTCTGACACGGCAGGGCAAGACGACCGGCGACCACGTGTCCGTCGAGCTCAAGTTGAGCTGGCTCACGTGACTCCTGTCGACGGCCACGACATCGGAGCACCCGGCTGATTCCGCCGGCGCCGCGGGCGGCCAAATGACCCGGCGAGACATCCGCTATGGAGCGGCTGTGTACGGCTCGTTCCTGGTGGCGTCCGTGGTCGGCGCAGCGTTCGAGGCCGGCGCAGACGCGCGCAGCTTGACGGGAAGCGCGTTCGTATCGATGCTCGTCTTCTGGCTTGCACACGTGTGGTCGGAGGTGGTCGGCGAGCACGTCTCCGCCGGGTCGAGGTTCCACGCTCGGGTCATACCTGTGATCGCGCGTCGCGAATGGCCGCTGGTCGAAGCTGCAGCTCTTCCCACAGCCCTCCTGGGACTTGCCTGGGCGGGCGTCTGGTCGCGCGAGACCGGCGCCACGCTCGCGCTGGGCAGCGCGATTCTGCAGATAACCGGCTGGGGGGTCATCGCTGGGTTTCGCTCCGGCGCATCCCCGCTCAGCGCCGTCATCCTCGGCGCGGGGCAGGGGATGCTTGGTGTTGCCCTGCTGGTCCTGGAGAGGCTGATCCATTGATCAGGGCCTTAGCGGCGCAGTCACACAAAGCATGTGATGACCACTCACCCGGTAGGTTCGCAGACTGGCGCGCATGCCGGTGACCGATTCCACGCAGCAATCAGAGGACGTGCGCGATGCGGACGCAGAGCGCTCTCGACCGGATGCCGAAGTGAACGGCCGGGTCGAGCCGGATGGCCTCTCCATCCACGCCCGCGGTCACGGCGTCGCCGGCGGTCACGTCGAGGGAGCGCGCGGTCCATCCGCGGCCGGGCCGCCGTGGCGGTCCGCCCGGCCTGGCGAGCACGAGGACTCCCAGCCGGCCGCTGTCGAGGACAGGACGCATCCCGGTCCTCGCCGGGCGATGCAGCGCGTAGGGGTTGTTGGACACCAGGATCACGGCGGGATCGCTGTGCACGACACCGCGGTCGTCGACCAAGCGCATCCCGGGCAGCTCCGCGCTCGGACCCAGCACCTCCGCCGCCGTCTCGAAGAGCGTGCGCGCCTTCGCATCGCGATAGCTCTCCCGCTGCACGGCCGCCCCGTAGACGCCGAGCGAGACGTTGTTGAGAAAGGGCCGCCCGTTCACATCGCCGACGTCGATCGACCCTTCGAGCGCGTCGGTGAACGCGTCGAGCGCGCCGACGAGGTCGTCCGGGTCCAGGCCGAGGTCGCGGGCGAAGTGGTTCCGGGTCCCGGCGGGAACGCACACGAACGGGATGCCATGGGCGCTGGCAGCGGACGCCACGACCGCCAGCGATCCGTCTCCGCCGGCCATGCCGAGCACGTCGGCGCCGTCGGCCGCCGCGTCCCCGGCGAGGGCGCCGAGGTCATCGCCCGGCTCGAGGACGACCGGCTCGATGTCGCGTTCACGCGCCGCTTCGGCAAGCCGCGCGCGTCCGGCCCTTCCGCCGCCGGAGCGCGGGTTGATGAAGAGCACCGGCCGCTGCGGCGCGTCGGCGCGTCCCCAACGGTCACGGTACCGAGTCGGCACCGGTAGGTTCACCACGTGCCTCCGGAAGCCGCCATCGGCACGTCATGAGCCAGGCGGCCGACAGCCGCGGCGTGCGGGGCCCGTGGACGTGGGCGGATGAGCTGAACAAGCTCGACCTGGCCGTCTACGCGGCGATCGCTGTGACGCCCACCCCGGCGATGGACCGGGCACTTCGCCGCCTCTCCCGCGCCGCGAGCTACTCGCGGCTGTGGCTCGGCTGCTCCGCGCTGCTCGCGGCATGCGGCGGCAAGCGGGGCCGCCGCGCCGCCGAGAACGGGTTGGCGTCGATCGCGCTCACGTCTGCCGCCGTCAACCTGGTGCTCAAGCCACTCGGCAACCGACGACGGCCGGACAGGCAGACGTACGACGTTCCAGTCGCGCGCCAGGTCACGATGCCGCGCTCGACGTCCTGGCCCTCGGGACATGCCGCGTCCGCCTTCGCCTTCGCCAGCGGCGTCGGCGCCGCTTGGCCGCAGACCGGGATCCCTCTCGCAGTCGTCGCGTCGCTCGTCGCCTACTCGCGCGTTCACACCGGCGTGCATTATCCGTCGGACACGATTGCGGGGACGGTTTGCGGGGTGGCACTCGCGCCCGTGGCCGTGGCCGCCGTCGAGCGCCGGCGCGAGCAGCAGCGTCGCCAATCCGAGTCGCGGTTCACGAAGCTGCTGCCTCGTTCGCGGCCGGCAGGTAGTTGACGGCCGTCACGGCCTCGACGGTGATCGCCAGAATCACGCGGTCGATGGCCGCCAGCGCTTCGTCGCTGTGGGCCTCCGGCGGCTCGGGCAAGTCGGCGATGCGCTGCACGATCGCGGCCGTCGCCGGGCCGATGCTCTCGGTGAGGATCTCGGCCGGACCGGAGAAGACCGCGGAGGGATATGGCCGCTCGTGCCCGAGGACGCACAGCGAGGCCCACCCCGAGCGCCGGACGTCGCGCGCCTTCAGCCGCTTGGACTCCGTCGAGATCAGGAGGCGCTGCTCCTCTCGCACGTAGTAGACGACCGACTGGCGAGGCATGGCCGCCTTGTCGACCGTGGCCAACACGCCGACGCGGTGGGCATCGAGGAAGTCGATCAGGTGGGGGGTGAGAGGGAGCATGCCGCCTCGGCCTCCGTCGGCTCGGCTGAAAATTTGATACGAACGTTACAGAAGTTATGGAATGTCAACTACAATCCTCTCCGTGAGTTCCACGCTGCGATCGAGCGGCGACGTCACGCCGAACCGTCGCGGGGCCCGGTCGCGTGAAGCGGTCCTCGACGCCGCGGAGCGACTGATCGGGGAGCACGGCTACGAGACGGCGACCGTGTCGGCGCTGGTGGAGGAGGCGGGCGTTCCAGCCAGCTCGGTCTATCACTACTTCGGCTCCAAGGAAGGCGTGCTCCTCGCTGTCATGGAGCGGGGCGCCGAGCGGTACCTGGCGGAAGTGCCCGCTTTCGGTCGGCGCATCGGGTCCCGGCAGGAACATCTGCGAGTGCTGGTCGAGTCCGCCGCCTCGTTGCTCGAGCGCGATCCGGACTTCCTGCGGATCCTCGTCGTGATGGCCGCACAACCGATGAGCGCCGGCGAGGGCGAGGTCCACCGGGTCGTGAACCGGGTGCGGGAGCTCGCGCTCCAGCGCCTGCGGGAGCAGATGGAGATCGTCTTCGCCCTCGATCCGGAGAGCGTCAGCGCGGACCACCTCGCGCGTTTCGCCCTCGCGGCGTTCGACGGCGCATTCGTGGCGCACCAGTCGCATCCCGAAGTCACCATCGCCGAGCTGCTCGAGCACCTACCGGCCGCGCTGGCGGCAGTGCGACGAGAGCTCGGCCGGGCCAGCCGCTCATGACGGGGCTCGTTCGATCAATCGGGGGAGCGTCGCGCGGGGCGAGGTGATCCGTCATCACGCATTCCGTGTGATCTGGCGGCCACGCGCCGTAAATCGTCAGAGATGGATGACGACGGGTCACACCGTCAGAAGTCACGGTTCTTGACATGGAACAGCCTCTGGGGCGCGCGGCCACTCCGCCGAGTGTGCAGCTCGTGCAAATCGGAGCGCCGATCGCGCTCCGCGACGGCTCGCGCGTCCACATACGCCAGCTCCGCCATTCGGACAGGGAGCTGCTGTTGCGGGGGTTTCGGCGCCTCACTCCGGAGTCGCGCTACCGGCGCTTCCTCGCGCCGACGCCGACGCTGTCCGAGGGAACCGTCCGCTACCTGGTCGAGATCGATCACCGCAATCACGAGGCGCTGATCGCACTCGACGAGAAGCCCAACGAGGGAGTCGGCGTCGCCCGCTACGTGCGCGACGCGGCGCGGCCCAGCGCGGCCGAGGTGGCGGTGACCGTGGTCGACGACTGGCAGGGACGAGGGCTCGGCACGTTGCTGCTGGAAGGGATCACAACGCGCGCGCGCGAGGAGGGCGTCGACACATTCACGGCGCTCATGCTCGTGGAAAACGGAGAGATGATGGACCTGCTCAAGCGGCTCGGCGCGGTGCGCGTGGTCGACCGTGCCGCCGGGACAGTGGAGGTCGAGGTCCACCTCCCCGCCATCGGCGTCACGCCCGAGCTGCGAAAGCTGATTCGCCTCGCGGCCGCGAGCGACATCGCGATACCGATCGGCCAGTTGCCTCGCGGTTGGCGCACGCGTCCCGGCTCGGCATAGGTTGCCCCGTGGACGCCGGCGCAAGGCGCGCTGTGACTAACTCGGCGCTCGTGGTGGGGGCGCTCGGCGTGGTCTTCGGGGACATCGGCACGAGCCCGATTTACACGATTCAGACCGCGTTCGACCCGGGTGACCCCCATCCCATCGCGGCCTCGCTCGAGAGCGTCTACGGCGTCGTCTCGCTGATCTTCTGGTCGGTGACGTTGATCGTCACCGTCAAGTACGTCGGCCTGGTGATGCGCGCCGACAACGACGGGGAGGGCGGGATCATGGCCCTGATCTCGTAGATCCGCCAGATGGGGAAGGAGCTCCCAGCGCGGACGAAGTTCGTGCTCGCGGGCGTCGGCGTGTTCGGGGCAGCGCTGTTCTTCGCCGACAGCATGATCACGCCGGCGATCTCCGTGCTCTCGGCGGTCGAGGGGACGGAGACGATCTCGTCCTCGATGGGACTCGCCGAGTGGGCGCCACTCGAACGGGGGGCAGCGCGTCAGATTCCAGGTCCGGCGCCACCCGACGGCAATCGCAGGTTCGGCTTCGCGATCGTGTTCGTGCTGCTGATGGGCATGGCGGCGCTTCCCCTGCCGACGGGCGCCGCGGTGTTGGATCCGGTTGTATCAGTCATAAACGGCATCGTGAGACACGAATGGGTGAGCCGGCATCACGCATTCTGGTGAGCACGAGTTCGACTCCGCTGACGATGGAAATCTTCGCGCTGTGCGCGGGAGTCTTCGCTCCAGGGCGCGGACGGCATACAGGCCGGCGAAGCCGCACCCGGCGACGACGGTGTTCCAGGCCATCGGTCAGCGCGGCGCCCGCGTCGGCCCTGCCGCGGCCTCGCCCTCCGCCGACAGGGCTGGCTCGAGCTCGTGCAGGATCTTCTCCCCCTCGATGTCGAGGTTCGGCATCCGCCGGTCGAGCCAGCGTGGAAGCCACCACGCACGCCGGTCGAGCAGGGCCAGCACGGCGGGCACGAGCGTCATCCTGACGAGGAAGGCGTCGACGAGCACGCCGAACGCCAGCGCGAAGCCGATCGACTTGACGGTGAGCGCGTCGTCGATGATGAAGCTGGAGAAGACGGCGATCATGATGAGCGCTGCCGCGGTGACCACCCGGGCGCTCGCCGCGAAGCCGTTGATCGTCGCTTCGCGTGCCCTCCCCGTGTGGACATAGCCCTCTCGCATGCGCGAGACGAGGAAGACCTCGTAGTCCATGGCGAGGCCGAACAGGATGGCGATCATCAGCACCGGCAGGAAGCTGACGATCGGTCCGGTCGAGGCCACTCCGAGCAGGTCGGCCAAGTTCCCCTCTTGGAAGATCCAGACGACCGCGCCGAGCGAGGCGGCGATCGTGAGCAGGAACCCCGCGGCGGCCGTGACCGGGACCGCGATCGAGCGGAACACCGCGGCCAGGAGGAGCAGCGCCAATCCGACGACGAGAACGAGGAACACCGGCAGCGCGGCGGTGAGCGTGTCGGACGTGTCGATGTTGATCGCCGTCGTGCCGGTGACCATCGCGTTGATGCCCGACTCCTGACGGATCTCGGCGGCCTCGTCGCGCATCCGATCGACGAGGTCCTTGGTGGTCTGTGAGGCTGGGCTGCCGCTCGGGGTGACGTTGATGATCGCGACCTCGCCGTTCTCGTTGAAGACCGGTTCGGAGGCGGCCGCGACGCCGGGGAACTCGGCCAGCGCCCTCGCCGCGTCCTCGGCGATCGCCCTCGGGCTCTCCTCGCCCCGGAAGGTCTCGAAGTCGATTACGGTCGTCAGCGGCCCGGTGAAGCCCGGGCCGAACCCCTTGGTCAGGAGATCGTAGGACTTGCGCTCGGTCGTGTCCGTCGGCTGCGTGCCGTCGTCCGGCAGGCCCTGGCGGATGTCGAGGGCCGGCAACGACACCACGACGATTACGGCAACCACCGCTCCTATCGCGATCCACGGCCTCCGCGTCACGAGCTGCGCCCAGCGCAGCCCCGCGGTGGGACCCTCCTTCTGCCGCCGACCGCGGCCGGCGCGCTGGCCGGCGAAGCCGAGCAGCGCCGGCAGCAGCGTTACGGCAATCAGCACGGCGATCGCGACCGTGCCGGCCGCCGCCAGCCCCATCACCGACAGGAACGGGATGCCGACCACGACCAAGCCGACGAGCGCGATCAGCACGGTCACTCCGGCGAACACGACCGCGCTGCCGGCCGTGGCGGTCGCGCGCGCGACCGACTCGGCGGGATCCAGCCCGTCGGCGAGCTGCTGGCGGTGGCGCGAGACGATGAACAGCGCGTAGTCGATCCCCACCGCCAGGCCCAGCATGGTCGCCAGCGTGGGAGCCACCGAGTTGATCTCAGTGACTGCGGTCAGCGCGGAGATCGCCGACAGCCCGATCGCCACGCCGAGAATCGCGGTCACCAGCGGCAGCCCCGCAAGGAGGAGCGTGCCGAAGGAGATGAAAAGCACGATGAAGGAGGCGACCACGCCGATCACCTCAGCGCTCGACTGGTCGCCCTCGCTCGTGCTGACAACGCCGCCCGAGAACTCGACCTGCAGACCCGCCTCGCGCGCCGGCCCTGCGACCCGCTCTAGCGCCGCCTTCGTCGAATCCCTCAGATCCTCGACCGGGACAGCGAAGTGGAGATCGGCGAAGCCGATCGTCCGGTCGCGCGACGGCGTGAAGCCCTCGACGAACTGCTCGCCCGTGGTGACGGCCTGCGGCACCGCCCGGGCGCGCTCGACCGTCGGCTCGACGACCTTTTCGTACCGCGGCTCGTCGAGCGTGTGTCCCTTCGGGGCGGCGAACACGACCCTCGCCGTCGCGCCGCCGCTCCCGGGGAACTTCTCGTCCAACAGGTCGAGCGCACGCTGCGCCTCAGTGCCCGGGACGTTGAACGCGTCGTTTGTGTCCTTCTTGACCGCCTGCGACGTCACAACCACCGCGACGAGCAGCGCGAGCCAGAAAGTAAGGACGATCCACCGGCGCCGAGACGCCCAGCGCCCGAGGCGATACAGGTAAGTAGACAACGAGCAGTCCTCACGCAGCCACCGCGGAATCGACCGCGCTGAGCCAGCGGTCGACGAACGCGCCCAGCGCATCGAGCGCCTCGACGCCTTCGTCGAGCATGCTCGCGAAGCTCTGAAAGACATGCGGCACATCGGGCCAGACGTCGAGCCCGACGCGACCGTCGCACTCCGCCACGCGTCGAGCCAGACCCATGGCATCGCCCAGAAGGATGTCGTGCGAGCCGGCCTGGACGAGCAGCGGGGCGAGCCCGGAGAGGTCGGCGAACAGCGGGCTCGCCGCCCGGGCATCCGCCGGCGTCACGTAGTCGCCAGCACGACGTCGCAGCGCCTGCACCGACAGGAGCGGATCGACGTCGGCCTTGCTGTCCAACGTCGTACTCGTGAGCGTCAAGTCCACCCACGGGGACATGAGGGCCACGCACACCGGCTGGGGCAGCCCACCCGCCTTTGCCCTCACGAGCGCCGCGGCTACCAGCCCCGCTCCGGCCGATTCGCCAACGATCGCGATCTGCCGCGCGTCGACGCCACTGTCGAGCAGGCCGCGATAGGCCGCGACGCAATCGTCGACGCCGGCCGGGTAGGGATGCTCGGGCGCCAAGCGGTAATCGATGGAGTAGGCACGCGCCCTCGCACGCCGACCGACCTCGGAGGCCAGCCCAACGCCGACCCGCGCCGATCCGAGCGCGTACGCGCCCCCATGCAGGTACAGGACCACACGATCGGAGCGCATCTCGGACGTCTCGACGAGGATTCCTTCGATCTCGCCGAGTGTCGCGTCGCTCGTCGTGACGTCGTCGGCCAGCGGGGTCGAGGCCATCATCTCCTCGATGACCACTCGCTGCTCGGCCACCTCCCCGCCGAGGTCCAGGGGCGCCTCGCGCAGTTGCGCGTAGAGCGCCTCGCGCTGCTCGCGACTCATAGCAACTCCTTCAGGTTGGGTACGGAAACGATCCTCCGTGCCGGCCGGGTGAGCGATCATCAGCCAAAGTGGATGATTCGCGGTGGGTTCTTCCCCTGATCCCTGGCGCTCTCCCAGATGGCGAGACGCTTCGATGGCCGCCCACGCTTCCCGGCCGGACGACAGGCAGGCGCGATCCGCACGCTCCTGGGCGCGCCCGCGCTCGTCCGAACAGGCAACCCGGGCCCTGCACGACGTTGTTCAGTTCGTTGCCCTGCGTCGTCGGCGGAAGGGCTCGGCGCCAGTGAAAACCCGGGGTTTGCGGGGATTCCAGGATGCCGGAGGAGGGACTCGAACCCCCGACTGACGCGGATTATGATGGTGACAGGGGAGAGGATCTGGCTTTTCCAAGCGGTTTAGAGGGTGCTCCTAGGTCCTCCCAGTTACGCACGAAGTCCTGAGTTCGGTGCGCGGTTAGGTGCACCGAAGCGGCGGAAGCGGAAGGGGGGAAGCGGTGAGCACGCCAAAGGTGTCCGCACGAGGACTGAGACTTCGCTTGGTAGCGACGACCGAGAGGCAACCGGGCGGTCGTGGCCGATTCTCACCTAGAGACGTGCGCGATTAGCGAGGAGTACGACCCCCAGAGCAAACGCCTGTTGGGCAACTTCCCGCAGGCGTTCTCGCACATCGGACTGTTGCACGCCATCTACGCGATCAGCGAAGCACGGCAGTAGGCTACATCCGCCCGCCCGCACGATGGGTCGCCCCGCAGCGGCGGCTTGCGCGGCCCGACGCCCGTGCGAGCGCCTGAGGTCCCGGTCAGGAGACGATGTCGCGGGTGCGGAACACTGCGAGCGACACGGTGGCGGCGACGACCCCGTAGAGCACGACGAGCCCGAGTGCCGCGCCCCAGGCGAGTTGGTCGTTTCCGCCGGCGGCGAGGGTGTTGAGCGTGCCTCCGGGGAGGTAGGGGCCGGCGTCGGGCGCGACGATCGTGATGAGGCCCTCCACGACCAGCAGAAAGCCGATCCCGATTCCGATGGCCATGGCCGAGCTGCGGGTGAGCACGGCGAGCGTGAGTCCGATCAGTCCCCAGACCAGCCCCGCGATCGTGAAGTTGAAGAAGCCCTCCAGGAGGTGCGAGGGGAAGTCGGTCTTCCATGCTTCGATCTCGATGCCCTCGAGTCGCGCGAGGGGCCGCGCGAACACGATCACGACCAAGGTCGTCACCGTCGTGGCGAGCAGTGTGAAGATGCTCAGGGCCGCGATCTTGCTGGCCAGCAGCGTGACCCTGTTCGGGTGCGCCTGAACGAGGATGCGGATCAGACCTGTGCCGTAGTCGGTGGCCGCCGCGATGGCCCAGAGCACGAGCAGTATCACCCCGGCTAGAGTGCTCACGGTCGACAGCGCAGTGAGGAAGCCGCCCGGGCTTGCGATCTCGGCGATCGTGAAGGAGGGAGGGCCCTCTCCGGACGTGGGCGCGGCAGCCGTCGGGTCCTCGGCCGACGTGAAGATGAAGACCGAGACCAGGGCCGCGAACAGCGCCATCACCCCGATGCCGGCGAAGAACGCGGGCCGCCAGATACGAATGAGCTCCGAGCGGAGGGTGTGCATCAGGCGCCGTCTCCCTGCCGCTGGATGCGGCGATCCTGGGGCAGCTCGCTGTCCGCCTCTCCGGTCAGGCGCAGGAACACCGTCTCGAGCGTGTCCTCCTCGGGTTTCAGCATCCGCAGGTTGAGGCCTGCCGCGGCTGCCGCGCGGAAGAGCTCGGCCGACCGCTCGATCGGCATGTTGATCGTCACCTGACCGCCTGCGACCTCGCCAGTCCAGCCGTTGGCCGCGACGATGTCCAGCAAACGGGGGACGTCGGCGCCGGACTCGGGCGTCGCGACCACCCGCTCGCTCGCTCTGCCCATCAGGCCTTCGAGGCTGCCCGAGTAGACGAGCTCGCCGAAGCGAATCACCACCAGGAAGTCCGCCATCGCCTCGATCTCGCTCAGCAGATGCGACGAGACGACGACGGTCCGCCCGTCAGTGGCGCGAGATCTGAGCAGGTCGCGGATCTCCACGATGCCCGCCGGATCAAGCCCGTTAGTCGGCTCGTCGAGCACCAGCATCTCCGGATCCGGCAACAGCGCCGCCGCGATGCCCAGCCGCTGCTTCATCCCCAACGAATAGGTCGAGGCCTTGTCACCCTCCCGTCCGACCAGGCCCACGATCTCGAGGACTTCGTCGATACGCTTGCCCGGCAAGCCGCGTAGCGCGGCCAGGCTGCGGAGATTGTCTCGGCCGCTCAAGGAGCCCACCAACGCCGGGCTCTCGATCAACGCGCCCACCCGGTCGGCGAACCGCTCCGGATGCTCGATCGGCTCGCCCAGAACCGTCCCCGTTCCGCCGCTCGCCTCGATCAGACCCAGGAGGACGCGGATCGTCGTCGACTTCCCCGATCCATTCGGACCCACGAACCCGACCACAACACCGCCGGGAACCTCGAACGTAAGGTTGTTCACCGCAACGAGATCCCCGAAGCGCCGGGTCAACCCATCTGCGGTCAGCGCACTCATCGCTCCGTCCGGGCGGACGACGTCATCCCCGCCGACTTCCTCCGAGTCGAAGAAGGCGGAGTCCTCGAGCCGGTGGGTGCTTCAGCCGGGGCTCGCCTGCCCCTCGATGCGGACAGCCTGACCGCGACCCGGCTGCGCGCGATGCAGCGAGGGCAGTGCTCGACCGCGAGCGACGGCAGCCTGGCCTTGATCGTCAGCCCGCAGCGCGGGCAGATCAGGTATGCCGGATCTGGATGGCGGCGTCGTTCGATCAATCGGCGGAGCGTCGCGCCGGGCGAGGTGATCCGTCATCACGCAGTCCATGTGATCTGACGGCCGCGCGCCGTAATCGTCAGAAATGGATGACGACGGGTCACAGCGTCAGAAGCCACGGTTCCGGACATCGACTTCGAAGGCGCGACCTACTTCCTGTCGTGGGCCACGATCCGGGTCACCGACGCCACCGGAATGGATCGCTGGCGCAAGCGGCTGTTCGTCGCGATCTGGCGCAACTCCGCCAACGCCGTCGAGTACCTCCGCCTGCCTGACCGGCGGGCGATCACCATGGGCTGGGAGGTACCGCTGTGAGCGACACCGGGCGCCCCGATGTCGTGGTGTCGCTATCGATCCGGACGCTGCTGCTGGTCGCCGGCGGCGTCGCGCTCGCGTCGGCGCTCGCGTCGATCGGGAGCGCCCTGCTCATGATCCTGGTGTCGGTCTTCAGCGTCGCCGTCCTCTCGCCGGTGGCGACTGCGATGCAGCGCCGCCTCCGCTGGAGCAGGGCGCTCTGCTCGACGGTGCTCGTGCTCGGCATCGTGATCGCCATCGCCGTCGTCGTGCTGGTGCTGGTGCAGGCGATCAGCGACGCGGTGAGCGGGTTCAGCGACGACCTGCCACAGATCCTGGACAAGGTCAGGCACAGCGACCTGGGCGACTTCATCAACGGTGGGAGCGGCTCCCTCGACACGTTGAGGGAGCACGCGAGCGACATCACCAGCGGGGTGGGCAAGGTGTCGGGCGGCGTCGCCGATGTCGGGGTCTCGGCGTTCGGGGCCGTCACGCTCGTCTTCTCGGTCATCTTCCTGACGCTCTTCGGGCTGAACGACGAACCGCGCGTGCGCGACTGGATCGGGGGCCTGATGTACCGAGACAAGCGGGAGCGCTACCTGGATGTCACCGATCGGATCATCCACACGACGTCGCGGTACATGCTCGGCAACCTCGCGATCTCCGTGGTCTGCGGGACGGTCTACGGCGTTACCGCGGTGATTCTCGACATGCCGTACCCGCTCGCTCTCGCCCTGATCGCGGCGACCCTCGACCTCATTCCCACCATCGGCGCCACGATCGCCGGCATCATCATCGCGATCGTCGCGCTGTCGGTCAGCGTCGAGGCCCTGATCGTCTTCGCGATCGTGATGGTGGTCTACCAGCAGATCGAGAACTACGTCCTGCAGCCGACGATCATCGGGAAGGCGGCCCAGGTCTCCGGCTTCACCGTGCTCACCAGCGTCCTGGTGTTCGGGGCGCTCTTCGGGTTGATCGGGGCGATCATCGGCGTGCCGATCGCGGCCGCGCTCCAGATCCTCGTGGACGAGCTCACCGCCGCCAGACGAGCCCGCATCGCCGCCGCGGACGCCGCCGAGCAGCCCCTGGTTTGATCGCGCCATGTGCCGGTCACTCGGTACGTCGGCAGCCCGCTGAGGATGGCGGAGTCCTCGCGCACACCCGCGCCTCGACCCGGACACCGGTCACGCCGGCGAGCACGGCGAAGCCCACCCGGGGCCGGCGGGTTGCCGCCCGGACCGTGAATAGTCCAGACCGTGTGACGACAGCTCACCCCGCGAGAGGCGATGCTCGCTGTCGTGAGTAACCGACCGGTTCTACTGTGCTACGACGGCTCCGACCGCGCCGAACAAGCCATCCGTCGTTCCGGGGCGCTGCTCGACGATCCGTCCGCGATCCTGCTGTACGTAGGAGCGGGCGAGAGTGCGCACACGCCCGCGGAGGACGGGCGCCGGTTGGCCCTGGAGACCGGGTTCGATCCCGTGTCGGTGGTGGACGACGCCACCGGACCGGTCGCGGAGACGATCCTCGCGCATGCGGAAAGACACGGGGTCGCCGCAATCGTCGTCGGCTCCCGAGGCCTGTCCGCGAGCCGCGCCACGATTCTCGGCAGCGTGTCGAGCCGCGTCACTCAGAATGCACGGCATCCGGTGCTGGTCGTGCGGCCCGGTCCCCGCAGCGAGCCGGTCTGGGGCCCGATGTTCGTCTGCTACGACGGATCAGACGCCGCCGGTTACGCCATCGCGACGGCGGGCAAGCTGCTTGCGCGTCGCGATGCGATCCTGGCGTACTTCCTGCCCGCCGTCGACGACGGCATCGTGCTGCAATCGACGTTGCCCTGGCCGGTCAGTTCCGCAGTTCAGGACCGGCTGGCGGCACTCGACCGGGAGGAGGCAGGCCGTCCGGTGAGGGTGGCCACCCGTGGCGTCGAGATCGCCCGGCGCGCCGGGCTGGAAGCGCGCAGCCTTGCCGTCGGCGAAGAGGGACTCGCAGTCGACCACGAGGCGGTCGCGTGGGTCCGGCTGACCGAAGCCGCCGCGGCAGAGTCCGCCTCGTGCATCGTCGTAGGGCACCGACGGTCCGCACGCGGGGTCTCTCGCCTCGATAGCACCGCGTACGGACTCGTTAACCATGCGGACCGTCCGGTGCTCGTGGTCCCGGCGACCTGATCCGGAGTCACTCCCTCTTCGCGCGGAGTCACTCCCTCTTCGCGGGAAGCTTCTCCACACCACCGCTGCTATCCGGCGCCCGCCAACGCGGCGGTTATCCCATACGAGGGGCCGTCACGACCTTGATCGCGTTCGTGATGCCGCCGACGCCTTCCACCTTTTCCACGTCCTCGAACGCGGCGTCGCTCTCGTGCTGATGCGTCACCTCTCCCTTGAGGGTGACCCAGCTATCGGCCACCGTCACGCCGATCGTGGTCTCGGGGACGCGGGGGTCCCGGATCAGCAGCTGCAGCACTTTGCCGCGGATCTCGTCGTCACGCGGGTCGTGCGGAAACGGCCGGAGGTTCAGCTCGTCGTACACCGTGTCCACTCCGGTGACCGCGTAAGCGTCCTCTACTGCCGCGTTGCGCTGCTTGAAGCTCTCCACGCTGCCCCGGAGGGTGACGACTCCGGCGCTGGCGAATACCGCGATGGCCTGGTCGTGATCGACGCGGGGATCGCGGGCGAGCGCCACTTTCACGTTGTCCGCGATTTCGATGTCCTGGGGCATGAGATGACCTCCTCTGGGGTCACCGAGCGTGATGCCTCGCCGGATGAGCCGGCATCACGCGTTCTGGGTGATCGTGTCCGCCCAGCGAGCGCGAGCCGGGCGACGCAGGAGCCGACGGAGCCGGTCCACTGCGACCAGATCACTAGGATCACGTGACGACGGGTCACCCGGTCGACGCCGAGCATCCACCAATGGCGCAGGCAATGGCTCAGCAGCCGTCACCCTCGACCGGCGCCCCTGCGGCCCTGGAGGGTCGCCGGCTCTGGCTCGTCCTCGCCGCGCTGATGCTTGGGATGCTGCTCGCCGCGCTCGATCAGACGATCCTGGCGACGGCGTTGCCGACGATCGTCGGCGACCTCGGAGGCGCCTCGCACCTGTCGTGGATCGTGACCGCCTATCTGCTGGCGTCGACGGCCTCGACGCCGCTGTGGGGCAAGCTCGGCGACATGTACGGCCGGAAGCGGTTGTTCCAGGCCGCCATCGTGATCTTCCTCGTCGGCTCCGCCCTGTCGGGCCTGAGCCAGTCGATGGGCGAGCTGATCGCCTTCCGCGCGCTGCAGGGGATCGGCGGTGGAGGGTTGATGATCGGCGCCCAGACGATCGTCGGCGACGTGGTCGCGCCGGCCAACCGCGGTCGCTACCAGGGGCTGTTCGGCGCGGTGTTCGGGGTGACCACCGTACTCGGGCCGTTGGCCGGCGGGCTGCTCGTCGACAACGCCTCGTGGCGCTGGGTCTTCTACATCAACCTCCCGGTCGGCGTTGTCGCGCTGCTGGTCACGGGCGCGTTCCTCCCGACGACGGAGCGCCGTGTCTCGCACGTGATCGACTACCTGGGCGCGGCGCTGGTGACCGCGGGCACGACCTGCCTGGTGCTGATGACCAGCCTCGGCGGGACGACCTACGCGTGGGGCTCGGCGCAGATCGTGAGCCTCGGTGTGGCCGGCGTCGTGCTGCTCGCGCTGTTCGTGGCCGTTGAGCGGCGCGCCGAGGAGCCGATCCTGCCGATGCGGCTGTTCAAGAACCGCGTCTTCGGGGTGAGCAGCGCACTGGGCTTCGTCGTCGGCTTCGCGATGTTCGGCGCGATCACGTTTCTGCCGCTCTACCTCCAGATCGTGAAGGGGGTCAACCCAACCGTCTCCGGGCTTTGGCTGTTGCCGCTGCTGATCGGGCTGCTGCTCACCTCGGTCGGCTCCGGGCAGCTGATCAGCCGCACCGGGCACTACAAGATCTTCCCGATCGTCGGCACCGCGCTGATCACGATCGGACTGCTGTTGCTGTCGCGCCTGGGGCCAGACACCAGCTGGCTCGACGCCTCGCTGTACATGTTCGTGTTCGGCGCCGGGCTGGGCTCGGTGATGCAGGTCACCGTCATCGCCGTCCAGAACACCGTTGACTACGAGGAGCTCGGCGTCGCCACCTCCGGGGTGACCTACTTCCGCCTGATCGGGGGGTCGTTCGGCGCGGCGGTGTTCGGCTCGATCTTCTCCAATCGCTTGGACGCGAACATCGCGGACTATCTCGGCGGGAGTGGCGCTGCCGGCCGGCGTGAGCAGCGAGACGCTGAGCCCCGACGCGCTGAGCAAACTCTCCCCCGCAGTCCACGACGCCTTCATCCGAGCGTACGCCGACTCGCTGGAGACCGTGTTCCTCGCCGCGGCGCCGGTCGCCGCCGTCGCCTTCCTGATCTCCTGGCTGCTGCCGGAGGTCCCGTTGCGGAAGACGGTGGCCGCCACCGATCCCGGCCAGACGTTCGGCATGCCGACCGAGCGGACCTCGGCGCAAGAGCTCGAACGCGGCCTCGGAGTCCTCGCCCAGCGCCAGGACCGGGTGGCGCTCTATCGCCGCATCGCCGCCCAGGCAGGCCTGACCGGCGTTCGCCCGGCCGCCTCGTGTCTGCTCACCCGTATAGCAGCCCAGCCCGACATCACGCTCGCGGACCTGGCCGAGGAGATCGGCACGTCCACCGCGAACCTCGCGCCCAGCCTCGACCAACTCGTCAGCCACAGGCTCGTGGCGACCGATCCGCGCGGCGGTGCGATCACCCTGACCGAGCATGGCCGATCCGCTATCGAGCGGCTGCGCGCGGCTCGCGAGGACGACCTCCGCGAGCTGCTCGACGGCTGGCCGCCCGAGCAAGAACCCGAGCTCGACCAGCGCCTGCGCAGCCTCGCCCGCGACTGCATGAACGCGGACGCGGCCAGACTGCGCCGTGACGAACGCCTTCGGTCAGCGGCCTGACGTGCCGGGCACTAGTGTCGGCAACGATGCACGCGACGTGCGCCGCTGTATCCGGAGGATGAGCGCCTGCAGCACCTCTCCGACGAAGCGCGCGTCGTGGTCTCCGAGCCGCTCGCCGACCTTCCAGGGCTGTGGCGCGAAGTCCCGCCCTCCTCAGCGGTGATCTTGCAGCCCGGAGACGACCAAGAGATGCCCTTCACACCGCACGCACCGGACTGACGCGATGCCGCCGGACTTGCCGGAGGTCGGCTGGCGCGGCTCGGTGGCGGGCATCAGGGCCGCACTGCGCTTCCTGCGAACCGACGGCGGCTACCACGCAGCCGCGCTCACCTACTACTTGATCTTGTCGCTGTTCCCGGGCGGTGCGCTGATCTACGCGCTGCTCGGGATCTTCGGCGCCGAGTCGGCGATCGATGACGCGGCGAAGGAGCTCGACGAGCGCGGCTTCGACCAGGAGTACGTGAACGCGTGCGCGAGACGATCAAGGCCGCCGTGACGCAGCGCTCCGACGAGGCACTGATCGTGGTCGCGATCAGCGTCGTCGCGGCGATCTACGTAGCGAGCCGGTGGGTGCGCGGCGTTGGTCGCGGCCTCGATGCCGTGCTCGAGCGCCCGCACACCTCCGCGGGCCTCGGCCGGCACCTGCGGGACACGCTCGCGCTCGTGCTGCTGTTCTCCGGGGCGGTCCTGCTCCAGTTCGTGGGCGACCGTATCGCGACGGGCGTGTTCGGCGAGGGTTTCCTCCTCCGGCAGGGCGGCACATACCTGCTCGCGGCGATCGCAGGGGCGTGCGCCTACGCCTACGTCTACGCGTTCGCCGCCGCACCGCCGCGCCCGCCGCGCGCCGCGGTTGTGGCGGCCTCGGCGGCGACCATGCTCCTCTGGATCGCCCTGACCGTCGGCTTCCGCGTCTTCGCCGAGCGCTGGGCCGACTACGAGACGAACTACGGCGTGTTCGCCACGCTGATCGTCGGGCTGACCTGGCTCTGGCTTACGAACGTGTCGGTGCTGCTCGGCGGAGTGTTCGCGGACGAGTTGGGCCCACGTCGCTGATCGGGCCACGAATGGTCGAAGAGAACCGCTTCCTCGCCGCCCGCGATGGCATGGACGCGGTCTTCATCGATCTCGCCTCCGGCGACCGTCTCCCGGCGGTGGCCCAGCTCGAGCTGGCGCTGGACGCCTGCCGCGACCACGCCGAGCAGGTCAGCTGCGAGCTCGAGCTCGCCGCGCTGCCTCTGCTGGCCGCGCAAGACGGCGCCGCGCGCCGGCTTGCCCACGTTCGTGAGGGCGATCTGCAACAGATCGCCGCCGGGCTCGCCCGCGTGTGTTGCGAGGACCTGCCGTTCGGACTCATCCGGCGCGCTATCACCCGGCTCGCCTGTGCGTGACCGGCGTCGCAAAGATCATCAACTCTGAGTGACGACCAGTCACCCGCCTGTGGCTCAGTCTCCAAACCGCGACCACTCGCTACGAAGGAGGCTGATATGGCCCAGTCGGACGATCTGACCAGGCTCGCGACGCGGGCGAAGGAAGCGCAGACCCGCGTGGCGGAAGTGCGAGAGGGGGCGCGGGCGGATCTCGAGCAAAACGTCGCCTCAGCGCGCGAATCGGCTCAGGACCAAGCCGACAAGCTGCGTCACGAGGCCGAGAAAGGCAAGGCCGGGATCTCCGGCCGGTTGAGTGAAGTGCAGAGGTCATGGAACGAGCACATCTCGCGTGTCCGCGAGGACCTCGAGGACAAGCGGGCGAAGCACGACGTGCACATGGCCCAGAGGAGCGCCGATGACGCGGAGGCATACGCGTCGTTCGCAGCCGACCACGCGTACTCGGCGGTCGTGGAAGCGGAGTATGCGGCCCTCGACGCGGTGCTCGCGAGGATGGATGCCGACCAGATGTCGGAGGAAGCAACCGCCACCGGCGGGACCGGAACCAGGTCATGAGCGGCCACGCCGCCAGCCCGATTCGGATGCCGGGGTGACGCCGGGGCTGCGCGAGGCAACGGGTGAGATGACCGGCTACTGGTGGCTTTGGCTCATCGGCGGCATCGCCTGGCTCGTCGTCTCGCTCGTGATTCTGCAGTTCGACTCCGCCTCAGTCACGACGGTGGGCGTCCTCGTCGGGCTGATGTTGGCGCTGGCCAGCATCCAGAGCTTCGCCCTCACCACTGCGGGCGGGGGCGTGGCCTGGATCTCGGCTTTCTTCGGGGTGCTGCTCCTGGTTGCGGCGGTCATCTGCTTCATCAGCCCTGAGGGCACGTTTGCCGCGCTGGCCGACATTCTCGGCTTCGTGTTTTTCTTCGTCGGCGCCAGGTGGATGATCGAGGCGTTCCTGGAGCGGGAGTTCAACTCGCTCTGGTGGCTCTGGCTCATCTCCGGCATCCTGATGATGATCCTCGCCTTCTGGACGGCAGGCCAGTTCTTCATCGAGAAGGCCTACGTCCTGCTCGTGTTCGCCGGCATCTGGGCGCTGATGGAAGGCATCAACGACATCGTGCGGGCGTTCGCGATCCGGGGGCTGCACGAGGAAGTCTCAGGAGGCACGGCAACCGAGGGGTCGCATACCTAGCTGCCGCTCGCTCGGCGGCGACCCGGGCCTGGGTCGCCCGCCGAGGCGATCCCGCTCCCGCCTCAGCACCCGCGGGCAGGGCGGCTCGGGCGCCTCACGCGGACCATCTCAGCGTGAGCTCGACCTCAACGCGATCGCCGTCCGACCTGCTCTCGCAACGTCCCGTGAGTCCAACCTTCGACCTTTCCGCCCCCGCATGCAGAAGGTCAGCGGTTCGAGTCGTCAACAATGCCTGCAAAGGGGCCTGTTCCGAGACCCTCCCGGCACTGTTGGCCGGGTACCCATTAGGTGCCCGGCGACGCAAACGCACCAGCCGACTTCGCGCATGAAAAAGGCCTGCAACGAAAACCTTTTCGCAAGCGGCTGAAGGGATTCGAACCCTCGACCCTCTGCATGCGAAAGCAGGAGCCGTTTCGTGCCACCTGTGGTATCGATACCGCATGCCTATCTCGTCGTTGGATCGTGATCTCGCCGAACTTGCCGCTGCGGTGCGGCTGGATGGAACCCTCGCCGCGCTCGCGGGTCGCGCGTCCATAGGCGACGCCTACATGCTCGGCATGCTGGTGAGCGGTATGACGGTCTATGGACGCACGACCTCGCCCGTAGATTTGTTCGCGCGGATCAACGAGGAGAACGCGAAGATGATCGCGCGCGGTCGCGCGCACGGTGCCGAGAGCTGGTCGGATCAGGAAATTCGCAAGGCGATCGAGGACGGCGACACGACCGTGACACTGGCCGACGCGACCGTGTTCCCTCCGGGGTCGCCGCGCTACGAAGTGCCGCTGCTTCGCATCCGACTTGCGCAAGTCGCCGGCTGGTGGCTCGTTCCGACCGACGCCGAAGGCAAGGCGTCGTTCACGCACCCGTCGGCTGGTTAGCTCGCGGCTTCCGCCGCCGCCGAGCGAGGCAACACGCTCTACGGCTCGGCCATCGTCGACGCCAGTGCCTCACTGGCGCTGCCCGATGCTGGCAGCCGGTATCAGACCGGCCATCGTCGTCGATCCCGACCGCTACATCGAGCACGTCTTCGACAGCCCCGGCTTCCGCTTATCTGAACCGGGGCCTTCGTCAAGGTCGGGGGGTGAGTGGTTGCTGAGCGGGGGAGGCCCCGGCTCATGCCACCTTTGAACGAATCTTGGCAGGGCGGCGCGGAGCCGATCGATCCGCACCCGCGCTGCTCCTTCGAGGCTTGCTGTTTCGATTTCGGGTTGTCGGTGACGTCCGACATCGAGGGGATGGTCCCGACCGGGCGGCGAGCTGACTCTCTTTGAGGCTGTCGGCCTGGGTGGCCTGACTTCCTTTTGTTGTGTCGCTCGTCGCCGGTCGGGGATGCCCGGCGTGACTTGATAGGAGCGTGGCAGCGCCCCAGGCAAGCCGTGTCCGCCGGGTGTCCGCTTTCAGTCGAGGTGAAAGGGGACGGGTTGATGATCGTGCTCGGTGCGGACATGCACAAGAGCTCGCACTCGATCGTGGCGGTCGACGCGGCGACGGGGCAGCTGACGGGCGAGAAGACGGTCGCGGTTGGTGCGCGCGGGTTCGGTGCGCTGGTGGTGTGGGCTGGTGGCCTGGCGGGCGAGCGGGTGTGGGCGCTTGAGGACTGCCGGCATGTCTGCGGGGCGCTGGAGCGGTTTCTGATCAGCCGCGGGGAGCGGGTCGTTGGGGTCTCGACCAGGTTGATGGCGACGTCGCGGCGCTCGGCCCGCGAGCGCGGCAAGTCGGATCGCATCGACGCGCTGGCCGTCGCGCGGGCGGTGCTGGCCGAAGGCGTCGAGACCTGCCGACGGCGGCGCTCGCCGGTCCGGAGCTCGACGTCCGCCTGCTGGTCGATCATCGCGAGCGGCTCGTCCGCCAGCGGGTCGGGCTCAACAACACGCTGGATACCGACAGCGCGCGTTCTACGCTCCAACGGGTCCCGGCGCTGCCTTTTCCCCCGCCTTGCGACAGTGCGGCGGCGGTGGCCAGCTGCCGCGACGGAACTGCTCCGGTTCGTCCATTGCCGTAGGCGGGTCGCTCCGACGTCCGACGGCTCCGAGGCTACGGGCGAGATGCGGCTGCGGCCTCCCGGTTCGTTAGGACTCCTGGGCGATCAGCGCGGATGGCCTGGCCCCGCATGGAGTCATTCAGCTAGGCTAGTCCAAGCGCCGGGCGCTCAGCCTCCGCTCCATGCGTCCCGGCACCGTCACGGTACCCAAGACCGTCGCTGCGACGGTCACCCTTGAGGGAGGTTGACATGCCTGCATCGGACCAGCTGACGAGGTTGGCGGCCAGGGCGAAGGAAGCTGAGGATCGGGCCGCGAGCGCACAGGGGAAGGCCAAGGCGGACCTCGAGCAGGACGTTGCGACAGCGCGCGCATCAGCTCAGGCCCAGGCTGAGAAGCTGCGCCAGTCCGCGGACGCAAGCAAGGGAAAGCTCTCCGTCTGGTGGAATGACGTGCAGCGCTCGTGGAACGAACACGTCGCAAAGGTTCGCGAGGACATCGATGCCAAGCGGGCGGAGCATGACGAGGGGAGGGCGCAGCGGTACGCCGAGAACGCCGAAGACGACGCCGCGTTTGCGGTTGAGTACGCGTATGCAGCGATCGAGGAAGCCGAGTACGCGGTGCTCGACGCGGCCCTGGCGAGGAAGCACGCTGACGAGCTGTCACCACAGTCGGGCGCTAGCGCCTGAACGGCGCGTTGTGCTGTGCGCCGAGGTGGGCACAGATCTCGGACGCTTCGAGGAGAGAACGCAAAAGCAACGCGAGCGCACAAACTCGCGAAGGGGTCGGCGCGCCTGTCGATTCGCGCGGTCGGGAGCGATGAGCTGCCGCTCAGTGGTCGGCCGCAGGGAGCCTCGACCCGACGCACTGCTCGACGTGAGAAACCGCCACGTCGGTCGGCCATGCATTGACAACAAAGCTGGTCGCGCGGAAGGAACCGTCAGTTTTGCCGTGCCATCCGTGACCGCGTAGGGGGCTCCCGGGCCGCTGTCGCTGCGGACGGAGGCTATCGCTCAAACCGCCAGCGAGGCCGCTGGATCGTTTCTAATGGTGGGCTGCGAAATCGGCCATCTCGTTCGTCGCGAGCGGCCGGCCGGGCGCAAGGTCGTCCAGCACGGCGGCTCTGACGTGCATCTCCGCGAGCGCGCTGCGCGTTTTCTCGGACGGCTTTATGCGACAGCCTCGACGAGATGCAGAAGTGTCCGGCCGGCCGGGTCGCGTCTCGCAAGTGCTGTAAATGGCCGGGGCCCGTCAAGGGCACGGCGTAGGTTCCCTCAAGTCCCTGACAAGACGAAGAAGGAGGACCTGCGCCGTGAAACGCACCGTACCGCCGTCGGCGGAGATCGAGGGGCAGATCGACCGGCTGCTGGCCGTGGGGGTGGGTGAGAACCCGCGGGAGTCGCTCTCGGAGCTGGCGAAGCTGGGGCGCGGCTGATCATCCAGCGCGCGGTCGAGGATGAGTTCGACGTCTGGCTGGGCAGGGCGCGCTATGAGCGTCGGCCGGGCTATCAGCGCGGGCTGCGCAACGGCTTTCGTCCCCGCAGGGTGCAGACAGCCGAGGGGCAGCTTGAGGTTGCGTGCCTGCCGGATCACGTCACCCCCCACACACTGCGGCGGACGTCCATCACGCTCATGTTCGAGGCGGGCGCGACCGTCCCGTACGTGATGGGTCAGGTCGGCCACGCCGACTCGGCGACGACCCTCGAGGTCTACTCGCAGGTGCTCAAGCGTCGCGAACGGCGAACGGTCGGCGAGGCCTTCGATCGGCTGATGCGCGACCCGTTCCATCGGAATCTGAGGCCGAAAGCGGCCCGCTAACTACAGGATCTGGCGACGCGGAAACCTCCCGATTCGACCCCGATCGCCGTGCTTTTGGGTCGCAATCGAGGATGCCAGGCCCAAGAAGCCCGAATACAGCAGTTGCGAGTCACTAGCTATGTGCACAAGTTCCCTGCAAATCAACGGCTTTTGAAAGCGCCCCGAGCAGGATTCGAACCTGCGGCCTACTCCTTAGGAGGGAGTCGCTCTATCCGGCTGAGCTATCGGGGCTGGATGACTCTGTGCAGGACGATAGCCGCGTCACTCGTCCTCGTAGAGCGACTCGCGGGCGAGCTCGGCTCCGCGGGCGCCCCAGAGCCGCACCTCGATGTAGTCGCCGGTGTAGGCGTCGAGCGACACGAGCGTGAAGCGGTCCTCGGTCAGCTCGCACTGGTCGGTGGTGCTGGGCCCGAGCTCGGTGGTGGCCACCGCGCCGTTGGCCACCAGGGCCACTCCCCAGACCAGCGTGATCAGCCCGCGCCGGCCCTGGGGGCCGCGCCAGTGGCCGATCTCCTGGTCGGAGAGGTCGAGCGTCCAGTCCGGGTTCTCCTCGGCGGTCTCCTCGGTGAAGTCGGCCACGGCCTGGAAGTCGACCGCCTCCGCGCCTTCGTGCTCGCGCGTGTACGGAGACGTAGCCGAACACCTCGCCGCCGCCCTCGGCCGGCGCGGTGGCGGGCACGTAGGTGCGTCCGGCGAAGGTCCGGTCCGGGAACCAGTTGACGGCGCCGATCTCGGTCTCGGCGGCGGCCGCGAAGCGCTCGTGCAGCGCGTCCTCCCAGCGGCCGTAGGGCAGCGGCTCCTGCGGCGGCTCGGCGGCGAAGAGGGGGATCTGGCGGGGCACGGGTGGCACGGCGGTCGCGGAATGTACTAGCCCGCCTCGCGCAGCCGCCGCGCCGCGTCCTCAGGAGCCAGCACGTTGAGGTGCACGCCGGTCCCGATCTCCAGGCCCGCGAGCTGGGCCAGGCGCGGCATCAGCTCGATGTGCCAGCAGAAGCGCTCGGCGTCGCGGGGCGCGGTGCGCACCCACATGTTCAGCGGCGGCAGGCCGCCGAGTGCCGCGGCCAGACGGTTGAGGACGTCGTGCAGGAGCCGTCCTCCCAGCGGGCCCTCGTCGGAGAAGCGCGGGGCCGGGACGCGTGGCACGAGCTGGAGGTGGAAGGGCACGCGGGCGCCGAAGGGGCAGAGGGCGACGGCCTCGTCGTCGATCGCCACGACCCGCTCGCGCCGGCGCACCTCCTCCTGGATCACGTCCTCGAGCAGGTTGCGGCCCTGGGTGCGGTGAGAGTGGGCGGTGAAGCGCTCCCGCTCCCGGGCCACCGCTGCGGGCACGAACGGGAGCGCGTACAGCTGGGCGTGCGTGTGAGGCAGCGAGGCGCCCGCCTCCTTGCCCTCGTTGACGATGACGTGCACGTAGGCGGCGTCCCGGTGCGCGCGCATGCGCTGGCGCCAAACCCACATGGCCGTCTCCACCTGCTCGGGGCTCAGCTCGGCGAGCGAGGAGACCGGGTCCGGTGCGTTGACGATCACCTCGTGGGCGCCGAGCGCCGGCCGGGCGGAGAAGAGGTCGGGTTCGCCGCGCCCGTGCATGAGCGGGTCCTCGCCCGCCTCGGGCTCGCCCGGGCTCAGCGCCGGATAGAGGTTGGGGACCACGCGGACCCTCCACCCGCCGTCGTCGTCGCGCAGCGCGTCCACCTCCGGCGGCGTGCGATCCTCGTGCCCGGGCAGGAAGGGATCGCTCTCGGGATCGATCGGAGCTCTCGGCGTGACGTCCAGCCAGGCGCCCGGGCGGCTGCCGCGCTCGCCGGCGACGATCACCCGCAGCCCGGTGAGCGGATCGATCCTCAGCTCAGGCAAGGCGCTTCTCCATCGCCACGTGCTCGATTCCCTCCTCCATGAAGCGCTTGCCGCGCTCTCGGTAGCCGCCGTTCAGATACAGGTCGAGCGTGTACGTCTGGGCGTGAAGGGAGATGCGGTCGGCGCCGGTGGCCGCCGACACACGGTCCGCCTCCTGGAGAATCGCTGCGGCCACGCCGCGGCCCCGCTCCCGGGGCTCCACCGCAAGCCGGCCCAGGCGCGCATCCCGGCCGCGGAAGAGCAGCCGGCAGGTGCCGATCACGCGCTCCTTGTGGAGCGCCACCAGGTGCACGGCCTCCCGGTCGCGCCCGTCGCGGTCGGCCTCCAGGGACACCCCCTGCTCTCCGCAGAACACGCGCTCGCGCAGCGCGAGGGCGGCCTCCAGCTCCTGCGGCGTGCGTACCGTCCGGACGTCCAGGGTCAGCGAGCGTAGCGTTCTATGTCCGCGGCCAGCTTGGCTTCGGTGGTGTATCCGCCCTGGTGCACGTAGGCGAGCTCGCCCTTGGCGTCGTAGAAGGCGGTGGTGGGGAAGGCCTGCACGCCGTTGAACACCGCCGCCACCTCGAGCGTCGGGTCCTTGTAGGAGGGAAACGGCACCGGGAAATCGCCCAGGAACTTCTTGGCGTTGCCGTCGTTGTCGTCCGAGTTGACTCCGAGGAAGGCCACGCTCTTTGCCCTCTTGCCGGCCTGCCGCTGGAAGAAGGGGAACTCGTACCGGCAGGGACCGCACCAGGAAGCCCACTTGTTGACCACCACCGGGTAGCCCCGCAGCCCGCGGATGCGTCGCTCGAAGCTCTTCGCCCCTCCGTCGAGGAGCTCGTTCGACTGCTCGTGCACCGCGGCCAGCGGCGCGGGCGCCCCGGCGAGCTCGGAAGCCTGGGCCGGCTTGCTTTGCGGCTGCTCCTCGGAGCCGCAGGCGACCAGTGCCAGAGCCGCGCAGGCAAAGATGAGAGCGAGGCGGCCCACCCGGGCAAGGATGGCAGACCCGATCCGGCCTTCCGTGTGCTGTAATAGGAGTACGCCGACCGTCCCCCCGGACTCGGCGCGCCCGCCGCTCGCGAGGCAGGAAGAGCGGCAGCATCGGACGGGCGGGCCCCGCGCCTTGCGAGGCCCGGCTTGCACCCGTCCCTCCTATCGAGGACGCCCACCCACTGTGGCTGAGAGAAGCTCCGTTGTCGACGCCGCGCCGGTTTCCGGCGAGGACCTGAAGCGCGCCGAAGCGTTTGCGCGCGAGTCCTTCCTGCTCGAGGGCGAGGCGCCCGAGCTGGCGCTCGCCCCGGACACAGGCCGCAGGGCCGCCCTCGACGACGCGCTGGCCGAGCTCGACGCCGGCCGTGACGAGCCGTCGATCGAATGGCGGCGCCGCTACTCGCTGATGCTCGGCCTCGAGCGCCTGCTCGCGGAGGAGGATCCGCACCTGGCCGACGGAACGCGGCTCTCGGCCCATCAGGTCGACGCGCTGTCGGGCACCCTGATCGCCCTCACCACGGAGCTCCAGGCCTCGCTGAACGGCAAGGCGTCGCAGGTGGAGGAGCTCCACTCGGGCGAGGTCGAAATCGAGGGCGACGAGCTGATCGACGAGGAGCCGCTCGACTGGGATCCGCGCGAGGAGGCCGAGGAGGAGGCCGCGGCCGACGCCCAGCCGGAGGACCCCGGCGCCAACCGCCGCTTCTGGTTCGAGCACGCCACCGGCGCCGGCAAGACCGTGGCGGCCCTCGGGTTCGTGGAGGCCTCCCGCACCGGCGGAATTCTCATCCTCACCCACCGGCGCAACCTCGTGGACCAGTTCATGGGCGAGCTGCGCGACCGCGGCTATCGCAAGCGGATCTCCGGAGCTCTGCTGAAGAACGGCGACGAGCCGCCCGCCGGTGGACCCGTGACGGTGGAGACCTACCAGTGGTTCGTCCGCAACGCCGGGAAGGTCTCCGACGTCTACACGATCGTCATCTGCGACGAGGCGCATACCGCGCTGGGGGAGAAGACGAGCGCCGCCATCCGCCAGTGGGTGGGCCCGGTGTTCGTGGGCATGACCGCCACCGGCGCGCTGATCGCCCGCCACGTGACGGACCTCTTCCCCACTCAGACGTCGCGCTTCGACCTCGCTCAGGCCGCCCGCCGGGGCGTGATCGCGCCGCTGCGCTGTGTGCGCATCCCGCCTGGAGTCGGGGTCCGCTCGATCGCGAAGGTCCCGCTGCGCCGCGGCGAGGTGGACCAGGACTTCGACCAGGAAGAGCTGGCCGCCCTGCTCGACCAGACGCCGTTCAACGTGGCGGTGGCCGATCTTTACCGCACGCGCTTCAGGGACGTGCCGGGCGTGGTCTACTCGGCGGGTGTGCGCCACGCGCACCACGTTGCCGAGGCCTTCCGGGAGGAGGGCATCAAGGCCAAGGCGGTCTCCGGTGAGACGCCCAAGCGCGAGCTGGCCCGCACGCTGGCCGCTTACGAGAGGGGCGAGATCGACGTTCTCGTGAACGCCCAGCTTTTGGCCGAGGGCTGGAACTCGCCGCGCGCGACCGTCTGCATGCACCTCGCTCCCACCGCCTCCAAGCGCATCTACCAGCAGCGCGTGGGGCGCGTCACCCGGCGCACGCCGGGCAAGGAGGCGGGCATCGTCGTGGACTTCGTCCATCCGGCGACCCCGAACGACGACCCGGTGATCACGCTGCACTCGCTGCTCGACCGCGACGTCTATCGCGGCGGCGCGATCGTGGTCGGCCCGGTGCGCCGCGGCCGCGGGCGCCGCCTCAGGGTGGAGCGGCGGGTGGTCCCGGTCACGGCAGACGAGGACCGCCGGGCGCAGGTCTTCGAGCGCGAGCTGTGGCGCATGGCCGTCGAGCACCTCACCTGGGGCCAACAGCAGGCCTGGGCCATGCTGGCCGGCGCCCGTGTGGCCACCAACAACTGGCGCCGGGCGAAGGCGATGCTGCACTTCGACTCCACCGGCGAGCTGCGCCGGCAGTTCCTCATCACCTGCCTGCGGCGCAACCGCAACACACAGCTGCGCCTGCGCGCGCTGTCCGAGGTCGGCAACATCCGCGACCCCGAGGCCTTCGACGACGCCGTCGAGATCGTCGGCGGCTGGTCGCGCGACGAGCGGCGCGAGGGCGTCAAGGTGCTCCTGCAGGCGCTCACCGAGAAGCAGATCGGGCGCCGCGACCAGGCGGCGCGCTGGCTCTGGCATCTGGCCGAGTACAGCCGCGAGGTGCACGAGGAGTACGCCGTGCAGCGCTGGCCGGAGACCAAGCGGCTGCTCGGGCTGCTCGTGAACTCGGCCGGCGCCGCGCACGCCCGCAACGCCCGCCGTCTGGTGCAGGCCGCGCGCAAGCAGGACCGCCGCCTGTCGGCCGCGCTGCTTGCTGCTGCGCTCGCCCACACCCCCGAGGCGCAGCAGGTGCTCGACGGCGCGCGGATGCGGATGGCCCGCAAGCCGAGCGCGCTGGCCCGCGACCTGCTGCGCAACTTCCCCAAGGGCAAACGCCGCCGGGGCGGACGTCGCCGGCGCCGCAAGGGCGGAGGCGACGCGGGCGCGCAGGAGGAGGCCGTGCAGGCGAACAGCCAGGCCCAGAACGGCGCGGGCTCGAAGTCCGCGGAGGAGAAGAAGTCCGCGGAGCGCGACGCGGCCTAGCCTGGCGCGCCCGGGCGCGCGGCGGCGGAGCCTTCCACGAGCACGCACATCAGGGCGACGGCCTCGTCCTCACCCAGTCCCTGCTCACGGGTCAGCGAGCGCCATGTAGCGAACGCGAGCGCATGGCCGATACCCGCGCGCGTCCGGCGGGCCGCCCGCCCGCGCAGGCCGCGGCCGGCCATCAGGGTGTCCTCGATCATCTGCAGGTAGCCGTAGAAGTCGCCCAGCAGGCGCTGGACGATCGGGACGAGGGGCGCGTCGCGCAGCAGGCTCGTGTACATCCCCTCGGTGCGCGAGTAGAAGCGATAAAGCTCACGCATCGCGGTCTCGGTGCGCTCCGCCGGATCCTCGATCGCGGTCCAGGCGCCCGGGTCCGGCGGCGGGTTGGCCGCGCGCCAATGCGACGAGCAGGCCGCGAACAGCGCCTCCTCGTCCGGGAAGTGGCGGTAGACCGTCGAGCGCCGCACACCCGCGCGCTCGGCGACGGCGCTGATAGAGGTGCGGGCGGGGCCGACCTCCTCGTGCAGCGCAGCCGTGCTCTCGGTGATCCGCCTGCGCGTCTGCTCCTCGAGCTCGGCTCGCCGTGCCTTCCGGTAGGGGCGTGTTTGATTGGACATGTCTGTCTTATGAATATCTTGACAGATGCGGAAGCCGCACATACATTTGACGCGACACCGCTGTCTAACGAAAGAGAGCAGGGAAATGGAAGCGACTGCCGCAGGTGCGAAGATCGTCGGCCCCGAGGGCGGGAAGGAAGGCTTCCTCGGGAGCATCGGCGTTCGCTTCATGATCGATGGGTCCGAAGCGGGCGAGCGCTTCTCGCTCGTCGAGCATCCGATGTCGCCGCGCGCGCTGGCCGCGCCGCTGCACCTCCACACGCGCGAGGACGAGTACAGCTTCATTCTCGAGGGGCGCATGGGCGCGCTGCTGGGCGACGACGTCGTCGAGGCCGGGCCCGGTGACCTGGTCTTCAAGCCGCGCAACCAGTGGCACACCTTCTGGAACGCGGGCGACGAGCCCTGCCGGATTCTCGAGATCATCGCGCCGGCCGGCTTCGAGCGCTTCTTCGGAGAGCTCTCCGACATGGGCGGTGCGATCGAGGCGGAGGAGGAGGCGCTCGCAGAGCTCAACCAGCGCTATGGCCTCGAGATGCGGCCGGACACGGTTCCCGAGCTGCTCGAGCGTTTCGGGCTACGGATCGGCGAGCCGCTCTCCGGCGGCTGGACGTCCTAGGTGATTGGTTCCGCGGCCGCGTGTGCGCGGGGGCGCTCGGGACCGAGCCGGGCGGGGAAAGCAGGGCGAAGCCGATACCCGGGGGTATCGGCGAGCCCGATGACCCGATCCGGCGACGGTGGTGTGGGCCGGTCCGGGCCAGGCGCCAGGTTGTCCCGTGCGTCATCCGCGTGCGCGGGGTCGCGGAATCAGTCATCTAGGGCCGCCATTACCAGTTCGTCGCCCGCGGCGTCGCCGAGGCGCTGCACGCGGTCGGCTCCGGGTCCAGTTATCGGCGCGCTTCGTGGGTTGCCCGCGACCGCGCCCATCGCTTCCGGTTCGATCCCGAGACGGGCGAGCTGCGCGAGTCAGACCACGGCCAGCTGGTCGGCGACTGGGTGGAGCTGTTCGCGCCGGTCGTCTTCGAGCCCCACCGCCCCCGCGCCTGGCCGGCCGAGGGCTCGCTCCTACTCGATCACCTGCCCTTCCGCGTCCGCGCTCTAGATGCCGCCGGGAGTCGGATTCCGGCCGGCCGGGTCGCCTTCGACGTCTTCTGCGCGGTCGGATACGTGGCCGGCAAGCCGAGGCTCTGGCGCGCGGAGGCCTTCGCGACCGCCCACCCGCCGAACTGGAGCGCGTTTCTGGCCTCGCTGCCGGGCGAGCCCCAGCGGGTCGTCTGCGACGCCCACGTGGGCATGCTGCGGGCGATCTCCGAGCGTTGGCCGCAAGCGGAGCTTCACCAGTGCGAGTGGCACCTCCAGCATGCCCTCGATCGCCTGCTGACCAAGCAGGCGCGCAGAAACCCTAGCCCCGAGCTCGACGAGCTGCGGGCCGCCGCCGAGGGGGCGCTCACAGGCCCCTCCTTCTGGCGCCCGTTCGTCCGCGCGGCGCGAGCGGTCGAAAACGAGATTCTCGATCGCTGGATCGTGGTCAACGGACCGACGATCGAGGCGCAGTTCGCGCGCCGACCGCCGCCCTCCCGGCGGCCCGCCGACATGCCGCTTACCACCTCGGCGCTCGAGCAGATCACGCGGCCGATCGTCACCGCCCTGTACCCGCGCCGCTACGGACTTAAGAACCGCGAGCGCCTCAACCGCCTGCTGATGCTCTTGCAGCTCCACGTCAACGGCGACGACGACCTCCAGCGATACGCAACGACGATCCGCCGCTGGCTCGAGGCCAACGGCGGCCGCCCGCTCGCGCGCCGGCGCGCGATCGCAGATCCGCTGGGATCGCCGTCCCTACGGTGACTTAAGCCCAATCAGATGCGACGGGGGGGGCGGACTAACCCGAAGTTCTCTGCGACACCTGCAGGACGGCTAGAGAGCTTTGAAGGGGGACGCCCCGACGAGCTGCCGGGGTCGTCCGAGCGTCCGCTCAGGCTCGGGGTCACCACACCATCCGATCTCGAGAGGAGCGCTCGGTGACTGAGCATGACGTGCTGGTCGGATATCCGTCTGCGGTTGTTCACGCTGGCCGAGGAGTTGGGGAATGTGTCCGCTGCCTGCCGGGCGATGGGGGTGGACCGCTCGACCTACTATCGGCTGCAAGCAGAAGGTCGACCGTTGGGGGCTGGAGGCGTTGCGGGTGCGTGAGCGTCGCCGGCCGCGGATGCCGAACGAGATCGGCCCGCACCTCGAGCAGCGGGTGATCGCCTTTTCGCTCGGCCATCCCGGTTTGGGCCGAGGCGCATCTCGGCCGAGCTGGCGCGGGACAAGTGGGGCGGTATCCGGCTCTCAGAGCACGGCGTCTGGCGCGTGCTGCGCCGGGTCGGGCTCAACACGCGCTCCAAGCGCCTGGCGCTGATCGCCCGCCACCACGACCGCTACGAGCGCAAGCCCGAGCTGGCGCCACCAGAGCGCCACATCGACGCCTCTGAGCCCGGCGAGAAGGTCCAGCTCGACTGCTTCTACGTCGGCCGGCTGGCCGGCACCAAGGGCACCGTCTGGCAATACACCGCGATCGACGTCGCCTCCGCCTACGCCTGGGCCCAGCTGCGCGACATCCGAGCACAACCCCAGAGCCCGCCACACCGCGCGAGTTCGTTCACCGCGTGGCGCGCGAGCTCAAGGCCGCTGGCTGGAAGCTGCGCGAAGTCACGACCGACAATGGATCGGAATTCCGTTCGGGCCAGTTCGGCCAGGCCGTCACCGAACTCGGCGCCCGCCAACGCTTCATCAAGGCCGGCGCCCCAACTCCAACGGCTGCGTCGAACGCCTACAACTGACCATCCTCGAAGAGTGCTGGCGGCCAGCCTTCGCCGCTCACTGGTGCCCAAGTCCACCGCCCTCTCCCGCGACCTCGACCGAGTACCTCCAGACCTACAACTTCGACCGCGCCCACACAGGGCGCCTAACCAAAGGGCGAGTCCCCGCAGATATCGTCTTCGGCGCCCGCAAGACCAGGCCCGTGAGATGAACCCGAACTGTGGCTACATCTCGGGGTTAGGACGACCTAGGGGCCGGGAAGCAGGTGCACCTCTCCGGCGTGCAGGGCCTGGCGCCCGCCGGCGGAGTCCACGAGCAGCGAGCCTGAAGGGTCCACGCCCGCGGCGGTGCCCTCGCCGCCGTTCCACCGCACCCGCCGGCCGCGCAGCGCGTCGCGCCCCCGCCAGGCTTCGAGGACTTCCTCGAGGGGGCGCGGCAGCCAGGCGTCGAGTTGCTCCAACACGGCTTCGAGGACCGTCTCGGTGCCCGTCTCCACCCCTTCGCGGCGAAGAGAGGTGGCGCGTCCCTCCAGCTCGCCGGGGAAGGCGTCCGTGGTCACGTTCAGCCCGAGCCCCAGCACGGCCCAGCCCTCCTGCGGCCGGCCCTCCACCAAAAGCCCGGCCAGCTTGCGGCTCTCGACGAGAACGTCGTTCGGCCACTTGATCGCGGCCGCGACGGGAAGCGCCTCGCACACCGCCACGGCGGCGGCCAGCGGTAGTCCCTCTCCCGGCTCACGCAGTACCAGCGACATCAGCACCGCGGTACCGGCGGGCGCGCTCCAGGCCCGGCCCTGGCGCCCGCGCCCGGCGGCCTGCTCGCCCGCGCTGACCAGCGTCCCGTGCGGCGCTCCGGCGGCGGCCAGCCGCCTCGCGCGCTCGTTGGTGGAGTCGGTCAGCCGCCAGTGAACGCGGGGGACGCCGATCATCGCGGCCGCAGCCGCACCTCGGCGTCCGGACGCAGGCCGAGCGTGCCCGCGGCGTCGCCGCGGTTGATGGCCACGGCGAGCGTCCGGTAGGCGTCCTCGTAGACCAGCAGCTCGCCCGGCTTCACGTCGGCGAAGGTCTGGGCGTAGGTCGCGAGGTAGCGCTCGCCGCCCACCTCGATCTCCACCGCCTCCCCGAGCGTGATGCCGCTGCCGGTCAGCGAGTCGTGGTTCACGTTGAGGCCGGCGTTGCCGAAGCGGTCGACCACCAGGGAGTGGGCCACCACTCCATCGTCCTCGTGGCGGGGCTCCGGCAGCTCGACCGCCTGCAGCTCGCCGGGATCGAGCGGGTCGCCGGCGTCGGCAAGCTCCGCCCCGGCGGCCAGGTGGGCCGCGACCGGGGCGAAGATGTCGCGTCCGTGGAAGGTGGCCGACACCGGCTCCAGGCGCAGGGGCGAGCGGGTCACGTCCACCGCCTGCTCCACGCCGCCGCAGCGCTCCCAGGCCAGGCTGAGCAGCCCGTTGTCCGGCCCCACCAGCAGGCGCCCGTCGCCGGTGCGCAGCGCGAGGGCCCGGCGCTCGGTGCCGACCTGCGGGTCCACCACCGCCACGTGCACGCCGGGGGGCATGTAGGGGAGCGTGTTGCGGAGCACGAGCGCGCCCTGACGCACCGCGTAGCGGCGGACCCCGTGCGTGATGTCGATGATCGTCGCCTCGGGATGGATCGCGCGGATCACGCCGTGGCAGACGCCCACGAAGTCGTCGTCGCGGCCGTAGTCGGTTAGGAGCGTGACGATCACGCGCGAGAAACCCTCCGCCCGGCGACGTCCGCTGTCAAGGCGTCCACCAGGCCGTCCGGATCGTGCCGCTCCGCCTCGACGTCGACCGTGAGGCCCAGCTCGCGGGCCGTGGCGCTCGTGACCGGCCCGATCGAGACGACACGCGCTCCCTCCGGTACCGTGCCGCCGCCGTCGAGGAAGAAGCGCACCGTGGAGCTGGAGGTGAAGGTCACGTACGTGGCGCGAGTCAGGGCGGCGCGCGCGGATTCCGACAGCGGCTCCGCCACGGTGTCGTACAGGGCGACGACGTCCACCTCGGCGCCGCGCTCGCGCAGGCCGTCGGGCAGCACCTCGCGGGCCTCGGCCGCGCGGGCCACCAGCACGCGGCGCCCTCGAAGCTCGACGGTCTCGAGCGCCTCCAGGAGGGCCTCGGCCACGAAGCGGTCTGGCACCACGTCTACCCGGATGCCGCGCCTGTACAGCTCGTGCGCGGTGCCCCGGCCGATGGCAGCCACGGTGAGGCCGGCCAGCGAGCGCGCGTCGCCGTCGAGCGCCTCGAAGTAGAGGCGCACCCCATTGGGGCTGGTGAAGCAGATGAGCGCGTAGCGATCGGGTGGCTCGAGCTGGATCCGCCGTGGCTCGATGCGGATGGTAGGGGCCTCGATGACATCGGCGCCCAGCTCGCGCAGACGCCACGCCAGGTCACTGGCCTGTGCCCGGGCCCGTGTGACGGCCACCACTTCGCCGTACAGGGGGCGGCGCTCGAGCCAGGCGATCGCCTCCCGCATTGCTGCGACCGGCCCGACGAGCGTGATCGCGGGCGGGCGGATTCGCTCTCGCTCCACCGCCTCGGCGATCTCGGAGAGCGGCGCCGTGACGGTGCGCTGATCGCCCAGCGTGCCGCGCTCGACCACCGCCGCCCGCTCGTCCGGGTCCCGGCCGGCCGCGGTCAGGCGCTCGGCGATCAGGCGCAGGTTCTTCACCCCCATGTACAGCACCAGCGTGCCCGGGAAGCGCGCGAGCGCCTCCCAGTCGAGCGCCGACTCAGGCTTGTCCGGATCCTCGTGCCCGGTCACGAACGCGACGGCCGAGGCGGCGTCGCGATGAGTCACAGGGATCCCGGCGTAGGCGGGAGCGGCCACGCCGGCGGTCACCCCCGGCACGACCTCGAAGGGCACACCGGCGCTCGCCAGCGCCTCGGCCTCCTCCCCGCCGCGACCGAAGACGAAGGGATCGCCGCCTTTGAGCCGCACCACCCGTTTTCCGGCCCTGCCGAGCTCCACGAGCAGCTCGTTCAGCTCCTGCTGAGAAAGCGCGGCTGCGCCGGGCTGCTTGCCCACGTAGCGCAGGTCGGCATCGGGCCGGGCCCCGTCGAGGGCGCCGTCGGGGATCAGGCGGTCGTACAGGATCGCGTCGGCCCTGGCGATCAACTCGAGTGAACGGAAGGTCATCAGGCCCGGGTCGCCGGGACCCGCGCCCACCAGATAGACCATGCCGCCCACGGCCGCGAACGCTATCCGCCGAGAACCGCGGCCTCGGCGGCGTCCAGGAGCTCACGGGCCCCCACGGCCAGCATGCGCTCGGCGACGCTCTCCCCCAGCGTCGCCGGATCCTCGGGGTCGCCGTCGTGGACGTCCCGGATCCAGCGGGAGCCGTCGGGCAGGCCCGCGAAGGCCGTCAGGCGCAGCGCGCCGTCGTCGAGCTCGGCGTGCGCGCCTACCGGCGTCCGGCAGCTGGCCTCGATCCCGGCAACCAGCGCGCGCTCGGCGGTGAGGCACGTGAGCGCTGCGCGGTCGGTCACGGCCGCGGCCGCCGCCGTGGCCACCGCATCCTCGGCGCGGGCCTCGAGCGCCAGGCAGCCCTGCCCCGGGGCGGGCACCAGCTCCGCCAGCGGGGCGCCCTCGCCGCCGCGACCGAGCCGGTCGAGGCCGGCCTGGGCCAGCACCACCGCCCGGTAGTCGCCCTCGGCCAGCCGCTGCAGCCGCGTGTCCACGTTCCCGCGCAGCTCGCGCACCTCCAGGTCGGGGCGAAGCGCCAGTAGCTGGGAGCGGCGCCGGAGGCTGCTCGTGCCGAGCGCGGCTCCCGCGGGCAGGTCGGCGAGCGCGGGGGCGCCGCAGATCGCGTCGCGGGCGTCGGCCCGCTCGGGCACACCGACGATGGCCAGCCCGTCCGGCAGCTCCGAGGGCACGTCCTTGGCCGAGTGGACGGCGAGATCGATCCGGCCGGCCAGCAGCGCCTCCTCGATCTCCTTGACGAAGCGAGCCTTGTCGCCGCCCTGGTCGGGGGGACGCGGCGGTCCCCGCCTGCCCTCGTCGCCGGAGGTCCGGATGGGCACCAGCTCCACCTCGCCGGCGAGCGCGTCAGCCACGAGGCGGGCCTGCGCGAGCGCCAGGGCGCTCCCGCGCGTGCCCAGGCGGATCACCGACGCCGGCGGGCCTCGAGGCTCGTGACCTGCGCTGACGCCGCTTCGTCGTCCGGCGCCAGCGCCGCCTCCAGGCCAAAGAGATCACGCAGGGCGTGCACGTAGCGATACGAGCCGTGCTCGCCCACGGAGTCGCGCAGGCGCATGGTCGGCTCGTGCAGGAGCCGGCTGACGACCGCGCGGGCCACCACCCCCACTCGCTCGCGGTCGGCCTCGGACAGCGACTCCCAGCGGGCCTCGTTCTCGCGCAGCACCTGCTCCACGATGCCGTCGGCCCGCTTGCGCAGGGCGGAGATCGTGGGCACCACGTCGAGGCTGTCGAGCCAGTCGGAAAAACGCCCGGTCTCGTCGCGGACGATCACACGCGCCTGCTCGGCCTCGGCCTCGCGCACGCCCATGTTGCGGGCCACCGCTCGCTGTAGGTCGTCGATGTCGTAGAGAGCGATGCCGGGGCAGTCGCGCACGGCGGGCTCGATGTCGCGCGGTACGGCGAGATCGATGAGCACGAGCGGGCGCCCCGGGCGCGAGCTGGCCACGTGCTGAAGCTCCTCGAGGCCGATGATCTGGTGCGGCGCACCGGTTGAGCAGACCACGATGTCGGCTTGCTCCAGCTCGGCGGGCAGGTCGTCGAAGGAGATCGCCCGGCCGCCGAAGCGCTGGGCGAGGCCGAGCGCGCGGTCGTAGCGCCGGTTGGCCACGAAGAGCGTCTCCACGCCACGGTCGCGCAGCGTGCGAGCGGTCACCTCGGCGTTCTCCCCGGCTCCCACCACGAGAACCTGCCGCCCGGCCAGGTCCCCCAGGAAGTCGGCCGCCTGCTGCACCGCCACCGACGAGACCGAGACGCTCGAGCGGGCCACGGCGGTCTCGTTGCGCACGCGCTTGCCGGCGGCGAGGGCGTCGCGGAAGAGGCGGTTCGAGACCGGGCCGGTCACGCCCTCGACCAGCGCCAGCTCGTAGGCGCGCTTGACCTGGCCCTGGATCTCGGTCTCGCCCACGATCATCGAGTCCAGCCCGGCCGTGACCGCGAAGAGGTGCTCCACGGCCTCGGCGGCGCGCAGCGAGTAGATGGCCCCGAGCAGCTCCGTGGGCCGCAGGCCCGCCTGGCGCGAGAGGATCCCGAGCGCGACGTTCTCGGCCTCCACCGGATCGGCGGTCACGAGGTAGAGCTCGGTGCGGTTGCAGGTGAAGAGCGCCACCGCCTCGTGCACGGCGTCCTGCTCGGTGAGCTCCGCCAGGACACGCGAGGCACGGCCGGCCGGAAGCGCGATCTTCTCGCGCAGGGCCAGCGGCGCGGTCTTGTGCGAGGCGCCGAGGATGAGGATCTCGCCGGTCATTCGTCGTCCTGGGCGAGCTCCGTCAGCTCGCGGTCGATGCGGGCGATCTTCGCCCCGATGATCGCCACGTAGACGACGATCAGGGTCAGGAAGACGACGTAGGCTCCCGCGACGTACTTGCCGGCCTCGTCCAGCGGCAGTGCGGGCATTAGGTGGTCACCTACGCGGGAACCGCCTCGCGCTCGGCCAGCTTGCGCTTGAGGCGCTTGAGCTGCATGGACGCGTGCTTGGCGGTCAGCTCGAGCTTCCAGAGCGTGACGAAGAGCAGGGTCATCGCCAGAAGGGCGACCAGGAAGGTGAGCCGCATCTCGCCGGGCAGGCTGCCTCCGGTCTGCGACAGCACCCGCGGGTGCGTGTAGGCCTCGGCCAGCCGGACGGCCATGAAGTTCAGCGGCACGAACGCCCCGGCGGCGATCGCGAACACCGACGAGTAGCGGGCCTGGCGCTCCGGGTCCTCGATCGAGAAGCGCAGCGGGTAGTAGACGCAGTAGAGGAGGAAGACCACCAGGAACGAGACCAGCACCGGCTCGTCCCACACCCACCAGTGGCCCCAGGAGGCCTTGGCCCAGATGGCGCCGGTCACCAGCACGCCCACGCCCAGGATCACCGACAGGTGGATGGCCACGTACGAGCGCATGTCCCAGGAGGGGTCGCCGGATCGCAGGTGGCGGATCGCCATCACGCCCCCGGCGACGAAGCCGCCCAGCGCCACGATCGCCATCGGCACGTGGACGTAGAAGATCTTCTGAACGAACCCCTGGTCCGCATCCAGCGGCGCGTAGAAGAACACAAGGACCATGGCCGTGGCAAGCGTCGCGACCGTGGCCACGGCCAGCGGTTTGAGTCCCTTCGAGTACATCAGTCCTCGAGCAGGTAGTCGAAGACGGCGACGGATAGCAGCACGAACACAACATCGTAAAGCGTGAGCAGCCCCAGCCAGCGGCCTAGATCCTCGGGCCCCGGATCCTGGCGCAGCAGCGGTTCGCTGGCCTGCGCGGCGGCGATCAGCACCGGCACCAGGAGGGGGAGCAGCAGCAGAGGGACGATCAGCTCACGGGCCCTGGTCTCGGCGGCCAGGGCCGCCACCAGCGCTCCCACGGCGGCGATGCCGAGATCCGCGAGCAGGAGCACCAAGAGCAGCTCGGGCAGCGCGCCGGCGAGGTCGGGGCCGAGCAGCAGCAGTCCGAACGCCGGCACGGCCACGATCTCCACCGCCACCAGGAACAGGAACAGCGCCGCCCCCTTGGCGAGGAAGAGCGCGGTCTGGTCCACCGGCGCGAGCCGTAGGGCGTCGATCCCGCCCTGCTCGCGCTCGGCGGCGAACAGGCGGCTCACGCCGATCACCGCGGCCAGGAGCAGGGTGACCCAGAGCACCCCGGAGGCCAGCTCGCCGTCGAGCGAGTCGCGGTCGAGGCCGAAATGGAAGAGCACGTACACCGTGAGCGTGAAGAGCGTCATAGCCGGCACCGACTCCTTGGTGCGCAGCTCGATCCGCAGGTCCTTGCGCAGGATCGCCCGCGCGGCGGCGATCACCGGTAGAGCTCCCGGTCGGCCGGAGCGGGGCGGCCCTGCTTGAGCCCGAGGACCAGGTCGGACTCCGCGAGCGCGCCGTCGGTGTCGTGGCTGACGAGCACGCGCGTGCGGCCGGACGCCCGGCCGATCAGCGGCTCGAGGAGGTCGGCTGCGGCGGGATCGAGGTTGGCCCGAGGCTCGTCGAGGAGCAGCAACTCCGGCTCGTGGAGCACGGCGCGGGCCACGGCCAGCCGCTGGACCATCCCTTTCGACAGCTCGCGCAGCGGCTCGTCGGCTCGCCGCTCCATGCCCACCGCGGCGAGCACCGAGTCGACCCGGCTTCGGCCGAGTCCGTGCAGAGCAGCCTGGTAGGCCAGGTTCTCCCGTCCGCTCAGCTCGCGGTAGAGCAGTGGCTCGTGGGCCACGTAGCCCACGCGGGCGGGAAGCCGCCAGCGCTCGGAGGGCAGCTCGGCTCCGAGCACGCGTACCTCCCCCTGGTGGGGCCGCAGCAGCCCGGCGAGCACGCGCAGCAGGGTGGTCTTGCCGGCCCCGTTTCCCCCCAGCAGCGCCAGCGTGGCCCCCTCGGGCACAGTCACGCTCACGCCGACGAGGGCCACGCGCTCGCCGTAACGCCGCTCCAGACCGTTGAGCTCGATGGCGGCTCCCATCGCGCCGAAGCCTATGGAGCGGGCGGGCGGCCGGTGGCTATGCTCGCTGCGTGTGGCGCGGCTCGTAGGCATCAACCACGTGGTGCTGGAGGTCGGCGATCTCGATGCGGCGCTCGCCTTCTACGGCCGCATCTTCGAGCTCGAGTTTCGTGGCCGCCTGCGGCACATGGCGTTCCTCGACATGGGCGACCAGTTCCTCGTGCTGGCCGAGGTCGCCGAGCCCGACGGTCCCGACGCCGAGCGCCACTTCGGCCTCGTGGTGGACGATCGCGACGAGGTCCGGCGCCGCCTGGAGGAGGCCGGCGCGGAGATACTCGGCGGGCGTGGGCTGGACTTCCGCGACCCCTGGGGCAACCACGTCCAAGTGGTGCAGTACTCCGACATCCAGTTCTCCAAGACGCCGGCGGTGCTCGCGGGTATGGGCCTCGAGGGCCTCGAGAAGTCCCGTCGGGCCCTGGCGGAGTTGCGCGAGAAGGGGCTTCTCTACGTTGCGCGCTCGAGGGTCTGGGCGGCGTGGTCCAGCGTCGGCTCCAGTATGGGCCAGGACTGCGCGATCGCCTTCGGGTTGCCCGGGAAGTTCACGATCAGCGTCCGGTTGCGGACCCCGGACACCCCGCGGGTGAGGATGCCGAGCGGGGTGTGGCGGCGCGCGTCGGAGCGGATGGCCTCGGCGTAGCCGGGCGCCTCGCGCTGGATCACGTCGCGGGTGGCCTCAGGGGTCACGTCGTCGGGGGTCAGGCCGGTCCCGCCGGTGGTGAAGACGAAGCGCACGGAGTCCGCGTCCGCCAGGCGGGCCAGCAGCTCGGCGATCGCCTCGCGGTCGTCGCCCACGAGCTCGTGGACGACCTCGAGGCCCGCGCGCTCGCACAGCTCGGCCAGCGCCGGCCCGGAGACGTCCTCCCCCTCCCCTCGGGCCAGCGAGGAGGAGATCGTGACCACCGCGGCCTTCACCGGCGCCAATCGTGCCGGCCGCCGGACTTCTCCAGCAGCGCGACCTCGCCGATCTCCACGCCGCGCTCGAGGCCCTTGACCATGTCGTAAACGGTCAGCGCGGCCACGGCGGCGGCCGTCATGGCCTCCATCTCCACACCCGTCCGGCCGCTGGTGCGCGCCTCGGCCTCGATCTCCACCAGGTCGCCGGAGAGCGAGATGCGCACGTCCACGAAGGAGAGCGGCAGCGGGTGGCAGAGCGGTATCAGCTCGGCGGTGCGCTTGGCCGCCTGGATGCCCGCCAGACGGGCGGTTCCGACGACGTCGCCCTTGGGAGCGTCCCCGCGGCGGACGGCATCGAGCGTCGCAGCCGACAGGCGCACCACCGACCGGGCCAGGGCGCGGCGGTCGGTGACCGCCTTGTCGCCCACGTCGACCATCCGGGCGTTCCCGGCGTCGTCGATGTGTGTGAGGTCCTCAGACAGGCTGATGGGTCTGCTGCGCTGCGGCGATCAGGTCGCGCACAGCGGGCTCGTCACCGGTGCGCAACAGCTCGACCGGGTCCGGCTCGCCGTTCACGATCGACTCGAAGAAGGCCTTGCGGTCCTGGTAGGTCGGAAGGGTGCCCTTGGCCCAGCCGCGCACCTCGTTGAGCAGGAGGGCCAGCCGGGCGTAGGGCTCGCCGTACTCCTCGGCGATCTCGTTGCGGATCCGCTTGGCCAGGGCGGGGGAGGCGCCTGCGGTGGAGATCGCGATCGCGAGCGGCCCGCTGCGGATGATCGCCGGCAGGATGAAGTTGCACAGCGGCGGGACATCGACCACGTTCACGAGCATCGCGCGGCGCTCGGCGTCCTCGTACACGCCGATGTTCACCTCGCTGTCGCCGGTGGAGGCGATGACCATGAAGACGCCCTCCAGGTCGGCTGGGCCGGCGTACTCGCGCCGCTCCCAGCGAATCGAGCCCTCGGCTGCCAGTTCGCGCAGCGCCTCGACGGCGTCCGGGGCGACCAGCGTCACGTCGCCGTCGCAGGCCAGCAGCCCCTCGACCTTCTCGAGGCCCACGTCGCCGCCGCCCACCACCAGGCAGCGCCGTCCGCTCAGCCGCAGGCAGGCGATGTAGAAGGGGGTGTCGAGCATCCCCTGCACGCAGCTCTGGTCGCAGATCCCCCTGCGAAGCTGGCAGACGCATTCCTTGCCGGCGTAGGCCTGGGCGGGCATCGCCTCAGAGTCTAAGGACGGCCGTCGCCCGGGCGCGAGCGGGCATTCGACCCGCCGCACGGAGAGGGAGGCCGTGCGGCGGGTCCGCCCTTATGCGGTGAGCGCGTGACGCGGGCGGGGCAGCCGCGGCAGCAATGGCCGCCGGCGGCGCGGACGCTCGCTGCGTCGGCCCCTCCGGCGCTCCTTCGCGGCCCGCTGCAGGTCCTCCGTGTGCTCCACGGCGGCTGCGTACGAGAGTGCTCCGGTCATGTGGGCCAAGGTACGGCTAAGGGGTGGCCCCTTACATCGGCAATCCGCCTCGACTTCGGCCTTAGTGACGACCGTCACACAGATCAACGGCGGAAGGAGCTTCGGAGCGTTCTGGCGCTCACCCTGGCCAGCGGCCTCAGGCCGCGGCGCAGGGCGGCGGGCTTGTCGGCATCGCGCCCGTAGAGGAGCCGGGCCGCCGCCTCGAGGGCCCGCGCGAGCGAGCTGCCGTAGGGATGCCACCAGAAGTTGCGTCCGCGGGGCGGTCCCCAGCTCACGAGCTTGACGTTCACGCACTCGTAGAGACCGAACTTGGAGTGGGAGCGGCCGAGTCCCGACTCCTTGACGCCGCCCCAGGAGCAGGAGGCGGCGCCATGGGTGTACATGTGGTCGTTGATCCAGACCATCCCCGCTTCGATGCGGCGGGCCATGCGCTCGCCCTTGGCCCGGTTGGCGGTCCAGACCGAGGCGCCCAGCCCGAAGTCGGAGTCGTTGGTCAGCGCTATCGCCTCGTCCTCGCTGTCCACCGTCACGATCGGCACCACCGGCCCGAAGACCTCCTCGCGCATGAGGCGCATCTCCTGGCCGACGCCGGTCAGCACCGCAGGGCGGAAGAAGGGCGGATCGGGACCTCCGCATCGCAGCTCGGCGCCACCGGCCAGGGCGTCGTCGACGAGCTCCGTGACCCGCTCGAGCTGCTCGGTCGAGACCATGGGCCCGATCTCGGTCTCGGGGGCGAGCGGATCTCCCACCCGCAGACCACGGGCGCCCTCCACGACGCCGTCGAGGAAGCGGTCGGCCACCTCGCGTAGGACGTAGACGCGCTCGATCCCGCTGCAGGTCTGGCCGGCGTTCGCAAACCCGCCCCAGAGGCAGCCGGCCACGGCCTGGGGGAGATTGGCGTCGGCGCAGACGATCATCGCGTCCTTGCCGCCCAACTCGAGAACCGAGCCCTTCATGCGGCGCGCGCACTCCAGGCCCACCGAGCGCCCCGCCGCGAGCGACCCCGTGAAGAAGACCTTGGCGGCGCTGGAGGCCACCAGCGCCTCGCCCACCTCGCTCCCGCCGTGCGCGGTGCGCACGAGCCCCTCCGGAACCCCGGCCCGCTCGAAGACCTCCTGGATGCGCTGGCCGGTCAGCGGTGTGAGCGGCGCGGGCTTCAGCACCGCGCCGTTGCCCGCCATCAGAGCGAAGGCCACCTCGGTGAACGGAATCGCCCAGGGGTAGTTCCAGGGGGCGATCACCCCCACCACCCCGAGCGGCTCGTAGGCGAACTGGGCCCGCTTGCGCCTCAACAGAAGCGGAAGCGGCACGCGCTCGTCGGCGAGCACCGCCTCTCCCGCATCGGCCAGCCAGCGCAGCGCCTCGATCGCCGGCAGCAGCTCCATCGTGAGCGACTCGTTGCGGGGCTTTCCCTGCTCGCGGGCGATGAGCAGGCTCAGCTCGTCGAGCTGGTCGAGGATGGCCTGCGCGGCCCGGCGCATGTAGTCCGCCCGGTCGGAGAGCGGGAGCTGCGTCCAGAAGGGCTGGACGCGGGCGGCGTCCTCGACCAGCGACTGGACCTGTCGCGGGCTGACGGTCGCCACTTCGCCCAGGCGCGCGCCATCGAGCGGGCTGAAGGACGCCAGAACGCCCGCTCGTTCCACGCTCGCCTCCATGCCGGCCTGATTGTGACGACGGCTGCAGGCGGCCGCTACGGTGGGCCGCGAGTGGCCCAGGCGGACGACATGCTGGAGAAGGCCCTGTTCGACGACGCCGAGGCCGTCGCGCTCACCACCGCGTCCATGGCCGAGATCGACGCCCGCTACGGCGGTGAGCCCGGCGCCGGGGCACCACCGCGGCCCGAGGAGTTCGCCCCGCCGGACGGCGCCTTCCTCCTCGCCCGCGTCGACGGAAGGCCTGCCGGCTGCGGCGGGCTCTGCCGCCAGGACGACGAGGTCGCCGAGATCCGCCGGATGTACGTGGTCCCGGAGGTCCGAGGCCGCGGACTCGGCCGCGAGATCCTCACCGGCCTGGTGGAGGCCGCACGCGACCTCGGCTACCGGCGCGTCCGATTGGAGACCGGCAACCGCCAGCACGAGGCGGTGGGGCTCTACCGCGCGGCCGGCTTCGAACGGATCCCCTGCTGGGGACCGTACGCGAGCGACCCGAAGAGCATCTGCCTGGAGCTGAAGCTGGCGTAGGGCCGCGCGCCCCTACCGCCCTCGCGTCCTCCGGATCCGCTCCAGCCGCTCCCGCAGCTCGGGCTCCTCCCCGTGCTCCGAGAGCTCGAGGAAGCGTTCGCTGGTCGCGTCGTCGGGCATCAGCTCCTGGTCGGACACGCCCTCGGGAAGGTTGTGCGGGCTCTCGTAGTCCTGGCCACGTCCCAGCCGCTTGGCGCCGGGGTAGGCGGCCGAGCGCAGATAGGAAGGTGGCTCCGGGGTGCCGTGCTCCCGCACCCAGCGGCGCGCGCGGCCGATCGCGGTGGTGGCCGCGTTGGACTTCGGGGCGAGGGCGAGGTAGATCGCCGCCTGGGAGAGGTTGAGCGCGCACTCGGGCAGGCCCACGTGCTCGACCGCGTGCGCCGCGGCCACCGCCACCTCGAGGGCCCGCGGATCGGCGTTGCCGATGTCCTCGCTGGCCAGCACGACCATGCGCCGGGCGATGAAGCGCGGGTCCTCGCCGCCCTCGATCATCGCGGCCAGGTACAGGAGGGAGGCGTCGGGGTCGGAGCCGCGGGTGGACTTGATCCAGGCCGAGATCAGGTCGTAGTGGAGGTCGCCGTCCTTGTCGTAGAGGATCGCGCTGCGCTGGAGGGCGTCCTCGGCCACGCGCAGGGTCACCGTTCCGCGCGGGCCGATCGTCTCGCAGGCCAGCTCGAGCGCCGACAGCGCCGTGCGGGCATCGCCCGCCGCGCGGGTGGCTAGGAACTCGAGGGCGTCGTCGTTCACCCGCGGCGCGTCGGGAATCCCGCGCTCGTCGCCCAGCGAGCGGCGCAGGAGCGCCAGCACGTGCTCCTCGCCCAGCGGGTGCAGCTCGTATATCCGGCAGCGGGAGAGAAGCGCCGAGTTGACCTCGAAGTAGGGGTTCTCCGTGGTCGCGCCCACCAGCACCACGAGGCCCTCCTCCACCGCGGGCAGCAGCGTGTCCTGCTGCGCCTTGTTGAAGCGGTGGATCTCGTCCAGGAAGAAGACGCTGCCCTCGCCGCTGGTGGTGCGCCGGTGCTCGGCGCGGGCCAGGACCTCGCGCACCTCCGCCCGTCCCGCGTTGACCGCGGATGCCTCCTCGAAGGCCGCGCGGGCGTTCACCGCCAGCACGCGCGCCAGGGTGGTCTTGCCGCTCCCCGGCGGCCCGTACAGGATCATCGAGTGCGGCCGTCCCTCCTCGACGGCCGTCCGCAGGGCGGAGCCTCGGCCGAGCAGGTGCTCCTGGCCCACGAACTCCCCGAGCGAGGTGGGACGCATGCGGGCAGCGAGCGGCAGCTCGGCCGCGCTCACTCCGGTGCGCCCGGCGGGGGAGTCGTCCAGGTCGAAGAGGCGCTCCATGGTCCAATTCTCGCAGCGCCGGGCCGCGCGCAGCGATTACTCTCCGGCCCTGCAGCGGTCGAGACGGGCATGCTGATCATCGCCGGACAGCTTCAGGTCGACGCAGCGCAGCGCGATCGCTACGTGGCGGACTGCGTCGCGGTGGTCGAGCAGGCCCGAGCAGCCCCGGGATGTCTCGACTTCGCCATCAGCGCCGACACGGTCGAGCCCGACCGGGTGAACGTCTACGAGCGCTGGGAGTCGGACGACGATCTCCACCGCTTTCGTGGCTCGGGCCCCGACTCCGAGCAGGCTGCGCAGATACTCGACGCCCGGGTGCGCAAGTACCGCATCTCGGCGACCGACGGCCCCTGACCTACGTCGGCGCCAGGAAGCGTGTAACCGCGTCGGCGCAGCGCTCGGGGGCGTCCTCGAACACGAAGTGGCCCGCGTCCTCGATCACCACCAGCTCGGTGTCGGGCAGCTCGCGCTCGAAACGGTGGGCGCCGGCCACCGGCGCGAAGGGGTCGTCGGCCCCCCAGAGCAGCAGCACCGGCACCCCGAGCTCCGCCAGGCCACCGTGGTAGCGGGCGAGCTTCTCGAAGTCGAGCGAGCGGTAGAGCTCGAGCTGGCCGCTACGGCGCACGTCGCCCTCGTAGCTCTTCCAGTACTCGTCCAGGGCGTCGTCGCCGATGCCGGTGGAGGCCTGCCCCAGCATCCCCGCAAAGGCCGCGCGGTCGAGAGTGCGCATGATCTCCTCGCCGGCGCCCTCCGTGCGCAGCGCCTGCGCCATGCCGTGCCACTTCCCGTCGGAGAAGAAGCCGGTCCCGCTGATCACGAGCGCGCTCACCGCCTCCGGGTGCTCGCAGGCCCAGGCCAGCCCGATCAGGCCGCCCCAGTCGTGCACCACGAGCGCCACCCGCTCCAGGCCCGCCGCCGTGCGGAAGCGCTCGATCGACTCCACGTGGCGCTCCCAGGTGCTGGGCGGATCGGGCTCCGAGTCGCCGAAGCCGGCCAGGTCCGGCGCCAGCGCCCGGCGCCCCTGCGCCGCCAGCGCGGGCAGCAGATCGCGCCACATGTAGGAGGTCTCCGGATAGCCGTGCAGGAGGAGCACCGGCGGGTCGTCGGCCGCCCCCGCCTCCCGGTAGGCAAGATCGCCGGCGGTCGGCATGGCCTCCATATACTCGATCGGGTGCCTGAACGCGAGCTCTTGGAGCGGCGCGGGACCGAGCTCCTCCAGCAGCTCATCCGCTTCGACACCGCCAATCCGCCCGGAAACGAGGCCCCGCTGCAGGAGTTTCTCCGCGACCGCCTCGAGGGCGCGGGCTACCGCTGTGAGCTGCTGGCCGCCGTCGAGGGCCGCCCGAACCTGGTGGCCCGTTTGTCCGGCAGGTCGGACGGGCCGCGCCTGTGCCTCCTCGGGCACGTGGACACCGTGCCGGCCGATCCGAGCGAGTGGAGCGTCGACCCCTGGTCCGGGGAGCTGCGCGACGGCTGCGTGTGGGGCCGGGGAGCCATCGACATGAAAGGCCAGGTGGCCGCGGAAGCGGTGGCGGCGCTGGTGCTCGCGGAGGAAGGCTGGCGCCCTGAGGCCGGCGAGCTGGTGCTGGTGTTCACCTGCGACGAGGAGACCGGCGCGGCGCACGGCGCCCGCTGGCTCTGCGAGCAGCACCCCGAGCAGGTGCGCTGCGACATGGTGCTCAACGAGGGCGCCGGCGCTCGCATCGAGTTCGACGGCCGGCGGGCCTACGGCGTGTGCGTGGGCGAGAAGGGCGTGTTCCGCTTCACGATCACCACGTCGGGGACCGCCGGGCACGCGTCGCTGCCGCGCATCGGCGACAACGCCCTGGTCAAGATGGCGCCGCTGCTCGAGGCCCTCTCCGAGGGCCGCCCGAGCCACGTCGCGACGCCGGAGACCGCCGCCCTGCTGCGCGCCCTCGGCCTCGAGCCCGACGACACCGAGGAGGCGATGCGGACGCTCGAGGCCAAGGACCCGGCGCTCGCGGTGCTCGTCGAGCCCATGCTGGGCGTGACGCTCACGCCGACCATGATCGCCGCCTCGCAGAAGATCAACGTGATCCCCTCCCGCAGCGAGCTGCAGGTGGACTGCCGCGTGCCTCCCGAGCAGGGGGAGGAGGTGGTGCGTGACGCCATCGCAGCCCGGCTCGGGGACGACGGCTTCGCGGTCGAGCTCGAGGAGCACGTTTGCGGCAACCGCTCGTCCCTGGATACTCCGCTCATGAACAAGATCCGCGCCTTCGTGGAGCGCGAGGACCCCGGCGCCGAGGTGGCGCCCGTCGTCTTCCCCGGCTTCTCCGACTCGCACTGGTGGCGTCGCGCCTTCCCGGATTGCGTCGCCTACGGCTTCTTCCCGCAGCGGGCGATGAGCGTGCTCGACGCCGCCCCGCTCTTCCATGCCGCGGACGAGCGCGTGGCCACCGCGGACCTCGGCTTCGCCGCCGGCTTCTACGCCGAGCTGGCCACGGAGACGCTGCGATGACGGCGCCGGTGCCCGAGGACAAGCTGCGGCTGGGTGGCATGGCGCTCCGTAACGGGCTCCTGGTGCACGGTCCCACGCACTGGGCTGCGGCGATCCGGACCGACGCCGGCGAGGTGAAGGTGGCCTCCGGGCCGAAGCCGGACTTCGGCGGGAAGGCGTCGGAGAGGGTGCCGGGCGCTGCGCGGGCTCGCCAAGCTGGCCGAGGCGCTCGCAGTGGTGCCGCTCGTCAAGCGCGCGCTGCCGGAGGCGCGCCTGCCGATGCAGGACGCGCGCACGTTGGGGGCCATGGGCGCCGCGGCGCTGGGAGGTCAGGCCATCCGCTCCGCCGGCGCCCGCACGCTCGGCCGTGAGGCGGCGGTGTCGCTGCTGTCGCTGGCGCCGGCCCTGATGGCGCTCCGCAGCGGCGACCTGGCCGCCTACCACGGCGTGGAGCACAAGGCAATCGCCGCCTACGAGGAGGGCGAGGACGCCGCCGAGGCCGACAAGGAGCACGACCGCTGTGGCTCCCATCTCGTGGCTCCGATGCTCACCGCCGCCGCGCTGGGCGGCGTCGGAGTGCGCAAGGCCGGCCTGCGAGGTCCGGCCGCGGAGGCGCTGGTGGGCCTGGGCAGCGCCGCGCTCGCCGTGGAGGTCTTTGCCTGGGGCGAGCGCCATCCCACGTCGCGGGTGACCCGCGCGCTGCGCCGGCCGGGCCATGAGATCCAGCGCGTGGTGGGCACGCGCGAGCCCACCCCGGAGCAGCTGGAGGTCGGCCGCGCGGCGCTCGAGGAGATCCTCAGGGTGGAGGAACTCCCGACCCAGGGGTAGGCCGAGCGGCTCTACCATTGCCGCATGGCGACCGAGGCCGGACCTCGCCCGCGCCTCGACCCCGAGGTCTTTCGCCTCCCGGTCGAGAAGATCCGCGAGGGCTACTACACCGACGCCTACTTCAACTTCACCAAGGACCTGCTCGAGGAGCACGGCCGCCACCCGCAGGTGACCATGCAGGTCTTCCAGCGCCACGATTCGGTGCTGGGCGGGATCGACGAGGCGCTGGCGATCCTGAGGCTCTGCTCCGGGTGCAGCAGCGCCGAGAGCTGGACGCCCGGATGGGACGACCTCGAGGTCCATGCGCTCCACGAGGGCGACGAGATCTCACCCTGGGAGGCCGTGCTGACGATCGAGGGCGACTACTCGCTGTTCGCCCACCTCGAGACCGTCTACCTGGGGTCCCTGGCCCGGCGCACCCTGGTGATGCGCAACGTGCGCGAGGTGGTGGAGGCCGCCGCGGGCAAGCCGATCATCTTCTTCCCCGCTCGCCACGATCACTGGATGGTCCAGACCGGTGACGGCTGGGCCGCCCACGTGGCCGGCGCGATCGGGGTCTCGACCGAGGCCCAGGCGTCGTGGTGGGGAGGCGTGGGGGTGGGCACGGTGCCCCACGGCCTGATCGCGGCCTACGGCGGCGACACGGTCGCGGCGGCCAGGGACTTCGCCGACCGCTTCGCAAGCGTCATGAACGTCACCGTCCTGGCGGACTTCGAGAACGATTCGGTCCACACCGCCCTCGAGGTGGCCGACGCGCTGGGCGACAAGCTGTGGGGGGTTCGGCTCGACACCTCGGGCCAGCTGGTGGACCGGGCGCTGTGGCACGAGATGGGCGGCTTCAAGCCCACCGGGGTGAACCCGGTGCTGGTGGAGCGGGTGCGGGAGGCCCTCGATGCCGCAGGGCACGAGCGCGTCCGGATCGTGGTGTCCGGCGGCTTCGACGTCGAGAAGATCAGCTATTTCGAGGAGCTGGGAGCGCCCGTGGACTCCTACGGCGTCGGCTCGGCGCTGCTGCACGGAGAGAACGACTTCACCGCCGACGTCGTCCGGGTCGACGGCCGCCCCTGCTCCAAGGTCGGGCGGCGCTACAACCCCAATCCGCGGCTCAGCCGGGTCCAGTAGCCTCAGCGCCCGTGTTCGGGCAGATCGACCACATCGGCGTGGCCGTAGAGGACCTCGATTCGGCGTTGGTGCTCTACCGCGACCGGCTCGGCATGCCCGTCGAGCACCGGGAGACGGTCGAGGACTTCGGCGTCGAGGCCGTGCTCCTCGGGATCGGCGACAGCCACGTCGAGCTGCTGCGGCCGATCAGCGCCGAGAGCGCCGTGGCCCGCTTCGTGGAACGCCGCGGTCCGGGGATTCACCACGTGGCCTATCGGACGGACGACATCGACTCGGCGCTCGAGACGCTGCGCGCGGCGGGGCTTGACCTGATCGACGACCAGCCGCGCACCGGCATCCGCCGCAGCCGCGTGGCGTTCATGCACCCGAAGTCGACCGGCGGTGTGCTCACCGAGCTGGTCGAGCCGGCGTAGGATCACTGAGAGATGGCCAGCGACGTCAAACGGATCGACATCGGCTTCCACGGCGGCCAGGTGCTGCCGGTGCGCGTGACGACCGAGGAGTACGACGGCTTGCGCAAGGCGCTTGGAGACGAGAAGGCCGACCGCTGGTTGGAGCTGAAGACCCAGGACTCCGAGGTCGCGGTCGATCTCGCCCAGGTGGTCTACGTCCGGCTCGATACCGACGAGCACCGCGTCGGCTTCTGATACGGCGCTGGTGACACCGTGAAGGTCGGCATCGTCGGCCTGCCGAACGCCGGCAAATCCTCGCTCTTCAACGCGCTCACCCGCGCGGGCGCCCCGGCCGCCAACTACCCGTTCACCACCGTCGACCCCAACGTGGCGGTGGTGTCCGTGCCCGACGAGCGGCTCGAGCTCGTGGCGGAGACGGTCGGGGCGGCGCCCTTGGTGCCGGAGACGATCGAGTTCCACGACATCGCGGGCCTGGTCCGCGGGGCGCACCAGGGCGAGGGCCTGGGCAACCGCTTCCTGGCCAACATCCGCGAGACCGACGCGATCCTGCACGTCGTCCGCGTGCACGACGACCCGCAGGTCGTTCACCCCGAGGGCCGGGTGGATCCCATGGATGACGTGGATGCGGTCGAGACCGAGCTCCTCTTCAGCGACCTCGAGCAGGCCGAGCGACGGCTGGAGCGGGTGGCCCGCCAGGCCCGCTCGCTGGAGAAGGAGCCGCAGGCCGAGGAGCGCTGGCTGCGCGACGTCGTGGAGGCGCTGCGCGAGGGTCGTCCCGTGCGCGGGATCCCGGCGCCGGCCGATGCGCCCGGAGCGGCCGTCCGCCTCTCGGCGCTCACCTCCAAGCCGGTGCTCTACGTGGCCAACGTCGCGGAGGGCGAGCCGCTCGAGCCTTCCGCCGAGCTGCATGCCCATGCCCAGGCTCGGGGCGCCCGTGCCACCGCGGTCAGCGCACGCCTCGAATCGGAGCTGGCCGAGCTCGAGGACGACGACGCGCAAGCGATGCGCGCGGACCTGGGCCTCGAGGAGTCCGGCCTGGCCATTGTCGTGCGCGAGGCCTTCGCGCTGCTCGAGCTGATCTCGTTCTTCACCGCGGACCGCGGCCGGGAGGCGCGCGCCCGCGCGATCCGGCGCGGCACTCCGGCCCGGCGGGCGGCCGGCGCGGTTCATACCGACATGGAGCGCGGGTTCGTGGCGGCTGAGGTCACGCCCTGGGAGCGGTTGGTGGAGGCGGGCGGCTTTGCCCCGGCTCGCGAGCGCGCATTCACGCGCGTGGAGGGGCGCGACTACCTGGTGCAGGACGGCGACGTGGTGCATTTCCGCTTTGCGCACTAGCCGCAAGGAGCCGGCTCGGCCGGCTGCGCGCGGATGGCTTTAGAATCGGCCCGCCCCGTTCGGGGGCAACCACCACACCCGGAGGACAGCCGCCGATGCCACGTCAGCTCCGCCGTCTCGCCGTTCCCGCCCTGATCACCGCGGTCCTGGCCGCCCCGGCGCCCGCCGCCGCAGCGCCCACCGCCGAGGCGGCCAAGCGCTGTGACATCGGCACCGGTCTCGGCTACGGCACGACCTACGTGACCTCGATCCGCGTGAGCGGCACCAGCTGCCGCAGAGGCAAGCGGGTCATCCGGGCCTTCCATGCCTGCCGTCCCGGGCGCGCCGGGCGCTGCCGACGGCGCGTGCTCGGCTACCGCTGCCGTGAGGGCGATCGCGACAAGAGCCCTGTGCAGTACGACGCGCGTGTCACCTGCCGCAACGGCGGCCGGGTGGTCAAGCACTCGTACACGCAGAACACCTGACCGCCCTGCATTGATGACTTTGCCCCCCAGTGGGGGGTCAAGTCAGCACTGTGGGAGCAGAAACCGGCCGGTACGCTCAGCCGCCCACTTCTTCCCCGAAGTCCTCGCGCAGCGCGTCGAGCACCGTCCCGGCCGCCACGTCGGCGCCGGTGCGGTTGAGGTGGATGCCGTCGCCCTCGCGCACGATCTCCTGGCGGCCGGCCACGGTCATGGCGTCGCGGTAGCGGCCGCCCGGGGTGAACAGGTCGTCCATCTGGAGCACGCGGACGTGCGCGCGGTAGGGCTGCGCGGCCACCTCGATCGCGGCGTTCACCGACCGGGCGATCTCCTGCCGGGCATCGTCTCGCGGCGCCGGCAGGGTCAACCAGTACACCCGTGCGCGGCCTGCCCGGCGGTAGGTGTTCATCATGCGGCGCGTCCGGTAGGCGTATTCGGCGGCCCATTCGCGCCCGCAGCACTCGAGCTCCGTGCCGTCCGGGCCGGGCAGCGAGAAGCCCTCGTTTGCGCCGATGAACACGATCACGGCGTCCGGCTTGCGCTCCCGGGTCTGCTGGGTCGACAGCCGGCCCCAGTCGACCAGTCCGCTCTTGGAGATGCCGGTGCCGACGTGCGGGTCGCGCTGGACCTCCACGCCTCCGTCGCCCTCGGCCAGCTGGCGGGCGACCTCGGCGTCGAGGGGCATGGAGAGCGAGTCGCCGGTCACCAGCAGCGTGTTCAGGTCAGGCGCCGCCGGCGCCTTCTCACCCACTTCGGCGGGGTCGAACGAGTCCGGGGGGACCGGCGGCACGGCCCGGCCGCCCGCCGCGGAGCCCGAGGTCCCGAAGCCGCCCTGGTCGCCCACGCCCTCGTCCTCGAGGAAGGCGAGGGCATCGTCGGTCCACTCGTCGAAGGGCACGCGATCGGACAGCCAGCCGGCCGGCTCGCCGACGGCGAGCACCAGCTCGCGTTCCAGGCCGGGTTGCATCTCCTCGCCCGCGTTGCGAATCGAGGAGCCCTCGAACAGGGCCAGCAGGAGCGCGGCAACGAAAACGATCAGGATCCCGTCCCGGGCCCGCGAGCGGCGGCCCTTCGGCGCCGGCGGGACCGGAGGCTCGGGGCTGGTGGGGAAGTAGGGCTGGGTCACGCGCTCAGAACTGGAAGTAGATGAATGGGGGCACGCCCTGGCTGGGGACCGTAGCGCCCACCAGCGCCACTACCAGCGCGAGCCCGAGCCCAAGGGAGGGCGCCGGTAGGGCGGCCAGGCGGATCCGCAGGCGCTCCATTGGGTCGGGCGGCAGGAGCTGGAACCCGATCACCACGGCCACGGCGGCCACGACGGCCGGTGTGAAGAGGGTGGCGGGGCCGGGCTCGAAGAGCCGGGAGACGTAGGTGACCGCGAGCTCCAGGCTCTCCGCGCGGAACAGGATCCAGCCGAACACCACGACGTTGAACACGATCAGCCAGCGGACCCAGGCCGGCGCACGGACCCGCCCACGCAGCTGGTGCTCGATCACGAGGCAGGTGCCGTGCAGGGTTCCCCAGAGGATGAATCCCCAGGCCGCTCCGTGCCAGAGGCCGCCGAGCACCATCGTGATCATCAGGTTGCGGGCGGTCTGCAGGCGCCCGCCGCGGTTGCCGCCCAGCGGGATGTAGAGGAAGTCGCGCAAGAAGCGGGACAGCGTCATGTGCCAGCGGCGCCAGAAGTCGCGGAAGCTCAGCGCCCGGTAGGGGCAGTTGAAGTTCTGCGGGAACACGAACCCCATCAGCAGCGCCACGCCGATGGCGATGTCGGTGTAGCCCGAGAAGTCGCAGTAGATCTGGGCGGCGTAGGCGTAGGCGGCGAGGGCCACGTCGGGGCCCGCGTAGGCCTCGGGCACGCCGAACACCGGGTCGACGACCTCGCGGGCCAGGAAATCGGCCAGCGCCACCTTCTTGACCAGACCGATCGCTATCAGGACCACGCCCGCCCCCACGGCTACGTTTCGCGGGTCGCGCGGGGAGGCCAGCTGGGGGATGAACTCGCGTGCCCGAACGATCGGCCCGGCCACCACGTGGGGGAAGAAGCTCAGGTACAGGGCGAAATCGATCGTGGCCGCGGGCGAGATCAGACCGCGCTTGACGTCGACCACGTAGGAGATCGCCTGGAAGGTGATGAAGGAGAGGCCGATCGGGAGGGCCAGCGTCAGCAGGGGCAGGGGCATGCCCAGTCCCAGCGAATCAAGAAAGGCGCCGATCTCGCCGGCGAAGAAGCCGTAGTACTTGAACAGGCCGAGCACGGCGAGGTCGACCGCGACGGTGGCCGCCATGATCCGCTTGCGCGTTCGCTCCTCAGACGCCCGTCCCACCAGGACGGCGCCGGCCTGGTTGGCCAGGGTGACCCCGGCCAGGAGGAGCGCATAGCGAGGGCTCGCGGCGGCGTAGAAGACGTAGCTGGCGGCCAGGATGAACGGCTTCCAGAGGTGCGGCCGCGGCATCAGAAGCCACGACAGAGCGAGCACCACCGGGAAGAAGAATGCGAACTCGAACGAGGGAAAGACCACTTCGCGCCGCGATAGTAGGGGTAATCGCCGTCGTCGCCATGGCGGCGGCCCCCTCCGCGGCAGTGGCCTGCGGCGGGACCGAGCGCTTTCGCGCCAAGGCTCCTCGCTCCGGGGAGCGGACGGCGCTGGCCGTCGGCGACTCGGTGATGCTCGGCGCTGTGACCCAGCTCACCCGCAGGGGCTTCGACGTGGACGTGGCCGGATGTCGCTGGTTCTCGCAGGGACTCTCCGTCCTGGCGGCGCGCGGGGCGTCTCTGCCCGGCGTGGTGGTGATCGCGCTCGGCACCAACTGGACCGTTCAGCAGCGGCAGGTGCGCCGGGCGCTCATCCTCCTGGGCCGCCGCCGGGTGCTGGGACTGGTGACCCCCAGGGAGGTCGGGGGCGCGAGGAGCTCGGACCAGGCCGTGATGCGGGCCGCGGGCGAGCGCTGGCCACGGCGCATCAGGGTGCTCGACTGGGTGCGCTACAGCCGCGGGCATGCGAACTGGTTCTGGGGCGACGGCCTCCATCTTCAGCCGCGAGGGGCGCGTGCCCTCACACGCCTGGTGGCCCCGGCGCTGAGGTGGGCGCCGCCCGACTACGACGCGCCGCCGCCGGTTTCCATCGCGCCGGCGGGCGATCTCCCTCCATCGGCAGCGGGTTCGGGCGGAGGGCGCGCCGATCCCCCCGGGCCGGGGCCCGCGCTCGCATGGGCCGCCGTCGTGCTGCTGATCGCCGCCATCGCCCTGGCGGCGGCACTCAACGCAGGATCCGCTCGCGGCGCAGAGTCCGGGTGATCACCGAGGCGGCGAGCGAGGCGCCGGCCGTGTTCAGGTGCACGCGGTCGCTCTGGCGGACGCGCACGATGCGGTCGCCGATGCGCATGGAGTCGCGGTAGCGCCCGCCGGGGGTGAACACGTCCACGAGGTCGATGACCGCAACATCTCGCCGTGCCCGCGCGGCCGCGCGCCGGATCGCTGCGTTAACCGCGGGGAAGGTCTGCCTGAACGCTCCCCTGCCCGGCGTCGGCAGTGTGAGCCAGTAGACGCGGGTACGCCCGCCACGACCGTAGGTCCGCATCATGGTCCGAGCGCGGCGTGCGTACTCGGCCACCCACGCCTTCCCGCAGCACGCGGCCGAGCCCATCGAAAAACCGTCGTTGGCGCCGAGAAACATCACCACGACGTCGGGGGCCCGCGCGGCCTGGCGCTTGGCCTGCCGCGGCCAGTTGAGCAGCGAGGGCTTCGATATTCCGGTGCTGATGTGGGCGTCGCTTCTCACGCGCACCCCGCGGAGACGCTGCTCGAGGAAGCCGTCGATGATCTGGATCATCGAGTCGCCGGTGGCCAGCAGCCGCAGGCGGCCTCCACGCGGGGCCGCTCGCACGCCCGCCAGCGCACGTCCATACCGGGTGCGGGCGCTCACCCTCCAGCCGCCGGGCCGCGAGGCCCGGAAGCGACCGCGCAGCGCCACGGTGTCGGGGGCCAGGCGCCGGGCGTCGCAGCGCGCCGGACCGCCGGGCGGCTCCACGCACAGGCGGAGCGGCAGGTCGCCGAGGCGCCAGCGGTCGGCCACTCGCACCCGAACCCGCGCGCCCGCCCGGACCCGGCGGGGCGCGCTCGCACGCAGGCGCCGCGCGCAGGACGGCGTTCGCACCTGGGCCGACGCGCTCCGCCCGTCCGCGCTACGGGCCACGAACGTCCGCGTTCGGCGGTCACAGCGCCACTTTGCGGCACGGGCCAGCGTGGTCTCCGCTCGGGCCGGCGTGAAGCCCGCAAGCCGCTCGGGGCCGCCCGGCGCCTGCTCGTCGATCGTCACGGGCAGGCCGGCGGGGGCGAGCAGCGTCAGGCGCACGTAGCCGGTCTGGCGCGCATCAGCTCTCAGATCGAGCTGGGGCGGGCCGGGCGCCGCCGCGGTCCCGGCGGGCAGGCCTGCGAACAGGAGGGCAACGGCCGGCAGCAGCGCTGCCGGCCTCACCGCACCCGTACGGCGGGGCCCGGCACCCGTCCCGCCCGCACCCTGTAGACGCCGGCGAGCTCGACCTCGACCCGGTAGCCGCCGTTGGGGGCGGTCCTGGTCCGGCCGACCGTCCGCCAGCGCGCGCCGTCCCGCCTCTCAACCACCAGGCGGTGACTGCCCGGCGCGGGGTAATAGCGGCCGGCGAGGGTCAGGGGCTGCGGGCTGGGTCCCCACGAGGTCGGACGGGCGGAGCGCGAGCGCCACTGCGAGCTGGACACGCTCACGATCGTCAGCCAGGTGTCCCGCAGCCCCAGGCGCGAGCGGATCGTGGGGCCCGTGATCGTGGTCGAGCCGCGCGAGCCGACCACCCGGGCCCGCACCACCCGCGGGGATACGCCGCGCTTGAGCACCTTGAGGCGCTTGAAGCGGCCGCGCGCCCCCAGCGCCCGGGTCAGCGTGCCCGTGGAGAAGGCGACCCGCCAGCGGTGATAGGGGGAGCGGCCGTCGTAGGGGTCGGGCACGCCGACCAGCCAGGGCTTGGTGAGGGCGCCGATGAAGGAGAACTCCACGTTCTCGGTGTGGCCGCCCGACGTGGAGAAGTAGTAGGTCACGGCCGGCACGCTCCCGTAGGTGAGGATGCGGCCGGCGGTCTGGGCCACGGCGGCGTCGCTGCGCACGCTCTCACCGGTCACGCCGCGGTAGACCTGCGAGCGGGTGTCCGGATACTGGTCGAAGGCGCCGGTGGTCTTCCGCGTGGCCAGCGCGTAGGTGCGGGCCGCCACGGCCTGTGCCTTCAGCGCCTCGAGCGGCCAGGAGGAGGGCATCTCGCCGGCCACCACGCCGCGCACATAGCTGTCCAGGCCGAGCACGTTGATGGCCGTGACCCCACCGCCGTCGCGCAGAACCTCGATGCCGCCGCGGTAGCGGCCGTCGGAGATGTAGTTGAGGGCGGGGCCAGAAGGCGCAACGACCGGTCGCGGGGCGCGCTGAAGCGGGGCGAGGCGAAGCGGCCGATGCGGCGGCCGCCGGCGGTGCGCACCGACACGCGCGAGCCGGACCGGCGCGCCACGTAGGTCGTCCCTCGCCGCAGCTCCGTGCCGTCGACGTCGACAGCCCCCCGCACCCGTATGTAGGGGTCGTTCGGCTGGAGCAGCACGCGGACCGGACGCCCCGGGGCCTGCGACAGGCGGGTGTCGGTGTAGTAGTGGCGCAGGATGTTGTCGTAGTCCCGGCCCTCGAGCGCGAACCCGTAGGCGCCGTACTGGCTCATGCCGATGCCGTGACCGAAGCCGGCGCCGCGCACCACGTGACGCACGGCCGCATCGGCAGTGGCGGGCAGGGCCGCGAGCGCGGCCAGCGAGATGACCATGAGGTTTCGGCGCATGAGTCCCTTAACGCCTGTACCGCGTCAAGGTAGCGCGGCTCAGCCGCAAGCAGCCGGCTCGGCCGGCTGCGCGCGGACGGCTCAGCCGCAAGCAGCCGGCTCGGCCGGCTGCGCGCGGACGGCTTACTCCACCGCGAAAAGCCGCCACTCGCCGGGGACGCCGCGCAGCTCGTGCGAGCCGCGGTCCTCGAAGGCGAGCTCCGACCCCACCACCAGGTCCTTGACCGTGCTGGACACGAGCACCTCGCAGGGGCCGGCTCGCTCCATCACACGCGCTGCGATGTGCACCGCCAGGCCGCCCAGGTCGCCGTTCATCACCTCCAGCTCGCCGGTGTGCAGCCCGGCCCGGACCTCGAGCCCGAGCGAGCCCATCGCATGCGCGAGCGAAGCGGCACAGCGGATGGCCCGCGCGGGCCCGTCGAAGGTGGCCAGGAAACCGTCCCCGGTGCGCTTTACCTCGCGCCCGCGGTGGCGCTCGAGCGCCCGCCGGAACAGCGCGTCGTGGCGCTCGAGCAGGAAACGCCAGCCGCGGTCGCCCATGTCGGCGGCCCGGCGGGTGGACTCCACGATGTCGGTGAACATCACCGTGGCCAGCATCCGGTCCGGCTCCCGCTCGGGCCGCGTGCCGGTGAGGAACTCCTCGATCTCGCCCAGGATGGCCTCGCTGTCGCCCATCGCAAACATGTTCTCGTCGCCCTCGAGCTCGACCAGCTTGGCTCCCGGGATGCGCGAGGCCATGTAGCGCGAGTGCTCGATCTTGATGAAGCCGTCGCCGCGCCGGTGAAGCAAGAGGGTGGGCACGCGGATCGAGGGCAGCACGTCGCGCACGTCGAAACGCCCGATCAGGTCGAAGATGCGCCGGATCGATCCGGGGCTGGCGGAGAGACGCTCCATACGGCCCGCCCATTCACGGAAGTCCGGGTCCTCCATCCGGCTGGGCGCCACCGCGCCCACGACCAGTCCCTCCCCCCAGTGGTCGACCAGCTCGGCCATGCGGGCCTCCCGTTCGTCGACCCGCCAGGCCCAGTCGTAGTCCGGAGCCCAGATGGCGCGGGCAAAGGTGGCGTACAGGATCAGGGCCTCGACCCGCTCGGGATAGGTGGCGGCAAACAGCGCCGCCATGGGCCCGCCCTCCAGCGTTCCGACGATCGCGGAACGCTCCGAGCCGGCCGCGTCGAGTACGGCCAGCACGTCGTCCATCTGCTCTTCGAGCGTGGGTGCACCGAAGAAGGGATCGGAGAGCCCCGACCCGCGGCGGTCGAAGGTGATCACGCGCGCGAACTGGGTGAGCCGGCCCATCACGGCCTCGAGCATGGGCTCAGACCACAGGTACTCGACCTGCGAGATCCAGGGCGGAATCCAGACAAGGTCGGTCTCGCCCTCGCCCTCGACGATGTACGCGATGTTCAAGTCGCCGCTCTTGGCGTAGTGCGCCACGGGAGCCACGCTCACGACGTTAGCCGTAAGCAGCCGGCTCGGCCGGCTGCGCGCGGATCACCTAATGTCACTCGGGGGTGTCGACGAAAAAAGCCAGCGACCTGTTCGTGGAGTGCCTCGAGGCCGAAGGCGTAAGCCACGTGTTCGGGATTCCGGGCGAGGAGACGCTCGACCTGAACGAGTCGCTCTCTCGCTCATCGGTCGAGTTCGTGCCCGTGCGCCACGAGCAGGGCGGCGCCTACACGGCCGACGTCTACGGACGCCTCACGGGCCGCGCCGGCGTTTGCCTGGGCACGCTCGGCCCCGGGGCGCTGAACCTCGTGACCGCCGTGGCCGACGCCTACCTCGACCGTGCGCCGCTCGTCGCGCTCACCGGCCAGGGCGACCTGGAGCGCATGCACAAGGAGTCGCACCAGTACATCGACCTGCTGCGGGTGATGCGGCCGATCACCAAGTGGAACGCCCGCATCTCGGACCCGGCGATCATCCCCGAGGTCGTCCGCAAGGCCTTCAAGGTGGCCGAGGGCGAGAAGCCCGGCGCCACCCACATCGAGCTGCCCGAGGACGTGATGGCGGACGAGATCGATGCTGAGCCGCTGCCCCGGCGCCAGCCCGTCCGGCCGGAGCCGGCGGCGCGCGAGCTGCTGAAGGCGGCCGACCTCGTGCGCGGCGCGATCAACCCGGTCGCGCTGGCGGGAAACGGCGTGGCCCGCGCCGGCGCCGCACCCGCGCTGCGCGAGTTCGTGCGCGCCACCGGAATCCCGGTGGCCGAGACCTTCATGGGGAAGGGTGTGCTGCCTCCCGACCACTCGCGGGCGCTCGGTGTGGTGGGCCTTCAGTCCGGCGACTACACGATGGCCGGCTTCGACGAGGCGGACGTGGTGCTGGCCATCGGCTACGACCTCGTCGAGCACTCCCCCGAGCACTGGAACCCGGGACGGGACAAGAAGATCGTCTGCATCGACTCGCTGCCCGCCGAGACCGACGCCTACTTCACCCCGGCGGTCGAGCTCATCGGGGACATCTACACCATCCTCACCCGGCTCGCCGAGGAGTCCCGGCACGTGCCCCATCGAGGAGGGTCCACCAAGCTTCGCGACCTGGTGCTCGGCCGCTTCGAGCAGGCCAAGGACGACGACGGTTTCCCGGTTCAGCCTCCGCGGGCGCTCTACGAGATCCGCCGCGCGCTCGCCCGCGAGGACATCCTCATCTCGGACGTCGGCCTGCACAAGCTCTGGATCGCCCGCATGTTCCCGGCTTACGAGCCGAACACGGTGCTGATAGCCAACGGCCTGGCGGGCATGGGCTTCGCGCTGCCGGCCGCGATCGCGGCCAAGCTGGTCCATCCGGAGCGCAACGTGGTGACCGTGAACGGGGACGGAGGCTTCCTGATGAACTGCCAGGAGCTCGAGACCGCCGTCCGCCTCGAGACGCCGATCGTGAACGTGATCTGGGAGAACGGTCAGTACGGCTCGATCGTCTGGAAGCAGGACAAGAAGTTCGGCACGCACTTCGGCACCGACTTCACGAACCCGGACTTCGTGAAGCTGGCCGAGAGCTTCGGGATGCCCGCATGGCGCTGTTCCTCCGCCGACGATTTCGGCGAGCGGCTGCGCCACGCGCTGTCCCTCGGCACGCCGTCGCTGATAGTGCTGCCCATCGATTACACGCTGGACGTGGCTATTTCAGAGGAGCTGGGTACGGAGACCGTTGCGACATGAGCATCGCTACTGAAGAACACACAGTCGTCGAGCAGGTCAACAAGAAGCTCTACATCGGAGGGGAGTGGCGGGACGCCACGGGCGGCGCCACGCTCGCGGTGCTCGACCCGTCCACCGAGGAGCCCCTGTGCGAGGTGGCCGACGCCACGCCGGAGGACGCGGTGACGGCACTGGACGCAGCCGTCGCCGCCCAGAGGGAGTGGGGGGCCACGCCCCCGAACGACCGGGCGGGCATCCTCTGGCATGCCTTCGAGAAGCTCACAGAAAGGGCCGACGAGCTGGCGCTGCTCATGACCCTCGAGATGGGTAAGCCCGTCGCGGAGTCCAAGGCCGAGATCATCTACGCGGCCGACTTCTTCCGCTGGTTCTCGGGCGAGGCCCTGCGCATCGAGGGGAACTACAAGCAGTTCGCCAACGGCACCAGCAGGGTGCTGGTGATCAAGCAGCCGGTGGGCCCGTGCCTGATGATCACGCCCTGGAACTTCCCCATGGCCATGGGCACCCGCAAGCTGGGCCCGGCGATCGCCGCCGGCTGCACCAGCGTGGTCAAGCCCGCCCAGCAGACGCCGCTCTGCATGCTGGCTCTGGCGCAGATCCTGGAGGAGTGCGGGCTGCCCGGGGGCGTGGTCAACGTGATCACCACCAAGTCCTCCAGCAAGGCCACCGGCCCGTTGATCTCCGACCCGCGCCTGCGCAAGCTCTCCTTCACCGGCTCGACCGAGGTGGGCAAGAAGCTGATCGAGGCCTCGGCGGAGCAGGTGCTGCAGATCTCGATGGAGCTGGGCGGCAACGCCCCGTTCCTGATCTTCGAGGACGCCGATCTGGACGCCGCGGTGGAGGGCGCGCTGCTGGCCAAGATGCGCAACATCGGCGAGGCCTGCACGTCGGCCAACCGCTTCCACGTGGCCGAGCCGATCCGGGAGGAGTTCTCGCGCCGGCTGGCCGAGCGCATGGGCGGGCTGAAGCTCGGCCGCGGAACCGAGGAGGACGTGAAGGTGGGCCCGCTGATCGACGAGCCCTCGCGCGAGAAGGTGTCGGAACTGGTGCAGGACGCGCTCGACAAGGGCGCGACCTGCGTCGTGGGCGGCGAGATCCCCGACGGCAGCGGCTACTTCTACCCCCCGACGGTGCTGGACGACGTGCCCAGCGAGGCGCGGGTCTTCCACGAGGAGATCTTCGGGCCGGTGGCCCCGGTGGGGAGGTTCGAGTCCGAGGAGGACGCGATCGCGCGGGCCAACGACACCGAGTACGGCCTCGTGGCCTACGTGTTCACGAGCGACCTCAAGCGGGCGATCCGGGTCTGCGAGGCGCTGGAGACCGGCATGGTGGGCCTCAACCAGGGGATGGTCTCGAACGCCGGCGCCCCCTTCGGCGGGGTCAAGCAGTCGGGCATCGGCCGCGAGGGCGGCCATGAGGGACTCGAGGAGTTCCTCGAGACCAAGTATGTGGCGGTGAATCTGTAGGGCGGGGGCGCCGGGCGGGCGGGATCAGTCACCACGCGTCGCCGTCGGCGCTCTGCCCGGGTCGAGCTCGCGCTCGACCTGGTCCACGAGCTCGAGGTGGAGGTCGAGTAGCCCGCGCAGGAACCCGATCACCAGCAGCAGGTACTTTTCGCGGTGAGGGAACTGCTTGGCCGTGCGCTCGGCGTCGTCGATCCGCCGGCGGATGTCGGCGACCTCGTCGCGAAGCGTGGCCATGCTCTCGCGCGTGACGGGCTCGCCGACCAGGTCGCAGATCAACAGGCGAAGCAGCGGCTCCGACTTCAGCGGCGTGAAGCTGACCGGGGTTCGGGCGTATTCGCGCAGCGCCTCGAGGCCCTTCTCGGTGAGCGAGTAGACGGTGCGCTCGCCGGTCTTGCCGGGCTCCTTGCGGGACCCCAGATAGCCGAGCTTCGCGAGCCGCTTCGGCTCGGTGTAGTACTGGCTCTCGCCGGCCCAGGCGAGCATCCGACCGCGCTTTGCCATGCGCAGCAGGTCGTGCGGCGCGGCACCCTGGCGGCCGACCAGGCCGAGGATCTCATACGAGAAGAGGCTCAACTCCTGTGCTGGCATCTGCTGATCGGCAGGCTCCCTTCTTGACGCTATGCTACATAGGGCTAGACTATGCCTTATAGGCTACCGGCGGTGGTGGACGAGAGGAGCGGACATGACCGAAGTCAGGGTCAAGCCAGGGAGCGCCGAGCGCTGGGGCCCGCTGTGGGGCGCTCGCCCCGATGATTGGGCGCTGAGCGAGGACCAGCAGGTCCCCAGCTACGAGGAGGCGCTGCGGCGGGTCGAGCTCCAGGCCGGCCAGCGCGTGCTCGACATCGGCTGTGGGGCGGGGGCGTTCCTTCGGCTGGTCGCCGATCGCGGCGTCGAGGTATTCGGGCTGGACGCGTCGGTCGCCCTGATCGAGCTCGCCCGCACGCGCCTGCCCGAGGCCGACCTGCGCGTCGGTGAGATGGAGGCCCTCCCCTACCAGGACGACACATTCGACCTGGTCACGGGGTTCAGCGCGTTCTTCTTCGCCAACGACATGGTCGCGGCGCTGCGCGAGGCGGGGCGGGTGGCAAAGCCCGGGGCGCCCGTGGTGATCCAGGTATGGGGTCCGTACGAGCGTCGCGACCTCGAGGCGATGATGAAGATCGCCCATCCGTTCCTGCCGCCCCGCCCCTCGGACGCGCCGCCCGAGCCCGAGCTCTGGAAGCCCGGCGTGCTCGAGCGGATGGCCGCCCAGGCAGGACTTGAGCCCGGGGAGGCGTTCGACATCACCTGGGCCTACGAGTATCCGGACTCCGAGACGCTGGGCCGGGCGATGATGGCCCCTGCCGGAATCGCGATGCTGGTCGGGCCCGAGCGCGAGGCGGAGGTGAGGGCCGCAGTCGTCGAGGGGCTCGCCCCGTTCCGCACCGAACATGGGAGCTACCGGCTCCGGAATGAGTTCCGCTGCCTGATTGCGCGCGCCTGACCCGAGCGACGACTTCGGCGGTGTGAGCCCCTGCCGCCGCGTCAACCCGGACGAGTGGCTGCGCTCAGCGATCGCTCGGGTCGCCGCTCAGCACCGGCTTCACGTCGAGGATCGGCGTTCCGTCGAGCGCCTCGAGGTTGTGCACGCGGACCCGGGTGCTCTCGATCGACGCGATCTGCACCCGATGCAGCCCGATCGGGTTGGGCCGGTGCGGAGAGCGGGTGTTGAACACGCCCTGCTCGGGTCGCGACGGGTCGCCGCGCGGATGCACCCGCAGGATGTCGCGGCGAGCACGGTCGAGCCAGGTGATGAGGATCACCTCGTCGCCGGCTCGGAGGCCGTCGAGCGCGTCGAGCACGGCATGGTCGAAGACGAGCAGCGCGTCGGGGGCGCCCTCGTCACCCTGCTTCGGGGCCGCGGCCGGGTCGGTCAGGGGAGACTCGACCCGGCCGATCGGCGTCGCCTGGATCTGTGGCCGGTTCATCTCGGGCACTATGTAATCGCGATGGCGTACGACGAGGATCTCGCCCAGCGGATCCGCGAGCTGATCGCGGGCGAGCCGAACGTCACCGAGCAGCGGATGTTCGGCGGCCTCGCCTTTCTGGTGGGCGGCAACATGTCGGTCGCGGCCAGCGGTCAGGGCGGTCTGATGGTCCGGATCGAGCCCGAGGAGACCGACGCCCTGCTCACGAAGCCGCACGCGCGGCCGTTCGAGATGCGCGGCCGGGAGATGAAGGGCTGGCTCCGGGTCGATCCCGACGGCGTGCGAACCAAGCGCCAGCTTGCGCCGTGGGTCAAGCGCGGCGTGGCCTACGCGCGCTCGCTGCCCGCGAAGTCCTGACGCGCGGCCCGTGAGCTTCTTCGAGCCGCCGCCGCCAGCGCCCGGGCCGCCTCAGCAGAGCTGGCGCCAGCCCGCGTGGCTCGGCCCGCCGGACAACGAGATGGGGGGCGTGGTCGCCCTCGGGCTCGTGGTGGCGCGCTCGCAGCAGGCAGCGGTGTGGATCGAATCTGCGACGGCGTTCCCGAGCGGCGTCCAGTTCGCGGTCGAGCTGCGCTGGCGTCCCGAGATGTTCGAGATCGTCTCGCGCGGCGCCCCCTGGGCCTACGGGCCGAGCGAGGGCGGCGAACTGCCCGACGAGCTGTTCAGGGCCGGCTTTCAGTTCGCGGACGGATCGAAGGTCACGACTCTCGGCGGCGCGCTCGGCGGACCCGGGCCGGCGGTGGTGGCCGACAGCGCGGCCGGCCAGGAGCCGGAGGGCCCGCTGCTGGTGCCGCGGGGCGGTGGCGGGGGCTCGCAGAGCTGGTCTCACGGCCTGTGGCTGTGGCCCCTGCCGATGGAAGAGCCGCTCTCCTTCGTCTGCGAGTGGCCGGCCCTCGGCATCACGCTCACTCGAGCGGATATCGGCCTGGCGCCGATCCACGACGCGGCGGGCCGCAGCAAGCTCCTGTGGGAGGACGACCGGCCGCTCTTCGGGGCGGGCCCCTCGACCTGACGGCGGGACCTCGCGCCGGCGCGTGCCCGTACTGGGGGCATGACGCGCTGGGTATTGGCCGCCGGACTTCTCGCTACCGCCGCGTTGCTTGCAGCGAAGCCGGGCGCAAGCGAGATCGAGGGGACGGGCGGCCGGGTTCCGCCGCCGGCGCTCTACGGGGTGACCTGGCAGGGCTCGCTCGTCTTCGTTCGCGTAGACCGGAACACGTTGCGTCCGCTCGCGGGCCGGCGCGTCCCGCTCGCCGCCGAGCCCCTGGGGTGGAGCTTCTCTCCGGGCCGATCGCGCCTCGTGCTCGGGTCCACGGCCCGCGGCGCGAAGCTACGGCTGATCGACCTGCGCCGGATGCGCTCGCTCGGAGACGTCACGGTCGCGCGCCGCGGGTCCGGTGTCGCCACGGCCTGGGCCGGACCGAGACGCGTGCTTGCCGTCGTCGTCACCCCGGGCTGCTGCGGCGCGGGCGACACGATCATCGCCGCCGTGGACACGGAGAGCCGCCGGGTGCTCTGGCGGCGAAGGCTGGGAGGGTCGCTGCAGGCCGGCGAGCGCCTTCGCCGCAGCCTGCTGCTCGTGCTCGGCCCGCGCGGCCGCGCCCTCGGCCCCTCGCGGCTGGTTGAGGTGGGAGCCCACGGGCTCCTCCGCTCGGCGGCGCTTCCCGAGATCCGCTCGGGCAGCGAGCTGAACCGCTCCGGCGTGGAGAGCTGGAAGCCGGGACTGGCCGTCGACCGAGCGGGGGGCCGCGCCTTTGTCGTCCAGGCGCAGGCGCCTGTGGCGGAGGTCGATCTGGCCACGTTCGGTGTCCGCTCCCATCCGCTTCAGCTGCGGGCGGCCGACGCGGTGACGGGCCCCACGCGCCGAGCCCTCTGGCTGGGGCGGGAGTCCCTCGCGGTCACCGGTTCGGACAGGAACCGCCGTGAGACACCCGCGGGCCTCACGCTGATCGACACCCGTCGCTGGCGGGCGCGGACGATCGACCGGCGCGCGACCGACGCCGTGCTCGCCTCCGGCACCCTTCTTGCCTCCTCCTTCTTCGAGTTTGGTACCCAGATCGCCGAGGGGAGCGGGCTGAGCGGCTACTCGCTCGACGGGAGGCGCAGGTTCCACCTCTTCGGCAAGGATCCGATCGTCGGCGTGCAGGCGCTCGGCCGGAAGGCGCTCGTCGGACGACTGCAGGGGAACGCGCTCGTCGATGTCCGGACGGGTCGCCCGCTGCGACGCTTCCGGCGGTTCACCATGAGCCTGCTCAGCGACGACGCGCCGGTTTCTTACTGATGGGAGCGGTCTGCGATCTTTGACCTGTGCGGACGCCCTTCTGCGACCTGCTGGACGTGGACGTCCCGATCGTGCTGGCGCCGTTCGGCCCTTGGGAGCAGGTGGAGCTCGCCGCGGCCGTCTCCAACGCGGGCGGGCTGGGCAGTCTGGGAACCGCGGTGCGAAGTGCAGCCGAGCTGCGCTCTCAATGGACGCGGCTGCGTGAGCTGACGGATCGGCCGTTTGCGATCAACCACACCGGGCGGCCGTTCGACGAGGAGGTCTTCGCGGCGATCATCGCGGCGGCCCCGCCCGCGGTCTCGTTCCACATGGGCGTGCCGGGCGACCGGATCGCCCAGGCCCATGACGTGGGCGCGCGCTGGATCCAGCAGGTGGGCGACCTGCGCGCGGCCGAGCTCGCGCTCGAGGCGGGCGCCGACGTGCTGGTCGCCCAGGGCTGGGAGGCCGGCGGCAACTCGGGTTGGGTCGGAACCATGGTCCTGGTGCCGCAGGTCGTCGACGTCGCCGGCCACGTCCCGGTTCTCGCCGCCGGGGGGATCGCGGACGGGCGGGGAATCGCAGCCGCGCTGGCGCTTGGTGCGCAGGGGGTCATGCTCGGCACGCGTTTTCTCGCCAGCGCGGAGATGGCGATCGACCGGTCCTGGAAGGACCGCATCGTCGCCGCCGACGCCACCGACGCGGTGAAGGTTGCCCGCAGCGAGCGCGTGATGCCGCCCTTCACGCTCGATCTGCCGCCGGGCGCGCCGCCCGCGCCGCGCGCGCTGCGCACGGCTCTCATCGATCAGCTGGAGGCCGACCCCGGATCGGTCGATCCCGGGAAGGTCGTTCCCTCCTTCCTGTCGGAGGTGCGGGCCAACCGCGGTCATGACAGCCTGCCCTTCACCGGGCAGTCGGCCGCTCTCGTTCGCGACGTGGCACCGGCGGCCCAGATCATGACCCGCCTGGTCGCTGAGACGGAGGCCGCACTGGAGTCAGCGAGGAGCGCCGAGTGAGCTTGGTCAGGTGCCAGCTGTCGATCTCTCTCGACGGGTTCGTGGCGGGGCCCAGCCAGAGCCTCGACTACCCGGTCAGCCACGTCAGGTACAGGATCGCCCGCTAGCTGGGACACTGGGCGGACCGCAGCTATGGACGACGACCTCCACGAGATCACCGACCCCTCGGCCTACCTCTCGCACCTGAGGGACCGGAAGCCACCGGCCGGCACGCACCCCCATCACGGCCCGATCGAAACGGTTCGCGAGGTCGAGTACGAGGGCCACCGGATCGTGATCCGCACGACCTACGAGATCGAGGTCGACGGCCGCTCGGTTGCCGGTCACCTCGGCGTGGCGAACGATGGGCGCGTCCACTATCACCCGGTGCCGAACCTCAGCTTTCCGTCTGCGGTCGACCTCGTGCAGACCCTGATCGACACCTTCCCGGACGACTTCGAGGACGGGGACGGCCATGGCCACGGGGGCGGCGGCGGTCACCACTGACCGTGGCGGCGCTCCGGACGAACATCGTCGAAGACGCCGCCGCCCGCCAGGGCTATGTCGACGGCGTGCTGGCCCTCAAGGCGGAGGGAACCGGAGTGATGTCCGACAGCCTCGAAATCGCAGGTGCCCCGCGGGAGCTGAGCACCTACGACCTGTTCGTGGTCTGGCACCACTGGGCGATGTCCGTGTTCACTCCCCCGGAGCAGGGCGACCGCAATGCCGCGCACCGCGGTCCGGTGTTCCTTCCCTGGCACCGGTTCATGCTGATCTTCCTCGAGGCGCAGCTGCAGCGCGTGCTCGGCAACCCCGACTTCGGGCTGCCGTACTGGTCGTGGAGCGACGACGGTGAGCTGCCGCCGGACGAGCAGGCGGACGCGCCGGTCTGGGAGGACGACTGCATGGGCGGGAACGGAGACCCGGCCCAGGGCTTCGTGGTCACGGGCGGCCCGTTCTCCGCGACCTCCGCCTTCGAGGTCGGCGTGAACGCCGACAGCAACGGGGTTCTGCGCACGGCGGGGCGGCCGCTTCGGCGACGCTTCAACCCCGGCCTGGGCCTTCCTCCGACGGCCGAGCTTCAGGCCGCGCTGGCCGACGACGAATACGACGAGGAGCCCTGGAGCGCCGCGACGATCAGCTTCCGCAACCTCCTCGAAGGCTGGGTGCCGCCCGACGGCCTGCCCCACGTCCACAATCGCGTCCACGTCTGGGTCGGCGGGGACATGCTGCTCTCGTCCTCGCCGAACGACCCGGTCTTCTACCTCAACCACTGCAATGTCGACCGCGCCTGGTCCGCCTGGCTGGAGGACGCGGCAGAGCCGCTCTACCTCCCGGACCAGTCCGCCCCCGACGAGCTCTTCCGCCACCGCATCGACGATCCGATGTTCTCGATCTTCACCAGCGACGACGACGACCGCTGGACACCCCGGCGGATGCTCGACGTCAGCGAGACCTACACCTACGACGACCTGAGCCTGGCCTGAGAGCCGCTCACGCGGCGCCGCGGATGGGGATGGTCGCCCGCAGGACGGTGCCGGCCCCGGCTGTGCTCTCGACCTCGAGCGATCCGTCCAGCGCGGCCACGCGGTCGGAGAGGCCGCGCAGCCCCGAGCCGATTGCCGGATCGGCGCCGCCGTCGCCGTCGTCGCGGACCTCGACCTCCAGTCGCCCGTCGGTGTGGCGCACGCTCACCACGGCGCTGGCTGCATTGGCGTGACGGGCGACGTTGGTGAGCGCCTCGGAGACGACGAAATACGCTGCGGCCTCGGCCGCGGCCGGAGCGCGCTTGTTCCTGTCGGCCTCGATGGTGACCGGGACCGACGAGCGCGAGGCCAGGGCGTCGAGCGCCGCCGCGAGACCGCGATCGGCGAGCACCGGTGGGTGGATCCCGCGCGCCAGCTCGCGGAGCTCCTCGGTGGCCTCGGTCAGACCCCCGGCGGCGGCGTCGAGCAGCTCCGCGGCGGCGCCGGGATCGCGGTCCAGCGTCGACCGCGCGAGCCGCAGATCGAGCGCGAGCGCGAGCAGGCGTTGCTGGGCCCCGTCGTGGAGATCGCGCTCGACCCGACGCCGCTCGGCGAAGCCGGCCTCCACGATGCGGGCCCGCGACTCGCGCAACTCCTCCAGCCGCGCCTGCAGCTCGGTGTCGAGACGCAGGTTCTCCTCGCCGACGAGCTCCGCTTCCGACAGCCGCGAGCGGATCACTCCGAACCAGAACGCCGCAGGGACGGTCGCAAGCAGGGCCAGCGCGCAGTAGTAGATGAGGTCGTCGACGTTGTTGGATTCGGGACCCAGGGTGGTGACCAGCAGCGCGCCGAAGAGCAGCATGGTTGCTCCGCCGACCCACCACACCGGGGCGTCGCGCAGACGCTCGCTCGGATCGGCCTCGCGCGCACGGCGCACGAAGTGCCAGATCAGCGCTCCCGTCGCGATCAGACCGATCAGGCTCTGCACTGACGCGAGCGCGTCGTAAAGGGCCGGATCGTCGGCGACGAGCAGAGGGTTCTCCGGGCAGGCCGGGCAGTCGTCCGAGGCTCCGGGGTCGAGGAAGGGCACGACCACCAGCGGATAGACGGCCGTCAAGAAGTAGGCGACGCCGACGAAGAAGCGATCCACCGGGTGCTCGACACGGCCGCTCGGGAAGGCGAACAACAGGTGCGCCAGTACCCCGAAGGGGACGGCGCTCAGCAGCAGACCGGCCGCGTAAAGCCCAGGGAGGTTCGAGAGCGTGAGCTGGGACAAAAACCAGGCGAACGCGAACGCCACCATCAGCGGCCCGATCAGGTTGTTCGGGCGGCGGTCCCACACCAAGAGGCCCGTGCCGAGGAACGACCAGGAAACGAGCAGCGAGAGGGTTGCCTCCACGGCCGGGCTGTCAGCGTGGTCGCTGATGGCGATCACGACCGCCATGAGCACGCCCATCACCAGGCCGGCCGCGGCGAGCGCGATGAGGGCGCGGCGCAACGGATTCACGCACGCGATTGTCGCGCCTGGCGGCGGGACGCCGGTTTAACGCCGACGTGCCTGGCGAGACGGCGAGGCGCCCGATCCCGGAGGGAGACGATCGAGCGCCTGTACGGGAACAGCCACCTCCTCAACGAGGCCGGACCGGGGCCAAGCTACCTGGACCCCGACTCTGGCGGCCCGGACAACGACTTCACCAACCGCAACACGACCGAACCCGGACTATCGCTGACCCCTCGCCTGTAACAACCGGTGGACTACGCGAACTGCCCAGGCGAACGGAGAAACACGAAGGGAGACCCGCAATGCTCTGCGCACACACGGTCCGCCGGCTCAAGCCGGGATTCGACGGCGCCCTCGAGGAGCTCGAGACAAGCCAGCGGGAAGGCGACTTCCAGGCCCGCCGCGCAGCGATCGAGCCGTACGTCGAGGCCGTGCTGGCCAACGGGATCTACGACGTCGCCGCGACCTGGACGCCGGAGGCTGCCGCGACCGCCTAGGCACGGTGGAGGACGAGCACGCCTTTGTCGCACGCCTGCGCGCCGGGGACGAGGACGCCTTCAACGCGCTGGTGGCTCGTCATGACGGCGCGCTGCGCCGCATCGCGCGAACATTCGTCCGGACCGACGCCGCCGCCGACGACGTCGTCCAGGAAACCTGGCTGGGCGTGGTGCGTGGTCTGAGTGCATTCGAGGGCCGCTCGTCGCTGCGGACCTGGATCTTCCGCATTCTCGTCAACCAGGCGCGGACGCGGGCGACGCGAGACGCGCGCGACCTGCCGTTCTCGGCGGTCGAGGACGACGACGGCCCGACCGTCGACCCGGCGGCGTTCGGCGCCGATGGGCGCTGGGCGAGCTCGCCGCCACGGCTCGACAGCGATCCCGAGACCGGCCTGCTCAGCGCGGAGCTGCGCGGTCGCCTGCTCGAGGCGATCGACGAGCTGGCGCCGGACCAGCGGGCGGTGATCACGCTGCGGGATCTCGTCGGTGTGCCTGCGCAGGAGGTCTGCGACCTGCTCCAGGTCAGCGACGGAAACCAGCGAGTGCTTCTGCATCGGGCCCGGGCCCGGGTGAGGGCGGCGCTTGTGCCGCTGGTGGGGGTGACCTCATGAGGCGCTGGTGGCGACGGCGTCGCCACGACCACGACCCGCTCGTCTGCCGCGAGTTCGTCGAGCTGGTGACCGACTATCTCGAGGGCGCGCTGCCGGAGGCCGAGCGGATTCGCTTCGAGGCCCACCTGGCAGAGTGCGAAGGCTGCTCCGGCTACCTCGAGGACATGCGCCGGCTGGTCGGATCGCTGCACGACGTGGCCGAGCCGCCTCCGGATCCCGAGACACGCGAGGCGCTGCTGCGGGCCTACCGCGACCTGCGCGGAGCGAGCTGACGCTCGACGGCGCGGGCGACCTCGACGCGCGAGGACACGTCGAGCTTGCGGAAGATGTTCCGCAGGTGCGTCTCGACCGTCTTCGGACTCAGGAAGAGCGCGGCGGCGATCTCGGCGTTCGTCCGTCGGTCGACAACGAGCTGGGCGACCTCCAGTTCACGCCCCGTCAGGGACGCGACCCCATCGCCGCGACCCGGTCGCGTGCGGCGGTGAACGCGATGCCCGAGGCCGCGCAGCTCGCGCTCAGCGGCCGCGCGGTATCTCGTGGCGCCGCAGTCGTGCAGTTCCGTCGCCGCGCGTCTCAGTTCGACCACCGCCCGGTCGGGCCGGCCGGCTTGTGCGAGCGCGCGGCCCGCGAGGGTACGGGACAACGCAGCCTCGACCGGGGCGCCGACCTCCTCCGCGGCAGCCGCTGACGCGAGGGCAGTCTCGGCGGCGGAATCCGGCTCGCCGGCGTAGAGCGTCACCGCTGCTGCGGCGCGCTTGGCCATGGAATCCGCCATGCAGAGCTGCAGGGAACTGGCCGCAGCCTGCGCCCGCTCGGCCGAGCGTTCGGCCTCTCGTGGACGGCCGAGCTCCAGCCAGCAGCGGGTGAGGAGCTCGAGGAACTTTGGCCTCCAGACGCCGGGGATCAGCCTGAGATCGTCGCCGCCGGAGGACCGGATGAGGAGGTCGCCGGCACGCTCGGGTTCGCCGTCTTCGAGAAGCGCGGCAGCGAAGGCAACACCGGCGGCGCAGACGAGGCTTTGGTCCAGACTCTCGGTGAGCTCGACGTTCTCCTCCGCGGTGGCGAGGGCGAGGTCGAGCTCACCCGCAGCGAGGGCCGTGAACGAGCGATTGACGAGGTTCCCGGCCAGTGCCTGCACGTTGCCCGAGAGCCGGGCGCCCTCGACGGCGTTATCGAGCAGCTCGCCGGCTTCCGCCAGCCGCCCGCGCAGCAACGTGACCTGTCCGAGGATCGAGTACGGAAGAGGGATGTACTCGCTCTGCCCCGTCTGGCGCGCGATCGACAGGGCTCGATCCGCGTGTGCCGCCGCCTCCTCGTAGAGGTCGAGGTACAGCTCCGCCCCGGCGAGGTTGGCGGCTGCGTCGAGGCGAAGTGCCAGCTCCGCGTCGTCGAGGCCATCGACCAGGGCTGTCGCCTCTACCAGGTGCGCCTTCGCCTCGCCGGTCGCTCCGCCGGCCGCGCTCCCGAACGCGAGCAGTGCGACCGCCGCGGCGGTCAGCGGGCGCTCCCCTAGCGGGCGCGCGCTGCTGAGGGCGCGTCCGGCCCACTCGCGCATGCGCCCGTAATCCATTCGGAAGAAGCCGTCCATTGCGAGCTCGACCATGAGCGTCGCGGCCTCCGGCGACCCCGCGTCGGAGAGGCCGTCGACCGCGCCGACGAGCCGGGCGTGCGCCTCGTCGTGGTGACCCAGGAGATGTTCCACCCCGGCACAGGCGGTCGTGAGGCGTACCCGCAAGGCAACGGATTCGGACGGCAGGAGCTCGATGCTCTCCAGCAGTGCGGCGTGCCCGTCGGCGAACTGCCCGGTGGCGACGAGCGCCCTCGCGCGAGAGAGGAGCAGCTCGACCCTCGCCTCGGCCGGCGCAGTGGCAGGCAGAAGCCGCAGGGCCTCGCCAAACCACGCCGCGGCGCTGGCGGGAACTCGCATCGCGACGGACTCTCCGGCCTCGCGCAGGGTGGCGACGGCGGCCGCGTCCCCCTGTCGGGCCGAACGCTCGACGTGGTGCGCGCGCTCGGTCGCCGGTGCACCGCGCGAGGCGAGCGCAACGGCGCTCCGCTCGTGGGCACCCAGCCGCCAGCCGGCCGGCGTCGATTCGTAGACCGCGCGCCGAACGAGCGGATGCCGAAAGCGAAAACGGCGGGGCACCTCCGTCTGGTGGACGAGGTCCAGCTTCAACAGCTCGTCCAGTGCCTCGAGCGCAGAGGCCTCGGGAATCGCCGCGGCGGCCGCTGCGAGCTCGGGCTCGAAGGGATCGCCGGCCACCGCTCCACCCCGCAGTACCAGGCTGGCAGAGTCCGACAGAGCGGCGAGCTCCTCGGCCAGCGCCCCGGCGACTGCGGGCGGCACGTCGAGTTCCGCGGGGGTGAGCTGAGGGCCACCGGCGGTGCGTTCACGAGCAAACGAGCGGGCGAGCTGCTGAAGGTAGAACGGGTTGCCGCCGCTCTCGTCGTAGAGCGATGCGGCAGCGGAGCCGTCCACCGCCTCACCGAGCAGCTCTCGGGCCTCGTCCGGTGTCAGAGCGCCGATCTCGAAAGGGACCAGGACGCCGATTCGTTGCGCTCGCCCGAGCGCGGCAGTGAGGCGCTCCGGCGCTTGATGGGGACGGACAGCCAGCGCGAGGAGCGCGGCGGCCGGCGGCCGGCGCAGCAGCGCCCCGAGCAGCTCGACGGACCCGGGGTCGGCCCAGTGGAGATCGTCGAGCAGCAGGACGAGCGGCGTGGTGGACCCGAGTGTTTCGAGCAGCACACGCACCGCGCGGTGGGTGCGATGACGCTCGGGCTGGAACACGGATCCGCCGCCCGCCCCGAGCCGGGACAGCGAGGGCAGCACGTGGGCGATCTCGCGGCGCACCTCGTCGTCGAGTGCCTCGAGCCGGCGCGCCGGAAGGCCCTCGACGTACTCGTCGAGAGCGTCGACGAACACCCCAAACGGCAGGTCGCGCTCGAGCTCCGATGCGGACCCTTCGAGCACGATGTATCCACGGGCGTCGGCCCGGGCAGCGAGCTCAGCGAGAAGACGGGTCTTGCCGATCCCGGGCTCACCCGCCAGCGCCAGGGCAGCGGACCGTCCCCGCTTCAACTCGGCGAGCACGTGATCGAACGCATCGCACGTCTCGGCGCGTCCAACGAGGTCCTCGCCCATGGAGACCACTGTCGTTCAAGGCGAGCATAAGTCAGCGGCGCGAACCAAGAAATCAGGGTCGCTCCCCGATGTCGGCGCGTCCTGAGCGCGTCAGGCTCGACGCATGTCGCGCTTCGTGCTCCACCACCGTCACGACGCCCGGGAATGCGGAGTCGTGTTCGCCTCCTTCAAGGGGCACAAGAGCCCGCTTCGCCGGCAGAAAACCCTGTCCTCGTGCCGGTCCGGCGAACACGCGATCTGGTGGACCGTCGACGCCGCGTCCGAGGCGGATGCCCTCGCGCTCCTGCCCCCGTATGTCGCCGAGCGGACCACCGTCGCGCGAGTGACCGCTGTCGAGATCCCTTGAATCCTCCGAAGGGAGCAAAGATGACCACAGCCCAGCAGCGTTCCTTCACCTTCCCCGAGGTTGCGTTCCTGATAGGCATGCCGCTCGCCTGGGCGGTGCTGTTGCTGTTTCACCCCACCGGGGAGGGGGAGGCGATCACCTACGCGGTCGTGGCGGACAAGGTCACGCCGTGGCTGGTCGTCCACATCGGCATGATGCTCTTCATCCCGCTCATGGCGGTGGCGTTCTATCTGCTGCTGCGCGGCATCGAGGGCACCGCGGCGCGCGTCAGCCGGGCGGCAGTGGTGCTCTTCGCCGTGTTCTACGGCGCCTATGAGGTGCTGCTGGGCATCGGCACGGGCATCCTTGTCCACGACGTCAACGGGTTCGCGGCGAGCGAGAAGGCGGCAGGTGCGGCCCTGGTGAACGAGTTCACCGACAACGTCCTCATCCGCAGCTTCAGCGTCCTGTCGAGCATCGGCAGCGTCGCGTTCGTAACGGCCGCTATCGCGGCGGGCGTCGCCCTTCGCCGCCAGGCCGCCGCGCCCCTCGCCGTCCCGATCCTGCTCGGGCTCTCGGGGTTCCTGGTCACGGCTCATCCCCCGCCCTTCGGGCCGACCGGCCTGGTCCTCTTCGTCGTGGCGGTTCTGATCCTCGTGCGGGGGCGGGCGACAGCCCGGGTGCCGGGACAGGCTCAGCCCGCCTCGGGGTAGCCGCCGGCGCGTTCGAGCGCGCGTGCGGCTGTGCGGTCGGGCTCAGCGGCGGCGATTCGCCCCGCTGCGCCGGCCGCGGCGGTGCGAAACGAGGCGTCGGTGAGCAGACTCTGGATCGCGTCTCGGACCTGGTCCGCCGCCGCGTGGAGCGGAAGCTGGATGCCCGCGCCGAGGTCCTCCACACGGCCGGCGTTGAAGGCCTGGTCGCGTCCGAGTGGCAGCACCAGCAGCGGGACCCCGTGAGCGAGCGCGCGCAGCACGGTGCCCAGCCCGCCGTGGCAGATCACGAGCGAGCACTCGGGCATCAGGCGGTCGTGGTCCGCGGCGGCCAGGACCTCGATCTCCTCGGGAACCTCGAGGGTCGCGCGATCCACGGCGGGGCCGAGCGTGAGCGTCGGGTGCAGCCCGAGGCCGCTCACGGCTGCGCACAGACGGTCGATCAGCGCTGTTTGACCCTCCATGACCGTGGTGCTGAAGGTCAGCAGCGCACGCGGGCGAGGGGGTCGCACGCGCTGCCCGCCCGCGACGACACCGAGCGGTCCCGCATGGACGACATGGCGGGGCGCGCCCGCGTCGACGTCCATCCACCCGGGAGCCGCCACGAGCACCAGGTCGGGCGCCTCCCAGGCCGCGACGCCGCCGTCGAGGCGAGGAAGGCCCAGCCCTTGCCGGGTCCTGGACAGCGTGTGGAGATCCGTGGTGAAGCCGCCGCCGGCCTCGAGCATCCGCCGCCGAGCGGGCCCGTAGAGGAAGTGAACCAGCGACGCGGCCGGGGTGGCGGTGGCCTCGCTCGCCGCCAGGGCGGCCGGCAGCATGCAGTCGACCACGGCCAGGTGGGGGCGCAGGTCCTCGATCGTCTCGCGCACGTCGAGCGCGATCTCCGCGCCCGCCGCCGTCGCCATGATCAGCTCGGCCTGCGCCTCGAAGGCCAGCTCGACATCCGGGTCGGGGCTTCGCCGGAAGCCGGCGACCGCGAGGCTCATACGCTCTGCGGCGCCACGCGTCCGGCCTGACGCCAGGACCGTGACCTCATGCCCGCGGCGGGCCAGGAGGCCCGCCGCAGCCAGCATCGGGGGCAGGTTGCCGCCCGGGCCCCAGGTCACGACCAGCGCCCGCATCGCACCAGCGAACCACAACGGCCAGTGGCGCGCCGGGCCCCGTCACGGCGGGTGGGATACTCCAGGGAGTGAGCGTCCGGATGCGCGATCTACTGATGGGCGAGCTCGACGCGCTGCGTCACGAGCCGATCGACAAGCGGATTCGTGGCCTGCTCGGCGACCGGACGGTGGTCGACAGCACGCGCGCGCTGATCGTCTGGGAGCCCAAGCGGGTCGTGCCGATGTACGCGGTCCCCGCCGAGGACATCGACGCTCAGCTCAGCGCGCAGCCTGCGGCAGGCTCGAACGAGACACCGCCCGATGGAGTGGCCGCGATGGACGCCCCGCAGCTGCTGGGACGCCCGGTGTTCGATCCGAGCATTCCCTTCTCCTTCCATACCAGCGAGGGCGAGCCGCTGACGATTCGTTCCGGCGGCGTTGAGAGGGAGGGGGCGGCCTTCCGCTTCTCCGACCCCGACCTTGCCGGCTACGTCCTGCTCGACTTCGGCGCCTTCGACGAGTGGTACGAGGAGGACGAGCTGAACGTCTCCCATCCGCGCGACCCGTTTCACCGCATAGACATCGTCCACAGCTCGCGCCCCGTGCGGGTCGAGGCCGGCGGCGAGGTCCTCGCCGAGTCCAGCGATCCCTGCTTTCTCTTCGAGCCGCCGCTGCCCGTCCGCTACTACCTGCCGCCCGAGGACGTGCGGAACGACCTGCTGCGCCCGAGCGACACGAAAACGTTCTGCGCCTACAAGGGCCAGGCGTCCTACTGGTCGCTCGACGGCGAGGACGATCTCGTCTGGACCTATCCGGAGCCCTTGCGCGAGGCGGCCGAGGTGACCGGCCGGCTGGCCTTCTTCAACGAGCGGGTCGACATCATCGTCGACGGGATGCGCCTGGAGCGTCCCGTGACGCCCTGGTCGCCGAGGTAGCCGCTCCTTCCAAGCGTCTACATGCTTCTGATCCATTTCGCCGACGCGCCGCGGCCGCGCCGGGACGGCGACACCAACGAGCGCGCGGTCAGCGAGTTCGAGGGGCTTCCTGCGGAAGAGCAGAAGACCATCTACGCGGAGTGGCAGGCCATCAACGAGGTGCCCGGCGTCACCCCCGGCGTTCAGCTGCAGCCCCCCGAGAGGGCAACCACCGTCCGGGTGCAGAACGGCAAGACGCTGGCCACCGACGGTCCGTTCGCGGAGGCCAAGGAGGCGCTCGGCGGCTACTACATTCTCGACGCCGAGGGCCTCGACGTCGCACTCGACGTGGCCTCCCGGGTCCCGGTGGCCCGCATGGGCGGCGCGGTCGAGGTGCGCCCCATGGTGGAGTGGTAGCGAGACGCGCCTAGGAGTCCGCGTCCGTGGCGACCATCCAGAGGTGCCCGTCGGGGTCGGCGAATGCTCCCGCGTAGCCCCACGGCTGCTGTCCGGGCTCGGTCACGATCTCGGCACCCGCCTGCCGCACGCGTTCGATCAGCTCGTCCACGTCGGCCTGGTCTCCCCGCGACAGACCGAGCATGCACTCGCTGTGGCCCCGATCGGCGACCTCGTGGTCGCCGATCACCCATCCGAAGCCGACGCTTGGGACCAGCATCAGCCGGAGCCCGTCGTTGAGCGCGAACTGAAGCGGCTCGGGCAGGCCGTCCTCTGCCGGGTCGCCGATCGCCTCCAGCCCGAGACCCTCGCGGTAGAAGGCGTACGAGGTCCGGCGGTCGGCGATCGGCAGGCTGACGACTACGGGTGAGTACGACATTGGCGCGCCTCCGGTGCATCCGAGATCAAGGCTCGACCGTTCCGACCCCGGCGGGCCCGGAAACTCATCGATGGCCGCGGCCTAGCAGGCGTCGTGCGGGAGCGTCAGCACCTGATTGGGAAAGATCTTGTCCGGATCACTGATGAGCGCGCTGTTGAGGTCGAAGATCTCGTGGAAGCGGTTCGCGTCGCCGAGGCGACGCTGAGCGATCTCCGACAGTGTGTCGCCGCGCTGGACCTCTTGGACGCACAGCGCGCCCCAGGTCAGCGGGCCGACGATCCCGTCGGAGTCGAGACCCGAGTCGTGCTGGAACTGCCGGACCGCGTCCTCGGTTGCGGAGCCGAAAATCCCGTCGACGTGCACGTGCTGCCCACGGTTGTTGAGGGCGTTCTGCAGCCCCAGGACCGCTTCGCCTTCCGAATGCTTCTTGAGTGTCGGTGGATGCTGGGCCATGCGCCTTCTCCTTCGTCTCGAAGCGATCGCAGATCGGGCTGAGCCTACTGCGAAGCTACTCTGGCGGGGTCGCCCGCATCCAGCGACCGACGACCTCGACCACCCCAGAGAGCTTGGCGCGCGGAGGCACCGGACATGGACAGGACAGTCGGCACACGTGAGCAGTGGCTCGTTGCCCGGAAGGAGCTGCTGGAGCGCGAGAAGGAGCTGACCCGGCTGAGCGACGAGCTCGCCCGCCGGCGGCGCGCGCTGCCTCGGGTGCAGGTCGACAAGGCCTACGAGTTCGAGACCGACGAGGGGACCAAGACGCTCGCCGACCTGTTCGACGGCCGCTCGCAGCTGATCGTCTACCACTTCATGCACGGGCCAAACACGCCCGAAGGCTGCCCCGGCTGCACGTTCAGCACCGACAGCTACAACGGGTCGGTGGCCCATCTGAACGCGCACGACGTGACGTTCGTGCTGGCCTCCCGCTCTCCGTTGGAGACGCTGAACGCCTACAAGGAGCGCATGGGCTGGGAGATCCCCTGGGTCTCCTCCGGCGGGACCGACTTCAACCGCGACTTCAGCGCCTGGACCGAGGAGGACCGCCGCAACGGGACCGGGTGGAACTTCGGCACCGAGAGTGGAGCCTGGGTCGACGTGGTCCACGACGAGGAGCTGATGGCGCTGAGCGTCTTCGAGCTGGAGGACGGCGTCGTCTACCACACCTACACCTGCTACGACCGGGGCACAGACGTGCTCAGCACCACGTGGCAGCTGCTGGACCGCACGCCGAAGGGACGCGACGAGGGCGCGGTTCCCGGATGGCCGCGCCGCCACGATGAGTACGACGAACCCGGGGCGGCCGCATGAGCACACAGCAGGTGCAGCTGCGCATCTCGGGGCGCAGCCACGACGGCTTCCGCCAGTTCAGCGCACACATCAGCGCGACCCGCACGGGCTGAGAGGGCGCGGCGGCTGCGCTCATCTGACCGCGTCGGCGCTTGCCCGTTGTCGCGCCAGGAAGTGCAGGATCGCGTGCACGCCTTGACCCTGAAAGCGGGCTGCACACCATGTTGGTATGACCCCGGCCCGGATCCTCTCCGGCGGGGCCGTTCTGGCACTCGCGCTGGCTCTTGTTCTCCCCGCGTCCGCGGGAGCGGCGAGCGCCAACACGGCGGCTCTGCAGTCGGCCCTTACGGCGCTCGGCCTGTACAGGGGATTCGTGGACGGGATCAGCGGTCCGCTCACCCGGTCCGCGGTCATCCGCCTCCAGCGCCGCAAGCACATCGCGGTGGACGGCATTCCCGGCCCCCAGACCCGCCGCGCCCTCGGCCGGCGTGGCCGGCCGCGGCTCGGGAGCCGCGTGATGCGCGTGGGCAACCGCGGCTGGGACATCGCCGCGCTGCAGTTCCTGCTCCAGCGCCGCGGCTTCGGGCCCGGGGCCGCGGACGGCATCTACGGGGGTCTCACCCAGGCGGCGGTCCTGCGCGCCCAGCGATCGGCGGGGATCGGCGTCGACGGCCTCGCCGGACCCGCGACCATCCGTACGCTGCAGGGTGGGGTCAGCCGGCGGCGGCGGGCCAGCGTGGCTCCCGGACGCTTCCTGCGCCCCGTGCCGGGCTCGATCGGCGACGGCTTCGGAGCGCCGCGCGAGGGCGGCCGGCGCCATCAGGGCGTGGACTTCCCGGTGCCCTACGGCACGCGCATCGGCGCGTCGGCCGCCGGGACCACGATCTTCGCCGCCCGCAACTACGGCGGCTACGGCAACCTCGTGGTGATTCAGCATCCTCTGGGCTACACCACCTGGTACGCGCACATGTCGCGAATCACCAGCTGGGTCGGTGAGCGCGTCAGCCCGGGCACGCGGATCGGCTACGTGGGCTCGACGGGCTACTCGACCGGGCCCCATCTGCACTTCGAGATCCGCCGCTACAACACGCCGATGAACCCGGTGTCGCTGATGGTGTCGGCCGTCGCCGCGCGCAACCGCGAGGAGCGGGGACGCCGGCATGCCCAGGAATGCCGCAGCGTTCAGCGGTCCGAGAAGGCGCCGCGCGGCTCCTCCTGGATCGCTCGCGAGCGGCTCTGCGGCTGAGCCGAGCGGTCAGGCTTGGGGCTTCGTCCCGTGCGCCATCGCGCGCAGGTCGAGGGCCTTGTCCAGCGTCTCCTCGTCCACGCCTTTCTCGAGCGCCACCTCGCGGATCGTGCGCTCGCTGGCAATGGCCTCGTTCACGATCTCCGTGGCCCGGTCGTAGCCGATGAAGGGGTTGAGCGCAGTCGCGATCGCCGGCGTGGACTCGGCGTGCCGCCGGAGCGTCTCCTGGTTCGCCTCGAGCCCGTCCACGCACTTCTCGGCCAGCATCGTCGTGGCCGCGGTGAGGATCCGGATCGACTCGAACACGTTGCGGGCCATCATGGGCACCCGCACGTTCAGCTCGAAGGCGCCCTGGCTGCCGGCAACGGTGACCGCGGTGTCGTTGCCGATCACCTGGGCGGCCACCTGAAGCACCACCTCCGGGATCACCGGATTCACCTTGCCCGGCATGATCGAGGAGCCCTTCTGGAGCTCCGGCAGCCGCAGCTCGGCCAGGCCGGTGCGGGGCCCGGAGCCCATGAGCACGAGATCGTTGGCGATCTTGGTTAGCGACACCGCCAGGCCCTTGAGCGCGGCGTGCAGCTCCACCAGCCCGTCGCGGTTGGCCTGCGCCTCGAAGCGGTCGCGCGGGGCGTCGCCCAGGCCGAGATGCCGGCGCACCCGCTCGGCGAACTCGGGGTGGGTGTTCAGGCCGGTGCCGGTAGCCGTCCCCCCCAGCGGGATCTCGGCCGCGCGCCCCAGGGCGGCGCGCAGCCGGTCGCGCGCGAGTGTCATCTGGGCGGAGTAGCCGGCGAACTCCTGGCCGAGGGTCACCGGCACGGCGTCCATCATGTGGGTGCGGCCGGCCTTGACGTGGTCGCTGAACTCGTCGGCCTTGCGCTGGAACGAGCCGGCGAGCCGCTCGAGCGCGGGCATGAGATCGGAGCGCACAGAATCCACGGCGGCCAGGTGGACGGCCGATGGGAACACGTCGTTCGAGGACTGGCCCATGTTCACGTGGTCGTTCGCGTGCACGTCCTCGCCGGCGAGGCTGGCGATCACCTCGTTGGCGTTCATGTTCGAGGAGGTCCCGGAGCCGGTCTGGAAGACGTCGATCGGGAACTGGTCGTCGTGCTCGCCTGCGGCGACCTCATCCGCCGCTCGGGCCACGCGCTCGGCGATCTCGCCGTCGAGCAGCCCCAACTCGGCGTTCACGCGCGCGGCCGCCGCCTTTATGCGCCCCAGCCAGTGAATGACCGGAGCCGGCACCGCCTCGCCCGAGACCGGGAAGTTCGCGATCGCCTTGCTGGTCTCGGGCCCCCACAGCTCCTGCTGAACGGCCAATCCGTCTCCTTGATCGCCTGTCTGTCGGAGGCTATCGATCCGGAGCGGCGCCTACGATCGCCCGCGGATGACCTCACTCGAGCTCGACGACCCGCTCGCCCACCGGGCGCTGCAGGCGCTTCTGCGAGCGGAGGCGGCGGTTCGCCGCCGGCTGGCCGCGGAGCTCGAGCGGGAGGGGGTTTCGGCGGCCGGGTTCTCGGCGCTGGTGGTCCTGACCACCGCGGGGGGCACCCTCGAGCTCAAGACGCTGCGGCGCCGCCTGGGCTGGAGCAAGGCCAACGCCACCGAGGTCACGGCCACCCTGGAGGCGAGGGGGCTGGTGCGGCGCCGCCGGGATCCCGGTGACCGCCGCTCGGTGTTGGTGGACCTCACGCTCTCCGGGCGCGAGCTCGTCTCCGGGTTGTTTCCGGCGCACGCCAGCCGGGTGAGCCGGGCCTTCGGCGCGCTGGACGAGGGCGAGAAGCGCTCACTGGCCGAGATCTGCCGCAAGCTGGCTGCCTGAGCCGAGCCGGGAGACGCCGCGCCTAGAATCGACGGTCCTGTGGCCCGCTACCCGTCCGTCGATCCCGCCCAGTCGTTTCCCGATCTCGAGCAGCGCGTGCTCGAGCGCTGGCGCGAGCGCGACGTGTTCGGTGAGTCCGTCCGGCGCCGCCAGGGCGCCCCGCCGTTCATCTTCTACGAGGGGCCGCCCACCGCCAACGGCCGCCCCGGCGCGCATCACGTGCTCAGCCGGGTGTTCAAGGACGTCTTCCCCCGCTACCAGACCATGCGCGGGCGCTTCGTGCCGCGCAAGGCGGGCTGGGACTGCCACGGCCTGCCCGTGGAGCTCGAGATCGAGAGGGAGCTCGGCTTCACCTCCAAGGCCGATATCGAGCGCTACGGCATCGCCGAGTTCAACGCGCGCTGCCGGGAGTCGGTGCTGCGCTACATCGACGAGTGGAACGAGCTGACCGAGCGGATCGGCTTCTGGATCGACACCGATGACGCCTACTTCACCCTCAGCGACGATTACATCGAGTCGGTCTGGTGGTCGCTGAAGACCGTCTGGGAGAAGGGCCTGCTCACCGAGGGCCACAAGGTGGTCCCCTACTGCCCGCGCTGCGGTACGGCGCTCTCCTCGCACGAGGTGGCGATGGGCTACGAGGACACGGTCGACCCGAGCGTCTACGTCCGCTTCCCGCTGCGTGACGACCCGGGAGTCTCGCTGCTGGCCTGGACCACGATGCCGTGGACACTGGTGCCCCACGCGGCGATCGCCGTCGACCCGGAGGTCACCTACGTCCGCGCTCGGCTCGGCGAGGAGCGCCTCATCGTCGCCGAGGCCCTGGCCGAGCGGGTGCTGGGTGAGGAGGCGGAGATCGAGGAGCGCATGCCTGGCTCGGCGCTGCTCGGTCTGCGCTACGAGCCGCCCTTTCCCTACATCGGCGACTACGGCCCGCGCGGCCACACCGTGCTTCCGGGGGACTTCGTGTCGATCGAGGAGGGCACCGGCGTCGTCCACACGGGAGCGGCGTTCGGCGAGGACGACTTCCGCCTGGCCACCGACAACGACCTCGTCATCCACAACCCGGTTCGTCCTGACGGCACCTTCGACGAGCGCGCCGGCCCCTTTGCCGACATGGGCGTCCGCGAGGCCGACCCGGCGATCATCGAGGCGCTGCGCGAGTCGGGCCGTCTCTTCAAGGCGGGCGAGTACGAGCACGCCTACCCGCACTGCTGGCGCTGCGACACCCCCCTCATCTACTACGCCAAGACCGGCTGGTACGCGCGCACGACCGAGGTCAAGGACGAGCTGCTGGCGGCCAACGAGACGATCTCCTGGTACCCGGATCACATCAAGCATGGGCGCTTCGGGAACTGGCTGGAGAACAACGTGGACTGGGCGCTGTCCCGCGAGCGCTACTGGGGCACGCCGCTGCCCATATGGCGCTGCGACGCCGGGCACGTGGTCTGCGTGGCCTCGCGCGACGAGATCCGCGAGCGCGGCGGGGAGGTGCCTGACGACCTTCACCGGCCCTACATCGACGAGGTGATCCTGACCTGCGAGGACTGCGGCGAGCCGATGCGCCGGGTGCCGGACCTGATCGACGTCTGGTGGGACTCCGGCTGCATGCCCTTCGCGCAGTGGCACGCGCCCAGCGAGAACCAGGACACCTTCGAGGAGCGCTTCCCGGCGGACTACGTATGCGAGGGGCTGGACCAGACGCGGGGCTGGTTCTACTCGCTGCTTGCAGTATCGGTTCTGCTCTACGGCAAGAGCTCCTACGAGACCTGCCTCTGCCTCGGCCTGATCCTCGACGCCGAGGGCCAGAAGATGTCGAAGTCGAAGGGCAACGTGGTCGTGCCCTGGGACGTGCTGGACACCCACGGCGCGGACGCGTTTCGCTGGTACTACTTCACCTCGAAGCAGCCGTGGGACGGCTATCGCTTCTCGCTGGACGCGGTGGGGGAGTCGGTGCGGCAGTTCCTCAAGCCGCTCTGGAACACCGTCGCCTTCTTCACCCTCTACGCGAACGTCAACGCGCCCGAGGGCAGCGGCGAGCCGACCGACCTCGACCGCTGGGTGCTCTCCCGCCTGGGCGCGACGGTCGAGCGGGTGGCCGAGCGCATGGACGACTACGACACGACCTTCGCGGGCCGGGCGATCGCCGACTTCGTCGACGATCTCTCCAACTGGTATGTCCGACGCTCCCGGCGGCGCTTCTGGGACGGGGATCCGGCCGCCTTCGCGACGCTGCACCGGTGTCTGGTGACCACCGCGCAGCTGATGGCGCCGCTCACTCCCTTCGTGGCCGACGAGGTCTACGAGGCGCTCGACGGCAGCGAGCCGTCGGTCCACCTCTGCGCCTTTCCGGAGGCGAGTGACCGTGATCCGGAGCTCGAGTGGCAGATGCAGGTCGCCCGCGACGCCGTGGAGCTCGGCCGCGCGGCCCGGGCCCAGGCGAAGGTCAAGGTGCGCCAGCCGCTCAGCGAGGCGGTCGTGGTGGCCGCCGACCGCGAGCGCAGCGCGATCGGCCGCTTCGAGCAGCTGGTGCTGGACGAGCTGAACGTGAAGTCGCTCCGATACGTCTCCGAGGCGGACGAGCTGGGGCACTTCGAGCTCAAGCCCAACTACCGCGCCCTCGGTCCGCGCTTCGGGCGGCACATGCCCCAGGTGGCCGCGGCGGTCGCGGCTCTCGACCCGGCGCGCCTGCGGGCCGGCGAGCCCGTGGGCATCAATATCGACGGTCACGAGCACCAGATCGGCCCCGACGACGTCCAGATGGTGCTGCAGCCACTGGAGGGCTACCAGGTGGAACGCTCCGGCACGCACGCCGTTGCGCTCAACCTGGAGCTCGACGACGACCTACGTCGCGAGGGCCTGGCCCGCGAGGTGGTGCACGCGGTGCAGGCGGCGCGCAAGCAGGCCGGCCTGCGGGTGGAGGACCGCATCGCCCTCTGGCTGGCCGGCGACGCGGAGCTGCTGGCCGCCGCCCAGGCCCACGAGGGGTATGTGACGGGCGAGACCCTCGCGGTCGAGGTGGCCTACGACCGCGGCGACGGCCGGTCGAGCGAGCGCTCGGAGATCGAAGGCCGCGAGCTGCTGATCGCCGTCGAGCGGCGCTCCAAATAGCCCGGAGGGGGCGAATCTCGGCGTCGTCATGACTTTGGGCCTGTATGGGGCCCAAACTGAAGACGGCGGAGCAGAAACTCGCGCGGATCGCTGATCGGCAGCACGGTTTGGTCACACGGGTCCAGGCGCTGCGGGCGGGGGTGAGCCACCGTCAGCTCGCAACGCGGCTGCGAAGCGGTGCCCTGATCATCGAATACCGTGGCGTGTACCGCGTGGGACACCGGGCGCCGAGCGTCGAGGCCCGTTACCTCGCGGCGGTTCTGGCATGTGGGGAGAACGCGCTCCTGTGCGGGCTCGCCGCCGGCCACCTCCTCGGTCTGTTGAAGGGGCGGCCTCCGCCGCCGGAGGTGGTCGCGCCGACCCAGCGGCGCGTTCCCGGGCTCAAGACCCGGCACTCGCGCAGCCTGGCCTCGCGCGACGGGACCACCTGGCGCGGCATCCCTGTGACGACCGTACCCCGCACGGTCGTCGATCTCGCGGCCCTGCTCGGTATAGACGCGCTCGCGCGCGTCTGCCACGAGGCCGGCGTTCGCCACGGCACGACACCGGCGCAGGTCGAGGCGGTGCTGGCACGCCGGCCCAACGCTCCGGGCGCCGCCAAGCTGCGCCGGGTCCTGCACGGCGAGATCCGCGTGACGCTGAGCGCGCTCGAGCGGCGCTTCCTGGGGCGCCTGCGCGAGGCCGGGCTGCCCCTCCCGCAGACCAACCGGCCGGCCGGTGGGCGACGCGTGGACTGCCGCTGGCCGGCCGAGAGGCTCACCGTGGAGCTCGACGGCTACCGCTACCACGCGTCGCGGCACGCCTGGGAGCTCGACCGCCGGCGCGAGCGGGAAGCCCGCTCCCGCGGTGACGAGTTCCGGCGTTACACCTGGAGCGACGTCATCGAGGCCCCTGCGTTCATGCTCGAGGACCTGCGGGTTCTGCTCGGGGTCAGGCGGCGAGGGCCGGCTCGATCTCCTGCACGAGTCGGCTCTTCGGCAGTGCGCCGATGATCTGGTGCGCGACCTGGCCGTGCTTGAACAGGAGCAGCGTGGGGATCGACATGACGCTGTACTTGGCCGCGGTCTGCGGGTTGTCGTCCACGTTCAGCTTCACGATGGTCAGGTCCTCGCGCTCGCCCGCCAGCTCCTCCAGGTGCGGAGCCACGATGCGGCAGGGGCCGCACCAGGGGGCCCAGAAATCCACGAGGACGGGCTTGTCGGCCTCGAGCACCTCGGCCTGGAAGTTCTGATCACTGACCTGATTGATTGCGCCTGCCACCCTCTCTCCTTCTCGTCTTCCGCGACTTACTTCAAAAAGTATAGCGTCAGTCAACCCCGGAGCCGCAGGGCGGGCACCTTCCAGACCGCCTCCAGGGCGATGCGCGGGTTCATCTTCGACGTCCCCACCCGTCGCTCGCGGAACCGGATGGGCACCTCGGTGACGGTGAAGCCCCTCTTGACCGCCCTGTAGGTCAGCTCGATCTGGAAGGCGTAGCCGTCGGCGTGCACGCCGTTGAGGTCGATGTTCTCCAGCACGCGCCGATGGAAGCACTTGAACCCGCCGGTCAGGTCACGCACCGGGATCCCCAGCAGAGCGCGGGCGTAGAGGCAGCCTCCGTAGCTCAGCGTGCGGCGGACGAAGCCCCAGTCCTCCACGCCGCCACCGGGCACATAGCGCGAGCCCAGAACGAGGTCGGCGGCGCTGGCCGCGGCTATGAGGCGGGGAAGATCCGAGGGATCGTGGGAGAAGTCGGAGTCCATCTCGAGCACCAGGTCGGCACCCTGGGCCAGGGCCACCGCGAAGCCCGCCAGGTAGGCCCGGCCGAGCCCCTCCTTGGACTCCCTGTGCAGCACCTGCACCTGCTCGAGCTCGGTCGCGAGCCGGTCGGCGATCTGCCCGGTGCCGTCCGGCGAGGCGTCGTCGACCACGAGCACCGTGTGCGGGAGCCCGCTCGCGTCGAGCTGCGGGAGTGCCGCGTGTACGAGCGGCTCGAGATTCTCCGCCTCGTTGTAGGTGGGGAGGATCAGCCAGGCGCCGGACAAGGGCCGCGTAGGCTAACCAGGACATCATGCGCAACGGGGAGATTGCCGAGGCCTTCGAGGAGCTGGCGAGCCTGTACGAGCTCGACGGCGCGGTGGTGTACCGGGTCAACGCCTACCGCAACGCCGCAAAGGCGATCCGCGATGCCGGCGTCTCGGTCGACGAGCTGGCCCGCGAGGGCCGGGTGGAGGAGCTGGCCGGCGTCGGCCGGACCATCGCCGAGAAGATCGACGCACTGTTGGAGGGGGGATCGATTCCCTCAGCGGACAAGCTCAAGGCCCGCATCCCCTCCGGCCTGGTGGAGATCACGCGCATTCCCGGCCTGGGCCCCAAGCGGGCTCGCCTGCTCTACGACCAGCTGGACGTCTCCTCGCTCGACGAGCTGCGTGAGGCTGCCGAGCAGGGCCGCCTGAAGGACCTCAAGGGCTTCGGAAAGAAGGCCGAGGAGAACGTGTTGGCCGCGCTGGCGGCGGGCGCCGACGGTCGCGAGAAGCCGCGGCTGCTCCTGTCCAGGGCGCTCGCGGTCGGCGAGGAGATGGTGGCGGCGCTGCGGGCCCATCCCGCCGCTCTGCGCGTTGAGCTCGCCGGGAGCGCGCGTCGCATGGCGGAGACCGTGAAGGACCTCGACATCGTGGTCGCGTCGAGCGATCCGGCAGCGCTGGTCGAGGCCTTCTGCGGCCTGCAGGCGGTCGATGAGGTGCACGCCTCCGGCGTGGCGGGCGCCAAGGTGGTCACCCACTCCGGCCTGCCGGTCGACCTGCGGATCGTGCCGCTCGAGGCCTTCGGGAACCTGCTGCAGCACTTCACCGGCTCGGGAAGGCACAACGAGGCGCTGCGAACCGAGGCGGTCAGGCGCGGGCTGCACGTGAGCGAGTACGGGATCGCCGACGACGAGAGCGGCGACAGCCTCGCCTGCGCCGAGGAGGAGGAGGTGTACGAGCGGCTCGGGATGCAGTTCATCCCCCCGGAGCTGCGCGAGGACCGCGGTGAGCTGGCCGCCGCACGCTCGCACGCTCTGCCCGAGCTGGTGCAGCTGAGCGATCTCCGCGGCGACCTGCACATGCACACCGTTCTCTCCGACGGGCGCAACACGCTCGAGGAGATGGTCGCCGCAGCTCGCGCGCGCGGGTATGAGTACATCGCCATCACCGACCACTCGGCGAGCCACGGCTTCGGCAACGACGTGCAGCCCGACGAGCTGCGCCGGCAGATGGAGCACATCCGCTCCCTGGACCTGCCCGACCTGACCGTGCTGGTGGGCACCGAGACGAACGTGCTCCCCGACGGCACGCTCGACTACGACGACGACGTGCTGGCCGAGCTCGACTGGGTGGTGGCGAGCCTGCATACGTCCTTCCGGATGTCCGAGACCGAGCAGACAGACCGCATGGTGAGGGCCATGGAGCACCCGCTCGTGGACGCGATCGGCCACCCCACGGGCCGCCTGATCGGGCGCCGAGACCCCTACGCGCTCGACCTCGACCGGGTGATCGAGGGGGCGGCCCGGACCGGGACCTTCCTCGAGATCAACGGCAACCCGAACCGGCGCGACCTGAACGAGGTATATGCGCGGGCCGCGGTCGACGCCGGGGTCACGATCGTGATCGACTCCGACGCGCACGGCGCCGACACCCTGCGGAACCTCCGCTACGGCGTGGCCACGGCCCGCCGCGCCTGGCTCGGCGCGGCGCAGGTGGCCAACACGCGGCCCTGGGACGAGCTCGCTCGCCTGCGCAAGCGCGGGGAGTAGATCTAGCCCGGAACGGGCTCGATCCGGCGCAGTCCGGGCAGCCGCAGCAGCCGCGGCGCGCCGAAGGGCGAGGTCTTGTCGAACCAGAACTCCACCCCGTCGCGGCCCTCGACGGCCGCGACGGCACGGTGCTGGTTGCGCCACAGGAGCGCCATCAGGAGGCAGTAGCCGGTGGAGATCACCGGCACCTGGGGGATGAAGAAGCCGACCACGGCCGAGGTGATCGCCAGCACCGCCAGCGGCCACAGCCGGTTGAACATCACGGCTCCCGGCTCGAGCTCGGGAAGGGTGTTGCTGCGCCGGGCCGAGCCCAGCAACCCGGCTATCCCCGGGGTTGCGACCGGCCGGCGGCCCATCCACAGCCCGGCCAGCGCGGCCGCGACCCACCAGGCCGCCGCCACGTAGACCAGCGTGTTCGTGTCCGCGGTGGCCGCCCCGAAGACCGAGATCACCGCCAGGGCGGTGGCGGCGGCGCCGAACAGGAGCACGGCCACCCTCAGGAAGTCGCGGAAGCGCATCAGGCGTCGGCGAGCACGGCAAGCACGCGCGTGAAGCCCTCCACGCCGTCCACCACGACGTCGGCGCGCTCCACGATGGCGGCGGGGCCCTCGTCGGAGCGCACACCCACCCGCACGGCTGCTTCGAGCCTCCCGTCCTCGACGAGTGAGTCCAGCGCGGCGAAGGCGTCGAGGTCGGTCGAGTCGTCGCCGCCGAAGAGCGCTGCCCGCGGGTTCGCCCGGGCGAGGAGCCTCTCGACGGCCTGGCCCTTGTCGACCGGGACCGGGGGCCGGATCTCGAGCACCTTGCGGGCCCAGTGGACGGCGAGCCCGGCCTCCTCGGCCTGCCCCGCGATTGCCTCAACGTGGCTGCGGGCGGCGTCCTCGTCGGGCACTCCACGCCAGTGGAAGGCGACGATCGGGCCCTTGTCCTCCAAGCGCACGCGCAGCGCGCGCAGCTCGCTGGTGTCGCGTTCGGCGGCGAACTGCCGGACACGCTTCTCCCAGCTCTCGAACTCCGGCACCACGGTCGGGCGGCTCGCGCCCGGCTCGAGCAGCTCGGCGCCGTGTGACCCCGCATAGGCGATGGCACCGACCCCGACCAGTCGGCGCGCCTCGGCGGCAGGGCGTCCGGAGATGCAGGCCACGACCCCGTAGCGTCGTCCCAGGCTCGCGAGCAGCGATTGCACGTCCTTGGGCACGCGAGCCTCCTCGGCCCGCTGCACGATCGGGGCCAGCGTTCCGTCGATGTCGCAGAGCACGGCCCCTCGCTCGGGCGTCGCGGTGAGCGGGCGGAGGACATCGCCGAGCGCCTCCTCGGAGGGAGCGGACACGCGCCCTAGTATGCCCAGGGGGACCGCGAGGAGCGCCCCGAGATCAGCCAGGCGACTTGCTAATCTTTAGTTAGCGCGGGGCCTGGCCGCTCACCCGCGAATGCCGGTGTGCGACCAGAGCCTTACCGCGCGCGGCCGATTCCGGCTGCGTGCGGTGAGCGCATGCATCACATCAACCCCGTACCGAGGACAGACAATGAAGACACGGAACCACGACGAGATCACCCGCGATTCCGCCCGCACCTCCGTGCCGTTTTCCGGCGGCGCCAAGGGAGCGCTGGGCGCACGCGGCGCCGAGTCCGCCGAGCGGACGCTCCGCCGCATCTGGGCGGCCATTCGCCGCTAACCCGCAAGAGCTCGGAGGGTGGGCCGGCCGGCTGCACAGCCGGCCGGCCGCCCAAGCTCTCAACCCATCTGGCCCGTGTAGCCCTGGTCGCTGCGCACCATGCCCCACTCGCGAATCTGGTGAGCGGCGGCAGACCCCGGGTCCCGTAGCGCCACCAGGTCGTCCACGCTGAGGATGCCCACGGGCCTCCCGTCGTCGGCCACGACGAAGAGCCGCCGGACCGCGCTCTCGCCCATCAGCCGCTCCGCCTCCTCGATCGGGGAGTCGACGGGGACGGTGACGACGTCGGGAGTGGCCAGCTCGCTGGCGGTTATCTCGCGCGGATCCCGGTCGCGCGCAATCGCGCGGAGCACGATGTCGCGGTCCGTCAGCACCCCGACCAGGCGCTGGTCCCGGACCACGCCGAGCGCACCGATCTCGTGCCGGTCCATCAGCTTTCCGCACTCGGTCGCGCTCGCCTGTGGCTCGACCACCACCGGGTTCGCGGTCATGACTTGCCTGACGGTCACGGCCATCTCGAATCTCCTCTGCTGTTCGCTGCGCGGGAGTGTAATGCCGGGTGCCTTTGGGCAAGAGGCTCCTGGGAGCCCGGACCGGGCGCATCCGCAGGCGGGACTCGCTGCGGATCGCGGATTTGATATTTTGCATACACGCGCCAAGGGAGGAGTGGCACTGTCGACGCAGGCTGCCGGGAAGCTGGTCGGCGAGCAGCTGGAGGGCTCACTTGCCGTCTCGAAGCTGAGGGCTGGGGCGAGCGTTGCGCAGCTCGCCTACGAGTCGCTTCGCGAGGCCATCCTGGCCATGGACGTCTACCACTCGGACGCGGATCTGAGACTGGAGGAGAAGCAGCTCGCGGAGGCGCTCGGCGTCAGCCGGACACCAGTCCGCCAGGCCCTGGTGCGGCTGGAGCACGAAGGACTGGTGAACATCGCGCCGCGCCGCGGCGTCTACATCGTCCGCAAGAGCCGCGCCGAGATCATCGAGATGATCAAGGTCTGGGGAGCACTCGAGAGCATGGCCGCCCGGCTCACCTGCGAGCGCTCGAGCGACGAGGAGATCGGGACCTTGCGCTCGCTCTTCTCGACCTTCGACGACAGCAAGGTGCGGCTCCGGCTGAACGAGTACTCGACGGCCAACCTGCGCTTCCACCAGCGTGTGATCGAGCTCAGCCATTCGCCCGTCCTCGTGGACATGGCGAACGGCCTGCTCGTACACGTGCGGGGGATCCGCCGCAGCACCATCGGCGAGGAGGATCGCGCCGAGCGGTCGATCGTCGACCACATGTCCATCATCGAGGCGCTCGAGGCCCGCGACGCCGAGCTGGCCGAGCGCCTCGTGCGCGACCACGCGCTGAACCTCGCCGACCACGTCGCGCGGACATCCGATCATCTGCGGTGAGGGAGGCCTTTGCGTTGCACCGGAACATGAGTGAAAACGGCACCCGCGGGGCATTTGTCCCAAGAGCACGGGGAACTGACAAGGAGAGCCAAGAGTGACCGCCTCGAGCACAGCCGTAAAAGCCGAGCCCACGCCCGCCCCTCGCGCGGAAGAGACCGGGACCATCTCCGGTGGCCACCTCGTGGCGAAGGCACTACGCGCCGAGGGGATCGACGTGATCTTCACGCTGTGCGGCGGGCACATCATCGACATCTACGACGGCTGCATCGATGAGGGGATCAAGGTCGTCGACGTCCGCCACGAACAGGTCGCCGCGCACGCCGCGGACGGCTACGCCCGCGTCACCGGCAGGCCCGGATGCGCCGTCGTCACCGCCGGGCCCGGCACCACCGACGCGATCACCGGCGTCGCCAACGCCTTCCGCGCCGAGAGCCCCATGCTGCTGATCGGCGGCCAAGGCGCGCTCAACCAGCACAAGATGGGGTCGCTCCAGGACCTCCCGCACGTGGACATCATGAAGCCGATCACGAAGTTCGCCTCGAACGTGGTCACCACCGAGCGCGTTGCGGACATGTGCTCCATGGCCTTCCGCGAGGCGATGGCCGGGGCCCCGGGGCCGTCGTTCCTCGAGATCGGCCGCGACATCCTGGACGGCCACGTGCCATCGAGGACGCGGTGATCCCCCAGGCCGGCCACTACCGGGCCTCCACCAAGAGCACCGGCGACCCGAACGACATCGATCGCCTGGCCGACATCCTGGTGAACGCCGAGACCCCGTGCGTGCTCCTCGGCAGCCAGGTGTGGACGTCGCGTGGCCACGAGGCGGCCATCGAGTTCGCCCACACGCTCAACATCCCGGCGTACATGAACGGCGCGGCCCGGGGCACGCTGCCTCCGGGCGATTCGCACCACTTCCATCTCACCCGCCGGCATGCGTTCAACAACGCGGACGTGATCGTGATCGTCGGCACGCCGTTCGACTTCCGGATGGGCTACGGCAAGCGCCTGCGCCAGGAGGCGACGGTCGTCCAGATCGACATGGACTACAAGACGGTCGGCAAGAACCGCGACGTCGACCTCGGTCTCGTGGGCGACCCGGGGGCCATCCTGGCCGCCGTCACGCAGGCCGCGTCCGGCCGCACCAGCAAGGGCGCGGGTAACCGCGAGTCCTGGCTCCAGTCGCTGCGCGACGAGGAGAAGCGGCTCAAGGAGGAGCGGCTTCCCCGGATCACGAACGACAACGCGCCGATCCATCCGCTGCGGCTCGCCCACGAGATCAACGAGTTCCTGACCGAGAACTCGCTCTACATCGGCGACGGCGGCGACGTGGTGACGTTCTCCGGCGGTGTCGTGCAGCCCAAGGGCCCCGGCCTGTGGATGGACCCGGGCCCGCTGGGCACGCTGGGTGTCGGCATGCCGTTCGCGATGGCAGCCAAGCTCGCCCGGCCGGACCGCGAGGTGGTCGGCCTGTTCGGCGACGGGGCCCTCAGCCTCACCGGCTGGGACTTCGAGACCATGGTCCGTTTCGACCTGCCGTTCATCGGCGTCGTCGGCAACAACTCCTACATGAACCAGATCCGCTACGGGCAGATCCAGAAGTACGGCGAGGAGCGCGGCGACGTCGGCAACAAGCTCGGCGACGTCAAGTACGACCTGTTCGCCAAGATGCTCGACGGCTACGGCGAGGAGGTGCGCGAGCCGAAGGACATCCGGCCCGCCCTCGAGCGCGCCCGTGAGTCGGGCAAGCCGTCGCTCATCAACGTGTGGATCGACCCGGATGCGTTTGCGCCGGGCACCATGAACCAGACCATGTACAAGTAGGGGGAGGGGAGATGAACAAGGCCCTCGAGGGGGTTCGGGTCATTGACATGACCCACGTTCAGGCGGGGCCGGTGTGCACACAGCTGCTGGCCTTCATGGGCGCCGACGTGGTCAAGATCGAGCAGCCGGGCCGGGGCGACGTCACCCGTTCGCAGCTACGCGACCTGCCGGACGTGGACTCGCTCTACTTCACGATGCTCAACGGCAACAAGCGCAGCTTCACCCTCAACATGAAGTCGGACGAGGGCAAGGAGATCTTCGTCAAGTTGCTGCAGGGCGCCGACATCGTCGTTGAGAACTTCGGCCCCGGGGTGATGGACCGGCTCGGGTTCCCGTGGGAGCGCATCCACGAGATCAACCCGAAGGTCATCTATGCGTCGCTCAAGGGCTTCGGCCCGGGGGCGCTCCAGAACGCCAAGGCCTACGAGAACATCGCGCAGGCCACCGGCGGTGCGATGAGCACCACCGGCTTCGAGGACGGGCCGCCCGTCGCCACCGGCGCGCAGATCGGGGACTCGGGCAACGCCGTCCACCTCTTCGGCGCGATCGTCACCGCCCTGTATCAGCGAACGCACACCGGGCGCGGCCAGCGTGTGCAGATCTCCATGCGCGCCGGAATCCTGAACCTCTGTCGTGTCAAGCTGCGCGACCAGCAGCGGCTCGAGCACGGGCCCCTGAAGGAGTACCCGAACAAGGAGTTCCCGGAGTTCGTGCCGCGCTCGGGCAACGCCTCCGGCGGCGGCCAGCCGGGCTGGGCGGTGCGCTGCAAACCCATCACCAAGCACGGGATGAACGCGTGGATCTACGTCGTGATCCAACCTCAGGTGTGGGAGCCGCTGGCGAAGAAGATCGGGCGCGAGGACCTGATCGGCAACCCCGACTACGACACGCCGGAGGCCCGGCTCGAGCGGCTGGACGAGATCTTCGACATGGTCGAGCAGTGGACGCTGACCAAGACCAAGTGGGAGGCGTTCAGCGAGCTCAACTCCATCAACGTCCCGTGCGGCCCCGTCTACAGCACCAAGGACATCGTCGAGGACGAGGGGCTGTGGGCCGAGGGGATTCTCGTGGCGGTGGACCACCCGAACCGTGGCGAGTACACCACGGTGGGCTGCCCGTTCACGCTGTCGGACTCGCCGGTGGAGGTACGCCGGTCACCGCTGCTGGGCGAGCACAACGAGGAGATTCTCCAGGAGCTGCTCGACGAGCCCGACGGCGAGCTCGAGCGGCTGACCGCGGCGGGCGCCCTGTAGGGCGCGCGGCCCAACCGACGAATTGACCAGCGCAACACGGAGAGGCAGGAGAGGATGGAGTCGACGGTAACCGAGACGGGGAGGGCCACTACCGGCGACAAGGACGCCGTCCGCGAGGTGATCGACGCCGCCCGCGCCGAGGGCCGGGAGGCGCTGAGCGCGCCCGAGGCCAAGCGCGTCGCGGACGCCTACGGCCTCAAGGTCCCGGGCGAGGGGCTCGCGACCTCCGCCGACGAGGCGGTGAGCCTCGCCGAGGACATGGGCTACCCGGTGGTCCTCAAGATCGTCTCGCCCGACATCCTCCACAAGACCGAGGCCAACGGCGTGCTCGTCGGGCTCGACTCGTCCGAGGACGTGTCATCGGGCTACGACACGATCATCGAGAACGCCCAGGCCTACAAGGCCGACGCCGACATCACGGGCGTTCAGGTGCAGCAGATGCTGCCCGAGGGCCAGGAGGTGCTGATCGGCGCGGTCACTGATCCCTCGTTCGGGCCGGTGATGACCTTCGGCATCGGCGGCATCCTGGTCGAGGTCTTGCGTGACGTGACCTTCCGGCTCGCGCCGACGTCGAACGCCGACGCGCTCGAGATGGTCAACGGCATCCGCGCCGCCGAGGTGCTGCGCGGCGTGCGCGGGCGCCCGGGTGTGGACCAGCAGGCGCTTGCCGACATGATCGAGCGGGTGTCCCAGCTGGTCACCGACTTCCCGGAGATCGGCGAGGTCGACCTCAACCCGGTGCTCGCCACCGAGGATGGGGCGACGGCGGTCGACGCGCGCTTCGTCCTGGCGGCCGACGAGTCCGACGGACGGCCGCCGCGCTACAGCGAGGAGGACATCCTCGCGGTCATGCAGCGCATGTTCCGGCCACGGGCGATCGCGGTCGTCGGCGCCTCGGACTCGGCCGGCAAGATCGGCAACTCGGTGATGAAGAACCTGGTCGACGGCGGCTACGAGGGGGAGATCTACCCGGTCAACCCCAAGGCCGACCAGATCATGGGCAAGCAGTGCTTCGCGGACGTCTCCGACCTGCCCGACGGGGTGGACCTCGCCGTGTTCGCCATCCCCGCCAAGTTCGTCCCCGACACGCTGGCCAAGGTGGGCGACAAGGGGATTCCCGCGGCGGTCCTGATTCCCTCCGGCTTCGCCGAGGCCGGCGAGCCCGAGCTCCAGGAGCAGCTCGTGCAGAGCGCGCGCGAGCACGGCGTGCGTTTCGTCGGCCCGAACATCTACGGCGTCTACTACACGCCGGAGAAGATGAGCGCCGCCTTCACCACGCCCTACGACGTCCAGGGGTCCGTGGCGCTGGCGTCCCAGAGCGGCGGCATCGGAATGGGGATCCTCGGCTTCAGCCGCTCAACCAAGATGGGGGTCTCCTCGATTGTCGGCCTCGGCAACAAGGCCGACATCGACGAGGACGATCTCCTCACCTTCTTCGAGCACGACGACAACACCCAGTGCGTGGCGCTCCACATGGAGGACCTGAAGGACGGGCGCGCCTTTGTCGAGGTGGCCCAGCGCGTCTCCCAGAAGAAGCCGATCGTGGTCCTCAAGGCGGGCGCGACGCCGGCCGGGACGAAGGCCGCTGCGTCACATACCGCGGCGCTGGCGGGTGACGACAAGGTCTACGAGGACATCCTTCGCGAGGCCGGGGTGGTCCGGGCCCACAGCCTGCAGGAGCTGCTCCAGTTCGCCCGCTGCCTGCCGATTCTGCCCACACCCAAGGGCGAGAACGTGGTCATCATCACGGGTGCCGGCGGGTCCGGCGTGCTGTTGTCGGACGCCTGCTTCAAGAACGGGCTCGAGCTCATGGAGATGCCCGACGACCTGAACAACGCGTTCATGGAGTACATCCCGCCCTTCGGGGCGGCCGGCAACCCGGTGGACATCACCGGCGGCGAGCCGCCGGAGACCTACCGGGCGACCATCGCGCTCGGGCTCGAGGACGAGCGGATCCATTCGCTCGTGCTCGGCTATTGGCACACGATCATCACCCCGCCGATGAAGTTCGCCGAGGTGCTGGCCGATGTGGTCGAGGAGTACCGCGGCCGCGGTATCGAGAAGCCCATAGTGGCATCGCTGGCCGGCGACGTGGAGGTCGAGCAGGCGTCGGACTACCTGTTCGACCGGGGGATTCCGGCCTACCCGTACACGACCGAGACCCCGGTGGAGGTCTTGGCCGCGAAGTACCGCTGGGCGCGGATGGCCGGTCTGCTGGACAGCAAATGAGGAAGGAGTGAGCAGGGCGCGCCCTTGAGCGGCGCGAGGTCCATGTAGGGGGAGCAGAGAGAGACGTAAGGGGAGGGACGTTATGGCAGTGGTTGCTGAAGAGGGACGGGTCTGGCCGGCGGGAGGACTCGCCCCGATGCCGATCCGCAAGTTGCCCGAGGCGCCGGAATCGGTGCACATCCTCGGGCCGGCGATGATCCTGGTGGCGCTCGGGGTCGGCTTTGGTGAGACCTTCCTATGGCCGCGCCTGGTCATCGTGTTCGGGCCGGAGATCCGCTGGCTGTTCCTGATCGGCGTGATCGTTCAAACCATCGTGATGCTCGAGATGGCCCGCTACGCCATGGCGACGGGTGAATCCATCTTCTTCGGCGCGGCTCGCATATTTCAGCCGCTGATGTGGTTCTTCTTCCTCGTGGCCATCCTGGTCTACGTCTGGCCCGGCCACATCTCCGGTGGAGCGGAGGCCTTCGAGGACCTGACGGGCATCCCATGGAAGGTGTCCGCAACGATCGCGCTGGTTGTCATCGGGATCATGTTCACCGTCGTAACGGTGATCTACAACCTGATCGAGAAGCTGCTGGCGGTGCTTGTCGGCGTGCTGGTCATCGGCTCCGCCATCGCCGGCGCAATCGTGGGCAGCCTGTCCGACCTCGGAGAAGTCCTGCTCGGCCTCTTCCGCTTCGACTCGGGTATCCCGGACGCGGCCCTGACCGCGGAGTGGTTCCCGCTGGTGGTCGGCGCGCTGGCCTTCGCGGGGCCGTCGGGCATGCAGCAGATGTGGTACACGCTGTGGCTGCGCGACAAGGGCGCCGGCATGGGGGTGCACATCCCGCGCGTGCGAGGACTGATGCACGCCGGCGAGGAGGAGACGATCCCGGACACGGGATCGATGTTCGACGTGGACGACCCCGAGGAGATGCGCAAGTGGAAGGGCTGGCGCCAGTGGGTCACCTACGACGCGATCGTGCTCTTCTTCGGGATCACCATGCTGGTCACGATCATCTTCACGGTCATGGCCATGAACGCGGCCGAGGTCAACCCCGAGGCCCGCACGCAGCTCATCGAGGGCGAGCGAGAGGCCGCCATCCCCGCAATGGCCGACGCGTTCGGGGAGGCCGCCGGATTTCTCGATCCGGTCTTCTTCATCTTCATCGCGATCGTGGGCTTCAAGGCCAGCATCGGCCTGTTCGACGCCTTCGCCCGGGGGCAGTCCGACATGAGCTACTTCTTCATGCCGGGGGCCAAGCGCTTCAAGATGGCCCAGCTGTACGCGATTTACCTCTGGGGCGTGATCATCTTCGGGGTCGTCATCCTGAACTTCGGCCCCGCTGACGGTCCGACGGGGATCCTGGACATCCTGGCGTTCCTGTCGACCTTCGTGATGGGGGCGTATTGCATCACCCTGGCGGTATGCAACAGGCGTAACCTGCCGGAGAAGATCCGGCCCCCCAAGGCCATCACCGTCATCCTGATCCTGGGCGGCCTCGGCTATCTGGCGGCGTTGTTCTACAGCCTGATCAAGTTCGGCGTAACCGACCTGGGCTGATGCCGACAGCCCGAGCAGAAGGCGGCGCGGCGCCCCCGACCGCGGGGGCGCCCGCCCCGCCGCCCTTGAGCAGCCTGGAGCCCCGGCAGCTTGCAGAGCTGACACTGCCGGGGGTGCTGATCGGGCTGCTCGGGGGGGCCATCGCCGGGGCGATGGCGGGTCTCGGAGGTCTCTCGGTCGTGGACACCCTGGCCGCGGGGCTGGCGTTGGCGATTCCGCTCGGGCTTGCGGGGGCCGGCTATGAGCTGCTCCTTGCAGCAGGCAAGATCCCACTCGGGCCTCTCGCCCCGATGGCGCTCTACTGGGCGGTCGCCTTCCCGGTGTCGCGGGTGATCCACGCGGCGGTCGTGAGCCTGATCGCCGGCGACCCGGTGGCCGTGCCGCACGGCTGGCTCGATTTCGTCGTGTACCAGATGCTCTTGAGCGTCGGATTCGCAATCGGGTTCTGGTGGCTGCACCAGACCTTCGCGCCGGGCTGGTGGTTCCGCCTGCGGGATCGCAACCCGGTGGCGAGCTACTACATCCGAAGGCAGCTGCGGGTGGTGGGTGCGATGTACGACGAGCGGGAGCAGCGGCGCGCGAAACGGAAGCAACGACGGTCGGACGGGCGGTCCCGGCGGCGGAGGAAGGGATAACCATGGATCTACTCGAATACCAGGGCAAGCAGCTCTTCGCCCGCTACGACATCCCGGTGCCGTCGGGGCATCCGGCCACCACGGTCGATGAGGCGGTCGACGCGGCCGAGACGATCGGCTTTCCCTGCGTCATCAAGGCGCAGGTGCAGATCGGCGGGCGGGGCAAGCTCGGCGGCATCAAGGTCGCCCAGGACGCGAACGAGGCACGCGAGCACGCGAGCGCAATCCTGGGAATGGACATCCGCGGCCTCACGGTGCACGAGGTGTGGGTCGAGGCCGCCTCCGACATCGAGGCCGAGTACTACGCGTCGATTGTCTTCGACCGCAGCGCCAAGGCGCCCTTCGTGATGTTCTCGACCAAGGGCGGCATGGACATCGAGCAGGTGGCCGAGGAGGACCCGGACGCCATCGCCACCCTCCACGTGGACCCGCTGCTCGGCTTCCAGGAGTACCAGGGGCGCCAGCTGGCGTTCGACGCCGGGGTGGACGCGGACCTCGTTCGCCCGGCCACCGCCATGCTGGCCAAGCTCTACGACGCGTTCGTTGGCGAGGACGCGATGCTGGTGGAGGTCAACCCGTTGATCGTCACGCCCGAGCGTGAGCTCCGGGCGCTGGACGCCAAGGTCACCCTCGACGGCAACGCGATGTTCCGCCATCCGGACAACGCAAGCCTGCGCAACCCGTCGGGTGAGGACCCGCAGGAGCAGATGGCCAAGGAACGCGGGCTCACCTACGTCAAGCTCGACGGCGACATCGGCATCCTGGGCAACGGCGCCGGCCTCGTGATGTCGACGCTCGACGTCGTGTCCCAGGCGGGCGGCCAGCCGGCCAACTTCCTCGACGCCGGAGGGGGCTCGAAGGCGGACGCCATCGTCTCGGCGGTCGAGGTGATCCTCTCGGACGAGAAGGTCAAGGCCGTGCTGTTCAACATCTTCGGAGGAATCACCCGCTGCGACGAGGTGGCGAAGGGCCTGATCGAGGCCTTCGAGCAGGTCCGACCGCAGGTCCCGTTCGTCGTCCGCCTCGACGGCACCAACGACGAGGAGGGCCGGCGGCTGTTGGCTGAGGCTGACTTGCCCAACCTGCACGTCGAGGCCACGATGCTCGGCGCGGCCGAGCGCGTGGTGGAGCTGGCGGCCGCCACGCCGAGCCTGGAGGAGGCGCGATGAGCATCCTGATCGATCGCGACACGCGCCTCTGCGTCTCGGGAATCACCGGGCGCGAGGGGACCTTCCATGCGCTGAACAACAAGAACTACGGCACGAACGTCGTGTCGGGGGTCACCCCCGGCAAGGCCGGCCAGCAGGTCGACGGGATCCCGGTGTACAACACCTTTGCGCAAGGCGGTCGAGGAGACCGACGCCAACACAGCGATGGTGTTCGTGCCGGCGCGCTTTGCCGCCGACTCGGTGCTCGAGGCGGCGGAGGCCGGGATCCGCACGATCATCTGCATCACCGAGGGAATCCCCGCCCACGACGAGCTCCGGGTGGCCTCCCACCTCGAGCGGCTGGACGGCGTGCGGCTGATCGGCCCGAACTGCCCGGGCGTGCTTTCGCCGGGCAAGGCCAACGTGGGGATCATCCCCGCCGCCTTCTTCAGCGAGGGAAACGTCGGCGTGGTGTCGCGCTCGGGGACGCTGACCTACCAGATCGGCAACGAGCTCGCCCAGCGCGGCTTCGGCAACTCGTCGATCGTCGGGATCGGCGGCGACCCGGTGCCGGGCTCGAGCTTCATCGACGTGATCGACCTCTTCGAGGCCGACCCCGAGACCGAGCTGATCGTCATGAGCGGCGAGATCGGAGGGGCGGCAGAGGAGGAGGCGGCAGCCCATATCGCCGACAACGTCAGCAAGCCGGTCGTCGCGTACATCGCCGGCTTCACCGCACCGCCCGGCAAGACGATGGGCCACGCCGGCGCCATCGTCTCGGGATCCAAGGGCACCGCCAAGGCTAAGGCCGAAGCGCTGGAGGAGAGCGGTGTTCGCGTCGGCCGCACGCCCACCGAGGTGTCCGAGGTCAGCGTCGAGATCCTGGGTAACTGACGGTAGATGGCAGGCCTCGACGAGGAGGTCGGCTCCGCCCCGGAGGCCGAGCGCAAGGGCCTCGCCGGCTTCCTGCTGAGCGGGGAGGGCTGGCCGTACCTGCTGGTCCCGTTCATCCCCATCGCGATCGTGCTCGAGCTGGTTCACGCGAGCGCGGCGCTGATCTTCTTCGCCGCGGCGATCGGGGTGATCCCGACGGCGGCGCTGATGGGCCGGGCGACCGAGGAGCTGGCCGACCGCTCCGGGCCCGGCATCGGCGGCCTTCTCAACGTGACGTTCGGCAACTTTCCGGAGCTCCTGATCGCGTTCTTCGCTTTGATCGAGGGGCTGCAGGAGGTGGTCAAGGCATCGATCATCGGCTCCATCCTGGGCAACCTCCTACTGGTGCTGGGCGTGTCGATGCTCGCCGGCGGCCTGCGCCGCGAGCGCCAGACCTTCAACCCGACCGCCGCTGCCTCGCAGGCCACCATGCTCGTGCTCGCGGCGGGTGCGCTGGCGATGCCGGCGGTGATCCAGCTGATCAAGGGCGGCGGCCTGCCCACGCCGGCCGACGAGGATTTCGTGCACGTGGAGAACATCGAGTGGGACTCGCTGGCGGTGGCCATCGTCCTGCTGGTGACCTACGTCGCCGGTCTGCATCTTCTCCCTCATCACCCACCGGCCTGTCTTCAACCCCTACGAGGAGGATTCCCGCCACGACGGCGAGGAGCCGTGGAGCGTCCGGCGCTCCGTCGCCTGGCTCGCGGTCGCCGGCATCGGGGTCGGGATCATGTCCGAGGTCCTCGTGGGCTCGATCAGCGAGACGGCCGAGTCGATCGGGCTGAGCGAGTTCTTCATCGGGGTGATCATCGTCGCCATCGTCGGCAACGCCGCCGAGCACTGGGTGGCGGTCTACTTCGCCGTGAAGGACAGGATGGACCTGTCGGTGAACATCGCCATCGGCTCGAGCGCCCAGGTGGCGCTGTTCGTGGCGCCCGTGCTCGTCGTGCTGTCGTTCTTCTTCGGACCCGAGCCGCTGGCGCTCGTCTTCAACGGCTACGAGGTCGTCGCCGTGCTGCTGGCCGGCCTGATCGCCACGCTAGTCGCCCTGGACGGGGAATCGACGTGGTTCGAGGGAGTCCAGCTGCTGGCCCTCTACGTGGTTCTGGGAATCACGTTCTTCTACGCCTGACGGCCGCCCGATACCCTCAGAACCAGCCAAGGGGGTCAGGACAAAGCGTCACCAGCGGCGGACAGGTCGACTCATGCCGAGGCTCGGGAGGTACCCGGGCCTCCGCTTCCGAGCCCCTGGCACGGCCTCGAACTCGACGAGGTCGCCGAAGGCTCGGCACGTCCCTTGAGACGGGGCTGACGGCCGAGGAGGCGGCCCGGCGGCTGACCGAGTTCGGGCCCAACGAGCTGGAGGCCGCCCAGCGGCATCGCCGTGGAGCCTCCTGCTCGACCAGTTCAAGAACGTCCTCATCATCATCCTGCTGATCGCGTCGGCGCTCTCGGCGGTGCTCGGGCACGCGATCGAGGCCGTCGTCATCACCGTGATCGTGCTGTTCGCGGTGCTGCTCGGCTTCGTCCAGGAGTACCGCGCCGAGCGCGCCATCGAGGCGCTGCGCGAGATGGCGGCGCCCACGGCGACCGTGCTCCGCGACGGCGAGCCGAGTGGAGGTCCCGGCGCGCGAGCTCGTCCCCGGCGACGTCATCCTGCTCGCGGCCGGCGACAGGGTGCCGGCCGACGGGCGGCTGATCGAGGCCGTCAACCTGCAGGTCGAGGAGGCCGCGCTGACCGGCGAGTCGCTGCCGGTCGAGAAGCAGACGCGAGCCGCTCGCCGGGCGACGAGCTGCCCGTCGGCGACCGCACGAACATGGTCTACGCCGGCACGGCCGTGACCTACGGCCGCGGCCGCGCGGTGGTCGTCGCCACCGGCATGCACACCGAGTTCGGCAAGATCGCCCGGCTGCTCCAGACGGTCGAGACGGAGCAAGACGCCGCTGCAGCAGAACCTCGACCGGGTCGGGCAGACGCTGGCCCGCGTCGCGGTCGTCGTCGTGCTCGTCATCGTCGGCCTCGGCCTGTTCCGCGGCCAGCCGTTCCTCGAGATGCTGATCTTCGGCATCGCCTGGCGGTCGCCGTCGTGCCCGAGGCGCTGCCGGCCGTGGTCACCATCTCGCTGGCGCTCGGCGCGCAGCGGATGGTCAAGCGCAACGCGCTGTCCGCCGCCTGCCCGCGGTCGAGACGCTGGGCAGCATCTCCGTCATCTGCTCGGACAAGACCGGCACGCTGACCAAGGACGAGATGACCGTCGCGCAAGATCTTCGTCGCCGGGCGAGCTGCTCGAGGTCTCCGGCGCGGGCTACGAGCCGCGAGGGCGAGTTCTCGCGCGACGGCTCGCCGGTCGAGCCGTCGCGAGCCGGTCATCGAGACTGCTGCGCGCGGCGGCCCTCGCCTCCGACGCGCGCATCGTGCACGACGAGGCCGACGGCCAGTGGCAGGTCAAAGGCGACCCGACCGAGGGCGCGCTGGTCGTGGCCGCGGCCAAGGCCGGGCTGGACAAGCGCGAGCTCGACGCGCAGTTCCCGCGCGTGGACGAGATCCCCTTCACCTCCGAGACCAAGCGCATGACCACGCTGCACGAGACGCCGCGAGGGCGTGGTCGCTTATGCCAAGGGCGCGCCGGAGGTGATCCTCGAGTCGTGCACGCGGCAGCTGTCGGCCGACGGGCGAGACGGCGCTCGACGACGACGCGCCGGCGAGGCGCTCCTGGACGCGGCGCAGCAGATGGCGGGCGAGGCGCTGCGCGTGCTGGCGGTCGCCCGCCAAGCGCGACGCCACGCTCGAGACCGCCGAGCGCGAGATGACGCTTCCTCGGGCTGGTCGGGATGATCGACCCGCCGCGGCCCGAGGCCAAGGCCGCGGTCCAGACCTGCGAGGAGGCCGGCATCAAGTCGGTGATGATCACCGGCGACCATCCGCTCACCGCGCAGGCCGTCGCCCGCGAGCTGGGCATGCTCAACGACGGGCCGCGTCGTCACCGGCGCCGAGCTCGAGGCGATGGACGACGCCGAGCTCGAGCGCGAGGTCGAGGACATCGAGGTCTACGCCCGCGTCTCGCCGGCGCACAAGCTGCGCGTCGTCACGGCGCTGCAGAAGCAGGGGCCACGTCGTCGCGATGACCGGCGACGGGGTCAACGACGCGCCGGCGCTCAAGAAGGCCGACATCGGCATCGCCATGGGCATCACCGGCACCGACGTCACCAAGGAGGCGGCGGCGATGACGCTGACCGACGACAACTTCGCCTCGATCGTCGCGGCGGTCGAGGAGGGCCGCGGCATCTTCGGCAACATCAAGAAGTATCTGATGTACCTGCTCGTCGTCGAACATCGGCGAGATCGGCCTGATGGCCGGCGCGACGCTCGCTGGGCTGCCGCTGCCGCTGACCGCGGTGCAGATCCTCTACGTCAACCTGGCCACCGACGGCCTGCCGGCGCTGGCGCTGGCCGTCGACCCGCCGGAGACCGACCTGATGCGCCGCCCGCCGCGCGACCCGCGCACGGGCATCTTCACCGGCCGGTCGTCATGCTGATGCTGGTCGGCGGGCTGTGGTCCGCGGTCGATCAACCTCGGGCCTGTTCGTCTGGGCGCTGACCTCCGGGCAGCAGCTGGCCAGGAGGCGATGACGATGACGTTCGTCTCGCTCGTGCTGATCCAGTTCTTCAAGGCTTACAACTTCCGCTCCGACCGCCACTCGGTGCTGCGACCGGCCCTTCGCCAACAAGTGGCTGAACCTCGCGATCGTCTGGGAGCTCGCTGATGCTGGTGCTGGTGATCAACGTGCCGTTCCTGCAGGACGCGTTCGGCACGACGACCCTCTCGGCCGAGGAGTGGCTGCGCGTCGCCGGGCTCGCGTTCCTGATCGTCCCGGTGCTCGAGACCACGAAGTGGCTGTTCCGGCGGGGCCTGGTCGGGCCGTTGCAGCCCGCCTGAGCCGCCCTACCAGCGTCCGGGGGTACGTACGGTCTGAGCCATGGAACTGGTCGCAGGTGGTGTCAGCGTGTTCCTGGCCTCCTTCCTGGGGGGAGTCACCGGCTTCGGGTACTCGCTCGTCGCGACGCCGCTGCTGCTTGTGGTGGGCTTTCCCCTTCCCTTCGTCGTGACCGTCAACCTCGCGCTTGCCTTCGTCACGAGGATCTCCGTGGCATATCGCTTTCGGGCCGACCTGTCGCCACGCCGCGTGGCCGGCCTGGTGGGCGGGAGCATCCCCGGGCTCTGGCTCGGGGGCCCAGGTTCTCGCGACCGTGCGCGAATCGGCGATCAAGCTGGGAGCGGGCCTGATCGTGATGCTGGCCGCAGTCCTCCTCTGGCGCACGGCGTCCGCTCCGCCGCCGCGGCCGCTGCCCGGAGCAGCGGTGGCGGCCGGCTTCCTCGGCGGGTTCCTCGGCTCGGCGACGTCGCTCAACGGCATCGCTCCGGTGGTGCTGCTCGCGCGCGACAAGGCGGCGCCGCGGAGCTTCCTTGCCGATCTGGCTCTCTACTTCGTCGTCTCGAACGCGATCGGACTGCTCATCCTGGCGGCGGTCGGGGCGTTCGACACCGACGCGCTCTTTCCCGCGTTCGTGGTGTGGTTGCCGGGCTCCCTGGTCGCCAACTGGCTCGGCACGACCCTGACCCCGCGGCTGCCCGAGCTCGCGTTCAGGCGGCTCACGCTCGCGATCGTGTTCGCGGCCGGCGCGATAACGGTGTTCACCGCGTAGCGGGAAACCTGCAGGAAGAAGGGGCGGTAGGTTTCGGCGCCTCGCTTACCAGGTATCTGGAATACGAGAGGGGTCAGGTGCGAGGGAGAACTGGTCTGTCAGGCGGGGGATGTCGCGCCACGCCGGTCCTTCCTTCCGTGATGCGGAAAACACTTATTGACATACGGGAAGCCCCCCGTTAGGGTCCACCACCCATGCGCTTCTGCGTCAACGTCTCGATCCTGTTCACCGAGGTCCCGCTGCTCGAGCGCTTCGCGCCGTGCGCGCGAGGCGGGCTTCGACGCCGTCGAGCTCTGGTGGCCGCGCGGCGAGGACCTCGCCGCGGTCTGCAGGCGGCGATCGAGGACGCGGGGGTCGAGGTGGTGCTGCTCAACTTCGACGCGGGCGACATGCCCGCCGGCGACCGCGGGCTGATCAGCGATCCCGAGCGCCAGGAGGCGTTCCGGGCGAACGTGCCCGTCGCGCTCGAGCTGGCAGCCGCGGTGGGCTGCACGAAGCTCAACGCGCTCGCGGGCCACGAGCTGCCCGAGCTCGGGCGCGAGGCGCAGCTCGAGCTCGCGCGCGAGAACGTCCGCTTCGCGGCCGACGCTGCCGGCGGAGCAGGGCGCCGCAGGTGCTGATCGAGGCCGTCAACACGTACGAGAACGGCCCCTACCTGCTGCCGCGCACCGTGGCCGCGCTCGACTTCGTGGCAGCCGTCGGGCGCGACGAACGTCGCGCTGCAGTACGACGCGTACCACATGCAGCGCATGGAGGGCGACCTCACGGCGACGATCGAGCGCCACTTCGGCGAGATCGCCCACATCCAGGTCGCCGACAGCCCGGGCCGCGGCCAGCCCGGCACGGGCGAGATCAACTTCGACTACGTCTTCCAGCCGGCTCGAGGAGCTGGGCTACGACGGGCACGTCGGGCTCGAGTACAAGCCGCCGGCGAGGCGACACCGAGGAGAGCCTCGCGTGGCTGCCGCGCGAGCGGCGCGGCAGTCGCGCGCGGGCCTGAGAGGAGCAGCGGATGCCGGAGACGATCGGATTCATCGGCCTGGGCGTCATGGGCGCCCCGATGGCCCGCAACCTCGTGGAGGCGGGCCACTCGCTCGTCGTCCACAGCCGCATCCGCGGAGCCCGTCGACGAGCTGGCGGAGGCCGGCGCCGAGCACGGCGCTCAGCCCGCGCGAGGTGGCCGAGCGCGCCGACGTCGTGATCACGATGCTGCCCGACTCGCCGGCCGTCGAGGCGGTCGTGTTCGGCGACGACGGCGTGCTGGCCGGCGCGTCGGAGGGCGACCTGCTGATCGACATGAGCACGATCCACCCGACGGTGTCGGTGGCGGTCGCGCCGCGGCCGCGCGAGCGCGGCGTGGCCGCCCTCGACGCGCCGGTCAGCGGCGGCGACGTCGGCGCCCAGCGAGGGCACGCTGTCGATCATGGTCGGCGGCGAGGCCGCCGACTTCGAGCGCGCGCGGCCGCTGTTCGAGGTGCTCGGCAAGACCATCGTCCACGTCGGCGAGCCCGGCGCCGGCCAGGTCGTGAAGGCCTGCAACCAGGTCGTCGTCGCGGTGACGATCGCGGCGGTCAGCGAGGCGCTCGTGCTCGGCTCGAAGGCGGGCGTGGACCCCGAGCGGATCCTCGACGTCCTCGGCGGCGGCCTGGCCGCCAACAAGCGTCATGGAGATGCGCCGGCGCAACTTCCTCGAGCACGACTTCACGCCCGGGCTTCCGCATCGACCTGCACCACAAGGACCTCAACATCGCGCTGGAGTCCGGCGACGCCTACGGCGTGCCGCTGCCCGTCACCGGCGCTCGTGCAGCAGTACTTCCGCGCGCTGCGCGCCAAGGGCCACGGCGGCGACGACCACTCCGGCCTGCTCCAGCTCGTCGAGGAGCTCGCCGAGCACCGGATCGGCAGCGCAGCGCCTGACCGCCACCACAACTGAAGGAGGCACGCCATGCCCCGCATGAACCCGATGGAGGCCGTCGTCCGCGTGCTGGAGGACGAGGGGGTGCAAGGTCGCCTTCGGCGTGCCCGGCGCGGCGATCCTGCCGCTCTACGAGGCGATGCGTCACTCGAGCATCCGCCACCTGGCCGTCCGCCACGAGGAGGGCGGCACGCACGCCGCCGACGGCTGGGCGCGGATCACCGGCGAGCCGGGCATCTGCATCGGCACCTCGGGCCCGGCCGGGACGAACATGATCACCGGCCTCTACACGGCGCTGGCCGACTCGATCCCGATGATCTGCATCACCGGGCAGGCGCACACCGACGTCCTGCACAAGGAGGCCTTCCAGGCCGTCGACATCGTCGACATCGCCCGGCCCGTGTGCAAGTGGGCCTACCAGGTCAAGGAGACCGCGCAGCTGCCGTGGGCGTTCCGCGAGGCGTTCCGCGTCGCGCGCGAGGGCCGGCCCGGGCCCGGTGCTGATCGACCTGCCGCTCGACGTCCAGAAGGGCGCGGAGATCGACTACGACCCGACGGCGGACCGCCGCGCTGCCGTTCGTCCGCCCCGGCGCGAACCCGGCGGCCATCGCCGCCGCGCTCGACCTGCTGGCCGGGCGCGAGCGCCCGCTGATCCTGGCCGGCGGCGGCGTGATCCTGGCCGACGCCGCCGAGGAGCTCGTGGCGCTCGCCGAGGAGCTGCAGATCCCCGTGTCGCCGACGCTGATGGGCAAGGGCGCGATCCCCGAGGACCACCCGCTGTGGGCCGGGATGGTCGGGATCCAGACCTGTCAGCGCTTCGCGCAACCAGATCTTCCTCGAGAGCGACGTCGTGCTCGCCGTCGGCGCGCGCTTCGGCGACCGCCACACCGGCGATCTCGACGTCTACCGCGGCGACCGCAAGTTCATCCACGTCGACATCTCGCCCCAGCAGATCGGCCGCGTGTTCCCGGCCGACCTCGGCATCGTCAGCGACGCCAAGCTCGCGCTCGGGCGCTGCAGCGGGCAGGCGGCGGAGCGACCGGCGGCCGCCGCGCGACGACTGGGTCGGACCGCGTCGCGCACCTCAAGGAGACGCTGATGCGGCGGACGGACTTCGACGACGTGCCGATCAAGCCGCCGCGCGTCTACCAGGAGATCAACGAGTACTTCGACCCGCGACACGGTGTTCGTGACCGCGATCGGCCTCTACCAGATCTGGAGCGGCCAGTTCCAGCACGACCTACAAGCCGCGCCACTACCTGTGCTGCGGCCAGGCCGGCCCGCTCGGCTGGGAGGTCCCCGCCTGCATCGGGGCCAAGCTCGCCGCGCCCGACAAGCTCGTGGTCGGCGTCGTCGGCGACTACTCCTTCCAGTTCCTGATGGAGGAGGTCGCCGTCGCCGTCCAGTACGAGGTGCCGTTCGTGCTGGTGATGGTCAACAACGGCTACATGGGCCTCATCCGCCAGGCCGAGAAGAACTACGACATGAACTACGAGGTCAGCATCTCCTACGAAGGGCCCGAGCGGGCACCCCGGCATCGACCACGTCGCGGTCATGAAGGCGATGGGCGCCGACGGCGTAAGGGTCACCGAGCCGGGCGAGATCGCCGGCGCGTTCGACTGGGCGGTGGCCCAGGCGAGCAAGAGCGCCAGGTGCCGGTGCTGGTCGAGATCATGGTCGCGCCCGAGGACGACGCCGCCATGGGCAAGTCGATCGACCACGTGCGCGAGTTCGAGCCCGTCGAGCGCAGCGGTGCCCGACCCGTTCGCCGCCCTGCCGGAGCTCGCGGGCTGACGCGGCGTAGCTCCGGGATGCGAAACCGCCTTCCGAGCCGCGGAAGCTCGTCGGCAATGGCGACGCGCGCCGCGACCGCGTTCAGTCGCTCGACCGCGCGCTCGACGTGCTGGAGGCGCTGGCGAGCCGCGCGGCGAGCTCGGGGTCTCGGAGGTCGCGGCCCGCACCGGGCTGGTGGTGAGCACCGCGCACCGGCTGCTGGCCAGCCTGGCCGACCGCGGCTACGTCGGCCAGAACCCGGCGAACGGCCGCTACGCGCTCGGCTTCAAGGTGCTCGAGCTGGCGGGCGGGCTCGAGGCGCGGACCGTCGCGCTCTGCGGCCGCCGCCCGCCCGCACCTCGAGCGCATCCAGCGGGCGACGGGCGAGACCGCGAACCTCGTGATCCTCGATGGCCGACCGGGTCGTCTACGTCGACCAGGTCGAGGGCTCGCACAGCATGCGCATGTTCACCGAGCTGGGCAGCTCCGCGCTGGCGCACACCACCGGCTCGGGCAAGGCGATCCTCGCCTACCGGCCGGCGGAGGCGATCGCGAAGCTCTACCCGCGCGCGCGCGAGCCGTTCGAGCGCCTGACGCCGCGCACGCATCACGACGCTCGCGGCGCTGCGCGACGACTTCGTGCGCATCCGCCGGCGCGGCTACGCGCTCGACGACGAGGAGCACGAGGAGGGCGTGAGCTGCGTCGCGACGCCCGTATTCGACGCCACGCGGCGATGGCGTGCGCGGCGATCAGCATCTCCGCTCCAACGGCCCGGATCGTCCACGCGGACACGGACGAGGTCGGTCACCTCTTGAGTGATCACGCGGCCGCGATCTCAGCCACCCTGGGATACGATGCGGCCACCGAAAACACGCGTACAGACACCGCCTAATGGACCTTCGAAGGTTGGATTTGATTCGCCCAGCTTTGAGGAGAGAGTGAGCGATCGTGGCGATTTCCACGCCGGCTGAGACCCGGACCGTGACCCTGACGATCGATGGCCGCGAGACCACCGTGCCCGAGGGCACGACGATCTGGGATGCGGCCAAGGACCTGGGGATCGAGATCCCCGTTCTGTGCCATGACGAGCGCTACGACGCGGTCGGCGTGTGCCGGATGTGCGTCGTCGACGTCGGCGGGCGAGTGCTCGCACCCGCCTGCACGCGCCCCTGCGAGGACGGTCTGGAGGTCAAGACGGCCACCGACCAGGTCGAGCGCCAGCGGGCGATGCTCACCCGGCTCCTGCTGATCGATCAGCCGCCGCCCGAGGAAGACCCCAAGGAGACCAAGACGGGCGACAACGAGCTGCTCGTGCTGGTCCACCGCTACGGAGTCAGCCAGGACGATCTGCCGCGCGGGTCCGGGCGCGGTGAGGACTTCTCCAACCCGGTGATCGCGGTCAACCACGACGCCTGCATCCTGTGCGACCGCTGCGTTCGCGCCTGTGACGACATCCAGGGCAACGACGTGATCGGCCGCTCGGGCAAGGGCTACGCGACGCGCATCGCCTTCGACCTGAACGACCCCATGGGCGAGTCCTCCTGCGTCACCTGCGGAGAGTGCGTGGCGGCCTGCCCGACCGGCGCGCTCGTCAACAAGCCGATCAACAACGTCCCGATCCGGCCGCGCGAGGAGCTCGACTCGGTCGAGAGCGTGTGCCCCTACTGCGGAGTGGGATGTTCGATCACCTACCACGTCGATCGCGAGCGCAACGCGATCTCCTTCACCGACGGGCGCGACCAGCCCGGCAACCAGCGGCGACTGTGCGTGAAGGGGCGCTACGGCTGGGACTACGCGTCCTCGCCCCAGCGGCTGACGGTGCCGCTCATCCGGCGGGAGAGCTCCTACCCCAAGGGCGCGCTCTCCGGCGACGTGCGCGGTGACGGGCGCGGCCGCCGTAAGCCAGGCGGCATCGTCGATTACCAGGAGGTGCTTCCGCACTTCCGCGAGGCCTCATGGGAGGAGGCGCTCGAACTGACGGCGTCGCGCCTGAAGGAGATCCACTCCGAGCACGGTCCCGGGGGGATCGCCGGCTTCGGCTCGGCCAAGTGCTCGAACGAGGAGGCCTACCTCTTCCAGAAGCTGATCCGGGCGGGCTTCGGCACCAACAACGTCGACCACTGCACGCGCCTGTGTCATGCCTCGAGCGTGGCCGCGCTCTTCGAGGGGGTCGGCTCGGGCGCCGTATCGACGACCTACGGCGACATCGTCAACGCCGACGTGGCCATCCTCGCCGGGACCAACACCACGGCCAACCACCCCGTCGCCTCGTCGTTCTTCAAGCAGGCCCGCCGGCGCGGCACCAAGCTGATCGTGGTCGACCCGCGGCGCGAGCGCATCGCCGACCATGCCGACGTCGTGTGCCAGATCAAGCCCGGGACGGACGTCGCGTTCTACAACGGAGTGATGCACGAGCTGGTCCGGCTCGGCATGGTCGACCGCGAGTTCATCGCCGAGCGGACCGAGAACTACAAGGACCTGGCCAAGAACGTCCGCGACTACCCGCCGGAGCGGGCCGGCCAGATCTGCGGTCTTGACCCCGAGGTCATCCGGCAGGTTGCGCGCCTCTGGGGCGAGGCCAACGCGGCGGTCGTCTACTGGGGCATGGGGATCTCTCAGCACACGACCGGCACCGACAACGCCCGCTGCCTGATCGCTCTCTGCTCCATCACCGGGCAGGTCGGCCGCCGGGGCACCGGCCTGCATCCCCTGCGCGGCCAGAACAACGTGCAAGGCGCCTCCGACGCCGGGCTGATCCCAATGATGTACCCGGACTACCAGCCCGTCGACACGCCCGCGAACCGCGAGCAGTTCGAGCGCGTCTGGGACCGGGAGCTCGATCCGGAGAAGGGCCTGACGGTCACCGAGATCGTCGCCTCGGCCCTGCAGGGCGGCGTCCGCGGCATGTACATGATGGGTGAGAACCCGTTCCTGTCGGACCCCAACATCAACAAGGTCCGCAAGGCGCTCTCCGCGCTCGAGTTCCTCGTCGTGCAGGACATCTTCCTGACCGAGACCTCGGAGTTCGCCGACGTGATCCTTCCGGCCACGACGTTCTTCGAGAAGGACGGCACCTACACGAACACCGACCGCCGGGTGCAGATCGGCCGCAAGGCGCTCGACCCGCCCGGCGAGGCGCGCGAGGACTGGCGCATCGTCATGGACATCTCCAACCGGATCGGGCTCGAGATGGACTACACGTCTCCGAGCGAGATCTTCGACGAGCTGGTGTCGGTGATGCCCAACTACGCCGGGCTCGGCTACCACAACCTGGGCTCGAACGGAAAGCTCTATCCGAACCCGGATCCCGAGCACTCCGACGGCACGATCGTGCTCTTCGACGAGCGCTTCAACACCGACGACGGCAAGGCGCACCTCGTGCCCGCCGAGTGGCTGCCCGCCAAGGAGCTGCCCGACGACGAGTTCCCCTTCATCCTCAACACAGGGCGGCTGCTCGAGCACTGGCACACGGGCTCGATGACCCGTCGCTCCTACGCGCTCGACGCCATCCAGCCCGAGGCGCACGTCTACCTCAACCCGGGTGACGCCGAGGAGATGGGCGTGGCGAACGGCGACTACGTGCGCGTCGTCTCGCGGCGCGGATCGATCGAGCTGCAGGCCCGCCTCTCGCACCGCGACACGCCGGGCACCTGCTTCATCCCGTTCCACTTCCGGGAGGCGGCGGCGAATGTGCTGACCATCGACGAGATCGACCCGATGGGCAAGATCCCGGAGTTCAAGTTCTGCGCGGTGCGGGTCGAGCGCGCGGGCAGCACCGCCCGGCACGAGGCGACCACGGTGGCGGAGGGGGGCTGATGGCCGCTGGCAACGGCCACGGTGGCGCCGAGCTGCAGGCTCGGCGCGTGCCCGGGGTCGAGGGGCGTGCCGGGAAGTTCCCGGGGCCGAGCCTCATCCCCGCGCTGAACGCAATCCAGCGTGAGCACGGCTGGCTGCCCAGGGAGGAGCTCGTGCGGCTGTCGCAGGAGGTGCGGCGACCGCTGTACGAGATCGAGGGACTGATGTCCTTCTACCCGCACTACCGCACCGATCCGCCGCGGAAGGTGCAGCTGGCGATGTGTCACGACCTGTCGTGCTGGCTGCACGACTCCGACGAGCGGATCGCCGAGCTGCGCTCGCGCTACGGCGACGACCTCGAGGTCGAGCTGGTCGAGGTCTCCTGCCTGGGGCGCTGCGACATCGCTCCGGCGGTGGCGGTGGACGAGCGCCCGGCTTCGGTCGCCGAGACAGAGGGGCTGGTGGATGCCGCGCGCTCGGGCGAGCCGCCGCCCGCCGAGGCGAAGAAGGGCTCGGACGAGCGGCGGCCCAACGATCCCTATGCGCCGGGAGAGGAGCGCTACCGCCTCGTCCGCCGGATGCTGGCCGGCGAGCTGGACGCCGAGGAGATCGTGTCCGCTGTCAGCGACTCCGGGCTGCGCGGCATGGGCGGCGCGGGCTTCCCGACCGGCCGCAAGTGGGAGCTCGTCGCCGGCCAGGAGGCCGAGCCCAAGTATGCGATCTGCAACGCGGACGAGTCCGAGCCCGGCACCTTCAAGGACCGCCAGATCCTGGCCGAGCAGCCCCACCTGGTGCTCGAGGGGCTCCTGCTCGGGATGCTCATAACCGGCGCCGAGGAGGGCTGGGTCTTCATCCGCCACGAGTACGGCCCCGAGGAGGAGGTCATCCGCGAGGAGCTCGAGGCGCTCGAGGCCGAGGGCCTGCTCGGCCCGGACGTCCTCGGCTCCGGTCGCCGCCTGCGCGTCGAGATCTTCACCTCACCGGGCGGCTACATCCTCGGCGAGGAGTCGGCGCTGATCGAGTGCATGGAGGGCCACCGGGGCGAGCCGCGCAACAAGCCGCCCTTCCCCGGCATCTACGGCCTGTGGGGGCTCCCGACCCTCATGAACTCGGTCGAGACCTTCGCCCACGTGCCGATCATCATCGAGCGGGGCGCCGAGTGGTGGCGCGAGCAGGGGGTCGGGGAGAGCACGGGTCTCAAGTTCTTCGCGGTCTCAGGCCACATCGAGAAGCCGGACGTGTACTGCGTGCCGATGGGCACCACCACCCGGGAGCTGATCGAGCTCGCGGGCGGGGTGAAGAACGGCGCTGAGGTGGCGGCCTTCCAGCCCGGAGGCGCCTCGTCGAACTTCATGGGTCCCGACGACCTCGACGTCCCGCTCGACTTCGAGCCGCTCGCCGAGGCGGGCTCGATGCTGGGGTCGGGGGCGCTGACCGTCGTGGCCGAGGGAACGAACCTGCTCGCCGCCGGCACCAACGTCCTCCGCTTCTTCCGCAACGAGTCGTGCGGCAAGTGCGTGCCCTGCCGGGTGGGATCGCACAAGGCGCACGAGATGCTGACCGACCTGCTCGAGCAGGGGAAGGGTGTGGAGGCCGTCGACGACAACATCATCGAGCTGGAGGAGACCCTGCGCCTGACCTCGATCTGCGGTCTCGGCCAGGTTGCGCTCGGGCCGCTGGTGAGCGTCCTCGGCCTGGAGCGAGGCGGAACGGAGGCGCGGCCGCAACCGCGCTAACTCATGGGGGAGCTCGTGAGAAGAGTGCTCGACGGCCACGAGAAGATCGCGGAGTGGTCGGCCGACGACCCGTCCTCGATCGAGGCGGCGCAGCGGCTGTTGCAGCGCGAGATGGAAGCGGGCTACCTCGCGGTGCTCGCCGACGACGGCGAGAACGAGCCGGTGACGGATCTGCCGCCGGATGCGGATCTCGTCATCCTCACGATGCCGGCAGGTGGTGGCTAGTTTGAGAATCGCCGTGGTCGGGGCAGGGGCGATCGGGGCGTATGTGGGGGCCGCGCTGGCGCGAGGCGGCGCCGACGTTCACCTGGTCGCGCGCGGGGCGAACCTCGAGGCCCTGCGTCGCAATGGGGTCAAGGTCATGTCCCCTCGGGGTGACTTCGAGGCCCATCCGCCGGCGACGGACGACCCCTCCGAGATCGGTCCGGTCGACTTCGTCTTCCTCGGCCTGAAGGCCAACTCGTACGCCAGCGCGGGGCCGCTGCTCGAGCCGCTGCTAAACGAGCACACCTCGGTCATCGCCGGCCAGAACGGCATCCCGTGGTGGTACTTCTACGGCCTCGACGGCCCTTACCGCAACCATCGGATCGAGGCCGTGGACCCGGACGGAGCCGTATCCGGGGTGATCCCGCCGGAACGCGCGATCGGCTGCGTCGTCTACCCCGGGACGGAGCTCGCCGAGCCCGGCGTCGTCCGCCACCTGGAGGGGACCCGCTTCACCATCGGCGAGCCGGACGGGTCGATGTCCGAGCGCTGCGACGGGTTCAGCGAGGCGATGATCGCCGGCGGCCTCAAGTGCCCGATCGAGGCACGGGTCCGCGACGAGATCTGGGTCAAGCTCATGGGCAACGTCGCCTTCAATCCGCTGAGCGTGCTGACCGGAGCGACGCTCGCGGCGATGTGCCGCAACGAAAAGATGCGCGAGCTGGTGGCGAAGATGATGGCCGAGTCGCTCGAGATCGCCAGCGCGGTGGGGGCGGCGCCCTCGGTCTCGATCGAGCGCCGGCTGGCCGGCGCCGAGCGGGTGGGCGAGCACAAGCCCTCCACGCTGCAGGACTTCGAGGCGGGCAAGCCGCTCGAGCTGGCCGCTCTCATCGACGCCGTCGTGGAGCTCGCGGACCTCACGGGGGTCGACGCGCCCTCCCTGCGGGCCGTGGCCGCGACCTGCAGCCTGCTGGCCGAAACCAAGGGCCTGACCGAGGCCCGCTGACCGAGGGAGGATCGATGAAGACAATTGTGCTCGCCTACGACGAATCCGAGCCGTCGAAGCATGCGCTCGAGCGCACCGTGGAATTGGCAAAGGCGTTTGGATCGATGGTCCTCGTCACGAGCGTCTACCCCCTGACCCACAGCGGTCCCCGCTTCCAGTGGTCCGGCGTCGAAACCGCGACGAGCGATCCCGGGGAGAGCCTCAAGCAGGCGTGCGCCGTCCTCCATGAGCGCGGGATCACGTCCGAGGAGGTGGCGGTGACCGGCGATCCGGCCAATTCGATCACCCGGCTGGCGGCGGAGCGCGACGCCGACCTCGTCGTGGTGGGAACGCGCGAGCCGACCGTCGTCCAGCGGCTGATGCGCCAGAGCGTCAGCCAGGCGGTGGCGAAGAGGGTGCACACCGACCTCCTGATCGTCCATCCACCGCACCGAGGCTGAGGGCGACGGTGGCGCAGGCGCCGTGAGCCGCCGCGTGCGGGTCGAGCTGCCGCTGCGCCACCGGGACCTCGACTCCCTCGGCCACGTCAACCAGGCGGTCTACCACGAGCTCCTGGAGGAGGTACGGGCGGCGTTCTTCCGCGAGGCGCTGCCCGACCTGCCCTTCACGGGCTACGTGCTCGTCCACGCGGCGCTGGACTACCGCGCGGAGGTGCGCATCGCGGACCGCTACCTGATCGGCGAAGCCCATGTCGCGGAGCTCGGCCGCTCTCGCGTCGAGCTGGAGAACCGCCTGGTGCGGCCCGACGGAAACGTCGCCGTCGAGGGCCGCGCCGTGCTGGTGGCGTGGGACGGGAAGAGCCGTCGCGCGCGGGCGCTCACCGAGAAGGAGCGGCACGCGCTGCTCCCCGGGGAAGCCGAATGACCGGATCCGAAGCCGACGTCGCCCTTCAGCCGTCGGCGTCGTACAGCGTCACGCTGCGGGTGCGCATTCCCCGGGAGCCGGGCTCCTTTGCCCGTGTCGCGGGCGCGATCGGCTCGACCGGCGCGATCCTCGGCGCGATCGACCTCGTCCGGGTGGAGGACGGGCAGGTGATCCGGGACGTGACGGTGGCCTGCAAGGACGGCGCGCACGTGGAGACGGTTGTCGAGGCGGTCCGGGCGCTGGAGGCCGTCTCGGTGGACCGCGTATCCGATCGCACCTTCCTGATGCACGAAGGCGGGAAGATCGAGATCGTCTCCAAGATCTCGGTTCAGAACCGGGATGACCTGTCCATGGCCTACACACCGGGCGTGGCGCGCGTCTGCGGAGCCATTCACGAGGACCCGGAGAGGGCCTGGGCGCTCACGATCAAGGGCAACACGGTGGCCGTGGTGTCCGACGGGTCGGCGGTCCTCGGGCTGGGCGACATCGGTCCCGAGGCGGCGATGCCGGTGATGGAGGGAAAGGCCCTTCTCTTCAAGGAGCTCGCGGGCGTCGACGCCGTTCCGCTCTGCCTCGACACGAAGGAGATCGACGAGATCGTGGCCTTCGTCCGGGGTGTCTCCCCCAGTTTCGGAGGCATCAACCTCGAGGACATAGCGGCCCCGCGCTGCTTCGAGATCGAGCGCAGACTCAGCGCCGAGCTGGACATCCCGGTATTCCACGACGATCAGCACGGAACGGCCATCGTGGTCCTCGCGGCCCTGCTGAACGCCCTCCGCGTGGTGGGAAAGCGCGCCGAGGACGTGAGGGTCGTCGTCGTGGGCGCCGGGGCGGCGGGCCTGGCCAGCGCCGAGATCATCCTGGCGCACGGGGTTCGGGACCTCACCGTGTGCGACATCGACGGGGCGCTCTACCCGGGGGCTCCGGGACTCGATCCGGCACGGGCGGACATCGCGGCGCGCACGAACCCCGCGGGCAGGCGCGGCTCGGCCGACGAGCTGCTGGCGGGCGCGGACGTGCTCATCGGCGTGTCGGTCCCCGGCGCGGTGTCGGTATCCGCGGTCCGCTCGATGGCGCCGGACCCGGTGGTCTTCGCTATGGCCAACCCGGTCCCCGAGGTCCCTCCCGAGGCGATCCGCGACGACGTCGCGATCCTGGCCACCGGCCGCTCGGACTACCCGAACCAGATCAACAACGTACTCGCCTTCCCGGGGGTCTTCCGCGGCGCGCTCGACGTGCGGGCCGGCGCCATCAACGAGGAGATGAAGCTCGCCGCCGCGCTGGCGATCGCCGACGTGATCCAGGACGACGAGGTGCACGCGGATTACGTGATCCCGAGCGTCTTCAACGCTCGTGTGGCGGAGGCGGTCGCCGAGGCGGTCGCCGAGGCCGCAGTCCGCAGTGGCGTCGCGCGACGGGAGGCGGCGCCCGACAGGTTAAGCTGACGCGGTGCAGATCCTCGACGTCGAGACCACCGAGCAGGATGGGCGCACCCGCCTGGTCCTGCGGGGCGAGCTCGATCTCTCCACGGTCGGCAAGGTGCAGGACGAGCTGAGGCGCATCGAGGCCTCCTCGCCGCCTATCCTGGTCCTCGACCTGTCCAAGCTGACCTTCCTCGACTCGACCGGCCTCCGCTGTCTCGTGACCGCCGATGAACGGGGCCGAGAGGCGGGCCGGCGCGTGGTGATCGTGCGTGGGCCGGAGCCGGTTCAGCGCGTGTTCTCCATCACTCGCCTCGAGGAGCGTCTGGACATGGTCGACGACGTTTCTGCAATCGATTGAATCCAGCGTTTCATCACCTTTCGAACGGGTGATAATTAACGAAGGTCGGTTGAGGGACGCTGTCTGGCCGCCGCGCGGTCGGAGAACGGATCTCCCTGCAGCAATCAAAACTGCGAGGAGGTGCTGTACCGCATGGCTGCTGCCGCTTCGGCGGCGGAGGAGCCACCCACGTCCGAGACGCCGGCGCAGCAGGAGAGACTGCATGAGGACGATCTTCTGCTGCGCTATCAGCGTGATGGCGATCTCGAGGCGCGTGAGGAGGTGGTCGTTCGCTTCATGCCGCTCGCCCGCCAGCTGGCGGGTCGCTACAAGCACGCCGGAGAGCCCCAGGAGGACCTCGTTCAGGTGGCCTGCGTGGGCCTGCTGAAGGCGGTCGACCGCTACGACCCCGATCGCGGGGGCGGCTTCGCCCGCTACGCGGTGCCCACGATGCTGGGCGAGCTGAAGCGCCACTTCCGCGACAAGGGCTGGTCGGTGCATGTGCCGCGCGCCACGCAGGAGCTCGTGCTCAAGGTCGGCGAGGCGCTGGGCACCCTGCCGGCGAGGTTGGGGCACTCGCCCCGGCCGCGCGACATTGCCGCGGCGCTGGGGGCGACGGTCGAGGAGGTGCTCGAGGCGATGGAGGCTGCCACGGCCTACGAGGCGACCTCGCTCGATGCGCCGCGCCCCGGGGGCGATGACGATGGATGGACCTACCTCGACACTCTCGCCAGCGAGGATGGCGGCTATGAGCGGGTGGAGATCGGGGAGACGCTCCGGGGCGCCATGGAGGCGCTGCCCCCGCGCGAGCGTGTGATCCTGATGCTGCGCTTCGAGCACGACCTGACCCAGGCTGAGATAGCGGAGCGCGTGGGCGTGTCGCAGATGCACGTGTCACGCCTGCTGCGGCGCTCGCTCGATCGCCTGTCGGCGGCGAGCGCCGCTGCGGCGTAGCATGAGCGCCGTGGCCACGGCAGAGCTCACCAGCCGGCCCGAGGTGGTCGCCCTGGTCAGCCGCGGCGAGGAGCGCGGCTGCGTGAACCTGTCCCAGTTCTACGAGCTGGTGCAGGCGCTCGAACTGCTCGATGCCGACGTCGACGCGCTCGAGTCGTACCTGGAAGGCCAGGGCATCGAGCTGACCGACGACTGCGGCCGCGAGGGAGTGGAGCTCACGACTTTCCGCAACGGTGAGCTGGCGGCCGCGACCACGGACGCCCTCCAGCTCTTCCTCAACGAGATCCGTCGCTATCCCCTCTTGACCGCCGCCGAGGAGGTGGAGCTCTCCAAGCGGATCGAGCAGGGCGACCTGGGGGCCAAGGAGCGCATGATCAACTCCAACCTGCGCCTTGTGGTCTCGATTGCCAAGAAGTACCAGGGGCAGGAGCTGTCGCTGCTCGACCTGGTCCAGGAGGGCATCTTCGGCCTCATCAGGGCGGCCGAGAAGTTCGACTGGCGCAAGGGCTACAAGTTCTCCACCTACGCGACCTTCTGGATCCGGCAAGCGATCCAGCGCGGCCTGGCCAACAAGGCGCGCACCATCCGGATCCCCGTTCACATCGGCCAGCGCGAGCGCAAGATCGCCCGCAGCGAACGTGAGCTGCAGGCCAAGCTGGGACGCGAGCCCAGCGACGAGGAGATCGCCACTGCCGCAGAGCTTCCACTGACGCAGGTCGAGGAGGTCCGCGACGCGGCCCGCACTGTCACGAGCCTCGACCGGCCCGTGGGCAGCGAGGGCGAGACCGCGCTGGGCGAGCTGCTCCAGGGGGATGCGCCGCCCGTGGACGAGGAGGTCGAGGTCAGCCTCAACGAGGAGGTGCTCCGGCGCACGATCGAGGAGCTGCCGGAGCCGGAACGGCACGTGATCCGCCTGCGCTATGGGATCAGCGGCGACGACCCGCAGCCGCTGCGGGAGACCGGCCGCCGGCTCGGACTGTCGGCGGAGCGGGTGCGCCAGCTGGAGTCGAAGGCCCTCAAGCGGCTCGCCACCCGGCGCGAGCTCGAAGCGCTGCGCGACGTGGCCTGATGGCGAGGCGGATTCTGGCCCTCGTGTCGGAGCCCGTGTCCGGCGACGCGCTCGAGCAGGCGCTGGGGCGCGATGACGCCCAGGACGCCGAGGTGCTCGTGATCGCCCCGGCGCTCAACACCCGCACCCGCTTCCTGCTCTCCGATCCCGACCCGGCGATCGAGCGGGCCGAGGAGGTACAGGAGGAGACCGTCGAGCGCATGAGCGAGCAGGGCGTGGACGCCGCCGGCGACACCGGCGAGTCCGACCCCCTGCAGGCCCTCGACGACACCCTGCAGACCTTCGAGGCGGACGAGATCGTGCTCTTCACCCATCCGCAGGGCGAGCGCAACTGGCAGGAGGAGGGCCTGGTGGACGAGGCCCAGGAGCGCTTCGACCGGCCGGTGCGGCACGTGCTCGTCGAGCCATGACCAGCGAGGCCGTCGAGCACGGCGAGGCCCTGGCGCGGATCTCCAACGCCATCGTCGGGATCTTCAGCGAGTGCTACGGGCGCGGCCCGACGAAGGCCAAGACCTACCTGTTCGACAACTATGTCCTGTGCGTGCTGGAGGACATCCTGACCACCGTGGAGCGCACCCTGGTCGACCGCGGCGACGAGCAGCTGGTCCGCGAGGTGCGTCTGACCTTCCAGGAGGCGACGGCGGACCGCTTCAAGCGGGCGGTCACCGACGTGCTCGGGCGCGAGGTGATCGCATACCACAGCCAGGTGACCTTTCACCCCGCGACGGGCTTCGAGATGTTCGTGCTCGAGGGGGAGTGAAAGGGCCACCGTTTCCACTCGGCGTCCCCGCAAGTCCGTCGCGCGGCTCCGGGTGACCCTTCCCTTGCGCTACCCGGTCGGATCGCCCCGAAACCGCTCGTCCACGTCGGCCTGGGGCGAGGGGGGCACCAACGGGACGTCGGGCGTGCGCGCGAGCCCGGCGGCGAAGATGATGAAGTGCGTGCCCGGCGCGAAGCGGGGCGGCCGATCGGGGCTGTCGGGGTCGTAGCGCGAGCGCTCCTCCAGCAGCGACAGGATGTCGCGGCAGACCGGCGCCTGCGGGGCGTCGTCGCCCACCTCGCAGGCCAGCGCCGCAAGCGTCAGGATCTCCGTCGGCTCGACGCCCCGGATCATCTGGCCGAGGGCGCTCAGTAGGTAGGCGTACACCCGGTCGAGCAGCGGGTCGTGGGGCAGCCCGTTCGTTCCCGGCGGCGGTCCCAGGTCGAGCGGCTCCTCGCGAGCCACGAGCTGGGCGGCCTGCCCGCCCAGCACAGCGCGGATCTGCTCGGTCTCGAGCCCGAGCTGGAGCGAGTGGCGCAGTGCCATCGTTGCCCCGAACGCGGGCGGGGTGTAGGGAGCGTCGCTGGCCATCAGGATCTGCCCTGGCGGCACGAGCGCGAACAGCGCCTGCAGGTCGCTGGGCGTCCACCAGGCGGTGTCGAAGTAGAGGTTCGGCAGCTCCGCGGCCGCCCGCCAGATCCAGGCCAGGTCGCAGATGCCGGCATGCGCCAGGATCAGCCGCATGCCCGGATAGCGGTCGCAGGCGTCCACGGCGTGACGGCCGAGTGCCGGGATGCCGCGCCCCGCGTGGCACAGCACGGGCAGCCGCTCCGCGTCGGCGAAGGCGAACACGTCGGCCAGCGCCGGGTGGTCGAGGGTGAACTCCTCGGCGCGCGGATGCAATTTGATGCCGCGCGCGCCCCGGCTCAGGCTGCGCTCGGCCTCGGCCAGCGGGTTGTCGTGCGGGTTGAGGCGGCAGAAGGGAAACAGCCGCCCGTCGGCGGCGGCAGCCTCCTCGATGACCATGTCGTTGGCCGCCGCGTAGCCGTCCGGCTCGTGCATCGGGAACACGATGGCCCGGCCGTCCATGCGCACGAGCGACTCGGTCAGCTCCTCCCGCGTGCAGCGATAGCCGTCGGGGTCGTTCGAGCCCAGGTGGGTGTGGGCGTCGAGCGGCTCGAGCCCGGGGATCTCGTTGCGCAGCAGGTCGAGCCAGGGAAGGAGCGGAGCGTCCGAGACCACGCGGGCAGGCTACCGGTGCGGCCGCCGGGGGCGGGCGGAGCGGCCCGCCCGCCCGACGGAGCGGCGATGGAATCGAACCATCCAAGCGTGGGGCTGCCACGCCCTGCCGGCTTTGAAGGCCGGATCCGCCACCAGACGGGTGCCGCTCCAGCGACCAGGCTAGATGCGATCAGCTGCCAACCGCCGGCTACGGCCCCGGCAGCCCGTGCTCCAGGGCGCCCTTCACCGCGGCGTCGACCGCGTTCAGCCGGTAGAGCGCGAGCGCCTCCGGCGAGCGGAAGCGTTTGCCAGGCAGGGCGTCGGGCCCATGGTGGCCAAGGATGCAGTGGGAGAGGGCGTGGAGCTTCGGGTCGGGGAAGCCGTCGAGCGCCGCCGCCCGCTCGCTCACGAGCTCCCGGCCGAGGGCCAGGTGGCCGACGAGGGCACCGACCTCGCTGAGAGCGATGTCGGCGCCGAGGTCGAACTCGCGCGTCTTGCCGACGTCGTGCAGGATGGCCGCGCTGAGCAGCAGGTCCGAGTTGAGGCGCGGGTGCAGCGAACAGGTCTCGAGGGCCAGCGTGGCCACCGCCACGGTGTGCTCCAGGAGGCCGCCGAGGTAGGCGTGGTGGCCCGAGCGCGTGCAGGGCGCGCGACGCAGCTGGGCGCGGAATCCGGCGTCGCCCAGGAAGGCGTCCACCAGGGCGCGGAGGTCGGGGTCGTAGACCTCGCGGGCGAGGTGCTCGAGGAAGCCGTCGAGCTCGTCGAGGTCACGATAGGCCACCGGGAGGAAGTCCGCGGGGTCGGCTGCGCCCGGCTCGGCGCGGCGGATCGCTCGGAGCTCCAGCTGCAGCTCCTCGCGGAAGCGCTCGACGCGACCGGCCGCCCGGACGAGGTCGCCGCGCTCGAACTGGCCGGCCAGGAAGTCCGCGTCGCGGAAGGCCCGGGCCTGGATCGCGCCGCTCCTGTCGCGCAGCTCGACCGCCAGGTAGGCGGCGCCGCTCTTGGCGCGCAGGCGGTCCTTGCGGCTGCAGGCGAACACTCCCTCCACCTCGGCGCCGGCGCGTAGCTCCGCGATCGTGGGGCGCTCCTTCTGGGCGGTGGCCACGCATCCATCCTGACCCGGCGGCCGGACGCCCCCGCCCGCTACGGTGAGAGCGATGAGTGACGTGATCTGGAGGGAGCGTCCGCAGCTTCGCGAGCCGGTTCTGGTGTGCGCGTTCAAGGGCTGGAACGACGCCGGCGAGGCGGCCTCGTCGGCCCTTTCGTTCATCCACAGCACCTTCGACGCCGCCGAGTTCGCGGAGATCGACCCGGAGGAGTACTACGACTTCACGGCGGTGCGGCCCAACGTTCGTCTCACCGAGGGGCTCACCCGCGAGATCGAGTGGCCCGCGAACAGCTTCTTCGGGGCCGAGGTGCCCGGGGCCGAGGGCGACCTCGTGCTCCTGGAGGGGATCGAGCCGTCGCTGCGCTGGCGGCGCTTCACCGAGGCCGTGGTGGGAAGCGCCCGCGAGCTCGGCGTGCGCATGGTGATCACGCTCGGCGCGCTCCTGGCGGACGTGCCCCACAGCCGGCCGGTGTCGGTCAGCGGCTTTGCCTCCGACCAGTCGATGGTCGGTGGGCTAGGCGTCGAGCGCACGCGTTACGAGGGCCCCACGGGGATCGTGGGCGTGCTCCAGCACACGTGTGCGGCCGCCGGGATGCCGGCAGCCAGCCTCTGGGCCTCGGTACCGCACTACGTGGCCGCCTCCCCGAACCCCAAGGTCGCCCTGGCCCTCGTACGGGCCTTCGAGGGCGCCGCCGGAGTGGCGGTGGACGCCGGCGAGCTGGAGTCGGCCGCCGAGGACTACGAGCGCCAGGTGAGCGCCGCGGTGGCGAGCGATCCGGAGGTGAAGGCTTTCGTCGAGCGCCTCGAGACCGCCGTGGACGAGGCCGAGGCCGAGAACCAGCCCTCTGAGGAGAGCCTGCCCTCGGCCGACACGATCGCGCGCGACTTCCAGCGCTTCCTGCGCCAGCGCGGCCCGGAGGACGGAGGCTCTACTTCTCCGCCGCCGGGCAGATGATGCGGTAGTCGCAGAAGCTGCAGACCTCGGGCGACGGCGTGGGCTCGAAGTCCTGCTTGAGGATGCCGCCGGCGATGCCGCTCACCGTGCCCTTCACCCGCTCCAGCTCCTCCTCCGAATGCTCGACCGGCACCCGCTCGCCGGTGAGCACGTAGAGGTAGCTCTGGGCGGACGTCTCCAGGCGCCAGGACTCGCGCGCGCCCATCTGGTAGAGCGACAGCTGCACGTCCTCCCTGAGCTCCTCCTCGGTCTTGGCCTTGCCGGTCTTGTAGTCGATGAGCTCGTAGCTGCCGTCGGGCCGGCGGTCCACGCGGTCCACCCGGCCGCGCAGCACGTGTGGGCCCAGGCGGAAGGCGAAGCTGCGCTCGAACCACACCGGCTCGGCCTCCGATTCGCGGTCCTGGCGCCAGTAGCGCTCCAGGGCGTCCACCGCACGCAGGCGGAACTGGCGCTCGTCGTCGCTGTCTCCGAAGCCCGAGCGCCGCCACGAGGCCTCGAACAGGTCCATCAGCTCAGACAGCGGACCGCCGCCACCGGAGTGGAAGCGCTCCAGCACCTGGTGCAGCACGATGCCGAAGCGCTGGTGGATGGTCGGCTCCTGGGGGATCCGGAAGACGCGGGCGAACTTGTACTTGAGCGGGCAGATCCGGTACGTGTCGATGTCCGACGCCGACAGCATCAGGCCCCGTCCGCGGCGGGGGATGAAGGGGTCGAGTGAGGGCTCCGAGCCGTTCTGCGCCGCGGCTGGGCGGCGCGCCGGGTCACGCTCGGTGTCCCGCAGCCAGGTGTCGAGCGCCGAGCTCTCCAGGATCTCGCGCTGCTCGGGTGTGGCGCACTGCACCAGGATCTCGTTGATCGCCGGCAGCGCCGCATCGAGCGGTTGGCCCTCCTTCGAGCGCTCGATCAACGCCGCCACCTTGAGCAGCTCGAGGTAGCGCGACACGGCCTGATCGACGTCTAGATAGGTATCCAGCCGCATCTCGCCCAGCGTGCCGCCGACCCGGGCGACGGTGTCCAGCAGCTCGTCGCGCATGATTCGGAACGTGGAGTGGAGGCCCTCGGCCGGCCCGAAGAGCTCCTCGTCGAAGACCTCCTCGTCGAGCTTGAGCCTGGTGCGCGCCTCCTCGTAGAAGGGCGAGGGGCGCGGGGTCACGCCGGGGGCCCCCGCCTGGGGCCAGGCCATGACCAGGCCCTTTCGCGCGCGCGACATGGCCACGTGCACGAGGCGGCGCATCTCCGCCTGGTGCTCCTCGCGTTCACCCGCCGCCGGCAGTGTCTCCTTCAGGAGCTCGTCCGGCACCCCGCCCGCGCGCGGCCGGAACGGCCCGGGCATGTGCGCGGCCGAGAGGCCCAGCACGAAGACGTAGTCGAACTCCAGCCCCTTGGCCGCCTGCATCGTCATGATCTGGACGGCCGGCGCGGAAGCTGCGCCGAGCGCCTCCTGCTCGCGCAGCCCCGACTCGGCCACCGCAGCGAGGTAGCGGCTGAAGTCGCGCGCCGTGGCCTGCGGCTCGCGGCGCATGTAGGCGGTGGCCAGCTCGGAGAGCTTGGCGATGTTGCGCAGCCGCTCGACGGTGTCGGCCTGGGTGGCGAACACCTGCTGCCGGCGCAGGCCGATGCGCTCGATCAGGCGCAGGACGAAGGCGTCCGGGCGCCGGTCCTCGAACGCGGTCGCGGCCGAGCGGTAGAGCCGCAGGAAGGCGCGAACGCGATCGCGGCCCTCCTCGGACAGCTGCGGGCCCTCCAGCGCCGCCGCGGCAGCCGACGGCATGTCCAGCCGCCGGCGGCGGGCGAGCTGGGTGAGGCGGGCCACGTCGACGGAGCGCAGCTCGACCGGCGGACGGCCCAGTGCGCGGACCACGGCGCCGGAGTCACTCGGGTCGGCCAGGGCGCGCAGCCAGGCCAGCACGTCCCGTACCTCGGCGCGCTGGAAGTAGGCCGCCGCGCCGCAGGTGCGAGCCGGCAGCGCACGCTCCTCGAGCGCCGAGGCCAGCACCGCGCCCTCGTTCTTCACCGACTGGACCAGAACGCAGATCTCGTCCGGTGGCACGCCGCCCGCGATCAGCTGCTCGGCCTCGGCGGCCACCGCCTGGGCCTGGGCGCGCTCGGAGCTGCAGCGCCAGAAACGCACCCGCCCGCCGCTCGAAGCCTTGGGCGTCTCGGCGATTCGCCCGGGAATCGGCTCCACCACGGCGGCAGCCGCCTGCAGAATGCGCCGCCCGCTGCGGTGGTTGTGGTCGAGCGCGATGACGGTGGCGTCCGGGAACTCGCGCTGGAAGTCGACGAGGTTCTTCTGCGCCGCTCCGCGGAAGCGGTGGACGGCTTCGTCGTCGCTGCCCGCCACGGTCACGTCGTGGTGCTCCTCCACGAGCAGGCGCAGGAGCATCCCCTGGGCGAAGTTCATGTCCTGGTACTCGTCCACCAGCACGTGGCTGAAGCGGCGCGACACGCGTTCGCGGACGTGCGGACGCCGGTGCAGCAGGGTGAACGCCCGCACGACAAGGTCGCCGAAGTCGAGCGCCCCGCGCGCCGCAAGCAGCCGGTCGTGGTCCGCGTAGAGCCGGGCGAACTCGAGCTCGCGGTCGGCGCGAGCTCGCGCGGCGTCGCCGCTCGCCGCCGACGCCAGCCGCTCCGCGTAGCGGCGGTAGTCCTCGGCGGAGATCATTTCGTTCTTGAGCCGGTCGATCCGGGAGACGAAGCTCGCGAGCAGGGGCGCCGGGTTCCCGCGGGTCTCGTGGTGGCGCAGGGTGAGGTCGTCCAGGCGCTCCAGGAGAAGCGCCAGGCGGTCGGCCGGCGTCACGGGCACGAGGAAGGGGTCCACGCCGGCTTCGAGCGACTCGTCACAGAGCAGACGCAGGCAGAAAGCGCCGAAGGTGCTCACGTGGAGCTCCTCGTAGGGCGACTGCAGCCGCTCCTCGAGCCGCTCCCGCATGTCCGCGGCCGCGGCGGGGGAGAAGGCGAGCGCGAGCAGCGTGTCGGCGGGCACGCCCTGGTCGACCAGCCAGGTGAAGCGCCGGATGAGGGTGTACGTCTTGCCGGTCCCGGCCCCGCCCAGCAGGAGAAGCGGGCCGCCGGAGTGGGTCACGGCGGCCTGCTGCGAGCGGTTCAGGCCGTCGAGGGCTTCCGGCATCCCCGCCTAGGATACGCCGCGCCGTGCTCGCCTCCGACCAGGATTGGCTGGCCTTCTGCCGCCGTGCAGCCCACGCAGCCCGCGAGGTGGTGGCCGGCTTCGAGACGAGCGCCGAGCGTGGCCTCGAGACCGGCCGGGGCGAGGGCGGCGACACGGCGCTGGTGATCGACCGGGCGGCGGAGGACGCGGTCTTCGCAGAGCTGGAGGGGCTCGAGGTCGGGCTGGTGGCGGTGTCGGAGGAGCGCGGGGAGGTGTCCGTCAACGGCGGCGGGCCGGTACGCGTGGTGATCGACCCCGTGGACGGCTCGCTGAACGCCAAGCGCCGGTTGCCCTCGGCCTGCGTCTCGATCGCGGTGGCCTCGGGGCCGCGTATGGCCGACGTGAAGGTGGGCTACGTGGCCGAGCTCGACCGCGAGCGCGACTGGTGGGCCGTGCGCGGCGAAGGGGCGTTCTGCGGCGACATCCGGCTCGACCGGTTGCAGCCGGGCCCGCTGGAGATCCTGGGGCTGGAGACGGCTCGCCCATCGCGGGTGGCGGCCCAGGCCGAGGCCATCGCAGCCAGCGGAGCCCAGCGGCTGCGAATCCTGGGGGCGGTGGCCACCAGCCTCTGCCTGGTCGCGGCCGGTCGCATCGACGCGATGGTCACGATGGGCGAGGTCCGCTCCGTGGACGTCGCGGCCGGCCAGCTGCTGGTCTCCGAGACCGGGGGCGCGCTGGCCCTGCCAGGCGGCGACGCCTTGGACCTGCGGATGCGCTCACGCGTCTTCGCCGCGCGCGACCCGGAGTTGCTGGAGCGGCTGCAGGGCTCCTTCGGCGGTGGGGTGGGCCCTTCTGATGCTCGTATGCGGCATTGAAAGGGCCCACACCCGGAGGATTGCCTGCCCCCGTGGGCGGGCATCAGACCTCCGTGGGTCGACTCAAGCGGGTGGACTGCTCTGGTCCCGGCATCCGCCGGCGGCGGCGCGGCAAAGGCTTCGAATATCTCGACGAGGACGGGCGCCGGGTCACCGAGCCCAGCGTGATCGAGCGCATCCGCGAGCTCGCGATACCGCCCGCCTGGGGGGAGGTCTGGATCTGCCCCTATCCGATGGGCCATATACAGGCCACGGGCACCGACGCGGCCGGGCGCAAGCAGTACCGCTATCACGACCGCTGGCGCGAGCGACGCGATCGCGAGAAGTTCGATTCGATGGAGGAGTTCGCCCGCGCGCTCCCCCGGCTGAGAGAGCGGGTCGAGAAGGACCTGGCGCTCGAGGGCATGCCCGCGGACCGGACGCTCGCCTGCGCCACCCGCCTGCTCGACCGCGGCTTCTTCCGCATCGGGTCAGAGGACTACGCCGAGGAGAACGACACCTACGGCATCGCGACGATGCAGAAGCGACACGTCACCGTTGACGGCGAGCGGGTGGTGTTCGACTACGAGGCCAAGGGCGGGCAGCGGCGCGTGCAGACGCTCGAGGACCCCGTCGTGGCAAGGGTCGTCGGCGAGCTCAAGCGCCGTCGTGGCGGCAGCGACGACCTGCTGGTCTACAAGGACGGGCGTCGCTGGGCCGACATCCGGTCGCCGGACATCAACCGCTACGTGAAGAAGGCCAGCGGCGGCGACTTCTCCGCGAAGGACTTCCGGACCTGGAGCGCGACGGTGCTGGCGGCCGTGGCGCTGGCCGTCTCGGGCCCGGCCGTGAAGACCAAGACCTCGCGCAAGCGGGCCAAGTCGCGCGCCATCAAGGAGGTGGCTCGCTACCTGGGCAACACCCCGGCGGTCTGCCGTGCCTCCTACATAGACCCGCGGGTTTTCGACCGCTTCGACGGAGGTCTCACCATCGGCGGGGTGCTGCCGGAGCTGCTGGAGGACACCGGCCCCTGGCCGGACGTGCAGGGGGCCGTGGAGGAGGCGGTGCTGGATCTGATCGCCGGTGACCGGGGCGCGGAGGGGGTTGAGCGGGCACGCGCTCTGGAGGCCGTGGCCTGACCGTCGGGGCCCCGGCGTTTTCGAGACGCCGCGTCCGGGAACCGGAGCACCATGACCGAGGTTCCAGGCTCACCGCCCCCGTCCACCGAGGTGCCCGCCCCGGCGCCGCCCGAGCAGCCACCGCCCAGCGCGCCGGACGCCCCTCAGCCGGACCCCAAGGGCCCCGAGACGCCTCCCGACGATTAACGGCGCCCCCACAGCCATCCTCGACGTCGACGGGACCCTCGTCGACACCAACTACCACCACGCGCTCGCGTGGTACCGGGCGTTCCGCCAGCACGACGTGCTGCTGCCGATCTGGCGCATCCACCGCCACATCGGCATGGGCGGCGACCAGCTGGTCGAGGCGCTCGGCGGCGAGGAGCTGGAGGAGCAGCAGGGCGAGGACATCCGCACCGCCGAGAAGGCGCTGTACATGGCGTTGATCGAAGAGGTCGAGGCCCTGCACGGCGCGCGCGACCTCATGGTGGACCTAAAAGACCGCGGCCAGACGGTGGTGCTGGCGAGCTCGGCCAAGCCGGATGAGGTCGAGCACTACCTCGATCTGCTCGACGCCCGCGAGCTGGCCGACGACTGGACCTCGTCAGGTGATGTGGAGGCGACCAAGCCCGAGCCGGATCTGGTCCAGGTGGCACTGGAGAAGGCGGGCGGCGGCGAGGCGGTCATGGTCGGCGACTCCACCTGGGACTGCGAGGCGTCGAAGAGGGCAGGCCTCGAGACGATCGCCGTCCTCACCGGCGGCTTCTCCGAGGACGAGCTGCTCGAGGCGGGGGCCGTGACCGTGTACGGCTCGATCGACGAGCTGCGTCAGTCGCTCGACCAGACGCCGCTGGGGCGCAGCTAGACGTCCAGGGCCGCCTGTGCGGGCGGATAGGTCAGGCGCCGGCCATCCGCCACGGCGAAGTCGGTGAGCCGGTGGGGCTCGAGGTCCGCGTAGCCCCGGAACTGCCCCACCCGCCAGCCTCCGTTGAGCGACCGGCATGCGGATCGCGGCGCCCGCCCAGCTCGGGAAGGTGCACTAGTCGATCCAGCCCGGCCGAGCGCCGCCCTGAGCTCTTCCCCGCCGAACCAGGGCATCCGCGGAACGCCTCGGGCTCGTGTGTCGAGTGGCCGATCGTCAGGATCTCGGTGATGGCCGACAGGCTAGGCGCATATCGGAAGAAGCGGGACTTCGCCAGCACGTCCGAGCCGGCCGGGCGCCGCTTCGTGGTCCAAGAGCATCACGCGCGGCGATTGCACTGGGACCTGCGCATGGAAAGGGAGGGAGTGCTGGTCTCCTGGGCGCTTCCGCGCGGTGTCCCCGCGCATCCCGACGAGAACCGCCTGGCGGTTCACACCGAGGACCATCCCCTCGAGTACCTGGAGTTCGAGGGCGACATACCCAAGGGGGAGTACGGCGCGGGCACCATGCGCGTGTGGGACCAGGGCACCTACGAGGCCGAGAAGTTTCGCGAGGGCGAGGTGATTGCGACCTTCCACGGGGAGCGCCTCCGCGGGCGCTACGCGCTCTTCCAGACCCGCGGCGACGACTGGCTGATCCACCGCATGGACCCGCCCGAGGATCCCGGATACGAGCCCTTCCCCGAGCGCCTGGAGCCGATGCTGGCCCGCAGCGGACCGCTGCCGCGCGACGAGCAGCGCTACGGCTTCGAGGTCAAGTGGGACGGCATCCGCACCCTGCTGTTCTGTGACCATGGCCACCTCTCGCTGCAGGGACGCAAGTTCAGCGACTTCACCTCCCGCTATCCGGAGGTCCGCGAGCTGGGCCGCGCGCTGGGCGCGCGCCGGATCGTGCTGGACGGCGAGATCGTGGCCTTCGACGACGAGGGCCGCCCGAGCTTCGAGCGGCTCCAGAGCCGCATGCACCTTGCCTCCGACTCGGCCGTCAAGCGCCGCATGCGGGACACGCCCGTGACCTACGTGATCTTCGACCTGCTGTACCTGGACGGCCGGCGCACATTGCCGCTCTCCTATGAGGACCGGCGCTCGCTCCTGGACGAGCTCGGCCTCGAGGGTGCGGCCTGGCGCACGCCGACGTACCACCGCGGTGAGGGCAAGGCGTTGCTCGAGGCAACGAAGCGGCTGGGCATCGAGGGGGTCGTGGCCAAGCGCCTGGACAGCCCCTACGAGCCCGGCCGGCGGTCTTCGGGCTGGATCAAGGTCAAGAACGTGGCCACCCAGGACGTCGTGATCGGCGGCTGGACCCAGGGAGAGGGAACGCGCGGCGGGCGCCTGGGGGCCCTCGCGGTGGGCGTGATGGAGGAGGGGCGACTGACCTACGCGGGCAAGGTCGGCACCGGGTTCACCGAGAGCACCCTGAGGCTCCTCACCCGCGAGCTGGAGCCACTGCGGCGGCCGGACAGCCCGTTCGTGGGCCGCCAGCCGCCGAAGGGCACGATCTTCGTCGACCCGCGGCTCGTGGCGGCGGTGGAGTTCCGCGAGTGGACCCGTACCGGGACGCTGCGGGCGCCGTCGTTCAAGGGGCTGCGAACGGACGTCGACCCGCAAGATTGCGTACGAGAGGGAGGGTAGACCGGCCGCGCCAGGTATTTTTGAGGCATGCCACGTGCAATCTGGAGCGGCGCGATCAGCTTCGGGCTGGTCAACATCCCGGTGAAGCTGTACAGCGCGGTCTCGAAGAAGACCGTGCGCTTCAACCAGATCGACGCCGAGTCGGGGCAGCGCATTCGCCAGCAGCGGGTCAATCCCGAGGGCGAGGAGGTGCCCTACGAGCAGATCGTGAAGGGCTACGAGATCGGCCCCGACCGCTACGTCACGATCAGCCCGGATGAGCTGGATTCGCTCGAGCCGCAGAAGACCCGCACGATCGACATCGAGGACTTCGTCGAGCTCGATCAGATCGACCCGATCTTCTACGACCACCCCTACTACCTGGTGCCGGACACCGGCGCGGCCAAGGCCTACAAGCTGCTCTTGGACGCCATGGAGGACGCGGGCCGGGTGGGCATCGCGCGAGTGGTGCTGCGCTCGAAGGAGAACCTGGTGGCCCTGCGGCCCCACAGCGGCGTGATCACGATGGAGACGATGCTGTTCGCCGACGAGGTGATCAAGCCCGACGCCTTCGAGGAGGTCCCCGTCGACGGTGACGTCAAGTCCAGCGAACGCGAGCTGGAGATGGCCAAGCAGCTGATCGAGTCTCTGGTGTCGGACTTCGAGCCCGAGAAGTACCGCGACGAGTACCGCGACCGCGTCCTCGAGCTGATCGAGCGCAAGGCGCAGGGCGAGACCGTGGTGGTCGAAGCCGCCCCGGAGGAGCCCAAGGAGGTGCCGGACCTGATGGCCGCGCTCGAGGCCTCGATCGCGTCCGCCAAGAGCCCCGGCGGCGACGGCGCCGGCGAGAAGAAGAAGGCGAAGAAGAGCTCCAAGTCCGGCTCCCGCTCGCGCAAGAAGACCGCCGCGAAGAACTAGGTGGCCCCCCGCCGGGTCGAGGTGGAGGTCGAGGGCCGGCGCCTGTCGCTATCCAACCTCGACAAGGTGATGTACCCGGCCGTCGGCTTCAACAAGGGCCAGGTCATCGACTACTACACGCGCATCGCCCCGGTGGCGCTTCCGCACCTGCGCGCCCGTCCACTCACGCTCAAGCGCTACCCGAACGGCGTCGACGGGCAGCACTTCTACGAGAAGCGCTGTCCCTCCCACGCACCGGAGTGGGTGCGAGCCGAGGAGGTCATGGGCATCCGCTTCTGCGTATGCGACGACCTGGCCACGCTGGTCTGGCTGGCCAACCTGGCCGACCTCGAGCTGCACCCTTCCCTCTCGCTCGTAGCGGAGGCCGAGCGGCCGACGGTGATGGCCTTCGACCTCGACCCCGGTCCGCCGGCCGGGCTGGCCGAGTGCTGCGAGGTCGCGCTGATCCTGCGGGAGGCCCTGGGACGGATCGGGCTCGAGTCCGTGGTCAAGACCTCGGGTTCGAAGGGGCTGCAGGTGTACGTGCCGATCAACACCGACGACGTGGACTACGACCACGGCACGAAGCGCCTCTCGAACGCCCTGGCCCGGCACCTCGAGGCCGAGCACCCGAAGCTGATCGTCTCCAGTCAGAAGAAGGAGCTGCGGCGAGGCAAGGTCCTGATCGACTGGAGCCAGAACGACGAGCACAAGACCACGGTCTCCGTCTACTCCCTGCGCGCCCGTGAGCGTCCCACGGTGTCGACGCCCCTGGATTGGGCCGAAGTGGAGGCAAGAGACGCGGACGCGCTGGTGTTCGAGGCTGCCGATGTGCTGGAGCGGGTAGAGGCACGCGGCGACTTGTTCGCGCCGGCCGTCGAGCTCGAGCAGTCCCTGCCCTCGTTGTAGCTAGCGTTTCCGGCACGATGATCGACTGGTCTCTGGCCCGGCAGGTGGCGCGCCTCGCGGCGGGGGCGGACGAGCAACCCGGCCCCGACCTCGACCTGGCTGTCCCCTGCCGGGAGATGGAGGAGCACGTGGCGGCTTACACCGGGCTGACGCCCGTCGGGCCAGTGCCCGCGCCGGAGGTGGTCACGCGCGCGGAATGGGCGTCGACCAACCTCGACACGCTCGCTCTGCTTCTGGATCCTGTGGCCGGCCGGCTGGACGCGCGGCTGGGCTCCGCCGGCCCGTTCGCCGGCCCGCTGCGGATGGCGGCCGCGGCCACGCTGGCCGCCGAGTGCGGGCTGGCGATGGGCTACGTCTCGCAGCGGGTGCTGGGCCAGTACGACATCTCGCTGCTCGGCGGCGACGCCCCGCCCCGCCTGCTGTTCGTGGCCCCCAACCTGCGCAAGGCCGTACGCGAGCTGGAGGTGGAGGACGAGCCCTTCCAGCGCTGGATCTGCGCCCACGAGCTCACGCACGTCTTCCAGTTCCAGGGCGTGCCCTGGCTGCGCGGGCACCTCAGCGAGATGATCCGCACGTACCTGGCCACGGTCGAGGTGCGGGTCGACCGCGGTGCGGCCGGCGGCCTGCCCGCGCTGCCCCGGCCGGCCGAGCTGGTGGAGACCTTCCGCCAGGGCGGCCTCGCCGCGCTCGTGCAGAACCACGAGCAGCAGGGCCTGCTCGAGCGGATGCAGGCCGCGATGGCGGTCATCGAGGGCTACGGCGAGCACGTGATGGACGCGATCGCGGTCCAGGCAATCCCGGAGCACGACCAGCTGCGCACGGCCATGGACCGGCGGCGGCGGAGCCGCTCCGCGCCCGAGCGGCTCGTGGAGCGCCTCCTGGGTCTCGACATCAAGCTGCGCCAGTACGAGCTGGGCAAGCGCTTCTGCGACGCCGTGGTGGCCGACGCGGGCATCGAGGGCCTGAACGCCGTCTGGCGGGCCCCCGAGATGCTCCCCTCGCCCCACGAGCTGGAGCATCCGCGGGAGTGGCTCGACCGCACCGGGCCGGGCCGCGCGGCCGCGGCCTGAGCCGCCCCAGCAGCCCGATAGGGGGTTGGCTACAAGGCGTCGGATATGGCGAACGTAACGTGACCACCCCCCTGGCCAGGCGGCCGCGTGTAACGCTCGCCGGGCTGGGGTTTACGTACAGGTGTTCGGTGGTATAGTTCTACCGAGCTTAGAACTAATATCCTTCGTCGAAACCATGAGGAGAGCAACAATGGCCGCCCAGACCGAACAGCAAAGAAAGGCTGCCGCCCGCAAGGCCGCCGCCACCCGCAAGCGCAACCAGGCTCGTGCCGACGCCCAGAGCACGCGCACTGCCGCGCGCCGGACCGCCACGTCCGCCCAGACCACGGCCACCCTGGCCGAGGAGACCGCCGAGCACAGCGCCGAGAGCGCCGTGAACCGGCTCGAGGCCGCGGTCGAGCAGGCTCAGCGGGCCGTGCTCATCCCCGTCGGCGCCGGCTTGGAGGCCCGTGACACCGTCGTGGAGGTCGTCAAGCCCTACGTGACCGGGCGCGAGAGCGCCGAGAAGGAGCTGGGCAAGGTCCAGCGTCGCGTGTCCACCAACCTGCGCCGCTACGAGCGTCGCGGCACCACCGCCCGCAACCGCGCCGTGCGCGAGGTCAAGAAGACCCGCACGCGCGTCGAGCGCGAGCTGCGGCAGCGTCGGAGCCAGGCCGTCCGCACGGTGAAGCAGAACGGCCGTGAGGCCGAGCGCCAGGTGAAGTCGGCGCGCCGCGGGGTCGAGCGCCAGGCCGAGACCCTGGTGGACCGGGTCAGCACGCTGGCGTAAGGCTCACCCGCGCAGCCGGCCGTGCCGGTTGCTTGGGACGGGCAGGGGTACGTCTTCCCCCGGCCGCCAGGAGAGAGGCGGACCGGGACGAGACTGCCGGTCATATACCCACCGGCAGTAGCAGTATCTCTCCTCCCTTGCCGGCGGCGCCCTCGGGCGCCGCCGGCTCTTTCTGCCTGCGGCTGCGGGCGGGCCGGAAACCCGGCCGGCGTTTGCTTGAATGGATGCAGATGCCTACTCGTGAACAGATCCAGGATGCGCTGCGCCAGGTCATCGACCCGGAGCTGCGCAAGGACATCGTCAGCCTCGGGATGGTGCGCTCGATCGAGCAGCCCCATGACGGCCGCGTGGACGTGGTCGTGTCGCTCACGACCCCGGGTTGCCCGATCCGCTCCCACTTCCAGCAGGCGGTCGCCACCAAGGTGGGCGAGCTGGGGGTGTCCGAGGTGAACGTCGGCTTCGACGTTCTCTCCGAGGGGGAGAAGCAGGGCCTGGCCCAGCGCCTCGGCCGTCAGGGAGGCCTGCCCGAGGGCGCCCTCGCGCGCGTCAAGAACGTGATCTGCGTCGGCTCCGGGAAGGGCGGCGTGGGCAAGTCCACCGTGACCTCCAACCTGGCCGCCGCGCTGCAGGTCGACGGCCGGCCGGCGGCTGTGCTCGACGCGGACGTATGGGGCTACTCGATCCCGCGGATGCTCGGCGTGCACGGCCGGCCTCAGGTTTCGGCCGATCGCAAGATCATCCCTCTCGACGGCCCGGCCGGGGTCAAGGCCATCTCGATCGAGTTCTTCCTCAACGAGCGTGACCAGGCGATCACCTGGCGCGGCCCGATGCTGCACAAGGCGATCCGGCAGTTCCTGGAGGACGTGGACTGGGGGGACCTCGACTACCTGCTGATCGACCTGCCGCCGGGCACCGGCGACGTGTCGATGACGCTCGCACAGTTGCTTCCCCAGGCCAAGTTCGTGGTCGTGACCACGCCGCAGCCCGCCGCGCAGAAGGTGGCTGCACGGGCGGCAGAGACCGCCCAGCGGTTCGACCTGGAGATCGCGGGCGTGATCGAGAACATGTCCGGTTTCACCACGCCCACCGGCGAGCGCTTCACCATCTTCGGCGAGGGGGGCGGCCAGCTCCTCGCCGACGAGCTCGACGTGCCCCTGCTCGGCAAGATCCCGCTTCAGGAGGAGCTGCGGGTGAGCGCCGACCAGGGCCGCCCGCTGGTGCTCGAGGATCCAGACGCGCCCGCCTCGCAGGCGCTGTACCACGCGGCGCGCGGAGTCGTCGCGGCGACACCGCAGGAGCTGGCGGTCCTCCAGACCCCGTCGGGCCCGCCGGTGCCGGAGATCACGGGCACCGCGCTCCCAATGGCGTAGCAGGATGGCCGAGGACGCGGTCGCGCTGGTGCGCGGCGCGTTCGACACGCTCGCCAGGGACGGCGTGGAGGCGCTGATCGACCTCGTCCACGAGGACGCGGTGGTGACGGTCCCGGCCGAGTTCTCGGCGGAGCCGGACAGCTACCGAGGCCCCGAGGGCATCAGGCGCTACTTCGCCTCCTGGTACGAGGTCGTGGACCGGCTGGACATCGAGATCGTCGACGCCGAGCCGGTGGACGGGGTCACGGTGGTGGCGGCCATCGAGCTCACCGTCCGCGGCCGGGCGACGGGGCTCGAGGCGGTCCAGAAGGCGCAGATGCTCTGCCGTCTCCGGGACGGGAAGCTGGCCCGGATGAGCTTCTACGAGACGCGCGAGCAGGCCCTGGCGGCGGGAGGACTAAGGGCTCAGTCGCAGGTCGGCCCCGTCGAAGACCCACGAGCGGATGCAGAGCCGGAAGAGGGCGATGCCGTCGTCCGTGGGAGCGACGATCCTCACCAGCACGCCCACCGGTTTCGCCCTAGCTGGCCTGCTTGAAGTAGTCCGCGTTGATCTCGATGTAGTTCTGCCACTCGTCGGGCAGCTGGTCCTCGGCGAAGCAGGCGTCGAACGGGCAGGCCTCGACGCAGGCGTCGCAGTCGATGCACTCCTCGGGATCGATGAAGAGCTGCTTGACCTGGTCGTAGTCGGGTTCGTCGGGCGTCGGGTGGATGCAGTCGACCGGACACACCTCGACGCACGAGTTGTCCTTCTGGTCGATGCAGGGCTCGGCGATGACGTAGGCCATGGGATGCGGATTGTACCGTTGAGGCTCCCGAACCTCCGTCGCTCGCGGCGGGTTGAGTGAGCATGCCGACCACTGACAGAGCCGAAACCACGGGCTCCTTCCTCTGCCCGACCGAGCTCGACCGGCTCCGGGTGGTAGAGGCCAGCGGGCGCGTCCGGGTGGCCCGCACGATCGGCGCGGCGGTGATCGGGCTGGCGCTGGTGGTTGCCGCGCCCTGGGTGGGGTGGTGGACGCTGATCGGCTTCGCGATCGTCGCCGTCGACTTCGCCACGCTGGAGCCGCGGCTGCGGCGGTCCCCCCGCCCCGAGCGGATCGCCGCCGCCAGCCTGATCCTCGCCCTGGTCGTCATCGGCGCGACGGTGGCCCTGAGCGGCGGACCCGAGAGCCCGCTCCTCCCCTGGCTCGTGATTCCCGCGATGACCTCAGCGACGCGCTTCCGCCGCGAGGTGGTGGTCGCCCTCGGGGGGCTGTCGGTGGTCGTGGCCCTCGCCGTGACGCTTCCGGTCGACCCGGACGCCCTGGTCGACGATCCCTCGCCGCTGATAGTGACGCTCGCCCTGCTGGCGGTGGTGAGCGTGATCGCCGGCGCCCTGCTCCACGGCGAGCTCGAGCAGCGCGACCTGGCGGTGCTCGATCCACTCACCGGTCTGCTGAACCGTGCTTCGCTCGAGTCCCGCGGGGTGGAGATCGAGCAGCAGGCGCTGCTCAGCGGCGCGGCGGTGTCGCTGGTGGTGTGCGACATCGACAGCTTCAAGCAGATCAACGACGTCCATGGGCACGAGCGCGGCGACGCCGTCCTGCGGGACGTGGCCCTCGAGCTGCGCCGCTCGCTGCGCAGCTTCGAGCTGGTCTACCGGATCGGCGGCGAGGAGTTCCTGGTGCTCCTGCCCGGCGTCGGCCTTAAGGACGCCGTCGAGGTCGCCGAGCGCGTACGGGCGGCGGTGGCGGCCGCCCGGCCGGGCGGGCTCGAGGTGACCGTGTCGGCAGGGGTCGCCGCGGCCTCCGGGGAGGCGGTCCGCTACGACGATCTCTTCGGGGCCGCCGACGAGGCGCTGCTGAGCGCGAAGCGCGACGGGCGCAACCAGGTCCAGGCCGCCGACCGCGCTCAGGCGGCGGCCAGCCCCGGTGAGCGCCGCTTCGAGCCCGACCCCGGCGCGGCTCCCTTGGGTTGATGCTCGACCGCGACGGGCCCGATCCCTTCCTCGACACCTTCACCCACCTGGTGGCCGCCCGGACGGTGACCACCGCCGTGATGCTCGGCGTGTTCGAGGCGCTGAACGAGGAGGCGGCCACCGCCCCTGCGCTCGCCGAGCGCCTGCAGCTCGACCCGCTCGGGGCCGAGACGCTCGTCACCGCGCTGCTCACGCTCGGCTATGTCGAGCGGGACGGCGACGGACGGATGCGCAACGCCCCCGTCAGCGAGCGATTGCTCGTGCCCTCCTCCCCGGAGTCGATCGCCACGTTCGCCGGCGACCAGGCCGATCTTCACTGGGAGATCCTCGGGATGCTCCCGCAGGCGGTGCGCAGCGGGAAGAGCTACGCGATGCACGAGGAGCGCCGCGACGAGCGCGAGCGCTGGGAGGCCTACATCCGGGGACTGTTCGAGATCTCGCGCGCCGAGCAGGACGCGAACGCCGCGCTGGTGGACGTCGAGGATCCGCGCCTGCTGGTGGATGTGGCCGGAGGTCACGGGGGCTTTGCGATGGCGATGTGCCGGCGTCATCCCGCGCTGCGCGCGACCGTCATCGACCTGCCGCCGAGCGCCGCGGTGGGGCGTCGGCTCGTCGAGCGGGAGGGCTTTGCGGACAGGGTCCGTTATCGCGAGGGCGACGTCTTCGAGCTGGGCCTGGGCGAGGACCTCGACGTGGTCTCGGTCTTCAACCTCGTCCACCATCTGCCCGAGGAGCGCGACCGGGAGCTCTGCCGCCAGGCGCGGGCGGCGCTGCGCCTGGGCGGCGCGCTCGTAATCGGCGACTCCGCCCGGCCCGAGCCCGGCGAGCCGGTGTCCGAGCACGGGGCCATCTCGAGCCTTCTGTTCTACGCCTGGAGCCACAGCCGCAACTTCATGCCCTCGGAGATCGCCGGCTGGATGAGCGAGGCCGGCTTCGGCGACGTCCAGGTGCACCGCAACCAGCGCTCGCCCTGGCGGGTGGTCGTCGTCGGGCGATGATCCTGCTCACGGGGGCGACGGGCACCGTCGGCTCCGCGCTCCTCGCGCGGCTGACCGCGGCCGATGAGCCGGTGCGCTGCCTTGTCCGCGAGCCGCGCAGGCTGGGCGACCAGCGCGTGCGGGTGCAGATCGCGCTCGGCGACCTCGCCGACCCGCCTTCCTTCCGCCACGCGCTTCGGGGCGTCCATACCGTGGTCCACCTTGCCGCCTCGATTCGCGACCAGCCGCGCGCCTCGATCGAGGAGCTCAACGCGATGGCCACGCTCCGGCTCGTGCGCGCCGCCGAGCGTGCGGGCGTGCGGCGATTCCTGTTCTTCTCCGCGCTCGGCGCGAGCCACCACTCGCGCACGCGCTTCTTCAGGGCAAAGGCGCTCGCCACCGAGGCCGTGGAGGCCTCCGCCCTCGAAACGACGGTCCTTCGCCCGTCGATCGTGTACGCGCCCCGCGACCCCTGGCTCACCCTGCTCGAGCGCTTCTCCTACCTGCCCGTGGTGCCGGTCTCCGGCTCGGGCCGGGCTCGCTACCAGCCGATCTGGGCCGAGGACGTGGCCGCCGCGGTCATGACCGCCCTCCGTACCGAGCGACCCCCGCGGCAGCGCAGATTCGACCTGGCCGGGCCGGAGACCCTGACCTACGAGGACATCGTGGGTGTGACGCTCCGCTCGCTGCGGCGCCGGCGCCGGCTGCTGAACCTGCCGCTGCCGCTGGTCCGGAGATCGCTGCGGGCGCTGCGCTTCGCCGGCGGCCCCCACGTGTTCGCCACCTGGGACGAGGCCGAGCTCATGGAGGAGCCCATGGTCGCGCCCCGCGGCACCAGGGATGCCGAAAGCCTGGGCGTGAGACCGAAGCCGATGGCGGCGGTGCTCGGCGCCGTGTAACCGCGACCAACGTCCCCTGATTAGCTACTCAGCGTCCGGCGGGGATTGCCTGGTGAGACCCGGCGTGGCCGCGACGTTGGCGTAGACCCAGCGGGGGCGCCGCCCGAAGACGGGCCCGAGCCGGCGATCGCTGCGGCGGACGAGGATAAGACAGGCAAGCGCTCCGGTCAGCGCTCTGGAGGTGGGCGCCGGGTGATCCCCGGCCCCAACCCCGCCGTGGCCCAGAACCAGCGCGAGCGACGGCTGAAGACCGGCGCCTCGTAGAGCCGGTCCTCGCGGCGCACGAGGGCGAAGCAGCTCACTGCGCCCAGCAGCGCGATCCCTGCCGCAATCAGGAAGGTGATTCGGAACGAGTCGACGTGGGCGACCACGCTGTCGCGGACCGCCACGCGGATCACCTCCGAATCGATCGGAGCGTTTGTGCGGCCAGCTGCTCGGCCTTGAGCAGGAACTCCTTGAACTGTTCAGCGTCTGTCGCCGTGATGCCGCGGTCGCTGAGCCGCTCCGAGGCGATGCGCTCGGCAGCTCCGATCTCGACTGCGGTCAGCGCAGCGATTCCGACGGCACCGCCGAGCTGTTCGGTGGTGTTGATCGTGCCTGCGGCCTGTCCACGGTCGCCCTCAGGCACCGCCCCCAATCCGGTCGGGTCGTTGACCGTGAGGACGACCCCGAGCCCGAGTCCCTGCAGCAGCAGGCCCGGGATCAGGGCCCCCACGCTCTGCTCGGCAGCGGCCGCCGCCAGCGCGGCGCCCGACGCGGACAGAACGAGGAAACCGCCCACGAGCGGAATGCGGCCGCCGACGCGGTCGAATGCACGGCCGGCAAGCGGGCCCGCAAGGATGATCGGGATCGTGGCCGGGATCAGGGCGATGCCGGCGGCCTCGGGGCTGACCCCCCACCACGAGCAGGAGGTAGAAGGGCATGAGGAAGCCGAGGCCGAGCTCGATCATGCCGGCGAGAAACTCGCTGAGATTGGAGGCGAGGAAGTTGAGGTGGCGGAACAGCCGGAACTCCAGCAACGGCTGCTCGACCCGGAGCTCGATGATCACGAACGCCAGCAGGAGGAGGACCGAGGCCACCAGCGGCCCCAGCGTGGCGAGGGAGGTCCAGCCGTCGTCCTGTCCCTGGCTCAGGCCGAGGACGAGGGCGGCGATCCCGAGGCCGAACGTGACCGTCCCCGGGTAGTCGATCTTGGGCCGCCGGCCTTCGCCTGGGCGGAACTCCGGCGTCGCCGACTGAGTCAGCAGAAACCGTCACAACTGCCAGCGGAACGTTGATCCAGAAGACGAGCCGCCAGTCGATCGACGTCAGGAGGCCGCCCAGAACCGGTCCCAGCGCCGCGAAGAACGCAGACACCCCCGCCAGGATCCCGAGCGCCGCGCCCCCCGTTCCTCGGGGTAGACGGCGCTGGTGAGCGCCACCGCCATCGGCATCATCAGCGCCGCGCCCCCGCCCTGGACGACGCGGGCGGCGGTCAGCATCGGCATGTCCTGCGCGCCCCCCGCGACGGCCGTGGCGGTCGTGAAGATGGCGGCGCCGATCAAGAACACGCGGCGCAGCCCGAGCAGGTCGCCGAGCCGCCCGCCGAGGACCATGAGGGCCGCGAGCGGAAGGATGTTCGCGGTGAGGATCCACTGCCCCTCCGCTGTCGCTCCGCCCAGATCCGCCAGGACATCCGGCGTGGCGAGCGACACAGCAGTCTGATCGACGAGGATCATGCTGCTCGCGAGCGTCGTGGCCGCGAGCGTCAGGGCAGGCGGCTTCACCGCCGGGACCCTAAGACAACGAGGACCCCGCCGAAGCGGGGCCCTCCGAAATCGCCTCCGGCCGGCCGGCCAGGCGCCGGCGGGGGGTCCGGGGGGCGTGAGCCCCCCGGATGTCATCACATCATGCCGTCCATACCGCCCATGCCGCCCGGCATTCCGGCGCCCGCGCCGTCCTTCTCGGGCATCTCGGCGACGATCGCCTCGGTCGTGAGGATGTTCTTCGCGATCGAGGCGGCGTTCTGAAGCGCCGAGCGCGTGACCATGGCGGGGTCGATGACGCCCGCCTTGACCAGGTCGACGATCTCGCCGCTCTCGGCGTTGAGTCCGTCGTTCTTGCCCTTCGCCTTGCGGACGTCGTTGACGACCACGGAGCCCTCGAGCCCGGAGTTGTCGGCGATCTGGCGCAGCGGCTCCTCCAGGGAACGCTGCACGATGCGCGCGCCGGTCTGCTCGTCACCCTCGAACGCGTCAACCTTGATCGCGTCCTGGGCGCGAAGGAGCGCCACACCGCCGCCCGCCACGATGCCCTCCTCGAGGGCGGCCCGGGTGGCCTGAAGCGCGTCCTCGACGCGGTGCTTCTTCTCCTTCATCTCCGTCTCGGTGGCAGCGCCGACCTTCACGACCGCCACGCCGCCGGCCAGCTTGGCCAGCCGCTCCTGCAGCTTCTCGCGGTCGAAGTCGGAGTCGGTGCCCTCGATCTCGGTCTTGATCTGGTTGATGCGGCCCTTGATGCCGTCGGTGTCGCCGGCGCCGTCCACGATCGTGGTCGTGTCCTTCGCGACCACCACGCGGCGGGCCCGGCCGAGCTGGGACAGCTGGGTGTTCTCCAGCTTGAGGCCCATCTCCTCGGTTATCACCTCGCCGCCCGTGAGGATCGCGATGTCCTCGAGCATGCGCTTGCGGCGATCGCCGAAGCCGGGGGCCTTCACCGCGACGCCCGTGAAGGTGCCGCGCAGCTTGTTCACCACGAAGGTGGCAAGCGACTCGCCCTCGACGTCCTCGGCGATGACCAGGATCGGCTTGCCCGACTGGATCACCTGCTCGAGCACGGGCAGGACGTCCCGGACCGAGCCGATCTTCTGGTTGGCGATGAGGATGTACGGATCCTCGAGGGTGGCCTCCATGCGGTCCTGGTCGGTGACCATGTAGGGCGAGATGTAGCCCTTGTCGAACTGCATACCCTCGGTGAACTCGAGGTCCATGCCGAAGGTCTGGCCCTCCTCGACGTTGACCACGCCGTCCTTGCCGACCTTGTCGATCGCGTCGGCGATCACGTCGCCGATCTCGTCGTCAGCGGCGGAGATGGCCGCCACGCGCGCGATCTGGTCCTTGCCGGAGATCTCGGTAGAGATGTCCTGGATCTGGTCGACTACCTGCTCGACCGCCTTCTCGATGCCGCGCTTCAGAGCAAGCGGGTTCGCGCCGGCGGCCACGTTCTTGAGGCCGTCGCGGACGATCCGCTGCGCCAGCACGGTGGCGGTGGTGGTGCCGTCGCCTGCCACGTCGTTGGTGGCCGTGGCCACCTCGCGCACGAGCTGGGCGCCCTGGTTGGAGAACGGCTCCTCGAGCTCGATCTCACGAGCGATCGAGACGCCGTCGTTGGTGATGGTGGGAGCGCCGAACTTCTTGTCGATCACCACGTAGCGGCCCTTCGGGCCGAGCGTGACCTTGACGGCGTTCGCGACGGCGTCTACGCCGTCCTCGAGCGCGCGACGCGCCTCCACGTCGTACTTCAGTTCCTTATGAGCCATTCTGCTGGTTCCTCCTAGCCCGCGACCTTGGCGAGCACATCCGACTCCCGCAGGACGAGGAGGTCTTCGCCTTCGACCTCGACCTCGGTGCCGCCGTACTTCGAGTACAGGACCTCGTCGCCCTCGGCGACGTCGAGCGGGATGCGCTTGTCGCCATCCTCGTCCCACTTGCCCTCGCCGACGGCCAGGACCTTGCCGCGCTGCGGCTTCTCCTTGGCCGTGTCGGGCAGGACGATGCCGCTTGCGGTGGTCTCCTCCTCTTCGAGCGCCTGAACGATCAGGCGATCACCGAGAGGCTTGAGATTCATGCTGCCTACCTCCGTCCGTGTGCAGTTCGCTTGGCACTCTCAGGGTCGGAGTGCCGACGCCTGGCACTCTAGCAACGAGAGTGCCAGGGTGCCAAGGGATTTTCACGGCATGATCACGGGCCACGCACGCGGGCGCCCGGGTGGGGGCGCATCCGCAGCAGCGCGCGGTTCCCACCCGTGAGCGGGAGGCGCTCATAGCGCAGGTACTCGGCCCGCCAGCGAACGAGCTGGCGGCCCCCCAGCGCGGGTCGACCCTACCGAAGTCGCCGAGGGAGCGACTGCGGATCTCGAGAGGCAGGTAGGTGCGCGCGTCCACCAGGTAGGTCACGCTCTCGCGCAAGACTCCCTCCTGGGGATCCCTGCGCGCCTTGGAGACGAGCCGATAGGCCGTCCGGCCCCGAACCGTGGTCCGGCCTGTCACCCGCAATGTGCCCTCCTCGACGCGCGCTCTCAGTTGCGCGCCGGGATCGGAGAACGGGCTGAAGCCCGGATAGCCGTTGGCGTCGGGGCCGGCGGGCCAGTCCGGCGAGGGGCGCTTCATCACGTCGGTGACGTTCGCGTCCGGGTGAAACCAGGAGATCCGGTTGCCGTTGACTGCGGTCTCGCTCTCCAGCCGGCCGCGGCGCCCCTCCGGAAGCAAGCGGTACATGAGGTAGCGGCTGCGGTCGCCGCCGCCCCAGATCCAGTAGCGGCCGAACGAGCCCTCGCGCTGGGGCGGGTCGGCGTCGGGCTCGAGGGGCACGGACGTAACCACCTCACGCACGCTGATCGCGTAGATCACGTCCTGAGGAAGTGTCCGGCACCGAGCCGGAATTTACACGCCGGCGTCGCTCAGTTCTGCGAGGGGGCGTCCTTCCGCAGCCGCTCGCGGATGTCGGAGGGCCGCTCGGCGATCTGCGAAAAGCGAACCACCGTCACAAGGTCCTCCATCTCCACCTTGCGCCCGTAGATCTGCTCCAGGAAATGAACCATCTCGTCGAGCCGGCGGAACTCCGGGTTGTCGTGCTCGATGTCCCGCCGCGAGAGCTCGTCCACGCGCTTCACGTCCACGCTGTCGATCACCGCCTCGAAGATCCGCTCCCGCGGCGAGTGCTGGAAACCGACGGTGATCATCACGACCTCGCCCTTGCGGTACTTGTTGCTCTTGTCGCCTAGGCGGATGGTGGCGGTCTTGCGGCCCCGCTTGAGCTGGTCGATGAAGACGGGGGAGTAGAAGTTGAGGACGTACACGACCGGGGCAGCCTAAACGAGATCAGGGCTCGTCGGACACGAGCGGAACGAAGCGCACCGGCACGATGCTCTCAGCCGTCCCCCCGCGAAAGCGCATCAGCAGCTCCCGCCTTCCGCGCTCGATCGGGCACACGAGAGCTGCACCCGGCGCGAGCTGGTCGATCAGGGGCGGAGGGGGCGCGTCGAGGGCCGTGGCCGTTACCGAGATCCCGCCGAAGGGCGCGCGGTCCGGCGCTCCCTTGGCGCCGTCGCCCAAGCGCACCTCGACGTTGTCGTAGCCGAGCTCGGCCAGCGTGCGCCGTGCCTGGTCCGCCAGGGCCTCGAAACGCTCAATCGTCAGTACCTCCCGGCAAAGGTGCGAGAGAACGGCCGCCGCGTAACCGGAGCCGGTGCCCACCTCGAGCACGACCTCGTCGCCCGAGAGCTCGAGCAGCTGGGCCATGCAGGCCACGATCCAGGGCTGCGACATCGTCTGGCCCTCGCCGATGCGGACCGCCCCGTCCCGGTAGGCGCGGCGCCGCATCCGCTCCGGGAGAAAGAGCTCGCGAGGCACCTCCTCCATCGCCGCCAGCACCCGCTCGTCCTCGATCCCCCGCCGCCGCAGCTGGCGGTCCACCATGCGCGCCCGCTCAGTGGATGTAGTTGCGGAGTCGTCCCGGGTCATGAACCGTCACCTTGCCCCGGCCCAGCGCAACAACCCCCGCGCGCTCCAGCGTGGCCAGGAAACGGCTCGCGCTCTCGCGCGAAGTGCCCGCCAGGTGCGCGATCTCGGCCTGCGTCGCGCGGATCAGCACGTTCTGTTGGGGGGCGCCCTCGGCCTGCCGGGCGACCGTCTGGGCGAGGAGAGCGCTGGCCACCCGGCCAGCCACGGTCTGGAAGGATTGCTGTAGCAGCCGCTCGTTGGTGCGACTGACGCGCTCGGCCAGTGAGGCCAGCAGCTTGAGGGCCAGCTCGGGGTGGCGGCGGATCAGGCGCTGCACGTCGGCGGCGAGCAAGGCCACCGCGCTGGTGGCCTCGATGGCCTCGGCGGTGGCGGAACGGGTCTCGCCTCTGAACATGGCGAGCTCACCGAAGAGGGCTCCGCCCCGGAGCTCGGCCAGCGCCACCATGCGCCCGTCCTGGTGCTCGCGGGTGAGGATCACCGCGCCCGAGCGCACGAGGTAGCACGTGTCTCCCTCGTCCCCCTCGCGGAACACGATCTCGCCCCGGTCCCAGTGCCGCGGCACCGCCACCTGCGCCACCGCAACCAGCTCGCTCGGCTCCAGATCGCCGAAGACCTCCGTCCCGGCGAGCAGCCGAGCGGTTTCCTCCCCGTCAGACATAGGCGCATAATCCCATGGACAGTGGTCGTGGCACCAGACGCAGTTCGCGTGCAGGACATCGAGGACGCCGCCGGGCTGATAGCCGGGCAGGTCCGGGAGACCCCCTTGCTCTCCGCCGGCGAGCTGGGCCGCCGCGTGGGGGCCCGTGTTCTGCTGAAGGCCGAGAACCTCCAGTTGACCGGCTCCTTCAAGCTGCGCGGCGCGATGAACTCCATTCGGCGCCTGTCGGAGGAGCACCTGAGCAAGGGCGTGGTGGCGGGAAGCGCCGGCAACCACGCGCAGGCGGTGGCCTACGCCGCCCGGGCCGCCGGAACGCGGGCGGTGCTGGTGATGCCCGAACAGGCGCCGCTCGCGAAGGTGGCGGCGGTGCGCGAGTACGGCGGCGAGGTGCGCACCGTGGAGGGCGGCTTCGACGAGGCGGGCGCCCAGGCGCGGCGCATATCCGAAGAGGAGGGCCTCACGCCGGTGCACGCGTTCGACGCGCCCCATGTGGTCGCCGGGCAGGGCACGATCGGCCTGGAGATAGCCCGCGACGCCCCTGATGTGAAGCTGGTCGTGATCCCGCTGGGCGGCGGCGGGCTGGCCAGTGGCATCGCGCTCGCGGTGGCCGCCCGGCTGAAGGGCGCGCGGGTGGTTGGCGTCCAAGCCGAGGCGTGCGCGCCCTACATCGACTCGCTCGCCGCCCGGCGGCCGATCGGCGCCCGCTCGGCCAACACCATCTGCGACGGCATCGCCGTCAAGCGGCCGGGCGACTTCACCCTTCCGCTGGTGGAGCGCTACGTCGACGACGTCGTGACGGTCACCGACGACGAGGTGGCCCAGGCCATGGTGCTGCTGCTCGAGCGCTCGAAGCTCGTCGTGGAGGGCGCAGGCGCGGTGGCGGTGGCCGCGCTGATGCACGGCCGTGTGACCGCCCCGCCGAGCGGCGAGGTCTGCGCGGTGCTGTCCGGAGGGAACGTGGACGCGTCGCTCCTGTCCGAGTGCATCCGCCTGGGTGAGACGGCGGCGGGCCGGCGCATGGTGCTGTCCACCGTCGTCCCCGACCGGCCGGGTGCCCTCGCCGGCCTACTGCGCGTGGTGGCGGATCACGGGGGAAACGTGGTCGACGTCGAGCATCTCCGCGACGGGATCGAGATCCACGTGCGCGAGACCGCGATCAAGCTGGTGCTGCAGACCCGCGGGCCCGTCAACAGCGGGAAGATCCTCGAGGCGGCCCGGGCCGAGGGGTTCTCCGTGCGGGTCGAGCGGGACGCCTGGGGCCACTAGCTCCGTTCCATGGCTGGCCTCAGCAGGCGCAGCTTCCTCACGCGCTCCGCTGTGGCGACGGGCGCGCTCGCCGCCGGATGGCCGGGTCCCGCTTCCGCCGCCGGCCACGGCCGGCCGGCCAAGTGCGTGGCGATGGACTCGCTCAACCACGGCGGCGACGTCGAGGACCTGCGCGTCAACGGCAACCTGGACAAGCTCCGCGCACTCGGCACGCGCTGGGTGAGGCTGTGGATCCGCTGGGACAAGGCCCAGCTCTTCCCGCCCGCGCTCGTCCCGATGGACGCTCTGGACGGTCGGGCCAACGACGCGGCCGCCTGCGGAACGGGCTGCGGCTATCGCTACATCGAGTCGATGGACGAGCAGATCGCGCTGGCCCGGGCGGCCGGGCTGAACGTGATCCTCACCACCTGGCACTTCCCGCGCTGGGCGAACGGCACCGCAGGCGTGGCGCCCGACTGGGCCCGCGAGGACCGCGGTGGGCCGGACACCCCGGTCGAGCGATTGAAGCCGCTCGAATGGCGCGTGCCCACGGGCCAGGTGGGGCCCCGCGGCTACTACGGCCAGTGGCTGGGCTGGCTGATGGACCGTTACGCGGTCCACGGCCGTGGCTTCACGCTCGAGATCGTGAACGAGCCGAACGGGCAGCTGTGGCCGCAGCAGGGACCGAGCCGCACAGCCGATCCCTACGGGCCCGGGCCCCAGGTGATGGCCGGTCACGTGACCGAGATGATGGCCACGGCCGAGGCGCTGAGCGCGGAACGCGGCCACCCGATCGGCCTCGCGGGCCCAGCCCTCTCCGACCGCGTGCGACCGGACGACCGCCTGTTCACGAACGTCCGCTCGCTGGTGCCGCCGACGCTCGACGCGCTCGAACGGCGCGGCTTCGCCCGCACGCCCAGCTTTGCCTGGAGCCACCACAACTACTGGGACATCGAGCGCGGCGTGGCGCTCCCGGGGGGAGCCGGCGATCTCGCGCGCATGCTCCGTGGCCGCTGGAGGGGCAGAGGCGGGCCCGCGGACCCGCGTATCTGGATGACCGAGGGCGGCGCGCGGCTGGGCTCGGCCGAGGTGACCGACCTGACCCGCCAGGCCGAGCTCGTGGCCGCGGCGTGGGCGCGGGCGAGTGCGCTGCCGTCCGTCGAGCTCTACTCCAACTACCTGATGTACGCCGATCCGGTGGCGGATTGCGCGCTGTGCGACGACTTGGCCCGTGGCGGCGCGCCTCGTCCCGTCTGGAGCGTCTTCAAGAGCTTTCCTGCGTAGAGGCGACGGATAGTCTGCCTCTATGACCAGACCATCGAAGGCCGTGCTGATCACGGGCTGCTCGACCGGCATCGGCCGGGCGGCCGCCGAGCGCCTCGGGCGCGCGGGCCACACGGTCTACGCGACGGCGCGCCGGAAGTCCGCCATCGAGGATCTGGAGCGGGCCGGCTGTCGCACCTTGGCCCTGGACGTGACCGACGAGGAGTCCATGAGGGCCGCGGTGGAGACGGTCGTGCAGGAGCAGGGAGCGGTCGGCGCGCTGGTGAACAACGCGGGCTACTCGCAGTCCGGCGCCATCGAGACGGTCCCGCTGGAGGACGTCCGGCGCCAGTTCGAGACGAATGTCTTCGGCCTCATCCGCATGTGCCAGCTCGTGCTGCCCGGCATGCGCGATCAGGGCTTCGGCCGGATCGTGAACATCAGCTCCATGGGGGCCAACTTCACCTTCCCGGGTGGCGGCGTCTACCACGCGACCAAGTACGCGGTGGAGGCGATCAGCGACGCCCTGCGCTTCGAGGTCAAGTGCTTCGGTGTAGACGTGGTGGTCGTCCAGCCGGGACTGATCCGCACCGAGTTCGGGACCACCGCCGCGGGGGAGGTCAAACAGGAGGACGGGCCGTACGCCGCCTTCAACGCCCGTGTCGCCAGCTCGACGCAGAGCGTGTACGAGAAGGGGCCGCTCGCCCGCTTCGGCGGTGATCCGGAGGACGTGGCCAAGGTGATCGAGGAGGCCATCACGCGCCCGTCGCCGAAGACGCGCGTCCGGGTGACGCCTTCCGCGCACATGCTCATCGGCCAGCGCCGCCTGATGACCGACCGTCTCTGGGACCGCTTTCTCTCCACCCAGTTCCCCCAGCCGGGGAAGACCTGAGCTAGCGCTCGACTATCGCCAGCTGCTCGGGCGCGTAGCGCTCCCCGGCCGTCAGGTCCGGCGGGAAGCTGTCGCTCAGGGCGGCGAGCTGGTCGCCGCTGAGCTCGAGCTCCGCCGCGGCCGCGTTCTCTTCCAGGTAGCGCACGCGCTTGGTTCCCGGGATCGGCACCACGTCCTCTCCCTGATGGAGCAGCCAGGCCAGGGCGAGCTGGGCCGGGGTCGCGTCCATCTCCTTGGCCATCGTGCGTAGGCGGTCGACCGCCCGCAGGTTGTGCTCGCGGTTGGCGCCCTGGAAGCGGGGCAGGTTCGAGCGGAAGTCGCCGTCCGCGGAGATGTCGAGCGTGCCGCTCAGCTCGCCTCGTCCCAGCGGGCTGTAGGGCACGATGCCGACCTTGAGCTCACGGGCGGTCGGCACGATCGCCTCCTCGAGCCCGCGCGTGAACAGCGACCACTCGCTCTGCAGCGCCGCGATGGGGTGGACGGCGCAGGCGGCGCGCAAGGTCTCGGCGCTCACCTCGGACAGACCCAGGTGACGGATCTTGCCCTCCTGCACGAGCTCGGCCATCGCGCCGACGCTCTCCTCGATGGGCACGTCCGGGCTGCGGCGGTGCATGTAGTAGAGGTCGATGCAGTCGGTCTGCAGGCGGCGGAGCGACGCGTCGCAGGCCTCGCCGATCCACTCGGGCGAGTTGTCGATCCAGCGCTTGCCGCCTTCGCGGCGGACGGCGAACTTGGTGGCCAGCTGGACCTCGTCCCTGCGACCGGCGATGGCGCGGCCCACCAGCTCCTCGTTGTGGCCGGCGCCGTACAGGTCGGAGGTGTCGAGGAAGGTCACCCCGAGGTCGAGCGCGCGCCCGATGGTGCGTGTCGACTCCTCCTCGTCGGTCGGCCCGTAGAACTCGGACATGCCCATGCAGCCCAGGCCGGGTGCGGGGAGGGTGAGGTCTCCGAGCATGTGCCGCTTCATGGCGGACGACTCTAGTGCCCCGCAGCGGCCGCCCGCACCCGGTTGCGGGGGGTTAGGCTGCGCCTGCTGTGCAGTCACGGCTCACGACGGGCGCTCTGGTCCTCGCGGTGCTCGGCACGGTGGGCGGGCTCGCGCTGGCCCAGGGCGGATACTTCCCGCGGGCCGCGGGCGCCACGAGCGTGCTGGTGCTGTGGGCGATCGCGTTCGGCCTGTTGCTGGTCCCGGGTGTTCGCCTGAGCCGGCTCGCGCTGACGATGGTCGGCGGCCTGGGGGCGTTGACGGCCTGGACGGCGCTGTCGCTGATCTGGTCGCTCGACCCGGCCCAGACGGTGATCGAGGCCGAGCGCGGGCTGGCCTACCTCGCGGTCCTGGCCGGCCTGCTCCTGTTCCTGCGCCCGCGCTCGGTCGACGGGGTGCTCGCCGCGCTGGCGGCCGCATGCACGCTCGTGTCGCTGTATGCGCTGGCCGGCCGGCTGGTCACTGGCGAGACCGCTGATCCGCTGGAGGGGCCGATCGGCTATTCCGGCTCGCTCGGGCTGCTTGCCGCGATGGGCGCCCTTCTCGCACTGGGCATGGCCGCGCGGGCAGCGGCGCCGATCGTGCGTGGGCTCGCCGGGATGGCGCTCGTGCCGCTGGCCGCCACGGTGGCCCTGTCGGGAAGCCGGGCGGCTTACCTGGCGCTGGCGCTGGGGCTGGCGGTTGCGGTGGCGCTTGGCCCCGAGCGCCGGATGCTCCTCGCCGCAGCCGCGCTGCTCCCCGCCCCGGCGCTCGCCGCCTGGGCCGCGGCCGGCAACGCCGGGGTGCTGCTCGCGGTCCTGCTGGTTCTGCTCGCCGCGGCCTCCGGCCTGCTTGCGAGCGGACGTATGAGCCTCCGCCCAGCGCCGGTGGTCGCGGTGCTGGCGCTCGCTGTGACGACGGTCGGCTGGGGGGCCGCGGCCCCCGCGGCCGAACCGGAGTCGCCGGCGGGCCCGGCCGCGCAGGCCTTCGACGCCCGGCGGGCGGCGGACTCACTCGAGGTGCGCCGGGAGCTGTGGGGGGTGGCCCTGCGGACCGTGCGCGAGGAGCCGCTCCTGGGGGCCGGTGCGGGCGGCTTCGGCCGCGCCTGGTACGAGCAGCGGCGTGACACCAGGCCGGCCCGAGACGCGCACAGCCTGTACCTGGAGACATTGTCGGAGCTGGGCCTGGTCGGCACCGGCCTGCTGCTGCTTGTGCTGGCGGTCCCACTGGTCGCTGCGGTGCGCGCCCGCCGTGGGCCCCTGGTGCCGGCCGCCCTCGGGGCATATGTCGCCTACCTGGTCCACGCCGGGATTCACTGGGACTGGGAGATGCCTGCGCTCACGCTCGCGGCCCTGATCTGCGGCGCCGCTCTCGTGGCGGCGGCCGGTGGGCCTGTGCGAGCTTGGCGGCTGGGCGCCTGGCCGCGTGCGCTGGCCGTGGCAGCGGTCCTCGCGCTCAGCGCGCTGGCCTTCGCCGGCGTGGTGGGACACGCGGCTCTCGCGCGCAGCGAGGCCGCGGCCCGCGCGGGCGTCCCCCGGGAGGCCGCCGACCAGGCCCGCACCGCGGCGCGCTGGCAGCCCTGGTCGGGCGAGCCGTGGCGCCTGCTGGGCGAGGCGCTGCTGGCCGAGGGCGCGACCGCGCGCGCCCGGGCCAGCTTCCAGACCGGGCTCCGGCGCGACCCGGGAAGCTGGCGGCTGTGGGCCGACCTCAGCCGGGCCACGCGAGGAGAGCGACGGCGGCTGGCGGCCGCGCGGGCCGAGCGCCTCTACCCGGGCTGGCGCGACGTTGACGCGCGTGCGGCGACGCTGTAGGACTGACCCATGCCCGCCGACGATGAGACGCCGGGCGACGACAAGCCGCGCAAGGACCGGCCCTGGTTTCTGGACCCCCGTGCGATCGTCGCCTTTCTCGGCGCGCTCGTCGCCCTGGTCCTGGGCGTCAGTCAGCTCGCGAGCAAGCTCGACGATCCGCCGGCCAACGTGAGCGCGGAGTACATCGTCGACGTGTCGCGCGGGATGAACGGGAAGATCGGCCCCGAGCCGAAGCTGCCGGCCACCGCGGCCGAGGTCCTGTCGCACGTCGAAACGCAGCCGAGCCGGTCGACGAGCCTGCGCTTCGCGGGTCCGGAGTGCAGAACCGAGTACCAGGAGCCGAACGTCGGTTTCGCCGAGGAGAACAGCGATGCCTTCCGCGACGCCCTGGAAGGCGCCCGCCCCAGTGGCCGATCCAACTTCGCCAACGCGGTGGCGCACGCGGCGGACGACTTCATCGACCGCGGGGACGCAGCCGAGAGCAAGACGAAGAGCCTGTTCATCTTCGTCGGCGGTAATGAGGGATGCACGGATGCCCCCAGCGCGGTCATCGGGCGGGCGCTGCGCACCCTTTCCAACAGCGGCGGAGTCCAGCTCAACCTGAAGTTCGTTGGCGTGAGGGTTCCGCCGGAGATGCGGGCGGTGCTCGGGAGGATCAGGGACCTGGTGAGGACGCTCGGCTACCCCTCCGAGATTGTGGTGGCCGATCGGCCGAGCGAGCTCGAGGGGGTGCTGCCGGGTAGCGACTGCTCGCCCGAAGAGGTGCAGTACGGCGACCCCTGCTGAGGCCTCAGCGCGGGTCGAACAGCCGCGGGTCGTTGGTGATCACGCCGTCGACCCCGAGCGCCTCCAGCGCCGCGATCCGCCGGGCGTTGTCCACGGTCCACACGTAGACCTGACCGCCCGCCGCGTGCACCTCCCGCACCAGGCGCCCGCTCACGAGGATCCGGTGCGCCATCACCGCCTCGCAGCCGCCGGCGCGGATGCGCGACGCCGCCTGGCCCGGTAGCCGCGCTCGCCACACGCGGGCCACGAGGTAGGCCGGTACGGCGAACGGCGAGCGCGTGTAGTCGCGGCGCACCCGCGGCACCGACCAGCCGCGGCGCAGGCCCGGCGCGAGCTCCCCCAGGCGATCGAGGCTCTCGGGGTACATGGTCGACACCAGCGACCGCTCCGACAGGCCGCGCTCGACGAGCGCCTCGCACACCTCCCGCTCGTAGCCGGGAAGCTTCATGTCCAGGTCGAGCTGCACGCCCGCGTAGGCCTCGCCGGCGAAGTGGTCGAGGCCCTCGTCGAGCGTCAGGCAGCTGCGCGAGCCGGCGTCCTCGTAGTCGTGTGCGAGCACCAGGCGTCCGTCGCGGGTGCGCAGGACGTCGAACTCGATCATGTCCACGCCGTGCTCCAGGGCGGCGTCGAAGCTCGCGATGGTGTTCCCGGGGGCGACATGGTCCGCGCCCTTGTGGCCCACCCTGATCAAAGCCATCCGTTCGCAGCCGGCCGAGCCGGCTGCTCTCGGCTCAGCCTTGACACGTGGGGCACCAGTAGGTCGTCCTGTTGTCGTCGCCCTGGCCGCGTGCGCGGATCGCCGTGCCGCAGCGGCGGCAGGGCAGGCCGGTGCGCTCGAACACCCACGTGCTGGAGTCGCCGCGCGGGTGCGGCCGGTCGGGGCGGAAGCTCACGATGCGCCCGCCCCGCTCCGCCGAGATGCGCATCAGGGGACGCACCTCGCCGACGATCGCCAGCGCCTCCGCGTGGCTGACCTCGCTCAGGGGGCGCCAGGGGTCGATGCCGGCCAGAAAGCAGCCCTCGGCCTTCCACGCGTTCCCGATCCCGGCCAGGTTGCGCTGGTCGAGGACCGCGTCGCCGATCCCACGGCTCTGGTCGTCCTCGCGAAGGCGCCGCAGGAAGCGCTGCTCGTCGAACTCGTCCGCCAGCACGTCGGGGCCCAGGCCGGCGATGCGCCGGTCGAAGCGCGTGCGCGAGTCGGTCATCAGCTCCAGCACCGGGCCGTCGAACTGAACCACCTCGTGCTCGGACGTGCGGATGACCAGCCACGCGCGCCGGGCCGCGCGCCGCCAGCGCTCGCCGTGGCGGTACACACCCCACTTTCCGGTCATCCGGAGGTGCGAGTGCAGCGTCAGCCCGCCCTCGAAGCGGATGAAGAGGTGCTTGCCGTGCGCGTCCACGGCGCGCACGCCCCTACCCTCGAGCCGCTCCGGCCAGCGGTCGCGCCCGAACCGGGGATGGCGCGTCTCGACCGCGGTGATGTCGCTTCCCACGAGCGCCGCCGATATCCGCCGCGCCGCGTGGTGGATCGTGTCGCCCTCGGGCATCCCACGATCGTACGCGCGCCGCGGCGCCTGGAGATCAGGCGCTCAGGGTCAGCCGCCGGGGGCCCTGCCGGAAGCCGAGCTCGATCAGAAGGGCGCCCACCGCGCTGCCCACCACCGGCTCGCCGTCGAAGCGCTCCAGCCCGAGTCGGGGGACACGCCCGCGCCGGACCGCGTCGGCGAGCGCCTCGAGCGCGTCCCGCAGCCACTCATCGTTCGGCTCGCGCAGCGGCAGCAGGGCCTTGCCGCCGCGCTCCACGTAGAGCACCGGCTCCGCGTCGAGGGTGACGACGAACGCGCCCGGAACGCGCGCCGGCCGCCGGCCGCTGTCGTCATCCTCGCGCTTCGGCCATGGCAGTGTGGCCCCGAACGGGTTGGCGGGGTCGGTGACGGCCAGGACCACGGCGCCGGCCGGCTCGTCGGCGCGCATGGTGCGCAGGCGCTCGATCGCCGCCGGCAGCGCGAACTGCGCTCCCCCGAGTCCCTCGACGAAGTAACCGCGGCGCGCGGTGCCCAGGGTCTCCAGGTTGGAGAGCTCGCCGTAGAGCCCCGCGAACCCGCCGGGGATGCCCTCGGCCAGAACGGTCTCACGGGTGACGATCCCGTAGCGCTCGAGCAGCACCTCGCACAGCGCACGCATACGCGGGCCGTGGGCGGGTGCATCGGCGAACAGCGGGGCGGTGAGCGACCAGCGCCCCTGCACCTGGGGCGCTCCCGGCCGGCGGCGGCGGGCGAAGCGACGGCCCGCGTCGCGCTGGCGCTTGGCCAGGGTGAGCCGGGGCGCGCGCAGCGGGGCGAAGGCGTCGTTGGTCGCCTCCCCCGCCCAGGTGAGGTCCCACAGGGCCTCCTGAAGTTCCAGTGGCTCGACGGACTCGAGGTCGGCCAGGAGGTCGGCCCAGAAGGCTGCGCCCCGCTCGAGGCGATCGCGAATCGTCTGGTGCAGGGGCCCGTCCGGCCGCTCGGCCTTGATGGGCGGGGGGCCCAGCCAGCGGGCGTCCTCACGGAAGTAGAGGGCTACGCGGCCCGAGCTTCGTCCCAGCGAGCCCGCGCCGACCCAGACGAGCTCGCCGCTCGCGCACAGCTGGTCGAGCCAGGCCGGGGAGTAGGCGCCGGCGCGGCGGGGCAGCACGTCTCGCTCCCATACGTCCGGCGCCAGCGCCACGCCCTGCAGAGGCACCAGGAGCTCGCGCAGGCGGTCGACTCCCGCGCCCCCTGCAGGCGCCGCGTCCACCCCCTGCCAGGCGGGCAGGAAGCGGGCCAGCGCGCGCTGCTCGGCGGGCTCGACCTCCTTGCGCAGGGTGGCCAGCGAGGCCCGCCGCAGCCGGCGGAGCACATCCGCGTCGCACCACTCGCGCCCGCTTCCGCCTGGCCGCAGCTCGCCGAGCACGAGTTGCCCCGCTCCTTCGAGCTCCCGCAGCACCGGCGCCAGGTCCAGGGCGTAGCGGTCCGACGCCTCCCTGGTGGTGAAGGGTCCGTGGGTGCGGGCGTAGCGGCGGACCAGCCGCTGCAGCGGCTCCTCGACCGCCTCCAGGAAGACGGCGGGCAGGCCGCCGGGAGGCACCGCGCCGAGGGCGTCGCGGAACAGGCCGGCGTCCTCAGCCGGGATCCAGCGCTGCTCGCCACCGATGCGCATCCGCACGGCGCGCCGCTCGCGCTCGAGGTCGGCGAGCATGCGCTTCGCCGAGACGGCCTCGAGACACCGGGCCTGCGCTTCGTCAGCGGTCAGATCGCCCACGGCTCGCAGCACGTCGTGCAGCCCGTCCGCGTTCGCGGCGCGGGTGCGGTCGCTCAGGCGCTGCAGGTCGGCCTCGACCTCTGCGAGAGCGCCCGGGTCGATCAGCTCGCGCAGCTCCTCCTGGCCCAGCAGCTCGCGCAGCAGATCCCGGTCGAGCGACAGCGCCGCCGCGCGCCGCTCGGCGCTCGGCGTGTCGCCCTCGTACATGTAGGTGGCCACGTAGTCGAACAGGAGCGACGAGGCGAACGGCGAGGCGCGCTGGGTCTCGACCTCGACCAGCGAGAGCTCGCGGGTATGAAGGCCGCGAAGCAGCTCCTCCAGGCCGGGCAGGTCGAGCACGTCCCGCAGGCACTCGCGGTAGGTCTCGAGCACGATCGGGAACTGGCCGTAGCGCTTGGCCACCTCGAGCAGCGACTGGGCCTTCAGCCGCTGCTGCCAGAGGGGAGTGCGCTTGCCCGGGCGCGCGCGCGGCAGCAGGAGCGCGCGGGCGGCGTTCTCGCGGAAGCGCGCGCCGAAGAGCGCCGAGCTCGACAGCTCACGGACGACTAGTTCCTCGGCGGCGTCCGGCTCCACCAGCACCAGCTCGGCCGAGGGCGGCTCGTCGGCGTCGGGCAGGTGCACGATGATGCCGTCGTCCGACCAGATGGCGTCGGACTCGAGGCCGAACTCGTCCCGTATTCGCGCGGACAGCGCCAGCGCCCACGCCGCATGCACGCGCCCGCCGAAGGGCGAGAGCACACACAGCCGCCAGTCGCCGATCTCGTCGCGAAAGCGCTCGATCACCAGCGTGCGGTCGCTCGGCACCACACGCGTGGCGTCGCGTTGCTCACGCAGGAAGGTGAGGAGGTTGCGGGCCGCCCGCTCGTCGAGGTCGTACTCGCCGGCCAAGTCGCTCGGGTCGCGCTCCACGGACTCGCGCGAGAAGGCGCCGATCGCCGCGCCGAGCTCCTTGGGCCGGCCCACGCCGTCGCCGCGCCAGAAGGGAACCGCCCCCGGCGCTCCCGGCGCCGGCACCACGATCACCCGGTCGCGGGTGATCTCCTCGATCCGCCAGGTCGACGCGCCCAGGAGGAACGTCTGGCCGGGGCGCGCCTCGTAGACCATCTCCTCGTCCAGCTCGCCCACCCGGCGGCCGTCGGGAAGGTGCACCCCGTACAGGCCGCGGTCTGGGATCGTGCCCGCGTTCGTGACCGCCAGCTGAAGTGCCCCGCGGCGGGCGCGGATCGTGTCCTCCACCCGGTCCCAGACGATCCGGGGCCGCAGCTCGGCGAACTCCTCGGAGGGATAGCGCCCGTCGAGCATGTCGAGGACGCTGTCCAGCAGCTCGCGCGACAGCTCGGCGTAGGGGTAGGCCCGGCGCACCGTGTCGTGCAGCTCGCCGACCTTCCACTCGTCGCCGGTGGCGACCATCGCCACCACCTGCTGGGCGAGCACGTCGAGCGCGTTGCGGGGGACGACCGTGGGCTCGATGTCACCGTCGCGCATGCGACGGGCGACCACTGCGCACTCGAGCAGGTCGGCCCGGAACTTCGGGAAGATGCGCCCGATCGAGACCTCGCCCACGCCGTGCCCGGCTCGCCCGATCCGCTGCAGGCCGGCGGTGACCGACTTCGGCGACTCGACCTGAATCACGAGGTCGACCGCGCCCATGTCGATGCCGAGCTCGAGCGACGAGGTGGCCACGAGGCAGGGAAGCTCGCCCGACTTGAGCAGGTCCTCGACCACCAGGCGCTCCTCACGGGCCAGCGAGCCGTGATGGGCGCGTGCGATGGCCGCCGGCTCGTCCCCGTTCTCCTCGGCCGCCAGCTCGTTGAGCCGGACCGCGAGGCGCTCGGCGCCGCGCCGGTTGTTGACGAAGACGATGGTCGAGCGGTGCTCTCGCACCAGCCGCAGGAGCTCCGGGTAGATCGCGGGCCAGATCGAGCGGGCGGTTGCCGCCGGCGCGCCGCCACCCAGGCCCTCGCCCACCAGGTCGCCGCCGCCGGCCGCCGTGCCCATTCCCCCCAACGCGGGGTCGGTGACGTCATGCGCGTCCGGCTCGCGCATGTCCTCGACCGGTACGTGGATCTTGAGGTCGAGCGGCTTGCGCATGCCGGCGTCGACCAGCGTGCAGTCCCGCCCGGGGCCGGTGAGAAAACGGCCCACCTCCTCGAGCGGGCGCTGGGTGGCCGACAGCCCGATGCGCTGCAGCGAGCGGCCTGCCAGATGCTCCAGGCGCTCGAGCGTGAGCGCCAGGTGCGCGCCTCGCTTGGTTCGGGCCACGGCGTGGATCTCGTCGACGATCACCCACTCGGCGTCCACCAGGAACTCGCGCGCCCGCGAGGTGAGCATCAGGTAGAGCGACTCGGGCGTGGTGATGAGCACGTCCGGAGGCGTCCGCAGCATGGCCTGGCGTTCCTTCTGGGGCGTGTCGCCGGTGCGTATAGCCACTGAGATGTCGCCCCCGATGCCCTTCAGCGGCGCGCGCAGGTTCTTCTCCACGTCGTAGGAGAGCGCCTTGAGCGGGGAGACGTACACCAGCCGCGTGCGGCGGGGCTCGGCGGGATCGGCCACCAGCCGGTCGAGGCCCCAGAGGAAGGCGGCGAGCGTCTTACCCGACCCGGTCGGAGCCGACACCAGCACGTTCTCCCCCCGCGCGATCGCAGGCCAGGCCCGGGCCTGGGCCTCTGTGGGCCGCTCGAAGGAGCGCGAGAACCAGTCCCTTATCCCGGGGGTGAACGATGCGAGCGGGTCGGAAGACATGCGACCCACGAGCGTATCGCGAAGGCAGGCGCACCTCCGTGTGCGCCGCTGTGTTCAGACGCACATGCGCGCTCGAGTCGTCCTGACCGCCCTGCTCGTGCTGGTGTTCGCCCCGGCGGCAGAGGCCAAGCCGAACATCGTCGTGCTGATGACGGACGACCAGACGCTGGAGTCGATGCGCGTGATGAACAGGACGAACTCGCTGATCGGCGGCAAGGGGACGACCTTCACCCGCAGCTTCGTGAACTACTCGCTCTGCTGCCCATCGCGCGCGACGCTCTTCACCGGCCAGTACGCCCACAACCACGGCGTGCTCGGCAACGGGCCGCCGGCAGGAGGCTACGGCCGGCTGGACAAGTCGAACTGGCTGCCGGTCTGGCTCCAGCAGGCCGGCTACCGGACCATGCACGTGGGCAAGTTCCTGAACGGCTACGGCCGGCTCGCGCCGACGGAGGTGCCGCCCGGCTGGAGCGACTGGCACGGCACCGTCGACCCCTCGACCTATCGCTTCTGGGGCTACACCGTCAACGAGAACGGGACGCTGCGCACCTACGGCACGGCTGCACGCGAGCCCGAGCTCTACTCGACCGACTTCTTCGCCCGGCGGGCCAACGAGCTGATCACCTCGGCGGCGCCCTCCGACGAGCCCTTCTTCCTCTCGGTCGCGTTTCTGGCCCCGCACAGCGGCGGGCCGAACGACACCGACGACCCCGCGAACCTGGCCACCCCCACACCGGCGCCTCGTCACCTCAACGTGTTCGCCTCCGAGCCGCTGCCGGCGTCGCCGGCCTTCAACGAGGCCGATATGTCCGACAAGCCGCTCGCGCTACAGCGCCGGCGGCCGATCGGGGTCCCCAGGGCCAACGCGATCCTGGAGGGCTATCGGCAGCGGCTCGAGTCCCTGCTGGCCGTGGACGAGGCCGTGGAGTCGATCCTCGGGACCCTGTTCACGACGGGCGAGCTGAGGGACACGGTGGTCCTGTTCACCAGCGACAACGGCTTCTTCCACGGCGAGCACCGCGTGCCGGCGGGCAAGCTGTTGCCCTACGAGCCCTCGATCAAGCTGCCGCTGCTCATGCGCGGACCCGGCGTGCCCCGAGGTGAGACCCGCAGCCAGCTCGTGACAAACGCCGACCTCGCGCCGACGATCCTCGACGCGGCGGACGCCCGCTCCGGACGGACGCAGGACGGCCGCTCCCTGTTCGGCCTGTTCAAGGACCCCCGCGCGCAGTGGGGGCGCGAGCTTCTGCTCGAGGGCGGCTCCAATCAGGGGCTCACCTACAGCGGCCTGCGCAACTACCGCTGGAAGTACGTCGAGCACAGAACGGGCGAGGTCGAGATGTACGACCTGTCGAGCGATCCCGACGAGCTCACGAGCCTCCACGCCGACCCGGCGCTCACCCCCGTGCGCAGCGCGCTGTCGGCGCGGCTGGCGGCGCTGAGGCGGTGCTCCGGCGGCGGCTGCCGGGCGAAGCCGGCGCTGCGTCTGGACGCCGCCCGCCGCCAGTGCCGGTTCACGGCCGCAGTTCGCGGCACCGACGCCCCGGCGATCGAGCGTGTGGAGCTGCAGATCCGGCGCCGGCCCCGCCCGGGCGACGAGGACGAGCCCTACAGCTTCCGTCGGTTGGCCCGCGACCAGAGCGCGCCCTTCCGCAAGCGGATCCGCCTGGTGGGAGTGCAGCCGGGCCGCCGCTTCCTCCTGCGGGCGCGGGTGCGGCTCGACGACGGCCGCTCGGTGACGATCGACGAGAAGCGGCGGAGCTGCCGGGTGTAGGGGCGAGGCCACGGCCAGAACGCCACCCGGAAGGCCGGCTCGGTCCTGTGCGTGACGGTTGGCGTTCTATACGCGCGGAAGGTCACTCCCGCCCGGGCGCGCCGGCCTGATGGAGGCTTGTATGGCCGGACTGCGCCGGGCCGGGCTCCCGAATCAGTCATCTAGGCTGCGGCTCCATGGATTCACACGCTTTCCGGCGCGCTGCGGCTGCGGCGCTGGCCGCTCTGGCCCTGGCAGGAGCCGGTTGCGGCGGCGATGACGTCCAGAACGACGCCGAGAACCTCCAGAACGAGGCCGAGGATGCCGCGCAGAACTTCGAGAAGGAGGCCAAGGAGCTGCGGCGGGAGATACGCGAGGGAGCTTCGCCGGAGGAGATCGAGAAGAAGACCCGGGAGCTGCAGAAGAAGGCCGAGGCTCGCGGTGAGGACTTCGAGCAGGAGGCCAAGGAGCTGCGCAAGGAGCTCCGCGAGCAGGTGCCTTAGCCGGCGAAGTCGTCACGCACCAGCTCGTGCAGATAGGCGCCGAGGGCCAGGCCGGCCAGCGCCAGCAGGCTGAGAATCGCCCCCTCGGCCCCAGCCAGCACCGTGGTGACCGGAACGGCCGCGGCCGGCACCAGCAGCAGTCGGCGCCGGCCCAGCATTAGTCCGCCCAAGGCCGCGACCTGCAGCAGCAGCAATCCAGCGAGGGACATTGCGTTGGCCTCCCTTGCTCTTCTTCGGGCCTACGGGGTTAGCTGTCGGGCTCGCGCCAGAAGAGCGGCGCTACGCGCGGGAACGCGATTCGCCCCGGTACTGCCTGGGTCCCCCGCTCCCCGGCCGCCGGGCGACCGGGAACTCGGCTATGGCTTGTTGCGGCGAGGCACTATAGCCGCGGTCCCGGCGGCGAGCGCCCGGGCCCGCGTGAACACCGCGTCCATCATCTCCTCGGTGAGCTTCCCGGTGAAGGTGTTCTGCTGGCTCGGGTGGTAGGAGCCGAGGAGGACGGGGCCGTCCTCGACCGGGTGCTCGGCGGCGTGGCCGAAGCGGGGGCGCGGGCGCAGGCTGAGCAGGCGGGCCGCGGCATCCCAGGCGAACGACCCAAGGCACACGATCACCCGGGGGCCGATCAGCTCGAGCTCCTTGGCCGCGTAGGGCAGGCAGGCATCGCGCTCGGCGGGCGTCGGGCGGTTTGCGGGCGGGGCGCAGCGCACGGCCGCGGCCACCCAGAGGTCGTCGAGGCGCAGGCCGTCGCCGCGGTAGCGCGAGGTCGGCTGGTTCGCGAAGCCGGTGCGGTGGAGCGAGGAGAAGAGCCAATCGCCCGAGCGGTCGCCGGTGAAGACCCGTCCGGTGCGATTGCCCCCATGGGCGGCCGGGGCGAGGCCCAGCACGTAGATGCGGGCCGCGGGATCGCCGAAGCCGGGCACCGGCCGGCCCCAGTACTCCTCGTCGCGGAAGGCCGCGCGCTTCTCACGGGCCACCTGCTCGCGCCATTGCACTAGCCGGGGGCAGCGCCGGCAGCGGGTGATTCGTGCTTCTAATCCTTCAAACGCCTGCCGGTCACGAATAGCCACTGGCACCAGGCGTACACGGGGATGGCCAGGGCAGCGGTGACCGCGAGCGAGAGCCAGATCGACACGTCGCTGTCGCCCAGGAAGCCGAAGCGCACGCCCTGCACGAGGTAGAAGATCGGGTTGAAGTGCGACAGCTCCTCCCACGGGGAGGGCAGCACCTCGACCGAATAGAAGACCCCGCCGACGAAGACCAGCGGCAGGATGACGATGTTGTTGATGAAGGTGGTGTGATCCCAGGTCTCGGCGTAGATGCCGACCACCACGCCCAGCGCGCTGAAGAGGATCAGCCCCAGACCCACGGCCGCCAGCAGCGCGAACGGCCGCTCGACCGGCACGCCCACCAGCAGCAGCGACAGCACGAGCAGCGAGCCGCCGATCGCAAGCGCCCGGAACACCCCGCCGACGGTGTAGCCGAGCGTGACCTGCCAGGGTGGCAGCGGGGCGGAGAGCACGTCGTGGATGTAGCGGTCGAAGCGGGCCTGGAAGATCGACGAGGCGTTGTTCGCGTAGGCGGCCTGCACCATCGCCATCGCGATCAGGCCGGGCACGATGAACACCTCGTACTCCACCTCGCCCACCTGCCGGATGCGGCCGCCCAGCGAGAGGCCGAACACGATGATGAACAGGATCGAAGCGATCACCGGGGCCAGCACCGTCTGGGTCCAGAGCTTGGACACCCGCAGCGTCTCGCGCCGGCAGAGCCAGACGAGTCCCGTCATGACTGCATCGCCTTCACGTAGACGTCCTGCAGCCGGCTGACCCCGAAGTCCTCGCGCAGTCCCTCGGCCGAGTCGCGGGCGATGAGGTGACCGTCCCGGATCAGGGCGATCTCCTCGCACAGCTCCTCGGCCTCCTCGAGGTAGTGCGTGGTCAGAAGAATCGTGGTGCCCTCGGCGTGCAGCCGGCGGATGTAGCGCCAGAGCTCGCTGCGCAGCTCGAAGTCCACGCCCGCCGTGGGCTCGTCCAGGATCACAAGGCGGGGCCGGTGCATCAGCGCCCGGGCGAGAAGCAGGCGGCGGCGCTGGCCGCCCGAGAGCCGCGGCGCGCGCGTGTCGCGCTTGGCCTCGAGGCCGAAGATCGCGATCATCTCGTCGGCGCGCTGCTCCAGGTCGTCCATGCCGAAGTAGCCGCCGTGGTAGACCAGCGTCTCGCGTACGGTCAGGAAGCGGTCGAGGTTGATGTCCTGCTCTGCCAGGCCGATCCAGGAGCGCGCCCGCATGGAGCTGTGGGGCTCGCCGAACACCGCGATCTCGCCCGCGGTGACGCGCAGCAGGTTGCAGACGGCGCTGATCAGGGTGGTCTTGCCCGCCCCGTTGGGGCCCAGCAGCCCGAAGAACGCGCCCGCCGGAATCTCGAGGTCGAAGTCCTCCAGCGCGAGGGTGCCGTCGTCGTAACGCTTGGTCAGGCCGCGCAGGGCGAGCGCGGGCGGGTCGTCTCTGAACACCGCTACGAGGCTATCGGGCGGCCGACTTTGGGCCGGCGCCCTACGACAGCGCCCGCCCGTAGTGGCGCTCGTAGTACTCGCGGTACTCGCCCGAGCGGATCGGGGCCCACCAGTCCTCGTTGTCGCGGTACCAGTCGACGGTCCGAGCCAGTCCGTCCTTGAAGCCGACCCCGGCTTCCCAGCCGAGCTCGGACCGCAGCTTGTGGCTGGCCAGCGAGTAGCGGCGGTCGTGGCCGGGACGGTCCTTCACGTACTCGATCAGCGACTCGTCGCGGCCGGTCAGCTCGAGGATCCGGCGCACCACGTCGAGGTTCTCGCACTCGTCAGGCCCGCCCGCGTTGTAGGCCTCACCGGCGCGGCCCTCGAGCAGGACCGTGTGGATCGCCCGGCAGAAGTCCTCCACGTAGAGCCAGTTGCGCACCTGGCGGCCGTCGCCGTAGACCGGCAGCGAGTCCCCGTTCAGCGCGTTCAGCACGCACAGGGGGATCAGCTTCTCCGGGTACTGACGCGGGCCGTAGTTGTTCGAGCCGCGGCAGATCACCGCCTCGAGGCCGTAGGTGTGCGCGTGAGCGGAGACCAGCAGGTCGCCCCCGGCCTTGGTGGCCGAGTAGGGGGAGGACGGGTCGAGCGGTGAGGTCTCGGTGAACGAGCCCTCGGCGATCGAGCCGTACACCTCGTCGGTCGACACCTGCAGGAAGCGGGCCACTCCGCGCTCGCGCACGGCGTCGAGCAGCACTCCGGTGCCGATCACGTGCGTCCGGGCGAACGCGTTCTGGTCGGCGATCGAGCGGTCGACGTGCGACTCGGCAGCGAAGTTGACCACGGCGTCCGCGCCGTCGGTCAGCTCGAGCACCAGCTCACGGTCCTCGATGCCTCCCACCACCAGCTCCACGCCGTCGGGCAGGTTCTCGCGCCGCCCGGCGTAGGTGAGCTTGTCGAGCACCGTCACCTCGTGCTCGCCCTGCACGAGGTGGACGTAGGTGGAGCCGATGAAGCCGGCCGCGCCGGTCACCAGCAGCTTCATGCCCTCACCCCCAGGTAGGCCTCCAGCCCCTCCTGCCACGGCGCCAGTGTCCGCCCGTGCTCGCTGCCCAGCACCGACCAGGCCGGCCGTCGTGCGGGCAGGGGGTACTCCTCGGTGCTGATCGGCTCCACGCTGCAGTCAACGCGGCAGCGGGCGAATATCTCGCAGGCGAACTCGTGCCAGGAGCAGGCACCCGCGCCTGCCAGGTGGTGGATCCCGTAGTCCTCGGACTCCGCGAGGCTCACCAGCGCCTCGGCCAGGTGCCCGGTGAACGTCGGGCACCCGACCTGGTCGGCCACCACCCTCAACCGCTCGCGTTCGCGCCCCAGCCGCAGCATCGTCTCCACGAAGTTGGGCCCGCCGGGCCCGAACAGCCAGGAGGAGCGGACGATGAAGTGCTTCGGGTTGGCCTCCGCCGTGGCCCGCTCCCCGGCGAGCTTGGAGCGGCCGTAGCTCTGCAGGGGGCCGGTGGGATCGGACTCGAGGTAGGGCGTGCGCTTGGCCCCGTCGAACACGTAGTCGGTGGAGACGTAGACCACGCGTCGCGCCGCGGCGGCCACGTTGCGCGCCCCGTCGCGGTTGACAGCGAGCGCCTCGGCCTCGTGCTCCTCGGCGTCGTCCACCCCCGTCCAGGCGGCGCAGTTGATCACCACGTCGAAGCCGGTGAGGGCCTCCTGCACGGCGTCGGCGTCGGTCACGTCCAGGTCGGCGCGCGAGAAGGCCGCCATGTCGTCACCGGCGGCGCGCACCACGTCCTGGCCCAGCATTCCGGCCGCGCCGGTCACCGCGACGGTCAAAGGATCTGCACGTCCGCGTGGTCGCCGACCACGAAGCGGTAGGCCCGCGGAAAGGCGGGCCCGCGGCCGATGCGCACGTCCTTGCCGATCAGGCTGGCCTCGATGCGGTACTCGAGGTCGCGGACGCTCGAGCCCGAGAGCACGATCGAGTGCTCCAGCTCGGCCTTCTCGATCGTCACGTCGTCCCCGATCGCCGTATAGGGGCCGATGTAGGCGTCCCGTATCCGCGAGCCACGCCCGATGATCGCCGGCCCGCGAACGGTGGTCCGCTCGAGTTGCGCCCCCTCCGCGACCACCACGCGCCCCTCCACGCGTGACTCGACCAGCGTGCCCTCCACGCGCTCCTCCAGGTCGTCGAGGATCAGCCGGTTGGCCTCGAGCATGTCCTGCACCTGGCCGGTGTCCTTCCACCAGCCGTGCACGATGTGCGGGTCCACCCGCTTGCCCTGGTCGAGCAGGGTCTGGATGGCGTCGGTGATCTCGAGCTCGCCCCGCCAGGAGGGCTCGATGGCGCGAGCCGAGCCAAAGATCGCCGGCGTGAACATGTAGACGCCCACGAGCGCCAGGTTGGTCTCCGGCTGCTTCGGCTTCTCCACCAGCCGGGAGACGCGTCCGTCCCCGTTCAGCTCGGCCACGCCGTAGTGCTCGGGGTCCGGCACGGGGGTGAGCAGGATGAGGGCGTCCGGGCTCTCGCTGCGGAACGTCTCCACCAGGTCGACGATGCCGTCGCGCAGAAGGTTGTCGCCGAGGTACATCACGAAGGGCGAGTCGCCCAGGAAGGGCTCGGCGGTGAGCACCGCGTGGGCCAGGCCGAGGGGCTCGTCCTGCTCGATGTACTCGATGCTGATCCCGAACTGCGACCCGTCGCCCGCGGCAGCGCGGATCTCGCCCCCGGTCTCCGGCGCGATGATGATCCCCACTTCGGAGATCCCAGCGTCGGCCATCGCCTCGAGCCCGTAGAAGAGCACGGGCTTGTTGGCCACCGGCACCAGCTGCTTGGCGCTCGTGTGGGTCAGCGGACGCAGGCGGGTGCCCTTGCCTCCGGACAGGATCAGGCCCTTAATAGGTGCCTCCGAGCTTGCGGTGGTCCCAGGTCACCACGCGGGAGGGAACGAACCGCAGGCCCACCCGCTTCTGCGCCTGGGCGCTCACCATCCCGCGGATCTCGTCGTTTAGGTCCCCGGCGTAGCGCTCGAACAGCGCCAGGCCATAATTCTCCACCTCGGCCGGATCCCGTTCGACGCCCACCTCGCACTCGAGCATCACGCCGCGCAGCTCGTGATACTCAACGCCGTCCTCGATGCCCAGCGTGGCCCGTGGATCGCGCTCGAGGTTCCTGGCCTTCTGCGACTTGGCGTAGGTCCAGCCGCTCAGGGCCGTCCCGTCGGCGACGAACCAGAGGGGCACCATGTGCGGCAGGCCCCGGGGGCCGACCGTGGCGCACTGCATGACCATCTGCTCGGCGAGAAACGCCTCGAGCTCCTCGTCGCTCATCCGGATCTGATCCCGTCGCGACGGCATCGCGCCACGGAACCCTACGCCCGTCTAGCGCCGCGCGGCCCCCGCGAGCGCCTCGGCGGCGTCCAGCACCGCCTGGCGGGCCTCGTCGGGGTCCAGCACCACGGCGTCGCCCGCCTCCTTCAGCACCTCGCGCACCAGCCATTCGTGGGAGGCGAAGGTGCGCTCGACGATCACGGCGCCGTCGTTCAGCTCGTCGACAACGTGGTGGGCCTCGCGCTCCCAGCGCGCCCGCTCGGGCGACACCCAGATCCGCGCGGCCTCGGACGCCGGCACCTCGCCGGTGGCCAGCCAGCCGGTCACGTCGGGCTCGACGCCCGGGCGGGGCTCGAATGACTCGTCGAGCACGGTGGCCTCGCGGATGCGGTCGAGCCGGTACGACCGCGGCTTGTCCTTCTCGAGGTCGAACGAGTGCACGTACCAGCCCTCCTGCCCGTTGGCGAGCTTGTACGGCTCGATCGTCCGCTCGATGAACTCGTCCTCGTTCTCCTTGTAGTACTTGATTCGGAGCAGGCGCCCGGCGGCGATCGCCTCGCCCACCACCCGCGCGACCTGCGAGTCGTCCCCCTTGGCCGTGGTGATCTGCAGGCCGTCCTCGGCCGGGTCCTGCCCGAGTGCGTCGACGATCCGCTGGCGGGCCGTGGCCAGAGAGCCCTCGGCCAGGTGCTCGCCGATCAGGTCGATCGCCGCCACGAGCGCCTTGGCCTCGAGCGGCAGCAGGCGGGCGGGGCGAGCGAAGTTGTCGCCGTAGGGCTCGGGATCGACCTCGATCTGCTCACCCTGCACCTCGGCGTAGAGCACGTAGCTCCCGCCGCCGAAGTTCACGACGTTCAGCACGTCGATGTCCTGGCGCAGCTCCTGGCCGGACACCTGCAGCCGGTCACAGAGCTCCGCCACGTCGAGCTTTCGCCCGTCGCGCGCGGCTTCGATCAGGATGCCCGCCAGCGTGACCAGGCGGGCGAAGCGCTCGGGGCGGATCGGCGACTCGAGCCCGTCCTCGTCGGCCTCCCCCGCGGCGTCGGGGCGGCGCCGGACCGCCGAGTCGGTGTCCGGCGGGTTGCCGTGGCGCTCGATCACGAGCTCGAGCCGCTCGCGCAGCTCGGCCACCAGCTCCTCCGGTCCCTCGAGGCGAGCCTGGTCGCCCAGCCCCAGCACCCAGGAGACCATCTGGCGCGCGTCGGCGTAGTCGGTCTCGAAGATCACTCCGCCGTCGGCCTCGGTGACCTCCCCGGCGTGGCCGAAGTGGCGCAGCGCGAGCCAGTCGATGCGGTCGGAGAGCCAGATGCGGGCCCGGCCCACCGGATCGCCGAGCTGCCAGTCGGTGCGCGTGGCGTACCAGCGCGGATCGAAGTCCTCGGGCCGGTTGAAGTCGTGCTCGGCCTTGGAGGCGTAGCCCACCTTCCCCCGGATGCGGGAGACCCGGAAGACCCGCACGTCGTCCCGCTCGTGCGAGTACCCGATCAGATAGAACTGCCCGCCGCGGTAGAGCAGGTGGTAGGGGTTCGACCTTCCGCGACTCGACCGCGTCGCGTCCCATCGTGTAGTAGTCGAAGACGATCGTCTTGCGGCGGAAGATGGCGGTCTCGACCTTGGACAGCCGCTGCGATACGCCGCGCCCGCCGGCCTGGGCAGTGACCGCCAGCGCCACGCTGCGCTGCTCCGGCGCGTCGAACGGCGAGGGCTTGCCCCAGGAGAGCTGCTGGAGCGCGAGCCGGAACGGCTCGGCGTAGGCGAACTGGCCGTCGAGCAGGCTGAGCGACATCCGCAGCAGGCTGAGCTCCTGGTCGGTGAACTCGATCGCCGGCAGGTAGAAGTTCTCCGGCGGCAGCGAGTAGTTCTCGGCCTCGTAGTAGCCCTCGGCCGGCCGGTCGACCTTCAGGTGGATGCCCAGCGAATCGAGCTCGGCCCGGTCGGCGTAGAAGCGGCGGGCGAAGGCCTCGTCGTTCATCTGCGAGTAGCCCTCCACGTCCTGCTTGATCTCGAGCGCCGAGACCGGCCGGCGCTCGGCCATCAGGAACGAGATCAGCGACAGCTGACGTATGAGCTTCTCGGTGTCCTTGGCCATGCGAGTGCGTCTGAGGATAAGCGGGAACCCGGGGCAGTCTCGCCCCCGGGCGCCGTTCGGCAACCGCTATTTGCGGTGTAGCGATGAGTTCCGCGGCCCCCTACGGTCCGTTCGGAAGACCTGGGACTTGAGGAGGTAGACGTGTTGCTCGAGGCCAAGAAGGCAGTCATCTACGGCGGGGCAGGCTCGATCGGCGGTGCGGTGGCTCGTGCCTTCGCTCGCGAGGGCGCGACGGTCTTTCTCGCCGGGCGCACCCGGAGCGCGCTCGAGGAGGTCGCGGACTCGATCCGCGCCGCGGGAGCGGAGGCGAACACCGCGGAGGTCGACGCGCTGGACGAGAAGGCCGTCGATCGCCACGCCGATGCCGTAGCCGAGGAGGCCGGAGGGATCGACATCTCCTTCAACCTGATCGCGCACCCGTACACCCACGGCGTCCCGCTTGCCGAGATGAAGGTCGATGACTTCATGGCCCCGGTGGAGACCGCCGCCAGGACGACCTTCCTGACCGCGCGGGCGGCCGCGCGCCACATGATCCCCAGGCGCTCGGGGGTGATCCTCGCCTTCGGCGGTCCCGGGGACCGCAGCGGGCCGATGCGCGACTACTACCTCGGCGGCACCCAGGTCGCCTTCGACGCGATCGAGACGATGCGACGTCAGCTCGCCGTCGAGCTGGGACCGCACGGAATTCGTGTCGTCACGCTGGCAAGCGGAGGCATACCCGAAACGATCCCCGAGGGCCTCGACGGTCGCGAGAGCATCGTCGAGATGATCGAAGGACAGACCCTCCTGGGGCGAGCTGCGACGCTAGAGGATGTTGGCAACGCGGCCGCCTTCGCCGCGTCCGATTGGGGCCGCAGCATGACGGCGGCCATCGTCAACGTCAGCTGCGGCGCGCTCGTGGACTGATCGCTGCCGCCCACCCCGGGGGGTTTGGTTCTTTAGCGTCCGTACGGGCAACAAAGGAACCACACCCCCTTGACGGGCGGCTGCTGGGCGCGACTAGCGATCGGACTGGACGTCGGGCCGGGGCGCCGCCCCAGCCGCGTCCTTCAGGTCGGGCTCCGCGTCCGCAGGCGGCTCGGGACCGCCGTCGGTCACGGCGTCTGCCTCCTCGCCGCCGGCGGGATCGACTCCGGCCTCGGTCGCCGGCTCCTCCGAGCCGGTCGTCTCTCCCAGCACCGAGCTGCCCAGCTCGGGATCGTCGGCCAGCCTCTCGCGGGGCGCGTCGGACCCTCCGGCGTCGGCGGGCACGATGCCCTCGTCCGCGGTCTCCGCCCACTCACCCTTCTCGCGGGCCTCCGCCTCGTCGGGCGTGGTCCCGCCCCGCTGCTCGCTCGGCTTCTGCGCGTCTTGGTCAGCCATCAAGGTCGAACCCATCGCCCGTTTACCCTTTTCCGGGAGATGGCAAGCATCGCGATGCGGGAGATCCGCCCGGGCGAGGTGCCGTTCGACGGGGGGACCGCGCTTCAGGAGGATCCCGACCGCCCCGCGTTCCGGGGAAACGGGCCCGACGACTACGTCTGCGTGGAGTGCGGAAACGTGCTGGCCGAGTCGATGCATCCCATGCAGATGACCAAGAAGGTGCGCGTCCGTTGCGGCCGCTGCTCGACGGTCAATGTGGCCGTGACCGACGAGTCGGCCGACCCCGCCCGCAGGCGGCACTGATCGGGTACTGTCAGCGTTGGGAGTGCGAATCCGGGAGGAGGCCGATGAGCAGTTGGGCTGAGCCGGCGGCGTCGACCGCTTGGCCGGTGGGACTCGCGCTCGGCGTGGTCGTGATCGCCGTGGCGGCGGTGATCGTGATCGTGATCGTCATGCTGGCCAAGCGGATCTCCGAGCAGGCCCGCACGGCCGAGGAGGCCGTCGAGGTGGTTCGCACGCAGACCGCGGAGCTAGGCGAGATCGCGCGTATCAACGACTCCGGCGTGAGGGTCCTGCACGCCGCGCGCGCGCTCAGGAAGGTGGCGGTTGGGAAATGACGCAGGTGGCGGTCTCCGCTGACACCTACTGGGGCATCGCACTGGCCATTGGCCTCGTCGCGGCGCTGGTGGTGGCCTTTCTCCTGGTGCTCCTCCTGATGTACATCGGGCGGATCCGGCGCTCCGTCGACGGCCTTCTGGCGATCGCCGGCAATGTCGGGGCCAACACGGCGAACATCCCGCAGCTGGAGGCCACAGCGCCGGTCCTCGCCGAGATCGTGGACGAGGCCGTCGTCCAGGACGGCTACATGAACGCGCTCACCGACGGATACGCCGACAAATGAGCGACACCGCCTACATCCTGCTCAGCGTCGCTTTGGCGCTCCTCGTCATCGTCGTTCTGGCCGTCGCGCTGATCCGCGCCCGGCAGGGCCTCGAGGCGATCTCCGAGGGCCTGGCCACGCTCGGGTCCGCGCTGGAGGACGTCGAGTCCCAGCACCTGCGTCCGCTCGAGCCCGCCGTGAAGGCCATCAACGCCCAGTTCGACGTGATCCTCGGCGCGTTGCCCGGGATCGCCAAGAAGGCCTCGGTCGTGGCCGAGAGGAGGCCGCGATGACGCTCCTCTGGATCGGCAGCATCGTCCTGCTCGCAGTGGTCTTTCCGGTGGTCGTGTACCTGCTGCGCGGGGTGCTGCAGGCGGCCGAGAGCATCGTCCCCTCCGTGGAGGGGATTGCCGGTGTGGCGGCCGCCGGCTCCAAGGACCTCGATGCGGCTGCGCTCCTGCTCACCACGCGGGACCAGGTCGAGCAGACGGTGGCGGGGCTCGCCGATTACGGCGGCTCGCTCGACGTGATCCTCGACGACGCCGAGGAGGAGTCGCGGTGACCGTGCTGGCCGTGGCGGCGCCCGCGGTGGTGATGATCGCCGCCGTCCTGCTGATCGTCCTCGCCCTGGTCTACTACCTCGTCTCCACGATCGTGCAACTGCGCAAGATCACCGCCGGCCTCGACCAGGTGATCGCGGGCGTCGGCGAGATCGTCGAGAAGAGCGCGCCGGTCAACGACGTGGTGACCACGATCAACCAGCAGCTCGACGCGGGCGTCGACCTGCTCGAGGGCCTGCTGGTCAAGAAGGCCGGGATGAGGGATGCGGTCGGGCTCGTCGACGGCCTCTACCCCGGAGCCGGCGCCGCGGGGTTCCGCAACTTCCCCGAGAGTGCCGACGTCGACGCGCCCCGTATCGGCGAGGTCTACACAAAGGGCACGCTCACGCTTGCACGGCTCGGCCGTGAGGCGCCGATCGCGGCCCTCAGCCCGACGGGCGAGGTGCTGAGGGACGTCGAGCGGGGCAGTCTGGCGGCCCGCACGCTCTACCCCGAGCTCCGGCAGTCGCGTCCGGAGAAGCTGCCCACCTCGCCGGTCGTCGGCGAGGACGCTCCCGTCAATTACGAGCAGCGCGACGACATCGGGGCGCCCCGCAAGCGGTTCCCGGCCAAGCGTTCCTGACCTCGAGGAGCCCGTCTTGCAGACCCCCGCCCCATTCGAATACGAGCGAGCGACCAGCGTGGAGGGCGCGATCGCGGCGCTCGAGCGGCTGGGCTCCGAGGCGCGGGTCATCGCCGGCGGCCACAGCCTGCTGCCGATGATGAAGCTGCGGCTGGCCAACCCCGAGCACCTGATCGACATCAACGACCTCAACGAGCTCGACTACATCCGCGAGCAGGACGGCGAGATCAGAATCGGAGCGCTCGCCCGGCACGCTGCGCTTCTGAAGTCGGAGCTGCTCGCGGAGCACTTTCCGCTCTTCCGCGACGCCGAGACCGTGATCGCCGACCCGGTGGTCCGCAACCGAGGCACGATCGGCGGCTCGCTGTGCCAGGCCGACGCCGCCGAGGACCTCTCGGCGGTCTGCTCGGCCGCCAAGGCGCAGGTGGTCATCCGCGGGTCCGGCGACGAGCGGGTGGTGGGGATGGAGGACTTTCACGTCGGGCCCTACACGACGGCGGTGGGCGAGGGCGAGCTGCTGATCGAGGTCCGGCTGCCGCTGCGCCCGGGTGCCGGCAGCGCCCACGAGAAGGTGGAGCGCCGCGCCGGCGACTGGGCCATCGCCGCGGCGTCGGCGGCGGTATGGATCGGCGACGGCGTGATGGCCGACGTCGGGATCGCGCTCAGCGCGGTCGGGATGACGACGATCCATCTGACCCGGGCCGAGGAGCTGCTGCGCGGCCAGCCGCCCTCGGAGGAGCTGTTCGCACAGGCAGGCGAGATCGCCGCTGCGGATTGCTCTCCCAGCGCCGACGGGCGCGGGCCGGTCGACTACAAGCGCCATCTCGCCGGCGTGCTCACCGGGCGCGCGCTGCGCCGCGCCACCACCCGCGCGCTAGGGGGGGAGGCCTGACATGCAGGTGTCGATCACGGTCAACGGCGAGCAGGTGTCCCAGGAGGTCGAGCCGCGCCAGCTTCTCGTGCACTTTCTCCGCAACACCCTCGGCCTGACGGGCACGCACTGGGGCTGTGACACCTCCAACTGCGGCGCCTGCGTCGTGCTGATGGACGGCCGGCCGGTGAAGTCGTGCACGATCCTGACCGCCATGTGCGAGGCCCACGAGATCCGGACGGTCGAGTCCCTCGAGGTGGACGGCCAGCTGGACCCGATCCAGCAGGGCTTCTACGAGCGCCATGCCCTGCAGTGCGGATTCTGCACGCCGGGGATGCTGATGACCGCCCGCGCGCTGCTGGACGAGAACCCGGATCCCAGCGATGAGGAGATCCGGACCGCGATCTCAGGCGCCATTTGCCGCTGCACGGGTTACAAGAACATCGTGAGTGCCGTTCGCTGGGCGGCCGAGCACCAGGAGGCATGAGCATGGCCACCGTCGAGAACCTTCCGAGCCCGTCCACCGAGCGTCCGGTCGGCTTCGGCCGGCTGAAGCGCAAGGAGGACCCGCGCTTCATCCGCGGGCAGGGCAAGTACCTCGACGACATCAAGCTGCCGGGAATGGTCTACGGCGCGCTGTTGCGCAGCCCCTACGCGCATGCGCGCATCGTCTCGATCGACACCTCGGAGGCCTTGGCCCACCCCAACGTCGCGGCCGTCGTCACCGCCAAGGATCTGGAGACCCTGGGCCTGGCCTGGATGCCGACGATCTCCTATGACACCCAGGCCGTCCTCGCCGGGGACAAGGTTCGCTTCCAGGGCCAGGAGGTCGCGTTCGTGATTGCGACCGACGAGTACTCGGCCAACGACGCACTCGGGCTGATCGACGTGGAGTACGAGCCCCTGCCGGCGATCGTCAACGCCCGTAAGGCGCTCGACGACGACGCGCCGCTGATCCGCGACGACAAGTCGGGCCAGCGCGACAACCTGGCCAGCCCGACCTGGGAGGCCGGCGACGAGGAGGCGACCAACCGCGCCTTCGCCGAGGCCGACACGGTCGTGACCCGCGACATCATCTACCCGCGCTGCCACCCGGCGCCGCTCGAGACCTGCGGCATGATCGCGGACTTCAACCCGGAGACCGGGCAGCTCGACATCTACAACGGCAACCAGGCGCCGCACGCGCACCGCACGGTCTACGCGCAGGTGGCCGGGCTCGCCGAGCACATGATCCGGATCATCTGCTCGGACATCGGCGGCGGATTTGGCAACAAGGTGCCGGTCTACCCGGGGTACGTGTGCGCGATCGCCGGCTCGATCGTGGCCGGCGTGCCGGTCAAGTGGGTGGAGAACCGCACCGAGAACCTGACCTCCACCGGCTTCGCCCGCGACTACGTCATGCACGCGGAGATGTGCGCGAAGGACGGCAAGATCACCGGCCTGCGGGCCGACGCCATCGCCGACCACGGCGCCTTCGACAGCACCGCGCAGCCGACGAAGTTCCCGGCCGGGTTCTTCCACATCGTGTGCGGCTCCTATGACCTGGACGCCGCGCACGTCAAGGTCAAGGCCGTGTACACGAACAAGGCGCCCGGTGGGGTGGCCTACCGCTGCTCGTTCCGGATCACCGAAGCCGTCTATCTCGTCGAGCGGATGGCCAGCGCGCTGGCGATGGAGATGGACGCCGACCCGATCGACCTGCGCATGAAGAGCTTCATCAAGCCCGAGCAGTTCCCGTACGAGACGACCACCGGCTGGACCTACGACTCCGGCGAGTACGCCGAGACGATGCGCGTGGCGATGGATATCGCCGGCTACGAGGAGCTGCGCAGAGAGCAGGCCGAGAAGCGCGCCCGCGGTGAGCTGATGGGCATCGGGGTGTCGTTCTTCACCGAGGGCGTCGGCGCCGGGCCGCGCAAGCACATGGACATCCTCGGGCTGTCGATGAACGACGGCGCCGACCTGCGGGTGCACCCGTCGGGGAAGGCCGTGGTCAGCATCAGCGCACAGACCCAGGGCCAGGGCCACGAGACGACGTTCGCGCAGATCGTCGCGGAGGAGCTGGGCATCCCGCCGGAGGACGTCGAGGTCCGGCACGGCGACACCGACAAGACGCCGTACGGCCTGGGCACCTACGGAAGCCGGTCGACGCCCGTGTCCGGCGGGGCGGTCGCGATCGTCTCGCGCAAGGTGCGCGACAAGGCGCGCCAGATCGCGGCGACGATGCTCGAGACGAGCCCCGAGGACCTGGCCTGGGAGAAGGGCCGCTGGTACGTCAAGGGCGACCCTGAGATGGGCGCGATGATCGAGGAGATAGCCGCGCGGGCCTACAGCGGCGAGGAGCTGCCGGCCGACATGGAGGGCGGGCTCGACGCGCAGGTGATCTACGACCCGCCGAACCTCACCTACCCGTACGGCGCCTACATCGCCGTCGTCGACATCGACCCGGACACCGCCCATGTGACGGTTCGGCGCTTCATAGCGGTCGACGACTGCGGTGTACGGATCAACCCGATGATCGTCGACGGCCAGATCCACGGCGGTCTCGCCGAGGGCGTGGGCATCGCCCTCATGGAGCTGATCTCGTTCGACGAGGAGGGGAACTGCCTCAACTCGTCCTTCATGGACTACCTGATCCCGACGGCGCTCGAGTGCCCTGATTTCGAGCTCGGGGAGACGGTCACGCCCTGCCCCCACCACCCGCTCGGAGCCAAGGGCGTGGGTGAGTCCCCGAACGTGGGCTCGCCGCCGGCGATCGTCAACGCCGTGATCGACGCCCTGCACCAGACCCACGGGGTCGACCACATCGACATGCCCTGCACCCCGGCCCGCGTCTGGGCGGCGATGCAAGGGCGTCCGGAGCCGCCGCAATGATGCCGGCCGCAATCTCCCGGCGGGCGCAGGAGCTCGCGGCGGAGGGTGTGGCGTTCGTGACCGCGACCGTGGTGCGGGCACAGCGCCCGACGAGCGTGAAGGCGGGCGATGTCGCGCTCGTGCTGAGCGACGGGACGGTCGAGGGGTTCGTCGGCGGAGCGTGCGGCGAGCACAGCGTGCGCGCCTACTCGCTCACGGCGATCGAGAGCGGCGAGCCGGTGCTGCTGCGGATCCTTCCCTTCGCCGAGGAGGAGAGCGACGCCGACCCCGCCGGCACCGAGGTCGCTCGCGAGGAAGGGGCGGTGACGGTCCAGAACCCGTGCCTCTCCGGAGGCGCGATAGAGATGTTTCTCGAGCCGGTCCTCCCCGAGCCGCGCGTGCTGGTCGTCGGGGAGACGCCGATCGCGGGCGCGCTGCTCCGGTTGGGCCCCGAGCTCGGGCTCGACGTGACGAGCTGGGACGGCGGCGAGCTGGACCCGCGGCCCAACGATCTCGCCCTCATCGTCGCGGCGCACGGGCAGGACGAGCTTCATGCGCTGCGCCTCGGACTGGAGTCGGGGCTGCCCTACGTCGGCCTGGTGGCCAGCGGCAAGCGCGGCGACGGCGTGATCGGCGAGCTGCGCGGCGACGGCGTCTCCAAGGAGCTCGCCGACCGGATCGACGTGCCCGCCGGCCTCGACATCGGGGCGCGCACCCCGGGCGAGATCGCGCTGTCGATCCTGGCCCGGGTGGTCGAGGTGCGCCGCAACCGGCATCAGGTGACCGCGGTCGATCCGATCTGCGGCATGACCGTCGCCGCGGTGGCGAGCACGCCTTCGGTCCAGCACCAGGGCGAGACCGTGTACTTCTGCTGCGAGGGCTGCAAGGCCAGGTTCCTGCAGCAGCACGAGCATGCCGTCGCCGACTGAGGCGGACGCCGAGCTCCGCCGGCTCGCGCCGGACGTCGAAACGCTGGCCCAGCGCCTCGGCGCGGTGGACTATCTCGTGGACGAGGGCCTGGCGACCTCGATGTTCCTCAGCCTGCGCCTGCCCCAGCCTCTGCTTCTCGAGGGCGAGGCCGGTGTCGGCAAGACCGAGGCGGCCAAGTCGCTGGCCGCCGTCCTGGACACACCCCTGATCCGGCTGCAGTGCTACGACGGGATCGACGCGGCGGAGGCGCTCTACGAGTGGAACTATCCGCGGCAGCTCTTGAGCATCCGGCTGGCCGACTCGCGCGGCGAGCCGCTGCGGGAGGAGGAGCTGTTCGGTCCGGACTACCTCATCCGGCGACCGCTGCTGCGGGCGCTGGAGCACCCCGGTCCGCGGCCGGCGGTGCTGTTGATAGACGAGATCGACCGCGCCGACGACGACTTCGAGGCCTTCCTGCTCGAGCTCCTGGCCGAGGCCGCCGTGACGATTCCGGAGCTCGGACCCGTCGTCGCCACGCACCGGCCCGTCATCGTGCTGACCTCGAACCGCACCCGTGACCTCCACGATGCCGTCAAGCGCCGCTGCCTGTATCACTGGATCGCCTACCCGACCCCGCAGCGCGAGGTGGAGATCGTCCGCCGCCGCGTGAAGGGCGCCTCGGAGACGCTGGCGGTGCAGGTCGCGGACGCGGTCTCGCGAATGCGCGACAGCGACGTGCAGAAGCCCCCGGGGATCGCCGAGGCGATCGACTGGCTGGCCGCGCTGGACCTGCTCGGGGTCGAGCGTCTCGATGCCGCCGCGGTGGATCGCACGCTGGGCTCGGTGCTGAAGTACGACGAGGATCAGGAGGTGATCCGCGCGGGCGGCCTCGAGCAGCTTGTGCGCAGCGGTGACTGACTTCGGCGTCGAGACGATCGAGCTCGACCTCCCGCCGCTGGTGGGCGCGCTGAGCCGGCGGCTGCACGACGCCGGCCTGCCCATGACCCCTGACCGCGCGGCCGACCTCGCCCGGGCGCTCACTCTCGTGCGGCCGCTCAGCCGCCGCCGGCTGTACTGGACCGCGCGCGGCGTGTGCGTCTCCGACCGGGCCCATGTCCCTGCGTTCGACCGGGTCTTCTTCTCGGTCTTCGAAGCTCCGGACGCGGCCGAGGAGGCCGAGCCCGTCGACGGGCAGACCGTCCCCCCCGCGCCGCCCGACGAGCGCCCGCCGGCCGATCACAAGAGCTCGCCGGGGGAGCACGAGGCGGGTACGAGCATCGCCTCGTCGGCGCCCCGCGCCGGAGGCGACGAGGAGCCTGCTGCCGAGACCGGCGTCCCGCTGGCGATGGCAAGCGACGAGGAGCGCCTGGCCGAGAAGCGCTTCGACGCGCTGGAGCCGCACGAGCTGGCGCAGGTCTACCGGATGATGTCGCGGCTCGGGCTTGCCACCCCGCTGCGGCGCACACGCCGCCACCGGAAGGGGCGCCACGGCCAGCAGATCGACATGCGGCGCACCCTGCGGGGCAGCCTGCGCACCGCGGGCGATCCGATCCGCCTCGCTCGCCGGCGGCGGCGAATCGTGCGCCGGCGGCTGGTGATGCTGTGCGACATCTCGGGCTCGATGGAGCCCTACGCCAGGGCCTACCTGCAGTTTCTGACCTGTGCCGCCGGCAGCAGCCCGAACGCAGAGGCGTTCGCCTTCGCGACACGGCTCACCCGACTGACCCGCGCCCTGGGCTCACGTCACCCCGAGCGCGCGATCCAGCGCGCCGCGGCCGCCGCGCCGGACTGGTCGAGCGGAACCCGGATCGGCGACGCCCTGAAGGCGTTCAACGACCGCCATGGGCGCCGCGGCATGGCGCGCGGGGCGGTGGTGGTCATCCTCTCCGACGGCTGGGAGCGCGGTGACCCGATGCTCGTGGGCAGGGAGATGGAGCGGCTCGCGCGCCTGGCCCACCGGATCGTGTGGGTCAACCCACGCGTCAGCGCGAGCGGGTTCTCCGTGCAGGCCGGCGGCATGGTCGCCGCGCTGCCCCACTGCGACGCGCTGGTGAGCGGCCATAGCTTCGAGGCTCTGGGCGAGGTCGCCGAGGCGATCGCGGCGCCGTCCTGGGAGCGTGAGGACGAAGCGGCCGCCGAGGCCGAGGAGGAGGAGCCGTGGGCCAGCGCCACGCCGCTCCCGGGCAGCTCGGTGGCGATGCCCAGCGGAGACCGTCCGAGCCGCGGCAACACGACGCCGGGGTGGTGAGCATCAGCGACGGCAAGACCTGCATCTATCCCGGCTGCGAGCGGCCGGCGGTAGCCCCGCATCAGCTCGGCGGGCCTCAGCCCTCCTTCTGCGACCTGGAGGAACACAACGCGCTGAGCGCGCACCAGGAGCGCGAGCGCCTCGCAGCGATCCGCGACGACGACGACAAGGAGGACCAGTAGTGGCCGACGAGGTTTACCGAGCAGTCTTCCTGCGCGTGCACCCGACCGGCAAGATGGTGCTCAGCCTGACCACCGACTCCGACGGGAAGGAGGCCGACTACGCGGAGCTGGTGGCCGCCGAGCTCGGCGTTCCCGCGCTGGACGTCAAGGTGATCCCCGCCGACAGCAACCGCTTCGGCAGCGGGCACGGCTACAACACGAGCCCGTCCGAGGGCACGCGGGCGGCGATCTCGAGCGCCACCGCCAAGATCCGCGACAAGGCGCGGCTGCTGGCGGGCGTGGCCCTGGACGCCTCGCCCGAGTCACTCACCTGGTCGAAGGGCGCATGGGTCGCCGGCGATGGCGGCGACGCGGCGCAGGTCAAGACGGTCGAGCAGATCGCCCTCTACGCCCACGGCACAGGCGCTCTGCCGCCAGGTGTCGAGGGCGGGCTCGACGCCCAGACCGTCTACCGCGACTGACCGTCCAGGACGATCTCGACATCGTCGACGACCTTCAACGCTCCGAACAGGCCCGAGTAGGGCTTGATCCCCCACAGGCTCTGCGTGACGACGGCACTGGCGCTGAGCCTGCCGTCGTCTCCGAGGACGAGGTCGAACTCGATCGGGCGGGTCGTGCCGGCGAGCGTGAGATCCCCCACGACGCTCACGTGGCCACCGTCGCCGGCGGGAGTCACCTCCGTGGAGCGAAACGCGATGTCCTGCCCCTTCAGGACCTCGTCGTCGATCGTCTTGGCGATGCTCGCCTTGTCGTCGTCGGTGAGAGCCTGCATGCCGCCTGTGCCCCGGTGCACGCGCAGCGACGTGGCGTCGGCGGCGAGCTCGATGCTCGTGGCCGAGGGATCCTCGTCTACGTGAAGCGTTCCCTCCCAGGAGGTGACATCGATTTCGAGGTCGTGTCCGGCCTTGGCCGCGGCTCCTCTGCGCCGCGTGTGCACCGCCAGGCGGGCGTTCTGGGGCCCGAGCCGGTGCGTGCCTGCCTGAATCCCCACCCGACCAGCCTAAGACCCGAAAGGACACATGGCCATCGAGCTTGATCACTCCTTCTCGACATCCAAGTCGATCGACGACAGCTTCGCCTCGATCACCGACCTGGAGCGTGTCCTACCTGCCGTCGAGGGTGGCAGCGTGCTGGAGACGACCGGACCCGACTCCGTCAAGGCCCAGATCCTCATGAAGATGGGGGCGATGTCGATGAAGATGGTCGGTACGGTCGAGGTCGCCGAGCAGGACCGGGAAGCCCATCGCGCCGTCCTGCGGGTGAAGGCTCGCGAGGCCGGCGGTACGAGCCACGCCAACGCAGACGTGACCTTTCAGTGCAACGACGGCGGCGGGACGATCCACACCAAGGCACAGATCACCGGCAAGGCCGCGTCGATGGGCGAGGGCGTGGTGATCGGGGTGCTCGACGGGCTGATCGCGGACTTCACCGGCAAGATCGGCGAGATCTGAGCGTTACGCGGGGCGGCCCGCGCCGCCCCGCTCAGGCGGCTTCGCGCGGGGTCTGCTCGGTCGGCTCGCGCGGCCCGAAGTAGGCCGAGGCCGCGATCCCGCGGTCGAAGTCGGACCAGCTGGCGCCCTCGGCGAGCGACTTCTCGATGCGGTCGAAGCTCCCCAGGTTGCCTCCCAGGTTGTCGATGAAGTGCACGAGCGTGGCCTCGCGCGTGCAGGGCACCACCGGGCTGCCGTGCTCGAGCTTGCCGTGGTGGCTCAAGATGATGTGAAGCAGCGCCTTCGCGTCGCCCACCGGGAAGCCCTCCAGGCGCTCGATCTCCCGGCGAACCGCGTAGTAGCCCAGCGGGATCTCGCCCAGCAGCTTGCCGGCGTCGGTGAGCTCGATTGCGCCGCCGCGAACGGCGTAGGCCTTGACCTTGCCGATGTCGTGCAGCAGCGCCCCGGTGACGGCCACGTCGCGGTCGATACCGGGGAACGTGGCGGCCAGGGCGCTGACCCCCTGCGCCACCGACAGGGAGTGCTCCAGGAGCCCGTGCCGGTAGGCCTGGTGGTAGTACTTGGCCGCCGGGGCCTCGTGCCAGGCCCGGCCGGCCTTGCTCGAGCGGTCGATCAGGCTCCGCAGCAGCTCGCGCAGGTGCGGGCGCTGGATCGTCGCAACCAGCGCGTCGAGGTCGGCGGCCAGCTGCTCGTAGGGGACCGGCGGGCCCTCGAGAAGGTCCGCGAGCAGGTACTCGCCCTCGGCGGCGGCGCGCAGGATGCGAACGGTGATGGCCCCGCCGTAGCGCTCGTCCACGGTGTAGCGACCGGACACGCGCACCACGGCGCCGGCGGGGCACAGCGGCGCGAGCTGCTCCGCGGAATCCCACACGACCCCCTCCACGGCGCCGGTCACGTCGCCGAGCCGGAGCTTCACGAACGGCTCGCCGCTACGCCTCTGGCGCAGGCTGTGCTCGCGCACGAGGAAGACCTCGTCGACCTCCTGGCCGGCGACCAGATCGCGGACGAAGCACTTCGCCGGAGTGAGGGTGGTCTGCTCCATCGAGGCTGCCAAGGTAGAGCCGTTCTCGGACGGGATAGCCTGCATGAAGATGGAGTCGCCCCCCAGCACCGGCATCTGACATGACGGTGCTCGTGGCCGGCGGAACCGGCGCGCTGGGAGAGGCGGTGGTGCGCGAGCTACTGGATTCCGGCTGGGACTGCGCGGCGACCTGGGTGGTGGAGCGCGAGCGTGAGCGGCTGGCCTTGCTGCCGGTGGAGCTGGCGGAGGCCGACCTGCTCGACGCCGGCGCTGCGGCGGCCGCCGTGGCCGGCGTCGAGGACCTCGAGGCGGTGGTGAACCTCGTGGGCGGCTTCGCCTCCGGGCCGAAGGTCCACGAGACCGAGCCCGACGACTTCACGCGCCTGCTGCGCCTCAACCTCATGCCCGCCTTCAACCTCGCCCGGGCGGCCATGCCCGTGCTGAGTGGTCGCGGCGGCGGCGCCTTCGTGGGCGTCGGAGCGAGGGCCGCACTGCGGCCGTTCGCCGGTGCGGCCGGCTACATCACGGGCAAGGCCGCCCTGCTCGCCTTCGTCCAGGCTCTCGACGCGGAGTACCGGGGCGAGGGCGTTCGCTCCAACGCGATCCTCCCCAGCGTGATCGACACGCCGGCCAACCGGGAGGCGACGCCCGACGCCGATTGGTCCAAGTGGGTGCAGCCGGCCGAGATCGCCAAGGTGGTGCGCTTTCTGGTCTCGGACGACTCGAAGCCCACGAGCGGGGCGCTCGTCCCGGTCTACGGCCGCGCCTGATGGTTCTCGCCGTAGAAGCTGAGCGCCAGCTTTCCGATGTCCTTCGTGGCGCCTGCGTTCTGCATCGCCCCGAGCGGTGCGCCGACCAGCGGGATCAGCTGCCCGGCATAGCGGCGGGCCACGCGCTTGACCAGGTACCTGAACAGGCGCCGGTGGAGCTTGTCCATGCTGCGCCCGGCCAGCGCGCGCTCGGCGACCGCCTGCGCTAGGCGCTTGCCCACGCCGTCGAGCGCCCGCCGCGCCTCCTCGGCGGTGGGATAGACGCCCTGCAGGACGAGCAGCTCGGCAGGCCGCATCGGGTGATGCGGGTCGTAGCCGTACGCAGCGGCGATGTAGAAGATCATCCGGCTCTGGATCCAGATCAGCGCGACCACGTCCGGCGCCGCGGTGAACGCGCCGCCCAGCCCCAGCACGCCACCCTCGATGCGAGCGAGCCGGACATGCTTTCTGTAGGCGACCCGGGCGAGCTTGTCGGGCCTCAGCCCCGGGCCGGCCACCTGGACCCATTCGTCCGCCTCCGGACCGAAGCGCTCGGCGGCGGCCAGCGCGATGTACTCGGGCGCACGGTCCGGTTCCGCCAGAATGCGGTTCCAGAGCGACTGCGGCGGACGCTCGAAGCCCTCTAGTCGTGACTCTTCACTCATCCGTAATCAGTTTGGCTACCCGGCACGGGAGGTAACAGATCGACATGGCAACAAAAGCAAGCTCAACCCCCAGCCAGGGCATCCTCAGCGACGAGATGCGCGAGGACCGCGAGCAGCTGATCGGGCTGCTCACCAAGGCCTATTGGATGGAGATCGAGACGGTGATGAGCTACATCGCCAACTCGATCAATCCCGACGGCGTACGGGCGCAGGAGATCATCGAGTCGCTCGAGGAGGACATCCAGGAGGAGCTCAGCCACGCCCGCCAGTTCGGCGAGCGGATCAAGGAGCTGTACGGCGTGGTTCCCGGCTCGCTCGACTTCAGCGCCGAGCAGTCCTACCTGCAGCCGCCGGACCACCAGATCGACATCGTGCACGTGATCAAGGGCGTGATCGAGGCCGAGTCGGGCGCCATCGAGCACTACAACAGGATCATCGAGTTCTGTGACGGCAAGGATTTCGTGACCCAGGACATGGTGATCGCCATCCTCCACGACGAGGAGGGGCACCGCCGCCTGTTCGAGGGCTTCCTGCGCGAGTACGAGGCAGAGGGACTCGCCTAGCCCGGCGGCGTCCCAGGGCGGCGGCCCGAGGTGGCCGCCTCGCTCATGCGGGTGGCCACCTCGAGCACCACGGGCTTCGGCACGGCGGGGTGGTCGATCCACCACAGCGCCAGCCCGGCGAGGGCGCTGCGGAGCATCTCCGCGGCGGGCTCGACCTGCTCCGTGGGTATGCCCCGCTCGGCAATGAACCCCGCCAGCACCTCGCGCGCACGCAGGCTCACCCGGCGCCGGACCGCCCGGATCTCGTCGTCGCCGCTGCTGTCGCGGAAGAGCATCAGCCAGGCGTGGCTGTTCTCGCGCACATAGTCGAGCCAGCCGTTGAGGATCGCGGGAATGGCGGCGGGTGCGCCGTCCGGGCCGGTGAAGAAGCTCGTCAGGTCGTCCTCGTGCTTGCGCAGCAGGGCCAGGTAGAGCGCCTGCTTGGAGTCGAAATGCCGGTAGACGATCGGCTTGGTCACCTGAGCCGCTGCGGCGATGTCGTCGAGCCTCGCTCCCGCGTAGCCGTGCTTGGCGAACTCCTTGGCCGCTGCCCGGATGATGGTCTCGCGGCGCCGCCCGGCGCTCAGCCTGGCCGCTGGCATCGTGCTAAGTTACCAGCCAGTAACAACGACTCGGTGAAGGAGTTTCAATGGCCGATCCGATCCATGACCCGGTCCACCGCGCCCGCTATACGTTCAAGCCCGACGGGGAGAACCTCTTCGTCGACACGTGGCTCGAGCCCGGAGGGGCGCTGCCCCCTCACCTTCACCCTCGCCAGGAGGAGCGCTGGTCGGTGGTGGAGGGTGAGGTGCGCTTTCAGCTCGGCGACGACAAGCGCGTGATCGGCCCCGCCGATGGAGAGATGATCGTCAGGCCGGGGACGAAGCATGGGCTGGAGAGCGTCAGCGAGCGCGAGGCCCACCTGCGTTGTCACGTGCTCCCCGCCCGCGACCTTCAGGCCTTCCTCGAGGAGAGCGCCGCGGCGGCGCGCGAGGGTCTCTTCATGCGCGGGGGCATCCCCAAGAGCCTCCGGGGGGCGCGCTGGGCGGCGCGCTTTCTCAAGCGCTACCGCGAGGACGTGGTGATGTCGTTCCCGCCGGCGCCGGTGCAGTCAGCGATGGTCGCGCTGCTCGCTCGCTAGCCGCAAGCAGCCGGCTCGGCCGGGTGCGCGCGGATCCGTCTCAGCGCCGCTCGACACGGAGCGGGACCGCGCCGGCCGGCCGCAGGGTGATCCCGTGTGTGTCGAGCGCCACCTGCTCCGGTCCGCTGACGATCCGATAGCGCTGGAGCACCGCCGCGACGGCGATGACCGACTCGAGCATCGCGAAGTGCGAGCCGATGCACGACCGCGGACCTCGCCCGAAGGGAAAGTACGCGTACTGGTGGCGCTCAGCCTCGCGCTCGGCCGTGAAGCGGTCGGGGTCGAAGCGCTCCGGCTCCGGCCAGAACTTCGGGTGCCGGTGGGTGGCCCACTGCGACACGAGGACGTTTGCTCCCGCCGGAATCCGGTAGCCGCCGATCTCGTCCTCGGTGTTGAGCAGGCGGCCGAGCGCGTAGGCCGGCGGGTAGAGGCGCATCGCCTCCTTGATCGCCATGCCGGTGCGCTCCAACGCCGCGACGTCGGAAACGGTCGGGGCGCGGCCGTCGAGCACGGAGTCGACCTCGGCACGCACCCGCTCCTGCTCGTCGGGGTGGCGGCCGAGCAGATGGAAGGTGAAGGTCAGCGCAGTCGAGGTCGTCTCGTGTCCCGCCAGCAGGAAGATCAGGGCCTGGTCGCGGACCTCCTGTGGCTCCATCGCCTGGCCGGTCTCGGAGTCGCGGGCGCTCAGCAGCCGCGACAGGAGGTCCTCGCCGTGGGCGCCCGACGCGCGCCGGCGGGCCACCAACTCGTCTACCACCTGGTCGAGTGCACGGCGGGCGCGCGCGGCCCGGCGGTTGTCCGGCGTCGGCCAGGACTCGGGCGTGGCCACGGGTGAGGTCGCCCTGCGGAACATGTGGCGGTTCAGGATCGGGAAGGCCCAGTCGAGCACCTCGCCGGCCCGCTCGACGTCATCGCCGAAGATCGCGCGGCCCACCACGCGCAGGGTCAGCCGGACCATCTCCCCGTTGGCGTCGACGCCGTTGCCGTTCTGTGCCCAGCGGTCGGCGAGCAGGGCGGCCTCCTCCGCCATCACGTCGGAGTAGCTGGCGATGGTCTTTCGCGTGAACAGCGGCTGGGTAAGCCGGCGCTGGCGCTCCCACGTCTCGCCCTCCGTGGTGAGCAGTCCGTAGCCGAACGCGGCAGCGATCTGCTTGTAGAAGCGGTTTCTCTTCGTGTAGGTCCCACGTGGGCCCGCGAGGACGCGGTGGACGCCGTCGGGATGGAAGAGGCAGTACAGCTCGAGGCGCAGGCCGGGCGGGCCAAGGGCCAGACGCACCACGTCGCCGTGCTCGTGCATCGCGCGCTCGTACGTGTCGATCTGGCTCCTGCGAACGTCGATCGCCGACCCGAGGATCGGGTGGGCCCGTGGTGTCGGTGGGACTGCGGTGGTCTCCATGCCGCTTGTCCGGACAGACGCCCGGGCGACAAGCCGTATTCCCGGCCTCTGCGCTACGCGAAGGCTTCGGCCACGAGCACCGCCGTGCCGAGGACCCCGGCTACGGCCGCGACAGCGGCCACCAGCGGGATGGGAGGCCCGCCGTGGATGCCGGTCTCGTGGACGGCAGCGTGGCCCTTGCCCCGTGCGAGCAGCCAGCGGTTCACCGGGAAGGCGGCAAAGCCCGCGATCACGAGGGCCACCGCGAGGCTGGCCCAGAACAGGAGGTCGCCGAGGCCGGCCTCCATCGCTCCGGGGATGATCAGGATGATCGCGTTGTCGACGATCTCCATCGTCGCGATCGACAGCGTGTCAGAGGCCAGCGCGATCGGGACCACGGCCGCGAAGGCGAGGCCGGCGCGCAGCAACGGCCAGCTGGTCAGCGAGTATCCGAACAGGAAGGCCAGCGCGATCGCCAGGGCGATGGTGGCTATGTTGGACCAGCCGAGAGCGGTGCCGATCGCCACCCCCGCCACCTCGCCGATGGCGCACCCGGTGAGACAGTGGAGCGTCGCGCTGGCCGCCATGGCGTCGAGGGCGCGCCCCGAGGTAGGCATCGAATGGTGGTCGTGGTGCGTAGGGGCACTGGCTTCCATTTGAGGCAGCGTACCATACCCCCTAGGGGTATGCCTGCGGGCCACCTACTTCCTCGTCTCCGGGCTTCTGGACCGCTTTGGTCTAACTCTCCACCGGCCTGTCGCTGATACTTGCCTTCATCGGCGCCAAGCTCGTCCTGCACTACGGGCACCTGCAGAGCGACTCCATCCCGGAGATCCCCACGTTGCTGTCGCTCGCGGACGAACCGCGGGCCGGGACGTCCGGGCGATGAGCACGCTGCGGATGCCTGCCTGGACCACCGCGGTCCCGGTGCTCGGTGTGCTGATGCTCGTACTCACCTGGGGCTCCAAGCCGGGCGCGCTGGTGCTGACGATCGTGGGGGCGTTGCTGGCGGTGTCCGTGCTCACGGCTGTTCATCACGCCGAGGTGGTCGCGCACCGGGTCGGCGAGCCGTTCGGCTCGCTGGTTCTGGCTGTCGCCGTCACGGTGATCGAGGTAGCGCTGATCGTGACGCTGATGGTGTCCGGAGGCTCGGAGACAGCCACGCTGGCCCGCGACACCGTCTTCGCCGCGGTGATGATCACCTGCAACGGCATCGTGGGCTTGTCGGTGCTGATCGGGGCGCTGCGCCGGCAGGTGGCGTCGTTCAACGCCGAGGGCACCGCCACGGCGCTCGCCACGGTTTCGACGCTCGCCACCCTCACCCTGGTGCTGCCCAGCTTCACCACCAGCAGGCCCGGTCCCGAGTTCTCGGCGCCGCAGCTCGCCTTCGCGGCCGTTGCGTCGCTTGCCCTCTACGCCCTCTTCGTAGTCGTCCAGACCGTGCGCCACCGGGACTACTTCCTGCCGCCCGGCGTCGATCCCACCGAGGGGGAGCACGCCGCTCCGCCCTCGGACCGCGAGGCGCTCACCAGCCTGGCGCTGCTCGTGGTCGCGCTGGCGGCGGTTGTCGGCCTCGCGAAGATCGAGTCCCCGGCGATCGAGGACGCCGTCGCCGCGATCGGCGCCCCGCAGTCCGCCGTCGGGGTGGTGATCGCCCTGCTCGTGCTCGCCCCGGAGACGCTCGCAGCCGTGCGCAACGTCCGCCGCGACCGCGTGCAGACGAGCTTCAACCTGGCCTACGGCTCGGCCATGGCGAGCATCGGCCTCACGATCCCGGCCATCGCCATCGCATCGATCTGGCTCGAAGGGCCGCTCGAGCTCGGCCTGGGCGCCACGGAAACGGTGCTGTTGGCAATCACCGTCGTCGTGGGCGCGCTCACCGTGCTCCCCGGCCGGGCCACCGTCCAGGAGGGCGGCGTCCATCTCGCGCTGTTCGCGGCGTTCGTCTTTCTCGCGCTGAACCCGTGAGCGAAGCGATGGCGTGGGCCGGAATCGCGCCGGAACCGAGCACGTGGCGGGCTCAGCCGAGCGTGCTGAAGAAGCGGTGCGGGTGCGACCCACGGGGTGGCGTCGCCGCGGCAGGACGCACTGACCGGCCAGCACACGGGAGAATGAAATTCGTACGGCGGCGTCGCGTTTGCCCAAACCCCAGCTTACGCTCGACTAGCACAAGGCGCTGGAGGCGCCCGGGCTCGCACTCGGTCCTCCTGGCACAAGACGAGGAGGACTCGTGAAAGGGATGCTCACGGGCGGCTTTGCCGCCCCGGCAGTCGCTGGTCTGGTCGGAATTTTGGTTGCGTTGACGAGAGGCCTTCGGCCCGGGCGACACGCAGATCGAGACGCACGGAAGCGGCTGGCGGTGGCCGTGGGAATGGCGGCTTTCTTAGCGGCAGCGGGAGGCTGCCAAGACCGCGATGAGCCATCTGCGAGCGCCGCGTTCCTCGAGGACGCGGACGCGGTCTGCACGCGGGCGCTCGACCGCCATCCGCGGGTCGAGTCGGTCGATACGCAGGAGGACGCGGTCAGAGCCACCGGAAACGCCGTTTCACGCCACACCTACGAGGAACGCGGACTCAAGCGGCTGACGGCCCCAGGGGAGCTGCAGCGTGACTTCACGACGTTCGAGCGGGACACGCATCAGATGCAGCAGCTCGCGGTGAGCGGGAGGGCTGCCGCCCTGGACGGCATCCAACCTCTCTACAAACGGGCGTTGAAGGACTACACAGCTACAGGCAATCACCGCGGAGCCGTCGGCAAGCGGATCGGCATCAAGAATTGCGGAAATCGATCCCAGACATGAGGAACCGCGTTCTGCGGCTGCTGGCAGTGCCGGTGATAGCGGTCGCGATGGCAGGCTGTGAGGGAGACGAGGACGGGTCGACAACCGACAGCGACAAGAACGCCGCCGGATGCTCGCACTGCTTTGCTGACGACTTCTCCGGACCCGACCATGGCTGGCCGACGGTGAGCGACAAGGAGCGCGAAACAGGTCGCACCGCTGGCGTATACCGATACACGCTCAAGAGGCCCGACCTGGAGAAACTCGCCGGGCCGGACCAGTTCGACGCGGATGGCAAGCGGCTCCACTTCGGCGACTCGGTGATGTCCGTCTCGGCGAGGCTCGCGCCTCCAAACGCGCTTCCGCTCGGCGTCGCGTGTCGATGGCGCGAAACTGAGGGAACGGCGTATGTCTTCGCCGTCTACCAGGGCCGCTACGAGGTAAGGCTGTACCAGGAGGGGGAGGACCTTGAGAAGCTGGACGTCGGCCCCCTTCCCGCCGGCACTGACCTGTCGAAGCCCACCAAGCTCGAGGCGGCGTGCAGGGGCGACAGCCTCACCTTCTCGGTCGAGGGCGGGCAGGTCTCCAAGATACGCGACTCGAGCATCTCCTCAGGAAGCGACGGTGTGTACATCGCCTCGGCAGACGATGTTCCGGCGACAGTGGTGTTCGACGACTACGAGGTGCGCTGAAAGCGAGCTCCCGCTCTTGTCGGAGCTGCGAGTGTGACCGGCAGGCCGCCGCCCGTTGCATGGAAGCGATACACATGGTCGCGCGACGCGACCGAGGAGAAGGCATGGATATCAACGAGGATGCGCCCGTCATCACCCGGGACGAGATCGTGATCCGGGCACCGATCGAGTCGATCTGGGAGATTCAGACGAACGTCGACGATTGGCCCTCGTGGCAGCCGGAGGTCGATGGCGCGGAGTCCGAGGGACCTCTCGAGGTTGGCTCTGTGTTTCGGTGGCAGACCGCTGGCTTGGACATCACCTCGACGGTCGAAGAGGTAGATGCTCCCCGCCGGATCGTCTGGGGCGGCCCGGCCCAGGGCATAGTCGCCGTCCACGTCTGGACGCTCGAACCCCAAGGCGACGGCGTGCTCGTCCGAACCGCAGAGTCGTGGGATGGCGAACCGGTCGAGGCTCAGGTCGAGACCCTGCAGGGGGCGCTCGATGGGTCGCTCCGCGCATGGCTGGAGAACCTCAAGCGCACCGCCGAGCAGCGGACTGGGCGCGCGAGCGGCGGATAACCGCTAGGACGAAAGCACCAGCGGCTTCGGGCAGCGCACCGGCCCGGCGCGCGGCCCAAGTGTCGGCGAACGGTCGCCACCGCCCGGCGCTTGGCGGCGAGCAGCTCCACGATCCACGCGGGCCGCTCCACGGGCCGGGAGGCTGGCGGCCCGGCCGGACGTCCCCGGCCGCCGTTTGCGGTCGTTCGGGTCACCGTTCGGCCGGGGCGTTGCCCTTTCCGTTGCCCACCCGGCCCCGGCGGGCCCGCCCCCAACCAGTAGGGCGGGCCGCCGCCTGTGCGGTTCACCGTCACCGGCTTCCCGCTGGTGAAGCCGACCGCCGGTCGGCCGCCGTACGCGATGCGGCCTGACCGAGCGCCTACCGCATCAGCCCGGACCTGACGAGACACGAAGCCGCGAGCGTCGCGCTTCTCGCGCTCAGACACAGCGAGCGAGGCCAGGCTCCGTGCGCTCAGCCGACGACCTCCTTCAGGCCCTCTGCGACGATGAGTCGCGCGGCGGCCTCGACCAGTGCGAGGTGCGAGAAGGCCTGCGGGAAGTTCCCGAGGTGTCTGCCGGTCTCGGCGTCGAACTCCTCCGCATACAGCCCCAGCGGGGATGCGGCCTTCACGAGGCGCTCCATCAGATGTCTTGCCCGTTGCGGCTCGCCGATTATCGCCAGCGCCGATACGAGCCAGAAGGAGCAGATGAGAAAGCTCCCCTCCTTGCCGGATAGTCCGTCGTCGGTCTGTTCGGTGCGGTAGCGCAGCACGTAGCCCTGCTCGCTCAGCTCGTCTTCGACGGCCAGGACGGTGGCACGCAGTCGTGCGTCGTCGGGCGGCAGGAACCCGAAAATCCCTGCGAGCAGCGTGGAGGCGTCGAGCGCGTCGGTGTCGTAGTGCTGGCGCAGCACGCCGCGACTGTCGACCCCGTGCTCGAGGATGTCCGACTTGATCTCCGCGGCAGTCTGTGCCCAGCTGGCCGAGAGCGCAGCTTCTCCGCGGATGTTCGCGAGACGCGTTGCGCGATCGAGCGCGACCCAGCACATCAGCTTCGATGAGACGTAGTGCTGCGGCTCGCCGCGCGCCTCCCAGATGCCCTGGTCCGGTTGACGCCACACCGCTGTCGCGCACTCGACCTGCGCCTGCACGAGCGGCCACAGGCGGCCCGGAATGCGCTGGCTTCGGCGGCTGTGGAGCAGGACGGAGTCGAGGGCGGCACCGAAGACGTCGTTCTGCCGCTGGTCGAAGGCGCCGTTGCCGATCCGGACGGGCTGTGCGCCGCCGTAGCCGGATAGGTCCTCGCGCACCGACTCGGTCAGATCGCGGCGACCGTCGATCCCGTACATGATCTGAAGACCGCCGTCGTCGTTGCGGTCGAGGTCGGCCATGAACTGCATGAACTCGTCGGCCTCCCAATCCAGGAGCAGGAAGTGCAGCGCACGCAGAAGGAAGGTCGAGTCGCGGAGCCAGGTGTAGCGGTAGTCCCAGTTCCGCTCGCCGGCGGGTGTCTCGGGCAGCGACGTGGTGAGCGCCGCGACCGTCGCCCCGGTCGGCATGTACGTGAGGCCCTTGATCGTCAGCGCCGACCGCTGGATCATCGGGCCGAGCTCGTGGTCAGGGATCGCCGCGCGGGCGAGCCAGTCGCGCCAGAAGCGCGTCGTCGCGTCGAGCTGATCGGCGGCCTCGTCGGCGGTGGTCGGGACGAGCGCTTCGTCGCTCCAGGCCAGTGCGCAGTAGACCGTCTCGCCGGCGCGCAGGACGTGGCGGGCCCGAGCCCGGCCGGCCTCGATGCCCACGAGCATGTCGGTCTGGAGCCGGAGTGCCTGGTCGCCGCCGGTCGCGTCCGCTCGATGCCTATCTGGGCTCAGCGCCCACTCGCCGGGAACGCGCCCATAGTCGAACGCGGGCTCGCACACGAGATCGATCTCCACACTGCCGTCGATGCATTTGGCGGTCCGCACGAGCGCGTGATCGGCGTCCTCGTCGGATGGCGGTCTCGTGTGCGGGTGTAACCGTGTCCTCGCCACGGCGGGGTCCCATCGCGAGCGCGTCGCGGACGACCACCCAGCCCGTCGGGGTCTTCCAGGAAGTGACAAGTGTGTTGGTCCCGGGCTCATAGATCCTGTCGCTGGGGACGTTGATCCCGAACGGGGCGAACCTGAAGCCGCCCGCGCCGCGGTCGAGCAGGGCACCGAACACGCTCGGCGAGTCGAACCGGGGGACGCACAGCCAGTCGACCGTGCCGTCCGGGGCCACGAGCGCGCCCGTGTGGCAGTTGGACAGGAAGCCATAGTTGGCGATCGGAGTGAACGGGGAAGGCGCTGCCGCGGTATCCGGCACCGAGGCGTCCGCGTGGGGCTTGTCCACCGTGTTGCTCACCCCGCGTCACCCCTCGCCGCGATGCGATCGGTGAGCCACTCGATCAGCCGCGTGGGCGAGTCGTACGTCATCGCGCGCGTGATCCGCGCAACTGCCAGCGGTGCCGTGGTTGTCGCCGTATCCATGCCCGCAGTATGAGCGCGAGCTGGGTGAGCGGTCGTCACACATCTCATGTGATCCGACGGCGCGACCCTCCTGCGGCGACCCCACTCTGAGGAGTCGTGACGGAGGTCCCGACCGGGCTCGCCGCCGGCGACAGAGAACGGGTTGCCGCACTGCGCGCTGAGGGGCGCTTCTTCTGGCTCGACGCCTCGCTCAGCGAGACGAGCCGCGACGAGCTGGTCGACGCGCTCGGGGTTCCCGAGCGCGCGCTCGAAGGTCGGTCGCGCGTCCGCGCCGACGCGCAGTCCGTCGACTTCGCGCTTCGCTGCTATGTCGCGATGGAGCGCCCGGCCGACAGGGGCGCGTACCGACTCAGACCCATCGAGGTCCGCGTCGTTGTCACCAGCGAATATCTGTTGACGCTTCACGACGAGCGGGTCTCGCTGTCGGCGGTTCTGGCTATCGACCTTCCGCAGGGACGCAGCAGGGGCTACATCGTCTACTCCGTCCTCGACGCGATGCTCGTCAGCGCCTCCGACGCGCTCGAGGAGGTCGAGGACAGCCTCGACAGCCTTGCCGCGACCTTGGCGGGCGGAGGCAGTGGGAGCGTGCCGAGGGCGACGCTGGAGACGCCAGTCGCCAGGCTCGCGACGATGAGGCGCTGGGTCCGGGCCGAGCAGGCAGTCTTCCAGCGGGTCGGGTTGGACATCGGCGCGCTGAGCGGCTTCGACGAGCCGGAGGAGCCCTACCTGGACCGGCTGGACGAGCAGGCCGATCGCCTGCTGGCGTCGATCGACGCGGCCGCGAACGCGATGGGGATGGTGCTCGATCTCCAGCTCAACGAGCGCGCCTATCTGGTGAGCGTCGTGGCGACGATCTTCGTCCCGCTCACGTTCATCACCGGGTTCTTCGGCATGAACTTCGGGTGGATGGTCGACCGCATCGACACGCAGATCGCCTTCTGGCTGCTGGGCTTCGTGGTTCCCGCCGCCACCGCCGCGCTGTCGTGGCGTCTCCTCGTGCGCCGCTTCGTCATAGGTGACGAGCGCTGACGCCCCTCGCGGCCTGCACCTCCGCGTAGACCTCCACAGCGAGGTGGGAGCTCATCGTCATCCCAGGCTGTGCGCGCCGAAGCGCTCGATGGCGAGGAACAAGGTGAGGGCGAGGAGGACGATCGGCACGGCCAGGCGGTCGGTCTCGCCCATGCGCACGTGCGTGACGATCGCCCCGATCATGGTCAGCGCGAGACCCACCGCTGCGAGCGGGGTGAGAAGCGGCGCGACGCCCAATGCGCCCGGCAGGACCAACCCGAGCGCGCCCAGCACCTCGAGGAGGCCGACGGTGCGGAACTCCACATCGGTCACGTCGGCGGCCCAGCCCATCGGGCCCGCCGCGAGCTGCGCGCGCGGCTGCGTGAGCTTGGTCAAGCCGGTGGCGAAAAAGATTGCTGCGAGGAGCAGCTGTGTTGTCCAAAGTGCGGTTTCCATGGCCTGGACGATCGGTGCGAGCCGGACGACTTGTCATCACAAGCTTTGCGTGATCGTCGCGCAGGTCATCGGCTGATCGGGATGCGCACGCGCAGCGCTCTCGGCCGCATGCTGAAGTGAACGGTGGGCTCGAGCTGAATCGCCTCTCCGTCCAGGCCCGCGGCAACCGCATCGCCGGCGGTCACGTCCAGGGAGCGCGCGGTCCATCCGCGGCCGGGAGGCCCGGGGGGACCGCCCGGCCTGTAGAGAACGAGGACTCCGAGCCGGCCGCTGTCGAGCGCCGGGCGAAGTCCGCCCCTGCGCCGACGGCGGCGTGCGTAGGGGTTGTTCGACACCAGGACGACGGCGGGGTTGGTGTGGACGACACCGAGGTCGTCGACAAGGCGCACGCCGGGCAGTTCGGCGCTCGGACCCAGCACCTCGGCCGCGGTCTCGAAGAGCGTGCGCGCCTTCGCATCGCGATAGCTCTCCCGCTGCACGGCCGCCCCGTACACGCCGAGCGACACATTGTTGAGAAACGGGCGCCCGTTCACGTCGCCGAGGTCGATGGACCCCTCGAGCGCATCGGTGAACGCGTCGAGCGCCCCGACGAGGTGGTTCGGGTCCAGGCCCAGGTCGCGGGCGAAGTGGTTCCGGGTCCCGGCAGGAACGCATATGAACGGGACTCCATGGGCGGTTGCGGCGGCCGCCACGACCGACAGCGATCCGTCTCCGCCCGCCATGCCGAGCACGTCCGCCCCGCCCGCTGCAGCCTCGGCTGCGAGGGCGCGGAGGTCATCGCCCGGCCCCAGGACGATAGGCTCGATCCCCCGTTCACGAGCCGCCTCGACAAGCCCGGCCCGTCCAGCCCGGCCGCCGCCGGACTTCGGATTGATGAACAGCACGGGCTGCCGCGAGGCGTCAGCGCGGGCCCATCCCATCTGGCAGGTCATGACGCCCCCGGCCGACAGCCACGCTGCGCTCCGCCCGCCGGCTTGGGCCGCTGAGCTCGACAGGCTCGACGCGGCGGTCTACGCGGCGATCGCGGCCACGCCGACGCCGGCCATGGACGTGGCGCTCCGCCGGCTCTCCCGGGCCGCGAACTATTCGCGGCTGTGGCTCGGCTGCTCCGCCCTGCTCGCCGCATGCGGCGGCGAGCGCGGCCGGCGCGCCGCGGAGAACGGCCTGGCTTCCATCGCCCTCACGTCGGCCGTCGTGAACCTGGTGCTGAAGCCGCTCGGCAACCGGCGCCGGCCCGACAGGCAGAGGTACGACCTCCCGGTCACCCGCCAGGTCGCAATGCCGCGCTCCACGTCGTGGCCCTCGGGCCATTCCGCGTCCGCCTTCGGCTTCGCCAGCGGTGTCAGTGCCGCGTGGCCGCAGGCCGGGATCCCGCTGAGCGTCGTTGCGTCGCTGGTCGCCTACTCGCGTGTCCACACGGGCGTGCATTATCCGTCCGACACGATCGCAGGAACTGTCAGCGGCGTGGCGCTGGCGCCCGTGGCGGTAGCCGCCCTGGAGCGGCGACGCTCGGCGCGTGGTTGACGTACAAGGCTCGACCGGCGCGCTCGCTCCTGAATCGTCAGAAGTGTGTGACGACGGCTCACTCGCGCAGCGGGGACCCTCGTCCGATGACACCCCCCGCTACCGCCGTCGCGAGTGACGTTCAGTCCCTGGTCAGACCGGCGCCTCGCACACGCATCGCGCGGCCCGACGCCCCCGGAAAGCATCGATGGCACAAGCGGCTGTTCGTCGCCGTCGCGCGCAACGCGGCCAGTCCGGTCGACTTCCGGCTGCCCCACGAGCGGCCGATCACGATGGGCTGGCAGGTGCCGCTATGAGCGACACCGGGCGCTCCGATGTCGTGGTGTCGATATCGGTCCGGACGCTGCTCGTGGCCGCCGGCATCGTCGCGCTCGCCGGAGCGCTGGCGTCGATCGGGAGCGCGCTGCTGATCATCTTCGTGTCCTTCTTCAGCGTGGCCGTCCTTTCGCCGGTGGCGACGGCGATGGAGCGGCGCCTGCGCTGGAGCAGGGCGCTGTGCTCGACGGTGCTCGTCCTGGGGATAGTCGTCGCCCTCGCCGCCGTCGTGCTGGTGCTCGCGCAGGCGATCGGCGACGCGGTGCGCGGGTTCAGCCACGACCTGCCGCGGATCGTGGATGACGTGAGGCACAGCGATGTGGGGGACTTCCTCAACGGTGGCAGCGGCTCGCTCGACACGTTGAGGGAGCACGCGACCGACATCACCAGGGGCGTGGCCACGGTCTCGGGCGGCGTCGCCGATGTCGGCGTGTCGGCCTTCGGGGCGGTGACGCTGTTCTTCTCGGTCATCTTCCTGACGCTGTTCGGCCTGATCGACGAGCCGCGCGTACGCGACTGGATCGGGGGCCTGATGTACCGCGACAGCCGGGAGCGCTACCTGGACGTGACGAATCGAATCGTCAACACGACCTCGCGCTACATGCTCGGCAACCTCGCCATCTCGGTGATCTGCGGGACCGTTTACGGCGTCACCGCGGTCATTCTCGACTCTGCCGTACCCGCTCGCCCTGGCGCTGATCGCGGGGCTCCTCGACCTCATCCCTACGGTCGGGGCCACGATCGCCGGCATCATCATCGGGGTCGTCGCGCTGTCGGTCAGCGTCGAGGCTCTGGTCGTCTTCGCGATCGTGATGGTGGTCTACCAGCAGATCGAGAACTACGTCCTGCAGCCGACGATCATCGGAAAGGCCGCCCACGTCTCGGGCTTCACCGTGCTCGTCAGCGTGCTGGCGTTCGGAGCGCTGTTCGGCTTCATAGGGGCGATCATCGGCGTGCCGATCGCAGCGGGGCTCCAGATACTCGTCGAGGAGCTCACCGCGGCCAGGAGGGCTCGCGTCGCGGCCGCCGACCTCGCTGAACAGCAGCAGCCGGCCTGACTGCCCTCAATCACGCAAAGCGTGTGACGACGGCTCACACATGTGGCCCGGATCATCGGTCGCGACAACAAACCACACCCTGGAGGTAATCGTGAGCGAACACGCCGCAACACCACAATTCGCAACACCTTCCATCCCGTCGCCGCGCGAAGCGGTGCGCAAAGCCACCGGCTACTGGTGGGTCCTGCTGACCGCCGGAATCGCATGGGTCGCCGTCGCGCTGGTCATTCTTCAGTTCGACCAGGCGTCCGTGACCACCGTCGGCATCCTCGTCGGGCTCATGTTCCTGGCCCTCGGCATCGAGAACATCGCGCTCTCGACGCTGGACGTGCCGGCGCGCTGGGTCTGGGCGCTGTTCGGCGGGCTGTTCACCGTTTCAGCCATCGTCTGCTTCGCCAACCCGGAGGACACGTTCGCCGGCCTGGCCGACATCCTCGGCTTTCTGTTCCTGATCGTCGGCGTCTGGTGGATGATTCGCGCTTTTCTCGAGCGCGCGATCAACCCGCTCTGGTGGCTGGGGCTGATCTCGGGGATCCTGATGACCGCGCTCGCCTTCTGGACCTCGGGCCAGTTCTTCATCCACAAGGCGTACGTGCTCCTGGTCTTCGCTGGCATCTGGGCGCTGATGCAGGGCATCACGAACATCGTGCGGGCATTCCAGATCCGCGCGCTGCGCAAGGAGCTGTGACGGAGCTCAACCGTGCCGGAGTTCAAGCAAGACGAATGGCTGTCACGTCAGCAGGCCGCTGAGCGGCTGATCGACATCGCGTACGCACTGACCGCCGGCGGCCCGCTCGAGCTGATCGCAGCGGGCCGCCGGATCACGGTCCCGGTCGAGAAGGAGCTGCGTTTGGAGCGGTGGCTGAGGTCGAACGGCGACCGGGTGGAGCTCGAGCTCGAGCTGAGCTGGTCGGCCGCCGATGGGTGAGGCTCAGCGCCGCACCGCTCCAGGTGCAACCAGCCCGAGCTCGCGTGCGCGAGCGACGGCCTCGCTGCGCGTATGAGCGTCGAGCTTCGCGTAGATGTGGCGCATGTGCGTCCGGACGGTGTTAGTGGACACCACCAGCTCGGACGCGATCTCCGACGCGGTCAGGTTGCTCGGCAGGTACCTGACCACGCGCAGCTCGGCCTCGCTCAATTCATCCCGCAGCGGCGCATCCGATCCACGCTGAGGAGAGGCGCGCCCGGCCAGCGCGTCGAGGATCGTCGAGATGAGCGTCGCGTGGGCGGTCCGATGTTTCGGGTGGCGCTCGAGCAGCTCCCGGCTTGGCCACAGCATGAAGGGCAGGATGAGGCCGTCCGGCTCAGCGAGCTCCAGCGTCGCCTCGAGCGCCTCCTCCGCCGCGCGCCGGTCGCCGAGCCGATCGCTGGCCTTGGCTTGGAGCAGGAGTGCCTCGGCGCGCGCCCAGCGCTTGTACAGGGCCGGCGCAGAACCGTCGAGTACGGGCGCCAGCGCCTCGATCGCCTCTTCCGGGTTGTCCTTCACGAGCTCCAGAGCCGCGAGCGCGATGCGGACTCCGGCGCGGTTACGCTGTTCCGCGCTCAAACGGGCGATCTCGAGTTGTGCGGACTCCGTGTCGCCCATTCGCACCCGTACCTGGAGAGCGCGCCCGTGCACGTCGACCGTGAACACGTGCTCGCTGGCGAGCAGCCGTTCGAGGCTCTGCGCGCGCGCGAACTCCGCCAGCGCTTCGTCGAAGCGGCCCTCGCCGAAGCGCAGCATGCCGCGGGCGTGTTGGAGCACGACCTCGGTCCCCCGGTCGGCTGCCGTGCGTAGCGACTCCTCCGCGCGCGTGAGATGGCGCTCGGCTTCGCCGAAGCGCCCCATCCGCACGAGCGCCATGCCGGCCATCGCGAACGCGCCGGTCGTGATCGACTGGCTGGTCCAGCCGTGCTCCTCGGCAATCGCGAGTGCCCGCTCGCTCAGCTCGAGCGCGAGCGGCAGCGGCTGCCCGGTGAGCGGCGCGGCGAGTGCGAGGTGCGCGAGGCAGCCGACCTCGATGAACGGCCGTGAGATCCGGCGCGTGCGGTCGAGGGCGTCCTCGAGGTGCTGCCGTGCGTCGTCGGGATGGCCGGCCCACAGTTCCGCGATGCCCAGGTTCATCAGTGCGAGTGCCCAGTAATCCGGCCGTACGGGCAGCTCGTTTGCGTCTGCCGTAGCGCTGATCGCTGCCTCCAGTGCGCGCATTGCTTCCTGAGCCTCGGGCAGATCGTTGCGCCGGCGGGCGAGCTCGCCGTCGATGACGGCCAGGTACACGTCGAAGACGCGCCGTCTGTCTGCGGGAGCCGCTGCCGCCAGTCGCCGAGCGACGGCGAATTGGGCGGCGGCCTCGTCGAGTTCGCCGTGAAGGATGCTGTCGATCGCAAGCGCGGCCGCGAGGTTCCCGTCGCCCACATGGGCGTCGGCCGGGAACACGCCAAGCAGCGCGTGGAGCGTCTCGCCCCGGCCGGCCATCGTCAGCGTGAAGTAGTTGTCCATGAGCAGGCGTCCAGCCGGTTCCCAGTCACCGGCCGCTTGATAGTGGCGGACGGCTTCGACGACGTCGCCCTCCTGTTCGTGCCAGGCGGCCGCGGCGCGGTGCAGCGAGGGGATCGTCGCCGGCGCGACGCGCCGCAATTCGAGGCGCAGGAGATCGGCGAACAGGTGGTGGTAGCGGAACCAAGTACGGCCGGCGTCCAGTGCGGTGACGAAGGCGTTCTGGTCTTCGAGCCGCTGGAGGATCGCCTCGGCCCCCGTGCCACCGGTGAGCACGTCGGCCAGCGCGCCGCTGACGCGCTCCAGGACCGACGTGCGCAAGAAGCAGGTCGCGCACCTCCGGCGCCTGGCGCTCCAGCACCTCCGCGAGGAGGTAGCCCGCCACTGTCCGCTCGCTGCCGGAGAACTCGGATACAAAGCGCTCCGGGTCGGGGTGGGCGGCCAGGGAGATCGCCGCCAGCCGCAAACCGGCCGCCCATCCCTCGGTGCGTTCGTGCAGCGAGGCCACGGCCTGATCCGACAGAGTGATCCCGCCGGCGCGGTAAAGCGCGCGGGTTTCGTCGAGCGAGAAGCGCAGATCGGGCCCACGCAGCTCCGTCAGCCTCGCCCGCGAGCCTCAGGCGGTGCAGGCCGAGTGCCGGCTCCTCGCGCGTCGCGAGCAGGATCCGGACCTGTGCCGGTGGCCGCGTGATCAGCATCTCCAGCCAGGCGAGCGCGTCTTCCGAGTCGAGCTCGTGCAGGTCGTCGATCACCAGTTCGACCGGCTGCTCGAGCCGCTCCAACTGCTCCAGGAGCCGCTCTACCACCACCGCGCCCGCGAAGCCCGGCGCCGGACTGACCCGCTCGATCACGTCATCGCCGGCGGCGTCGGCCAGGGCGTCGATCACGTGAAGCCAGAACCGTTGCGCGTCACGCTCACCGCGCTCGACGGTGACCCACGCGACAGCCTCGTCGGTTTCCGCGGCCCATGACCGCAGCAGAACGGTCTTCCCGCTTCCCGCAGGTGCGCAGACGAGCGTGACGGTGCCCGGAGCGGCGGCTGACAGCCGCTCGAAGAGAACGGGTCGCGAAACGAACCGATCCGCCGACGATCGCGTCTGCTGCTGGGTATCGGCCAAATCCCCAATAAAGACTCTCCCACAATCACACGAAGTTTGTGATGACCGCTCACACGCTCCGGCGAGAGCCTTGGACCGTCCCTGAAAGCACTCAAAGAAAGGTTGGTCCCAATGACCCCCGACTACTTCTCACCGGACAACGTGCTGGTCGTCACCTTCGGCGAAGACCCGGAGAACGACAAGAACGCCTACCAGGCGCTCACCGACCTGAAGCAGCTCGATTCCCAGGACCAGATCAAGATCACTGGCGCTGCCGTCGTCACGCGTGACGGCGAGGGCCGCGTCGACGTCAAGAGCGATGTTGGCGAGGACCCCTACGTCGGCACCGCGAGCGGCGGCCTGATCGGCCTGCTGGTCGGGATCATCGGCGGCCCGCTCGGCATGCTGCTCGGCGGAGCGTACGGAATGCTCGTCGGATCGCTGTTCGACATCGATGAGGTCGATACGACGGAATCGGTCCTCGGCGAGATCTCGAAGCAGGTCCAGCCGACGAGGACCGCGGTCCTCGCTCAGGTCACCGAGCAGGGCCCCGAGGTCATCGACGCCGCGATGGCACGGCTTGGTGGCGAGGTCCTGCGCCGGCCGGCGGTCGACGTCGAGGAGGAGATCGCCGCGGCCGAGGAGGCGCAGCGGAAGGCCAAGCACGAGGCTCGCAAGGAGCTGCGTGAGGCTCGCGTCGAGAAGACCAAGGCGGACGCACACGCCAAGGTCGAGGAGATGAAGGCGAAGCTCCGTCGACCCAAGGCAGGCACGAGCGCATAGCTCTCCCACCGCAGGCGGCGGCGCGCTCGCTCCAGGGCGCGCCGCCATCTTGGGGCGGTGAGTCCACGAGCAACGAGGAAAGCCCGCGGTTGCGGGCTTTCCCATGCGCCCAGGGAGATTCGAACTCCTACGACCCGTAAAGGTCACCAGGCCCTCAAACTTGTCTCGACGGCAGGACTCATCCGGCTCGGAAACCCGCACACCGGCCCAGCCCACTGGCGCCAACGCGAGTCAGCCCAAGCCAACTCGCGTCTTCCGGTAGTTGGAGGGCCTTCCGCGACTCTCCGCGGAGTAAATGGCGAGGGCCAGAATCGAACTGGCGACACCACGATTTTCAGTCGTGTGCTCTACCAACTGAGCTACCTCGCCGTGGTGGCCCGCCGATGGTAGCGCCGCCCGGAGCGCCGGTTCGGGACCTCGCGCCGGCCGCCCGCTCACCGCTCGCCGTGGCTGAGGCGCCGGATCCGGCGTGGCGGACAAGCTGAGAGAGTGCAGGGTGACATGACCGAGATCGCCGGGCGGAGGGGTGACCGGGAGACCGTCTTTACCGTCGAGGCCACCCCGATCAAGTTCGGGCCGGGGGCTGTCGACGACGCGGGCTGGGAGCTCAAGCGGATGGGGGTGACGCGAGCGATGCTCGTCAGCGACCCGGGCGTCGTCGAGGTGGGGATCACCGAGCGGGTCAGGAAGCTGATCGAGGCCGAGGGGATCGAGGTCGAGGTCTTCGATCGGGCCCACGTGGAACCGACCGCCGAGTCGCTGCAGGAGGCCGCGGACTTCGCGGTCGAGGGTGGCTTCGACGGCTTCGTCGCCGTGGGCGGGGGCTCGAGCATCGACACGGCCAAGGTCGCCGATCTAGTCTCAAGCCACCCGGCGCCGATCATGGATTACGTCAATCCGCCTGTCGGCGAGGGACGCACTCCGCCTGGCCCGCTGAAGCCGCTGCTGGCGATTCCCACCACCTCGGGGACGGGCTCGGAGGCCACCACGGTCGCGATCCTGGACCTCCCCGACCAGAAGGTGAAGACCGGCATATCGCACCGCTACCTGCGCCCCCACCAGGGAATCGTCGACCCGGAGCTGACCAAGACGCTCCCCGGCGCGGTCACCTCGTCCTGCGGGCTCGACGTGGTCTGTCACGCGGCGGAGTCGTTCATCTCACGCCCGTACGACACGCGCGACAAGCCCGGATCCCCGGACGAGCGGCCGCCCTACCAGGGAGCCAACCCCGTGTCCGACCTCTGGTCGGAGCGTGCGCTGGAGTACGGGGGCAGGTACCTGCGCAGGGCGGTGGCCGACGCCGACGACACCGAGGCCCGCGGCGCGATGATGCTGGCCGCGACGCTGGCGGGCATCGGCTTCGGCTCCGCGGGCGTCCACATCCCGCACTCGATCGCCTACCCGGTGGCCTCGCTCAAGCACGACTACCAGCCGCCGGGCTACGAGAGCGACCACCCGTTCGTTCCGCACGGCTGGTCGGTCATCGTGTCCTCTCCGGCGGCCTTCCGGTTCACCTACCCCGCCGATCCGGAGAAGCACCGCCGCGCCGCGGAGCTGATTGCCGGCGAACCCGTCCCGGAGGCGGACGAGAGCACCCTGCCGGAGGTGCTGACGGACCTCATGCGGGACGTGGAGGCGCCGAGCGGCATCCGCGAGCTCGGCTACACCGAGAACGACATCGAGGCGATCGTCGAGGGAGCGCTCAAGCAGCAGCGGCTGCTGGTGGTCTCCCCGCGCGAGGCGGGGCCGGTCGAGCTCGCGACGATCGTCGGCGAGTCGATGGACAATTGGTAGCGCGCCCGCGCTTTCGCCAACGGCTCGAAGATGACTCTGCTCGCTGAAGTCGTCGCCGCGTCGCAGGAGGTGACAGAGACGCGCTCGCGCTCTCGGAAGGTCGCGGTCCTCGCCGACCTACTGCGGCGGCTCGACCCGCAGGAGGTGCCGCCGGCGGTCGGCTTCCTGGCCGGCGTGCCTCGGCAGGGCCGGGTAGGCGTCGGGTACTCGACGATCTACGGGATCGAGCCTGCGGCGGCCCGGCACCCGTCGCTGACCGTGGACGAGCTCGACCGCGCGATCGCGGGCGTCCAGGGGACCACCGGCGCCGGATCAGCGGCCAGGCGCAGGCAGATCCTCAGCGATCTCCTCGGCAGGGCGACGCAGCCCGAGGCGGACTTCATCAGGCGGCTCTTCACGGGCGAGCTGAGGCAGGGCGCGCTGTCGGGGTTGATGGTCGACGCGGTCGCGCGGGCGGCCGGCCTTTCGGGCGAGCTCACGCGCCGGGCGCTGATGCTCTCCGGGGATCTCTCGCACACGGCGGAGATCGCAATCAGCCAGGGAGAGGACGGGCTTCGCGAGGTGGGGTTCGAGATCTTCCGGCCGATTTTCCCGATGTTGGCTTCGACCGCGGCGAGCGTCCCGGATGCCGTCGCGAGCTTCGAGCGGGCATCGGTGGAGTGGAAGCTCGACGGGATCCGCATCCAGATACATCGCCGCGGCGAGGAGGTCCAGATCTACACGCGGAACCTCAACGAGATCACCGATGCGCTGCCCGGGATCGCCGAGGCGGTGCGGAGGCTGCCGCTCACCGCGGCGGTCCTCGACGGCGAGGCCCTGTGGATGGACCTGGACCGGCCTGCCGCCTTCCAGGACACGGTCTCGCAGATCGACAGCGGGGCGCCGCCGGAGGGGGTGGTCACGTTCCTATTCGACGTCCTGCATGTCGAGGGCGAGGACCTGCTCGACACACCGCTCGAGGAGCGCGCCGCCCGGCTCGAGGAGATCGCCCCGCAGCTCAAGATCCCGAGCGTGATCACCTCCGACCCCGACGCCGCTCAGCGCATGATGGACGAGGCGCTGAGCGCAGGACACGAAGGCGTCGTGGTCAAGGACGCGGCGTCCCCGTACAAGGCCGGCCGCCGCGGCAAGGCGTGGCGCAAGGTCAAGCCGGTGCGGACGTACGACCTGGTCGTGCTCGGCGCCGAGTGGGGCCACGGCCGCCGCCGGGGCTGGCTCTCGAATCTCCACCTCGGCGCCCGCGACCCAGGCGGCGGCGGGTTTCAGATGGTGGGCAAGTGCTTCAAGGGGCTGACCGACGAGCTGCTGGAGTGGCAGACGAGGGAATTGCTCGCGCGCGAGACCGGCCGGGAGGGGATCGCGGTGCACGTGCGCCCCGAGCTGGTAGTCGAGATCGCGCTGGACGGAGTCCAGTCCTCCACGCGTTACGCGGGCGGAGTGGCGCTGCGGTTCGCGCGCGTAAAGCGCTATCGCCCGGACAAGCGTCCCGAGGAAGCGGACGCGATTGACGATCTGCGGGCGCTGCTTCCAACACGAGGGTGACCTACGATCGTGATGTCGTGTCGCCGCTCGTGATCCGCCTACTCGGACCGCCCGAGATCGAGCGCGACGGCGTGATCGCTGCCCCGCCCCGCGGTCACAAGTCGTGGGCGGTCCTTGCGTACCTGGTTCTCGCCGAGCGACCGGTCGCGCGGGCGCGGCTGGCCGGGCTGATCTTCGGCGATGCCGCGGACCCGCTCGGGGCGCTGCGCTGGACCCTGGCCCAGCTGCGCCGGACGCTCGGCGTTCCCGACGGGCTGCGGGGAGACCCGCTGGAAGCGGGGCTGCCTGCCGGTGCCGCGGTCGACGTGCTGGCGCTCGCCTCCGGGGATCCCGATCCTGAGCTCGCTCGAGGCGAGCTGCTGGAGGGAATCGATCCGGGCGCCGGCGCGGACTTCGAAGCGTGGCTGCTGGTGGAACGCCGGCGTTTTGCCGGCCTGTGCGAGGCCGTGCTGAGGGATGCGGCGCTCGGGGCGCTGGGAGCCGGTGTGCCGCTTGATGGCGCCGCGCTCGCCTCTCGTGCGCTCGCGCTGAACCGGTTCGACGACAGAACCCACGAGCTGCTGGTGCGCTGCCTCGCCCGGGCGGGCGAGGTCGGCGCCGCGCGCGAACACGCGGAGGCCTGCGAAAACCTGTTTCGGCGCGAACTGGGTCGCGCACCCGACGCGGCTGTGCGGCGCGCGGCCGCCGAACACGATGTGCAGGGCGGGCCGGCCGTCGGCGACAGGACCGCCGCGGTGGGCCAGCTGCAGGCGGGACGCGCGGCCCTGGACGCCGGCGCGATCGAGCCCGGCATCGCGTGCCTGCGCCAGGCGTGTGCGGAGGCACGCGGCGTCGACGACCCGGCGCTGCTGGCGCGCTCGCTGGCGGCGCTAGGGGCTGCGCTGGTCCATTCTCTTCGCGGTGCCGACGAGGAGGGCGCGGCGGTCCTCCACGAGGCGCTTGCGCTCGCCGAGGCCTGCGGTGAGCGCGAGGTGGCCTGCAAGGCGTGCCGCGAGCTCGGCTTCGTGGGGGTGATGGCCGCCCGCGGCGTATCGGCCGGGCGATGGTTGCAGCGAGCCGGTGCGTTGGCCCAGGACGACCGAGAGCGTGCCGCGGTGCTGGGCGTCCGCGGCCAGGCCCTGTCGGATCGGGCGCATTACGGAGCGGCGATCGGCCTGCTCGACGAATCGGTGGCTGCGGCGCGACGCTGCGGGGATCTCCGCCAGCGGGCCTGGTCGCTGGGGATTCTCGGCCGGGTGCTGCTGGTGCGCGGCCAGTTGGAGGAGGCGGCCGAGGTGCTCGACGACTCGCTCGCGCTCGTGGACGAGGACGGCTGGGTGGCATACCAGCCCTTCCCCGAGGCGCTAAGGGCCGAGGTGGCGCTGCGCCAAGGCGACCCCGAGCACGCGATCGCGCTGCTCGATCACGCCTTCCCCCTGGGTTGCCGAATCGGCGATCCCTGCTGGGAGGCGACTGCCGCTCGGGCAAAGGGCTTGGTGCATGAGGCAGCCGGCGAACGACCTGCGGCGCTTGCGTGGCTGCGCGAGGCCGCTACCCGCGCGGTGCGGGTGGCCGATCCATGGGTCTGGATGCACGCCTGGTGCCTGGAGGCGCTCGCCGCTGTCGCGATCGCCGACGATGCGCCCGACGCCCGCGAGCTCGTGGACAAGCTCGAGACGGTGGCCGCCCGCGGCGATCTGCGTGAGCTCGTGGTGCGCGCCGCGCTGCACCGTGCGCAGCTCGGCGACCCCGCCGGCCTCGAACCCGCCCGGCTGCTCGGCGAGGCCATCGATAACCCGGCCCTGCACGCCGGGTTGGCCGCGGCAGCCTGATCGCGCGGCCGCGGAGCGAGCGGGTCTCCTGCGATTGCGTCCTGCGAACGGCCGTGAGATGGTGGGGGAAGCGCACTGGACCGCCGATCACACGTGCGGTCACACGGTGCGCTGATGAACTCGCGACGGTCCATCGCGTACAGGCGCTCGCGGCAGGGCGGCCCGCCCTGGGCAGCGGCACGGCGCACCGATAAGGAGACTCGATGAGCTCGACAGCTGGCACTCAGGCGGATGAGATGACCCATGCGGAGACGTTGCCGCAACTCGACGCCAGCTCGCTGGTGGACGGCGAGCGGTTGGAGGCGGAGGTCAAGGACATGTACCGCCACGTCGCCCGCGGGGAGGATGCGGACCTCCATTTCGACCTCGGGCGGGACGTGGCCGAGTCCCTCGGATATCCCGGCGAGCTGCTGGACGCGATTCCCGCCGAGGCGCCCGCGTCGTTCGCCGGCGTGGGGTATCACCTCGATCTCGCAGCGCTCGAGCCCGGCGAAGCGGTGCTCGACCTCGGCTCCGGATCTGGTACCGACATCTTCTGCGCCGCGGTGCTGGTGGGCGCGGCGGGGCGCGTAGCCGGGGTGGACATCACCGACGAGCAGCTCGCCAAGGCCCGGAAGCTTGGCGACCGGCAGGGCTTTTCGCAGGTCGAGCTCGTCGAGGCCCACATCGAGGAGCTCCCATTCGAGGATGCGAGCTTCGACGCCGTCATATCGAACGGCGTCATCAATCTCTCACCGCGCAAGGACCGGGTCTTCGCCGAGGCGGCGCGAGTGCTACGGCCCGCCGGCCGGCTGGCGATTTCGGACATGGCCAGCGGGCGAGCACTCAAGGAGCGCACCAGGCGGAACATCGACCTCTGGGCCGCCTGCATCGCGGGCGCGGTCCCGCGCGACAAGTACGTCGAGGCAATCGAGGCCCAGGGCCTCCAGGTCGAGCAGATACGGCACAACGAGTACCGCTTCACCTCGCAGCGGGCGCTCGAGGCCTGCAGCATCTACGAGGTCGAGAGCCTGTCCCTGCTCGCCGTCAAGAGCAGCTGAGCACCCCGAAAGGAGTCCGATATGGCTTACCAGGAACTGAAGCAGCGTCAGAGCGTGATGTGGGGCACCGGGCCCTACCAGCGGGTGACGGAGACGATCTCCGACATTCACGAGCGGGTGGTGGAGCGGCTGGCTCCGCAGCCGGGGATGCGTTGGCTGGATGTGGCCTGCGGCACCGGGGCGGTGGCCGAGCGCGCCGTGGCTGGTGGCGCGTCGGTGACCGGCGTGGATCTGGCGCCGGCGCTGATCGACACCGCGCGGCAGCGTGCGGCCGAGCGCGGCTTGGAGATCGACTACCGGGTGGGTGACTGCGAGCAGCTGGAGTTCGGGGACGCGAGCTTTGACGCGGTGTCGTCGACCTGTGGGGTGATGTTCGCCCCCGACCACGAGGCCAGCGCACGAGAGTTGGCGCGGGTGACCCGGCCGGGTGGCCGGATGGTGCTGGCGAACTGGACGCCGAGGGGTGGGCTGGCCCGGATGTTCAAGGTGATGGGGCCGTTCATGCCCGCGCCGCCGCCGTCGAGCCCGTTCGACTGGGGCGACGAGGACCGGGTGCATGAGCTGCTGGGCGACGCCTTCGAGCTGCAGCTGGAAGAGCACGTCTCGACGCTCCTGATGCCGTCCGGCGAGGCCTACTGGGAGCTGTTCTCGACCAGCTACGGGCCGACCAAGGTGCTGGCCGACTCGCTCGGCGAGCGCCGCGAAGAGCTGCACCAGGCCTGGGTCGAGTTCTTCGAGACCGAATACCGCTCGAACGGCCAGATCGAACACACACGCGAATACCTGCTCGTCACCGGCACACGCCGCTGAGGCCCATGCACCGGGCCGCCGGGGACCGCCGCGGCGGTGCCACGCTGTGCCCATGGGATCCACAGCACGCCATCGATCATCTGCGGGCGGCCTCGCCGGGCTGAGAGCGGCCATCCGCCTGGGCAGCGGCCCGTACGCTGCCGCCTGTGAGCCGCGACATCTCCTACGAGCTGACCCGGATCCGCCTGAGCGACGGCCGCGAGACCACGGTGTACCTGGTCCGCTACCCCCGAGCGACCACGTCGGTGCGGGTGGCCTGTTTCGACGAGCCCCAGCGGCTCGACCACTGGTGCGTGGCCAACGGGCAGGACGAGGCGATCGTTGCGGGCTTCTTTCTCCGCGACCCGTCACGGCCGTTGGGCGAGGTGAGGATCGAGGGCCAGCCGATCCCCCATGAGCCGATCGACCCGCCCTGGGGCCCGAAGCGCGGCTGCGTGCACGTGGATGGCGCCGTGCGGCTCGCCGCCCGCGAGGAGCTCGGCGACGACCCGCCCGGCCACCTCGTGCAGGCCGGGCCGATGCTCGTGGCCGGCGGTAATTCGCTGATGGATGGCGAGGACAGGGAGGGGTTCTCGGCCGGGGCGGGGCAGTTCGACTCCGACATCACGGCGGAGCGCCATCCCCGCTGCGCGCTCGGCCTCACCGGGTCCGAGCTGCTGGCCGTGTGCTGCGACGGGCGTCGCTCGGGCGTCGACGGCGGCCTCGAGCTGGCCGAGCTGGCCCGGCTCTTGATCTCGCTCGGCGCCGAGGAGGCGATCAACCTCGATGGCGGGGGCTCGGCGACCCTCGTGCACCGAGGACACCTGCTCAACCGCCCCTATTCGGAGTACGATCAGCCGGCGCCCGAGTCGCGGCCGGTGGTAACTGCGCTGCTGTTCGAGAGCTAGGGCGAGCCGATCTGGGCTGCGTTTGTGTCGCTATTCGGCATTAACGTCGCCCACTTTCGGGGAACGGCCTAGGCGACGGCCGGCGCCGCCTCGCCCCGTCGCGCCGCTTCGGCGTGCTCGCGGCTGTCCCGCGAGCTGATCAGGACGGCCGCCAGCACGGTGGCCAGCAGCGCGAGGCCGGCCCCGACCAGGAAGGCGTCCTGGAAGCCCTCGGTGAGTGCGACAGCGGGGTTGCGCTCGCCGGAGGCGAACACGTCGCTGGTGCGGCTGTTGGCGATCGTGGCCAGCACCGCCAGCCCCAGCGCCCCGCCCACCTGCTGCGAGGTGTTGATCAGGCCCGAGGCCAGACCCGCCTCGTCGGGGCGGGTGTTCGTGACCGAGGCGATGGTCACGGAGACGAAGGACAGGCCCAGGCCCACCGCGGCCAGCAGCGAGGGGAACAGGACGTCGCCCACGTACGAGCCGCCCGGGGCGCTCACCTGGGCGAACCAGACGAGGCCGGCGGCTACCAGCAGGAGGCCGGCGATCAGCGTCGGCTTGAAGCCGACCCGGGTGACCAGCTGCGACGCGAAGCCGGCGGACACGATGATCAGCCCGGCCAGAGGCAGGTAGGCGAGGCCGGCCTTCAGCGGCTCGTAGCCCAGCACCTGCTGCATGTAGAGCGAGATGAAGAAGAACATCGAGAACAGCGACATGCCGATCAGCAGGCCGATCACGTTGGCGCCGCGCAGCGTCCGCAGCCGGAAGATCGAGAAGGGCATGAGGGGGTAGCGCCTGCGACCCTCGATCACGAGGAAGGCCGCGAGCAGCAGGAGCGAGATGCCGCCCAGGACGAGGGTCTGGGGCGCGCCCCAGCCCGCGCTCTCGGCGTCGACCAGGGTGTAAACGAGCAGACCCAGGCCGGCCGTGACCGAGAACGCGCCCGCGAAGTCGAACGAGGGGTTGCGCACGTCGTGGCTCTCCTCGAGCAGACGAGGGGCCAGCAGCGCTGCCGCTATGCCGATCGGGGTGTTCACGAACAGCACCCACTCCCAGCCCAGCGTCTCGGTGAGGATCCCGCCCAGCAGGACTCCGGCGGCGCCGCCGGAGCCGGCCACCGCGCCCCAGACTCCGAGGGCCTTGTTGCGCTCCGCGCCCTCGCGGAAGGTCGTGGTCACGATCGCCAGCGCCGCGGGCGAGACGAGCGCGGCGCCGAGGCCCTGCGCGGCCCGCGCGGTAACCAGCCAGATGTCGTTCTGAGCCAGGCCTCCGGCCAGCGAGGCCAGGGCGAACAGCCACATGCCCCAGATGAACAGCTTGCGGCGCCCGAGGAGGTCGGCCAGGCGGCCGCCCAGCAGCAGGAAGCCCCCGAAGGTGAGCGTGTAGGCGTTGATCACCCAGGAGAGGTCCTCCTGGGCGAACTCCAGGTCGCGGCCGATCGACGGCAGGGCCACGTTCACGATCGAGGCGTCGAGCACCACGACGAACTGGGCCATGGCCAAGAGGGCGAGAGCGAGGTTCTTGGCGCGTGCCGTGTCGGTAGGGCTCACGAAGGAGGCCTCCTAAGCGGAATCGAGACTCCGGTTACCGTCGGAAAGATACGGAACCATGGTTCCGTTTGTCAAGCCGCCGCGTTACGATCGTGTCGATGGCAACGCCCGCCGTTACGCGCCAGCTGCGCTGCGATGCGCGCCGTAACCGTGAGCGCGTGATCGAGGCGGCAAGGGAAGCCCTCGCGGAGTACGGCCTGGACGCCCAGATGGACGACATCGCCCGCCGGGCGGGCGTCGGGGTGGGCACGGTCTACCGCCACTTCCCCACCAAGGACGTGCTGGTCGGCGAGCTCATCCGGCGCAAGCTGACGGGGTTCGCGGATCTGGCGAGGCGCAGCCTGGAGAGCGACGACGGCGATCCGTGGGAGTCCTTTGCCTCGCTGCTGAGGGCACAGGCCGAGCTCGCCGCGCGCGACGCCGCGCTGCAGCGCGCGACCTGGCTCGCCAGCCCGGCTGCCTTTCGGCACGCGCTGCCCGCCGTTCAGGATCTGAGCAACGCAATGGACGCGGTGATCGAGCGGGCCAAGGCCGCCGGTGCGGTGCGCGAGGACCTCACTACCGACGACGTACGCGCCCTCTTCAGCGGCCTGGGGGGAATGATGGCCGCCGACGCACACGGCCTCCAGCGCTGTGACTGGCGCCGCCAGCTCGAGTTCTCGCTGGAGGGAATGAGACCCGCCGGAGCCCGCGCCGGCAGCCTCTAGACTTCCGCCGCCCGATGCGCCGCCTGGCCTGGATCTGTGCCCTCTTGGTCTGCCTGTTTCCAGGCTGTGGCGGGGACGAGAGCTCCGGCGCGCTCGACGCGGCGCTCTCCTATCTGCCGAAGGACAGCCCCTTCGCGGTGGCGATCGACACCGACCTCGAGGGCGAGCAGTGGCAGTCCGTGGACTCGGTCCTGAGGCGCTTCCCGCTCGGCGTCGACGCCGAGGAGGCCCTGAGCAGCGCCCTGGGCGAGCAGGGCCTGAACTTCAGCCGCGACGTCAAGCCGGTCCTGGGCAACCCGTTCGTGGTCAGCGCGGGCTCCGTCGATTCCTTCCTCGGCAAGGGGGGCGACCAGTTCGTGGCCGCGATCGCGGTGGACGACCAGGACGAGCTCGACGCGCTGATCGAGAGGACCCGCGCGCGCGAGGCCGGCGAGGCCGGGGACGCCACGCTCTACGAGGAGGGCGACACCGTGTTCGCCGTCGACGGCGACGTGGTGGTGTTCGGTGAGTCGCGGACGGCGCTCGAGCGAGCCGTCGAACGGGCGGACGGCGACGACCACCTCGACCAGGAAGCGTTCGAGGAGGGGCTCGCCGGCCTGCCCGAGAGCGGGATCGCCCGGCTCTACGTCGACGTCGGGGCGCTCCTGGCCTCGGATCCCGACACCCGGGGCTGGCGCCGGATCGAATGGCTGACCGCCCTTCAGACGGTCGGGATGAGCGCCTCGGTGACCGAGGACCGCATCGAGGTCGAGGTGAACCTGCGGACCGAGGGCGAGGACCTCAGCGAGGACGACCTGCCGATCGCCGCCGGCGACGCCGCGCCGCCGGTGATCGAGAACCCGGGCGAGGTGGGCTTCGGCGTCCGCAATCTGGCCCACACCGTGCGCTTCGCCGAGCGCGCGGCCCAGGCGGCCGACCCGGAGGGCTTCGGCCAGTACGGCGTCGCCAAGGAGACGCTGAACGCCCGCCTCGACATAGACATCGACAAGGACCTGATCGGTGCGCTGACCGGAAACTTGTCCGGGAGCGTTGCCCCGGACGGGAGCTTTGGCGTCCGCGCGGACCTCGCCGACCCCGCCGCTTTCCGGGACACGCTGGGCAAGGCGGCTCCGGCGCTGCCGATGCTGCTCGAGGGCGCCGGCTCCGGAAAGACCAGGCTCGAGGAGCCGGTCACCGGCAACGGGCTCTGGGTCCTGCGCCAGTCCGCGGGCCAGGCCTACTACTTCGGTGTGATCGGAGGACGGTTCGTGATCGCGAGCGGCAGGGAACGCGCCGCCGCACTGGCGCGCGAGCGGGCGGTGGAGGTCGCTGGAGCGGAGGGGGCGGTCGTCATGGGCGCCGACGGTCAGCAGGTCCTGAACGAGCTACTGGAGATGCTGGGGTCGGACGCGGGTCTCGGCGGTCTGGGCGCCCAGCTGTTCACCGGTCAGATAGGGCAGTTCGCCGGCTCCCTGGCCGCCGACACCGACGGGATGCGCGGCCGCTTTAGCATGGAGCTCGAGTAGTGACGCGATGAGACCTCGCTCGACACCCCTGTTGCTGGCCCGCCTGACGCTCTTCATCGCCGAGAAGGGCCTCTCGGCGGCCGCCGCGGTGGCCCGGATCGCTCGCGAGGCCCTCGAGGAGCCGGCCCGGGAGGCGCACGCGGCTCCCGCGCCGGAGCCCGCGCGGCGAGAGCGGGCAGACGGCCGGCCGCCGGCTCCTGCACCCGAGCCGGAGCACGTGGACGAGGGCCTGGTGGTCGTGGCCGAGACGGCGGAGCCGGGAGCGGAGGAGGGCGCCGGCGCCGAGGTGCACGTTGACGAGCCCTGGGACGGCTACCGGAACATGACGGCGAACGACATCCGAGCGCGGCTGGCCGACGCCGACGCCGAGGTGGCGGCCGCGGTCAAGCTCTACGAGGGCATGCACAAGGACCGCAGCTCGGTGATCGAGGCGGCCGACCGGCGCCTGCGCCGCTGAGAAACGACCAGCGGCTGTGGCGTTGTGTGCCCCCGGGGACCAGAAGCCGACACTTGCCGCGGTCGCCGTGTCGCGGGGACGGTTAGGGGGCCGGAGACTGCCTCTGGCCCGCGAGCTCGGCCGCCGCGAGGGCCTCGGGCCAGCTCGCGAAGTACTCGATCCGCACCATCATGCCGTCGCGGAAGGTGGTCACCTGGTGGTACATCTCCGTGTCCATCTCGATTCCGCTTCCCTTGCCCCGCCCGTAGAAGCGGAGCCGCACCGCCACGCGCTCGCCCGCGTCGACGGTCTCCTGGGGCTCGAGCCTCAGCTCGTCGAAGGTCTCGTCGAGCCCCTCCCAGAAGCGCCTGATCTGGTACGGCCCCCTGCAGGAGTCGGCCCGCTGGTGTGCGGGTAGCACCCAGTCGATGTCCGGATCGAACCACTCGACGGCGGCATCGAAGTCACGCCGGTTGTAGGCCGCTATGAAGTCCTCGGTCTTCTCGACGTTCTCCTGCGACGTCAGGCCGCGGCCATGCGCGTGAGCAGCTCGATCGCCCCCCGCTTGCTGAGCGGCTCGTTGAGGTTGCCGCATTTCGGGGACTGTACACAGGAGGGGCAGCCCGACTCACAGCGGCACTCCGAGATGAGCCGCAGGGCGTCGTCGACGAGCGCCTCGAAGCGCTGGTAGCCCTCCCGAGTGATCCCGACCCCGCCGGGGTGGCCGTCGTAGATGAAGATCGTCGCGCGACCGGTCTGGTGGTGGAAGGCGGTGGAGAGCCCGCCGATGTCCCAGCGATCGCACATCGCGATCAGGGGGAGCACCGCGATCTGACCGTGCTCGGCGGCGTGAAGAGAGCCCTGAAGCAGGTCGAGCGGAAAGTCCTCGCCCAACAGCGGATCGGGCAGCTCGTACCAGAGGGCCTGGGTCACGAACTGCTGCTCGGGCATGTCGAGCGCGAGCAGGTCAAGGACCGAGTGGTCGGCCACCCGCTTCTTCTGATAGGCGACCACCTGCTCGATCACCGACACGATGCCGAACGAGAGCGGCACTCCCGCGGTCTCCCGCCGCTCGCGCACCTGCTCGATGAAGGTCTCCGACTCCTTCTTCGGCTGGGTGTACCAGTCGCCTTCGAAGGGCCGCACGAGCGCCCGCCGCCCGCGGAGGTCGAGGTCCTCGACCTCGTAGGCCGCGCCCATGTGCAGGTACACGGCGCCGGGGTGCACCGAGCTGTGGGCCCGAGCGGTCTCGACCGTCCCGATCACCTCTCCGCCGTCGGACTCCACGATGGCCACGGAGTCCGGCGAGGCCGAGCGCAGGGCGATCTCGGCCGCGGGGTAGCCGGGACCGCGGGGCAGGTAGCGGCCGCCCCGCTCGCGCAGCCGGCCCAGCTTCACCAGCCGCTGCGCGTGCTCCTCCCAGCGCGGCCCGAACACGTCCTCGTCCTCGGGCGTCAGCGGCAGCTCGTAGGCCGCGGCGCCCAGGTGTGCGAGGTGGATCTCCTCGGACTCGTGGTCAAGGATCGCCCGCTCCACGGGCCGCTCGAGGAACTCGTCGGGGTGACGGCAGAAGAACTGGTCGAGGGCGTCCTCGCCGGCCACGTACATGGCCAGCCCGGGAGCGCGACGGCCGGCGCGGCCCCACATCTGCCGCAGGGAAGCCACGGTCCCGGGGAAGGTCACGCACAGGGCGGCGTCGAGGTCGCCCACGTCGATGCCGAGCTCGAGCGCGTTGGTGGCCACGACGGCGAGCAGGTCGCCTTCGACCAGCCGCTGCTCGATCTCCCGTCGCTGGGCAGGCGTGTAGCCGGCGCGGTAGGGAGCGATCCGCCGCGCGAGGTCCGTCCGGCCCGCGTCCTCGAGACGCAGCCGGGCAAAGCGCTGGATCAGCTCCACGCCGCGCCGTGACTTGAGAAAGCAGATCGTGCGCACCTCGCGCTCGACGAGCCCGGCCAGCAGCCCGGCGGCCTCCGACAGCGCCGAGGCGCGCTTGCCCAGCCGCTCGTCCACCAGCGGCGGGTTCCACATCACGATCTCGCGCTCGGCGTGCGGCGCCCCGTCGCGGTCGACGAGCTGGAAATCGAGCCCGGTGAGCCGCTCGGCCAGCTCGCTCGGGTTGGCGATCGTGGCGCTGGTCAGCACGAAGCGCGGCTCGCTGCCGTAGGCCCGGGCCAAACGCCGCAGGCGCCGCAGCACGTTGGCCACGTGGGAGCCGAACACCCCGCGGTAGGTGTGCGCCTCGTCGACCACCACCCAGGCCAGGTTGGACAGCACGTCGCCCCAGGAGCGGTGGTTGGGCAGGACACCCACGTGAAGCATGTCGGGGTTCGTGAGGATCAGGTTGGAGCGCGTGCGGATCGCTCGCCGTTCCTCGCGCGGCGTGTCGCCGTCGTAGATCGCGTGGCGCAGGAAGCGGCCGCCGAGGGCGGCCAGCTTGCGGGCCTGGTCCTGGGCCAGCGCCTTGGTGGGATAGAGGTAGAAGGCGCGCGCCGAGGGGTCCCAGGCGAGCGTGTCCAGCACCGGAAGGTTGAAGGCCAGCGACTTTCCGCTCGCCGTGCCCGTGGTCACGATCGCGTTCCCGCGCCGCGACGCCTCCAGGGCGTCGGCCTGGTGGGACCAGAGCTCGCTGATTTTTGTGGCCGCGAGCGCCTCGAGGAGGCGCGGGTGCAGGTCCTCGGGCACGGGGGTGGCGGTACCACGCGTCGCCTCCTCGCCCACGACTCTGACGAGCTGGTCCTCGACCGCCGTTGCGAGTATCGGCTGCCATGGGTAGGACGTGCGCACGTGAGCCACGGGCTGCCATAGTACGCGCGCCTTGATCCGCTCCTTCCATCATTCCCAGTACCCGCTCGAGCGCCTGCTCGAGCGAAAGCGCGACACCGTGACGGCCGTGCTGCCCACCCGCGAGGTGGGGGACACCATCGGGCCGATCGTCAGCCAGCTCCAGGGCCTGCGGGGGCTGGTCGACCAGATTCTGGTGGTCGACGCCGCTTCACGGGACCGCACCGCCGAGATCGCCCGAAGCCTCGGCGCGGAGGTCCACCAGGAGTCCGACCTGCTGCCGGAGTTCGGGCAGGCCCTGGGCAAGGGCGACGCGATGTGGAGAGCGCTCGCGGTCGCGCGCGGAGAGCTGATCGTCTACCTCGACTCCGACACCCGGGCGTTCTCGGGGCACTTCGCGAGGGGCATGCTCGGCCCGCTGATCTGCCACGACGACGTTCGCTTCGTGAAGGGCTTCTTCAAGCGGCCCTTCACCAGCACCGAGGGAGAGCGACGGCCGGTCGACGGCGGGCGCGTGACCGAGCTCACGGCCCGTCCTCTGCTGTCGGCCTTCTACCCGGAGCTCGCGGGCTTCGTCCAGCCGCTGGCCGGTGAGGTGGCGGCCAGGCGCGGCCTCTTCGACCGGCTCCCGTTCGCGATCGGGTACGCGATCGAGACCTCGATGCTGCTGCACGCCCGCGATCTACTCGGTGGCACGTCGGGCATGGCGCAGGTGGACCTCGATGTGCGGCGCAACTACCACCAGCCGCTCCCCAAGCTCGGGCCGATGGCCTACGCGGTCCTTCGCGTGATCCTGGAGCGGCTGCGGGCCGAGGGCCGCCTGCTGGACGATCACGCCCCGCCGCTGCAGACCGCCGACGGCCAGCTCATCCAGGTCGAGCTCGTGGAGCGCCCGCCCTACGCCTCGATCCGGGCGCGCGCCTCCTGATCCGCTGCGTCTACACCGACCTCGACGGGACGCTGCTGGGAAAAGGCGCGTCGCTGTTTCGCACCGCCGAGGGCGACTTCACCCTGCTTGCTGCGCGGGCGCTGGAGGCTTGTCACCGGACCGGCGCGGAGGTCGTGATCAAGTCGGGGCGGCGGCGGGCGCAGGTGATGGAGGACGCCCGGCTGCTGGGGCAGACGTCCTACATCTTCGAGGTGGGCTCCGGGATGGTCATCGACGGCGAGCTGACCTTCCTGACCGGCGAGCTCCAGCCGCAGCCGGGCCGCACGATTCACGCTCAGATCGAGGAGTCGGGCGCGCCCGGCCTCCTGCTGAGGCGCTTCACGGGACGGCTCGAGCATCACGCCCCGTGGCACATCGGGCGGGAGGTCTCCCACCTGTTCCGGGGACTGGTGGACGTGCCCGAGGCCAACGCGCTGCTGGCGGCCGAGGGTCACGGCGACCTGCGCCTCGTCGACAACGGCGAGATCTCGCGCCGCGAGACCAAGCTCGAGCTGCCGGGTCGCCCGCATGCCTACCACCTGATACCGGCGGTGTCGTCCAAGGCCGGGGCGGTGGCCCGGCACATGCGGGCCCGCGGCTACGCCCGCGAGGAGTGCGTCGCGGTGGGGGACTCGCGCGAGGACCTCGAGGTGGCCGAGGTGGTGGGCCGGCTGTTCCTGGTGGCGAACGCGGCGGTCGGGGACAGCTCGGGCTACGCCAACGTCGAGCGCACGGAGGCTGCGATGAGCGAGGGGTTCTACGAGGCGATCATCCGGGCGCTGGCGGAATCCTCGTAACTTAAGTTACAATCCCGGTAGTTCCCATCGCGGTGGCATGGACAACCGCCGCGACACGGGTGAGGCAGCACGGGCGCTCCGCCGGGGCGCCCGTGGCTTTGGGCGTAGGCTCCGCGCATGGACGCCATGGCGGAGAAGGTGGTCGATGCGATCAACGCGGCCTCGGGCGCGCACCCCGGTCACCGCGCCGCGCACCCCAAGGGAACGCTCATGGCCGGCCGCTTTGTGCCATCCGGCAGCGGGCTCACGCGCGCCGCGCACCTGCAGGACGAGCCCGTGCCGGTGACCGTGCGCTTCTCCAACGGCGGCGGGGATCCCGCGATTCCCGACTACGCGCGCGAGGGTCGCGGGATGGCCGTGAAGTTCTACCTGCCCGATGGCTCGCGCACGGACATCGTCGCGCTCAGCCTGCCCTGCTTCTTCGTGCGCACGCCCGAGGACTTTCTCGCCTTCACCGAGGCCCGCGCCGACCCCGAGCGCCTGATGCCGGGCTTCCTCGAAGAGCACCCCGAGGCGCTGCCCGCGATCCAGGCGGCGCTGGGGGCGGAGCTGCCGGAGAGCTACGCCACCGTGGCCTACAACTCCATCCACGCCTACCGCTGGCTGGATGCCGACGGCGGTGCGTCGTACGTGCGCTACCGCTTCGAGCCCGAGGCGGGCGAGCACTCGCTGGAACGCGAGGAAGCAAAGCGGCGGGGGTCCGACTACCTCCAGAGCGAGATCGCCGAGCGCCCGGGAGCGGCCTTCCACCTCATCGTGGTCGTCGCCGCGGAGGGCGACGATGTGGACGATCCGACCGTCGCCTGGCCCGCCGAGCGCCGGCGGGTCGAGGTCGGCCGGCTCGAGCTGACCGGCCGGGAGACCGAACGCGAGCGGGGCGGCGACGTGCTGGTGTTCGACCCCACTCGGGTGACCGAGGGCATCGAGCTGAGCGACGACCCGATCCTGCGTTTCCGGCCGCGCGCCTACTCGGTCTCGGTCGCGCGGCGCACGGCCGCCTAGACCAGGCTGCGCCCGGCCGCCTCCATCTCCTCGAGCGTGGTCGCCTCGGTCACCGAGGCCAGGTCGATCATGCGCTCCTGGAAGGGCTCGAGCGAGTTGGTGCCCACGACCGCGTGGCAGGTCACACCGCCCTGGCGGCAGCGCGTGGCCACCTCGCCCACGATCTTGCCCTGCAGGGTCTGCTCGTCCAGCCGGCCCTCGCCGGTCACCACGAAGGCCGCGGCGCGCATGCGGTCGTCGAAGCCGATGGCGTCGAGCACGTAGGCCGCGCCCGAGCGGAGGGTGGCGCCGTGCTCGGCCCACAGCCCGCCCGAGAGGCCCCCCGCGGCGCCGGTCATCGGCTCGCCCCGCGGATCGCGCTTGAAGCCGGCGGACAGCTCGTGCAGGCGCTCGGTGAGCCGCTCGACCATGGCCGGGTCGGCCCCCTTCTGGGGCCCGAACACCTTCCCCGCGTCCTCGTAGGGGGTGCGGACATCGGTGAGCACGTCGATCTCGGCGGTCACCCCGGCGTCGGCGAGGGCCTCGAGCGCGCCGGCGCCTCCGTCGCTGGTGGCCGACCCGCCGACGGTCACGATGACCTTCTCGGCGCCCGCCTCCACCGCCGCGGCGATCAGCTCGCCCGTGCCTCGGGTGGAGGCCGCCCAGGCGTCGCGCTCCTCCTCCGCCACCAGCCCGAGCCCGCTCGCCTGGGCGGTCTCCACCACGGCCGCCCCGTCGGGCAGCAGCGCGAACGAGGCGTCCACCGGCCGTCCCAGGGGGTCGCTGGCCGTGAGCGTGCGCACGTCGCCCCCGAGCACTCCGACGAGCACCTGCATGGTGCCCTCGCCGCCGTCGGCCACCGGCAGCTCGTCGGCCTCGCGGCCCTCCGCCCGCAGTCCGGCTGCGATCGCCGCCGCCACCTCCTGGGCCGAGAAGGTTCCCTTGAACGAGTCCGGCGCGACCAGAACGGGCCCCATCAGAGCGCCTCGCTGAACGCGCGCTCGGCGTCCTCGCCGTGAACGGCGAAGACGATCTGCTCGAGCTCGCCCTCGTGCTCGCTGGCCACGCCGACCATCAGCCGTGCCGCCTCGTCCAGCGGGAAGCCGCCCACGCCGGTCCCGAAGGCCACCAGCGCCAGCGAGCTGCAGCCGAGCTCCTCGGCCTTGGCCAGCGTCGAGGCCGTGGCCCGCTCGATGATCTCGGCCGAGGTCGGGCCGCCCAGCTCCATCGTGGCCGCGTGGATGACCCAGCGCGCCGGCATGTCGCCGGCGGTGGTCTCCACCGCCTCGCCGAGGCCGATCGGGGCGCGCTCACCGGACTCGCGCTGGACCTCCGGCCCGCCCGCACGGGAGATGGCGCCGGCCACTCCGCCGCCGTGGCGCAGCTGGGTGTTGGCGGCGTTGGCGATGGCGTCCACCTCCAAGCGGGTCACGTCGGCTTGTCGGACTTCCAGTTCTGCCATGCCGCTTATCCTCCCGCAATGGTGGGCGTGTCGATCCGCCGGCACCCCGTTCGTCATGAAGGTGATCGCGGCGATCGGCGCCGCACCGAGATAGGAGGTTGTACGACATGAAGTACCTGCTCACGCTCTTCGGTGACGAGACCGGCTGGGGCGACAGGACGCCCGAGCAGCAGGCCGAGTCCATGAGGGCCTGGGACGCCTATACCCAGGCCGCAATCGAGGCAGGCGTGCACGTCGGAGGCGAGGGCCTGCAGCCGAGCTCCACCGCCACGACCGTCGCGATCCCCGAGAGCGGAGATCCGATCGTCTCGGACGGCCCCTTCGCCGATACCAAGGAGCAGCTCGGCGGCTACTACCTGCTCGACTGCAGCGACCTGGACGACGCCCTCGCCTGGGCGAAGCGCGTTCCGATGCCCGGCGGGACGGTCGAGGTGCGGCCGGTGATGGACTACGAGGCCGCCGGATCGGAGCTGCACAACAACGACAGCGGGGTGGAGGCGCGGTCGTAGGGCCGCCCGAGGAGGCCGTCGACCGCCTGTTCCGGCGGGAGTCGGGGCGGGCGGTCGCCACCCTCATTCGCGTCCTCGGCGATTTCGACCTGGCCGAGGACGCGGTTCAGGAGGCCTTCGTCAAGGCCGTGGAGCGCTGGCCGCGCGACGGGCTGCCCGACAACCCCGGTGCCTGGATCCTGCGCACCGCTCAGAACGGCGCAATCGATCGCCTGCGGCGCGACCGCCGCTACCGGGACAAGCTGCGCGAGCTCGTCGCGCTCGTCCCGCCTGACGCCGCCGCCCCCGAGCCCGACATGACCTCGATCCCGGACGACCGCCTTCGCCTGTTCTTCACCTGCTGCCATCCCGCGCTGGCCGAGGAGGCGCGCGTGGCGCTCACCCTGCGGCTGCTGGGCGGGCTGTCGACGCCCGAGGTGGGCCGGGCCTTCCTCACCACGGATACCGCGATGCAGCAGCGCCTCGTGCGGGCCAAGCGCAAGATCCGCGACGCGGGCATTCCCTACAAGGTGCCCGAGGACCACGAGCTGCCCGACCGGCTCCGCTCGGTGCTGGCGGCGCTGTACCTGATCTTCAACGAGGGCTATCTGGCCACGAGCGCCGACACGCTGGTGCGCCGCGAGCTGTGCGACGAGGCGATCCGGCTGGCGCGCCTCCTGGTCGCCCTGATGCCCGACGAGAGCGAGGCGATCGGGCTGCTCGCCCTCATGCTGCTCCACCACTCCCGGCGGGACGCGCGGGTCGACGCCGACGGGCGGATGATGCTGCTGGACGATCAGGACCGCGCGCTCTGGCGCTGGGACGAGATCGAGGAAGGGACGGCCCTGGCCGCGCGGGCCCGCACCGAGGGGCCGTACGGGCTGCAGGCCGCTATCGCGGCCGAGCACGCCTCGGAGGCGACCGACCGGGCCCGTGTGGCGGAGCTCTACAGCCGCCTCGCCGAGCGGAGCCGGAGCCCGGTGATCGAGCTCAACCGCGCCGTGGCGGTGGCCATGGCCGAGGGCCCCGAGCACGGGCTCGAGCTGATCGAGCGGTTGACCGACAGCGGGAAGCTGGAGGACTATCAGTGGCTGCACTCGGCCCGTGCCGACCTGCTCAGCCGGCTCGGCCGGGACCGCGACGCGGCGACGGCCTACGGCCGGGCCCTGGAGCTCGCCACCAACCCGGTGGAGCGCGCCTTCCTGGAGGGCCGCTTGCGGGAGCTGTCCTAGCGCCGCCGGCGGGTCGGCCGCACCTTCACCCGCACCGCCGCTCGCTTCGGGCGCGAGCGGTTGCCGGCCGTGTCGGTGGCGCGCAGGCGGATTCTCGTCAGCGGCCGCCGGCCGCGCCGCACCGCCCGCCGCAGCGCGCGCGTGCTGCGCCGGGTGAGCCGCACCTTGATGCGCGTGCGCCGGGTCAGCCGCGCGGCCTGCGCGGGCAGCCGGGCGGCCCGCGCGGTGCGGCGCAGCCGGAAGCGGCGCTTGCCGATTCGCAGCGTGCCGCGCGCCGCGATGGTGCACGCCTCGCTGCAGCGCGCCCAGGCTACGACGCCGCGGAGGCGCAGCACCCGCTGCCGCCGCCGGATCCGGACCCGAAGCCGCGGCGCGCTGGTGTCCGCTGCCGCCGGCGGCGGAGGGACCACGGGGCGCGGCGCCGCGACGTCGATCCGCAGGACCTTGCCCAGCACCGAGCGCAGGCTCTGGGCGTCGTTCTCCGGATCGCCCTGGGTGCCGCCGTCGCCGGTGGAGAGGTAGAGCATGTTGTCCCGGCCGAACAGCAGCTGACCGCCGTTGTGGTTGCTCGCCTGGTCGTGCTGGATCGTGAGGACCGGGCGGCGAGTGGAGACGGCGGCCTGCTCGGGGCCGGCGGTCGTCGTCCGCCGGAACTCGTCCAGCTGAAGGTCGCCGCCGTTGTCGGTGTAGAAGACGAACACCCGGCCGCTGGCGGCGTAGTCTGGAGCCACCGCCAGCGCCAGCAGCCCCTCCTCGCCGCCGCTGTCGCCGACCAGCGCGGTGAGGTCGATGAACTGGGTGGTGCTCCCGTTTCGGCGCAGCTGCACCCGCCCGGCCCGTTCGACCACGAACAGCCGGCTGGAGTCTCCCGGCGGCGCCGCTATCGCGACCGGCTGCGCGAAGTTGCCGATCGAGGTCGTGGTGAGCGCTCCCGCTGCGTTCTGGCCCAGCCGGTAGACGGGGCCGCTCAGCGAGGTGGCGTAGAGGTTGCCCACGCCGTCCTCACCCAGGCTGGAGACGGAGGCCACGCCCGTAAGCTGCACCGGGGTGCCGCCCGCCTGCGGGCCGAGGTCGTAGATGCCGCTCGCGAACTGGGCGTAGAGGTAGTGGCCGCGGAAGGCGGGCAGCGACGTGGCGCGCGAGACATAGCCGCCGATCACCACGTCGGCGCTGCTCGGGTAGGTGTGGGCGGGGGGCTGGTAGCGGGTGAGGGCGCAGCCCGCCTGGACCGCCGTTCCCGACAGGCAGTGCCAGCCCAGGTTCGCGCCCGGCGCGTTCGCCCGGGGGAGGAACGTGACCTCCTCCTGGATGCCGCCGACGTCACCGATGTAGAGGTCGCCGGTCTGGCGATCGAAGGACCAGCGGTAGGGGTTGCGCATCCCGTAGAGGTAGATCTCGCCCCGGGCACCGGGCGTGTTCACGTACGGGTTGTCCGGCGGGATCGAGTACGGCGGCTGGGCGCTCGCCGCCGGCGCCGCCACCGCCACCAGCGCCAGCGCCAGCAGGCCGAGCGTCAGTCGCGCAGCTGCGCGATATGGCATTCGCGCGGCTCCTTGTCCTCGCGCCAGCGCAGGAACTTCGAGCCGTGACGTATTCGCGGGCCGGTGATGTGGTCGAAGGAGACCTCGCACACCAGCTCGGGCCGCAGGCCCTCCCAGACCAGCTCTTCGTCGGACTTCCAGCGGCTGGGCCCCCCCGAGCCGCGCTCGTGAGTGCGATACGGCTCCAGCAGGTCGATCAGCTCGCGCTTCTGCTTGGCCTTGAAGCTCGACGTGTGGCCCACGATGTGCAGCTCGCCGTCGTCGTCGTACATCCCCAGGATCAGCGACCCCACCGTGTTCGGCTCCTTGCCGAAGCGGAAGGCGGCGACCACCGCGTCCGCCGTGCGAACCCGCTTTATCTTCACCATCCCGGTGCGCTCGCCGGGTTTGTAGGGAGCATCCGCCTGCTTGGCGATCACTCCCTCGCCCGTGCCCGCGAGCCACTCGCCGGCCGCCTCCGGCTCGTCGGTGACCGGCGTGAGCTCCACCGGGTCGGCGACCAGCGGGGCCAGGCGCTCGCGGCGCTCGCGGTAGGGAAGCTCCAGAAGCGTCTCGTCACCTTCGGCCAGCAGGTCGAACGCCACCAGGTGCGCGGGGGTCTCGCGCGCCAGCATCTCCACTCGCGAGGCGGCGGGGTGGATGCGCTGGGAGAGCAGGTCGAACTCCTGGATCCCGTCGACCATCACCACCATCTCCCCGTCCAGGACCAGCCGCTGGGCCGGCAGCTGCAGCACCTGCTCGACCACGTCGGGGAAGTAGCGGTTCATGGGCCGGCCGTTCCGGCTCTGGAGGTGGACCTCGGGGCCGTCGCGGAACACGATCGTGCGAAAGCCGTCCCACTTGGGCTCGAACAGCCAGCCTTCCCCCGCGGGGAGGGCCCTGGCCGAGCGTGCGAGCTGGGGCTTCAGCGGCGGCTTGAGCGGAAGGCTCACGTGGGCGGCACGTTAGCGTCACCGCGACGGACGTCGAGCCGCTGCTGGACGCGCTCAGTCCCGCCGCGGCGCCGCGCTCGGCGCCATGATGCGGCGCAGGAGCGCGTCCGCAGCCTGCGGTCGTAGCCCGTGGACCATCCGCAACAGGCGCACGCTCGGCGGGTAGAACACCTCCCGCCGGTCCTTCTCCACGCCCTCTACCACGCGCCTGGCCAGGCCCTCCGGCGCCACGGCCCGCTCGAGCCGGTACCAGCCGGGCATGCGCTCCTTCTCGTGGTCGTGCAGCGAGGTCCTGATCTGGCCCGGGTAGACGGTCGTCACCGACACGCCGCTGCCGCTCAGCTCGTGGCGCAGCGCCTCGGCGAAGCCGCGCTGAGCCGCCTTGGTCGCGCCGTAGACCGCCGCCTGCGGAAACGCCCGCAGCCCGGCACCCGAGGAGACGATCACGATCTGGCCGCGCCGCCGATCGAGCATGCCCGGCAGCGCCGCCCGCACGCTGTACACGGTGCCGAGCCAGTTGACGCGGGTCAGCTCCTCGGCGAGCTCGAGCGGCATCTCCCGGAACGGGAGATAGTGGGCGATGCCCGCGTTGGCCACGAGCACGTCGACCTCGCCGAACTCGGTCAGCGCGGCGGCAATCGAGTCGGCGTCGGCCACGTCGGCCGCGAGCGCCCGGTGGCCCTCGCCCGGGAGCGCCCGGGCCAGGGCGTCCAGCGTGTCGCCCGAGCGCGCCACCAGGCCGACGCTGCAGCCCCGCGCCGCGAATGCGCCGGCCAGCGCCGCGCCGATGCCGCGTGAGGCGCCGGTGATGAGCACGCGGGTGCGCGGTCCGAGGTCCATTGGCGCCGCGGCATCCTATTGGCCGGCTTCGGCGCCAGGGTAGGATGGGCGGGCATGTCGCACGCCGAGGCCACGGTCGCCGAGGAGGAATACCTCCAGATCATGTACTGGCTGCAGGAGGCGGGACTCCCGATCACCGGCGCGAACATGGCCCGGGCCATGCAGGTCTCGCCGCCCACGGTGCACGAGATGATCGGCCGCCTGGAGGCGGACGGCTACGTGACCCGCGGAAGCGACAAGGCGCTCGGCTTCACCGACGACGGACGCCGGCACGCGACCCAGATCGTGCGTCGCCACCGGCTCATCGAGCGCTTCCTGACCGACGTCTTCGAAATACCTTGGGACCAGGTCCACGAGGAGGCCGAGCGCCTCGAGCACTGGATGTCGCCGATGGTCGAGGAGCGCATGCTGCGGGCGATCGGAGACGCGAAGACCTGTCCGCACGGGCACCCCATCTTCGAGGGCGAGCGCGAGCACGGGGTGCCTCTGGCCGACGTCGAGGAGGGCGCGCAGGTGCGCGTGCTGCGTTTCGAGAACGAGGCGGAGGACCTGCTCCACTACCTCAAGGACACCGGCCTCCAGCCCGGCCTCGAAGGGACGCTGAGCTCGGCCGGCGACGACGAGATCGTGCTCGACTCGGGGGACGAGCAGCACTCGGTCACCCGGAGCGTCGCCGAGACCGTCTCCGTGGTGGCCGATCCGTCCCCGCCGGCCGCGCACGGCCCTGCCCGACCAGCTGGTCCTGGGCCGCGAGCGCTACGGGCGCTAGCACCGACCCGCCCCTACGCTGCTGACTTTGCCCCCCACTGGGGGGTCAAGTCAGCACTGTGGAGCAGAAACCGGCCGGGCTAGGCGGGCGGCCGTGCCCGACCAGGCCGCGCAGGTCAGCCACCCGCCATCACCTCGGAGACCTCGGCCCCGAGGGCTGCGAGCTGCTCGGCCGCCTCCTCGCGGGTGTCGGCCACGACCTCGAGGTAGGTCTTGAGCTTCGGCTCGGTGCCGCTCGGGCGGACCACCACCCGAACGCCGGAGGCCCGGAGAACCAGGACGTCCTCGCGCGGCAGGTCGAGCGATTCCTCGCGGCCGTCGAGATGGCGCCGGACGCCGGCCGCCACGTCGTCCAGGCACTCCAGCGGGCGACCGAGGAGCGAGGACGGCGGAGCGGACCGCAGCCGCTCGACCGCGGCGCCGGTCTCTCCCTCCACGGTGAGCTGGCCGGTGGCGTGTGCGCCGAAGCGCTGCGCCAGGTCGTCGAGCCGGTCGTCGAGGTTGCGGCCCGCGGCCTTCTCGGCAGCCGCGAGCTGGGCCAGCACGAGGCCGGCCGAGATGCCGTCCTTGTCGCGCACGACGTCCGAGACGGCGTAGCCCAGCGCCTCCTCGTAACCAAGCAGGAGGCGCCGGCCGGGCGCGCCGTCCACCGCGTGCATGATCCACTTGAAGCCGGTGAGGGTCTCGGCGTAGCCGGCGCCGGCCGCCGCGGCAATCCGGCCCAGCAGCGTGGAGGAGGCCACGGTGGTCACGAGCAGCGCTCGCGCCGGGTCCGGGCAGTGCTCGAGGAGGAAGTCGGCCAGCAGCGCGCCGACTTCGTCGCCGTGGAGGCGGCGCCAGCCGCGCGGCCCGGGCACGGCGACGGCGAGGCGGTCCGCGTCGGGGTCGTTGACCAGCAGCACGTCGGCGGCGGCCCGCTCCGCCTCGGCCAGCGCGAGGTCGAGCGTGCCCGGCTCCTCGGGGTTCGGGCGCTGCACTGTGGGGAAGTCCGGGTCGGGCGCGGCCTGGGCCGCCACCGTCTGCGGAGGGGCGAAGCCCGCCCGGGCGAAGGCCTCGAGGAACAGCGGCGCCCCGACCCCGTGCAGCGGTGTATAGACGATGCGCAGGTCGCGCCCCCCGCAGTCCGGCAGCGCGTCCAGGATCGCCTGCAGGTAGGCCTCGGCCACCGCGTCGCCAAGCTCCTCGCCGCCGTCGCCCAGGGGCAGCGCCGAGGGCGATCCCGAGCGTGCGATGCGGGCCGCGATGCCCTCGTCGACCGGCGGGGCGATCTGGGCGCCGTCGCCGAGGTAGACCTTGTACCCGTTGTCCTGGGGCGGGTTGTGGCTGGCGGTGATCATCACACCCGCGGCGCAGCCCAGGTGGCGAACCGCGAACGCCAGCAGCGGCGTGGGCACGAGCGGAGGCAGCCGGCGGGTGCGCAGGCCGGCGCCCGTGAACACGGCCGCGGCCTCCCGTGCGAAGCGCGCCGAGCCGTGACGGGCGTCGTGGCCGACCACCACGCCGGCCTCGGCGGCGCCCGCGACCTCGTCGATCAGGTAGCGGGCCACACCGGCGCTGGCCCGGCGCACGGTGGCCACGTTCATGCGCGCCGGACCCGCGCCCAGCGCGCCCCGCAGGCCGGCCGTGCCGAAGCGGAGCTCGCCGGCGAAGCGCTCGGCCAGCTCGTCCCAGTCCTCCCGCTCGACCAGCTCGCGCAGCTCGGCCTGCGCCTCCGGGTCGGGGTCCTCGGCGATCCAGCGTTCCACCTGCGCGCGCAACGTGTCGGTCGCCGCGGTCTCCGTCATGCTGCCGACCGGCTTACCCGGGTGTTGGCGGCCGCAGTCACGGGGAGGAGGAAGTCATGCGCCCGATAGAGGTCATCGCGGCCAAGCGGGACGGCCGAGAGGTGCCGGCCGAGGCGCTGCACGACTTCGTGCTCGCGTACGCACGCGACGAGATCGCCGACTATCAGATGTCGGCCTTCCTGATGGCCGGCTACATCAAGGGCTTCTCGCGCGCGGAGGCGCTCGGGCTCACCGGCGCGATGGTCGACTCCGGCGATCGGCTCGACCTCTCGCGTCTCTCCGGTCCCACGGTGGACAAGCACTCCACCGGCGGCGTCGGCGACGGTACGACGCTGGTGGTCGCCCCGCTGGCCGCCGAGCTGGGCATGCAGGTGGTCAAGCTCTCCGGCCGGGGCCTGGGGCACACCGGCGGCACGCTGGACAAGCTCGACGCCATCCCCGGCATGCGCACCGAGCTCGACAGCGTCGAGCTCGTCGAGCAGGTGGAACGCATCGGGCTCGTGGTGTGCGCGCAGACCGCCGACCTCGTGCCCGCCGACAAGGCGATGTACGCGCTGCGGGATGTGACCGCCACGGTGGACGACGTGGCCCTCCTCGCCTCGAGCGTGATGAGCAAGAAGCTGGCCGTAGGCGCCGAGGCGATCCTCCTCGACGTCAAGACCGGCTCGGGCGCGTTCATGAAGGAGCAGCATCACGCGCTCGAGCTGGCCGAACTGTGCGTGGAGCTCGGGACCGACAGCGGACGCGCCACCGGGGCGCTGATCACCGATATGAGCCAGCCGCTGGCGCAGTCCGTGGGCAACGCGAGCGAGGTGCGCGAGGCGATAGAGGTGCTGCGTGGCGAGCGTGAGGGACGCTTCACCGACCTGTGCGTCGCCCTGACCGGGCACATGGCCGCGCTGACCGGCCGAGCAGACGACGGCGCCCGGGGCAGCGAGCGGGCGCGCGAGGCGCTGGCGAGCGGAGCGGCGCTCGAGCGCTTCCGGCTCTTCGTGGAGGCGCAGGGCGGCGACCCGCGGATCGTCGAGGACGTGACGCTGCTGCCCGCGGCGCCGGCGTGCGAGGAGGTCAGGGCCGGGCGCGACGGCTGGCTCGAAGCGGTCGACACCGAGGCGATCGGCAAGGCTGCGGCGGGCGTCGGCGCGGGCCGGCAGAAAAAGGGGACGACATCAACCTGGCGGCGGCGATCGACTTCCTCGCGGCCATCGGCGACGAGGTGGAGGCCGAGACCGTCATCGCCCGGGTGTGGGCCAACGACGAGGGCGCGGCCGAGGCCGCGGGCCGCGAGCTGCTCGGGGCGCTCACGTGGTCGGAGGAGTCCGTGAAGCCGCCGCAGCTGATTCACGCTGTGCTGGGCCCCTGACCCCTGCGCTCAGAGCGACGCGGCCGCCCGCCGCGCCCGCAGGTCGTACCAGAGAAAGGTGGAGAACAGGGCCACGAACGGAGTGGTGACGGTTCCGGCGCAGATCGAGCCCACCATCGCCCACACCGCCCGGTCGCTGCTGACGGCTATCGCGGTGAAGGGGGCGCTGATCAGCAGCGAGGGAATGGCGGCCGCCAGGTTGGCCACGACGACGAGCCCGAAGGTGCGCCACCAGAAGCCTCGCACGACCTCCCACGAACGCGTGAGCGCGGCCGGCCCACGGGCGCCCTCGATCACCACTTCCTGCGGGACGAAGAACCAGCGCACCGCCAGGTAGACGCCGGGCACGATCAGAGCCAGGAGGCCGATGGCTATGCCCGCTACGGCCAGCAGCACGGCGAAGAACAACGGGGTGAACGCCTCGAAACCGGACACGAACGACTCGCGCCCTCCCGGCCGCCCCCCGGCGGCCACGGAGCGCAGGGCGTAGATGCAGATCGCCGTGATCAGCGGCGAGACGACCAGGAACGTGACCACGGTGGGCACCGCCGCCTCGCCGGGGGAGAGCGTCTCGTCGTAGCCGGCGGTGAAGGCCTCCTGGCCGAAGCCCTCCACCACCAGGTACACCGGGACGATCACGGCCGCCGAGAGAGCGATGAAGACCGCCGCGTGCCGAAAGAAGACGGCGAGGGAATCGCCGAACAGCGCGCTGATGTCGCGCGGCCGTTCGAGGTCGATCACGCAGCGGCCCCGGCCAGCGCGCGGTAGGCCTCCGCCACGCGGGAGATGCCCTCCTCGATCTGGTCGGGTGGCACTGCCGAGTAGGCCAGCCGGAGTGAGCTCTCCCCACCCTCGAGCAGGAAGTCGGTGCCTTTCACGAAGATCACACCGCGCTCGCGCGCGCCGGCCTCGAGCCGCGCGACGTCGCTGCCCTCGGGCAGGTCGACCCACAGGAAGTAGCCCCCTTCGGGGGTCACGAAGCGGGCCTCCGGCAGGTGGCTCTCGAGCGCCGCACAGGTGGCGTCGCGGCGCTCCAGCAGCGCCGCCTTCACCGTGGCGATCGAGCGCTCGATCGCTCCCGAGTGGCAGAACTCGGCCACGATCGACTGCGAGACCATGCTGGGGGAGATGTACGTGCCGGTGGCCAGCTTGCGGATCCGCGCGATCAGCTCCACGGGCCCCACGAGGTAGCCGACCCGGATGCCGGGGCACACGGTCTTCGAGAACGACGAGGCATAGACCACCGCGCCCCCCTCGTCCAGCGAGAGCATCGTCGGGTGCGGGGCTCCCTCGAAGCGCAGGTCCACGTAGGGGTCGTCCTCGAAGATCGTGAACCCGTACTCGGCCGCCAGCTCCAGCAGGCGGTGGCGCTTCTCCAGCGAGAGCGTGCAGCCGGCCGGGTTCTGGAAGTTGGGGATGATGTGGGCGAGCTTGGGCCGGGTGCCCGCGCGCAGGGCCCGCTCCAGCCCCTCCACGTCGATGCCGTCGTCTTCGAGCTCGACCGGCACGACGTCGGCGCCCATCTGGCGCAGGGCCAGCAGGGTGCGGTCGTAGCTCGGGGCTTCGACCACCACCGTGTCGCCGGGCTCGACCAGCGCGCTGAACAGGAACGCGTCGGCCTGCATCGACCCGTTGGTGGCGATGGTGTTGTCCGGCGCGACCTCGTGCCTGGCCGCGATCCACTCCAGCAGCCGGGGATAGCCGGCCGAGGTCCCGTAGGAGAAGGCCCCCCCGGGATCGCGCGTGAACGCCCGGTCGGCCGCCGCCCGCAGGTCGTCGACCGCCACGATGTCGAGCGAGGGCGCTCCGCGCGCGAGTGAGATGTTGGTCAGCTCGGCCACCTGCGCTGCCACGATACCGAGGGCCGCTAGATGATTGGTTTCGCGGCCGCGTGTGCGCGGGGGCGCACGGTAGTGCGGGTTGGCCTGGGCGGGGGCCGCGGTTGTCCCGTGCGTCATCCGCGTGCGCGGGGTCGTGGAATTAGTCATCTAAGGGGTCGCCCGCCGCCGGATGTCGGCCAGCGCCTCCTCCCGGGTCGCGTGGGCGGAGATCCGGCACACGCGGCCGTCCCGCACGCTGTGCACGAAGTAGGTGTAGGCGCCGCGGCTGCCCCCCTTCCCGCTGATGTGGTGATGGCCGATCGCGACGAGGTCCGGGTCCTGGAGCTCGAACGTGAACAGCGAGGCGGCGAAGCGCTCGCCGCGTGAGCCGAACCAGTCGAAGAAGCTGCGCACGCCATCGTGTCCGGAGTAGCGGCGGCCCTCGCGATCGACCCACTCCACCTCGGGATCCAGCAGGGCGATCGCCGCGTCCAGTCCGTCGTCGCGGTAGGTCGCCCAGAGCCGCTGAACAGCGTCCAGCCGTGCGTCCACGCCGGAGGGTTGGAAGTCGGTCACGACCCCTGGTATTCGGGGAGATCCATCGGGTCGGTACTATCCCCCGCCGCCCGGGCGGCGGGCGCGCACCCTATCGAAGACCATGGCTCTACCGAAAGACGTCCAGTTCGTGTCGTTCGACTGCTACGGCACTCTCATCGACTGGGAGACCGGCGTCTACGAGGCGTTCCAGAAGGAGGCCGACCGGGACGGCTTCACGATCGACCGCGATGCCCTGGTGCCCCGTTTCGTCGAGGTTCAGCGCGAGATCCAGCGCGGCTCCTACGAGCTCTACGCGGAGGTGCTGCGCCGCACCGCGGTGCGGGTGGCGAAGGAGCTGGGTTGGGACCTCGAGTCCTCGCGCTCGAACTTCCTGCCGAACAGCGTTCCCTCCTGGCATCCCTTCCGCGAGTCCAACGCTCAGCTGGAACGCTTGGCCAAGAAGTACGAGATCGGCGTGCTCTCGAACATCGACGACAAGCTGCTCGGGGCCACCCGGCGCCACCTGCGGGCCGACTTCGACCTCGTGGTCACCGCGCAGCAGGTGCGCAGCTACAAGCCGGACCCCGCGCACTTCAAGGAATGCGCCCGGCGGATCGACAAGCGCAAGCGCAACTGGGTGCACATCGCCTCGGGCTACCCGACCGACGTCGAGCCCTGCATCCAGCAGAGGATCCCGGTCATCTGGGTGAACCGGCACGCCGAGAAGGTCGAGGGCGGCAAGAAGCCCGACGCCGAGGTGCGCACCTTCCGGGAGGCCGGCAAGCTGCTCAAGGCGGCCTGAGCCGCGGCGCCATGCGGGCGGTCTCGGTGCATCCGGACGCCCTCGTGATCACGAGCGCCTTCTGGCAGACGAACGCGATCGCCATCCGCGCGGCCGGCGAGAGCGTCCTGATCGACTCGCCCTACCTGCCCGGCGAGCTCGAGGCGCTGCCCGACCTGCTCGCCCGGGCGGGCTTCGAGCCGGACGGGCTGCTGGCCACCCATGGGGATTTCGACCACCTGCTTGGCCGCTTCGCCTTCCCGAGCATGACGCTCGGCATGGCGGAGATGTCCGTGGAGAGACTGCACCGCCAGCCGGGAGCCGCGCAGCGCGAGTTGCGTGATCACGACGCCGAGTACTACGTGCGCCGCCCGGGTCCGCTGGCCCTGGGCCAGGTGCAGGGGCTGCCCGTGCCGGGAAGGGTGGAGCTGGGAGATTCGGAGCTCGAGCTCCACCCCGCGGAGGGTCACACGCCCGACGGGATGGCCCTGTTCGCGCGTTCTCAGGGAGTGCTGGTGGTGGGGGACTACCTCTCGGATGTCGAGATCCCCTGGATCTCCGAGGGCGGCTCGGCGGAGGACTACCGGGCGACCCTGGCTCGGCTGGGCGCGCTGGTGGAGGAGGCGGACACCGTGGTGCCCGGCCACGGCTCCCCCCACGATCGGGATACCACGCTGCGCATCCTCGACGAGGACGTCGACTACTTCGACGCCCTCGAGCGCGGCGAGGAACGGCCGCGTCTGCCCGACGGGCGTGATACCAAGGCACAGCGTGCCATTCACGCCGAGAACCTCGAACGAGTTTGAAGCGGCCGCCCGGCGGGGATCGCCCCGGTGGGTGGTTCGGAGGAGGGTAGTCCCGCTATTCGCCCTCGCGGCCGCGCTGGCCGGCGCCACGCCGGCGGCCGCCGCCCCGGAGCTCGCGGTGTCCGAGCGTCTCGACGACCGCCGTTACGTAACCGCCGGGAGCCGCGCGTACGTGGTCGGCACCCAGGCCGGCCGCTTCCCGGGCATGGGCTTCCACACCCGCGGCGAGATGGGCGGCATCTGGTCACCGCCGCTGAAGCTTCTGGACGGCCTCTGGTTCTCGATCGACGGCCAGCCCGTCGGCCCGGCCACGCGCTTTCGCAGCGGCTGGGGCTACGTGCAGATGGATCTCCCGGCCACCGCGGGGCTCGAGATACGGCGCACCGACTTCGTTCCCGACGGGCGCCGCGGCGCCCTGATCGTGCTTCGGCTGCGCTCCGACCGTGAGCGCAAGGTCGACATCGGTGTCGATGCTCACTCGGAGCTGATGAGCGCCTATCCCTGGGGCGAGACCACGCCCTCCCAGCTGACCGTCAACGGCCAGGACAACGCGGAGCTCGCCGCCGGGCGCCTCACCTTCACCGAGCCCGGGAAGCCCTGGGCCGCAGTCGTGGGCTCGGAGCGGGCCGCGGTTCGCGGCGAGACCGGCCCCGGCTACCGGGGCCCGCAGGAGCCGTCGGTGGTGTGCCCACCCTCCGGCACGGGCCAGCCCCCGGCTTCCAGGCGCTGCGATGACACCGCCTACGGCAAGGGGACCGGCGGCCGGCTCCTCTACCCGGACTTCCTCGTCCCGGGCGGCCGCGAGCGCCGGCTGGTGATCGCGGTGGCCGGCTCGGATCGCGGCCTCGCAGAGGCCCGGCGTGAGTTCCGCGCGCTCACCGCCACCGGCGTGGGCGCGCTCCGGAGCAAGATCCAGGCCCGCGTGCGGATAGCCCGTTACACGCGGCTGTCGCTGCCCGGGGACCGGCTGCTCCAACAGGGCATCGAGTGGACCAAGCAGAACCTCGCGGACTCCGTGCAGGTCGCCGAGGGCCTGCGGGTGCGGGAGGTGAATGCGGGCAAAGCCTATCCGCCCTCGTCGGGCACGGTGCCGCGGGTCCGGTTCCTGGGCGCCGGGTTCCCGGACTACCCGTGGCTGTTCGCGACCGACGGCGAGTACACCGCCTTCGCGAGCGTGGCGGCGGGCCAGTTCGGGCCGATCAAGGATCACCTGCGCGCTCTGCGCGACGTGAGCCGGGTGGCCAACGGGGCGACCGGCAAGGTCGTACACGAGGTGGTGACCGACGGCAGCGTCTACTTCGGCGCCAACGAGGACCAGGGCAACACCGACGAGACGGTCAAGTTCCCGAGCGCCCTGGCGCTGGTGTGGCGCTGGACCGGGGACAACCGCTTCCGCGACGAGCTCTACCCCTTTGCCGTGGACGGGATGCGCTGGGCGGTCGCCTCGCTCGACTCCGATGGCGACGGCTGGCTCGAGGGGCCCGGCAACGTCGAGCGCGAGCGCATGGGCCCGGAGAAGCTGGACGTGGCCGTGTACACGATCCGCGGCCTGCTCGACCTCGCCGACCTGGCTCGCTCGGTGCGCGACGGCTGGACTCGGCGCTGGGCGGAGGCGGAAGCCCAGGTGCTGCTCGCCCGCTTCGAGGACGCCTGGTGGATGCCGGAGGTGCCCCAGCACGCCGACTCCCTCGGCGCGGGCAACGCGAAGATCCAGCAGCGCCACTGGATCGGGGTCCCGCCGATGGAGGCCGAGCTGCTGGTCGACGATGTGCCCCGGCTGGGGCTCGCCCCGCGCGCACACGGGATAGCCGCGCTGCGCCTGCGCGAGCGGGACTGCTACAGCGACGACTTCGGCCTCTTCCACACCGGCAGGCCCGGGTGCGACACGGCTCCAGACGCGGACGGCGAGCTCCAGAGCTTCACCCTCAACTCGGCCATCATGGCCGTGGGCGAGGGGAACTACGGCCGCCTCGGCTCCACCCAGCAGGGCCGCTACACCCGCGCCATCCGGCGCCTCCAGCTGCCCAACCCCGACGAGCAGCCCGGAGCCGCGCCGGAGATCGCGCCCTCGCCGCTCAACGGGCGCACCATCGACCGCTCCTTCCTCGAGCGCCCGATGGTCCTGCAGGCCTGGGGCCACTACGGCACGATTTGGCCCGTGGTGCACCAGCAGCTCGGGGTCCGGCCGGACATGGGCCGCCGGTTGCTAGAAGTCACGCCGCAGGTGCCGCGGGGCCAGACGCGGCTCGCGGGCCGGCGGATCCGGGTCGGCGGCGGGCTCGTGGACGTGTCCGCCGCCCGCGCGGGCGGCCGCCACCGCACCGATGTGCGGGCTCGGGGCGCCGGGTTGCGCCGTCTGACGCTGGGGCACACCCTGCCTCCCGGCAGCTTCATCCGGCGGGTGCGGCTGAACGGCGATCGAGTGCGCTACCGCATCCGCCCCACGAATCGCGGCCTCGAGGTGCTGGCCTGGGCAAAGCGGTCCCGCGGCCGCCACGTTCTGGTGATCCGGGCGGACTAGCGCCGGCGGGGGGCGGCTACTTGATGACCGCGATCCGGTCGCCGGTCGCGATGGCGCCGCCCTCGGACACGCCGAGCTCCTGCACCTTGCCGGCGCTCGGCGCGGTGATCTCGTTCTCCATCTTCATCGCCTCGATCACGCAGATCAGCGCGCCCTCCTCCACGTCGGCGCCCTGCTCCACCACCACCTTGAGCACCGTGCCCTGAAGCGGGGAGGTCAGCTCGCCCGGCGCGCCGCCGCCGGCGTCGCTCTTCTTCTCGCGGCGAGGGGCCTTGCGGCCTCCCGGCGCCGCCCCGTTGGGCGCGGCGATGGGCACCCCGATCACCCGCACGTCGAACCTGCGCCCCGACACCTCGACCGCGTACTCGTGCTCGACCTTCTCCTCGGCCTCCTCCCCGTCGTCGCTCTTCGGCGCCGCCGGGAACGCGAGCTCCTTCAGCCACTCCTGATCCTCCACCAGGTCGCGGCAGGTCTCGGCCCGGGCCCACTGCTCGCTGGCGAGCAGGGCTCTGTGGAAGGGGATCAGCGTCTTGAGGCCCTCGATCTGGAACTCGCCCAGGGCCCGCAGCATCCTCCGGGTGGAGGCCTCGCGGTCCACGTCCCAGACGATCAGCTTCGCGATCATCGGGTCGTAGAGGGGGAGCACCTCGTAGCCCTCCTCGGCGCCCGAGTCGACCCGGACGAAAGGCCCGGCCGGCTCGCGGTAGGAGCCCACGCGTCCCGGCGCCGGGGCGAACTTCTTGGCGGCGTCCTCGGCGTTGATCCGGCACTCGATCGCGTGGCCGCGCAGCACCACGTCGTCCTGGCCGTAGGAGAGCGGCTCGCCGGCGGCCACCTTGATCTGCTCGCGCACGATATCGATGCCGGTGACCATCTCGGTCACGCAATGCTCCACCTGGACCCGGGTGTTCATCTCCAGGAAGAAGTAGTCGCCGTCCTGGAGGAGACCCTCGACCGTGCCTGCCGAGCGGTAGCCCACCGCGCGGGCGGCGTCCGTGCCGAGCTTGCCGATGCGCTCGCGCAGCTCGGGGTCGACCGCGGGCGCGGGGCTCTCCTCGATCAGCTTCTGGTGACGGCGCTGGACCGAGCAGTCGCGTTCGAAGAGGTGGATGACGTTGTCGTGCGCGTCGGCCAGCACCTGAACCTCCACGTGGCGCGGGTCGGGCAGGTAGCGCTCGACATAGACGGTGGCGTCCGAGAAGAACTTCTCCCCCTCGCGGGCCGCCCCCTCGAAGGCCTTCTCCAACTCGTCCTCCGACTCGGCCACGCGAAAGCCCTTCCCGCCGCCGCCCCCGGCCGCCTTGATGGCCACCGGGTAGCCCACCGAGTCGTCGATCACCCGCCGGGCGTCCTCCAGGGTCTCGACGGGATCGGTCGTGCCGGGGACGATCGGCACCCCGGCGTCCTGCATCAGCTCCCGCGCGCGTGTCTTAGAGCCCATCGAGTCGATCGCGGGCGCGGGCGGGCCGATGAACACGATGCCCGCCTCGTCACAGGCCCGGGCGAAGGCGGCGTTCTCCGCGAGGAAGCCGTATCCGGGGTGGATCGCCTCCGCCCCGGACTGCTCCGCCACCTCGAGGATCTTCTCCACCACGAGGTAGCTCTCGGTGGCCGGCCCGGGACCCAGCAGATACGCCTCGTCCGCTCGCCGGACGTGAGGAGCGTCCCGGTCGGGCTCCGAGTAGACGGCGACCGAGCTGATGCCCAGTTCCTCGAGCGTCCGCATCACGCGGATGGCGATCTCGCCGCGGTTGGCGACCAGGACTCGGTTGAACATTGCGGGGCGGGAGGTTATCGCCGCCCGCCGGCGGCGCGGCTACTCGCAGAAGGCGATGCGCGGCACGCCGATGATGGTCGTCCGCCCGGTGACCGTGCTCACCCCGAAGGTGATCCGCGCCCCCGAGTTCCGACGCGGGGTCCTGACCAGCGTGAGCCTGAACACGTCCTCGGTGCTGTGGTCGACCACCGCCCGCGGGAAATTCGCCAGGATCTTCGGGATCCTGGCCCCGATCCCCACCCCGCGTGCCTTGGCGCCCCCGCGGACGCTGATGTCGGTGACCTTCCGGGGCGTCGTCAGGGTGAAGTTCACCTGCCCCTGGAGCGGGGCGCGCAGCCGGGCCGAACGGGTGTCGGGGCCGCCGAACTCACAGCCTGGACGGAGACGCCCGATGAGCCCGCGGTCGCGCAGGTGGCTGAAGGTGTCGCCGACCCTCACCCCGTCCACACGGGTCGGCGTGATGCTCGCCGCGGCGGCGGCCCGGCCGGTGTCGGCCGGCGCCACTGCTCCTCCCGCCGCAACGGCCAGGGCGAGGCTGACGATGACGGCGGTGGCCAGGTATCGGCTGCGGAGGCTCATTGGGTGACCGTAACCGGATCGCCCACCGCCTGTCCAGGCCGGCCGCTCACGGGCCGCGGCCGCACAACCACCTCGCCGCCCCGCGAGGGCGAGAAGAAGATCGCGCGTCGCACGCGCCGCTCCTGCCGGGGCGAGCCCGGCCTCAGGTCGAGGCGCGACACGATCTCGCGGAGCACGACCCGCATCTCGAACTGGGCGAAGCTCGCGCCCAGGCAGCGCCGCACGCCGCCGCCGAAGGGGATCCAGGTGTAGGTGCCCGGCGCCCGGTCGAGGAAGCGCTCGGGGCGGAAGGCGCGCGGCTCCGGGTAGACGTCGGGCCGGCGGTGCAGCAGATAGATGCAGGGCGCCACGCTCACGCCCGCCGGCAGCGTGCGGCCGCCGATCTCCATCGGGGCGGTCAGGCGCCGCAGCACCAGCGCGACCACCGGCCGCAGGCGCAGCGTCTCCTTGACCACCGCGTCGAGGTAGGCGTCCTCCCCTCCGTCGACCTCCGCGCGCAGCCGGGCGAGCACCCGAGGATGGCGCGCCAGCGCCTCGAGCGCCCAGGCCAGCGCCGTGGCCGTGGTCTCGTGCCCGGCGACCAGGAGGGTCATCAGCTCGTCGCGCAGCTCCTTGTCGGCCATCGGCCGGCCGTCGTCGTGGCGGGCCTGCAGGAGCAGCGAGAGGACGTCGTCGCGCTGCTCGAGGTGGGGGTCGGCCCGCCCACGGGCGATCTCGTCGTAGAGGAGCTCGTCCGCCGGCTCGAGCACCCGCCTGAAGTTCCGCAGGCGGGAGATGCGGTGCGGGCCGAGCACGGCCATGAGGGCCATCCGGCTGGGGTCGGAGCCCCAGGCGAGGGTGTTGCGCAGGGCGGCGCCCAGCCTGTCGAGGCGCTCGTCGTCCTGTCACCCCGAAGACGGTGCGCATGATCACCTCGAGCGTCACCGCCTGCATGGTCGGCCAGGTGGCGAGCGGCACCTGCGCGGGCCAGCCCTCGATCGCCCGTGCCGCCACGTCGCGCATGACCTCCTCGTAGCGGCGCATCCGCTCCCCGTGGAAGGACGGCAGCATCAGCTTGCGCTCGGCCATGTGCTCGTCCCCGTCGAGCAGGAGCACCGACTGGGTGCCGAGCAGCGGCAGCAGCACGACGTTCGCCTCGCCCGCGTGCAGCAGCCGTGGATCGCCGGTGAAGACCTGCTTGATCGCGTCCGGGTGCGTGACGAACACCCAGGTTCCCTCGTGGGCGATCCGGATCGCGAACATGTCGCCGTAACGCCGGGCGCAGTCGTCCAGCATGGCGGCCGGGCGGGCGAGCCAGCGGAGGGTCTGCAGCGGGCCGGGCGCGCTGGGTCCGGGCGGCAGTGCGGGATCGGCGGCCATCTAGGCGGACGGTATCCGAGGGGAACGGCGGCGGGGTACGGGGGGTTAGGCGCTTTATGTATCGAGATGGGTACAAAACTCGCCTTACCCCCTGACGGGAGCCGGCGGGGCGCCGCTCAGGCAAGCCGCTTGCCCAGCAGCCCGGCGTGCGACTCCACGGCGCGGGCGAAGCCGTCGAAGTCCCGGGCGTAGAGCTGCTGGGGCCCGTCGCAGAGCGCGGCGTCGGGCTCCACCGCCACCTCCACGATGATCCCGTCGGCGCCCACCGCGGCCGCCGCCCGCGAGAGCGGGCCCACGAGCCGCCGGTCGCCCGACGCGTGCGAGGGATCGACGATCACCGGCAGGTGGGTGTGGAGCTTGAGCCAGGGCACCGCGCCCACGTCGAGCGTGAAGCGCATCGCGGTGTCGAAGGTGCGGATGCCGCGCTCGCACAGGATCACCCGCTCGTTGCCCTCCTTGAGGACGTAGTCGGCGGCTTGGAGCAGCTCCTCCAGCGTGGAGGAGAGGCCGCGCTTGAGCAGCACCGGCTTGCCCAGCTTCCCCACGACCTCGAGCAGCCCGTAGTTCTGCATGTTGCGGGCGCCGACCTGCACAACGTCGACCACCTCGGCGAACTGGTCCGCGAAGCCGGCGTCGGTCAGCTCGCTCACCACCGGCAGCCCGGTCTCCGCCCGCACGTCGCCCAGGATCCGCAGGCCCTCGAGGCCGAGGCCCTGGAACGAGAAGGGGGAGGTGCGCGGCTTGAACGCTCCGCCGCGCAGCATCGAGGCGCCCGCGCCCGCCACCGCACGGGCCACGTCCCGCGTCTGCTGCTCGGTCTCGACCGTGCACGGTCCGGCGATGAGGCAGAACGTCTGGCCCCCGCCCACCCGGCGCCCGTCGACCTCGAAGGTGGTGGGCTCGTGATGGGAGAGCTCGCTCGAGGCCAGCTTGTAGGGCCGGCTGATGGGGATCACCTGATCCACGCCGGGCAGCCCCTCCAGGCCCATCTCGCGCACGCCCTCCGGATCGCCGATCGCGCCGATGGCCGTGGTCAGCTCCCCGGGCATGACCTTGGCGTGCACTCCCGCGGCCTCCAGGCGCTCCACCACCGCGTCGACTTGCGCCGGCGTCGCCTCCGGCGTCATCACGACCATCATCGGCCGGCGGGCACCCCGGGCTCGGGCTCTGTGGCGGCGTGAAGGGCGGCCGCCTCGGCAGCCGCCAGGCTGCGGGCGCGGCGCCGGCGGTCACGCAGGATCGTCACCACCATCACGGCGACAACGGCCAGCGGGAACGGGATCAGCACCGCCACCGGCAGGTCGAGGCCGGCCTTGATGAGCAGCGCCAGCCCTGCACCTATCAGCACGACCGCCAGCGTCGTGCGGAGCACCGCCGGATCGACCCGGACCGACCAGTGGCTGCCCAGCCAGACGCCCGGAATCGAGCCGACGAGGATGGTGCCCACGAGCGCGAAGTCGACGTTGCCGGCCACGAGGTGCGCCAGACCCGCCGCCCACAGGAGGATCGCAGCGTGGAAGACGTCGGTGCCGACCACCCGACCAGCAGGGCGACGGCCAGGATCGTGAGCAGCAGGTCGTCGAACTCGCGGCCGGCCCAGTCCTCGAGCAGCGTAAGCACGTACACGCCGCCGATCGCGGCGGGCACCGACCCGAGCGCCATCCAGCTGGACAGCCGCAGGTCGACGGTCTTCTGGCGCCAGTGCTTGTAGCCACCAACGGTCTTGGTCACCGCCGCGTAGGCGAGGTCCGTGCCGATGGCGGTGATCGGCGCGACGCCGAACAGCAGGATCAGCATGGGCGTCATCAGGGACCCGCCGCCGATGCCGGTCATGCCGACGAGCACGCCGACACCGAGGCCGAAGGCGATCAGGGCCACGTCCACGGGCGCGAGGCTACTACTGGACGCGGGCGCGTCAGACGACGGCCTGCCGGCGGACGAGCCGGGTGAGGTTGCCGAGCGCAAGGCTGTGTTACGGGTTAGTCCCATTTTCAACTTGACCACAGTGCTGTGTTCGCCCGAGCATTGTCCGCGAGAAGAAGTCGCTGCCACCGCATGGCGCGGTGACAACGGCACGGTACAAGGAGGTATCGAGTTGATTCGACGTACCTATCGCAGCAGGATGAGGCGGATTGCCCTGGGGGCCGCGGTGTTGGCCCTTGCCCTCGGCATGACGACCGGAGTGGCCGCGGCCGCGACCATATTCGGCACGCCCGAAGACGACACGCTCGTCGGGACCGCAGACGCGGACCGCATCTTCGGCCTGGCGGGCAACGACACGATCTCCGGATTGGCTGGGGACGATCAGTTGTTCGGGAACGCGGGCGACGATCGGGTGTCCGGCAATCTCGGGAACGACTTTGTCCACGGCGGCCCCGGCGACGACTCCCTGTTTGGCGCCGCTGGTGCGGACACCCTCGAAGGCAGCGACGGCGACGACGTTCTTTCGGGCGGCGATGGACCCGACTCCCTCTCCGGAGGCATCGGCTTCGACGTCTGTATCGGCGGTGGCGGCGTGGACACGTTCGACCCCACCTGCAACGTGGCGATTCAGTAGGTGCCGTAGGGCTCTCCGAGCGGGGCCCCTTTCGATCGGTGGAGCCGCCCCAGGGCGGCTCCGTCCGCTGTGGGGGCCTGACTCATCTCGATCTGCGGCGTTAGGCCGAAGGCCCTTCCAGCGTTGTGGGTGTCGACCGGCGCGTTCGCCGATGCCGGGCCCGCAATGCGCACTCAACACGGCCAGCTCGCTCCAAGCCCACGCCGATGGCGGTGGCGGCGAGCCCTTGCGGCTGGAGCGGTCATGCTGCCGCTGGCGGGCTGCTTCGGCGAGGAGCAGAGCGAGTTGCGAGCCACTGCACGGGAGACGCCTCCGGGCGCGCGTCCGGCCACCAGCGCGAAGAAGCGGCTGTTCGCCCCATCGAGCTTCTGGAATACGCCGCTGTCCCCGACAGGGGAGGTGGACCGTCGCTCCGATGTACTCGTCGGGGAGCTGGAAGCACAGGTGCGGGAGGAGATCGCGGCCGGTCACGGTCCGTGGATCGGCACGAAGAAATCGTCCACCCCGATCTATCGCGCGCCCCGAGACCAGCCACCGGTCGAGGTGAAGCTGGACTCCCAGATCCCCCATGGCCCATACCAGGCTTTCCAGGCTGTTCCGCTACCTCGGCGCGCTCGGCCCGCGAATGGGGCCGACCGGCACCTCACCGTCTGGCAGCCCTCCACGAACCGCCTGTGGGAATTCTTCGGGCTCGAGCGCGGGTCGGACGGCTGGCACGCCCGTTGGGGCGGCGCGATCGACCGCGTGTCGAAGAGTCCCGGTTACTACACCTCGAGCTCCTGGCCCGGGGCGCGCTTCTACTGGGGAGCTACTGCCACAAGCCTCCCGGTCGCCGGCGGGGTGATTACCATCAACGAGTTGCGCCGCCGCCGCATCGACCACGCGCTCGCGCTGAACATCAAGCGCGTCCGCGCCGGAGCCTTCTCCTGGCCCGCCCAACGCTCGGACGGCCAAACCCCCGGCGAGGACCAGATCCCAGAGGGCGCGCGCTTTCGTCTCGACCCTGACCTGGAGATCGACACACTGGGGCTTCACCCCGTGACCGCGGCGATCGCCCGCGCCGCCCAACGTTATGGACTGGTGGTTCGGGACAAGTCCACCACGGTCGCTCTCTACGCCGAGGACCCAACTCGATACGCCCGGGATCCGTACCTGGAGCTGCTCGCGCCCTACTACCCGGGCCAGGTGAACCGGCTGCTTGATGACTTCCCTTGGCACAAGCTCCGGCTCCTCAAGCTCCGCCTCTGCCCCGACCGCACGCCCGCCCAGCTCCGGCGCGCCCGCGATTACGCAACCGGCGAGTGCACACCGGCGGGCGAGATAGCCGATGGATGAGCGAGCGAACGGCGGGGTCGCCTACCTGGCGTCGCGCTACCCGGCGATCTCTCACTCCTTCATCGCGCGCGAGGTGCGGGCGCTGCGGAAGCTCGGCCTGCGCGTCGACACGTTCGGGATTCATCGCAGCCAGCCGCGCCACGTACTCACCGCCGGTGACGCGGAAGCGCTGCGGGACACCTACGCCGTCCTGCCACCGCACTGGCCCGGCTTCCTAAGCGCCCACCTGTGCGCCGTGGTCACCCGCCCGCGGCGGTACCTCGGGGCGCTGATTCTCGCTCTGAGGCAGCCGCCCGCCGGAGAGAAGGGGCGGGCGGGCGATCTCGCCCACTTCGCCGAGGCCGTCCCCATCTGGCGCGAGTGCCGGCGACGCGGGCTTCGGCACGTCCACGCCCACTTCACGCGGCCCTCGGCGGACGTCGCGCTGCTCGCGTCGCACCTCGCAGGCGGGGAGCTGAGTTGGAGCTTCACGGCGCACGGTGTGGACATCCCTCTGGACCGCCCGGAGCGCCTGGCGGAGAAGGTGCGCCGCGCCGCATGGGTCGTTTGCGTGAGCGATTACGGCCGCGCCCAGGTGATGGGCCTTGTCGAGACCTGCTTCTGGGCGAAGGTCCACCTGATTCGCTGCGGCGTGGACCCGGACGAGTTCAGCCCACCGCCGCGGCGCAGCGGCTGGGATGGCGGCCTGCGCATCCTGACCGTGGGGCGCACCGAGCCCGTGAAGGGGCATACGGTCCTGCTCGACGCCGTGGCGCTGCTCGCCGAGCGCGGGGTCGAGACATGCATGACCGTGGTGGGCGACGGCTCGCTGCTGGCGCGGCTGCGCGAGCGGGCGGCGGAGCTCGGGATCGCCGGCCGGGTGCGGTTCGCCGGGAGCGTAGGCCAGGACCGCATCCGGGATCAGTACGCCGCCGCGGACGTTTTCTGCCTGCCGAGCTTCGGCGAGGGTGTGCCGGTTGTGCTGATGGAGGCGATGGCCATGGAGCTGCCCGTGGTCGCCTCGCGGGTCATGGGCGTGCCGGAGCTCGTTGAGCACGGTGTCAGCGGCCTGCTCGTGGCCCCCGCAAGGTCGGACCTGCTTGCGGACGCTCTCGGGCGGCTGGCCGCCGATCGCGCTCTCCGGGCGAGGATGGGCAAGGCGGGGCGGGTGGCGGTGGCTCGGCGCTTCGACCCCGATGTGGCGGCTGTGCTGCTCCGCAGACTGCTCGTCACGAGCATGAACGGCTCGGCCGGGGGCGGGCAGCCCGTTGAGTGAACGACTTCCGCCGCGCTCGGCGCGGGCCTCCTATACCGAGGGCGCGGCGTTCGGTGTCCTGAGCTTCGGCGCGATGGCTGCGCTGGGGCTCTTGAGCAGCGTCGTCATAGCGCGCCTCTACGGCGTGCAGGTGATCGGGCAATTCGCCCTCGTCGTGGCTCCCATGAACCTCGCCACCTACCTCTCCTCCGCTAGGGAGCGCGCCGCGTTCGTTCGGGAGGTGGCGACGCTGGAGCCTAGGGCGCCCCGGATCACAGGGCTCTTCGCGGCGATGCTGACGTTCTCCGTCGGCCTCACCGCAGTTGTGGGAACGGCGGGCATGGTGATCGCCTACCTGCTGTTCGTGGGCCCGATCGGCCACGCCGAGCTGTTCGTCCCCGCGCTCGTGAACATGGCGTCGTACGTACTCATCGTCAACACGGGGTGGAACCTCGACGGGGTGCTGACCGGCTTTCGCGCGGGGCGTCAGCTCTTCTGGATCCGCCTCCACCAAGCTCTCGCGTTCGCGGGCGTTGCAGTGGCCGCGGGGATCGCATGGGGAACGGTCTGGGGTCTGGTGCTGGCGACCACGGCAGCTTCGCTCACGTCGTTCGCGCATCGCGTCGTCGTGGTGCGGGCATTCATGCGCGGGATCGTTCCGCGCGCCGAGATCCGGGACGGATTTCGCAGCCTCCCCGAGATGGTCAGGTTCGGGCTCAAGATCGCACCGGGGTCGGTGGCGAACGGCCTGAGCAACGAGGCCGCGACGTGGGTCCTCGGCGCGTTCGGCTCGCTGTCCGCAGTGGGTGCCTACAACCGGGCGTGGACGCTGGCGCGCCGTTTCATAGAGGGGAACTGGATGATCACGGAGATGCTTCTCCCCACGCTCGTGGAGCGGCGAACATATGGCGATTCCGCGGGCTTCGACCGAGCGCTCGTGGACACCGTTCGATATGCCGCGGCCGGGCTGCTGCTGGTGGCCGCGGTGGGCGGCGGCGCCGCCGACGGCGTGATGGCGCTCTTCGGCCCCGGCTTCGACGCGGCAGCCGACGCGTTCGCCTACCTTCTGCTCGTCCCTGCCCTGGTCGGCGTCACGGCCATCCAACGCACCGCCCTGCTTGCGGTGAACCGGCCAGCCATTACCTCGGTGATCATGGTCGCCCGAATGGTGGTCACGCTCGCTGCCACCTTGATCCTCACCTGGCGGCTCGGCGTAACTGGCGCTGCCCTTGGAGTGGTGTCCGGAGCAGCCGTTAGCGCAACATGGATGGCGGCGGTTACCCACGGTCATCTGACGGTGCCGTTGCGCGCGTTGTGGCCGACGCGCGAGATGGCGGCACTGGCAGCCGCATTCGGCGGGGGATTTGTCGCTGCCCGGAGCGTCGATGCCGCGCTCGACTCGCTCGTCGGCTTGGTCCCGGCGCTTCTCGCCGGCAGCGCGGCATATGCGACCACGTATTGGCTGCTCGGTGGAGTCAACACCCGCGACCGCACACGGCTCGCGGGGGCCGTTGCGCGGGTGAAGTGGCTTCGGAGGAGGCCGGTTCCGGTCGACCCGGTACGAGGATCCAGGCACGCTGCCGGAGCGCTTCCAAACCTGCTGATTATCGGCGCCGCCAAGTGCGGCACGACGAGTCTTCACCGCTACCTCGACCAGCACCCGGACATCTCAATGGCCGGGGCAAAGGACCACCTCCCTGCCAAGGAGCTCCGATTCTTCACCGACCCGGACTGGCGATCTGAGATAGACCGCTACACGCAGCATTTCTCGGCCGAGGTGGCGGTCCGCGGCGAGGCCACGCCCGCCTACACCTTCTATCCGCTCCACCGGGACGTACCCGAGCGCATTCAGGCACTGGTGCCGGAGGCGCGCCTGATCTACCTCGTGCGCGACCCCCTCGAGCGGATCGCCTCCCATTGGGTTCAGCGGTACTGGGGGGGAGATAGACGCTCCTTTGAAGACTGGATGCGTGAGTACGATCGCCCCGACAATCTGCTTGTTTGCCCAAGCCGGTACGCGACCCAGATCGAGCAATACCTGCGCTACTTCGACCCGTCGCAGATTCTGATCCTCGACCAACAAGAGCTGAGGACCGACCGCCGGGCGACGCTCAGGAGGGTCTTCGCGTTCCTCGGCGTAGACGCCGCTGTCGAGTCACCCGCCTTCGATGAGGAACTGAACACGCGAACGGAGAAGCAGGCTTTCACCGGCCTCGGGTACGAGCTCTGGACACGAGTGCTCGGTTCCGATGGCGCGGTCGGCCGTGTCGGGCGGGGACTCCCGATTCCTCTCAGGCGGGCCGTAGGACGGCCAGTCAGGCGCGTGCTCTCGCGGACGGTTGACACCCCCGTGATCGACGAGCGCCTCCGCGCCAAGCTCACGGCCCTGCTGCAGGACGAGGTCGACCGCTTCCGTGAGCTGGCTGGACGAGACTTCCCCCACTGGTCGCTCTAGGGCACGTAGCCGTGTCCGCTCCGAAGCTCCTCCTGCATCTGTTGCATCTGACCGTCCGTGATCCCCCCGCGGAGGGTCCACCCCTGGCCATCGTAGACCGGGCGCTCGCGCATGAGCCTGCGGTGGCGCTCGAGGTACTCGTCGAGCGTCGACACCACCCTCGCCGGCACTCCGACCGCCACGGTCCGCGCCGGCACGTCGGCGCGCACCACGCTTCCGGCGCCCACGATCGCGTCGTCGCCGATCGTCACTCCCGGAAGGATGATTGCGCCGACGCCGATGTAGACCCTGCTGCCAATTGTCACGGGCGCGACGACGCTGTAGCCGAGGTGGCGCCGGGTGCTGGCGTCGTGCGCCAGGATCTCGACCCGGGCGGAGATCGTCGTGTCGTCGCCGACCGAGATGAGCCACAGAAAGCCGCCGTCGAGCACCGTCGAGCGGCCGATGTAGACGTTCCGCCCCAGCCGCAGGCCTCGCCCGGCGAGCTCCGCGGGGTCGAGCTCGCCGCGCACCCGGCGAACGAAGCGGCGCCCAACCGTGCGCAGCGCTCCGTCAGCGCTCATCTCGCACGAGCTCCGCGCTCCGGCGGCGCAGTCGCGATCTAAAGACATACCCATGCCCAATCGCCACCCAGGTCCACGGCCGGGGGGCGAGGCGCGCCCCGAGCCGTGCCGCCTCCCGGGGGCACCGCCGCCGGAGCGCCCCTCTTAGGTTGTTCCACGCGGCCCACGCGCGCCAGCGGTTGACCAGTCTGTGCGACCACCAGGGCCGGCCTGCGAAACGGTCTGCAACGAGTAGATGGCCCTGCTGCATGCGAGCCACGTTGGCCGTCATCTGGGTGGGGTGCACGTGGTAAACCACGGTGACCGCGGAGGCGACCGTCCCGGAGCCGTTCTCCACCACGCGCAGCCACAGATCCAGATCCGCCACAGCGTCGGGAGGGCGAAAGCCTCCCAGCTCGATGGCCAGGTCGCGCCGCACCATCGCGCCGCTGGCCGGTATCACGTTCCCGGGGAACAGCAGCGGCCTGGGCGAGCGGAGCCGGAGCCCACCCCGCCCCGGCGGCCCGTGGTAGCTGAGCCGCCCCGGGCCGGCTCCTTCGATTCGCGCGGCGCCGGCGACCAGCACGTGGCCGTGGCGCAGTAGCCAAAGTGTCTCGAGGTGGTGCGGGAGCCACTCGTCGTCCGAGTCGAGGAGCGCCACCCATGGCGTCGTGGCCTGGGCAAGGCCCGAGTTGCGCGCCGCGGCCGTGCCCAAGTTGCGGGCGTGCCGGATCACCCTAGCGCCAAGCCGCTCGGCGGCCTCGGCCGTCCCGTCCTCCGAGGCGTCGTCAACGACGATTACCTCCGCGGGTAGGGCCTTCTGCCGGGTTACGCTCGAGAGTGCCCGGGCGACCAAGTCCTGCCGATTGTAGGCCGGAATGATCACGCTGACCGGGAGCACGGTGCCGTCACCGCTCGCTGCCATGGTGCCTCGACAACGCTCGACGCCGCGAGGTCCTTACGCACCAGATCTGCGATCGAGTATGTGCCGGAATGGGCTAGGCGCCGGTACGCCGAGCATGCGCCTGGCCTGGACCCGCGGCAGTTCCTCAACGAGCGAGCGAAGTACGGTCGCGGTGTCAGAAGAAGCGGCGCTCCAGTCTGTGGGCACCGCGCGGAGCTGCGCGAGCAGCTCGTCGAGCTCGTAGCCCATCACGGCCAATGACTCCGGGCCGATCCAACGCAGGAGCCGGGCGAACCAGGCCTTTCGTACGGGCGTGTTCAGCCGCCGCGTCCACTTCGTGAGCGGTTCGGTGTTCAGGGCGTCATAGCGCCGCGTCCCGGTCGGGTCGCCCATCCGGCCCTCGAGTCGCACCGAGCTGAACCGCGACAGCGCATCCGGGCGGAACTCGAGCCCCAAGTAATCGGAGATGCGACGCCAATGCGCCTCGCCGCCGGTCAGAAGGTCCTCATAGCGCACCGCGCAGGCTCGCTCGCGACTCCGGGAGTATGCGGCGGCGAGTTTGGTAGGCCCGATGAACAGGTTCTCGGCGTAGCGAGCCGGGTCCCAGTGCCCCCCATCCCACTCGATCAGTGAAGCGGCGACGCTGAGCGGGCTCCGCCAGAGGAAGAGAAAGCGCCCGTCGGGGAAGAGGTCCATGACCTCGTCAACGATCAGGAAGTACGGCGGCGTCTTGTCGAGGAAGTAGCGCGCGCCCGGCTTCGTGGCGGCGACCCGGTCGTAGAGGCGGAGGATGTGACGACGGGCCTCCTCGCGGTACTCGTCGCGCCCGCCTGGGAGCTGGCGGCTGAAGTCCTCGATGGCGTCGACCATCAGGTAATGGGTGTACTCGGCCCAGATGCCGCGCTTGCGCTGCGCGTAGAGGTGTGGGAAGAGCACCCACGGCTCGGAGACGGTGGCGATCTCGTCGTACGAGCCGAGCACGCGCTGGACCAGCGTGGATCCGCTGCGCGTGATGGAGAAGACAAACAGTGGCCGAACGGCCATGGCCGTAAGGTTCCCGGACTCACGCTCGTTGTGTTGCGGCGGACTCTTGTACCGTCCGACCGACAGCTCGACCCTGCGTACTCGCACGCCGGAGCCGGTGGCTCCGTCAGGCGATGCTGGGCCGCGCGGCGAGTATGCCGCCCCGCGCCCGCATCTCCCGCGCCGCGCCGCGCGGCCGCTGAAGCGCGCCTACCGCCGGGTAACGAGTGGCCGGCGCGTGCTCCCGAACGCGCTGATCATCGGGGCACAGAAGGCCGGGACGAGCTCCCTCTATGAGTACCTCACCCGGCACCCGGCCGTCGCGCGGGCCAGCACCAAGGAGGTCCATTTCTTCGACCTCGCGTACTGGCGGGGGCTTGGCTGGTACCGCCGCCACTTCCCGACCGAGACGCAGACCCGGCGCCTGGGTTCGGAGACGGGGCTGGAGCCGGTGATCTGCGAGGCGACGCCGTACTACCTGTTCCATCCGCAGGTGCCCTACCGCGTGCGCGGCAGCCTCGGACGGGCCAAGCTGATCGTTCTGCTCCGCGATCCGGTGGAGCGGGCGGTCTCCCACCACCAGCATTCGGTCGTAATGGGCGTCGAGGACCTGTCGCTAGAGGATGCGATCGAGCGAGAGCAGGAGCGGCTCGCGGGCGAGGCGGAGCGGCTGGCTGCCGACCCCTACGCGACCAGCCTGCCGCATCTCTATCAGAGCTACCTCAGCCGGGGCATCTACGCGGATCAGATCTCCGTTTGGCTGTCGCTCTTCCCGCGCGAGCAGCTGCTGATCCTGAACAGTCACGACCTGTTCGCCGATCCCGCCGCTACGGTGACGCGCGTGCACGAGTTCCTCGGCTTGCCGCCTCACACCCTTTCCGTCTATCCGCCTTATGGGCGGCGCGACTACGCCGTCGATCCGGCGCTGGAGGAGCGGCTCCGCGCCTTCTTCGCGCCACACGACGAACGGCTGCGGGTCCTGATCGGAGAGGAGCTTGGGTGGAGGTGAGAACGCAGGTCCGGGATGACGAGCCAAGGGTGCTCGAGCCGTATCTCGAGGATGCGCGCTCGCGCCGCGTCGGCATCGGTTCGGCCGTGTGGCGCCACCCCCTGCTCACCATCGCTCCGGTCGTCGTACTGGTCGCGCTGGCCGCCGCGGCATCCTACTACCGGACCCCCAATTACACCGCCGATGCTCGGCTGGCGGTCGGTCGGCTCGACGCGAGCACGCCGAGCTCCCTGTCCGGGTTCGCCCAGGCGACCCAGACGCTCGCCGAACGCTATGCGCGCTCCGTTCGCGGGGGCGCGATAATCGATCCGGCGGCGGAGGCTCTCGGGGTCAAGACCTCCACGATCCGCGACCGCGTCTCCGCTGCTCCGATCCCGGAGACACCCGTCTTCCGGATTCGCGCTGAGGCCGAAACCCCCCGGGATGCGACGGCTCTGGCGAACTCCGTCAGCAGATCGCTCGTTCGCCGCTCCCGGGCCGTCGCTACGCGCACCGGGCCGGCCGGCCGGCGCCTGCTGAAGCGCTACAGGCGGGCGTCGCTTGCGTTCTCCCGCCTCGACGAGGCACTGTCCGACCGCCGAACCGAGTACGAGGTGCTCCCTTCGCCGACTACCCAGGACGCCCTCGCCGAGGCCCGGTCCGCGGTCACGGTCGCGAAGCTGCGACTCAGCACGCTGCAGACCGCCTACGAGACGAGCAGGCAGACTGCAGGGTCGGCCGCGCTCGTCGAGATCGTCGAGCGCGCGGTCAAGGGCCGCAGCGACCGAATTAGGGTGGCGCAGCTTCTGATCTTCATTGCGGTGGTCGGCGGCCTCACGATCGGGATCGCCCTCGCGCTGCTGCGAGCGAATCGTCGGGCGCGCCACCTGCCTAGGTAGCGGTGTCCTCGCACGCCCGCGTGTCTCCTCCGTCACTCAAGGGGACGGCCGCGGCCGCCGCGTGCGCGCTCGGCGTCCTGCTGCTGTCGGCCGCGGTCCCGTTCGGGGGCTACCTCGAGGTCGCGGCGCTTGTGGCGGTCGTGGGGCTGGCCGCCCTCGCTGTCGTCGCGTGGCACGTGGACCCGGCCTACCTGCTGATCGGTGCTCTCATCCTGTCCCCCTTCAACAACCACTGGGACGCGTTCGGCCTGCCGCGGTTCGTCACGCCCGACCGCTTCCTACTGATCGCCGCGCTCGCCGCGGTCCTGCTGCGCAGCCCTCCTGTCCGCGACCGGCCGCCTGTACCCGTGCGTGGAGTCCACGCGCTCCTCGCGTTGGCCCTGGCCTGGGCTGTTGGCTCGGCGATCGCGGCGGGCACGCTCACGGGGTCTGACGGCATGTTCGGAATCGTCGATCGCTTCGCGGTGCCGTTCGCGCTCTTCTTGCTCGCGCCCATCGTCTTCCGTACCCCGCGGCACAGGCGGGTACTGCTCGCGGCCTTGGTCGCCTTCGGCGCCTACCTCGGTTTCACCGCTGTTTTCGAGACGCTGGGGCCGCGCGCGCTCGTCTATCCGAGCTTCATCCTCGACCCGTCCTACGGCTACCACGGCGGCCGCGCCCGGGGCCCGTTCATAGAGGCGAACGCGAACGGGGTCGGTCTGTATGTCTGCCTGGTCGCGGCGGCGATCGCGGTCGCAACCTGGCGCCGACCGGGTGAGCGAGTCGCGGCCGGGATCGTCGGCCTGCTGTGCGCGGCGGGGCTGCTGCTCACTCTCACTCGCTCGGTATGGGTCGCTTCGCTCCTCGCCACCTTCGTGTCGCTCGCGGCGTTCCGGGAGACGCGGCGGCTGGTGATCCCGGCAATCGCGGGCGCGGCGACACTCTGCCTCGCGCTCCTCGCCCTCTTTCCGCAGCTCCAGGAGCTCGCGGCCGAGCGCAAGGACGCGCACCAGTCGGTGTCGGAGCGCAGGAACGTCAACGCCGCCGCGCTCGCCATGGTCGGGGAGCGACCGCTGCTCGGGTTCGGCTGGAGCACGTTCCGTGAGCGCAACGACGGGTACTTCCCGCTGCTCGACGACGTCCCGCAGACGGCCCAGCGGCGCCTGGCCATCCACAACGTGCTACTCACCTTCGCCACCGAGCTCGGCCTGATCGGGGCGACCCTGTTCGTGTTCGGGTTCCTACTCGCCGTCGGGGGCGCCGTCGTGACGCGGGGTCCACCCGAGCTCGTCCCGTGGCGTATCGGACTGCTCGCGATCGCGCTCTTCTGGGCGGTGGTGGCCATGTTCGCCCCGCTCGGACAGGTGTTTCCCGCGCTCATCCCCTGGCTCTGGGCAGGAATCGTCCTCGGCCCCGTCCTGCTGCCTGACCGGGATGCGGCCTGGGCGGCGACCTGGGGAGGTCGGTGGTGAGCGCACGCACGCGGACCTTCGATGGCGTCGTTTGCTTCGGCGGGGTCGACTGGTGGTACCACAACCGCGGCCATTACGAGGTCCAGATGATGCGGGAGCTGAGCGACCGCCTGCCGGTCTTGTTCGTCAATTCGATCGGCATGCGCGTACCGGCTGTCCGCGAGGGCGCGATGTTCCGGCGCCGGATCGCTCGCAAGCTGCGAAGCCTCCGCCGTGGCCTCGTGACGGTGCGGCCAAACTTCTCGGTGCTTACCGCCGCCGCGTTACCGGGCCCGGCAGGCGCGCTCGCCAGGCGATACGTCCTGCCGTGGCAAGTGCGGCATGCGGCGCGACAGCTCCGCATCGAGAGACCGCTCGTATGGGTCGCCGTGCCCACCGCCGCGGACGCGCTCGACCACTTACCGGTAGCCGCGCTGGTCTATCAGCGAACCGACCGATTCGAGAGCTTCACACGCGCTGATGCGGCGCAGATCGCGGCGCTCGACGGGAGGATGAAGCGGCACGCCGACCTCACGCTCTTCTGCTCGCGCCTGCTCCACGAGGAGGAGCGCGCGGCTTGTCGCGCCGCGGCGTTCGTCGATCACGGTGTGGACTTCGAGGCCTTCGCCGCGGCCGGCGCGGGCCTCGTGCCCGGGCCCCACGAGGCCGCGGCGCTGCCCCGTCCCCGGGCGGGCTTCATCGGGAGCATCGACGAGCACACGTTTGACGCGGATCTGTTCCACTCGGTGGCCGAGCGCCTGCCGAGAGTTCACTTCGTGCTGGTCGGCGAGTCCACGCTTGCGGACGGCCGCTGTCGGCTGCCCAACGTGTCAATGCTCGGCAAGCGTCCGTACGAGGAGGTCGCTGCATATATGGCGGCCTGCGACGTGTTGATCATGCCCTGGAACCGCAGTCCCTGGATCCAAGCGTGCAATCCGGTGAAATTGAAGGAGTACCTCGCTGTCGGACGCCCGGTCGTGACCTCCCCGTTCAGGGAGCTGGATAGCTACCCCGGGCTCGTGCGCGTCGCGAGCGGCGAGGAGGACTTCGCTGCGCAGCTGGAGCAGGCGCTGGGCGACCCCGGCGATCCGCTCCCGCGGCGGGAGCGGGTGCGGCGGGAGACGTGGACGGCGAAGGCGGAGCGTGTTCTCGCGGAGCTCGCCGAGCGCGGCGTCGAGCCACCGGGCGGGTGAAATCACAAGGCTCGCTGAAGCTCGCCGCTCGCCGCGGCGCGCTCACCGTCGACCAGGGCGCTGGCGCGCAGCAGGTTCGCGACCGCGAGCAGCATCGGCGCCACGACCCAGCGCACGTGCGGCATCCGGTTGTGCCAGAGGCGACGGCGCTGGAATAGCGGAAGCCCATCCGGCCCGAGCATGCGTCTGAGCGCGAAGTCGAACACCCGCCATGCATCGTCGCCCGCGCCGCGAATCCTCCGCGCTGCGATCGCGAGCGTCTGGATCGACTGGGCTACGCACTGGGCGTCGATCGGATAGACGCCTGTCGAGTAGTACTTCGGCGTGCCGTCCGGCAGCAGCAGCTCCCGGCGGTGGTAGGCGATGCCCCTGAGCCACGCTCGCTCGACCTCTGGACCGGCGAGCCCTGAGTCCAAGCAGGTGCGGATCGCGTCCAGCACGTAGCCCGTGTGGAAGTTGTCTATCCAGGCGAGATCGGGTCGCTCGCCGTAGGGCCACGAGCCGTCGCTGCGCTGGTGGTCGATTGTCCAGGCGAGGCCCGCCAGCGCCGCTCCGCGGAAGTCCTCGCTGTCATCGCCCTCCGCGGCGAGCCGCGCGAGCAGCGCGCACGCGAGCATGTTTGCGTTGTGAATCGGCGAGCGGTCGCCCGGGAGGTAGCCGAAGTAGGCTCCGGCGCCGCCCGGCGTCCGCGGAACCCGGCGCATGAAGAAGCGCCCGACACCGCGCGCCTCCTCGCGCAGTCGCACGTCCCCGAGCACTTCGTACGCGTCGAGCAGGGCCATGCCGGCGGACGCGGTCGCGATCGTGTTCGGCTCACCGGACGCGTAGAAGAAGACGCGCGACTGGAAGTCGAAGTGGTAGCCCCAGCAGGGCTCGGGATAACGGCCGGATCGAAGCCTGCGCAGCAGGTCGATCGTACTCCGCAGCCGTCCACGCGCCGCTCCCGTTTCGAGGAAACCGTTCAATGCGTAGGCCGAAGCCACCCACGCCACGCTTGCCGCGTTGGCGCGGGGCCGGATACCGAGCAGCGGCCGAAGGTCGATCGGCGAGCGCTTTACGGTCTGGATCACGAGGCGCCTGCCCATCGCCGAGCGTCGCAGGGGGCCCACTACCCGCCTCGCGTTCAGACCCTCGTAGGGGTCGCTGCCGCGCCAGTCTCGCTCTGCACCCCAGCGCTCGAGGCGCTGCGCGAACGCTTCGGCCGCGGCGCGCCTATCCATGTGCGGCCCGCAGCCCCACGCCGGCCACCCTCGGCCGGACCGCCTCGACAGCCTCGCGCACGAACACCTCGACGAGCTCGTCGCCGCGCCTGCGCAGCCTCTCCAGCCCGTCGGGCTCGGCCTGTCGCGGCGCCAACGTCAACGGCTCGGACGCGCGATGCAGCCGGCGTAGGAGCCCCTTCCGCTCGAGCCAGAGGTCGACGGCCGGCGGCTTGCCCAGGAACAGGCTGTAGGTCGGGACGCCGAGCAGGGCCGCCTCCCGGGTCATGGTGCCGCCGCCCCCGAGCACGACATCGGCTGCGTACATCAGGGAGCGGGCGTCGACCGCGCCTTCCGGCAGGACGAGGTTGGGCAGTCGAAGCTCGTTCACCGCCGCACGCTCATCGGGATGACGCGCGAGGACCACGCACAGGGCGTCGGCGCACCGGCCGACACGCCGCAGGACGTCGAAGAACAGAGGATTGCCGGAGCGGTGGTAGATCGCATGGGAGGGAGGCGTGCGCGCAACCACCAGCACGCTCCACCGCTCCCGGTCGAACCCGACCCGGCGCGGGACTTCCGGGTCCGGCTCGAAGTCGCCCAGGTAGAGCTCCTCCTTGAGGCCATCGTAGTAGCGGGTCTTTCGGGCGCGGGCGCCCTGCCAGCGCACTCGAGACTGCAGGAGAGCGGCCGGGAGCAGCAGCCGATCGGCCAGCCGGAAGGACAGGTTGTTGAGCGGCTGGTGCTCGAAGTCCATCGCGTTCAGGGAGCGGATTCCGAGCGCCCGAGCCGCGATGAGCTGGCCGAACGAGTTGTGGCAAAGGGCCAGGTCCGGCCGCTCGGCGCGCGCCCAGCGCGCGAGGCGTCGCGCGCGCTCCGCCATCGCCGCGGCCTTCTTCGTCCGCCCCTTCGGACTCACTCCCCCGATCACCTCGACGCGCGCCCAGCGCTCCCGCGCGAGCTCGACGGTCTGGGCATGGTCGCGGGCGGTGAGCACAACCTCATAGCCGCACTCTTCGAGCCGTCCGACCAGCGGGGCGAAGAACGGCACGTGTGGTGAGTTGGCGAGGTCGATCCAGGCCCTCACGGCTGCCCCCCGACGAGTTCGAGCGGCTCCCGTTCGAACGCCGAGACGACGACGTCCGCGACGCGCTCCGCGGCCCGTCCGTCCCACAGCGCAGGCGGGGCCGGCCGCGGTCGCCGGACCCGTAGGCTCGGCAGGATGTCGTCGATGCGCGCCGGGTCGAGGCCGAGCAGGGTGTTCGTGCCGCGGCGGATGGTGATCGGCCTCTCGGTGTTGTCGCGCAGCGTGAAGCAGGGGACGCCGAGATAGGTCGTCTCCTCCTGGATGCCGCCCGAGTCCGTCAGCACCGCGGCGGCGTCCGCCTCGAGCGAGAGGAAGTCGAGGTAGCCGAGCGGGTCGGTCGACACCACGCCGCTCTCCACCGGCAGTCCGTCCATCATCTTGCGGGTCCGCGGATGGACCGGAAACAACACCGGCAGCTCACCACTCAGCGCGCCGAGCCGGTCGAGCACCTCGACGAGACGCGGACCGTCGACGAGGGCGGGGCGATGGAGCGTCACGAGCAGGTAGTCGCCACGCCGCAGGCCGAAACGCCGCCACGCCTCGAGCCCGCGGAAGGACTGCTCCATCAGCAGCAGGCTGTCGATCATGGTGTTACCCACCAGGTGTACGCTCCCGGCGATGCCCTCGGCCCGCAGGTTCGCGAGGGCGTCCTCGCAGTGGGCGAAAAGGTGATCCGCGAACTCGTCGGCCACGATGCGGTTCACCTCTTCCGGCATGGTGCGGTCGAAGCTCCGCAGGCCCGATTCGACGTGGCCGAGTGGAATCCCGAGCTTGATCGCGACCAGGGTCGCCGCGAGCGTCGAGTTCACGTCGCCCGCGACCATCACGAGCTGGGGCCGCTCCAGATCGAGCACACGCTCGAGCCGCTCCATCGCCCGAGCGGTCTGGACTGCGTGGCTCGCCGACCGCACCCCCAGCATGTGGTCCGGGGACGGCATTCCGAGCTGCTTGATGAGTATGTCCGACATCAGCCGGTCGTAGTGCTGGCCGGTATGGACGATCGAGTGCCGGGCGTCGGGCAGGCGTCGGCGCAGCTCCCTGATCACCGGAGCCATCTTCACCAGGTTTGGGCGGGTGCCCACGACGTAGGCGATCCCAGCCGAGCGCATCACTTCCGGAGAGTCGGCTCGCGCGTGAAGCTCGACCGCTCGCCGAGCAGCGCGTTGTCGCGGGCGCTGTAGTAGGTGGCTTGTGCCTCGTCCTGCGGCCTCGCGTCGATCCGGTCGAGGATCGGCATGGTCTGGCTGAACAACAGCCAGCCGTACTCGAGAGCGCGCGCATAGACGTCGGCAACCTCGTCGAACTCCGGGTAGATCGAGTAGTCGAGCTTGGCGACGATCGGGCCGGAGTCCATCCCAGGCGTGATCTCGTGGATCGTCACCCCGTGCGCAACGTCGCCGTTCTTGAGTGCCCAGTTGATCGGTGAGACGCCCCGATACCGGGGCAGCGGACCATTGTGGAGGTTGAGGAGCCGGTCGAAGCGTGCGATGAAGTCGGCGGGGAGGATCCTGTCGTAGAAGACCGAGATCCCGAGGTCGTGGGAGACCCCCGGAAGGTCGCGCCAGTTCCCGCTCTTCACGACCGGCAGGTCGCGCGCGGATGCCCACCCCGCAAGCGACTCGGTCCAGGTCGGCTCGGGGACGACAGGCACGACGTGCTCGAGCTCGTAGTCCGGGCTTTCGAGGAACCAGGCCGCGATCCTGATCGCGAGCGTCCCCTTCCCAAGCACGATAGTGCGCCGGGCAGCCACCTAGTTCACTCCCCTGCGGGCGAGCACCGAGGGGAAGGTGCGGAGGAACAGCCGGACGTCGGTCCAGAGGGACCAGTTCGTTACGTAGAGATAATCCAGCTTGATCATCTCCTCGAACGGGATGTTGGTTCGGCCGAGCACTTGCCAAAGGCCCGTGAGTCCGGGCGTCAGGTCGACCCGGCTCCGCCGCCAGCCGACGAGCTTGCGGTCCTCCGACTCGATGAGCGGCCGCGGTCCGACGAGGCTCATCTCGCCCCTCAAGACGTTCCAGAACTGCGGAAGCTCATCGAGACTCCAGGCCCGCAGGACGCCCCCGACGCGTGTCACCCGAGGGTCGTGCTCGAGCAACAGCCATCCCGGGTCCAGGCTCTGTGCAAGCAGCCGGTTGTGCCGACGCTCCGCGCCGGCGACCATCGTCCGGAACTTGACGAGCCGGAACTCCCGCCCACCTCGGCCGATCCGGCGCTGGCGGAAGAGTACGGGCCCAGGCGAGTCGAGCTTGATGGCCACCGCCACGAGGACGAACAGCGGCGCGCTCAGCAGCAGGGCAGCCGCTGCGCCGGTCACGTCCATCGCGCGCTTGAGCAGGCGGGACGAGCGCGGGAGCACGGGCGGATTGATCCCAAGCACGGTCACTCCCTCGACGTCGTCGACCTCGACGGATGGCCCCATTGCGTCGAACGGCCGGGGCAGCACGCTGACCTTCACCCCCAGCCTTCGGCAGAGATGCAGGAGGTCGAGCAGCTCGACCTCCGCCAGGTCGTCATGCGAGACGAGCACGCGCTCGACCCGGTGCTGCGACACCACGTCGGCGAGGTCCGGCCCCGCCCGCCGGCCGAGAAGAGGGAGGTTCACGCGGCTCGCGACGGACGGCGAGCGCGAGATGAGCCCGACCGCCTCCAAGCCATACTCAGGATGCATGCGGACCTTCCGAGCGAGGACCGCGACTGGTTCGGCCTCGCCGATCAGCAGGACCCGCTCCGGTCCGAGCAGCCAGCGCGCAACCCGCCTGGCGAGTGCTCTCAAAGCGAGCACCGCGATCACACCGGTTGCGGCAAATAGTGCAAGGGTCGACACCGGAACGCTTCCGGGCGGGGTCGCCTTCGAGTAGGCGAACAGGAGCAGGCAGCCGACGAGCACGGCGTGGAACATCCACGGGACGTCGTCGAGCGACGTGTGGCTGATCCGCTTCATGTCCCTGTCGTAGAGCCCGTAGGCCTTGAACACCACGATCCAGAGCGGGAGCGTGAGAAGCGACCAGACGAACTGTGTGGGTCGCCCCGAAAGCACAGCAATCGCGACGAAGAGGCCCACGGTGATCCCGCCGGCGTCGGCCACCGCCAGCATCCGCCTGACAGCGGCGTCACGCGGTGGGTAACGGCGTGCGACAACCTCCAAAGCGCGTGCGGTGCCCTCGGCCGCCTGTTCCGGCCCTAGCACGCGCGCCGACGGTCCGTGGAGGCGGGATGCGCTCGCCCCCGAACCTCGCCCGCCCCGACCTTTCTCGCCTCGCCGGTCGGGGCGGCGAGGATGGTACCGCGCACTCCCACCTCGGCACCACCGCGACACAGCGACTCGTCGGTCGCCTGGGTGATGCGGACGACGTCCTTCGCGAGCTGCCCGTTCGCCACGGTGTCGCGACCGGACCGTACGGCGTCGACGAAATCGTCCATCTCTCTCGCCAGCGGCTCATACATCTCCAGCTTCGGCGAGAGGATGTCCCCCGTGCGGTACGACAAGTGATATTCACCGAAGGTCTCCGGGTCCTCGTAAACGACGCCGCGATCGAAGACCCGCACGGGCTCGACGGTGCCGTCGTCGTACACGACCATCTTCTCGCTGCCCACTACGACAGTGCGACGGAGCTTGCTCGGCGCGAGCCAGCTCAACTCGACGTTCACGACGATTCCCGAGCGATAGCTCATGGTCACGAACGCCACGTCGGGCACTCCCGGGACGATCGAGTCGCGGCCCAGGGCTCGGACCGACTCCGGTAACTCCTCGAGCCAGTAGAGGAGAATCGAGAAGTCGTGCGGGCCGAGGTCCCACAGCACGCTCACGTCGCGCTGATGGAGCCCGAGGTTCACTCGGCTCGACGAGATGAAGAAGATCTCGCCCAGCTCCCTGCGACTGATCAGGCGCTTGACCGCCCTCACCGGTGGGCTGTACACGAAGGTGTGGCCACAGGTGAGCACGAGGCCCGCGCCCGTGGCCATGTCCACGAGCTGCTCGGCCAGTTCCACCGATGAGGCCAGTGGCTTCTCCACGAATGTGTGCTTGCCGGCGAGGAGCGAGCGGCACGCGAGCTCGTGGTGGGTAAAGACCGGCGTGGCGATCACCAACGCATCCAGCTCCGGGTCCTCGAGCAGCCGCTCCACCTCTTCGGCCTGTCGAACGCCCGGGTAGCGGGGCCCCAGCCGCTCGAGCCGATCCCGGTCGCGGTCACACATCCAGAGGACCTCGACGTCGGGCAGCTCGGAGAGGACCCGTAGCAGGTTCGGACCCCAATAGCCGAGTCCGACGATGCCAAAACGCAGCGGCCGCCCCTTCTCGATCGGGCGCCCAAGCCCGGCGCTCATATCAGCTTGCCGCCTTCTCTCGGGCCACCGCAGATACGAACGCCACCTGTTCGACCTCTTCGGCGGTGAGCTGCGGGAACATCGGCAGCGACACCTCCTCCTCCGCCCAGCCCCTGGCCTCCGGAAACATGCCGTCCGCCCGGGACGCCTCGGCGAACGGCGGCAGGTCCGGGACCGTCGGGGTGTAATGGAGGCCCGTAGCCACACCGTGCGCGCGCAGCTCCGCCCGAAATCGGTCCCGGTCGGGGGCCCGGACGGGGAACAGGTGGTAGACGCAGACGGCGCCGGGTTGCTCCCGAAGAAGCCGCACCGACTCGGGCAGAAGCGCCCGGTAATGAGCGGCGTGCTCCCGGCGGGCCCGGTTCCAGGCCTCGAGGTGCGGCAGCTTGACCCGCAGGAGCGCGGCTTGGAGTCCATCGAGCCGCTCGTTGAAACCGACCTCCACAAACTCGCCCTTGCGACGCTGGCCCAGGTTTCGGAGCCGGCGCGCACGGGCGGCGAGCGCGCCGTCCCCCGTGCAGATCGCCCCTCCGTCGCCCAGGGCGCCGAGGTTCTTGCTCGGATAGAAGCTGAAGGCGGCCGCGTCGCCGAGTGCCCCGGCGCGCGCCGCCCCCCATGAGGCGCCGTGGGCTTGCGCCGCGTCCTCGATGAGGAGCAGACCGTACTGACGCGCGAGCCGGCCGAGCCGGTCCATGTCGCAGGTCTGCCCGTATAGGTGGACCGGCACGATGGCCGCCGTCCGCGCAGTTACGCAGGCGCGCACCGCCTCGATATCGATGAGACCTGTGTCCCGCTCCACGTCGCAGAAGACGGGTACTCCCCCGGCGTGGCGCACGGCGACGGCCGTGGCGACATAGGTGTGGGCCGGGATGATCACCTCGTCGCCGGGACGCAGCCCTGCCGCGATCAACGCGATCCCCAAGCCCGCGGTCCCCGAGGCCACGCCCACGCAGTGCCGCGCGCCGCAGGCAGACGCGAACTCCTCCTCGAAGCGCTCGACCTCCTCACCGAGCACGAATGCCGACTTCGCGAGCACGTCCTCGAACGCGCCGCGTAGCGCTTCCGCGAGCGATTCGTGCTCCCGCTTCAGGTCGACGAGCGGCACCTCGGCCGTACCGGTGGCGACCGCGCCGGGCGTCAACCAGTCCCTCGACTCTCCACCTGCTCAGGCGCCTGGGCCACGAGACCAAGCACCGACTGGCCGGCCGCGTTCTCGGGGTTCAGCAGTAGTGCCGCCGCCTCGATACGCGAGTGAACGCAGAGCTTTGCGAACGCCGATGTCAGATGGCTCTTGACCGTGCTGGTCGCCAGGACGAGCTCGCTGGCGATCTCGTCGTTGGTGTGGCCGTGTATGGCGAGACGCAGCACTTGCTTCTCGCGGAATGAGAGCGCGGCACTGCCGGCGTGGCGGCGCTCACACTGGGGGAAGACGACCTCGTCCGCGTAGACGGCCCTCACCGCCGGGGCCAGCCCGCGCGTGATGTTCGACGCAAGGACGACGCCGTGGACGCGCGCCCGCATTGTTCCTCGCATCAGCTCCCCCGCGCGCCCGGGCGAGGCGACGACGACGATGCGCGCACCTGGGAACGTGCGCTTGAGCCGCCGAATGGACGAGTCGGTTGGACCGACGCCGTCGGCGCAGCCGGCCACAAGGACGTCCGGGGTCGCTGGGAATGGCTCGCCGCTCTGCGAGGGTGTCCCCCGGGTCACGCCGACGAGGGTCAGCCCGTCGGCGGCGAGCGCCTGGACGATCCAACTCCGCACGATGCACTCGCGGCCTGCGATCGCCACGAGCGGGCGGGCGGCGGAGGCTGGGCCGGCTCCGGGCACGACGGTAGGTTTCCCCTCCATGTCGCACCGTCAACGAATTCGACCGCGCGCACATTACGGTCCAATCGTCGGGCGTCGAATCAAGGCAGACGACGCCGACATCGGGCGGTTGCCCCAGGGGCGCCGCCAAGTCCAGCGTTCCCCAAACTGACCTGCTGCAATATCCCATTCGGACGCTGACAAAGTCGGGGGGGATCGTGTAGCGTTTCCCGCTCTGCCTCGCCCGGAATTTCATGTGACATCCCCCGTAGGATGGCCTGAATCCGACTCGCATCATCCGAGGGGGGGACGCCATGACGACTGCTCATCCCAGGAGGCGGTCAAGCTGGCGAAGCGAGGCGACCGCGATGCGCTGAGGTATCTGTACGTCACTTATGCGCGGAACGTCCACCGGCGGATCCAGGGGATTGTCCACGACGCTCACGAGGCTGAGGATCTGACCCACGATGTCTTCGTGAAGCTTTTCAGGGCACTCGGCACATATGAGCAGGGCGAGGTCCCCTTTTCGGCATGGATCCTCCGGGTGGCCCAGAACGCGGCGCTCGACCACTTGAAGCGGCGACGTCAAGTGCCGTTCGCCCAGATGCACCTGAGCGACGGCGGGCGGGACCAGCTCGGGTGGGACCGCCGCAGGTGTTTGACCGCAGCACTCGCCGACCTCACCGATGGGCAGCGCGAGGTGCTCGTGCTCCACCACGTCGGGGACCTCTCGCTGCGTGAGATCGCGGACAGGATGGGAAAATCCGAGGGAGCGGTCACGCAGCTCCACCACCGCGGCCGGGCAGCCCTTTGCGTGTCGCTCGCGGAGCTCGAATCTGCCCCACGCACGCTCCGCCCCGCCGCGGCCGACTAGTTTTCCTCCATCCCCTTCAGGATGCGTTCCGCTGCGAGTCCCCCTTCCATCTCCGCGACGTAGTAGACCGCTGCAAATTCCAGCAGCTCCTCCAGTGTGACGTCATGGTGCGCCGTCTCCGACTCCAGCGCAGTAGCTGCGTCGACCTGCAGGTCGAGCTCGAGTTCGACCGAGTGGGAGGCGCTCGAGTGGTCAATAGAGAGCGCCTTCAACTCGGGGCGACCGGACTCGAGGTCAGCCGCAAGGTACGACGCGGCGCGGGAGACCACGGCGGACATCGTTATCCCCGCACTGCGAGCGTAGCGCTCCAGCGCTGTCATGCCGAATGCCGTGAACGTCAGCTCGACCTTGCGGAGCAGTGATCCCTCCAACGTCTACGCGCATTTAACTCGACCCGCGCGCCGAAGGGCGCAGTTCATCGCCTGGCCTCTTCAAACGCACACTCGCTCGCGGAGAGAGGGCACAGCATTAACGTCGCAACTTGGTCACAATTCGCGCTGAGGTTTCGTGGCATTGGAAGGTTGACAGTTCCGAGTTCCGAGGGAGCGTCCCGGCATCACACTATCCCGCGCTCGTATGGCCCCTGGGATAGCTCTCGCCGCGTTCACGATCGCGTTCGCGTCTGAGGCAACCGCGTCGCAGCTCGAACGCGCGAGCGTGAATACAGCGGGCGTACAGGCCAACCGCTACAGCTTCGAGACCTCGGTGTCGGCGGATGGCCGGTTCGTTACGTTTGGCTCGACCGCGTCAAACCTGGTGGCCGGCGACGTCAACGCCGCGGCGGATGTGTTCCTCCGCGACCGGGTCGCGCGGACGACCGAGCGCGTCAGCGTCCGCGCCGATGGTGTCGAGCCCAACGGAGCGAGCTTCGAGTCCTCGGTTTCGTCGGACGGCCGGTTCGTGGCGTTCGCCTCCGACGCTTCCAACCTCGTCGCCGGCGACCACAATGGGACGACGGACGTCTTTGTTCGCGACCGTGCCCTGGGCCGCACCGAGCGCGTCAGCGTCGGCGCGGGCGGGACGGAGGCCAACGGGGTCAGCTCGCTCTGCTCGTTGTCGGCCAACGGAAGGTTCGTAGCATTCGCGTCGACTGCACCGGACCTCGTCGCCGGCGATTCCAATGGGGTCAGGGCCGTCTTCCTGCGCGACCGCGCGCTCGGCACGACCGAGCGCGTGAGCGTGAGCGGGACAGGCGCGGTGGCGAACGCGGCCAGCGGCCAGCCGTTCGTCTCCGCGGATGGCCGCTTCGTGTCGTTCACGTCCGGCGCTTCGAACCTCGTCGGGGCCGACACGAACGGGGTGAGCGATGTGTTCTTGCGCGACCGCGCCGCGCGCACGACCCGGCGGGTCAGCGTCCGGTCAGGCGGCGCGCAGGCTGACGGCGCCAGCTCCGAATCGTCGATATCCGGCAACGCCCGCTTTGTCGTGTTCCAGTCGGTCGCCTCGGCGCTGGTCCCGGGGGACGCCAACGCCAGAACTGACGTCTTCGTCCACGATCGTGCCACTGGCGCCACGACGCGGGTGAGCGTCAGCTCCGGAGGTGCCGAGGCGAACGGCAACAGCTTGCTCGGCGAGCAGCTGGGCATCTCGGCCGACGGCCGCGTCGTCGCGTTCGCCTCCGGCGCGGGCAACCTGGTGCCGGATGACGGCAACGGGATATCCGATGTCTTCGTACGGGACAGGGCGCGCGGTACGACGACGCGTCTCAGCGTGAGCGACGCGGGGCGCGCCGGGAACGGCACGAGCTGGCGGCCCACGATCGCGCCCGCTGGTCGTCACGTGGCCTTCGTCTCCGCCGCAAGCAACCTCGTCGCATCCGACACCAACCGCGTCCAGGACGTCTTCCTGCGCGGCCCGCTGGGCTGACTGGCGACGGTTCGCCGAGCGGGCCGAGAGGTGGGTTTGCACACTCGCTCGGTTTGAGGCTCGATCGAAGCGGGGCAGGGCTTGACGGCAGACTCGCGAGCGGGTCGGCTGCCCGGCCTGGTCCGGACTCAAGCCGCGGGTGGACTCGAGCCCCTCGCCGGCGGCGGCAGCCACTCCGCCAAACTTCAGCTTCAGGTGAGCGACGGCGGGGCGCGCCGGGCTAGGGACCTAGCACCATCCCCGCACCGACGGTGTCGTTCGTCGACTCGTCGATGAGGATGAAGCTGCCCGTCGCGCGGTTGCGGCGGTACTCGTCGAGGAACAGCGGCGACGAGAGGCGCAGGCGCAGGCGCCCGATGTCGTTGAGCGCCAGTCCCCCGACGTCCTCGTGGCGGTGGAGTGTGTTCACGTCGATCCGGTAGCGCAGCTGGTCGGCCTTGGCCAGCACGGTGCGGGCGGTGTGCTTGAGCCGGTAGCGCCCCGCTGGCCGGAGCGGCCGCTCTGACATCCAGCACACCATCGCCTCGACATCGCGCGCCTCGGCCGGGCGATTGTGCGGCCGGGCGATCATGTCGCCGCGCGAGACGTCGATGTCATCCTCGAGTCGCAGAGTCACCGACAGGGGCGGGAAGGCCTCCTCGACCGGCCCCTCGTAGGTGTCGATGCCGGCGATGCGGGTCTCGGTTCCCGACGGCAGGACCACGACCTCGTCGCCCACCCGAAAGACGCCAGAGGCGACCTCGCCGGCATAGCCGCGGTAGTCGTGATGCTCTTCCGACATCGGCCGCACCACCCACTGCACCGGGAAGCGCGCGTCGACCAGGTTGCGGTCGGAGGCGATGTGCACGTGCTCGAGGTGGTAGAGCAGCGACGGGCCGTCGTACCAGGGCATCCGATTCGAACGCTCCACGACGTTGTCGCCGTGCAGCGCCGAGATCGGGATGAACGTCACGTCCGTGACCTCGAGCTTCGCCGCCCAGCCGGAGAAGTCGGCGCAGATGCGGTCGAAGACCTCGCGATCGAACTCGACGAGGTCCATCTTGTTCACGCACACGACCAGGTGCGGGATGCGAAGCAGCGACGCGATGAAGGCGTGCCGGCGTGACTGCTCGACGACCCCTTTGCGCGCGTCGATCAGGATCAGCGCCAAGTCGGCCGTCGAGGCGCCGGTGACCATATTGCGCGTGTACTGCGGATGCCCCGGCGTGTCGGCGATGATGAACTTCCGCCGCGGGGTGTGGAAGTACCGGTAGGCGACGTCGATCGTGATCCCCTGCTCGCGCTCGGCGCGGAGGCCGTCGGTAAGCAGCGCCAGGTTCATGTATCCGTCGCCGCGCTGGAGCGAGGCGCGCTCCACGTGCTCGAGCTGGTCCTGGAAGATCGACTTGGTGTCGTAGAGCAGGCGCCCGATCAAGGTCGACTTGCCGTCGTCGACCGAGCCGGCGGTGGCGAAGCGGACGAGCTCGGAGGGGTGCGCGACGGTCGGGCGCCCGTTCGTCGCCGCGCCAGAGGAGGCCATGGCCACTAGAAGTAGCCCTCCTTCTTGCGGTCTTCCATAGCGGCCTCGGAGATGCGGTCGTCGGCGCGGGTCTCGCCGCGCTCGGTGATGCGGGTGGCGGCGATCTCCGCCACCACCTCCTCGAGCGTGGCGGCGGTCGAGCGGACCGCGCCGGTGCAGCTCATGTCGCCAACGGTGCGGAACCGCACCGACTCGACGAACGGCACCTCGGAGTCGAGCAGCTCGACGAACTCGGACATCGCATACAGCATCCCGTCGCGCCTGAACACGTCGCGCCGGTGTGCGAAGTAGATCGCAGGGAGCTCGATCCGCTCGTCGCGCACGTACTCCCAGACGTCGAGCTCGGTCCAATTCGAGAGCGGGAACACGCGCACGTGCTCGCCGGGCTTGACGAAGCCGTTGTAGAGGTTCCAGAGCTCGGGGCGCTGGGCCTTGGGGTCCCACTGGCCGAAGTCGTCGCGGAAGGAGAGGATGCGCTCCTTCGCGCGCGCCCGCTCCTCGTCGCGGCGGGCGCCGCCGAAGGCCGCCCTGAAGCCGTGCTTCTCGATCGCATCGAGGAGCGTGACCGACTGGAGCCGGTTACGGGACGCGCGTGGGCCCTGCTCCTCGACGACGCGGCCGTTGTCGATCGACTCCTGCACGCAGGCCACCACGAGGCGGGCGCCCATCGCCTCGACCATCTGGTCGCGGTACTCGATCACCTCGGGGAAGTTGTGGCCTGTGTCCACGTGCATCACCGGGAACGGCAGCGCGGCCGGCCAGAAAGCCTTGCGCGCGAGGTGCAGGAGCACCGCGGAGTCCTTGCCGCCTGAGAACAGCAGCACGCCGCGCTCGAGCTCGGCCGCCACCTCGCGAATCACGTGGATGGCCTCGGACTCGAGCGCCCGCAGATGGGAGATCTCGTAGTTCATTCGCTCGTCGGGCGGCAGGATACGCGGGATCTCGACGGTACTCATGAATCGGGCGTGGTGGACGGTGCTAGACGTGAAGGCCGCACTCGGTCTTCTCCTGCCCGGCCCAACGGCCCTCGCGACCGTTGCCGGGCAGGGTGCAAGGGGCACACCCGATCGACTCGTACCCCCTGTCGTGCCGCGGATGGTACGGGAGATCGCGCTCGTAGACGTAATTCCACACGTCCCGGTCGCTCCATTCGGCGAGCGGATTGAACTTCCATACCCCCCTCGCCTCGTCCCATTCCACGTTCTCGGCGTCCGCCCGCGTTGGCGACTGAGCGCGGCGAATACCCGTGATCCAGGCGTCGACGCCTGCAAGAGCGCGCCCAAGAGCCTCGACCTTCCGCGTGCCGCAGCAGTTGCCGGCGCTCCAGGGGGTGCCGTTCGGCGGCGTGGCGTCCATGACCTCGACCCGGAGGTCGTACCGGTCCTCGACCATTGCGCCAGACCTCGTATGTCTCGGGGAACAGCACGCCTGTATCAATCGTGAACACGCGCGCCGACGGCTCGATGCGCATCAGGATGTCGATCAGGACCGACTCCTCCTTCTGGAAGGAGCAGGCCATCACGAGCCGAGGATGGTGGCGCTCGACCGCGAGGGCCACCGTCTCCTCGGCGGTCGCTGTTTCTAGACCGCGCATTCGCCCTCACCCCGGATGACCTTGAAGGGGTCCTTGCGCTGCCAGTCGATGAAGTGGTTCATGTTCTCGAGCGAGAACTCGATCGGCAGGGCCAGATCGCGGACCTCTTCCTCGAAGCGGGTGCTGCCGACCCGCTCGGCAAACGGGTTGAAGGCCTCGCCGTCGGTGCGCTCGGCCTCGTACAGCCGCAGCCAGCGCTCCACCGCGTCGGGAACCCGCTTGGCCGGCAGACGCACCTTCAGCCGCGTGCCGTAGACCACCTCCCCGCCCTCGTAGTTGCCGCCGATATGGGCCACGTAGGCCGGGATCGTGTGCTCGCCCACCTTGATGGACGCTCCATAGAAGCCGATGTTCGCGATGTGGTGCTGGCTGCAGCCGTTGGGACAACCGGACATCTTGATGTGGACCCGCCGCGTGAGCGGGTCACTGATGTCCATCGCCTCAACGCGCTCGCGCACCGCGTGGTTGAGACCCATCGAGCTGGTGATGCCGAGCTTGCACGAGTCCGTGCCCGGGCAGGACACGACGTCGTTGACCTGCTGGGCCCCGGCGTCTCCGAGCCCCAGCTCCGAGAGCGCACGCCAGACCTCGTAGACGCTCTCGTCACGCACCCAGCGCAGCAGCAGGTTCTGGTCGACCGTGGTGCGGGCGTAGCCGCCGGAGAAGCGGCGCATCACGTCGGCGAGACCCCGGAACTGCTCGGGCGTCAGGTCGCCGCGCACCACCTTGACCTCCACGGTGGAGAAGCCCGGCTGGCGCTGGGCCCGCACGTTCGCGGCCCGGAAGCGCTCGAACGGCGCGCCGTCCCCGTTGGGGCTGGCGTACGAGGCAGCCGCCACCGGGACGTTCGCCTCCTCGTCATGGTCGAAGAGCAGCGGCGCGGGATCGAAGTCGCGCTCCGCGACCCAGTCGCCCTCGAGCTCCTCCTCCACCAGGCGCCGCAGCTCGTCGATGCCGAACTTGTCGACGAAGACCTTGATCCGTGCCCGGGCCCGGTTCTTTCGCAGCCACTCCTGGCGGTCGAAGATCCGGAACACCGCCTCGGCGACCTTCAGGTACTCGCCGTCGTCGGCGGCCACGAAGTCGTAGAGGGTGGGCGCGATCCGGGGCATGATCGACGTGCCGCCGCCCACCCGAAGCTCGAAGCCGCGCTCGCCGTCCCTGACACGCGGGATGTAGGCGATGTCGTGGATGCCGGTGATCGCCCGGTCCTCGTCGGTGGCCGTGAAGGCCGTCTTGACCTTCCGGGGCATCAGCTGCGTGGTGGGGTGGCGGACGAAGTAGCGCACGTACGCGCCCGCGTACGGCGTGGGGTCGAAGAGCTCGCCCTCGCTCACCCCGGCCCAGGGATCCCCGGTCACGTTGCGCACGGTGTTCCCGCAGCCCTCGCGCGACGACAGCCCGGCGTCGGAGATCCTCCGTATGAGCTCGGCGGCATCCCGCAGCGGGACGTGGTGGATCTGGATGTTCTGGCGCGTGGTGATGTGGCCCTTGACCAGCGGCGCGTACTCCTCCACCACGTCGGCGAACGTCTCCATCTGCTCCGGCGTCACGCCGCCCATCGGCAGCTTGATGCGGATCATCTGCACGTCGGCCTGGCGCTGGCCGTAGACGCCCTGCTTCAGCCGGAAGCCGATGAACTCGTCCTCCGCCGTCTGGCCGGCGAGGAACTTCTCGGCCTCGTTGTCGAAGTCGTCGAACTCGCGCTCGAGGATCGGGATGATGTGCCCGGGGACGTTCTCGACGACCTCCGGGTTCTCGATAGAGCCCTTGCGGCCCTTGCGCTGTGGGGGTGCTGAGACCGGTTCCATTGCTGCTGGCTCCTCCGCGTGGAGATCGGGTGCGCGGGCCTTGACGCGCAAAAATACCAAAAGCGGGTCGGGTTTCGGATATTAAGTCCGCGTTAGGCTCGCGAGCGGTGACGCGTGCCATCGCGATCTGTGTCGGCTGCCTCTCGATCGCACTCGCCCTGCCCGGAACCGCGTCCGCCGTGCCGGCCCAGGTGCGCGACTACGACCTGGGCCGGATCGCGCTAGCCGATCCGGGGCCGAAGGGGCCCGTCCCGATCCGGCTCTGGGGCGCCATCGGGGCGCCGGCGCCTGCAGCCGCGCCAGGACCGCGGCCGCTCGTGCTGGTCCTGCACGGCCGCCACGGCACGGGCTGCCCGATCGGGCCCGGCGACGCCGAGGTGTGGCCCTGCTTCCGCCGCGAGCAGCGCAACGACCTCGGCCTGCGGCACGTGGTCCGGGCCCTGGCCGAGCGGGGGATGGTCGCCGTGGCCCCGGATCTGAACGGCGCCTTCACCGTCGGCTGGGGCGAGCCCGACGACCTGCGCCGCTGGCCGCGGCTGGTGAGACGGGTGCTTGCGGAACTGGAACGCGAGGCGGTCAACGGTGGGGGCGGTTTCGGGCTTCCGCTGATGGGACGGGTGGATTTCTCCCGCATCGGGCTCCTGGGCCATTCGCTCAGCGGCCACCGGTCGGTGCGCTTCGCCCGCGGCCTCGGCGGCGCGGCGGTGCGCTCGCTCTTCCTGCTCGCACCGGTCTTCGGCGGCATCGCCCTGCCTGATCTGCCAACCGGGATAGTGCTCAGCTCCTGCGACGGCGACACCGGCCTGCGGGGACGCGAGTACCTGGTGCGCGCCCGGCGGGACCAGGATCGCCGCCGTGGGGTCTTCCTGGCCCGGCTCGGGCGCGCCAACCACAACTTCTACAACCGCACGCTCTCGCGGCTGCGCGAGAATGACGCTCCCCCTGGCTGCGCAGGCTCACTCCTGCCGCCGGGCGCGCAGCAGAGCTGGTTGGACCGTGCGGCCGCGGACTTCTTCGCCGCCACGCTGCGCGGGGCGCCCCGGCCCGCCTGGCTGACCCCCGGCGCCCGCCCGCCGCGGCGCGTCTACGGGCAGCAGGTGCTGATACGGCGCGGATAGTGTGGAAAACCGAACACGGCTGGCGGGGGGCCTTCGCTAGCGTCCGCGGACGTGACTGAGAACGCAATAGTCGTCGAAGGGCTGGAGAAGTCCTACGGCTCCGTGCGAGCGCTGTGCGGGGTCGATTTCGAGGCCGAAACCGGCAGCGTGCTCGGGCTGCTCGGCCCCAACGGGGCCGGGAAGACCACAGCCGTGAGGATCCTCACAACGCTGCTGGAGCCGGATCGCGGCACCGCCACCGTGGTCGGCCTCGACGCGGTGCGTGATGCCGCGAAGCTGCGGACCAAGATCGGCCTCGCCGGTCAGAACGCGGCCGTGGACGAGAACCTGACCGGCTTCGAGAACCTCGAGATGGTGGGGCGGCTCTACCACATGGGCGGGCCTGCGGCGCGGGCGCGCGCGACCGAGCTGCTCGACCACTTCGAGCTGAGCGACGCCGCCAAGCGCCCCGTGAAGACCTACTCCGGGGGCATGCGCCGCCGGCTCGACCTCGCCGCTGCGCTCACCTTCCGCCCGCCGGTCCTGTTCCTCGACGAGCCCACCACCGGGCTCGACCCGCGCAGCCGGCTCGGCATGTGGGACACGATCGAGCGCCGCGCCGCGGCCGGCTCGACCGTCCTGCTCACCACCCAGTACCTCGACGAGGCGGACCGCCTCGCCGACCGGATCGTGGTGATCGACCACGGCACCGTGATCGCCGAGGGCACCTCCGACGAGCTCAAGGACCGGGTCGGCGGCGAGCGCCTGGAGGTTCGGCTCGAGGAGGAGGCGGACGCCGAGCGGGCGATGGCCGCGCTGGCGGAGATGGCGGAGGAGCGCCCGTCGCACGACGACCACACGGTGCGCGCGGCGGTGCGGCCGCGCTCCGGCGTGATAGCGGAGGCGGTCCGGCGCCTCGACGACAACGAGGTCGGGATTGCCGACATCGCGCTGCGCCGGCCGACTCTCGACGACGTGTTCATGGTGCTCACCGGCCACGCCGCGGAGGAAGACACCGAGGCCGAGGAGCAAGAGGAGGTCCTGGCATGAGCGCGCTGGCCATGAACGTCTCCGACACGCTGGTGCTGGCCCGCCGCAACCTGAAGCGGATCCCGCGCCAGCCCGACCTGCTGATCGCCTACACGGTGCAGCCGGTCATGTTCGTCCTGCTGTTCGTCTACGTATTCGGCGGCGCCATCGAGACGCCGGGTTACGACTACGTGGACTTCCTGATGCCGGGGATCATCGCCCAGTCGATCGCCTTCGGCGGGTTCGTCACCGCGCTCGGCCTCTCGGAGGACGTGCAGAAGGGGCTCATCGACCGCTTCCGGTCGCTTCCGATGTCGCGCGCTGCGGTGCTCAACGGACGGACCTCCTCCGACATCCTGCTGAACTGCCTGTCGCTCGTGGTGCTGTTCTCGGTGGGCTTCATTGCCGGCTTCAACTTCGTGAACGCGAGCGCCGGCGAAATCGCCCTCGGGATCGTGCTGCTCCTGCTGCTCGGGTACGCCTTCTCGTGGATCTTCGCGCTCGTCGGGCTCTTCTCGTCCTCGCCGGAGACCGCGAACGCGGTGGGCTTCACCCTGATCTTCCCGCTCACCTTTGCGTCCTCGATGTTCGTGCCGGCCGACTCGATGCCCGACGGGCTGCGGCAGTTCGCGGAGGCGAACCCGTTCACGACCATCACCGACGCGTTGAGGGCGCTCTGGGTCGACGGCCCCGCCAACAGCGACATCTGGATGGCCTTCGTGTGGTGCTTCGCATTGATCGCGATCTTCGCGCCGCTCGCAGTGAAGCGCTATCGCCAGGTGTCCGCGCGCTAGGCGCCCCAGCGAACCGGGTCGCCCCAGCGTGACGCGGGCCCGAGGCCGCTGCCCGTTCCCTCGAACAGGCCGGCCCGCGCCCAGCGGCTGAGCCCGGCCGGGGCGGGAGGCGGCGCAGTGTCGCGCAGGAACTGCTCGATCGCGGCGGCGATCGCTGCGGCCTCCTCGGGTGAGGCGTTCGCCTGTCCGATCTCGATACGGGGCCGGACGGGCTGCTGCTTGCCGTTGCGGCTCATCGGGCGGGTAGCGTAACCGCCTTCCGTCCGTGCCCGAGCTTCTCGTCTTCGACCAGGACGCCGTCCTGCACGCAATCCCGCCCGCCGAGGCGATCGAGCGCGTGCGCCACGGGTTCACCGAGTACGCGGCCGGCGAGTGGCAGATGCCGCCCAAGGTTTACCTCGAGGCTCCGCCGCAGGGCGACTTCCGGGCGATGCCGGCGCAGGGAGCGGGGCTGGCGATCCTGAAGTGGGTCACCTCGTTTCCCGGCAATCCCGAGGCCGGGCTTCCGGTGGTGATGGGGGTGATCTGCGTGTCCTCGGTCGCCGACGGCCGCCCGCTGGCGCTCGTCGACGTGCGCGCGATCACCGCTCTGCGGACAGGCGCAGTGGCAGCGGTGGCGGCCCAGGAGCTCGCGCGCGAGGACGCCCGCACGACGGGAATCGTGGGCTGCGGGCTACACGGGGCCTGGGCCGCGCGCTGCCTGGCGGCGGCGGAGTTCGGCCCGGGCGTCTGCTTCGACGCAGACCCCGAGGCCGCCGGCCGGCTGGCCGGAGAGTTGGGCTGGGAGGCGGGAAGCCGCGAGGACGCCCTGGCCTGCGACGTCGTCACGTGCGTCACCCCGGGCCATGAGCCCGTCTTGAGCGAGGCGGACCTGCGCCCCGGCCTGCACCTCAACATGCTCGGCGCGGACGGCCCGGGCAAGGCCGAGGCCGAGCCCGCGGCGGTGGCGCGCTGCCAGCTGTTCTGCGACGAGTGGCAGCAGGCGAGCCACGGCGGTGAGCTGACCGGCGCGGTCGCGGCCGGGCTGGTGGACCGCGACGCGGTGCGCGAGCTGGGCGCGGTGCTCACGGGAGCCGCGCCGGGCCGCTCGGGCCCCGAGGCGGTCACGCTGTTCGACTCCACCGGCCTGGCCATCCAGGACCTCGCGCTGTGTCTGGCCCTGCTCGAGGCGCACCGCTCCGGACGGGCGCGCGCGGGGGAGGTCCGGCTGTGACTATCTCCGCCGGCGGCCCTTGCGCTTCTTGCGGCTGACCGGGTGTGGCTGACGGCGGGCCGGAGCAGGATCGGGCACGTCGTTCTCCTCGGCCCCGTCGCGCCCGCGTCGTGCCCGTCGAGCGAGAACCATGCGCAGTGCCACGAGGCTGCCGAGCGCTCCCACCTTCGCCAGCGCGTAGGCCGGGCTCCCGGGGGTCAGGATATGCAGGGCGGCGGGCTGGGCGATCACCATCGTCGGTCATTCTAGAGTCGCCCCGGTGACGCTGGAGGAGCGCGCGTTCCGGAGGGCCACCCGGCGGCTCGTCCCGTTCCTCTTCCTCATCTACGTGGTCGCGTACCTGGACCGCGTGAACGTCAGCTTCGCGCAGCTCCAGCTCGAGGACGATCTCGACTTCAGCGACACGATCTTCGGCCTGGGCGCCGGCATCTTCTCGCTCGGCTACGTGCTCTTCGGCGTGCCCAGCGGTCTCGCGCTGAACCGCTTCGGCGCCCGCCGCTGGCTCGCCGCGATCATGGTCGTGTGGGGCGTGCTGTCGGCCTCGACCATGTTCATCGACGGCCCGACGAGCTTCTACGTCCTGCGCTTCCTACTCGGAGTGGCGGAGGCCGGCTTCTTCCCGGGGATCATCCTGTATTTGACCTGGTGGTTTCCGGAGCGTGAGCGCACCCGTGTCCTGGCGCTGTTCCTGACGGCCATCGCCGCCGCCTACGTGGCCGGCGGCCCGATCTCGGGGGCGCTGCTGGAGCTCGACGGGTTGGCCGGGCTCGGCGGCTGGCAGTGGCTCTTCCTGGTCGAGGGACTCCCGGCTATCGGGCTGGGCGTGTTCACGCTGCGCTATCTGGACGACCGGCCGGAGGAGGCGGACTGGCTCGAACCGGACGAGCGACGCTTCCTGGCGGGCGAGGTGGGCCGCGAGCGGGGACTGAAGGATGCGCTGGGGGAGCAGCGGCTGCGCGACGCGTTGCTCAACCGCCAGGTCTGGCTGCTGGCGCTGGTCAACTTCATCCTGCTGGCCACCGGCTTCGGCCTGACCTTCTTCGTGCCCGACCTGGTGCAGGACCGCACCGGCTACAGCGATTTCGCGGTGGGTCTGCTCGCCGCCATCCCCTACGGAGTCGCGACCGCGGTGATGCTCTGGGCGGCCCGCGCCGCCGAGCGCCGCGGGCGCCGGCGCCCCTTCCTGATCGTGCTCTCGCTGATCGGTGCGGCCGGGGCCGCGCTCACGGCCCACGCGTCGTCGCCGCTGCTGCTGATCGTGTCGATCACGCTGGCAGCCGTCGGCATCCTCGCGGCGATTCCCCTCTTCTGGGCGCTGCCCACCGCCTTCCTGAGCGGCACGGCGGCGGCGACCGGCATCGCGCTGATCGCGGCGGTCGGCAACCTGGGCGGCTTTGCCGGCCCGGCCTTCACCGGCGTGATGGAGGACTCAACCGGCGGCTTCGAGACCCCCCTCACCGCGCTCGCGCTGCTGCTCGCGGCGGGCAGCCTCCTGACCCTTTTGGCTCGGGACGACCTTCGAGGCTCCACAGTGCTGACTTGACCACCCATGGGGGGGCAAAGTCATCAATGCAGCTACGTGCCCCGGTCGGCGAACGCGCGCAGCGCCGCCTGGGCGTCCTGCTCGCCGAACAGCCGGACGCAGTGGTAGGTCTCACGCTCCATCGCGGCCGCCACGAGCTCGCCCAGACGCTCGTTCAGCATCGCCTTGGTGGCGGCGAGCGCGGCGCGTGAGTTGCGGGAGAACACCTCGGTCCAGTGCTCCACGCGCGCGTCGAGGTCGGCCGCGGGAACCACCTCGGTGGCGAACCCGTGCTCGAGCGCCCAGGACGCGTCGTGCGGCTGGCCGGAGAGAAGCAGCTCGCGAGCCGCGGTCTCGCCGAGGAGCTCGGGAAGCAGCAGCGTTCCCGCGTTCGAGGCCACGAGGCCGATCCCGACCTCGGGCGTGAGCAGCCGCACCCGGTCGCTGCACAGTCGCAGGTCGCAGCTCGCCGCGAACTCGAGCGCGCCGCCCACGCAGACCCCGTCCACGACGGCGATCGCCGGCACCGAGGCGGCCAGCACCACCCGCGTGAGGCGCTGGAAGCCCTCGATCGTCGCCACCCAGGCGTCGGCGTCGGCCGCGAGCGCCGCGTGCAGGTCGTCCCCGGCGGAGAAGTGCTCTCCCGCGCCGCGGAGCATCACGCAGCGAACGGCCGCGTCCGCCCCGGCCTCCTCGATCGCGTCGGCTATCGCCGTCATCGTGTCCAGGTCCCACGCGTTGAGGCGTGCTTGCCGGTCCCAGCTGATGATGCGGGCGGCGCCGAGGTCGGTCGTGGTGACGGTCATTGGGCGTTCTCCCTTCCGAGGTTCTGAACGGCGACGGGCAGGTCGTCGCCCCGCGCGGTCCGGTGCACGAGCCGGGTCTTGTGCTCCGCGACGGTCAGCGAGCCGGGCTCGAGCCGAGTGACCGCGAAGCGGGCCCGCAGCGCATCCTGCAGCTTGACCTCCACGGCCGCGAGATCGGTCTGCGCGGGAGCCTCCACGTACACCTCGATGGGTGGCGCGATCGGATCGCCTCTCGCCACGACGCAGTGCCGGCCCAGGCGGCGATCGCCCGACAGGATCACGCTGATCGCCTGCGGGTAGACGTTCACCGCCTGTACCCGCAGCATGTCGTCTCGGCGGCCGTCGATCGAGATGCGCGGCGTCGCGCGTCCGCATCCGCAGGCGGAGGTCCAGACCCGCCCGAGGTCGCCGGAGCGATAGCGCAGGAGCGGCGACGCCTCGCGGCGCAGGTGCGTCCATACGAGCTCGCCCGTCGCCCCGTCGTGCTGCTCGACGGGGTCCCCGGAGTCGGGGTCGATCAGCTCCAGGAGGGCGTGTCCGTCCGCGGTCAGGTGGAGGCCCTCGCCCTCGCCGCAGGCCCCGCCCATGGTCGACCAGACATCGCTCATCCCGAACGTGTCGGCCACAGTCGCGCCCCACGCCTCCTCGATCTCACCGCGTACCGCCGCGAGACCGGCACCGGGCTCACCGGCGGTGACGATGTGGCGCAGCCCCAGGCCGGCCGGGTCCACCCCGGCCTCGCGCGCGCGGGCGGCGAGATAGGCGGGGAACGAAAGCGTGCCGAAGATCGCCGTGATCCCGAGCCGCGGGATCAGGTCCAGCAGTCTCCGCGACTGTCCGGTGCCCACCGGAACGACAGTGGCGCCGCTGCGCTCGAGAGCCATGTGGTCGGCGATGCCACCCGCATAAAGCGAGTAGTTGAGGCAGTGGGCGACGACGTCCCCGGGCAGCAGCCCGGCGATCCGAAAGGCCTCGCCGCCGATGGCGGAATTCGCCTCATGGTCAGCGCGGGTGAAACCGACCGCCACCGGGTCGCCGGTGGTCCCCGAGGTCACGTGCACGCGCACGAGCCGGTCGCGCGCGGCGCACAGGGTCGGACCGAAGGGCGGCTCGCTCCGCTGCCCCTCCCGCAGGTCCTCCTTGGTGGTGAACGGCAGCTTCGGGAGGTCCGCGGCACCGTGCACGTGCTCCCGAACGCCGCGAAGCCGCTCCCGGTAGAACGAGCTCGACGCTTCGAGGTAGGCGAGCTGCTCCTGGAGGGCGCTCACTTGGAGGCAGCCTACTTGAGGGGTTGGGTTGCGCAGCCGCGGCTCGTCCGGGCCGAGGGCACTGTCCCCGTTGCCTTCCCGTTTGACAGACCGATGGAGCGGGCTTAGGTTCGGATTAGGCGTATAGGGACTCTCTTTGAGTGACGTGACGGAAGGGACCACGGCTCTTCGCTTTCAGGCGCGCTCCAACCGATGAACCGAATCCGAGTTGGTTGGGTGCTTGCGTGGCTCTCGCAGCCGCCTTCTGCCTGTCCCGGGTGGATGGCGCGGTAGCGGCTCCACCATCGCTGGGCCATTGGTGCTCGCCCTTGCCGACCGACTGTTCAGGCTGGTATCGCAACCCGGTAACTGTCTACTGGGATTGGTCTACGGGGTCGGCCGAGTACTTCGGCGGCGATTGCTTTCCTGACCCCAATCCTTCCGTCACCTACTTCTCTGATACACGCGGCCGGGAGGTGTGGTGTGAGGTGAGAAGCATCACCACCGGCGAGCGTACGAGGCACGCCTTCCTCCTGAGAGTCGACCGGACAGCCCCGGCCGTGCACGCAGTTCCGGAGCGCCCTCCCGACTACGCCGGCTGGTTCAACCGGCCACTCAGGGTGTCGTTCCGTGGGACGGACACGACGTCGGGGATAGCCTCATGCTCCGGCGTGACGTACGCCGGTCCAAGCAGTGCGGGTGTGTCGCTTGGCGGAAGTTGCAGCGACGTAGCCGGCAACACCGGGTCCGCCGCCTACCGCTTCAACTACGACGCCACACCCCCAGCCCCGCCGACGGTCAAAGCCAAGCCAGGAAACAAGCGGATCAAGCTCACGTGGACGGATCCTCCTGACGCTGACGCCTGGATCGTTCGCTCCGGCGCCGGTGAGACCAAGGTGGTCCATCAAGGCCCCGGCAGTTCCTTCACCGACAGGCGCCTCCGCAACGGTCGCCGCTACCGCTACCTGGTCACCCTGATCGACCAGGCGGGTAACCGGGCCTCGGCGGATGCCGCCGCGACGCCCACCGGGTCCAAGCTGCTCAGTCCTGCGCGGGGCGCACGGGTTCACAGTCCGCCGTTGCTCGAATGGCGGAACGTCAGGGGGGCGACCTACTTCAACGTCCAGCTCTACCGCGGCCGCCTCAAGCTGCTCACCAGGTGGCCGCGCATCAACTCGCTTCAGGTCAAGCGGCGCTGGCGCTTTGGCGGTCGCGGGCACCGGCTGGTGGCGGGGCGCTACTGCTGGCACGTCTGGCCCGGCTTCGGCAAGCGCTCCGAGCGCGACTACGGGCGCAAGCTCGGCCAGAGCTGCTTCCGGGTCGTCAACTGAGCGGGGCGGAGTAATCTCCCGCCCGACGCCTCTGCTGATCCGCAGCCACATCTCGCTGACCGCCGCCGGCTGAGACCGGCCGCCCCCCACCGCGCGGGGCGCGGCCATCCGGTCTGCTTCCCGGCGCGCCCCTGCGCGCCTGATCCGGAGGTTTCATCTTGGTTGTCGAGGAAATCGGCGCTGGCGGGGATCACACCCCGCGGGTGCCGGACGATTGGTTTGTCGGCTTTCATCGCGGCCTGGCCGCCCGCTTCTGGCGCAGCGCGGCTGCGTCGATGGCCGAGGAGGACGCGCACTTGGTGCTCGGGCTGCTCGGCGTCCCGCCGGGGTCCCGGGTGCTCGACCTGCCCTGCGGGGACGGACGGCTGACAGTCCGCCTGGCTCGCGCCGGCTACGTAGCGGTGGGGATCGACCTGGCCGTCGCGGAGCTCGAGCGGGCCCGGCGCGCGGCCGCGGAGGCGGGCGTCGACGTGCGCTTCCTGGCGGGTGACCTGCGGGCGCTTCCGGACGTTGGTCCCGTGCAAGCGATCGTGAGCTGGGGCAACAGCTTCGGCTACCTGACCCCGGCGGACACGGCCCGTTCGCTGGCCGGCATGCGTCGCCTGCTCTCGCCCGCGGGCCGCCTTGTGCTCGAGTCGCTCACGGTGGCGGAGTCGCTGCTCGCGGGCGGCGTGAAGGAGCGGGCGGTGCGCGAGGCCGGCGGTGTGCGCATGACCGCGCACAACCACTACCGCCCGTCAGAGAGCCGGCTGGAGAGCGACTACGTCTTCGAGGATGAGAAGGGGAGAATCGAACGCTCGCGAGCCGCCCACCACGTGCACACGACGGGGGAGGTGGTACGCATGCTCCACGCCGCGGGCTTCGGCGAGACGAAGCTGCTCGGCTCCGACGGCACAACGCCGTACGAGCTCGGCTCGCCTCGGTTGATCGCCGTGGCCCGCGCGTAGCCGGCGCCCGCCTCGCGGACCCGCCCTACAGCGGGATGTTGCCGTGCTTTCGCTTGGGCCTGTCCACGCGCTTGGTCTGGAGCGTCTCCAGCGCGCGGATCAGCTTGGGGCGGGTCTCGTGGGGAACGATCACGTCGTCGATGTAGCCCCGCTCGGCGGCCGCGTAGGGATTGGCGAAGCGGGCCTTGTAGTCGGCTATCAGCTTCTGCCGGCGCTCCTCGGGCGTGGGCGAGGCGGCGATGTCGCGGCGGTGGATGATGTTCACGGCTCCGTCGGGGCCCATCACGGCCACCTCGGCGGTCGGCCAGGCGTAGTTGAAGTCGGCGCCCATGTGCTTTGAGTTCATGACGTCGTACGCTCCGCCGTAGGCCTTGCGCGTGACCACCGTGAGCTTCGGCACGGTGGCCTCGGTGAAGGCGTACAGCAGCTTCGCCCCGTGGCGGATGATGCCGCCCCACTCCTGCGACGTGCCGGGGAGAAAGCCGGGCACGTCGGTGAAGGTGATGAGGGGAATGTTGAAGGCGTCGCAGAAGCGCACGAAGCGCGCGGCCTTCTCCGACGATGCGATGTCGAGCACGCCCGCAAGCTGGCTGGGCTGGTTGCCGACGATCCCCACGGGCCGCCCGTTGAGCCGTGAGAAGCCCACCACGATGTTCGTCGCGAAGTGCTCGTGGACCTCGAAGAACTCGCCGTTGTCGACGACGAGGTGGACCACGTCGCGCATGTCGTAGGGCTTGTTCGGGTTGTCGGGGACGATCGAGTCGAGCTCCGCCTCCTGGCGATCGGGGTCGTCGCCGGTGTCCATCTGCGGCGGCAGCTCGAGGTTGTTCTGGGGCAGGAACGAGAGGAAGTAGCGCACGTCCTCGAGGCAGCTCTCCTCGTCGTCGCAGGCGAAATGGGCGACCCCGGACTTCGAGTTGTGGGTCATGGCCCCGCCCAGCTCCTCGAACTCCACCTCCTCGCCGGTCACGGTCTTGATCACGTCGGGACCGGTGATGAACATGTGCGACGTCTCCTTCACCATGAAGATGAAGTCCGTCATCGCCGGGGAGTAGACCGCGCCGCCGGCGCAGGGCCCCAGGATCATCGAGATCTGCGGGATCACGCCGGAGCACTGGACGTTGCGCACGAACACGTCGCCGTAGGCTCCCAGCGAGACGACCCCCTCCTGGATCCTGGCCCCGCCCGAGTCGTTGATGCCGACGATCGGGCAGCCAATCTTGGCCGCCAGGTCCATCACCTTGCACATCTTCTCGCCCATCACCTCGCCGAGCGAGCCTCCGAAGACCGTGAAGTCCTGGGAGAAGACGGCCACCGGGCGGCCGTCCACAGTGCCGTGGCCGGTGACCACCGCGTCGCCCCAGGGGCGGTTGTCCAGCATCCCGAACTCGAAGGTTCGATGCCGAACGAAGGTGTCGAGCTCCTCGAACGAGCCCGGGTCGAGCAGCTTCTCGATCCGCTCGCGGGCCGTGAGCTTGCCCTTGGCGTGCTGCTTCTCCTCGGCCTCGGGGTTGGTGTGCGCGGCCTGGACACGCAGCTCCTCGAGCCGGGCCAGCTTCTCCTCATAGGTCTCGAGTGACTTCTGGCGCATGGGGCCGGAACACTATCCGCCCGGTTCGATCAGAACCGCGGGGTTACGGTCGGGGGAGAGGCGCAGGGCCGCGAGCTGCGCGGGCGTGACGGGCACCGGCCGCGGTCCGGAAAGCGTGATCACCGTGTAGCCGTCCTCGAACCGGCGCTGCACGCGCGGGAACCCGGGCACGGGCGCGATCGACGGACGCGGTGGCGGCCGGCCGTCTCCGGCCACCGGGGCCACCAGGGCGATCTCTCGAACCGGCGCTCCGGCGGCGGGCAGCGGCCGCGCGTCCCGGCGGTAGAGGGTGAAGGGCAGGGTGCCGGTCTCCGCCGGCGTCAGCACGATCGCCCGGTCCACCGACGGCGGACCCAGAGCCGCGGCCGCGCCCCGCCAGTCGTCACGCTGCCAGCGCGGCTCGAGGGCGACCCCCACCACCGCGGCGAGACCCAGCGCGCAGACCGCCGCCGCGCCCGCCAGCCCCAGCCCGGACCGGGCAAGGCCGGCGGCGGCGACCACCGCGAGCGGCAGCCAGGCCGCGAGCACGTTGCGCGTGAGGAGATAGTCCGCGTCCACGAGCGCCAGGAGAGTCGGGATCGCCACCGCCGCGGCCCCCACGACCGCCGCGGCTCGGACCCCGGCAGACGGCCGCCGCACGAGCGCCACCACCGCGCCGGCGCCCAGCACCACCAATGCGGCCGCCGCGGAGAGCGTCTCGAGCGGCGCGTTGAACCCGAGGGCGAACTGCTTCGGGACCTGCGCCACGCGGCGCAGGAGCGACCCCTCGCCGATGAAGGAAGCCAGATCCAGCGAAGCCTGATGCGCGGCGAGCGGCACCAGCGCGGCTCCGGCGAGAGCCACCGCGGCTACGGCGACCGCAACGCGGCCCCGTCGCTCGGAGCTCCAAAGCAGCCACACCGCGACCGGCGCGACCAGGAACACCGCGAAGTAGTGGGTGGCGAGCGCCAGCGCCGACGCGAGCGCCCAGCCGGCTAGCCAGCGGCCGTCGCCGTCTCGCTGCAGTAGTCGCCCGAAGCAGGCGAGCGAGACACCGCACAGCAGCACGGCGAGCGCGTAGCTCCGTGCCTCCTGCGAATACCACACGAGCAGCGGGTTGAAGGCCGCGAGGGCGGCCACCACCAGGCCGGCGCGCTTGGACCCGGTCAGCTCCCGCGCGGCGAGGTAGAACGTGGGAACGGTCAGCGTCCCGATCAGCGCGGAGAGCGAGCGGATTCCCACCTCGCCCGCGCCGAAGACGCCCGTCCAGGCCCAGGCCAGCAGGTAGTACAGCGGTGGGGTCGACTCGCTCTTCGGTATTCGCTCCACCAGATCGGGCAGGTCGAGCCCGACCAGCCCCGCGGTCACGGCCTCGTCGTACCAGAGCCCCTGGAGGTCGAGGGTCGAGAAGCGGAGCGCCGCGGCCGCGGCGGTGAGCACCGCCAGGAGGCCGGCCGCCCGAGTCACCGGCGGAAGCCTAGGTATTGGGGTAGTAGGGGAGCCGGCCGCCGGCGCGCTCGACCACCTGCTCGTGCAGCTCGCGCACGAGCTGTGGGCGGCGCCGGGCGAGGTTTTGGTTCTCGCCGCGGTCGTTCTCGAGGTCGTAGAGCTTGAGGCGGGAGGGCCGGTTCTCGCCGAACAGCACCCAGCGGTCCGAGCGTAGGTAGAAGGAGTTCGCGTAGCCGCCGTAGGCGAAGGGCCGAGTCGGCGCGCTCTCTCCGCGGAAGAACGGGGACAGGTCGTTCCCGCTCATGGACGGCGGGGCGGGCACGCCGGCCATGCTGAGGATCGTCGGCGCGATGTCGTGGGTCGAGGCGAAGTAGCGGCGCCGGACTCCGGCCTCGCGACGCGCCGGGTCGACGATGACCAGCGGTACCCGGGTGAGCGCGGGGTAGAGCGCGATCGAGATCTTGCCCGTCCAGCCGTGCTCTCCCAGCAGGATGCCGTGGTCGCTAACGAGCACGATCACGGTCTCGCGCTCGAGCCCGAGGTCGTAGAGCCGCTCGAGGAAGATGCCGAGCCAGCGGTCGGTCATGGTGACCTCGGCGGCGTAGAGGGCCTGCAGCCGGTTCAGCACGGGACGCTCCTGGCGCTCGTTCAGCCATCGCCGCGTGCGCATGTAACGGGGCATGGACGGCTCCGCACCGCGGTAGTCGGGGTCCCCATAGAGGTTCACGAACCGCCGCGGCGGGGTCCAGGGCTCGTGCGGCTCGTAGGTGTCGACCACGAGCGCGAACGGGCGGCGCTTCGCTGCCGTGCCGAGCACGCTCGCGCCCTCGCGGAAGACGCGGGCGGCGAAGGAGCGCGCATCGTCGTCCCAGTAGCGCGAGTTCGCCATGTACTTGCGCACGCGCAGCCTGATCGAAGGGCTCTTTCGCAGCGTCGGGTGGACCCAGTGGCGCAGCGTCCGGTCCGACACGCTGCTCGGCGGCCGTACCCGGCCCAGCTGGCCGCCCTTCGCCTCGAAGAGATCGAAGCCCCGCCGAAAGCGCTCGTACGCGGACGAGTAGCCCAGGAACGGGTTGTCGGTCACGTACCCGGTCCACCAGCCGGCCCTGCGGAGCACCCTGGTGAAGCTGCTGTCGAGGTCCGTCGGCGGCGCCCAGCCGGGCGAATCGAGCAGCCCTGGATAGTCGTGCCAGTTCCGGAACGGGAACATCCGCCGCCCCGCAAGGATCGAGTTGCGGGCCGGGACCGTGGGCATCGCCTCGGGGTACGCGCGGGTGAAGCTCAGGCCGGCCCGTGCCAGCTCGTCCATGTTCGGTGTTCGTGCCCTGCTGCCGTAGACGTGGTCGGCGCGCAGGGAGTCGACGATGATCACCAGCACGTTCGGGCGGTCCGGACGCCGGGCCGTGCCGGTCGGTCCACAGGCGGCGAGGGCGGCGGAGGCGCCCGCAGCCTGGAGAAACCGTCTGCGAGTCGTCGGAGACATGAGCCGGGCGAGGCCGAGCGTACCGCCCCGGGCCGGCCCGGCCGCCTACGAGCGCGAGTAGGGCCGGTGGTGCGCGGCGCCGAGCGTGTCGAGCGTGTGGTCGAGCACGGCCCGCGCCGTGTCGGGCTCGATCGTGGTGGCGGGCGGCGGTGGCAGGGGCGCTGGCTCTTCGGCCACGGGCTCCGGGGCCACCGGCTCCGGGAGCGGAGGCTCCGGTGCAGGGGCCGCTTCGACCTCCGGCTCTGAGTCCAGGCGGTTCACCCGCTCCTCGGGCACCAGCCAGCTCCGGAACAGGCGCGCCCAGAAGCCGCGGCGGGGAGCCGGCGGCGGCGGCTCAGGTTCAGGTTCAGGTTCGGGTTCGGGCGGAGGCGGGGGCTGGGGCTCCGGCTCGGGCGCGACGGCCACGGGCTCCGGCACCGGCGGCTCTGGCACCGGCTCCAGCGCCAGAGCGGCCTCCAAGGTGACCTTCGTCCCCCACCCGGAAGGCTCGAGCGACACGGTGCCGCATGCGTGCTCGCCCTCCCAGGCGACCGTATGCTCCGGCTCCAGCTTGGTGATCTTGATCTCGCCGAAGGCCTCGAGGTGCTTCGCCAGCCGGTCCACCTCGCTCAGCTCGCTCCAGAGCTCCGGGGGCGACTTGACCAGGGTCCGCTGCGCGCTGAGAGAGGCCATCGCCCCCCGGTTCGCGCGCGCCGCGTCGACTCCTTCCAGGGGGGCGAATTCGGGCGTCGTCCTGCTTTGACCCCCTGGTGAGGGCTCAGGGCAGGACAACGGACCAGAAGCTCGCTTGGATTGCGGGGCGGCAGCATGGGGTGGTCGCGAGGCGGGAGGTCTTGAGCGCCGGGATCTCGGCGAAGGAAATCGCCCATCGGTTGAGGATCGGAGCGCTCATCCGGGTGTTTCCGGGCGTTTACCGAGTGGGCCACACCGCGCCGACCGTCGAGGCACACTACGCGGCGGCGGTGAGGGCCTGCGGGGACGACGCGTTGCTCAGCGGCCTGAGCGCGGCATGGCTCTGGCGCCTCGTGAAAGAGCGGGCGCCGCCGCCGGAGGTCACGGTGAGGACGGAGCGGAGGGTGCCCGGGATCCTGACGCGGAGACAGCGGCGCATGCACCCCAGGGACGCCACCCGCCTCCGCGGCATCCCGATCACAACGGTTCCGGCCACCCTCGTGGCCCTCGCTTCCCGCATGGCGTTCGACGATCTCGCGCGAGCGGCCCACGAAGCGGCGGTGCGCCACCGGACGTGCCCCGAGCACATCGAGGCCGCCCTCGCCAGGAAGCCGAACGCTCCCGGCGCGGCAAACCTGCACGCGGTGATCAGGGGTGACGCGACCGTGCTGCTGGGAGGACTGGAGCGTGGGTTCCGCGCTCTACTCCGACGGGGCAGGCTGCCGCTGCCTGAGACCAACAGAAAGGCCGGCTCCCACTACGTCGACTGCCGCTGGCCCGGGCACAGGCTCATCGTCGAGCTCGACTCCTACCGCTACCACCACACCCGCCACGCGTGGGAACAGGACCGTCACCGCGACCGCGAAGCCCGCGCTCGGGGCGACCTGATCCGCCGCTACACGTGGCGCGACGTCTTCGAGGAGTCCGACCAGATGCTCGCCGAGCTCCGCGAGCTGCTGACCGGGTAGCTCAGGCCTCCGAGTACTCGCCGAACTCCTCGCGCATCACGCCGCAGACCTCGCCGATGCTGGCGCGGTCCTTGAGCGCTGCTCGCATCGGTTCGAGCAGGTTTGCCGAGCCGCTGCACGCCTCGCGGAGCTCCGAGAGACGGGCCTCGACGGCGGAGGTGTCGCGGTCCTCCTTGAACTTCTTGAGCCGCTCCACCTGCAGGCGCTCCGACTCCGGGTCCACCCGCAGGATCTCGACCTCGTCGATCTGGTCGGTCACGTATTCGTTCACGCCGACCACGACGTCCTGCTTCTGCTTGTAGCGCTCCTCGTAACCCCAGGCCGACTCCTCCACTTCGGCGCGGATGAAGGGGATGCATTCCACGGAGCCGCCCATCTCGTCGACCCGGTCGATCAGGGCCTGCGCTCCCGCCTCGATCTCGTCGGTGAGCGCCTCCACGAAGTAGGAGCCGGCGAACGGGTCGGCGGTGTCGGCGGCGCCGGACTCGTGGGCGAGGATCTGCTGGGTCCGAAGCGCGATGCGGGCGGCGCGCTCGCTGGGCAGCGCGAGCGCCTCGTCGAAGCCGTTGGTGTGCAGCGACTGGGTGCCGCCGCAGACCGCCGCGAACCCCTGCAGCGCCACCCGCACGATGTTGTTCTCGGGCTGCTGGGCGGCCAGGGTCACGCCGCCGGTCTGGGTGTGGAAGCGGATCTTCATCGAGCGCTCGTCCTTCGCCCCGAAGCGCTCGCGCATGATGCGCGCCCACATCCGCCGGACCGCGCGGAACTTCGCCACCTCCTGGAACACGTTGTTGTGGCCGTTGAAGAAGAAGGCCAGCCGGGGCCCGAACTGGTCGACCTCCAGGCCCGCGTCGATCGCCGCTTGCACGTAGGCGATGGCGTTGGTGAGGGTGAAGCCCACCTCCTGCACCGCGGAGCAGCCCTTCTCGCGCATGTGGTAGCCGGAGATCGAGATCGTGTTCCACCTCGGGATGCGCTCGCGGCAGTAGGCGAACAGGTCGGTGGTCAGCCGCATGGCCGGCCCGGGCGGGTAGATGAAGTTGCCGCGGGCGATGTACTCCTTGAGGATGTCGTTCTGGGTCGTGCCCCGCAGCTCTTCGGCGGACACGTCCTGCTCCTCGCCCACCAGCTCGTAGAGCAGGAGCAGCACCGCGGCGGGCGCGTTGATCGTCATCGAGGTGGACACCTCGGCCAGCGGGATGCCGTCGAACACGCGCCGCATGTCGTCGATCGTGTCGATCGAGACACCGGTCCGCCCGACCTCGCCCGCGCACAGCGGATCGTCGGAGTCACGGCCGAGCTGGGTGGGAAGGTCGAAGGCCATGGACAGCCCGGTCGAGCCGTTCTCGATCAGGTAGTGGAAGCGCTCGTTGGTCTCCTTCGCGCTGGCGTAGCCCGCGTACTGGCGCATCGTCCACTTGCGCCCGCGGTACATGTCCGGATGGATTCCGCGCGTGAAGGGGTACTCGCCTGCACGGCCGAGCCGCTCCTCGAGGTCGGGAGTCACGTCGTCCGCCTCGTACTCGTGCTTGACCTCGATGCCGGAGTCGGTGAAGCGGCGGGGATCGTCGGGGCCGACGATCGGGGCGATGCTGGGCTGGTGCTCGGGCGTGGTCGCCACGGAGGGTGAAGGATACGGCGGCGGCGTACCATCACGACCGATGGAGGTCACGGTCCGTCTGTTCGCGATGCTGCGAGAGCGCGCCGGGCGCCCGGCGGTCACGCTCGAGCTGCCGGAGGGCGCGCGGGTGGCCGACGCACTGGCCGAGCTCGACGGGCTGGCCGACGGTCTGCCGCTGGTCATGGCCGTCAATCGCGAGTACGCCGACGAGGGGCGCGTGCTCGACGCCGGTGACGAGCTGGCCCTGATCCCGCCGGTGAGCGGCGGGGCGACCCGGGCCGCGCCGTGGGTGCGGGTGAGCGAGGAGCCGCTGGCGCTCGATCCGCTGGCCGAGCGGGTTCGCGACCCGCGGGCCGGCGCCGTGGTGACCTTCTCGGGCGTGACGCGTGAGGTGGAGCGGCTCGAGTACGAGGCGTACGCCGAGATGGCCGAGGAGCGAATGGCGGCCATCGCCGTCGACGCGGCCGACCGGCACGGGCTGTGCGCGGCGGCGGTCGAGCACCGCGTCGGCGCCGTGCCGCTCTCCGAGCCCAGCGTCATCGTGGCCGTCTCGGCCCCCCACCGGGGCGAGGCGTTCGCGGGAGCCCGGGAGATCATCGACCGGGTGAAGGCCGAGGCGCCGATCTGGAAGAAGGAGGTCGAGGGTGGCGACGGGCGCTGGGTCGAGGGAACCCGCCCCGCCTGAGTCGCTTCGCGCACTGCCCTCGGTCGAGCAGCTCTCGGCGCGGCTCGAGGATGTGCCGAAGGCGATGGCGGTCCGGGTCGCGCGCGCGGCGATCGCCGAGGCGCGGGAGGCCCTGAAGGCCGGACGGGAGCCCGGCGATCCCCAGCGGCGCGCGCGCGAGCTGGCGGACGCCGCGGTGCGGCCGTCGCTGCGCCGGGTGTTGAACGCCACCGGCGTGATCGTGCACACCAACCTCGGCCGGGCGCCGCTGCCCGAGCAGGCTCTGCGGGCACTCGAAGACGCGGCTACCGGCTACTCCAACCTGGAGTACGAGCTGCAGGCGGGGGCACGCGGCACGCGGCAGGCGCATATCGACGAGCTGGTGGCCGAGCTGACCGGCGCCGAGGCAGCGCTGGTGGTGAACAACTGCGCGGCGGCCGTACTGCTCGCGGCGGCCGCGCTGGCCGAGGGGCGCGAGCTCGTGGTCTCCCGCGGGCAGCTGGTGGAGATCGGGGACTCGTTTCGCATCCCCGACGTGGTGGCCCGCTCGGGAGCACGCCTGCGCGAGGTGGGCACCACCAACCGCACGCGCCGGACCGACTACGAGGCGGCCATCGGCCCGGACACGGGCGCCGTGCTCCGCGTGCACCAGTCGAACTTCCGAACGGTCGGCTTCGTCGAGCAGCCCTCGATCGAGGAGCTCTGCGGCTTGGGTGTCCCGGTGATCGACGACGTGGGCTCCGGCGCACTGGCGGAGGGAGTGCCGGAGCTCGCCGGCGAGCCGCCGGTGCGGCGGTCGGTGGCGGCGGGAGCGGCGCTCGTCTGCTTCTCCGGCGACAAGCTCCTCGGCGGCCCGCAGGCAGGGCTGATCGCGGGCCGGGCCGATGCGATCGAACGCTGCCGCTCGCACCCGCTCGCCCGCGCGCTGCGGATCGACAAGCTGTCGCTCGCGGCCCTGGAGGCGGTGCTGCGTCTGTACCGCGACGGCGCCGAGGATCGTCTTCCGGTGCTGCGGATGCTCACCGCGACCGGGGCCGAGCTGGACGGGCGGGCGAACCGGATGCGGGAGCAGATCGGCCCCGCCGCGCGGGTGATCCAGGCGAGCGCCCGGGTGGGCGGCGGCGCCCTGCCGCTGCTCGAGCTCTCCGGACCGGTGTGCGCGGTGGACCCGGGCGGCCTCGGCGCCGACGCGCTGACGGCGCGGCTGCGCGCCGGCGACCCGCCGGTGGTCGGACGCACCCGCGACGGCTGGCTGCTGCTGGACCCGCGCACCCTCAGCGACGCCGAGGCGGACGAGGCCGCCTGCGCGGTGGCCGCAGCGCTGCGGTGAGTCACGCTCCGCTCACCCTCGGCACGGCGGGTCACATCGATCACGGCAAGTCGGCGCTCATCCGGGCCCTGACCGGCACGGACACCGATCGGCTGCCGGAGGAGCGCGAGCGCGGGATCTCGATCGAGCTCGGCTACGCCCGGCTCGAGCTGCCGGGCGGCCGGCGGCTGTCGGTGGTCGACGTCCCCGGCCACGAGCGCTTCGTGCGCACGATGGTCGCCGGCGCGACCGGCATAGACCTCTTCCTGCTGTGCGTGGCCGCCGACGACGGCGTGATGCCCCAGACGCGCGAGCACCTGGCCGTGCTGCGCCATCTTGGCGTGACCCGCGGCGTCGCCGCGGTCACGAAGAGCGACCTGACCGATCCCGAGCTGGCCGTCGCCGAGGTCGAGGAGCTCGCGCCGGACATGCCGATCGTCACCGTCTCGGCCCGTGCGGGGACCGGTCTCGATCGGCTGCTGGCCGCTCTGGACCGGGTGGCGTCCCAGCTTCCGGGGCGCGCCCCGGTCGCCGGCGACGGCGCCCCGCCGCGCCTGCACGTGGACCGCTCCTTCAGCCTGCGGGGCATCGGCACGGTCGTGACCGGCACGCTCTGGTCGGGCGCGCTGGCCGCTGGCGACCGCGTTGAGCTGCTGCCGGCGAGCCGGGCCGCGCGGGTGCGGTCGGTCGAGGTCCACGACGAGCGTGTGGAGCGGGCCGAGGCCGGCCAGCGCGTGGCGCTCAACCTGGCGGGGGTCGCCCGCGACGAGGTCGCCCGCGGCGACGTGATCACGGCGCCCGGCGGCGGCCTGGCGGCCACGTACCGGGTGGACGGGGCCGTCGAGCTCGAGCTGTCCGCCCGGCCGCTGCGCCGCGGCACGCGGGTGCACGTGCACCACGGCACGCGAGAGGCGCCCGCGCGCGTGGCGCCGCTCGACGGCGACGAGGTGACGCCGGGGACGAAAGCGCTGGTGCAGCTGCGGCTGGAGGCCCCGCTCATGCCGGCCACGGGGGACCGCTTCGTTCTGCGCCAGCTCGCTCCGCCGGACACGATCGGCGGCGGGGAGGTGCTCGACCCGCAGCCGCGCAGGCACGGCCGGCGGCCGCGACCGGTCCCGGCGTCGCGCGCTCCGGCGCCCGCCGAGCGACCGGTCCCCGCACTCGACGCCGCCGCACTTGGCCTCGCCGACCAGCTTCGTGAGGCCGGCGCGAGCCCGCCGGCGGACGGCGACCTGGCGGCGGCGGCGGGGCTCGAGCCGCGCGAGGCCGCCCGGGCGCTGCGGGCCCTCGAGGAGACCGGGAGGGCCGTCCGCGTGGGCCGCAACCTGCATTTCGATCCGGACGTCCTGGAGGATCTGACCGCCCAAGTGACTGCTGTCTGCGAGCGCGACGGGTCGGCCACGATCGCGGGCGTGCGCGACGAGCTGGGTACCTCGCGCCGCTACGCCCAGGCGCTGCTCGAATACCTCGATCGCGAGCGGGTGACGATCCGCAGGGGCGACGCCCATGTGCTGCGAGGGCGGGTCAGCCGCTCATGAGCTCGCCGGCGCCGGACGCCGCCAGCGCGCCGGCCAGGGAGCCCATTAGGAGGTCGCGCAACTCGGCGCGTGGCAGGTCCTCATGCTCGAGCCAGTCGATGATCGCCCCGTCCACGAACCAGAGCCAGGCGCGGACCGCGGCCCTGGGCCGCGGGGGAGGATCCGCGCCGAGCCCGAGCCCGGCGAGGATGCGGGCCGAGGTCCGGTCCCGCACGTCCGCGATCAACGCGCCGACCTCGGGCACGCTTCCCGCGCTCTCCATCAGCTTGCGGTAGGCGAGCCGGTTCTCCTCGACCCAGGCCAGGAAGGCGTCCAGGCTGCCGGCGAGCGCCTCGGCCGGAGGCAGGGCCGGGTCGGGCTCGGTGCGGCGTGCGACCTCGCTCGCGGCCTCCGCCAGCGTGGCCACGAAGAGGTCGTTCTTGCTGGGGAAGTAGTGGTACAGCAGCGCCTTGGAAATGCCGGCCTCACGCGCGATCCCGGCCATCGACAGCTCGCCGTAGGAGTGACGGGCGAACAGCTCCGCGGCGAGCTCGAGCAGCTGCCGGCGACGCTCGTCCACCTGGAGACGGGTGTAGGCGGGCTCGGCCACGACCCGGCAAACGCTACCCCGGGGGCCAGGATCGCCCCGCCGGTCGCCCACCGGCTCGCCCGCCTTCTGCGCCGCTCGACCGGCTACTCCCTCCGGCTCGGAGCCGAGGCGTTATCGCCGCCGGGGCGCCCGCATGACCGTCGCCCTGCCGGGCGAACACCGCCTATGAGTCCCGCACTTCCGATCGGTCGCAGAGGTCAAGCGCTACATCGACCTGGTCGCCGAGTATGTGGAAGTCCGCGACGCCTACGAATGGGAGCCGACGTCCCTCGTCGATGGAGTCGGCGAGAAGGACATCGTGGGTGTGGAGTCGGCGCTCTGGAGCGAGACCCTGGAGGACATCGAGGACATCGAGTTCATGGCCTTCCCCCGCCTGCCCGGGATCGCGGAGATCGGCTGGTCGCCGCGCCGGGGCCGCGGCTGGAGGGAGTACCGGCGCCGGCTCGCCGCCCAGGGCCCGCGCTGGGAGGCGCAGGGCGTCAAGTTCTACCGCTCGCCGCAGGTGCCCTGGCCGTAGGCCGGCGGGCTCCTCAGCGGGCCGTCCAGCCCTGGTCGAGTGTGACCGGGGCCCCGGTGAAGGCCCGCCCGGCCGGTGTGAGCAGGAACTCCACCACCCCGGCCACCTCGGCCGGCTCGATCAGCTCCTTGATCGCGTGCGGCGCGAGGATCACCTCCTCCAGCACCTGCTCCTCGGCGATGCCGTGCGCCTCGGCCTGCTCGCGGATCTGATGCTCCACCAGCGGGGTGCGCACGAAGCCCGGGCACACCGCCGTGGCCCGGATGCCCTGCTCAGCACCCTCCAGGGCCAGCGTCCTCACCAGCCCCAGGAGGCCATGCTTGGCCGAGACGTAGGCGGCCTTGAAGGGCGAGGCCACCAGCGCATGGGCCGAGGCGATGGCCACGTAGCGACCGTCCCCGCTCTGACCGAGGGCGTCCCACGCGTAGCGGGCCAGCAGGAACGGGCTGGTGAGCAGGAGCGACAGCATCTGCTCCCAGCGGTCCTCGTCGAACTCCGAGACCGGCGCGACGTGCTGGATGCCGGCGTTGGGGATCACGGCATCGAGGCGGCCGAAGCGCTCGAGCGCGGCCTCCACCGCGGCCCGGTTGTCCTTGCGGGCGGTCAGGTCGGCCGCGTGGGGGGAGCCGGGGCCGTCGGGGTCGGGCTCGAGGTCGACGGCAAGCACATGCATGCCGGCCTCCTCGAGGCGCGCGGTGACGGCCCGCCCGATCCCGCTGGCCGCCCCGGTCACGAGGGCCGCCCGGCCCTCGAGCGAGGCCGGCCGCTCGCCTTCGCCTCCGCCCGTCACCGCGCGCACGCTACCAACGCCCGGAATAGAGACAGTGCCGCCGGCGTCCCCGTGCGGGATGGTCTACGCGGCCGTGCTGCGAGCGCCGGGCCAGGATCGGCCGGCGGCCATGGACGCTCACTGGTCGGAGCCGCTGACAGCGGCCGAAACGCGGCCGTGGCGTATACGCACCACGGGCCAGCCGGTCAATTTTCTGCAAATTGCGGGGATTCGGGGTACGCAGCCGGCGCCGAGCTGAGGCGGCAAACCTACGTTGGACCGTGGCCATCGGCCCGGCAGGGCCTGGAAAGTGCGGAGGACGCGTGTAGTGCGGAGAGGGCGCGTGTGAGTAGGCGCAGTGGGGTGCGCGGTGTTTCCACCGGCGGCAGCCGCGCGTTCTTTGGTGCGCTGACGACCACTGTCATCGGCATTGCGCTGTTCGCCCCCCCGGCGTTCGCGCAGGAAGTCGCCGACGTAACGGAGCCGACCGCCCCCGAGGTTCCCGCCAGTGCGCCCGAGCCCTCCGCCGAGCAGCCGGCGCCGCTGCCCGACCCGCCGGTCCCGGCTCCCGAGCCAACACCCGAGCCGGTCGAGACGGCCCCCGCCCCGGCCCTGGAGGCGGCGCCGGAACCTGCGCCGCCGCCTGAGCCGGCTGTTGACCCGACACCCGAGCCCGCCCCCGCGGCGCCCCCGGAGCTCGGCTCCGCACCGAGCTCCGAGCCGCCGCCTGTCCCCGAGGCCACGCCGGAGCCCGGGCCGGCCTCGACGCCCGAGCCCGGGCCGGCGTGGTCCCCCGAGGAGCCACCACTGCCGACCGCGGAGCCGCCGCCGGCTGTGGAGCCGGCGCCGCCCGCGCCGGTATTCGAACCGAGCCCAGAGCCCGCGCCCACGGTGGAGCCGGCCCCGGTCCCAGACCCCCCGCCCCCGATTGCCGAACCCGAAGAGCCCTTGCCTGCGCCGACCGTCGAGCCAGGGCCCGAGCCGTCCCCGGAGCCGTTCCCGCCCCCGCTACCCGACCCCGCGTCCACGCCGTCTCTCGAGTCACCGATAACACCCGAGCCGTCGTCCCCGCCGGTCGCGGAGCCCGCACCGATGCCACCCCTCGAGCCGTCGCCGCCGCTCGAGCCCCCAGCCGCGCCGAGCGTGGAGCCGGCCCCCGCCCCGGCCCCGGCGGCCACTCCGCCCGTGCTCGCGCCCGCCCCGGTCCCGCAGCCGGCCCCCGCGCCGCCGCCCCCGCCGGCGCCGCCCGCCACTCCGGTTCCCGCGGCGACTCCGGAGCCGATCCCCGTGGCCGCGCCGGTGCCCATGCTGGCTTCCGCGCCGGTCGCTGAGCCGCAGCCCGCCCCCATCGCCGCGCCGCCAGCCGCGCAGACGACCGTGTCCCCGCCGGCCTCTCCCGCGGAGCCGACCCCCGAGCCCGCGCCCACGCCCGTCTCGACTTTCGTGCCCCCGTCAGTCCCGGCCCTGGAGCCGGCGTTCCCGCCGGCTCCGGAGCCGGCAACCGAGCCGCTCGTGCCTGCGTCCGGTCCCGCGGCGACGTTTGCGCCGCCGGTGACCAGTGTCGACACGCCGGCGGAGGCCACCTTCCGCGAGGCGCTCAAGCTCATGGACGACCTGGCCGGGGTGAGGGCCGCGATGGCGATGCTGGCGGCCGGAGGCCAGGCGCCTGCTGCCGCTGGTGCGGCGCCGCCCTCGCCGCCGGATTCCGTCCCGGCGCCCGGCGATCCGTCACCGGCTCCGTCGCCCGACTCTCCCCCGCTGAGCGGCGGCGCGCCGTCCGGGGCCGCAGGAGCCGCCTCCTCTGGTGCCGGCTCGGCCGGCCTCTACGCCCTTCTGATTGCCCTTGCCGCGGTCGCCGGCGGCCTCTGGGGCCGGCTGCAGCTGGTTCCGGTTCGCTGGCGTTCGGTGGCGATAGTCGCTCTGGACGAACGACCCGGCTGAGGCCTCTCCGGCCATTCAGTCCGACTCGGGCTGCTCTGGGCGCCCGGGTGCACCGTTCGATTCAGGAGTAGGGCTATGAAAAGCAGACACCGCGTAGGTGTCAGAGAGGTATCGGTCGCGAGCGTCGTGGGTTGCCTTGCGCTGCTCTGCATCCCGGCCGCGAGCGTCGCGGCCGATGCAAGCACCCCCTCCGTGGCGGCCGCGGACCGCGGGAGCGCTCTGCTCGCCCGCGGCTCCGGCTACGGACAGTCTCAGGGGGAGTCGCGCGTGCGGTCGCTGCAGCGCCGACTGCGGGCGCTCGGCCACCGGCCCGGACCCGTGGACGGTCTCTACGGCCCAGTGACGGAGGCGGCCGTGGAGCAGCTGCAGCACGACAGCGGGGTCTCGGTCGACGGGATCGTCGGACCGCAGACCCGTCGCGTGCTGAGCGCCGAGGCTCCGCCGCTGGCGCCGAGTGCCGGTTACGGGCAGACTGGAGGCTCGCCGCAGGTACGCGGCGTTCAGCGCTCGCTTCGCGCGCTGGGCCAACGGCCGGGACCGGTTGACGGCCTGTATGGGCCCCGTACACAGGCTTCGGTGGAGCGCTTCCAGCGGAGCGCCGGACAACGTGCCAGCGGCGTGGTGTCGTTTGCGACAGCGACGGCGCTCGAGCGCGCCGGGAGTGACCGGCCGGCCCGGGCGAGCGATGCCAGCGAGGCGCGCGCCGATGGACGGGCCCGCCCCGCTCCGGGCGGCGCCGGCATCGAGCGGCCCGACGGCGCGGAGTCCGTATCTCCTGTGCTGCTGGCGGCGCTGGCCCTCGGCCTCGCGGCGCTGGCCGGCCTGCTCGCGGCCTGGCTCAGGGGAAGGCAGCGCCCGGAGCGCCCCGGCGCGGCGGATCGCCCGCTCACGTCCTCGGGCCGGACGCCGCGCAGGCGGCGCAAGCGTGTCGTCGCGCTCGGATATGTGAGCGTCCACGAGTCCGAGTCAGTCAACGAGCTTCAGGACCAGCTCGCGGCGATCGACACGGCCTGCCGCCAGCGCGGTCTCGAGCTGAAGGAGGTCATCAGGGAGGTCGAGCAGGCCGACGACAGGGGTCCGGTGCGTCCTGGCATGCGGAACGCCTTCCGGCGACTCGCGGCGGGGGAGGCGACGTGCCTGGTCGTTGGGGAACTGGGCCGGCTGAGCCGCTCGGCCCCGGAGGTCGGCCACATCGTCGGGTCTTTGCGGCGCCGGGGAATCCGGCTCGTCGCCGTCGGCGACGGGCTGGACACCGGCCTCAAGGGCGGCGCTGAGGCCGCCGACATGCTGGTGTCGCTGAGCAGGTTCGACGCGCGACGACCGCGGCCGGCGCAAACCGGCCGCCCCCGCTCGCTGCCCGATCCGGCTTGGAACGGGAAGGAGAACGGTGGCCGGCCGTCGCGGGACGACGCCCCGGCACTGAAGAAACGCATAGGGGCGATGCGCGCCAGCGGGATGACCCTGCAGGCGATCGCCGATCGCCTGAACGCGGAGAACGTGCCCACGCTCCGTGGGGGGACGAAATGGAGGCCATCCGGGGTGCAGGCAGCGGCCGGTTACCGCCGGCCTGATCGCGCAGCGTCCGAGGCGGCAAACGGCGGCGAGCGAGCGGCCAACGGGTCGTCCGAGGCAAGGCGCGCTCGGCGAGCTCCCACACGTCGGGCAAGCTGATCGGCGTGGCCGTTACGCGAAGCGCCGACAGGGCAACGCGCTACGAATCGGCCACGACGAAAGGGACGCGTAGGAGCTCGTGCGAGGCCGCCGGCGCTTTGCCTGTGGCGCTGTTCTGGCCGCGCTTCAACACGACCGGCGCAATCGTCGGGGTGCTCGGGGGCCTCAGCGTCTAGTCGATACGGACGGCGAGCATGCAGAGATCGTCGGTCAGGGCGCCGTCGGCGAACGCTGCGACGCGTGCGCGCAGGATGGCGACGGCCTCGCTCGGTGAGGGGTTCTCAAGTTCCCCGAGCACGGCGCTCACACCCTCCACCCCGAACAACTCCCCATCGCGCCTCGCTTCGGTCAGCCCGTCGGTGTAGAGCAGTACGCCCCTGGCGGAGCTGGAGCGAAGCGATCCCTCGACGTACTCGGGGTCCTCGCCAATCCCGAGCGGCGTTCCCTGTCTGGGCGCGACGAGCTCCCGGCCGTCATGCATCCACAGTGCCGGCGGATGACCGGCGTAGGCCCAGCGCAGGAGCTGGTCGTTCGGGAGATACGTCACGCACCCGGCGGTGACGAACTCGCTGCTGGTACCGGCGCGTTCGACCAGCGCGGTGTTCGCCCAACTCAGTAAGCGGCAGGGATCATCCGAGAAAGGGGCGGTCGCGGCAAACGCGGTCCGAACGAACGCTGCCCGCCGCCCGGCCCGCAAACCGTGCCCGATGACATCGCCGACGACCAGCAGGGTGGAATCCTGCGGCCCTTCGGCGACTAGATAGAAGTCGCCGCTGACCTGCTCGGCGGCAGGCACGAACGCCGCTGCCAGCTCCAAGCCGGGGCGCTGGGGCAACGCCGACGGGGTGAGCGCATCCCGGATCGCGCGCAGATCCTCCAGCTCATGCTCCGCCGCGCCAAGACGCTCCCGCAGCGCCGAAAGCTCCTCGTCTCGCACCTCGGCTTCTCGGCGAAGGCGCGCAATCAGCATGTCCTGGCGGTGCTCCCACTCACCCAGGTTGCGGAACTCGGCCTTTCGGGCGTCCGCCTCGGAGTGCAAGCTCCGGAGTTCTGCGTCCTCCTCGTCGGGCTCCTGGCTCATCCACTTAAGGCACGCTCAGACAACCCCACCGCGTGCCTCTCGGCATCGTCTCGCACCGCGCGCCCCGTGTCCATGCCCTTCCCCCGTCGCATCCAGAACTGCAGTCGATTGGGCCCGGCGTTGATCCCGGGACCTCGTTGACCTCGGCGAAGGCAGAGGCCTCGGAGGGGTCGATCCAGACGACCTCGAAAACCCGCCGGTGCCGCTCGGGGAGCGAGCGCAGGTAGCGCTCCACCCACGGCCGACGTGGCCGTCGAGCACCTCCACCGCGCGGCAGTGGTCGAGGTCGGAGACGACGTGGCGAGCTCGCCGGCCGCAACGGTGATGGGCCTCGTCGAGCGACAGCCGCCGCGGCGGCCGCGCCTCGCGGCGCGCGTCGAGCTCGTCCTGCTCGCCCGCGGTGAAGGAGCGCGAGCTGCTATCTCGATCAGGGTTCCGGCTGGTTGGTGGGAGGATGGGAGGGGGAGCTTGCGTGACCGCCCTTTCTACGTCGGCCGTTCTCGGGTTCGGCTGTGCCGTTCTGTCGGCGCTCGGGACGAACCTCGCCTTTTTGTACAAGCACCGCGGTGCCGTCGCGGCGCCCGACGTGGACATGCACCACCCACTGCGCAGCGCGATCGACCTGTTCCGCTCGAAGTGGTGGACGATCGGCTGGCTCGTGGCGGTGGCCGCCTTCCTCGCGCACGTCGCCGCGCTCACGCTGCTGCCGCTCTCGCTCGCCCAGGCGGTGCTGTCGGGCGGGTTCGTCCTCCTCGCTGTGCTCGCGGAGCGCTTCTTCGGGTTCCAGCTCGGCCGCCGGCAGTGGGTCGGGATCGTCTTGGTGGCGGTTTCACTCGCGCTCCTGGGGCTCACCGGCACGAGCTCCGGAGGCGACCACTCCGACTACTCCGTGGGCGCCCTGATCATCTTCGAGGGCGTTGCCGTCGCGTTGGGGATGCTGCTGATCTTCTCTGTTCGGGTGGAGCGGGTAAGGGCCCAGTACGGGGTGCTGCTCGGCGCGGCTGCCGGCCTCGGCTTCGGAATCTCGGACGTGGCGATCAAGGCGTTGAGCGGCGATCTCGAGAGCGGGATCGGCGCGCTTGTCAGCCCCTGGACCGCCCTCGTGGTGACGGCGGCGGTCGCCTCCTTCTTCGCATCCGCCCGCAGCCTGCAGATCGGCGACGGCGTGGCCGTGATCGCGGTGACCTCCGTCGCCGCGAACATGTCCACGATCCTGGCGGGCGTAGTCGTCTTCGGGGACCCGCTGGGTGACGATTTCCTCGTCGTCGGGGCGCGGCTTACCGCGTTCGTGCTCGTGCTCGTGGCCGCGGCGTTGATGCCTGCGCCGGTCCGCGCGGGGCACGCGCTGCAGGACCCGGTCGCCGAGCGGCGAGGCCCCTCTCTCAGTCCCGTCTGAGGCCTGCGCTCGCGCGCTGGACGGCCGCCGTATCGCCGCCGATCTTGCTGCAGACCAGGTCGGCGATGTCGGCGGCATGCCGTGGCGCAAGCCCGCTGAAGACACCCTTGCCCGTGGGCGTCGAGAGGGCCAGGCGCGCTCCGAGCCGTCTCCCCTTGAGCCCCACCGAGGAGATCTCCTCGTACGGAAAGTAGAGCGTCCGCCGAACCGAGATGAAGAGAAGCCGCCGATCCGTTGCCACGAGCACGCCATCGTGGCCCGCGCTGATCGCCGGCGCCATGTCGATCACGTCCTCGCCCTCCCATACCAGGTCGCTCAGTTTGTGCAGCAGCGCACGGGTTTCCTCCACCGCGTGACGGTCGGCCTGCGCTTCCCCAAGGCTTCGCTCCGCCGGCTCAGCCTCGGCTTGAGCCGCCCCGCGGACCACGTCCACGTTGGCCGCGGCGAGAGCGATCTGCTCGGCGAGCCGCCGGACCCTTCGCTCGTCCCAGCGCGGAAAGGCGACCTCCCGTCGCCACGTCGGCGCCTCGATCACCAGGACCACCCCGCGCCGGGAGAGCCGACCCGCCTCCGGTAGCACTTCGGCCCACGCCCTCACCTCCGGCGTCAGGTCGTGGTTCCCGTCCGCCGTGCTCACCTTGTCGGCGTACAGGACCACCCGGTGACCATGGGACGCAAGCGGTTCCGCCGTCTCCGCCGCCCGCAATTGCCGCTCGGCCAACTCAATCGCACGATCGTGGGCCTTCTCGGCCTGCCTCAGCGCCCGTTGGGCGGCGGCGATCTCGTCGTGCTCCTCACGCAGCAGCTCCCGCAGCGGCCGGGCGGCGACCTCGATGGCCTCCCGCTTGCTCTCCGAAGCGGTCATGGGCCCCACGCTAGACGACGCCGACGGTCGACGCAGAATGATGCTCCGCCTCTCTGCGCGCGAGCAGCGCGACGATCTGCAGCAGGTTCACGGCGAGGAGGAGCGCGAGGATCGCCGCGGCCGCCAGCGAGCCCACGACGGTGATCAGCGTACGTCAGCGGCGACCGGCATCGCCGCCTCCGATCGGCAGGACCGCTAGCTATTCGTCTCGGAGAGTCCCTGTCCGGCGAGGATTGCCAGCAAATCGCCGATCTTCTGCTGACGGGCGATTGGGTCGGGGAGGGGCAGGTGGGAGTGGATCGTGTAGTGGTTGCGGCGGCCGTTGCGCCTGCGCGAGATGTAGCCGGCGGCGGCGAGGTCGACAACGATCCGATGCGCGGCGCGTTCGGTGATCCCCACCATGTCGCCGATCTCGCGTAGGCGGATGCCGGGGTCGTGCGCGATGCAGAGCAACACTTGCGCGTGGTTCGTGAGAAACGACCATGCAGGGGTTCCGTCCTGATGCATACACAGTAGACTACCTTTTCTAGAATGGCTGATCATATATACTGCCTGTAACACCGAGCGAAAGCGGCCCTGATGCCCCACTTCAAATGCGTAGCCTGCAGAACCCGCCTGTACAGCGCCGCAGGCCCGGACGACCTGGTCGGCGATCTGTGTCCCGGCTGCGGGTCCCTGCTCGAGCCGGTCGGGGAGCTTTCGGAAGTCGTCGGCTTCCAATCGATTCGCGCCCGCGCAGCCGTTGCCGGTGCGTCGGGCATGCACCAGCGGATCGCCGATCGCTTCGGCGACTTCATCGTCCGCCGGGAGGCGCTTCTCGCCCAAGCACGGCTTTGGCCCCCGGCCCGAACTGACGCGAACTCATGAACGCCACCGGAGCGGCCAGCACAGCGCTACCGCTGGAAGCGATGGCACGCCATGACAGCGGCGATTCCGGCCTTCCACCGACCACCGGACTGGAGATGCAGCGATGAAGATCCTCGACCGTCTGCGCAGCCGCTCGCCCCGGGGGGACGCCGGTGATCCAGACTCAGTGGAAGCGGGCTCGGCACACGAGCAGCGACTGCCGATCGCCGGCTACGACCAGTTCGATGGCAAGCAGCTGATCCCCCAGCTCTCTCACCTGTCGCAGGTCGAGCTGGCCACCGTCGACGCCCACGAGCGATCGCACCGAGACCGGCCGGTCGTGCTCAACCGGCTGCGCTGGCTAAGGGGGGACGAACCGCTGCCGGGATACGACGCGCTCGACTCAGACGAGATCATCGATGCGCTCGCCGACGCCGACGCAGCGACCGTCAAGGCCGTGCGCTCATACGAGCGCCACCACAGAGATCGCCGCGCAGTGCAAGCAGAAGTCGCACGCGTCATTCCTTCGGCACGGGCAAGTGCTGCAGAAGATCGCACCCGCGAAGACAAGGCCGCGCTCGTCCAAGCAGGGCTTCGGTCCCGATCCGCCCGCGGCACCCAGCTGATGAAGGCCGAAAGTCATCCCAGCGCTGTCGAGCGCGCAGACGCGGCCCGGGACGAACGAGAGCAGCTGCGTGACGACGCGCGCTACCGGCGCGAGCGGCTCGACCTCTACCGGGCACGGCTCTACGGCGGGCGCGCGGCCAACCAGGGCAAACTCAGGGAGTTGCAGCGGGCCTCCGACGGGGCCGCTGCCCGTCTTCGCCGCGCCGAGGCAGCAGCCCCGCCTACTCATCCACCCACCTGAGCGCTGCCACCCGCGCTCTAGCCGCAAGCGATCTCGGCCTCGTCCTCAATCGCGGCCGCGCGCGCAGCACCTCGGTCTCGCAATGCAACCACAGACCACACTCCGTCTCCACGGTGGTGTTCGAGAGCGGCCGGCTTAGGGCGCGAACTCGCCGGCGCCGCTCGGTCTCGAGGCAGCTGATCCTCCGCCGGCTGGCGGGGCGGGGCTGACCGGCGCCGGCGCCGGCGGGCGGGGGCCGGGGTCGCGGCGGCGGGGGTGAACTCGTGGGCGGGGGTGGGCGGCGGTGGCGGCGGCGCGGGTGGCGGCGCGGCCGGCGCCGGGGCCGGCTGCGGGCTGTGGGGCGGCGGGAATCGGGGCCGGGGCCGGCTGGGCCGGGGTCGTGCTCGGGGCCGGCTCCGGTGCCGGCTTGACCGCGATCTCGTCTTTGACCGGCCGGGCGTCGGGTTGGCGCTGCTGCTCCGCACGCTGGGCAGGCCGCTCCGGGCGCGGCGGCCCGCTGTGGTTGGCGAGCTGATCCACCGCGGTGCCCCCGCCGGCCACCGCCGCGGCCGAGGCGGCAACCGCCGCCACCTTCTGGCCGGCCGCCAGCTCCGCTGCGGCCTGGACACGGTCGCCGACGGCCGCCGCCTTCTGCTGGGCCGCTCCGGCCAGCGACTCGAACAGGCCCCGCACACCGCCTCCCACCTGCAGCACCGCCAGCGCCGCCGGCGGCACCAGCGCCGCGACCCGCGCGGGCGTCGCCCGGAACTCCTTCAGGCGCACGCGGCAGGCCAGGCAGCTGCGCATGTGCGGCCGCAGCACGGCCAGGTCGCTCCCCGACGCCTCCCCGTCGGCCAGCGCCGAGAGCAGCGGCGCGAAGCGCTCGCACTCGACCCCTCCCTCGATCCCCGCCACCTGGCGCAGGAAGGCCTGCCGCCCCTCGGTGAGACAGCGGTTGACCTTCGTGTAGGTCCAGCCGGTGATCTGGCAGATCTCGCGATAGGAGTAGCCCTCGGCCCTGAGGCGCAGCGCCCGGATCTCCTGGGGCTTCAGGCGCTGCAGCGCCTCGGCGCCCTGGCGCAGGCGCTCGTAGCGCTCGGCCTGGTCGTGGGTGACCGCCGCGGGGGTGCCGCGGTCGCCGAGCCGGCCGTCGTCGGTGACCGGGGAGTGACGGTCGCGCTGGCGGCGGAGCGCGAAGGCCTCGTGCTTGACCACCGTCTTGAGCCAGGGGATGAGCTCGTGCTCGCGGACGCTTGGGGCCTTGGTGAGCAGGATCTCGAAGCCGCGCTGGTAGGCGTCCTCGGCGTCCTCGGGCGTGGTCGCGTAGCGCCGTGCCGTGGCCAGGATCTGGGCGCCGTGCTTGGCGAGCAGCTCCAGCGCCGCCTGGTCGATCTCGCCCCGCGCGGGCCGCGTCCCTCGCTTGCGCATCAGCACGACGTTCAGGGCGAATCCTTCAACTATTCGCCCCGCTGTGCCGGCGGCGAACTCCGCTACGTGCGTGCTTTTCAGCGATGCACGAGCGGCCAGCAGCGCGGCGTATGAGCGAACCAGGAGGGAGCGTTCCTCGGCGAGCAGCGGATCGGCGGGGTCGCAGCCGCGCTCCACCCAGCGGTCGGACAGGTCCATGGCCTCGGCGCGCAGCGCCGCCGCCTGCTGGACGTCCTGCGGGTCGGCGGCGTAGGTGTAGGCGTAGAGGTCGCGCAGCGCCCGCACCAGCTCCTCGGAGTCCTCCTTGCCGTGCTGTGCCTCGCGGTGGGCTCGCCACCACTCGACCTCGAGCTCGGCGGCCCGGACCGGGTCGAGGCCGAGCTGCTCGCTGCGGGCCAGCAGGCGGTAGAAGCGCGCCATGAGGGCGCGGGCGGCCGCGGGATCGTTGTCCGGGAACGGCGCCCACTTCTGGTTGGCGCGGAGGACCAGCCAGGCCCCGGCGGCGGTCCTGGGCCAGCTCATCCGGAAGGCCGCGCGAACCAGTCCGACCGACGCGATCAGGAAGGCGCCCCATTTCCGGCGGTAGTAGGTCTCCCAGGCACGGCACTCCAGCCTCCCCACCGAGCGCGGATCGAAGGAGCGCATCGGGCTCGAGCCCGGCCGGCGACCATTGCCGCAACTCTAGGACCGCGCCCGGGGCAATACCGTTGTCCCGTGCTCAAACGCGGGGCGATCGTCCTGGCAGCCGCGGCGCTCACGCTTGCGGCGGCCGCCACGAGCGTGCCGGCCGACCGGCGCGCGCAGGCCTGCCGGCTCGGCGGGCCCGACGAGATCCGGCAGCCGCCGTGGGTGCGCGCGCAGCGGGCCACCGTGCTCGTGGACTCGGTGCTGCTGGGCGCGGCTCCCACCGTCCGGGCCAGCCGGCCCTGCTGGCGCGTCTCGGTGCGAGGTCGGCCGGCCCAGATGATCGGGGTGGCGGAGCGGACACTGCGCGCCCGGGGACGACGTGTGGCTCCGCTGGTGATCGTCGGGCTGGGCTACAACTCCCTCTGGGAGCGCGGCGGCCGCCGCTTCGCCTACTGGGCGGCTCGCTTCGACGGCGAGGCGACAAGCCTGATCCGGACCCTGCGGCGCATGGGCGCCCGGCAGGTGGTGTGGGTGACGCTGCGTGAGCCGACGGCTGCGATGGTGCCGCCCGCCGCCCTCAGCCAGGTGCGGCGCTACTCGTACTACTTCCCCTGGGTCAACCAGCGCCTGCGCCGCCTAGCCCGGCGCCGCCGCGATCTGGTGCTGGCCGACTGGCGGGCGGCGTCCGACCGGCGCGGACTCACCTATGACGCCATCCATACGAACACCAGGGGTTCGCGCGTGATGGCCCGGACGATCTGGGGCGCCGTGGGTCGCGAGGCTCGCCGCCAGGCGAGCCGGCGCCGGCCCGAGCGGCTGCGACCGCGCGAGCGCTAGGACTGGCGGGGGATCTCGACGAACGAGCTGTCGTCTGACCGGGGGTCGGCTATGTTCGATTCGCCCGTCGCGTTACGAGAGCGCCTTTGCCTTTAGCGCGTTGAACTCGTCCTGCGTGATCGCTCCCTGGTCGAGCAGCTGCTTGGCCTTGGCGATCTCGTCGGCGGAACCGCCTGCCGCCTCGCGCACGTACTGGTCGAACTGCTCCTTCTGTGCCTCGGCCTGCTTCATGCTGCGCTCGCGCATCCCGTCGTGCTCGACGATCAGATAGATCAGCACGCCGAGCCACGGCAGGATGACCACGAAGATCACCCATAGCGCCTTGGCGAAGCCGCCGATGTCGTGGCGGCGGAACACATCGATCAAGACCGTGACCACGATCCAGATCCAGATCACCCAGAAGAAGAAGATGATTATCGTCCACAACACGTCCATGAACGGATAGTCGGCCGCTATCGACATCGTTTCGCTCCCCTCGTCGTCCGCAAATCCAGCGCACGTATACACGCATGAGCGGTCGTTCCCGCTTTGCGTAACCAGGCGGGCCGGCTCAGGACTGGCAGGGGATCTCGACGAACGAGCTGTCGTCGGAGAGAACGACCAGGCAGGCGGTGCCCCCGTCGGGGAACTCGACGATCTCCACCTCGACGATCACGGGCTCGTCGCGAGCCTCCGACCGGTGCGGCACGAACTTGCGAATTGCGTCCTCGTCGAGCCGCTTGCCGTGAGCACGAGTGGCGATCAGGGCGATCTCCTCCAGCCGCCCCTGCACCTCCTCGGTCAGCCGGCGGATCCGGCTCCGGTCCTCGGCGCCCAGCTCGGTTCGGTTCGGCGTGGTCTCGTTCACCGTTCCTCCTCACTCAGGCGGGCACGGCCACGCCATTGATCGTGCAGCGGCCCGCGCCCGCGCCGGCCGGGTCGCTGACCACGGCGAACAGGTGGAGGTCGATCGTGCTGCTCGGGCTCGAGTACACCCCCTGCACAGCCACCCGCGTGAAGCCGTCGCTCTCCGAGGGCCCACCGGTGTTCTGGGTCACGCCGGCCTGGAATTCGAGCTGCAGGTTCGCAGTGTTGGCCGGGTCGCTGTCGCTGTCCACGGTGACCGTCTCGTACAAGGTCGCCGCCTGGGCCGAGCGGACGCTGAAGTTCAGCGTGGTGACGCCACCGGCCAGGCCACAGCTGGCGCTGACCCTCAGTCCGCCCGTCTCGAGGACCCTGACGGAGGAGGGTGCGGCGCTGGCCGCGGCTGAATAGCGGATCGGCACGGCCCCAGGACCACGGGGGCCGGTGGCGCCCCGGGGACCCCTCGGCCCGGGCGGTCCGGCGGCCGCCCGGCGGCGGAGCTGGCCGCGGATCCAGCGAGACAGCGAACGCTTGGTCACCGCTCGGGTGCCCAGTTTCGGCGCCTTGACCGATCGCCTCCGCAGCTGTCGCGCGCCGACACTGCCGAGGGCGAGGTCGCTCTGCTTGACCCCATGCCTGCGAATTTGCTTGGTGCCGACACTGTCGTCGGGCAGCGACACCGCCGCGTACGAGGCCCCGCCGAGCGCGATGAAGACGGCCACCGAGGCCATCACGTTGGCGAACGTCATGCGATTTCCGATCGAGCGCAGCATCCCCTGCTTGTTCGCCGCAGGCCGGGGTTCTCCTCACGCAGACGCTCGGCCTGGAAGGCTTCCGGCTCCCTCGGATCGGGGACGCGCAGCGCAGCTTCCAGGCCCGCTCGAAGCTCACGTGACCATGGTCGTCTTCCCGCTGACTCGGCGCCGTTTGTGAAATCCGGCGCGCACACCGCTACATTTGCCCGGCTGCCGCTGTTTCAGTTCCCAGCGGACGGACGCTGATTCGAGTGCCAGACGGTCTACTCCGAGAGCTGAGGGAGGTCGAGCCGGCTTCCCTGCCCGAGCGCGACATGCGCGCCCGACGACCCCTGCTCCTCCAGGGGGTGCTGCGCTTCGACTCGCTGCGCGCCATCGCCCGGGTCGCCACGCTGGCCGCGCTCGATCTCGCGGGCCTGGTGCTCGCCATCTACACCGCGCTGATCCTCAAGACCGCGATCCTCAACCCGGACCAGCTGGGCCAGATGTGGGGTCAGACCAAGGACTACGCGCCTCTGGCCGGATTGGTGATGCTGCTGCTGTTCGCTCGCTCGGGCCTCTATCGCGACCGTGCGCAACGGCCCGGGTTCAGCAAGGTGATCGCCTCGCTGTTCCAGGTCACGCTCGTGGTCCTGATCTACGCCGAGATCGAGGGCGAGAACTTCTCGTCCTACTACATCTTCTACAGCTCGTTGTTCTTTGCGCTGCTGTATGTATCCGCGCTGCGCTTCCTGTTCGAGAGCGCGAGCGGAGCGGTGCTCCGCGCCGCCGGCTATCGCCGCCGTGCCGTGCTGGTGGGATCGGGGCCGAACATCCAGGCGGTGGCCCTGGCGCTCGACGACTCCAGCGCGATCGAGCCCTACGGCTTTGTCTCCCACACCCCGCCGGCGCTCGTCGACGGACTGCGCGACTTCCGCTCGCTCGAGCAGCTCGAGCGCAACTTCGACGCCATCGACGAGGTCCTGATCGCCGATCCCGACTTCCCCCAGGAGGAGGCGGTCGAGCTGGTGGACCGCTGCCACCAGCAGGGCGTCCGAGTGCGGGTGGCTCCCTCCACGATGGAGATCCTCATGGACCGGGCGGAGTTCGTGCCCGGCCAGGCGCTCCCGCTCTTCGAGCTCAAGCCGCCGGTGTTCGACGGCCTGGACTTCGCGGTCAAGCGCACGTTCGACCTCGTCGGGGCCGCGCTGCTTCTCGTCGTGCTCTCCCCGCTGATGGCGGCCGCGGCGCTCGGGATCAAGCTCAGCTCGCGCGGGCCCGTCCTCTACCGCTCGTCGCGGCCCGGGATCGGCGGCCGGCCCTTCACCTGCTTCAAGTTCCGGACGATGGTCGTGGGGGCCGATGGGCTTCAGGAGCATCTGGAGACCCGCAACGAGCTCAGCGGCGCGCTGTTCAAGATCCGCGCCGACCCCCGGATCACGCGGGTGGGGCGCTTCCTGCGCCGCTGGTCGCTCGACGAGCTGCCTCAGCTCTTCAACGTGCTGCGCGGTGAGATGTCGCTCGTCGGCCCGCGCCCGCTGCCCAAGCGCGACTATGACCGCCTCGAGGACTGGCACCGCAAGCGCTATCTGGTGCTGCCGGGGATGACCGGCCTGTGGCAGGTCTCGGGCCGGTCGGAGCTCGACTTCGACGAGCTGGTTCGGCTCGACTTCCTCTACCTGGAACGCTGGTCGGTCTTCCTCGATCTCACGATCATCCTCAAGACGATCCCCGCCGTCGTCCGCGCGCGGGGAGCGTGGTGAGCGAGCCGCACGACTCGGACAACCTGCTCGACCGCCACTCCGACCCGGACACCCTCCAGGTCCACTACGAGCAGGAGTACCGCCGCGAGCGCGAGCTGCTCGGCCGGCGCCTGGGCCTGAGCACCGGCGAGGTGCTGTCGGTCGGCTGCGGCCGGCATCCGGGACGCCATCTCTTCGCCGCGCCCGCCTGGCGCATGACCGGCGTCGACCTGGACCCGGAGCTGATCGACGACCTGCTGGAGCGTGGGGAGCTGGACGCCGGCACCGTGGCCCGGGCGGGAGAGCTGCCGTTTGCCGCCGGCTCCTTCGACGTCGTTCTCTACCGGCTGGTGCTGCACCACATCGCCTACCAGGGGCCGCTGGCGCCCTGCTTCGAGGAGGCGGCGGGCCTGCTTCGCCCGGGCGGGGCCCTGGTGGCGATCGAGCCGGGGCTGTGGCATCCGGTGGGGGCCGGGCTGGCCCTCGCGAACCGGATCGGGCTGGGCTCCTGGGTGCACGGCACGCCCGACGACATCCCGCTCTCCCCGCGAGTGCTCGTGCGGATCGCCGGCGCCGCCGGGCTCGAGCCCGAGCTGCACGCGGTGACCTACGGCTGGCGGCGCCTGCCGGCGCCCGCCCAGCGCGCGCTCCACGCGCTCGATCCGCTCGGCTCGCGCCCGCACGTCGCGCCGCTCGGCCACACGCTCATGCTGATCGCCCGGCGGCGGTGATGGGCAGCCGCTACGACGACGAGCTGTGGGAGCTCGTCCCCGAGGAGCGCCATCCACCGCCCCCACACCTCACGGAGTTCGTGCGCGGCCTGGGGCACGCCGTCCGCGCGCTCGACGTCGGCTGCGGGGACGGGCTCCTGGCGGCCGAGCTGGACGCGGCCGAGCTGACGGCCGCGGATGTGTCCAGGGTGGCGCTCGAGCGCGCGCGGCGGCGGTTGCCGCATGCGCGGATCGTGGAGCTCGACCCCGACGCGCCCCTGCCGCTGGCCGACGGCTCCTTCGACCTCGTGCTGTGCACGGAGACGATCGAGCACGTCCGCGACGTGCAGCTGTTTCTGTCCGAGATCCGGCGTGTGCTGCGGCCGGGCGGCGTGCTCGCTCTCAGCACGCCGTCGAGCCCGCCGCTGATGCGCCCGACCGACCCTCTGTCGCCTCACCTGCGCCGCTTCACCCGGCGGACGCTCGCCCGGCTGGTCGGGGAGCTGGGCTTCGAGGTCGACTCGCTGCGCCGCCGCTCTGGCTCCCTGCTGCTGCGGGCGGTGCGTTCAGGGGCTCTGGCTGCGCTCGGCCGCCGCCGCGGCCCGGCGCGCCTCGAGCAGCCGCGCGCGCGAGCGGGCCTCGAGGAACAGCGCGCGCGAGAACTTGCCGCGCGGATCGAGGAACAGCGCGCCCTGCACGGTCTCCAGCGAATCCCGCGGGCGGTCCAGCGTCCTCAGCTCGAACTCCGCCAGCGCCACCCAGGTTTGCGGGTCGCCCGGGAAGCGGAGCACCGCCGTCTCCAGCGAGTCCAGCGCGGCGGCCTCGTCGCCCGCGGCCGCCTGAGCTGACGCGCGCACCAGCAGCGGGTCCGGCGTCAGCGGGTTGGCGTCCTCGGCGGACTCGGTCGCCTCCACGGCACCCGTGTAGTCGCGCTCGTCGATGAGCTCGAGCGCCCGCGTGGTGTCGCGGTCGGAGGCCTCGGGCTGCCAGACCGCCCAGGCCAGGATCAGCCCGGCCAGCCCGAGCAACAGGGCCGCCGCCAGCGGACCGTTCTCCGGGCGGGGGACCCGGCCGCGCACGAGCCCGGCCGCCGGCAGGCTCGCTGTGGAGACGCTCGGGCCGCCCACGGCGGCCACGGGGCCGCGGCCGGCGACGAAGCCGGCGGCCACCAGTGTCATGGCCATGGGCCCCGGGACGAACCAGGTCCAGTCGATCAGCGACTGCAGGCCGAACACCACCGCCACGAGGCCGAGGGCCACCACCGCGTAGCGCTCGGCGTCCCAGTCGCGGCGCGGCAGCGGGCTCTCCGCTGCGCGCGACCAGGGCAGGCGCCGTGGATGCAGGCCGGTGGTCCGCAGCGCGGCCACCAGCCACGCGGCGAGCAGCCCGAGAGTGACGATCAGGCCGGTGATGCCCAGGTCGGCCAGCGTCTGGGGCACGAAGCCGTGCGCGTGGCGGCTGACCGCCTCGTCGTTGCGGAAGCGCAGACGGGTGCTCGCGAAGTTGCCTGCGCCCAGGCCCACACTCGGCCGCACGCCGTACACGTCGCCCGCCTCGCGCCAGTACTTGCCCCGGGAGGAGGACGTGGCGGTCACGCGACCCGCGCCCTCGGTGGGGGCCGTCTCGGTTTCGCTGGTCAGCTCCTCGAAGCGATCGTCGATCGTGCCGCTGAGGGCCACCGAAGTGAGCGCGACAAGCGGAAGCGCACAGGCCACCACCACGGCAGCGATGCCGAGGCGTCGCCGGGTCTGTCCCGAGGGGGTGAAGCGGGGCGCGCCCACGTTGAGCGATAGCCCGGCGAAGAGCAGGCCGACCACCATCAGAAGCACCAGCAGCCCGAACTCGCCGGCCACGGCCTCCTTGACTGCGAGCGGCTGCAGGCTCTCCGAGAAGGCGTCCTTGGACAGCGCCCACGCGCCCACGGCAGCGCCGGCCAGCGCCGGGATCACGAGCACGGGCAGGCTGCGCAGCCGCAGCGGCACGATGGCGAACCACAGCACCGCGCCCAGCAGTGCCGCCACGAGCGCGCCGCGGGATTGCGTGAGCAGGATGGCCAGCACGCAGGCCCCGATCGCGGGAAAGGCGAGCGCGCGCCCGAGCACCGACCCGGTGTGGCGCGCCCCCAGCCAGAGCGCGGCCGGGATCGCAAGCGCCGCAGTGGTGCCCACGGCATTCCAGTACTGGTACGGCTGGCCGATCCGGTTCGAGAGCTCGGTCTCGGCCAGGGAGCCCGGCCAGATCCGTGAGGCAAGCGCGTAGGCCACCGCCGCCAGGGCCCCTATGAGCACGCCCTTGACGACCACCCCGGCGGCGTCCGGCGCCAGCCGGGCCGCGGCAATCGCTGCAGCGAAGGTGGCCAGGTAGGCGAAGGTGCGGCCGGCCTCGATGTAGGCGAGCTCGGGGACGACCGACCAGAGCACCGACAGCGCCGTGAGCGCGGCCAGAAGCGCGAACATGGTCAGAGCGGTCGCTCCGTAGACCGGCCCGCGCCGCCCCCACAGCACCGCCGCGGCCACCACGACGGTGCTCACCAGCACCATGAGGACCTCGACGATCGTGGTGCGGGTGAGCTCGGTCCCGCCGGCCGCGCCGAACGCGATGCCGGCGAGGGCGCCGCCGATCAGGACGGCAGCGACGTCACCCACCCCGGGGGCCGGGCGCCGCAGGGCGTCGACCACGCCGCTGCGGGGCCGGTCAGCTACGGAAGCGCCCGACACCTGGAATTCGGATCTTGGACAGCAGCGGCACCCGGGCGAGAGCCGGCACCCGCGAGCGCAGGGCCAGCCCGACGCCGGCGAGGGCGGCCAGCCCGAGCGCGATCAGCGCCAGCACCAGCGGCGTGGGCAGCTCGTTGCTGGCGCTGGCCAGGTCGAACAGCCCGTTCTCCCCCGGCCTGACCGTCTGCCCGCCCACGTCGACCTCGGGCGGATCGCCGGAGGAGGTGAGCGCATCGAGGTCCGCCTGGTCCTTCCCTCGAGCGGCCTGCTCCTCGGCGGAGTTGACGAAGCCGGCGTCGGCGCCAGCGTTCGACTGGCCCCCTCCTCCTCCTCCGCCGCCGCCGTTGTCACCGCCGCCGGACCGGGGGCCGGGGCCGCCCTTGATCGCAGCGCTGATCACCTCGCGGCAGTCGCTGTACTCGTCGAGGTCGGAGGGCAGGTTGTCCCGGGCCCTGCGCAGGTCCGAGTTCGAGTAGGTCCGGCTCAACGACCCATCGTCGGCGCAGTCGCGGATCACCTGGAGGGGGCTTGCCGCAGCGGTCGAGGGCAGGCACGCCGCCGCCAACGCCAGGGCCGCCGACGCAAGCAGATGTCGTAGAAGTCTGGTCACTGTGCGGGTTCTTGCTTCAGAGGAGTCGTCCGGTGCTGCTGGAGGTCCGGACGACCGGCGAGGGGCGCTGTCGTAGTGCGACGAAGCCGAGCACCTCCCCTACCGCGGCGGGCAAGGCTAGCAAGAGGTCCGGCGATCCCGTCATGCGGCCCGCCGGCTGCAACGAGTCTCCCGGATGAAGGCATCGCTCACTGCCTGCGAACCGGTCGCTCGGTCAAAGTTGCGGTGTGCCGCCACGCGTGGCCATCCTGCCGCCGGTCCCGGTTCCCTACCGCGAGCCGCTCTTCACGATGCTCGCCGAGCGGGGGCGCATCGAACCATGCGTCCTCTACCTCAGCGGCGGGCAGCCGGGCTGGGATCAGCGCGCCGACTGGTTCACCGACCGCGGCGGCTACCCAAGCGAGGTGCTGGCGGCCTGGCAACGCCCGCGCCCGGGGCGGTCTCCGCTGACATTTGCCCGCGGGCTGGGCGCTGCCCTGGGGCGGTCCGAGCCCGACGCGGTGGTCAGCTGGGAGTACGGGCCGGCCACCTGGCGTGCGCTTCTGTGGTCCCGGCGAAGGCGCCTGCCGCTGCTGGTGTTCAGCGAGCTCACACCCTGGAGCGACCCCGAGCTGTCCCGGCTGCAGCTGCGCATCCACCGGGTCCTCGCGCCGCGGGTGAGCGGGTTCATCGTGGCCGGCTCGCAGGGCGCCGCGCGCCTGCGCGGGCTCGGAGTGGACCCGGCCCGTGTGGAGGTCGCCCTGCAGAGCGCCGATCTCGAGCCCCTGCGGGGCCTGGCGCGCGCGCCGCGCGCCGACGGTCCCGTGCGGGTGCTCGCAGTCGGCCGGCTGGTGCCGGACAAGAACCTCGGCCGCCTGCTGGAGGCCTGGGCGGCCGCGGGCTTTGGCGAGGGGGAGGCGGAGCTCGAGGTGCGCGGCGGCGGCCCGTTGGAGAGCGACCTGCGGGCTCAGGCCGAGCGGCTGGGAGTGCCGGCGCGCTTCGGCGGATACGCCTCGCCCGCCGAGCTGCCGGCCGCCTACGCCGGCGCCGACCTGCTCGCACTGGTCAGCTCCTACGAGCCGTTCGGCGTGACCGTCCGCGAGGCCGCGGCCGCCGGGCTCCCCCTGATCTGCAGCCGACGGGCCGGCGCCGCCGGCGACGTGGCGGTGGAGGGAGAGAACGCGCTGCTGGTGGACCCGGACTCGGTGACCGACATCAGCGAGGCGCTGCGTCGCCTCGTGGGCGATCCGCGGCTGCGCGCCCGGCTGGCCGCCGGGAGCGCGGAGGTCACCGAGCGCCACCCGCCGGAGGCCGACGCCGAGGCCTGGGAGCGCGCGGTCCTGCGCGCGATCCGCTAAGCGAGCAGCGCCGGCAGCACCTCTCGCTCGACCGTCGCCTGCACGGCCTCCGGCGCGTAGGGCCGCAGCATCTCGGCCGCCTTGGCGCGGTAGGCGCGCGCCCGCTCGTCGGGCAGGGCGAAGGCCGCCCGGATGGCACCCGCGAGCGCCCCTGCGCCCAGATCACCGGCCACCAGCGCGGGCTCGAGGCGGCGAGCCAGCCGCAGCGCCTCGAACGGACCTCCGGAGGGGACGGTGGCCAGGAGGGCGCCGTCGGCCAGTCCCTCCAGCGGCGCCTGGCCGAAGTCCTCCCAGCGTGCGCCCGCGACCAGCACCCGGGCCCGCCGGAGCGCGCCCCGGAACTCCGCCGCCGAGACCATGCCGGGCCACTCCAGCCGCTCCGGCTCGGCCACGCCGGTGCGCCGGAGGTGCGAGCGGGCCCAGTCCGGATCGAGTCCGTAGACGGCCAGGCGTGCGTCGGGCGGCCCAGCCGCGGCCCAGCCGGCCACCACGAGGTCGAGGCCCTTGGCCTTGGGGTCGGGCACGTAGGCCACCGCGAGAGGCGCGCGCTCGTCCGCCGGCGGTCCCGATGGCGTGACGGGCGGCGGCACCACCACGCTGGGTGCCGCCCCGGGGGGCAGCGCCTCCGCCGCGGCAACGCTCCAGGGAAGCACCAGCCGCGCACCCCCCAGGGCTCGCCGCTCGAGCTGCCGCAGCAACGCGTTCCTGCGCCCCGGGCGGTTGAGGCGAGCCGGGGCGTCCAGCCGCACCGCATAGGGCATGTCGAGCCGCGGCGCCAGCATCGCCGCCGTGGTGGTCGAGAACACCACCGCGCGCGGGCGATGGCGCTTCAGAGCGGCCTGCAGCGCTCGGCGTGCGGCCAGCATCTCCACCAGGTCGTTGACCGGATAGCCGCGCCGCAGGCGCCCGCTCCAGCCGAAGCGCACTGTCACGGCCCCCGTGGCGACCCCGGCCCGCTCCACCTGCTCGAGGAACAGGCGATCGGCCACGCGCCAGCCGCGCGTGGTCCCGAGCGACACGAGCAGCAGCTCCGCGCTAGCGGGCACCGGCCGCCCTTCGGAGGGAGCGGGCGTAGCGCTCGACCATCGCCTCGCCGTCGAACCGCTCGCGCTGGCGCGCGCGCCCGGCCTCGCCCATCCTCCGGGCCCGCTCGGGATCCCCCGCCAGCTCGGCCAGGGCTCGTCCGGCCGCCGCGGCGTCGCCGGGGGGAACCAGGAGGCCGGTGGCGCCGTCCAGCACCGCCTCCGCGGTGCCGCCGATGTCGCTCACCACCACGGGCCGGGCCGCCGCCATCGCTTCCAGCACGCTCATCGGCAGCGCCTCGGCCTCGCTCAGGAGCGCCACCGCGTGGGCCGACGCCATCAGCGCGGGCACGTCAGGTCGCACGCCGAGCAGATCCACCCCGCTCCCTTCGGCCAGGCGCTCGAGCGCCGCGCGCTCGGGGCCGTCCCCGGCCACCAGCCCGCGGATACCTGGCTGCGCTCGCCGCGCCGCAGCGACGGCCCGGATGAACGTGCCCACACCCTTCTCGGGCTCCAGCCGGGCGGCGCAGAGGACCGTGAAGGCCTCGCCGTCCGGTGGCGGGGCGCCCGTTCCGGAGCCGTCGAACACCCCGTTGGAGATCACCTCCAGGCGTTCGGCCCGGTAGCCGAGCCGGATCAGCGGCGGGAGCTGCGCCCCGGTGACCGCGATCACGTGGTCCACGCGTGGCGCGACCAGGCGCGTGAGCAGGCGCTGGTGGATCCGGGGCGGGAACAGCGAGCCGTCGGGGCGCAGCGGGGTGTGCTCGTTGAGCACGTGCGCCGCCCCCGCCCGCCGAGCGATCGCCGCTCCCACCAGCTGGCCGCTCACCCCTCGGCTGACCACCACGTCCGGGGCGGATCGGGCGAAGGCAAGAACCCGGCGCCACCCGCGCGGGTCCGTGCGCCCGCGCATGTGCAGGCAGGTGGCCGGGACCCCGGCCTCGCCGAGCGCGCCGAACAGCCCGCCCTCCTCAGCCAGGCACAGCACGTGCACGCCGATCCCGGCCCCCGCCAGCGCGGGGATGAGCGTGGCCCAGTGACGCTCGGCGCCGCCCGTGCGCATGTCGGGGCAGACGAACAGCGCGCGCACGGCTACGGGACCCTCCGGTGCGTGGTCAGCACCTCGCCGGCCCGCGCGGCCGGCAGGTAGGGGCGCTCGGAGAGGAAGCTGCGAGCCTCGGCGACGGCCTCCTCGCGCGAGTAGCCGCCGGCCACCGGCGCGGCCTCGTGCCGCACCGGCACGGCGTCCACCACGCCCAGGCGCCAACCCCGCTGGCCGGCCAGCGCGGCCCAGTGCAGGTCGAGTCCCCAGCCGAAGCGAAGCTCCGGGAAGGGCAGCAGCTCGGCCGCCACCTCCCGCCTGAAGCCGGTCACCGGCCCGATCTCCACGAAGCGGGTCTCTCGGGCCAGTGAGGCTGGACGCCGGCGGGTGACCTTCCAGGCCGAGTGGCTGCGCAGCGTCTGGGCGGGCTGCGCCAGCTGCAGCTCGAAGGCTTCCGCCAGGGCCACGAAGCGGTCGAGGAAATGCGGCGGGAGACGGACGTCGTCGTCGACCACGAGCGTCCAGTCCGGGTCGAGCCCGGGCGTCCGCTCCAGGAGGCGGTTCAGGTTCTCGAACTTGCCACCCCGCAGCCCCTCCGAGAGCGTCCACTCGGCGAGCAGCGGATCGGGCTCCGCCGTGGCGCCCAGTGCCAGCCGCACCTGATGGCGCCCGGAGCGCAGGGACTCGACGGCATCCACGAGCAACGGCCGCGGGCGGTAGACCCCGAGCACCAGCACGCGTCGCGGGCTTTGCCGCGCGGCCAGCCGCGCCGCGGAGCGGCGTGTACCCGCCACCCGGTCGGCCAGCCCGCAGGCCAGCTCGCCGACGGTCCGCTTCAGACGCCGGCCCGGGGCGGTCACGTCGCCGGCGTCGCCCGACAGGAAGCCGTCGGGCTCGGGGACGCTCACAGCCGGCCCGGCCGCAGCGTCTCCACCACCCGGCCGGCCGCGTGCGCACCCATGATCACTCCCTGCGGGCAGGCGCGGCGCAGCGTGTGCCAGCCGCAGCCGGCCAGTACACGCAATTCGCGCTGCAGCCCCGGGGCCTGCCGGCGCCGGCGATCGCTGGCACGGGCGCCGCGGCCGCGCGCGTAGGCCGCCCGGACCAGGGGCCTCAGGCGGGCGTCGCCCGCGGTGCGGCGGTGGTCGAGCCCGGCCGCCGCGAGGTAGACGACGGTGCCGCCTGCGGCCTGCAGGCGCTCGAGCCATTCCTCCTCGTCGCCGTGGGGAAGACGGATGCTCTCGTCGAAGCCCCCGACCCGTTCGATCGCGGAGCGCCGCACGGCGAAGTTCGCCCCCCACACCATCTCGGTCTCCCGGTCCTCCGGGCCCAGGTCGAGCGTGGTGATGGGCGGCTCCTCACGTCCGCAGCTCCGCGGGCCACCGCCCTCGAAGCGAGCGCGGATCGGTCCGCCGAAGGCCTCCGTCTCGGGATGCTGCTCGGCTCCCCGGACCAGCGCGTCCAGCCAGCCGTGGGCCGCCAGCACGTCGTCGTCGACGAAGGCCACGAGCGGTGCCGTGCTCTCGCGGACCCCGCTGTTGCGCGCCGCGTTGAGACCGCGCGGCCGGCCGTGGCTGATGCAGCGCACGCCCGCGCGCCGCGCCACCTGACGTATGGGCTCGCCGGCTCCGTCGTCGACCACGAGGAGCTCATAAGGGGTCCGCGTGCGCTGGCGCAGCAGCGAGTCGAGGGTCACCTCGAGATACGCCGCCCGGCCGCGCGTGGGCACCACCACCGTCACCGCCGGCGCGTCCATCGGCCGGATAGCGTAGCCCCGGCCCATGCCGACCCTGCGTGTGCTCGTAGTCCACAACCGCTACCGCGTCGAGGGAGGAGAGGAGCGTTCGGTGCAGCTGCAGCTGCGGGCGCTGCACCGGGCGGGTGTCGAACACGCCCTGCTGGAGCGGCGCTCCGCCGAGACGAGCCGGGCGGCCGCGGCGGCGGCGCTGCTCCGTGGAGGCAGTCACGAGGGCGAGCTGGCCGCCACGGTCCGCGAGATGGGCGCTCAGGTGGTGCACGTCCACAACATGCTTCCGCTGGTCGGCCCCCGCGGGCTGGCCGCCGCTAGGAAGGCGGGCGCCGCGGTGGTCCTGCACCTCCACAACGTTCGCCTCTTCTGCGCGATCGGCGTGGCTTCGCGCGACGGCGGTCCCTGCTTTCGCTGCCATGGGCGCAACACCCTGCCGGGCCTGGTGCTCAACTGCCGCGGCTCGGTGCCCGAGGCCGCCGTGTACGCGGCCGCGCTCGCCCGCCACCAGCCGGCCGTTTTCCGCGCAGTCGACACCTTGCTCGCGCCCAGCCGCTACGCCGTGGGTCAGCTGGCCCTCCTCGGCGCCCCGGCCGAGCGGCTCGAGGCGCTGCCGCACTACCTGCCCTCCGAGGCCTTTGCCGAGCGCTCGAGGGCCGACCGCGGCGAGTACGCGCTCGTGGCCTCGCGCCTCTCGGCCGAGAAGGGCGTGGACACCGCGATAACGGCGGCCGCGCGGTCGGGCGTTCCGCTCCGGGTGGCCGGGGAGGGCCCGGCGGCGGTCGAGCTCGGCGATCTGGCCCGCCGGCTGGGGGCGCCCGTCGAGCTGCTGGGCCGGGTCGAGCGCGACCAGATGGCCCCTCTGCTGGCCGGTGCCGGCGCGCTGCTCATGCCTTCCCGCTACCACGAGTTCGCGGGGTACGCGGCGCTGGAGGCGATGGCCGCCGGGGTGCCGGTCGTGGCCTCTGCTTTGGGCGCCCTCCCCGAGCTGATCGGGGCGGAACGCTGCCTCTCCGCGAACGATCCAGTCGAACTGGCCGCGCGCCTGAAGGAATTGTGGGAGGAGCCCGAGCGACGACAGGCGGAGGGAGACGAGCTCATTGCCCGCGCCCGCGAGCGCCACGGAGAGGCGGACTACGTCCGCCGGCTGCTCGAGCTCTATGAGCGGCTGGCCTCGAGGTCGCGCAGCAGCGGGGCGTCGCGGTCACGCGCCGAGGTCTGAAGCTCGAGCCCCGCGGGCCAGCCGATTCCCACATCTGGGTCGTCGAAGCGAAAGCCGGACTCCAGGTCGGGGTCGTAGTAGTCCGAGCACTTGTAGACCACGTCGGCAACTTCGGAGAGCACCACGAACCCGTGGGCAAAGCCGTCGGGCGCATACAGCTGGCGGTGGTTCTCGTCGCTCAGCTCGAACGACTCCCAGCGCCCGAACGACGGTGACCCCTCACGGATGTCCACCAGCACGTCGAGGATGGCGCCCCGCGGGCAGCGCACCAGCTTGGCCATGCCCTTCTGGTAATGCATGCCCCGCAGCACGCCCCGGGCGGAGCGCGAGTGGTTGTCCTGCACGAACTCGTCGTGAACGCCGAGCTCGGCCAGGACATTGCGGCGGTAGGTCTCAGAGAAGAACCCGCGCTCGTCGCCGTGCACCACCGGCTCGACCAGCACCGGGCCCTCCAGGCGGGTCTCCAGGCGCCTCATGTCGCGTACAGGCTATCCGCGCGATCCGCGATCAGCTGCGCCAGGGCCAGCGACGATGTGGCCGCCGGCGAGGGGGCGTTCCGCACGTGCAGGGCGCGCTCGGTCTCGGACACCACGAAGTCGTCCACCAGCGCGCCGTCGCGCCCCACGGCCTGCGCGCGGACGCCGGCGAAGCCGCCCTCGAAGTCGTCCGCGCGGATCTCCGGCACGTACTCGGCGGCGGCGTCGGCGAGCGCTTGCCGGCTGACCGCGTGGCGGACCTCCGTGACCCCGGTGCGCCACCAGCGCCTGGCCATTCGCCAGGTGCCCGGCCAGGTGAGGTCGCGCACCGCGCCCGGGGCCAGCAGCGCGGTCGGGCCGAGGGACACCTCGCCGTCGATGTGGCGGCTCAGGTGCACGCCCAGGAAGGGCAGGCTCGGGTCGGGCACCGGATAGATCAAGGAGCGCACCAGCTCGCGCCGCTCGGGGCGCAGGTAGAGGTAGGCCCCGCGGAAGGGCACGATGCGCGGGTCGGGCGAGGCCCCGGCCGCCACCGCCAGGCGATCCGAGGCCGCCCCGGCGCAGAACACGGCGAAGCGGGCGCGGGTCTCGCCCTGGTCGTGCTGAAGGACGACGCGGTCCGGCCGCGAGTCCACGCCCTGGATGCCGCAGCCCGTGACCACCGGCACGCCCCGTCCCACGAGCTCCCCGGCCAGCGCCTGAGCGACGGCCGCGAAATCCACGATGCCGGTTGCGGGCGAGTGCAGCGCCGCCACGCCGCGGCAGTGCGGCTCGATCTCCTGCAGCTCGCCGGAGGTCAGCCGCCGCAGGCCCGGAACCTCGTTCTCGCGTCCGCGCCGCTCGAGCTCGTCGAGCCGGGGAAGCTCCTCCTCGTTGCGGGCGACGATGACCTTCCCGCAGCGCTCGACCGGGATCCCGAGCTCATCGCAGTATGCGTACATCGCGCGCGCGCCGGCCACACACATGCGCGCCTTGAGCGACCCGGGCTTGTAGTAGATGCCGGCGTGGATGACCCCGCTGTTGGTGCCCGTCTGCCCAGTGGCCAACCGCTCCGCGCGCTCGAGCACCACCGCGGACCGGTCAGGGTGGCGGCTGACGAGCTCGCGCGCCACGGCGAGCCCCAGGATGCCCCCGCCGACCACGACCAGATCGCATTCACTCGGGGCCCCGCTCACGTCAGCCCGCCTGCTTGGTCGGCACCCCGCTGGAGAGGAGCTCGAGGTCGGTGTCCACCATCCGCCGGATCATTTCCTCGAAGCTTGTGCGCGGCTCCCAGCCCAGCTGCTCGCGGGCCTTGGTGTAGTCGCCGATGAGGTGCTCGACGTCGGCGGGCCGCAGGAACTGCGGGTCGACGCGCACGTGCCGCTCGGGATCGAGCCCAACGTGCTCGAAGGCCACGTCCACGAGGTGACGCACGCTGTGCGCCTGGCCGGTCGCGATGACGAAGTCCTCCGGACGCTCCTGCTGAAGCATCAGCCACATCGCCTCGACGTAGTCCCTCGCGTAGCCCCAGTCACGCTCGGCGTCGAGGTTGCCGAGCGTGAGATCGTCGCGCAGGCCGAGCTTGATGGCGGCGACTCCGTGGGTCACTTTTCGGGTCACGAACTCCAACCCGCGACGTGGGCTCTCGTGGTTGAAAAGTATCCCTGAGCAGGCAAAAAGGTCGTAGCTCTCGCGGTAGTTCACGGTGATGAAGTGCCCGTAGCACTTGGCCACCCCGTAGGGGGAGCGCGGGTAGAAGGGCGTCGACTCGCGCTGCGGGACCTCGCGGACCTTGCCGAACATCTCCGACGAGGAGGCCTGATAGAAGCGGGCCTGAGGGACCACCTCGCGCATCGCCTCGAGCATGCGCGTGACGCCCACGGCGGTGAACTCCGCGGTCAGCGTGGGCTGCGACCAGGACGCCGCCACGAACGACATCGCGGCCAGGTTGTAGATCTCGTCCGGCTCGCTGTCGTGGAGCACGTCGGTAAGCGAGCGCTGGTCCAGCAGGTCGCCGGTGTGCAGGACGATGTCGTCCCGGATGTGGGCGAGCCGCTGGAATGTCTCGGTGGACGCCCGGCGCACCATGCCGTGGACCTCGTAGCCCTTCTCGAGGAGAAGGTCGGCGAGGTAGGACCCGTCCTGACCGGTGATCCCGGTGATGAGTGCGCGCTTGGGGGCCATCGTCGGGCGAGGCAGGCTATCGCCTGGCCATCTCCTCCCGCCACGCTTCCAGCGCGTCGGCCACCGTCCGCTCCAGCGGGATCTGCGGCTCCCAGCCGCACGCGGCCCGAAGCCGCTCGGCGGAGCCGCGCACCTCGGGCACGTCGTGCGTGCGGACACGGGCGGGGTCGACCTCGTGGCGCACCGGCAGCGCCGCTGCGCGGCCAACGAGCTCCACCAGCTTGCGCACGCTCACGGCTCGGCCGCTGCAGACGTTGTAGGCGCCGGGCTCGAGTCCGGCCGCCGCAACGTAGGCGCGGACCACGTCGCGCACGTCGGTGAAGTCGCGGGCCGAGTCGGGGTTGCCGGTGAGCAGCACCGTCTCGTCCGCGCCGGCGGCCTCGGCCTCGGCCACCTGGCGGGTCAGGGTGCCCACCACGTAGTCCTCGTGCTGCCCCGGGCCGGCGTGGTTGAAGGCACGGGTACGGACCACGCGCAGGCCGAAGGCATCGGCGTATTGGCCCGCCAGCAGCTCGCAGGCGGCCTTCGAGACCGCGTACGGATTCTGTGGTCGCAGCGGAGCGTCCTCGGTCACCGGCAGCCGCTCCGGCGGTCCGTAGACCTCACCCGAGCTGGCCACCACCACGGCGGCCTCCGGCGCGTGCGCCCGCACCGCCTCGAGCAGGTTCAGGGTCATGCGCAGGTTCTGATCGAGCGTCTCCGCGGGCTCCTCCCAGGAGCGTCCGACCGAGGCCAGCGCGGCCAGGTGGAAGACGACCGTGGGCCGCGCCGCGGCGAGCGCCTCGCGTACCGCCGGGGCGTCGAGGAGGTCGAGCTCGTCGCGTTCCGGGGCCACCGCCGTGTCGAGCAGCCGCAGCAGGTGCCGGCCCGCGAAGCCCGAGCCCCCGGTGACGAAGGCGCCCCCGCTCACCTTATGGCCGCAGGCCCTCGACGCAGGCCCAGTGACGCGGATCGACGCGCGGCTCGAACCCCATCCGCCTCAGGTCCGCCTCGCATGCGTCGCGAGTGTACGAGCCGTGCAGCTCCACCTTGATGGCGCGGACGGGGTCGACGCCGCAGCCGCTCCCGGTCGCCCGGTGGCCATGCCCCCGGTCACCCGGGTGCCCACGTAGCCCAGGCGGATCGCCCGCTGCAGCGGCCGCGGGAGCCTCCGCAGCTGACGCAGGCACGTCAGACCTTGAGCTCCTGCTCCCGCATCCACTGCACGGTGTCCGCGAGCCCCTCGCGCAGGTCGATCCTGGCCTCCCAGCCCAGCACGCGGCGCGCCTTCTCGACCGAGGGCCAGCGCCGCTGCACGTCGACCTCGAAAGAGGGGAGGTGCTCCAGCTCGAACTCGTCCGGGTCCTCGCCGCAGGCCTCCCAGATAAGGGCGGCGATCTCGGCCATGGTCCGCTCCTCGGAGGCCGAGACGTTGAAGTCGTCGTTCTCCGCCGCAGGGTGGAACATGGCGGTGACGATTCCGTCGGCGATGTCGTCCACGTGGGTCAGCGTCCGCGTCTGCTGGCCCGAGCCGAAGATCGGCAGCGGCCGCTGGCCGGACAGCACCTTGCCGATGAGGTCGGGCACGACGTGAGCGACTCCCGGTTCGGAGTCGGGCAGCTCGCCGGGCCCGTAGGCGTTGAAGGGACGGCAGATGGTGAAGGGCAGGCCGTGCTCGTCGTGCAGGGCGCGGCAATAGACCTCGCCGGCGAGCTTCGAGAAGCCGTAGGCCGAGTGGGGAGGGGGGCAATCGGCGAGGTGCTCCTCGGGCGTCGGAAACACCGTGGCTCGTTCGAACATCATCGACGAGGACACGTAGACGAGTCGCTCGACCCGCTGCTCCAGGGCCGCACGGAAGACCACGTTGTAGAGCCCGGTGTTCCACTCCAGCAGCGTGTGGGGGAGGCGGTGGAAGTTCGCGATCCCGCCGACGATCGCCGCCAGGTGGACCACGTGGCTGCAGTCCTCGGCTGCCGCCTCCGCCTCGCCCGGATCGACCAGGTTGCCGGTGCGAACCTCCGCGACCTCGCGCATCCACCCGGGCGCCTCGCGCAGGTCGGCCACGCGGACCAGGACCTCCGGCTCGGTGGCCAGCCGCCGGACCACCGCGGTGCCGATGGTGCCGACGCCGCCGGTGACTAGCACCCGCGGCGGCGTCACTCGACCGTCGCGTGCCTGCGCACGGTGCCGAACACCTGCCCGGCCCCCGTCACGTTCCAGGGATCGGCCAGCAGCGCGCCCTCGGGCAGCCGGGCTGCGAGCCCCTCGAAGTCCGAGTGGTTGGTGGCGATCACCACGGCGTCGGCGCCCTCGAGCGCGCTCTCCAGCGGCTCCGACTCCGCGGGCACGTTGGGGTCGTGGCGGGCGACGTGGGCCAGCTCACGCTCCAGCATGCGCACGAGCTTGTAGGAGAGCGAGTCGCGCACATCGTCGGAGTCGCGCTTGAAGGTGAGGCCGAGCACCGCCACCTTTAGGTCGCGCAGCGAGCCGCCGAGCCGCGACTTCAGCCCCTTCACCAGGAAGAGCGGCACGGTCTCGTGGACGCGCGAGACTGCGAGCAGCATGCCCGGGCCGCTCGAGCGCTCCTCCGAGAAGGCGAAATCCTTGCGCAGGCAGGCGCCGGCCGTCAGCCCCGGCGCGGCCATCCCGCCGCGCGGGTAGTCGCGGTTGATGAGCTCGATCACCTCGAACACGTTCGCCCCGTACTGCTCGCACTCCATCATCAGCAGGTTGGGCAGCGCGAACTGCGTGTAGCGCAGGACGTTCGTCCAGATCTTGGCCAGCTCCGCCTCCGTCGGAGTGGTCTGGACGATCTCGGTGCCGAAGACCTCGAACAGCTCGGCCGCGCGGTCGCCGGAGCCCTCGCCCACGCCCCCCACGATGCAGGGCAGCGTTGCGATCTCCTCGACGAAGTGGTTGGCCGCGATGCGCTCCGGCACGTGGGCGACGAACAGGTCCTGACCCACCTTGAACCCCCGCCGCTGCTCGATGTAGCCCGCCACCCAGTCGGTGGTCCCGGGGGCGACGGTGGAGCGCAGGATCAGCGAGTGGCCCTCGCGCAGCACCGGCAGGAGATCGTCCACGACGCCGCGGATTCCGGCGACGTCGATCTCGATGTGCACATGTGACGGCGTGTGCAGGGTGAGCACGATGTGGTCCGCGGCGGCGGCGTCCTGCACGGTGGCCGTGCGCTCGAAGCGCCCGCTCTCCAGGACGCGCTCCAGGAGCTTCTGTGTGCCTGTTTCACCGAATGGCATGCTGCCCGTGTCCAGCTGGGCGAGCACCGCGTCGCGGCGCTCGACGCCCAGGACGCTCAGGCCGCGGTCGGCGAACGACAGGGCCAGCGGAAGGCCCACCCGGCCCAGCCCGACCACCGCGACGCTCTGGGTCATCCGCCGCAGTCTACGCGCGCCGCTCGGCCAGATACTGGCGTGCAAACGAGAGCACAAAACGCGGGTTGGTGCTCAGGTAGCGGGGCAGTAGGCGGCGCGGCTCCTGGGCGGCCCGGTAGAGCCACTCGAGCCCGCGCTCCTGCATCCAGCGCGGCGCCATCGACACGTTCCCCGCGTGGAAGTCGAAGGCCGCGCCCACTCCGCACATCACCGGCACCTCGAGGCGCTCGCGCATGCGGGCCATCCACTTCTCCTGCTTGGGCACGCCGATGCCCACCCAGAGCACGTCGGGCCCGGCCTCGTTGATCTGCTCGACCAGCGCGTCCTCCTCCTCGGCGCTGAGCGGCCGGAAGGGGGGCGAGTGGCCGCCGACGATCTTCAGCTCGGGCAGACGACGGCGCATCCCCAGGGCGAGCTGGTCGAGCGATACCTGGTCGCGGCCCCCGTACAGCCAGACGCGGTGACCGCGCTCGGCGCAGCGCGCGCTGTAGCGCAGCATCAGCTCGGGTCCGTAGACCCGATCCTCGAGCCGCTCGCCCAGCAGGTTGGCCGCCCACACCAGCGGCATCCCGTCGGGCACCACCAGGGTGGAGCTCTGCAGGGCGCCCAGCAGCTCGGGGTCGTCCTGGGCCACCACCAGCGCGTGCACGGGCGCGGCGCAGACGTAGCCGCGCTCCCTGTCGGCCACCAGGCCGTCCATGACCTCCACCGCCTCGCTGTAGTCGGTCATGGCGACCGGAACGCCCAGGATCGGGCGCGTGCGCACGTCAGGGCGGCTGCCGTTGGTGCGCTGCGGGTGAGAGGAGACGGTCACTGCGGCGGGAGGCTACCGACGTCCCCGGCCCGCCTGAGGCTCGCCGGGGGGTGCCGTAAGGTCTGAACCCGTGCGTCCCGCCGGGGTTGCGCAGTCCGACCAGGGTGCGCCGGGGCCCGGCGAGGCCCGCCTGCTCGCCTCCGGCGTGCTGGTCCAGGCGCTGGCCCAGACCAGCGGGCTGCTGGCCCTGCTGGCGATCGTCACGATCCTGGCCCGCCGCCTGTCCGTCGCCGAGCTCGGGGCCTACGGCCTGGTGGCCTCGCTGGCCGGCTACCTGCTCGTGCTGCGCAACAGCGTGGCGGCGTCGGCGGTCCGCGCCATGGCCGCCGCCACGGAGCCGCGTGAGCGTGCGCGGACCTTCTCCGCCGCCGCAGCGCTCTACGCGGTCGTGGGCCTTGCCACCGGGGTGCTGATCGCGCTGGCCGCCCTGGCCATCGCGGCGCTGATCCTCGAGGGTCAGCTGGCGCAGGACGCCCGCATCGGAGGTTTCGGCCTGGGTCTGGTCACCGCCGTCGCGATCGCCGTGTCGGTCTATCTCGACGCCCTGCGGGCCGAGCGGCTGTTCGTCCGCGCCGCCAGCATCGAGATCCTGGCCGTCCTGACCTACCTGGCCGTGATGCTCGCCCTGATCCTCTCCGGTGCCGGCCTGGCGGCTGTGATCGCCTGCAGCGGGGCGATGCCGCTCCTGAGCGGCCTGTTCTCCGCCGTTGTCGTTCGTCGCCGCGCGCTCCCCTACTGGCTCGAGCGCGGCGCCGCGACCCGCGAGCGGATCATGACCATCGTGCCCACCGCCGGCTACCTGCTCGTGATCGAGCTCTCCAACCTCGTGATGTACGGCTTCCAGCGTGTGATCCTGGGCGCGTTCGGCTCGGCGCGAAGCGTGGGACTGTACGAGGGGCCGGTGCGGGCCCACAACCTGCTCTACTCGGTCGGCGGAGCGCTGTCGGTGCCCGTGGTGCCCACGGCCTCGCGCTACGTCGCCACCGACGACGCCGACCGCATGCGCCAGCTCGCCTTGCGCGGCACCCGCTACACACTGGCCCTGTTCGTCCCGCTGTGTGTGACCCTGATGGCGCTGGCCGAGCCCATCCTTGACGTGTGGCTGGGCGACCGCTACGGGGGAGGGGCCACGGCGCTGACGATCCTCGTCTCCTACTGGCTGCTCTACGGCGGTCTGGTGGTCACGCCCGGGTTTCTGGTCGGCGCCGGCGCCGCACGCTACGCGGCCCGCATCTACATCCTGGTCGCCGCGCTGAATCTGGTGCTGGCGCTGGCCCTCACGCCGTCGCTGGAGCTTGAGGGCCCGGCGCTGGCCACCGCGATCCCGTTCCTCCTGGCCTTCCCGCTGCTACTGGGCGTCGGGTTGCGGTTCGGCGGCGAAGTGCGAGTGGCCGAGCTGGCCCGGACCGCATGGCTCCCTGCCTACGGGCTCGGCGCGGCGCTAGCGGCGGCGTTGGTGGGGCTGCGCCTGGCGGTGGACCCGAGCACGCTGGCGACGGTGCTGGCGGCGGCGGCCGGCGGCGTGCTGGCCTACTGGCTGGCCTTCTACGTGCTGGTGCTGGGGCCGGGGGAGCGGGGGTTGGTGCGCGGGCTGCTGAGGCGCTAGCGGACGCCGAGGAGGTGGCGGGCGACCCTCCAATAGGTCCGCTGTCCGACGGCCAGCGGCGCGACCCCGGCCACTCCACGAAGATATGGGCTTTCGAGACTCGCCGAAAGATGCTCTGCGAAGCCCGCAGCGCTGATCGCGCACAAGCGCTGGACGTCTTGCCGGCGACGACGGATTGCCGGGAGCTCGCGCGCGACAGCGGCCTGGGCCCGCAACTTGGCGCGCAGCCAGCCCCCGCGCCAGGCGACCGCCAGCAGGCCCAGCTCCGCGAGCGCCAGCGCCGGTGCCAGCACCGCAAGCACCGTGGCGGGGTAGTCGCTCAACACCGTCCACCAGCGGTTTCGCTCGAGCCGGAACCACTTGGCCCCGCCCCTGCCGAACTCGTAGTCGTGCTCAACCCGGGCGGCTGGGACGACTCCGACCCCGTAGCCGGCCAACCGGAGCCGAAGCGAGATGTCCACGTCCTCGCCGTACATGAAATAGCGCTCGTCGAAGCCCCCCGTGCGCTGCCATGCGTCTCGCCGGACCATCAGGGCAGCGCCCGACGCGAAGCTCACCTCGACCGGGGAGCGCGGTGCGGCCGCAATCGGCTCGCCACATTGGCCGGCCCAGCCCATGCCGAGGAAGTGGGTTACGCCGCCGCTGGTGTTGATGCTGCGTCCGCCCTCCATCGTGACGAGGGCCTGCCAGGCGCCCCAGTCCGGACGCTCCGCCGCCATGTTCCGCAGGTCCTCGATGCAGCCCGGCGCCGGCACGGCGTCAGGGTTGAGAAACAGCAGGAGCGGTGCCGCAGACGCAGACGCACCGGCGTTGCAGCCCCCGGCGAAGCCGAGGTTGCGGCCCTGCTCGAGGATCCGCGCCTGCGGCGCGAGCCGCCGCACGACGGCGGTCGTCCCGTCGCGGGATCCGTTGTCCACGACGATCAGCTCGTCGTCCTCAGCAAGCTGGCCTGCGAGCGCGGTCAGCGTTTCGCCCACGTGACCGGCGCTCTGGTGGGTGACGATGACCACTGCAACCCGCAGCGGCCCCTCCCGCGCCATGGGGCTCAGTCCCTTATGGAGGCTTCCAGCTCGCGCTCGGACGCGCTGTCGGCCTCGACCGGTCTCCTGCCCAGGCGCTCCTCAAGCAGGGCGAGTCGTTGCGCAAGCACCTTTGTCTGGTCGGATAGGCGCGACACGGCGAGCGAGAAGTGCAGCAGCAATACGAGAACGAAGCCGAAGGCGATGAGGAACAGCGCATTGGGCGGATACGCCACCCCGAGCGCAGTTCGCGATCTGCTCGAGCAGACCGCGCCACACCGCCAACGCGAGCAGCACGAGCGCGCTGAACAGCCATAGGAGCGCGTAGCGCTCCAGCAGACTACGTCGGCGCACCAACTCCAGAAGCACAAGGATCAGCCCGGCGGCGGCGACGATGGCGACGATTTGTATGCGAACGTCCATCAGATGCGGTGGTCGGCGGCCACGGGCGCCTCGTCGCCCGGTTCGATGGCGACCCTTCGCCGCGCGAGGCCGACGAAGATCGCCAGAAGCACCTTCACCATGTAGTAGGCGGACTTGCCCGTGCCGGTGATCGAGGACATGCCTCCTCCGCGGCGGAACATGCGCACGGGCACCTCGCACATGCGCAGCCGATGGCCGTGCACCATCAGGACCGCCTCGACCTCGGGATAGTCGTGGGGATAGTCGCGGGCGAACACGCCGATCGCGCGACGGTTGTAGAGGCGGAAGCCGGAGGTCGGGTCGCTGACCCGCTGGCGAAGGATGCGCGAGAGAAGGAACGAGAAGAGGTGGATCCCAGTGCGCCGGCTGACCGGCGCCGGGTACTTGTGTTCGGGGTCTGTGTTCATGAACCGCGAACCGCACACCATGTCCACGTCGCTGCTCGGCCATCGCGCGCTCCAGCTTCGGGATCTCCGCCGGGTCGTGCTGGCCGTCTCCGTCGACCTGAACGAGATAGTCGTATCCGTCCCGCATCGCGAAGGTGAAGCCGGACTGCACCGTGCCGCCGATACCGAGGTTGAACGGATGCCGGACCACCTGCGCCCCGGCCGCCTCGGCCACGAGCGCAGTGGAGTCGGTCGAGCCGTCATCGACCACAAGCACGTCGTAGTCGGGCGCGTGTCTCGCAGGGCGTGCACGACGTCACCCACGCACGGCGGCCTCGTTATAGGCCGGGACGACCGCGAGCTTACGTGTGATCAGAGCAGTCACTGGATGCGTCGTTGAAACCCGCCGGGGTGCCGACTGTTGCGCTCATGCCGTGCGATGCGTGTGACCGGCGGGATTGAGGGTCGTCGGAGAATAGGCGTATGCGGGGGTGAAGCGGTGGCTCAGAGCTGTCGCAGCCGAAGTTGCTCGCGGATGGCCACACCGAGCCCACCATCCGCCCACTAGCCATTGACCGTGCGGGCCTCGTGGATGCGACGGCGAGTCGGGCACAGCGGTGGGGCGCCTCCGGACGCCGCTAGGCTGCCGCCGCCGTGAGCCCGAATGACCAGATTACGGTGGTCATCCCCTGCTACGACGCCGGGACGCTGGTGCGGGAGGCGGTTGACAGCGCGGTGGCCCAGGAGGGCGGAGCGCCGCGGGTGATCGTCGTCGACGACGGCTCGAGCGATCCTCGCACCCTGGCGGCGCTGTCCGCTCTGCCCCGAGAAGTCGACCTCGTGCGCCAGGCGAACGCGGGCGCCTCGGCCGCCCGCAACGCTGGCGTCGAACGATCCGACACCGCCCTGCTACTGATGCTCGACGCGGACGACCGCCTGCACCCGACCGCGCTGCGGCGGCTGGGCTCGCTGCTCGACGCCGAGCCGCAGCTCGGCTTTGCTTACGGGTTGGGCGAGTTCGTCGGCGCCTGGAGCGGCGTGCTCAGGTTCCCCGAGTGGGACCCCTATCGGCTGCTGTACCGGAGCATTGTCACGATGACGTGCCTCATTCGGCGGGAGCTGTACGACGCGGTCGGCGGCCTCGATCCGGCCCTGCCCGGCTACGAGGATTGGGACTTCTTCCTCGGGGCCGCCGAGCGCGGATGGTCGGGCAAGCTTCTCCCCGAGGTGACCTTCTACTACCACCGCGGGCAGGCAGGCCTGGTCCGGTCGACCCGAGCCGACTACCGCCGTCATTACCGCTACATCCGCTCGAAGCACGCGAAGCTCTACCGGCGCAGCCGGGAGCTCGCCAGGCAGAGCGACATCTCCTGGCTTGGGCGGCTCGTGTACCGGACTTGGTTCGCGTGGCGGCCACTCCCTGCGGTGCTGGAGCGGCGCTTCTACGGGATCTTCTTCCGCCGCTCGCGCGCGTCGTCGATCAGCTCCGACAGGCTGTCCGCCAGCCGGGGGTAGGCATAGCGCTCGCACTTGTCCGCGGCGGGCGGGGCGACCTCGCCGCGCACGAGGCGCCCGAGGGCGGCGCCGATCGCCTCGACGTCCGCGATCGGCACTGCCGCCCCGGCGCCGGCGTCGTGGACGATCCGTGCGGCCTCCGTGCGCTCGCCGAGCACGAGGATCGGTCTTTCGGCGGCGAGGTATTCGAACAGCTTTCCGGTAGCCTCGCCGCGGCGGTCTCCGGCCGTGAGCAGCATTAGGCCGTCGGCCTCGCGCTGGAGCCGCAGTACGCGCTCGCGCGGCAGCGGTCCGGTGAGCACGACGCGGTCGGCCAGCCAGGGCGCCTCCAGGAGCTCGCGCTCAGCGTGCGTTAGCGGCCCGGCGAAGACGAGCTCGATTCGCCTTGCAAGCGCAGGTTGGCGCTGGTCGAGGAGCCGGAGCGCGTCCAGCAGGGGTCGCGGCGAGCGCTGGCTCGACGCCATCCGCCCGGTGTGGACGAGCGAGAAGCGATCCGGCCTCAGGAAGCCGTCCGATCCCGTTCTCGGCGGGACCTCCTCAGGGTCGAAGCCGTTCGTGAGCGTGACCGCGTCGACGCCGAAACGCGCCCGCAGGTCGGCAGTTATTGGGTCCGTCACCGCGGTGACCGCGTCCGCTCGTTGGACCACCACGCGCTCGAGCCGGCGGTCGAGCCGCTCCTGGAGGCGTGTGGGCCAGGACCGAATCGACTCGAATCCCCAACCGTCGCGGAAATCGGCTATCCAGGCGGCGCCGCCTCGGTGCAGGAGGAGCCCGACCAGGTGAGCCGACTCCGGGCCCGAGGTCGTGATCACGCAGTCGATCGGCCGCCTGGTCGCGAGCCGCGCGGCCGCCGGCAGCGCGAAGGGAAGCCACGTGACGAGCGCCACGTCGGGGACGACCACCCGCGCCGGCAGGCTGGGGCCGGCCTCGTATTCGGCCGACTCGCCGCTCCCCGTCCACGCCTCGAGATTGCCGCGCCGGTAGTTCAGCGGGCTTGACATCAAATCGGCGGTCCGGGCGACCCGGCCTGGCGCCGGGCCCGTGCCCCAGGCGCGCGAGGTGAGCACGCTCACCTGGTAGCCGAGTCGGACGAGCTCCTTGGCCAGCGCGCTTGGGCGACGCGCGGCCACCATTCCGCTCGGCGGGTAGAAGTGGGCGACGAACAGGACGCTGCCCTTCACGGGCACGCCACCCTAGCGAGATGACGGTGGTCATCTCACAGGCCCTCCATCACAAACTCGCCCGCGAAGGAGTTGCGGGCCCGCCACGGCAACTGCTGTTTGGGCCGCTCCCGAGGCCGTCCCGCTCTGCGCCCGTGGCCGGCTCGACTGGATCGAGGTTTGTCCGGCCTACTCGCTTAGCAGCGACGGACGCCTGGGGCTGCCGTCCCCCCCGGGATGCTGGACGCCCGGCTCGCGGGCAGCCGTGACGTCGCTCACGTCGCTCCAGATCGAGCGGCTCGGCCGTACGTGGCCGCGAACCTTGATCCAGCGCCAATTGTCGCTGCCGTGCTGCGCCTCGTTGAGCGCGGTGAAGCGGAGCGCCCGGTCGACGAGGTCGACGAGCGTTCCGGCCGAGGAGTTGACGCCGACGTCGATCGCGTACTCCCCGGGCAGCATAGTCACGTGAAGCTCGGCCGATACCTGTCGCTCGCCGGGCTCGAAGCGGTAGAACGGCCGTTCGCCGTCGACATTCTGGGCGGTGACGACCCGTCGCCCGTCGGCCGTAGATACGCCGATCTCCACCGCCGCGTCGATGGGCGTGTCGACCGAGAAGGCGGCAGTGACCCGGAATGGCTGCCCGAGGTGCAGCGACTTAATCGGCCGGCCGTCGAGATCGGTCATGCCGACACGAGTCAACCGCGTCCCACCGAGGCCTTCACGAGGCGCGCCGGGGTCGATGATCGCCACGCCGCCGGCCTGCTCCGGCTCGATCCTGTCGAGGTACTCGCCGACCACCTCTCCAGGTCGGCCGTCCATCACCAGCCGACCGTCGTCGACGAGCAGCGCGCGGTTGCACAACCTCTGAACAGCGGCCAGGTTGTGGCTCACGAAGATCACGGCGCGGCCCTCGCCGGCCACGTCGCGCATCTTCCCGAGGCACTTCTTCTGGAACTCGGCGTCGCCGACTGCCAAGACCTCGTCGACAAGCATGATCTCGGGGTCAAGGTGGGCAGCCACGGCGAAGGCCAGCCTGACGTACATGCCGCTCGAGTAGCGCTTGACGGGGGTGTCGAGGAAGGGCTCGATCCCCGAGAAATCCACGATTTGGTCGAACTTCTCCTCGATCTCCCGGCGTCGCATCCCGAGGATGCTGCCGTTGAGGAAGACGTTCTCGCGCCCGGTGAGCTCCGGATGGAAGCCGGTCCCCACCTCGAGGAGGGTCGCGACGCGTCCGAACGTGGTGATCCGCCCATTTGTGGGGAGCGTGATCTTCGACACCAGCTTGAGTAGGGTGCTCTTCCCCGCTCCGTTGCGGCCGATGAGGCCGAGCGCCTCGCCACGGTGCAGCTCGAAGGACACCTCCCGCAGCGCCCAGAGCCACGCCGGGCCGTCGTCCACGCTGGCTTCGGCGCCGACCCGGCGGCGGCCCAGCAGCCGGGCCGGCGCGCGCAGCGCCGACTCGATTCGCTCCGAGAGCAGGCTGTAGTTGAAGCGGCGCGCCTCGCCGAGCTGGTAGCGCTTGCCCACGCCTTCGGCGCGGATCGCGATGGGGCCCTTGGCACCCGCCCCGGGCATCTAGATGACGTCCGCCATGGTCTGCTCGGCGCGGGTGAAGTAGACAAGCCCGGTGACGATCAGGAGCACGCTGGTGACCGCGGGCAAGAGCAGGTGCAGGGCGCTCAGATGCCCCACCGGCAGCAGCGCCGCGCGGTAGCTCTCCATGATCCCCACCAACGGGTTGAACGCGTACACCGTCTGAAGGCCGTCCGGCAACAGCGACAAGGGGAAGAATACGGCGCTTGCGAACAGGAGGATCTGGAGCAGGAAGGGCACGAGCAACTGCACGTCGCGATAGCGTGCCGCGAGCGCGGATAGCCAGAGCCCCGCTCCAAACGCCGTGGCGATCGTTATCAGAACGACGAGCGGCAGGCTGAGCAGGTCGAGCTGGGGGAACAGCCCATAGGCGAGCAGGACCACTTCGAGGACGACTAACGCCACCGCGAGGTCCACCATCGGCGCCACGACGGCGGCGAGCGGGATGAGGAGCCGCGGGAAGTAGACCTTCTGGATCAGGGCGGCGTTCTCCACGGTGCTGCCGGAGGACTTCGAGACCGCGGTTGCGAAGTATGTCCACACGGTCAGGCCCGTGATGACGAACGCGGGGTAGGGGACGCCCTCGGATGGCGCCTTGAGCAGCGAGCCGAGAAAGATGCTGAACACGACCGCGAGGGCCGCGGGGCGGAGGACCGCCCAGAGGACGCCGATCGCGGCCTGCTTGTAGGTCACCGCCACGTCGCGCTTCACCAGGAAGTAGAGGAGGTCGCGGTACGCCCAGAGCTCCCGCAGGCGGGGCAGAGGCCAGCCCTCACGCGGGGGCTCGATGATGCTGGCGGCAGGCAGGTGCTCGGGGTGGCTGGAAGCAGTGGTCACTGTCGACTGTTCCTCATGGACTGCGGATGGCGGCGCGGGAGGAGGAGAAGCCTGCGCCCCCGGAGGCAAGAGATGATGGCACGAGGGCCGGGCAATCACCCCTGAAATCGCATACTGTCGCGCTCTTGCTCGAGCGCGGAACCGAGACGACCATCACCCCTACCGAGGGCGTGCGGGGCCACACGCGCCTGCTCGTGCTCGGCCCGCGGCACAGCATTCATGTGCGCCGCTGGGCGGAGCTCGCCCGCGAGATCGGCTGCCAGGTGTTCGTGGCCGGCGACGTCCATCCCGGGACTCGACCGGTGGACCTCGATGGGGTGGCGGAGGAGGTCTTCGAGATGCCTCATCGCCCGAGCATCGCCTCGGTCACGCGCGCGCAGTCGCTGCTGTGTAGGTTCTGGGTGCGGCGACTCGTGCGCCGCCTGCGACCGGATCTGATTCACGCGCACTGGCTACCCACCTGGGGCCTGTGGTCCGCGTCGTCGGGCTGCCACCCGCTGGTGGTGAGCGCCTGGGGCTCGGACGTCTACCTCGCCCGGGGGCTGCATGCGCGCAACTCGCTCTACGCGCTTCTTCACGCCGACCGCGTCACCGCGCCGTCCTCGGCGCTCGTCGACGAGATCGTGCAAAAGGGAGTCCCTCGCGACAAGGTCGCGCACGTCGACCTCGGCGTCGACCTGAGCATGTTCCGGGCGCCGTCGGACGGGGAGCGGGAGCAGGCTAGGCGACGGCTGGGCCTTGGCCCCGGCCCCGTCGTGCTCAGCTTCCGCGCGGGCCAGCCAAACTACAACCTTCCTGTGATCGCGCGGGCATTCGCTCGGCTGCGGCGCAAGCTGCCGCAGGCTCAGCTGCTGGTTGTTCACGGCGGGGCCGCACTCGACGACGAGACGAGCCGAGCCCTGCGCAACCCGGCCCTCGCGCAGGCCATTCGCGTCGACGGTGACGTGAGTCACGACCGAATGCCCGAGTACTTCGCGGCGGCCTCCGTCGGCATATCGATCCCGAGCTCCGACGGCTCGCCGCGCTCGGTCTGGGAGGGCCTCGCGTGCGGCGTCCCCATGGTCGTCTCCGACCTCCCGCAGGTGCGACTGCGGCTCGACGGCTCCGAGGCGGCGCTCGCGACCCCAATAGACGAGGCGGCGGTGGCGGCCGCCCTGGAGAAAATCCTGGGCCGGCCCGGCGAGACGCGCCGGATGGGCCAGGCGGGGCGCGAATGGGCGGTCGAGAACGTAAACCATCAGGCGTCGCTGGCGGCTCTGGCCAGGGTCTACGGCGCGCTGACCGATGGCTGAGGCCGCGCCGAGTGCCTCGGGCGACCGGCTCGCCGACCAGGGCTACTGGGACGACTACTGGGGGCGCGTCGGGCTCCCGCTGGAGATCAAGCGCTCCCCGAAGACCTCGGGCTCGATCGCCGCCATCCTCGACGTCCTGGAGACCTACCTGCCCCGGCACCCTGGAATGAGCGCCCTGGAGGTGGGCGGCGCGCCGGGCCAGTATCTCGCCTGGCTCTCGAAGACGTTTGGGTACACCTGCCACGTCCTCGACTACTCTCCGGTTGGCTGTGAGAAGGCGCGCCGCAACTTCGAGGCCCTCGGCATCCCGTTGGGCCTCTTCGAGGGCGATCTGTTCGTCGATTCCACCGAGTCGATCGGTAGCTTCGACCTCGTCTACTCACTCGGGTTGATCGAGCACTTCGACGACTTCGGCGAGGCGATCCGCCGCCACGCCCGCCTGGCGAGCCCTGGCGGCTGGGTCGTCATCGGCTGCCCCAACCTCCGGGGAATCAACCGCGTGCTCATGCGCGGACTGCGCCCGAACGCCCTAGCCACCCACAACCTCGACGCGATGGACGTCGGGCGTTGGCGAGCGCCGGCCGAGGGAGCGGGGCTGGGCAGCGTCTTCAGCGGCTACGTCGGCGGCTTCGACCCGCGCGTCCACGCCGCTCCTGAGCGTGACCACGCGCTGGCACGTGCGGTGGCCGCGGCTATGAAGCTGGGGGACCGCGCGATGTCGCGCCTGAGCGCGCTGCGCCGCATCGACTCGCGCTTTTGGAGCGGCTACGCGATCGCCGTCTACCGGAAGCGATGACCACAGCTTCGGAGCGGGACATCCGCGTCGCGCTCTGGTGCGACGTCGACATGAACATCGTCGACGGCTCGTCCATCTGGCTGCAATCGATCGCGGAGGTGCTCGCGCAGGACCCCCGGATCAGGCTGACGATTCCTCTGCGGATGTTTGAACGGGAGAGCCTGCTGACGGCGCCGCTGGAGCGCCACCCTCGGATCGAGCTGGTGCGGGCCGAGGAGATCCCTGTCCACGAAGAGCCTGTCAAGGCGTCGGACGCGCTCGACTTCCTGGAGCGGCTGGACGAGCGCGAGCGCTTCGACCTCGTGGTGCTTAGGGGCGTGCCGACGCTCGCCGAGGTCGCTCGGCGGAGTCGTTTCGACGGCCGCATGTGGCTCTACTACGTGGCGCGCTACACGCCCGACGACATCCTGCGGCGGCTGGTCGAGAAGGCACACCGCATCCTTTGCCCGTCCGAGAGGATGGAACGGCACGTGCTCGAGGTGGCCCCCCACGCGCGCGCCAGAACCTTCCTGATGCCGCCCATGATCCCCCCGGTCGAGCCCGCCGCCGGCCCACCGGGGCGCAACGGCGACGCGCCGCAG
>CAWGDF010000005.1:0-55986 GCA_963821275.1 uncultured Thermoleophilaceae bacterium
CGGCCCCGGCGCGATCGAGCTCTACAAAGTTGACCATGCTGGCGGTCGCGCCGGACCAGGCAAAGCTGCCCAGGGCAGCGGTTGGCTGCCATACCGTCACGACCACGGCAGGCCGGGCCGCCAGCAAGCTCCCCGCGCTCTCGATGGCGTGCTTGGCGTCGTCGGATCCGTCGTAGCAGATGAGCAGCGGGCTGTCGTCAGCGGAGCTCATGCTGCGGCCGCCAGCGGGCTCTCCATGACAGGCCGGTCGATCTGGCGGGGCATCAGGATCTCGCGCGCGATCACCAGGCGCTGGATCTGCGACGTGCCCTCGTAGAGCTGCATGATCTTGGCGTCACGCATCAGCTTCTCGACCGGGTAGTCCTTGATGAAGCCGTAGCCGCCGTAGACCTGCACGGCGTCGGTCGTCACCTTCATCGCCGTATCGGCGGCGAAGCGCTTGGCGTGGGACGACTGCAGGGTATTTCGCCGGCCCTGGTCGAGCAGCACGGCCGACTGCCACGTGAGCAGGCGTGCGGCCTCGATCTCGGTGGCCATGTCGGCAAGCACGAACTGGATCGCCTGGTGCATGGCGATCGGCACACCGAACTGGATCCGCTGCTTCGCGTACTCGGTAGCGAACTCGAACGCGGCTCGGGCGATGCCGGTCGCCATCGCGGCGACTCCGGGGCGGCTGCGGTCGAGGGTCATCATCGCCAGCTTGAATCCGTGGTTCTCGTCGCCGAGCAGGTGCTCGGCGGGCACCTCGGTCTCGTTGAAGCTGATCGCGGCCGTGTCCGAGGCGCGGAGCCCCATCTTGTCCTCGTGCTTGTCGACTGTGACCGTGTCGTCGCGCGGGACCAGGAAGGCCGAGATGCCGCGGTGGCCGGCGTCCTTGTCAGTCTTGGCGTAGACGGTGTACCAGTCGGCATACCCGCCGTTGCTGATGAAGACCTTTGAGCCGTGGATCACGTACTTGTCGCGCTTGCGCACAGCCGTGGTGCGCATGGCCGACACGTCCGAGCCGGCCTCGGGCTCGGTGAGGCAAAAAGAGGCGAGCCTAGGCTCCTCGCTGAGCATGCCGAGGTACCTGGCCTTGATCTGCTCCGAGCCACCGAGCAGCACCGGCGCCGCCGCGAGCTCGTTGATACCGAGCGTGGTGGCGATCGCGGCGCAGCCCCAGGCGAGCTCCACGGCGATCAGGGCGCCGTCCAGATAGGACGCGCCCGTGCCGCCGTACTGCTCAGGGAGCTGGGGGTTCATCAGCCCTACCTGCCAGGCCTGTTCGATGATTTCCTGCGGCCAGGTCGCATCACGGTCGTAGTCCCAGGCCACCGGTCGCATCTCGTTATGTGCGAAGTCGTGCGCCAGGTCGCGGATGTTGCGTTGCTCTTCGGTAAGAGTGAAATCAAGCATGGTCGTGTCCTCTCTCGTGGGAAGCCGGGTGCGCGTCGAGCCCCTCTTGGGCCAGCCGCGCGCGCAGCTTGCGTCGAGCGTCGTGCAGGGTCTTGTAGAGCGCGCCGCGCGTCGTGCCGCGGCGCTGCGCAAGCACGTCGATCGGGATTTCGTTGAGCGTGATTGCCACGAGCACGGCGCGTTGGTGCGGGGTCAGCACGTCGGCGATCGCGTCGCGCACGGCGTCGATCAGCTCGGAAGCCTCCGCTTGGCGGGCGGGAGAGGCTTGCCGGTCGTCGGGCAGTTGTGCCCAGCCGTCGGCCTCCAGCGGGAGCTCGCGCCCCTGCCATGGTCGGCTGCGCAGCCTCACGGCCGCCTCGAGCAGCGCGAACTTATAGGCCCACGTCGTGAAGCGGCTGGCTCCGCGGTAGGTGTGCAGCTTGCTCAGGATCGCGACGAGCGCGTCGTCTGCGGCCTGCACGGCGAGGTCGTCGAGGTCGCCTGAGCCGACGCCGGCGAACGTCGTCGCCCGCCGGGCGACCTCGCTGCGGGCGGCGCGCAGCAGCAGCGCGTGCAGGCGCTCGATGGCGTCTTCGCGCTCAGGTCCTGCGCCGGAGAGCGCCCGCAGCCAGCCCAGTGACTCGGCGTCGGGGGCCTGTCCATGCGAGGAAGAGCCGGGGGCATGCACGACGGTTCCCGCGGCGCTCATGCCGCTCTTCCGTTCGCCCACGCGTCGTGCGGGGCCAGCAACGTCGGCTCGAGGCCGAGCAGCCGCATGTCCCTGAGCGCGTCAGCGAGCCGCTGCCCGGCGAGCAGCGGCTCCTCGTCAGCCAGCTCGAGTTCGATCAGCCAGCCGATCTCGAGGTCGGCGCTCGGCGCCTCCTGAGTCAGACGCGACAACCGCACCGTCCCGCGCGGCGCCGCCGTCCGAAGCTCCTGCACCTCCAGCTCGAGCCATCCCTGGAGCTCGTCGGCCGAGACCGGGACACGCGGCTGGCAACGGATCGCGAGCTGAACCATGCCCAAGATGATCGAGGCCAACAGGGCCGCCGGCAATGGGTGCCAGCCTGCATAGCGCCGGGCTCAAATGCGACAACTCGCCCAGGAATGGTCGTTCGTCCGTATGGGCGCGAGCGCCGCGCCACACAAGCATGGTGGACATGCCACGCAATCCCTTCCTTGACTTTCACCGGGCGGCGGAGGCCGCCGGCTACCCCGCGCTGCTGATCGTCACCACCGTCTGCCTTGCCCTGGTGGTGCTGCCCGTCGCCCTGCTCGGACTTATAGAGGCCGGCTGGGTGCTCGCGCTGGCGCTGCTGAGCCTGGTCGCCGCGGTCGCCATCCTGGCCGGCGCGGTCGACGCCGCCCTGTCGGACGCCGACGAGCCCGCCCGAGCACGAACGAGTGCGAGCACCGCCGGGGCGTCCGACGACAGCGACTCGGTTGCGTCGTTGGCGCCACGCCAGACCACAGCCCGGCAGGCCCGACCGGACCGCCAGGCGGCCTAGCCGATCCGACCACACCGCCAGGCTTAGAGCGGCCCCGTAATCGTCGGCGTCGACGGCTCGGAGCGCTCCGCCGAGGCGCTGGCCCTCGCGGACCTCCTCGGGCCTGCGCTCGGGCGCCCAGTGGTAATCGCTTACGTGCACCCTCTGCGAGGGCTATCGGACCTGTTGTCGGAGAACGAGTACGAGGTACTCGTCCGTGAGGTAGCCGAGTTGACCTTCGACCAGATCCGAGAACACCTGCCCTCAATACCGGAGCGACGCATGCAGCTCATCTCCGACAAGTCACCTGCGGCCGGGCTCCATGCGCTGGCGGAGCGCGAAGCGGCGCTGATCGTGATCGGCTCGTCGCACCGTTCGAACATCGGCCGCATCCTCGTGGGCGGCACCGGCGAGCGGCTGCTGTCCGGAGCCTCGGCACCCGTGGCGGTCGCTCCGGTCGGCTCCACGCTGCCGCGCGCGGGATCCAGCTGCTGGGGTGCGGGTTCGACGGCCCGCAGGAGGCGCGGCGCGCGCTCGCATGGGCGGCCCAGCTCGCGCGGACAGCGTCGGCGCGGCTACGTGGTGCTGAGCGTGCACGAGGCCACGCTGCCCGCCTCCCTGGCGGTGGGCGGTGGGTTGGCAACCGCGTCGATCAATGACATCCTGCGCCGCGAGCGCCAGGAGGAGCGTGCGCACGCGGTAGCGGCGCTCGATCCGGACATCGACGCCAGCGAGAGGTCGCTGGACGGAGATGGGCCTGAGCTCCTGGCCCGCGAATCAGGCGAGCTGGACCTGCTGGTGGTGGGCTCCCCGCAGTTATGGGCCACGGCTCGCCGTGCTGCTCGGCAGTGTTCCAGCGCGTTGATGCGTTCGGTGCAGTCGCCGCTCGTCGTCGTTCCGCGCCCGGCGAATGGCGACAACCCTGACGCTGGGTCGCCCTAGCCGCCTCAGCAGCCCAGCCGGCACGCTCCCGCAGCATGAAGGGGAAGAATCCCGCCGGTGGCAGAAATACGGCCATTCGTTCGGCGTGTCGATGGCCACGCTCGCGCGTCGTAGTCCAGTCCCGAGTCGGTCGACACCTGGAAACCGTGTGCGTTCTCCTCTCGAGCGGTCGAAGCTTTCCTCGCCCCGGAGCTCCAGCGACTCAAACCGCGCTCGTACGACTGAGCCGCGCCGAGCCCGGCTTTGCCAACGCCAAGTAGCCGCGTCAATGGGACAGTGAGCCAGCCTCGAGCGGTGTCAGGCGCCGATTCCCGGGAGCGCTGTGCCACCGGCAAACTGTCCATCGGCCCCGCTCGAAGGAGCCGGCGCGCTGTCGCGGCGGCCGGCGAGCAGCCGGGCTTGGCTGGGTGCAGACTCTCTGGTTGGGGCCGGCGTTCCCGGGCGGCGTAGTGTTGTCTCGAAGCGACTGACAGGAGGTCTCTGGTGCAATCGATCGTTGTTGGGACTGATGGCTCGCCAAGTGCGGGGGCGGCCGTTCGCCGCGCCGCCGAGCTTGTCAAGGGAAGCGGCACTCGGGTGCATCTCGTCACCGCCTATCCGGATGTCCCGACCTACCGTGAGACGATCAGGAGCAGCGCGAAGGCGGAACCGATCAACCTCCGTCAGGTGGCCGAGGGCGTTCTAGTCCGCGAGTCTCGAACACTGGAGGATGAGGGCATCGAGGTCATGACGCATGCACGGGAGGGTGACCCGGCGGCGGTGATCATCGATGTCGCCCAGGAGCAGGGCGCTGACTTGATCGTCGTCGGGGCACGGGGCCTATCAGGACTCGAGCGCTTCCTGCTCGGCAGCGTCTCGAGCAAGCTCTCCCATCACGCGGCTACGAGCGTTATGGTCGTCCGAGGGCAGTAGGGGCCGGGCCGTCTGCCGGGCTTGCTTCGCGTGCCTGGCGAGGGCACGTCGCCGTCGCATCCTTGCCTCTGACAATGGACGAGGCGACGTCCTCCTGTAAGGCGGCGCCCGGTGACCGCATCAGAGGCCCACCGGCGCGTCACTAGCTGGTCCCGAGGTCATTCCCCCTCCGGGCACGCCGCCATAGGTCGTCGCCCGTGCGGGATGCGCGTCCGTGATCCATTCGACCAGCGGCGCCACGGCGACGAGCCCCGTCCAGGTGGTGCTGAGCACGAAGCGGGAGCGGCGTCCACCTTCGAAACGGCGGGCGATCAGCCCTCGCATGGGAAAGGCGCGGGGCGGCGCGGCCGATCGCTCCACCACTCACGTCCAGGGCGTCCGCGAGTTCCGGCTCGGTGCCCAGGCGCTCCGCGAGCCAGAGCAGGATCCGGAGTTCCAGGGGGAGAGGTCGCCGTGCTGGAGGGTCGCGAGCAGCGTGTCGAGCGCCTCTTCCGCGCTTTCGGCGACTCCGCTCATGCGCAGGAGCCTCGATCCCGGCCATCGATGCCCGGCGGCCGGCGGCTCACGGCACGACGAGTCCGCGGCGGATGGCATAGCGGGTCAGCTCGACGCGGTTTCGCATGCCGAGCTTCTCGAGCACGTTGGCGCGGTGGCGGTCGACGGTCTTCTTGCTGATGAACAGCTGCTCGGCGATCTCCTCGCTGGTCAGCCCTTCGGCGATCAGCTTGACGACCTCCAGCTCCCTGGGGCTGAGCGGATCCTCGGGGGTCGTCTCGCCGCGACTGGCCCGGTCGAGGTAGTCGCGCACGAGCGCCCGGACGGCGGCCGGGTAGAGGAACGGCTCGCCGCGCATCGTGGCGCGGCAGGCTTCGATCAGGTCGCGGTTCGCGACGTTCTTCAGCACGTAGCCGGAGGCGCCGGCCTTGAGCGCCTCGAAGAAGTACTGCTCGTTGTCGTGCATCGACAGGATCAGCACGCGCAGCTCGGGCTTGCGCTTGGACAGCTCGAGCGCGGCCTGCAGCCCGGTCATGCGCGGCATCGTCACGTCCAGCACGGCCAGGTGGACCTCCTCGGACAGGGCGAGCTCGACCGCCTCCGCGCCGTCGCCCGCCTCGGCGACGACCTCGAGGTCGGGCGCCGAGTCGAGCACCATACGCAGCCCGTCGCGGACCACCTCGTGGTCGTCGGCGAGCAGGATGCGTGTCTTCAGCGGAACGGTCACGGCTCCTCGCGGTCGATCGGGATCGTAAGACGAACCTCGGTGCCGCGCCCCGGCCGCGACTCGATCGAGAGCCGACCGCCCACGAGCAGCGCCCGTTCCCGCATGCCCACTATCCCGGCCGTGTCGCCGGGCAGCTGGGCCGGCATACCCCTCCCATCGTCGGCGACCCGGAGGCTGAGCGTTTCCGCGTCCGCCTTGAGCGACACCGTCGCCAAGCGAGCATCGGAGTGGCGCAGGGCATTGGTAAGGGCCTCCTGGGCGATTCGGTAAACGACGAGCTCGACGTTCGGCGACAGCGTCGGCAGCTTCCCCTGAAGGTCGCGCCTGACGCGCAGGCTGCCCTGGGTGCTGATCCGCGTGCAGAGCGCGATCAGCGCGTTGACGAGGCCGAGGTCGTCGAGCGCCTCCGGGCGCAGCTCGCGCGCGATGCGGCGCACCTCGTCCAAGCTGTCGCGGACGGAGTCCGCCACGCGGCGCAGGGCGGCCGCGGCCAGCGCCGGGTCGCCATCCGCTGCCCGCTCGGCCTGGATCGTCACGGCTGTGAGGGTCTGCCCGATCTCGTCGTGCAGTTCGCGCGCGACGCGCAGCCGTTCTGCCTCCTGTGCCGCGAGCGCGGTGCGCGACGCTTCGCGCCGCGCCCTTTCCAGCCTGTCGAGCATGGCGTTGAAGGCGTCCGCCAGAGCTTGGCCTTCCCTGCTGCGCAGATCGATCCCCGACAGCCGCCTCCCCGGCCGGTCCGGGTCGACAGAGCTCATCATTTGTGTGAGCTTGAACAGCGGTGAGAGGACACGCCGCAACAACACCAAGTTCACCCCTACCAGCACAACGAAGCCGCCCATAAGGAGTGCGAACTGGCCGCTCTCGATCCGGGCGTCGATCGTGATCGGGCTCAAGGCGAGCAGCAACAGCGCGATGACGAGCACCGACCCGTTCGTCAGGAAGACCCACCAAAGCAGCGAGACAGAGCCGCGCCGCGACTCGGCGGGCTGCGTTCGCGTGTCGCCATCCGGTGCGGATATGTCCGGCGCATCGCGGGGCGATCTTGCTGCGGGTGGTGCCGAAGTCATGTGGCCGATGCTCTCGAGGCTGTCGGTGAGAGTCCAGCAGAACGCCGCTGGGTTGGTCACCTCGGGCTCGTTCTGCCGCCGCCCTCTACGCCCGGGCGGCGCGGCATGTGCGCGATCCGAAGTGCCGAGACCGCCGTGTCCGCTCCGTGTCATCGGCAGTCGCTCCTCGCGCCCCGCGCACGGGGCCGCTCAACCGATACCGCTGGGGGCCGAGATCCCGCTGCGCGTTGTGGAGAGGGAGGCATTATCCCCAGCTTCGTCGAGCAGTCGCATCTAGACCATGGGTACAAGCGTGCATTGCGGCCCGGGTCTCACCCCGCGCGCCCTGATGCACGATTCGCCCCACCGGCACCGGAAGGCGACGTTGCGAGGCTCGTCCACGTGGCACTTCAGAGTCCTCGAGAAGCCTCGAGATCGCAGGTCGCCCGCCCCGGAGCGAGACCCGGGCAACGAGCTCTACGACGAAGCCTGCTCCCTGCTTCAAGCGGCGCAGGGCCTGCCGGCCGCCGCTGACCCGCGCACGTCGTCGCGCACCTCGAGCGGTCCGATTTATGACTTGGTGACTCTCTTCGTGGTGGTGGGCACGCCCGTGGCTGTCTGGGCGCAGCCGTGAGGCCGGGAGTTCGACCTCTCCTGATTCGGCGGCTTTCGCGCGGGTGGAATCATTCGATCGGTCCAACGCGGAGGGAACAATGAATGTCACGATCATCGGTACCGGCAACATGGCCCGGGGGATCGGGAAGCGGCTTGTGGCCGGCGGTCACGATGTGACGGTGCTCGGGAAGCAGACCGGCGACGCCGAGGCGGTGGTCAGCGACCTCGGCGCCGATGGCTCGGCGCGGGCCGGCCGCTCGCAGGAGGCGATCGCGGACGACGTCGTTGTGCTCGCGGTGTACTTCGGGGACGCGAAGGCGGCGGTCGAGCACTACGGCGATGGACTGGCGGGCAAGGTGCTGGTGGACATCACGAACCCCGTCAACGAGACATTCGACGGGCTCGTCACCCCGCCCGACAGCTCGGCGGCGCAGGAACTGGCGGCGAGCGCGCCCGGCGCCCGAGTTGTCAAGGCCTTCAACACGACCTTCGCGGGCACGCTGAGTGAGGGACAGGTCGCCGACCAGCCGCTGGACGTCTTCGTGGCCAGCGACGACAAGGAAGCGAAGTCCACCGTCTCGCAGCTCGCGAAGGACGGGGGTCTGCGCCCGATCGACGCCGGCCCCCTGCGCCGCGCCCGTGAGCTCGAAGGCGCCGGGCTTCTTCACATGAGCGTCCAGGAGCAGCTCGGCACCGGCTTCGGTAGTGCGCTCAAGATCGTAGGTTGATGTCACTGGGGCCGGTTGCGGCCGCTACCCCGGAGAACAGGTGGCGGCTGACGATGGCTGCCGACATCGCCGCCTGCCGCCTCATGGAAGCGGCAAAGCGGCTAGTGATACGGCAGAAGAGATGGAGCGGAGAAGGCAAAGGCGGCGTCGGGGAAGGGCTCGAGCGGTTGTGGTGTCCCGGCCTCCTCACGCGACGCGCGATTGAGGTCGTCCGACGGCTGCTAGCGGTTGGGTGAGGCGGGGCGGGCTCGATAGCCCGGAGGATCGGTCACGCACCGGCCCGGGAGCCGGGCAGTGGAAGGCCACGGCGACTGCTCCTCTACTGAGGCCACCACCCCCTCCAAACCCTGCGCCCGCGTGGCCTCGACTATCCGGCGAGGACGTGAGGGACTAGCTGGAACCGCGCTTCACGCGGGACCACGAGGATGGGGCAGGCCGCTGTCCGTGCGAGCGCGGTGCTTGTGCTGCCGAGGAGGGCGGCGGCGCGGGGGCCATAGCCGCGCGAGCCGAGGACGAGCAGGTCGACATCGCCGCTCTCCTCGGCCAGCACCTCCTGCGAGGAACCCTCGCGAAATCTGCCCTCCACCTCTACCTTCCCCCGAGCGGCGGCCACCGCCCGGTCATGGACTACCTGTAGCTCGGCCCGCATCGTCTCATTGGCAGAGGCGCTTGGCAGCGCTCCTGCCGGGACGCCGCCAAAGGCGAGCCGCTGAAACGCGGTGACGACGCGTACGGCCGCGCCGGCGGCTGTGGCGAGCGACACAGCTGCGCCAAGCGCCCGCCGGGCCTCGTCCGAGCTGTCAATTCCGACGCCGATCCGAGCCAGTCGTGAGGGGCGCCGCTCGGTGTAACCGTTCGGGGCGACGGCGACCGGGCAGGCCGCTCCCGACAGCAATCGTTCGCCGACCCCACCGATCAGAAGGCGCCCCACCGGTCCGCGCGTGGTAGAGCCGACGACGATCAGCCCCGTCGCGGGCTGCTCGGTCACCCGCTGCAGCTCACGCGCCGCGGAATTGCCGGGGACGACCTGCGCCTCCGCCGCGTCGAGTGCCTCTGAGCGGGCAAGCTCCACGAGGGCGCTACGGGCCTCGTCGCGCACACGAGTCATCTCCTCGCTGCCAGTGTCCTGAAGCGGAAAATAAGGGAACACCGTGACCAAGACGGCGGGTGCGCCCGTGGCTTCGGCCATCAGACGTCCAAGAGCGAGCGCATCCAGCGTGCGCTCCTCAGTATCCACCGCGATAACGATCTGCTTGTCGGCGCGACCCGGCTCCTGCGGCGATGCGCTAGGCGGCATGTGCGTGATTATGGCCGCTCGCGCATCCACAGGCTGCCACCCGGCAGCGGGTGCACGAGAGCGGCGAGCCGCCGCGCCGCCCTCTCGGGGCGTGCGAGGGGTCGCTGGCTGAGCCCTCCCGGTTCGAAACTCCGGGGTGCCTGGGTTCCCGCATCAGGGCGTTTCTCCTGCGCATCGCTCTTCGACCCCTTCCCCCCAGGGACGAGAGGCCCGGATTTGGTTCTGCACCGGGCTTTCGAGGGGACGCGCCCGGCAGGATTCGAACCTGCGACTTCTGCCTCCGGAGGGCAGCGCTCTATCCACTGAGCTACGGGCGCCGGCCCGGCCAGTGTAGTGCCCGCTCAGGGGGCCCCGTGGGGGGCCGGCGCAGCCGCGAGGTCGCGACGGCCGCGGCGCTGAGAAGGAGCCCAGCCAGAGCGAGCACCAGCGCCCACACGAGCAGGTCGCTGAGGTAGGCGTCGTAGACGTCCCGGGCGGCGTCGCGGACCTTGACGGCGGTCAGGGTGCCCGAGGCGTCGAGGCGGTCGAGCGCCAGTTCGCGCACCAGCGGTACCGCGATTGCCAGCACCCCCCCGGGAGCGAGGGCGCGCCGGGGCGATCGCCATCAGCTAAGCCACCGCCGCGAGCACCGGCAGCACGATGCCGAGCGTCCGGAGCCCGTTCGCGGCGGCCAGAGTCTCTCCCCGCCGGCCGTTCTCGCCGGAGCCTCGGCAGCGGCCGCCATGGGACGGTTGCAAGAATCCCGGCCGGGAGCTTGACCGGTCCCCGAGACAGCCAGGAGCTCTTCGCTCGCTGATCGCCGTCCTCGCCGACACCCACCTGCCTCGCGGCGCCCGGCGGCTGCCCGAGGCTTGCGTCGAGCTCATCGAGACGGCGGACTTGCTGGTGCACGCCGGCGATTTCCTCACGCTCGAGGTGCTGCGGGACTTGGAGGCGATCGGCCCGCCGCTGGTCGCCGTGCACGGCAACGTCGACAGCGACGAGCTGCGAGGCCTGTTGCCCGCTGAGCGGGTGCTGGAGACCGGCGAAGCCCGCATCGCTCTCGTGCATGACGCGGGGCCGCGGCGCGGGCGTCTCGAGCGCATGCGGCGGCGGTTTGGCGACAGGGCCGACGCGGTCGTCTTCGGGCACTCGCACCTGCCGCTGCACGAGACCGCCGCCGACGGTTTCCAGATCTTCAACCCGGGCAGCCCGACCGAGCGCCGCCGCGCGCCCCGCCACACCATGGGGATCGCGCGGGTGCGGAAAGGCCGTGTCACGTTCGAGCTGGTCGCCCTCGATTAGCTTTCTGAGGGATGGACCTCGACGTCCTCTTCCTCGGTACCGCGGGATCGTCGCCCGGAGCGCGGCGCGGCCTGCCAGCCACGCTCATCCGGCGCGGCGGCGACCGCCTGCTGGTCGACTGTGGCGAGGGCACCCAGCGCCAGCTGATGCGCTCGACCGGCCTGATCGAGCTGGAGGACGTGTTCATCACCCACTTCCACGCCGATCACGTGCTGGGCCTGCCCGGGATGCTGAAGACGTTTGCGGTGCGGCAGCGGGAGCGCCCGCTCAGGCTGCACGGTCCCACGGGGCTCGCGCGCCTGCTGAGCATGCTCGGTCCGGTGATCGGCCGCCTGACGTTCGAGCTCGAGCTGATCGAGCTGGAGCCCAACGACGAGCTCGAGCGCGACGGCTACCGCATTGCCGCCTACGCCACGGACCACGGGGTGCCGAGCATCGGCTTCGCGCTGGTCGAGCAGCCGCGGCCCGGGGTGTTCGACCCGGAGCGGGCCCGGGAGCTCGGGGTGACCCCGGGTCCCGACTTCGGCCTCCTGCAGCAGGGCGAAGTGGTCGGCGGCGTGCGGCCCGAGCAGGTGATGGGGGAGGCCCGGCGCGGTCGCAAGATCGTCCTGACCGGCGACACCGCCCCCTGCGACATGACCCAGCTCGTGGCGTGGGAGGCCGACCTGCTCGTCCACGAGGCGACCTTCTCCGACGAGGAGGGCGAACGCGCCGCGGAGACCCTCCACTCCACGGCGCGGGGCGCCGCCGAGCTGGCGTCGGCGGCGCGTGTGGCCATGCTGGCGCTCACCCACCTCTCGCCCCGCTACGCCGGCCCCGATCTGCGCGACGAGGCGCGCGCGGCGTTCACCGGCGCCCCGGAGCGGGTGATCGTGCCCCGCGACTTCGATCGCGTCGAGATCCCGCTGCCCGAGCGCGGCGGCCCGGTGCACGTGCGGACCTCGGAAAGCCCGCCGCCGGCCGTGACGGCCGAACCCGCCGGCTGAGGGCCCGCCGCTAGCGGCCCAGGCGGACCAGCTGCGCCGGCCCGCAGGCCTCCAGGTCCCGGAGGGCCTGCTCGGCGTAATCCGGGCTCCAGCGCTCGGCCTCCATCAGCCGCGAGGCGAGGTCGTTCACGCGGCCGAGGGCGTCGCGGGCCTCGGAATCGCCCGCGATGTCGGTGGAGAAGAAGAGGGCGTCGGCGGCTTCGCGCAGCTCCGCCTGCTCCTCGGGCTCGAGCCGCTCCGCGCCCTCGGCGGAAACGATCTGCATCACCCGGCCATATGCCTCAGCGCGCTCGGAGGTCACAACTCCACAGTAGCGCTCCGTCCCGCCGGAGTCACGCAGGTGCCAGAGGCATCCCGGGAGGATGCTAGTCTCGCCGGCGGTTCCTTTAACCGGGTCCGGAGAGGCCAGGAAGGGGCGGTGACGTGACGGAAAAGACGGTTCTCGACCGCGAGGACGTGCGGCGCACGCTGGTGCGGATCGCACATGAGGTCGTCGAGAAGACGGGCGGCGAAGGGGTCGCCGTGGTGGGCATTCACCGTCGCGGGGCGGTGCTCGGCGCGCGCCTGCGCGACCTGGTGGCCGAACTGGTGGGCGAGCCGGTCCCCCTGGGCGACATCGACATCAGCTTCTACCGGGACGACGTGGGGCTGCGCGGCCCCGACTACCAGCCCGTCGTGCACGCCTCCCACGTCGACTTCCCCGTGGAGGACACCACCATCGTGCTCGTCGACGACGTGCTCTACACGGGCCGCACGGTGCGGGCCGCCATCGACGCGCTCTTCGACTACGGGCGGCCCAGACGCGTGCAGCTGGCGGTGCTGGCGGATCGGGGCCACAGGGAGCTGCCGATACGGCCCGACTACGTGGGCAAGAACCTCCCGACCGCGCGGGACGAGCGGGTGAACGTGCGCGTGGAGGAGCTGGACGGGATAGACGAGGTGGCGATCGCCGCCAGCGAGCTCGAGGAGGCGCACGATGCATAGGCACCTGCTGTCGGTGGACGACCTGTCGCGCGCCGACATCGAGCGCCTCCTGGGCCGCGCCGAAAGCTTCGCCGAGGTCTCCGGCCGCGAGATCAAGAAGGTCCCGACCCTGCGCGGGCGGACCGTCATCAACCTCTTCTACGAGGCCTCCACACGCACCAGCTCCAGCTTCGAGCTCGCCGCCAAGCGGCTCTCGGCCGACCTGGTGAGCGTCAAATCGAGCGGCTCGGCGGTGGAGAAGGGCGAGTCGCTCAAGGACACCGTGCAGACGCTCTCGGCCTACGACCCGGCGCTGATCGTCATCCGCTCGCCACACGCCGGTGCCGCGGCGCTGGTGGCGCGCTGGACCCGGGCCTCGGTGGTGAACGCAGGCGACGGCAAGCACGAGCACCCCACCCAGGCCCTGCTCGACCTCTACACGCTGAAGCGCCGCGCCGGCTCGCTCGAGGGTCTGAACGTGTGGATCGTCGGCGACGTCCTGCACAGCCGCGTGGCGCGCTCGAACGTGCTGGCCCTGACCCGCATGGGCTGCCAGGTCACGGTCTGCGGTCCTCCGACGCTGATCCCGCGGGGCGTCGAGTCGCTGGGCTGCCAGGTGCGCTACACCCTCGACGGCCTCGGCGAAGCCGACGCGGTCTACGCCCTGCGCATGCAGCGCGAGCGCATGACGGGCTCGTTCGTCCCCTCGCTGCGCGAGTACGCCGCGCAGTACCAGATCGACGGGCGGCGGCTCGGCCCGAACCAGCTGCTGATGCACCCCGGGCCCGTCAACCGGGGGGTGGAGCTCTCCGCCGAGGTGATCGACTCGCCGCAGGCGCTGATCACCGAGCAGGTCGAGTCCGGCGTGGTGGTGCGGATGGCGGTGCTGTACGAGCTGCTCGCCGGCGGCGCGCCGACGGGTGCGCGCGCCCCGGTCGAGACGGGAGAGCCCCAGCCGGCATGAGTCCTGCGCCCGCCCCCGCGCGCCCCGGCACCTCGCGGCTGGGAGCTCTGACCGAGCGCGCCCCGTCGCCGCCGGCCAACGTGCTGCTCCGGGGCGGCCGGCTGCTCGACCCGCGCGCGGGACTGGACGGCCGGGCCGACCTGCTCGTCCGCGACGGCAGGGTGGCCGAGGTCGGCGACGCCCTGGAAGCGCCCGAGGGCGTGGAGGTGGTGAACGCCGAGGGCCTGCACGCCTTCCCGGCCTTCGTCGACCCCCACGTGCACTTGCGTACGCCGGGGAGGGAGGACGAGGAGGACATCGACTCAGGCACCCGGGCCGCGGCCGCGGGCGGGTTCTGCGCGATCCTGGCGCAGCCGAACACCGAGCCGGTGGTCGACTCCGCTCCGGTGCTGCGCTCCCTGCGGGAGCGCGCCCGGGCCGAGGCGCGCGTGCCGACCGGCTTCCTTGCGGCGATCACGGTGGGCCAGCGCGGCGACCAGCTCACGGAGATGGCCGAGCTGGCCGAGGTGGGCGCGGCGGGCTTCACCGACGACGGCCTGCCCGTGCGCTCGGCCGGAGTGATGCGCCAGGCGCTCCAGTACCAGCGGCTGGCCGGCAGGGTGCTGGCGCTGCACGAGGAGGACCCCTCGCTCTCCGGGAACGGCGCGATGCACGAAGGGGAGGTCTCCGCGCTGCTGGGCCTCGCCGGCATCCCCTCGGTGTCGGAGTCGACAATGGTCTCCCGCGACTGTGCGCTGGCCGAGTACGAGGGGGGCCGGATCCATGTCCAGCACGTGTCCGCGCGCGAGACCGTGGCGGTGATCGAGCGGGCCAAAGCCGCGGGCACGCGCGTGAGCTGCGAGGCCACGCCCCATCACCTGCTCCTGAGCGACGAGGCGGTCCGCTCCCTCGACACCAACGTGAAGATGAACCCCCCGCTGCGATCGGAGCACGACCGCCAGGCGCTGATCGACGGCCTGCGCTCGGGCGTGATCGACTGCGTGGCCACCGACCACGCGCCGCACGCGCGCGAGGAGAAGGAGCAGCCGTTCGAGTTGGCGCCGATGGGGGTCACGGGACTCGAGACGGCGTTCGCCGCGCTGTACTCCGGGCTCGTCCTGCCTGGGCTGATCGACCTCGCTCTGCTGGTCGAGCGCATGACGTCCGGCGGGGAGCCCTTCGGGATCTCCTTCCCCTCGCTGGCCCCGGGGTCGCCCGCCAACATCTGCCTGGCCGACCTCGAGGCCGAGTGGGAGGTGGGGGAGGCCGGCTACGAGAGCCGCTCGGCCAACTCCGCGTTCGCCGGCCGGGCCCTCACCGGGCGGGTCCGGATGACGCTGGCCGACGGCTCTGTGGCCTACCGCGAGCGCTCCTTCGCGCTGGGGGCGGTGGCCTGATGGGCGCCGGCGCCTACCTGCTGCTCGAGGACGGCACGCGCTTCGACGGGGAGCCCGCCGGCGCGGCGGGCGAGGGCCTGGGCGAGGTCGTCTTCAACACCTCGATGTCCGGCTACCAGGAGGCCGTCACCGATCCGAGCTACGCCGGCCAGATCATCGTCTTCACCTACCCGCTGATCGGGAACTACGGGGTGGCCGCAGCCCACATGGAGTCGGATCGGATACACGCGCGCGCGGTCGTGATGCGCGAGGGGGTGGACCGCGAGGACGCTGCGCCGGCCGAGGGAGGCTGGCTTACCTGGCTGGACGACTGCGGGGTGCCGGCGCTCACGGGCGTGGACACCCGCGCGCTCGTGCGCCACATCCGCGCCAAGGGCGCAATGCGCGGCGGAATCTTCCCCGGCGGGATGCCCGAGGCCGAGGCGCGCGAGCGGGTGATGGGCGAGCCGGCGATGGACGGCCGCGACCTCGCCCGAGAGGTCAGCCGGACCGAGCCCCTGGAGCTCGAGGGCGGCGACGGCCCGCTGGTGCTCGGGATCGACACCGGAATCAAGGTCTCGATCGTGCGCAACCTGCGCGAGCGCGGGGTGCGGCTCGAGCTGCACCCCTGCACGGCGAGCGCCGACGAGCTCTTGGCCCGCAACCCCGACGCGGTCTTCCTGGCCAACGGGCCCGGAGACCCGGCAGCGCTGGACTACGTGGTCGAGACCGTGCGCGGCGTCGTGGGGCGAGTACCAGTGTGGGGCATCTGCCTCGGGCACCAGCTGCTCTGCCGGGCCGTGGGACTGGAGACCTTCAAGCTGCCCTTCGGTCACCGGGGCGCCAACCACCCGGTCAAGGACCTGGGAACGGGCCGGATCGAGATCACCTCCCAGAACCACGGCTTCGCGGTGGTCGGCCCGTCGGGTGAGCGGACGATCGACGCCGACGAGCCGGTCCGCTGGGAGACCGACGTCGGCGCCGCCGAGCTCCAGCAGCTCAATCTCTACGACCGCACGGTGGAAGGGCTCGTGCTTCGCGACGTGCCCGCCTCGACGGTCCAGTACCACCCCGAGGCCGGACCCGGTCCGCACGACGCCCGGCATCTCTTCGATCGCTTCCTGGAGGGGATCCGGTGAAGCCGGATCCCCGTTTCGAGCGGCTGGATGCCGATCGTTGCACTCAGATCGCGGGGCCGGATGCCCCGCGGAGGACTTCATCGTTGCCGCGTAGGAGCGACATCAAGAAGATCCTCGTTCTCGGCTCCGGCCCGATCGTGATCGGCCAGGCGGCCGAGTTCGACTACTCCGGCGCCCAGGCTTGCAAGGTCCTCCTGGAGGAGGGCTACGAGGTGGTGCTCGTGAACTCGAACCCGGCGACGATCATGACCGACCCCGAGTTCGCCACCGCCACCTACATCGAGCCGCTGCTGCCCGGCCCGGTGGCGCGGGTGATCGAGCGCGAGCGCCCCGACGCCCTGCTGCCCACGCTCGGCGGCGGCACCGCCCTCAACCTGGCCCGTGCTCTCTCAGAGGACGGCACGCTGGCCCGGCACCGGGTCGAGCTGGTCGGCGCCGACTACGACGTGATCCGGCGGGCCGAGGACCGCGACCTGTTCCGCGCGACCATGGAGCGGGCCGGCCTGCGGGTGCCGCGCAGCGCCGCCGTCAAGTCGATGCGCGAGGCCGAGCGCGCGCTGCCGGACGTGGGGTTGCCGGCGATCGTGCGGCCCGGGTTCACGATGGGGGGCGCCGGCGGGGGCATCGCTCGCACCGACACCGAGTACCGCCAGGTGGTGGCCGAGGGCCTGGCCGCCAGCCCCATCGGGCAGGTGCTGGTCGAGGAGTCGGTGATCGGCTGGGGCGAGTTCGAGCTCGAGGTGATGCGCGACGCCGCCGACAACGTGGTGATCGTGTGCTCGATCGAGAATGTCGACCCGATGGGCGTCCACACCGGCGACTCGGTGACCGTCGCGCCCCAGCAGACGCTGTCCGACGTGACCTACCAGCGCCTGCGCGACCAGGCGCTCACCGTGATCCGGGCCGTGGGGGTGGAGACCGGCGGCTCGAACATCCAGTTCGCGGTCGACCCGCGCACCGAGGAGATCGTGGTGATCGAGATGAACCCGCGCGTGTCGCGCTCCTCGGCGCTGGCCTCCAAGGCCACCGGTTTCCCGATCGCCAAGATCGCGGCGCGCCTGGCCGTGGGCTACGCCCTGGAGGAGATCGACAACGACATCACCCGGAAGACCCCGGCCAGCTTCGAGCCCACGATCGACTACGTGGTGGTCAAGTGGCCCCGCTTTGCCTTCGAGAAGTTCCCCGGGGCGGACGGGGCTCTCCACACCTCGATGCAGTCGGTGGGCGAGGCGATGGCGATCGGGCGCACCTTCAAGCAGGCGTTCGTGAAGGCGATGCGCTCGCGCGAGCTGGACGTGGAGCCCTCCTTCGAGGGCGACCTGCTGCAGCGGCTCGAGACCCCGTCCCACGACCGCTACGAGCTGCTGTTCGAAGCCGTGCGCCGGGGGGTCCCGGAATCCGAGCTGTGCCGGCGAACGGCGATCGACCCCTGGTTCATGGCCGAGATCGCGGCGCTGGCCCGGGGCGAGGATCCGCAGAAGGGACTGCAGCGCTCCTACAAGGCGGTCGACACCTGCGCCGCGGAGTTCGAGGCCGAGACGCCCTACTACTACTCCGGCTGGGAGCGGACGGGCGCGCACGAGGTCCGCCGCGGCGAGCGTGACTCCGTCGTGATCCTCGGAGCCGGGCCGAACCGGATCGGCCAGGGGATCGAGTTCGACTACTGCTGCGTGCACGCTGCGATGACGGTGCGCGAGCTCGGCCGCGACGCCGTGATGGTCAACTGCAATCCGGAGACGGTCTCAACCGACTACGACACCTCCGACCGGCTCTACTTCGAGCCGCTGACCCTGGAGGACGTGCTCGCGGTGATCGAGCTCGAGCGGCCGGAGGGGGTGATCGTCCAGTTCGGCGGGCAGACGCCCCTCAAGCTGGCCCAGGGACTGGCCGACGCGGGTGTGCCTCTGCTGGGCACGCCGGTCGAGTCGATCCACCTGGCCGAGGACCGGCCGAGCTTCGGAGCTCTGCTCGGCCAGCTGGGCCTGCGCGGGCCGGCGTACGCCACCGCCGGCTCTCCGGAGGAGGCTCTGCAGGCGGCGGGCTCGGTCGGCTACCCGCTGCTGGTGCGGCCCAGCTACGTGCTCGGCGGGCGGGCGATGGAGATCTGCTACTCGCGCGAGGGGCTCGCCGACTATCTCGCGCGCGCGGGCGGCAACGGGCACGGCAACACCATCTTCCTCGATCGCTTCCTCGAGAACGCGATCGAGGTCGACGTGGACGCGCTCTGCGACGGCGAAGAGGTGCGCATCGGCGCGATCATGCAGCACGTCGAGGAGGCCGGAGTGCACTCGGGTGACTCGGCCTGCGTGATCCCGGCGATGTCGCTGGGCCCGGACATGCTGCGCCAGGTGGAGCGCGCCACCTCGGAGATCGCGCTCCACCTCGGTGTCGTGGGCCTGATCAACATCCAGTTCGCGGTCTACGGCGACGAGGAGCTGTACGTGATCGAGGCCAACCCGCGCGCCTCGCGCACCGTGCCGTTCGTCTCCAAGGCCGTGGGGGTGCCTCTGGCCAAGGTCGCCTGCCGGCTGATGCTGGGCGAGTGCCTCGCCGACATGGAGCTCGACATCCCTCGGGTGCCGCGTCACGTGTCGGTCAAGGAGGCGGTGCTGCCCTTCGGGCGCTTCCCTCGCGCCGACTCGCTGCTGGGCCCGGAGATGAAGTCGACCGGTGAGGTGATGGGGGTGGCCTCCGACTATCCGGCCGCCTTCGGCAAGGCGCAGGCGGCGGCGGGCGCCGAGCTGCCCCTGTCCGGCACGGTGTTCATCTCGGTGACCGACGGGGACAAGCCGGCAGCCACCCAGATCGCAGCCGGCTTTCACGACATGGGCTTCGCCGTGCTGGCCACGGGCGGCACCGCGCAGGCGATCCGGCGTATGGGGGTGCCGGTGGAGCGGATCAGGAAGTTGTCGGAGGGGTCACCGAACGTGGTCGAGCGGATCGACGCCGGCGAGGTGGCGCTTGTGATCAACACGCCGACGGGATCGGGCGCCCGCGCCGACGGATGGGAGATCCGGCGGGCCGCGGTCGGTCGCGGCGTCCCCTGCATCACCACGATGTCGGGGGCGAGTGCCGCACAGCGTGCAATCCGCGCGCGCCGCTCGGGTGAGGGCGACGTGACCTCGCTGCAGGAGCTTCACGGCCTGGGGTCCGTGGCGTCCGAGGCCGCCGAGCGCACGAGATGACCCATCCGGTCCTGCCGGCGGACCCGCGCACCCAGGCCCCGCCCGAGCGCCGCATCGCCCGGGTGACCGGTGTGGAGCGGCTGGGCGGCTACCGGCTGATCAGCGCGCTCGACGAGTCGGGCCCGGAGGATCCGCGGCCGGGCCAGTTCTACATGCTGGCCGCCGAGCGCGGCTGGGGAGGGGGCGCCGACGAGCGTCCCTACCTGCCCCGGGCCTTCTCCTACGCACGCGCGAGCCGGGCCGGCCGCGGGCTGCGTCTGGACTTCCTGCTCGAGGCGGTGGGCCCGGGCACCGAGCGCCTGGCTGCGCTCGAGGCCGGGGAGGGCCTATCCCTCGTCGGCCCGCTGGGGATCGGCTTCCGGCCGCCGGCGCCGGGCACGCGCCCGCTGCTCGTGGGTGGCGGCATCGGCGCCGCGCCGCTGGTCTGCCTCCAGGACGAGCTGGCCGCCGCCGGCACGCCGGGAGCCCTCCTGCTCGGCTTTCGCTCCGCCGCGTACGTTGCGGCGGCGGACCTGTTCGCGGGCGATCTCGGGACCGTGGCCACCGACGACGGCTCGGCCGGGCGAGCCGCGCTGGTCACCGAGCTGCTGCGCGAGGAGCTGGACCGCGACCGCTCCGCCACGGTGTTCTCCTGCGGTCCCCCGGCGATGCTCGAGGCGGTCCGGGCGATGTGCGTCGAGCGCGGCGTGCCGGCCCAGCTCGCGCTGGAGGCCGGGATGGCCTGCGGCTTCGGGGCCTGCTTCGGGTGCGTGGTGTCCACCCGGGAGGGCTACCTGCGTCTGTGCGTCGACGGTCCCGTGCTCGACGCGGACCGGCTGGGGGTGGCGAGATCCTGAGCCTGTGCGGAATCCCGCTGGCCGGACCGGTCCTGAACGGCTCCGGCACCTTCGACGCGATCGCCGCCCGTCGCGCCTTCGGGGACGCGCTGCTCGAGCGCTTTCCCTTTCACGCCTTCGTCTCCAAGACGATCACGGTCGATCCGCGGCAGGGCAACTCGCCGCCCCGCCTGTGGGAGACCCCCGCCGGCCTGATCAACTCCATCGGGCTGCCGAACAAGGGCCTCGACGGCTTTCTGGCCCGCGACCTGCCTCAGCTGGCCGAGCTTCCGGTACCGCTGGTGGTCTCGGTGATGGGCTTCAGCCGTGACGAGCTGGCCCTGCTGGTAGCGCGCGTGGCCGATCGCGACGAGGTGGCGATGATCGAGCTGAACGTCTCGTGCCCGAACGTCGAGACGGGGCTCGTGATGGGCGCCGACCCCGCGGAGACCGCACGCGCGGTCGAGCGGGTGCGCCCGCTCTGCGCGAAGCCGCTGATCGTGAAGCTCACCCCCAACGCCGCCGACCCGGAGGGCGTGGCGGCGGCCGCGGAGGCTGCCGGCGCGGACGCCGTGTCGCTCATCAACACCCTGAAGGGGATGGCCCTCGACCCCGTGACCCGCACCGCGTGGCTGGGCGGTGGCGGGGGCGGGGTATCCGGCCCTGCGGTGCGGGCGATCGCCCTCCAGCAGGTCCACGCGGTGGCCGGGCGGGTGGGCATCCCCGTGGTCGGGATGGGCGGGATCGCCAGCGGGGCCGACGCCGCCGACTTCATGGCGGCCGGCGCCGCCTGCGTGGCGGTGGGCACCGAGAGCTTCCGCGATCCCGCGGCCGGCCGGCGGATTGCCGCCGAGCTGGCCGGCGAGAGCAGCCTGTCCGCCGCGCCGTGAGGGTTCCGAGATCGGCGACCGGCATCTGGCGCGCCTGCGCTCGGACAGTGCCTGCCACAACTGACTGACGGAACCCAAATGGCGGGTGTTTGTACACACGCTGGCCGATGGGTGCCCCGTTTTTTCCGTAACGTGCGGCCTCTTAGAGCCTTCGCGCCGTGCGGGGCGACCAAGGCTCGGCAAAAGCCCTGCAAAGCACGTCAAAACGCTCAAGCACCCGCAAGCATCCTGAAGCTAAGGTCGAGGTTGAGTCAAATTCGCCGTTTTTTTGCGTTTGAGCCGCCGTGGCGGGCGACTTTATGTGTACTATCGCCGCTCGATGTCGGCCGCGCCCCCGTCCTCCACCAAGCCTGCGACCGGCGGACTGGCCCCGGAGCGCTCGCTTACGCAGCGGATGGACGCGCTCAAGCGGGCGAACGAGATCCGCAGCGAGCGGGCCCGCCTCAAGCGGGATCTCAAGGCGTCCCGGGCGCAGATCCAGCCGCTGCTCTTGGACCCGCCGGACTACCTCATGACCGCCAAGGTGTTCGACCTTCTGCTGGCCGTTCCGAAGTACGGCCGCGTGAAGGTGAACCGCATCCTGACGCACTGCCGCATCTCGCCGAGCAAGACCATCGGCGGCCTGTCCGAGCGGCAGCGCAACGAGCTGGTCTCCTACCTGCGGCGCTAGCGCCCGGGTGCCGTGAGCGGCCCCATCCTGGTGGTCACCGGCCCGTCGGGCGTGGGCAAGGGCACGCTCGTGCGCAAGCTGCTCGAGCTGAGGCCGGGGTTGCGCCTCGCGGTGTCCGCAACGACCCGCCGGCCGCGTCCCGGAGAGGTGAACGGGGTCGACTACCACTTTCTCAGTGAGGACGACTTCGATCGGCGAGTGCAGGCAGGCGACTTCGCCGAGCACGCCGTGTACGCCGGCAACCGCTACGGCACGCTGAAGAGCGAGCTCGCGCGGTCCGATGAGGGGGTGGTCCTGGAGATCGACGTCCAGGGCGCCCGCCAGCTGCGCGAGGCCCTTCCGGAGGCCACGCGGGTGTTCATCGAGCCGCCCTCGCCCGAGGCGCTGGCCGAGCGCCTGACCGCCCGTGGGTCCGACTCCGAGGCCGAGATCGAGCGCCGCCTGAAGGCCGCGGCGGAGGAGCTGGCAGCGCGCGACGAGTTCCCGCACCGCATCGTCAACGACGACCTGGACCGCGCCGTCCAGGAGCTCGACGAGCTTGCCGCTACCATTTCCCCTCGATGATCAAACCGCGCCTTGACAAGCTGCTCGAGCGGGTCGACTCCGACTACGCCTGCGTGCTCGTCGCCGCCAAGCGCGCCCGGCAGATCAACTCCTACTACCACAACCTCGGCGAGGGAACGTTCGACGAGTATCCGCCTCCGATGGTCGATACCGGGTCGAAGAACTACCTCAAGATCTCGCTCGACGAGATCGCGGCCGGGAAGATCAAGTACCGCTACCGCTAGCGGGACGGTCGCATGGCCCGCATCCTGCTCGGCGTATCCGGCGGGATTGCCGCCTACAAGGCAGTGGAGTTGGTCCGCCTGACCACCGGCGCCGGCCACGCCGTGCGCGTGGTGCAGACCGAGACGAGCCTCCGGTTCGTGGGCCGGGCGACCTTCGCGGGAGTGACCGGCGCGCCCGTGCTCGTGGACGAGTTCGAGCGCGATCCCGCGCGCGGCGCCTACCCCGGCGACCCCGCGCCCGAGCACGATCCGATCTCCCATCTCGAGCTGGTGCGCCGCTGCGACGCGTACTGCATCGCCCCGGCCTCGGCCAACACGATCGCGAAGCTGGCCCACGGGCTGGCCGACAACCTCCTGACCGAAGCCGCGCTCGCCTGCACCGCGCCGCTGATCGTGGCCCCGGCGATGAACAACCACATGTACGACCACCCGGCGACGAGGGAGAACCTCGACCTGCTGCGCCGCCGCGGTGTCCGCGTGGTGGACCCCGAGCGCGGGCGGCTGGCGTCCATGGGCGAGTGGGGCGCCGGGCGGCTGGCCGAGCCCGCGGCCCTGCTGGCAGCGATCGAGGAGGAGCTGCCTGGAGGCGGGGCCCAGCGCTTCGTCCCGCGCTCGCTGGACGGACTACGGGTGCTGGTGAGCGCCGGGGGCACGCGCGAGCCGATCGACTCCGTTCGCTACGTGGGCAACCGCTCGTCCGGCCGCATGGGGCTGGCCCTCGCCGAGGAGGCGGCCCGCCGTGGCGCCGAGGTGACGCTGGTCAGCGCGAACCTCTCGCTGCCGGCCCCGGCGGGCGTGGCCGTGGTCGAGGTGCGAACCGCGGCCGAGCTACTGGAGGCCGCCGGAGCCGCCTTCGAACGGTCGGACGTGCTGCTGATGGCGGCCGCGGTGGCCGACTTCCGGCCCGCCGGCGCGCGCGACGACAAGATCACCAAGACCGGGCGCGGGCGGCTGGCGCTCGAGCTGGAGCCCACCGAGGACGTGCTGGCCAGCCTGGCCGCGCGCCGCCGGCCCGGGCAGACGCTGGTCGGCTTCGCGGCCGAGCACGGGGCGGGGGGGACAGAGCGGGGCCGGGAAAAGCTGCGGCGTAAGGGCCTCGACGCCGTCGTGGTCAACGACATCTCCCGCGGCGACATCGGCTTCGACGTCGACCAGAACGAGGTGACCGTCCTGACCGCCGACGGCGAGCGCCAGGTGGAGCGGGCCTCCAAGGCCGTCGTGGCGGCGGCGATCCTCGACGAGGTCGAGCGCATGCGGGCGCTGACCGGCGCCCCGAGTACCGTGGAGGGCGAGTCATGAGCGACGGCAACTACGAGGCCTACGACCTCTTCCGCAAGGGCAGCGACCTGCTCGAGCGCGGGGACTTCATGGCGGCTTCCGTGCCCCTCGAGCGGGCCCGCTCGCTCGAGCCCGACAAGAGCTCGATCCGCGAGGCGCTCGGGCGCGCCTACTTCCGCTCCGCCCGTTTCGAGCAGGCCGCCGTGGAGTTCGCCGCCGTGGTCGAGCGCTACCCGGTGAACGACTACGCGCACTTCTGCCTCGGCCGCTCGCTCGAGAAGACGGGCCGGAGGGTCGAGGCCCGCCGCCACGCGGCGCTGGCGGCCTGCATGCGGCCCGACCGCCGTGACTACCAGGCCTTCCGCGAGCGGCTGCGGGCGGCCTGAACACCGGTGCATTGCTGGCCGGGATCAGCCGGCGGCCGCGTCGTTCAGAGTACGGCCGCATGCGCGCGCTGGTGCAGCGGGTCGGCGAGGCGGCCGTAGCGGTCGACGGCCGCGAGGTGGCCCGGATCGGCCCGGGGCTGCTGGTGCTGCTCGGCATCCGTCGCGGCGACACGGGCGAGGCGGCCGACCGCCTCGCGCGCAAGCTGCTGGCGCTGCGGGTATTCGAGGACGACGAGGGGCGGATGAACCGCTCCGTCGCCGACACCGGCGGCGAGCTGCTCTGCGTCAGCCAGTTCACGCTCTACGGCGACGCCCGCAAGGGCAACCGGCCCAGCTTCGTCGACGCCGCGCCGCCGGAGGAGGCGGAGCCGCTCTACGAGCGGGTACGCGCCGCGCTCGGCGCCCAGGGCGGCGTCTTCGGCGCCCGCATGCACGTCTCCCTGCTCAACGACGGGCCGGTCACGCTGCTGCTCGAGACCTGAGACCCGGCCGGCGACGGAGTGGGATGATCGCCCGAGCGACCAAAGGGAGAGCGTCATGGAGGAGACCCGCCGCGAGCTGCTGCGGGCCATCGCAGACACCGTCGTGCCGGCGATCGAGCGGAGCCCCGATCCGGACGGCTTCTGGGCCCGGCGGGGGAGCGAGCTGGGAAGCCACGACGCGGTGGCCCAGGCCATCGAACAGCTGCCCGCCCGGCAGCGCGAGGGCCTGGAGCAGCTCCTCGACGGTCTCGCCCGCATGGGCTTCCTCCAGAGCTCGGGCCGCTCGCGCGAGCAGCTCCTGCGCAACCTGGCCACCCTCGGCCCCGAGGCGGCGGCCGGGGGCCAGGGCCTGATCCAGCTGAGCCTGTTCTTCGCCTACGGCATGCCCGACCCGCAGACCGGGTCGAACCCCTTCTGGGCCACCTTCGGCTACCCCGGGCCCAGCGGCCTGCCCGAGCCGGGTGAGCGAGCCATCGAGCCGCTGGTCCCCGAGGGTGACGAGGCCGGCTACGAGGCCGACGCGGTGGTGGTCGGCTCCGGAGCCGGCGGAGGCGTGATAGCGGCGTCGCTGGCCGCCGCGGGGCTGAGGGTGCTGGTCCTGGAGGCGGGCGGCTACTTCGACGAGTCCGACTTCAACCAGTACGAGCTCTGGGCCTACCAGAACCTCTACTGGCGCGGCGGCCCCACCCCGACCGCCGACATGAACATCTCCCTCTACGCCGGCGCCGGCTTCGGTGGGGGCACCACCATCAACTGGACGAACTGCCTGCGGACGAAGCCCTGGGTGCGCGAGCAGTGGGCGCGCGAGCACGGCCTCGAGGGCGTCGACGGCCCGGACTTCGACCGCCACCTCGACGCGGTCTGGGAGCGGCTCTCGGTGAACGACCGCTGCTCCGACCTGAACGGGACCCAGACGCGCATGCGTGAGGGCGCGGCCGAGCTCGGGTGGTCCTTCAAGGCCATCACCCGCAACATCGACGCCTCCCGCTACACGCCCGAGACCGCCGGCTACATCGGGTTCGGCGACCAGTCCGGGGCCAAGCAGTCCACGGCGAAGACCTACCTGGCGGACGCCGTCAGGGACGGGGCCGAGGTGATGGTGCGCACCCACGCTGAGCGGGTGCTGACCGAGGCCGGCAGGGCGGCGGGGGTCGAGGCGGTCTACGCCGACCCCGAGACCGGGCGCCGCGCGCGGGTCACGGTACGCGCGCCGCGCGTCGTGGCGGCCTGCGGGTCGCTCGAGTCGCCGGCGCTCCTGCTGCGCTCCGGCATCGGCGGGCCGGCCGTGGGGCAGAACCTGAGGCTCCACCCCTGTACGGCGGTGTTCGCCAGCTACGCCGACGACATGCGGGCGTGGTGGGGCGCGCCCCACGCCGGCCTGGTCGACGAGTTCGCCAACACCGAGGACGGCTACGGCTTCCTGATAGAGGCCACCCAGTACGCCACCGGCACGGCGGCCTCGGCGATGCCTTTTGCCGGCGGCCCGGCCCACAAGGAGGCGATGCACCGCTTCCGGAAGGGGGCCACGTTCATCGGGCTGGTGCGCGATCACGGCGGTGGCCGGGTCACGATCGACGACTCCGGCCAGGCGGTGCCCTGGTACTCGCTCGACGACCCGCTTGACATCCGCAACACCCGGCGCGCGCTCGACGCCCAGGTGCGCCTGCACGTGGAGGCCGGAGCGCTCGAGATCAGTGGGCTCGCCGCCGGCCTGCCCACCTGGCGGGTGGGAGACGACGTCGAGGCCTTCATCCGGCGCCTGCAGCGCGTGCCGCTGCGCGCCGGGGGCTTTCGCCTGTTCGCCGCGCACCAGATGGGCAGCTGCCGCATGGGGCGGGATCCGCAGACGAGCGTTGCGAGCCCCGACGGGGAGCTTCACGACACGCCCGGAGTGTGGATCGGCGACGCCAGCGCCTTCCCCACCTCCTCGGGCACGAACCCGATGATCACGATCATGGCCCTCGCCCGCCGGACCAGCGAGGCGATCCTGGCCGAAACCCCCGCCGCCACCGCAACCGCCTAAGGAGACACGAATGGCCACCGCTACAGCCCCCGTCGTCCGCGATCGCCTCTACATCGGAGGGGAGTGGGTGGAGCCCGCCGGACAGGGCGCGATCGACGTGGTCAACCCCACCACGGGGCAGCCTGCCGGCCGGATCCCGGAGGGGACGGTGGACGACGCCGACCGGGCGGTGCGGGCGGCTCGGGCCGCCTTCGACGACTGGTCGCGCCGCACTCCGTTCGAGCGCGCCGGGTTCTGCGCCGCGATCGGCGCAAAGCTCGCGGAGCGGGGCGACGAGCTCGCGGCGCTCTTCACGACCGAGCTCGGCATGCCGCTCACGCTCTCCCGGATGATTCAGGTGGGGCTGCCGTCGGTCACCTTCTCGTCGCAGCCGGAGCTCGCGGAGGAGATCGACTGGGAGGAGGAGGTCGGCAACTCGCTGATCGTCCGCGAGCCGGCGGGCGTGGTGGCGGCGATCACGCCCTGGAACTATCCCCTCAGCCAGACCGCCAACAAGGTGGCGCCGGCCCTGACCGCAGGCTGCACGGTCGTGCTCAAGCCGAGCGAGGTCGTGCCCCTCAACACATTCGTGCTCGCGGAGATCTGCGAGGCGGTGGGGTTGCCCGCCGGCGTGTTCAACCTGGTCACGGGCTACGGCCCGGTGGTGGGCGAGGCGATGGTCTCCCACCCGGAGACGGACATGGTCTCCTTCACCGGCTCCACGCGCGCCGGCCGGCGCGTGTCCGAGCTGGCAGGCGTGAAGCAGGTCTCGCTCGAGCTCGGCGGCAAGTCGCCAAACGTGATCCTCGACGACGCGGACCTCGAGCGGGCCGTGACCGACGGGGTCGCCAAGTGCTTCCTCAACTCGGGACAGACCTGCAGCGCGCTCACGCGGATGCTCGTCCCGCGCGACCAGCTCGAGCAGGCCGAGCGGATCGCGGCCGCGGTGGCCGAGTCGTACACGCCCGGCGATCCCTTCAGCGAGGGGACCAGGCTCGGGCCGCTCGCGTCGGAGACCCAGCTCGAGCGGGTGCGCGGCTACATCCAGAGGGGCGAGTCCGAGGGCGCCAAGCTGGTGACGGGTGGCGAGCAGCCGCCGGAGGGCCTCGGCGAGGGCTACTTCGTCCGCCCGACCGTCTTCTCCGACGTGACCCCCGAGATGACGATCGCCCAGGAGGAGATATTCGGGCCGGTCCTGGCGATGATGCCCTACGAGGACGAGGAGGACGCCGTCCGGATCGCCAACGACTCGGCCTACGGGCTCGCCGGCGGCGTGTGGTCGGCCGACGAGGAGCGTGCCAAGCGCGTGGCCGGCCGCATCCGGACCGGCCAGGTCGAGATCAACGGCGGGGCCTTCAACCCGTTGGCGCCGTTCGGGGGCTACAAGCAATCGGGCCACGGTCGCGAGATGGGCCGCTACGGGGTCGAGGAGTTCCTCGCGGCGAAGTCGCTGCAGCTGTAGCCCGGATGGGCGGCCCCGGCCGTCACCTCTATACTCGCGGTAGGACTTTCAGACGAACGCGGCCCCCGAGCCGCGCCTGGAGGTGGGCTTCGCAGCCCACCTTTTTTTTCGAGTCATGCAGACCAACCCCCTCGCCACCGACATCGAAGAGCGACTCTCCTCGGCCGAGCCCGAGGTCGAGCTGGTGTCCGTCGAGCAGGTGGCGACGGAGCGGCTGCGCATCGTGATCGACCGCCCCGGCGGCGTCGATCTGGAGACTTGCGAGCGGGTCACGCGCCACCTGCGCGATCTGCTCATCGAGTACGGGCTCGAGGTCTCGTCCCCGGGGCCGCGGCGCCCCCTCACCAAGCCCGATCATTTCCGCCGCTTTCTCGGCCGCCGCGCCCGCATTCGGCTGCGCGAGCCGAGGGACGGGCACCGAAGTGTGACCGGCGAGCTGGTCGGCGCCTCGGACGACGAGGTGACGGTGGCGGCGGCCGACGGCGTGGTCTCGATCCCGTACGGGGACATCAACCGAAGCAACTTGCTGCCCGACGCGGCCGGCGTTAAGGGGGAGGGATGACGAAGGAGATCGTGGAGGCCGTAGGGGTTCTCGAGCGTGAGAAGGGAATTTCCGCCGACCGCCTCATGGAGGCGCTGGAGGATGCGCTCCTGTCGGCCTACAAGAAGACCCAGGACTCGGCGAAGTACGCACGCGTGGAGGTCGACCGCGGCAGCGGCGACTTCCGCGTCTACGAGCTGATGCTGCCGCCCGAGCTGGAGGACCAGCTTCTCGACGAGGTCGAGGAGGAGCTCGGCGAGCCCACGGTCGACCCCGAGACGGGCGAGCTCGTCTACCCCGAGCCGCCGGAGATCGACCAGGCACGTCTGGCCCAGTACAGGGACCAGATCGAGGAGCGGGACGTGACGCCGCACGACTTCGGGCGGATCGCGGCCCAGACGGCAAAGCAGGTGATCCTGCAGCGCATCCGCGAGGCCGAGCGGGACATGATGTTCAACGAGTACCAGGACCGCGTGGGCGAGCTGATCACAGGAATCGTCCAGCAGTCCGACTCCCGCTACACGCTCGTGCAGCTGCGCGAGCGTGTAGAGGCGCTGCTGCCGCGCAGCGAGCAGGTCCACGGCGAGCGCTACGACCACGGCCAGCGTGTCAAGGCGATCATCACCGACGTCTCCAACCAGTCCAAGGGCCCGAGCATCATCGTCTCGCGCCGCTCGCCCGAGCTGATCCGCTCGCTGTTCGAGCTCGAGGTGCCGGAGATCGCGGACGGGCTGGTCGAGATCCAGAACGTCGCGCGCGAGCCCGGCTACCGCTCGAAGATCGCCGTCGTCTCGCACGCCTCGGGTGTCGACCCGGTGGGCGCCTGCGTGGGCCCGCGCGGCTCCCGCGTACGAATGGTCGTGTCCGAGCTGCGCGGCGAGAAGATCGACATCATCCCCTTCAACGAGGAGCCCGCGCGCTTCGTGGCCAAGGCTCTCTCGCCGGCGCGCGTGCGCGAGGTGCTCGTCGACGACGAGGCCAAGCAGGCCACGGTGATCGTGCCCGACGACCAGCTCTCGCTGGCCATCGGAAAGGACGGTCTCAACGCCCGCCTCGCCGCCCGGCTGACGGGCTGGCGGGTGGACATCCGCTCCGAGACCGAGTTCGCCGAGGACGAGGCGGAGATGGGCTACCAGGAGGAGGAGGTGTCCGGCCGCTGCGCCGCGATCCTGGCCAACGGCAAGCGCTGCCCGAACGCGTCGCTGCCGGGCTCGCGCTACTGCGGCATCCCCGCCCACCAGGAGCTGGAGGGCACCGACACCGACTACGTCGTCCCGCCCGAGGAGGGCGGGGAGGAGGCTGAGCCTGAGGAGGAGCCGGTTGCGGCCGAGGAGGAGCCCGCTGAGGCCGAGCCCGCCGCTCCCGAGGAGGCGCCGGTCGAGGGCGACGAGGCGGTGAGCGCGGAGGCCGGCGACGGCTCGGAGGCGCTCGTGCCCGAGACGAGCGCCGAGGCTCAGCTGCAGGAGGCCGCCGAGGACGGCTCCGGCTCCGGCGACGAGGAGGCGAGGGCGTCGTAGACCCCCGCCGGCGCTGCGTGGCCTGCGGGCGCTCGCTCCCCAAGGGCGGGCTGCTACGGCTGGTGCGCGGCGCGGACGGCCGGGTCCGCCCGGACCCCGGATCGTCCGCACGAGGCCGTGGGGCCTACGTCTGCGGCCGGGCGGACTGCGCCGCTAGTCTCGGCGGTGGGCGCTCGCTCGCCCGGGCGTTCCGAGCGCCCGTAATAGTGCACCAGGAGACCATAGACTTCATCAGCGAATGGCAAAGAAGCGCGTCCACGAGATAGCGAAGGAACGGGGGATCACCTCCAAGGAGGCCCTCGCCGTCCTTCAGCAGGCCGGCCTAGGGGTCACGGCCCCTGCCTCCAGTGTCGAGGAGGCCGAGGCTGCGCGCGCGTTCGAGAACGGCGCGCAGGCCCAGGCCTCGCCGCCGCCCCCCGCGGAGGCCGAGGGCGGCGCTCAGCCGGACGGGCAGTCGGCCGCCGCGTCGCCTCGCCCCCAGACCCGCCCCGAGCCCGGTGGTCAGCAGACCCGCCCCGATCCGGGCGGTCAGCAGACGCGTCCCGATCCCGGCCGCCAGCAGACTCGTCCCGGGCGGCAAGGCGACGAGGCTCGCCGCGCACCGCGCTCCCCCGAGCCGCCGAGCACGCGCGAGGAGGTCCGGCGTGCCGGTCCGGCCGGACGCGGCCCCCGAATCCTTCAGGACGCCCCGCCGCCCCAGGAGCGCCCGCCCCAGCCGCGTGGCGGACAACGTCCCGCTGACCGGGGCGCCGGCCGCCCGCCCGCGCCCGGAGGCGGCCCGCGTGGCGATCGCGGGCCCCGGCCGGACGGCCCGGGCCCCGGTCCGCCCCCGGGCGGCGACCGCCGCGACCGCCCGCGGCCCACGCGTGGTGCGCGCGGGGGAGAGGGTGGCGGCCAGGGCGGCGGCGGCCGCCGGCGCCGTGTCGTCATCGACTCGCAGGCCTCGCGTCGCGAGCGCACACCGCCGCCCCAGCAGTCCCAGCCGCCCCGCCGCGGCCGCGGCCGCCGGCGCCGCCCGCAGTGGGTCGAGCCCGACCTCGAGGCGGAGGCGCAGGCACGGCTGGAGGCCGAGCAGCAGGAGGAGCCGGCCGTCCAGGTGCGCTCGGGCTCGACCGTCAAGGAGGTCGCCGAGTCGCTGCAGCTCTCCGCGCCCGAGGTGATCAAGAAGCTGATGGGCCTCGGGGAGATGGCCACGCTCACCCAGACGCTGTCCGACGAGGCCATCGAGGTGCTGGCCGAATCATTCGACAAGAGGGTCGAGATCGTCAGCGCCGCCGAGGAGGTGGCTCCGGAGCCGGTCTATGACGACAGCGACGAGGACCTGCTCGACCGGCCCCCGGTGATCACCGTGATGGGCCACGTGGACCACGGCAAGACGTCGCTGCTGGACGCCATCAGGGAGACCGAGGTCGCGGCCGGCGAAGCCGGGGGAATCACGCAGCACATCGGCGCCTACCAGGTGCACCACGACGACCACACGATCACCTTCCTGGACACGCCAGGTCACGAGGCCTTCACCGCGATGCGCGCCCGCGGGGCCAAGGTCACCGACATCGCGGTGATCGTCGTGGCGGCCGACGACGGCGTGATGCCCCAGACCGTCGAGGCGATCGACCACGCCAAGGCCGCCGAGGTGCCGGTGATGGTGGCGGTCAACAAGATCGACAAGGAGGGCGCCGACCCGAACCGCGTCCGGGGCGAGCTGGCCCAGCAGGGCCTCACCCCGGCCGACTGGGGCGGCGACACCGAATTCGTCGACGTGTCCGCCAAGACCCACCAGAACCTCGAGGACCTGCTGGAGACGCTGGTCACGCTGTCCGAGCTCCAGGAGCTGAAGGCCAACCCCGACGCTCCGGCCTCCGGCTACGTGATCGAATCTCGCCTGGACCCCGGTCGCGGCCCGGTCGTGACCCTGCTGATCCACCGCGGCCGCCTCAAGGTCAGCGACGCCCTCGTGGCCGGCGAGCACTGGGGGCGGGTGCGCGCCATGAGCGACTTCCGTGGCCAGAAGGTGGAAGACGCCACCCCCGGCATGCCGGTCGAGATCCTGGGCTTCGACGGGGTGCCCGACGCCGGCGAGCAGTTCCGCGTCGTCGGCAACGAGCGCGAGGCCCGGCGGGTGGCTAACGAGCGGGCCATTCGCGTGAAGCAGGAGTCGCTGGCTCGCCAGGCCGGCCGGCGGGTGTCGCTCGAGGACGTCCTGGCCCGCGCCGAGCGGGGCGAGAAGGAGCTCAACCTCGTGCTCAAGGCCGACGTGGCCGGCTCGCTCGAGGCCCTCGCCGACGAGATCGCCCGCCTGCCGCAGGAGCGGGTGACCGTCAACGTGATCCGCGAAGGGGTCGGCGGCATCGCGGAGTCGGACGTCATGCTGGCCTCGGCCTCCGACGCCGTGGTCATCGGCTTCAACGTCCGCCCGGTGGGCAACGCCGCGCAGGTGGCCGATGTCGAGGGCGTGGAGATCCGCACCTACTCGGTGATCTACAAGATCGTCGAGGACCTGCGCGACGCGATGGAGGGCCTGCTCGAGCCGGAGGAGGTCGAGGAGGCGGTGGCCACTGTGGAGGTGCGCGCCACCTTCAAGGCCTCCCGCGTTGGCACGATCGCGGGCTCGTACGTGGCCGAGGGGACCGTCCGGCGCGGCGCGCGCGCCCGCCTGGTGCGCGAGGGCACGGTGATTTATGACGGTCGAATCGCCTCGCTGCGGCGCTTCAAGGACGATGTCCGCGAGGTGACCGTCGGGATGGAGTGCGGCATCGTGCTCGAGAACTATCCGGACGTCAAGGAGGGCGATGTGATCGAGGTCTACGAGACAAAGCAGGTCGAGCAGACCCTCTCCTGAGCCGCCGGCGCGCCGGAGCGAGCGGCGTGAGCTTCGTCTGCCTCCTCGAGATTCGCCTGCATTTCCCCCATAACGGGAGCCTGAAGGGCAAGCGCAAGGAGCTCAGCTCGCTCAAGGCGCAGCTGCAGCGGCGCTTCGGGGCGGCGGTGGCCGAGACCGACCATCACGACCTGTGGCAGCGCGCGACGCTGACCGCGGCGCTGGTCGGCCGGGAGGCCCGCCCACTGCGCGATCGGGGCGCCGGAATGGCCCGCTACATCGAATCCATGTTTCCCGATGGGTCAGATGTGGAAGTTTTAATGGTGTCCTCAGCAGACCTCTTCGACCGCTAGCACGATGGCCGCCGACCGCATGCGCAGGGTTAACGAAGCGGTTCGCGAAGTCCTATCGGCACGGATTGCGGAGGGGCTCAAAGACCCACGCATAGGATTTGTGACCGTGACATCAGTCGAGACCAGCCCCGACCTCCGCAGCGCGCGCGTATGGGTGAGCGTGCTCGGCGACGACGCCGAGCGTGAGGCGACCCTGGCCGGCCTGGCCTCGGCACACGGGGTGCTGCAACAGACGATCGCGCGCGAGCTGCGGATGAAGCGCACTCCCACGCTCGAGTTCGTGTTCGATTCGTCCATCGACCGGGGAATGCGCATCACGGAGCTCCTGGAGCGAGAGGAGTGAGGGCTCCGCTGGAGTCGTCGTCGGCAGCCGCCGTCGCGCTGCAGAGCGAGCACGATGAGACGCTGGCCGAGCTGCGCCGGGCGGACAAGCTGCTCCTGACCACCCACGAGAACCCCGACGGTGACGCGCTGGGCTCCCTGCTCTCGATGCACTGGGTGCTGGAGCAGCTCGGCAAGGACTCGCTCATGTACATGTCGCCGGACGAGTTCCCGCTGCCCTGGGAGTACCGGGACTGGACCTTCGACGGCCTCGTCGGCGTCCCGCCGGAGGACGTGGCGGAGCGCACGATCGTGTTTCTCGACTGCGGCAACATCGACCGCATGCCCGTCGACTTCCTGCAGGCCGCCGGGCTCCACATCCTCAACATCGACCACCACCACGACAACACCCGCTTCGGCACGGTGAACCTGGTCAGCCCGTCCGCCTCCTGTACGGCGGAGATCGTGTGGGGCCTGGCCAAGGACCTGGGGGCGGAGATCACGCTGCCGATAGCGGAGGCGCTGTACATCGGGCTCGTGACCGACACCGGCCGCTTCATGTACGAGAACAGCACGCCGCAGGCGCACCGCATGGCGGCCGAGCTGATCGACGCCGGCGTCGAGCCCCATGAGATCTACCGCCGGCTCTACGAGGATCTGCCCCTGAACCGGCTCGAGCTGCTGCAGCGCGCCCTCGCATCGGTCGAGCGCTACGACGACGGCGCCATCACCGTCGGTCATCTCACCAAGCGCGACTACGAGGAGACCGGCGCGCTCGAGACGGACTCCGAGGGCGTGGTCGACCACATGCGGGCCGTACAGGGCACCGCCGTGGCCATGCTGGTCCGCGACCAGCTCTCCGACGAGCGCCGTGGCACGCGCAAGGTGAGCCTGCGGGCCACCGACCAGCGGGTGGACGTCTCCAGCATCGCGCGCGAGTTCGGCGGCGGCGGCCATCCTCAGGCTGCAGGGTTCTCCACGGCCCTGCCCTACCCGGAGCTCATGCTCGAGCTCCGGCGGCTCATCCGCGCGCAGCTCGAGTCCTGAGCGTGGCCACGGAGGCCGGGGTCCTGCTCCGCGCCAAGCCGGCGGGCGTGACCTCGCACGACGTGGTGAGCGCGGTGCGGCGTGAGCTCCCCCGGGGAACGAAGGTGGGCCACGCCGGGACGCTCGACCCGTTCGCCACCGGCCTGCTGCTGCTCCTTGTCGGGCGGGCCACACGGGCCCAGCGCTTCCTGATGGGCCTGCCCAAGACCTACCGGGCGGTGGCCCGCCTGGGCTGGATCTCCGACACCGGCGACCGCGACGGCGCGCTCGAGCGGACGGGACGGATCCCCGACCGGGTCGCGCTCCCCGTCGGGGAGCTCATGCAGCGCCCGCCGGCCTTCTCGGCTCTGAAGGTGAGGGGAGAGCGCGCCTACGAGCTCGCGCGCCGCGGGGAGGAGCCCGAGCTCGCCCCGCGGGCGGTCACCGTCCACCGCGCGGAGCTGCTGTGGCGGGAGGGAGAGCGGGCGGCCTTCGAGATCGAGTGCTCGGCCGGCACGTATGTGCGCAGCCTGATCGCCGAGCTGGGCGACGCCTACTGCGAGGAGCTCGAGCGCACGGCCATCGGGCCGTTCCGGCTCGCCGACGCGGACCCCGAGCGGCTGGTGCCCCTGGCCGAGGCGCTCGCCTTCCTGCCGGAGCGGCGGCTCGCCGATGTCGAGGCCGCCGCCGTTCGCCACGGCCGCCGCATCCGCGGCACCGGCGCCGGGCCGGTGCGCCTCACGGAGGGCGCCGAGCTCCTTGCCATCGCCGAGCCGCGCTCGGACGAGCTGCAGCCCGTCGTAGTCTTCGCGCCCGCATGAAGGTCAGCCTTCTCCCCGAGGTGAAGCCCGGCTCGGGCCCACGCAGCGTCGCCATCGGCACCTTCGACGGCGTCCATCTCGGACACCGCGAGGTGATCAAGGGCAACGACACGGTGCTCACCTTCGACCCCCACCCGCTGTCGGTGATCCACCCGGAGGCGACGCCCAAGCTGCTCAACACCTTCGCGGTAAAGCGCGACCTGATCGCCGCCCTGGGAGTCAGCGAGCTCGTGATGATCCCCTTCGACCGCGAGTTCGCGTCCCGGGACGCCGAGGAGTTCGCAGCGGACGTCCTGGCCCGCCGCCTTGGCGCCGAGCGGGTGTCGGTGGGAGAGAACTTCCGCTTCGGCCGGGGCGCGCAGGGAACCGCCGACTTCCTGCGCGAGCGGCCGGAGTTCGAGACCACCGTGGTGCCGCTCGTGGAGGTCGCGGGCGAGACCGTCTCCTCGAGCCACATCCGCGGCCTGGTGGCCGCGGGAGACGTGAAGGCGGCGGCGGAGTTCCTGGGCGGTCCCTTCGTGTTCGAGGGCGAGGTGGTGGTGGGCGACCGCCGCGGGCGCGAGCTGGGCATGCCCACGGCCAACCTCGTGCCCGACGACGCTCTGGTGACGCCCGGGCACGGGGTGTACGCGGCCCTGGCCGACGGCCAGCCGGCCGCGGTCAGCGTGGGCGTCCGACCCACTTTCGAGACGGGCCGAGGGCTGCTCGTCGAGGCCCACCTGATCGGCTTCGAGGGCGACCTCTACGGGCACACGATGCGGCTGGCCTTCCTCGAGCGCATGCGAGGGGAGAAGCGCTTCGACTCGGTCGACGCCCTCGTGGAGCAGATGAAACGCGACGTGGATCAGGCGGAGGCAATCTGCCGGGAGGCGCTTCAGCGCGCCCCCGCGTCGTAGCCCAATGCGGCTGCTACGGTGTTCCGTCGCATGACGCTGACCGCAGAGGCAAAGCGCGAGATCGTCACCAAGTATGGACGCGGTGACGCGGACACCGGCTCGACCGAAGTCCAGGTCGCCCTGCTCACCGCGCGCATCAACGAGCTCACCGAGCACCTGCGGACGCACCGCAAGGACCACCACTCCCGCCGCGGCCTGCTGATGCTGGTCGGTCGCCGGCGGCGGCTGCTGCGCTATCTCCAGCGGGCCGACATCGACCGCTACCGGTCGCTGATCGGGGAGCTCGGCCTGCGCCGATGATCGAGCCCGGCACGCCGGCGCCCGACTTCACGCTTCCGGACCAGGACGGCAACGAGGTCTCGCTGGGCGACTTTCGCGGCCGCCGCGTGGTGCTCGTCTTCTACCCGGCCGACTTCAGCCCGGTCTGCACCGAGCAGCTGAACGTCTACCAGGAGGTCATGCCCCAGTTCGAGGAGGCGGGAGCCACCCTGTTGGGCATCTCCGTGGACAGCGCGTTCTGCCACAAGGCCTTCCGGCAGCATCTGGGCGTGACGATCCCGCTGCTGGCCGACTTCCACCCCAAGGGCGAGGTGGCCAAGCGCTACGGAGTCTGGGGTGAGCAGTACGGAATGGCGGGCCGCGCCCTGGTGATGGTCGGGCCTGACGGCAGGGTCGAGTGGGCCTACCGGTCGCCGCCGCTGGAGATCCCGGGTGCCAACCTCATCTTCGACGCCCTGGAGCAGCGCACCCCCGCCTGATCCCGGCCCCGGGGACCACGTCCGTGGCTCGGGACCGGTGGTGATCGAGTACGCCGACCTCGAGTGCCCCTACTGCGCCAAGGCGCACCTGATCCTGAAGCGGCTGGCGGTGACGCGCGTGTTCCGCCACTTCCCGGTGACCTCCAAGCACCCGCGAGCGCGTGTGCTGGCGGCCGCGGCCGAGGCCGCCGGGCGCCAGGGTCGCTTCTGGGAGATGCACGACTCGCTGCTCGAGGACCAGGGCCACCAGGACGACCCCCACCTGTGGGAACGCGCCGAGCGCATGGGCCTCGACCTGGAGCGCTTCGAGGCCGACCGGCGCTCGGCCGCCGTCGCGGACCGCGTGGAGAGCGACTTCCGCAGCGGAATCCGCGCCGGGGTGACCACCACGCCCACCCAGTTCGTGGGCGGCGAGGCGCACCCGGGGGTGCCGTCGGCGGAGCTGGTGGCGCGGCTGGGGTAGGGCTGGGTGGGGTTAGGCGCTTTATGTCGCGAGATGACGGCATAAGTCGCCCAACCCCCGGTGGTCTCCTTTCAGGCGCCCCAAAACCCCACTGCTAGCATCGACCGGGTTCGTATCGAGAGGTACACGTATATCGCCGCCAACCGGAGGCGGCCGAAAGGAAACACATGAGTAGTGATGTGAGCCGGGTCTCACTCGAGATCGGGAACACCTCGATCCAGTTCGAGACCGGCAAGCTCGCACGACAGGCGAGCGGCGCCGTGGTCGTCACGGCAGGGGAGACACAGGTGCTGTGCACCGCGACCGCGGGGAACCCGCGCGACGTCGACTTCCTTCCACTGACGGTGGACGTTGAGGAGCGCATGTACGCCGCGGGCAAGATCCCGGGCAGCTTCTTCCGCCGCGAGGGTCGTGCCGGCGAGAAGGCGACGCTGACGGCCCGGATGATCGACCGGCCGCTGCGCCCGCTCTTCCCCAAGGGCTGGACGCGTGAGACCCAACTGGTCTCGATCCCGATGTCGATCGACCACGAGCACCCCTACGACATCCTGGCCATGAACGGCACCAGCGCCGCCCTGATGGTCAGCGACATCCCCTTCCCGGCGCCCGTGGGCGCCGTGCGGATCGGCCAGGACGCGGAGGGCAACTTCCTCGTCAATCCCGACGAGGAGTGGCTGCTCGAGAGCCCGCTGGACCTCGTGGTCGCGGGCACCGAGGAGGCCATCCTGATGGTCGAGGCGGGCGCCAGCGAGATCGCCGAGGCCGAGATCCTCGACGCGCTCGACATCGCCCACGCGGAGATCAAGCGACTCTGCGAGGCGCAGCACGACCTGCGCCGCCAGGCCGGCAAGGAGAAGGTCGAGATCGAGCCGCCGGAGGTGGACCCGGCGGTGCTGGCCGAGGTCAAGGAGCGCTTCGGCGCGGCCCTGGACGAGGCCACCCAGGTGGTGGACAAGCTCGAGCGCCAGGACGCAACCAAGCGGGTGGAGGAGGAGGCGCTCGAGGCGCTGTCGGGCGATCCCGACGAGCCCGAGAGCTACGCCGTGCGACGCGGTCAGGTGCAGCTTGCCTTCGACCGGCTGGAGAAGGAGATCATCCGCAGGCGGATCGCGGTGGACAAGAAGCGCCCCGACGGCCGTGCGGCGGACGAGCTCCGGGAGATCTGGATCGAGGTGCCGGGCGCGCCCCGCACGCACGGCTCGGCCATCTTCACCCGCGGGCAGACGCAGGCCTACTCGGTCGCCGCGCTCGGCACCACGCGGGACGAGATGCGCCTCGACACGCTCGGCCTCCAGGAGACCAAGCACTACTTCCACCACTACAACTTCCCGCCGTTCTCGGTGGGCGAGGCCGGCTTCATGCGCGGCCCCAAGCGCCGCGACATCGGCCACGGCGCGCTCGCCGAGCGGGCGCTCGTGCCGGTCGTGCCGAAGATCGAGGACTTCCCCTACACCATTCGCGTGGTGTCGGACATCCTCGAGTCCAACGGCTCGAGCTCCATGGCCTCGGTCTGCGGATCGACGCTGTCCCTGATGGACGCCGGCGTGCCGATCAAGGCGCCGGTGGCCGGAGTGGCCATGGGCCTCATCAAGGAGGGCGACGACTACGTGGTCCTGACCGACATCGCGGGGGTGGAGGACCACCTCGGCGACATGGACTTCAAGGTCGCGGGCACCTCCGAGGGCATCACCGCGCTGCAGATGGACATCAAGATCTCCGGCGTGACGTTCGACATCCTGCGCGACGCGCTCGCCCAGGCCAAGGAGTCACGCCTGACGATCCTCGGCAAGATGAGCGACGCGATCGCCGAGCCGCGGGCCGAGCTGTCCCCGTACGCGCCGCGGATCTCGCAGATCCAGATCGACACCGAGAAGATCGGCGCGGTGATCGGCAAGGGCGGCGAGACGATCCGGGCGCTGTCCGAGGAGTTCGAAGCCCAGATCGACATCGACGACGACGGCACGGTCCGCATCTACGCCCAGTCCGGCGAGCAGGGCGATGCCCTGACCGACCGGATCCGCTCGATGACCAAGGAGGTCGAGGTCGGCGACGAGTTCACCGGCAAGGTGGTCAAGACGACCACGTTCGGCGCCTTCGTCGAGCTGGCCAAGGGCACCGACGGCCTGCTGCACATCTCCAACCTGAAGCCCGGCGAGCGGGTGAACACGGTGGAGGACGTCGTCAACCGCGGCGACGAGGTGGACGTCAAGGTGGTCGAGGTGGACCGCGAGCGCGGCCGCATCGGCCTACGTCTCGCGGAGGACCCGGAGATCGCCGGCAAGTCCCCCGAGGAGCTGTCCTCGATGGGCACCGGTGACAAGGGCCCGCGCGGCGACCGCGGTGACCGCGGCCGTGGCCGCCGGGACAACGGCGGCCGCAGGGACCGCGACCGGGACCGTCCGCGCTATCGCGACCGCCAGCGCACCGAGTAGGCCGGTGAGCAAGAGCAACCGGGCGCAGCCGGCCCGGGTGACCACCCTCGACTCGGGCCTACGGGTCGTCACCGAGGCGATGCCCTCGGTGCGCTCGATCGCGCTCGCGTTCTGGATCCGGGCCGGCTCGCGCAACGAGGCCCACGAGCAGGAGGGGCTCACGCACTTCCTCGAGCACCTCCTGTTCAAGGGCACAGACCGCTTCAGCTCACAGGAGATCGACGAGGCCTTCGACGCGATGGGGGCCGAGGTGAACGCCGGAACGGGCAAGGAGACCACCTCGGTCCACTCGCGCTTTCTCGACGGGCACCTGGAGCGGGCGTTCGACGTCCTCCAGGACATCGTCCTGCGTCCCGCCTACCCGGACATCGACTCGGAGCGCCAGGTGGTGATCGAGGAGATCGCCATGTACGAGGACGAGCCGCAGGACAAGGTTCACGACGTGCTGGCCGAGGCGATCTTCGGTGAGCACCCGCTCGGGCGGCCGATCATCGGCAGGGCCGAGGTGGTGTCCTCGGTGCCCGTGCCCTCGATCGCCGGCTGGCACGACGAGCGTTACGTTCCCGGCAACATCGTGGTCGCCGCGGCAGGCAACCTCGATCACGATCGCATCGTGAGCCTCGTGGAGACGGCAGTGGACGGCGCGGGCCCGGTGCCGGCCGCACCCGCCGGCCCCGAAAGCCCGGCTCCCAGCCTGCGCTTTCACGCCAAGGACACCGAGCAGTACCACCTATGCGTGGGCGGTCCCGGCATCCCGCGCGGTGACGAGCGCCGCTTCGCGCTGCGCATCCTCGACACGATCCTGGGCGGCTCCACCTCGTCCAGGCTGTTCCAGGAGGTGCGCGAGAAGCGCGGCCTGGCTTACGCCGTCTACTCGTACGCCGGCCACTACGCCGACTCGGGCCAGATCGCTGTGTACGTGGGTACTCGCCCGGACAACGTGAGCCAGTCCATGGACGTGATCGGCGCCGAGCTGCGCCGCCTGCAGGCGGACGGGGTGACCGCCGAGGAGCTCGAGCGCGCGCGCGAAAACGTGAAGGGCCGCACCGTGCTGTCCATGGAGTCCACCCTCGCGCGCATGAACCGCCTGGGCAGCTCGGTGCTCATGGGCGTGCCGCTGCTGAGCCTGGACGAGGTGCTCGCCGCGCTCGACGCCGTGACCCTGGACGACGTGGCTGCGCTGGCGGAGGAGCTGTACGCGCCCGAGCGCCTGTCGGCTGCCGGGGTGGGGGCCGACGAGGATGCCTTCCGGGCGGCGCTCGGCCCGGTCACGCCCGCATTGGCGGCATGATCAACGTCGCGGTCTCGGGCGCCGCGGGGCGCATGGGGGAGACCGTGTGCGGCGCGGTGAACGCCCAGGAGGACATGGCGCTGGTGGGCCGCGCCGATCCGCGCCTCGAGACCGCCCTGGCCGACGTGCTCGGCGACGCCGACGTGGTGGTCGACTTCTCCGTGCCCGGCGCCGCGGTGACCAACGCCCGCGAGTGCCTGGAGGCGGGCGTGCACTGCGTGGTGGGCACCACCGGCGCCGACTTCACCGAGCTCGAGGGAGTGGGCACCGCCAACCTCTTCGTCGCGCCGAACTTCGCCATCGGCGCGGTGCTGATGATGGAGCTGGCCCAGCATGCGGCACGTCACATGCCGGAGTGCGAGATCGTCGAGCTGCACCACGACCAGAAGTTCGACGCACCCTCCGGAACGGCCAAGCGCACCGCCGAGCTGGTCGACGCCGCCGGCGGCAACGTGCACGAGCCGATCCACTCCGTGCGGCTGCCTGGCCTGGTGGCCCACCAGGAGGTGATCTTCGGCGGGCCCGGGCAGACACTCGCGATCCGCCACGACTCGGTCTCGCGCGAGTCGTTCATGCCGGGCGTGATGCTGGCCGTGCGCCGCGTGCAGACGCTCGAGCGCTCGCCCACGGTGGGCCTCGAGCATCTGCTGTGACCCGCTCCGGGCGGCTACTGCTGCTCGGCGGCGCAGCGCTGGTCGCCGTCCTCGTGGTGGCCGTCGCGATCGTCATCAGCCAGGGCGGGGAGGACGAGCCGGCGAGCGGCGGCGGAGGGAGCGCCCCCGCGGCGGGGCAGAGCGCGGAGGTCGGACCGCTGTTCGACGGGATCCCCCAGGACGGCGTGTCGCTGGGCGAGCCCGGCGCGCCCGCCACGCTGACCGAGTTCGCCGACCTGCAGTGCCCCTTCTGCGCCGAGTACGCCCGTGAGGCCCTGCCGGCGGTGATCGACCGCTACGTGCGAACCGGCCGGGTCCGCCTCCAGCTGCAGCTGCTCAGCTTCATCGGCCCCGACTCCCAGCGCGGCGCGCAGCTCGCGGCCGCCGCCGCGCAGCAGGACCGGATGTGGCAGTTCAGCGACCTGTTCTTCAACAACCAGGGTGCCGAGAACTCGGGCTACGCGACCGACGACTTCCTGCGCGGCCTGGCCCGTGAGACGCCGGGCCTCGACGTGGAGCAGGCCTTCGCCGACCGCGATTCGCCGGCGGCGCGCCGGCTGCTGCGGCAGGCACAGGCGCAGGCGACGGCGCTGGGCGTGAACTCGACCCCCACGTTCCTGGTTCGTCAGGGTGCCGCGCCGCCACAGCCGTTGCAGCTCCAGGCGCTGGACGCCCAGAGCGTGACCGCCGCGCTCGACCAGGCCCTCGCCGGCGGATGAGCGAGCGCCGGCTACGGCGCCTCATCGGAGTGCTGGCGCTGGCCGGGCTGGCGGTTGCGGGCTACCTGACCTACGTCCACTACGCCGGGATCGAGCCCGTGTGCGCGGGAGGAGGGGGCGGCTGCGAGCGCGTGCAGAGCTCGAGCTACGCCGAGCTGGCGGGGGTCCCGGTGGCGCTGCTCGGAATGGTCGGCTACGGCCTGATCCTGCTGTCACTCGCGGTTCCCGGCGACCCGGGACGCTTCGCCGGCGTGCTCCTCGCCCTGGTCGGCTTCGGTTTCAGCGCCTATCTCACCTGGGTGGAGCTGGTGGAGATCGAGGCGGTCTGCCAGTGGTGTGTGGTCAGCGCGGTCCTGATGACCGGGCTGGCGCTGGCGACCGCGGGGCGGGCGCTGATCGAGCCGGCGCCCTGATCAGCGGGGCTTCCGGCGCGCGTGCCGGCGGGCCCGGCGCCGGTCGCGCCGCGTGTCCGCCGCGGCCGCGGTCGCCTGCTCGGTGATCGTCTCGAGGGCGACCGTGTTCCCGTCCTGCTCGTAGGCGGCGAGCGACTCGTCGAACTCGTCAAGCCGCCCCAGGAACTCGTCGAGCACCTCGGAGGTCACCTGCGGCGCGTACATGCCGAAGCGCTCGCGCTGCAGGTAGCGGGCGTTCATGAGCTGCTCGAACTGGCCGTGCAGAGGCACCGAGAGCGCCGGCTTGCCCAGGTATACGGCCTCACTGAGCAGCGAGAACCCTCCGCCCGTGACGATGGCACGGGCGGTTCGGAGATCCTCGATGAACCCCTCGTTGGAGCGAGGCCGGAACTCGACATTGCCCTCGACCGTGTCCTCCGCCGGCCCGCCACGCATGCCGTAGACCCGGCAGGGCATGCCGGTCCGCTCAAGAGCCTCCATCAGCTCCTGCTCCCCGCTCGAGTACACCAACAGGTGCTCGCCGCGCTCGGGCTTGGCGGCCACGATCTCCGGGCGCACGATCGGGGGCACCAGGGTCGTCCGCCCGCGGGCGATCGGGGCCTGGAAGAACGTGAGGACCACGTAGTCGCCTGCCGTGGGCACCATCGCACGGCTCACGGCCTTGGCCATCAGGTAGTCCTCCCGCTGCTCGCCGATGATCTCGTGGTCGTGGCGGCAGCGGTCGACCATGTGGATGTTGTCGACGCACACGAGCGGGATCCGGCTGGTGCGGGCGTAGATGCCGGCCAGCGGCTCGAAGTCGGTGATCACCACCTCGGGCAGCCACTCGTCGACGACCGCCATCCAGCGGTGCACCGTGTCCGGCAGCTCGCGCGGAGCGACGGTCAGGTTCTGGCGGATGGTGGCCCAGCGACGGATCTCGCCCTCCTCCATCGCGAAGCTCGGCCCGAGGACCTCATCCACCCGCGGCAGGCGGTCACAGAGAAAGCGGAAGGCCTGTCCCGAGGCGACGACCCGGACGTCGTGCTCTTCGAGTAGCGACTGGATGACCACGTAGGAGCGCGTCGCGTGGCCCATGCCCTCCCCGTTGACGCCGTAGAGGACGCGCATCAGGCCGCGGACTGCCGGTCGCCTTTGCGCAGGGCGCGAGGCACCACGAAGCGTATGCCGGAGCGCTCCTCGTCGATCGAGCAGGTCTTGTTGTCGATCAGGCCCAGTCCCCTGGCGTGGGGCACCAGCAGCATCTGGTTCAGGTAGTGCTCATGGCCGCGCTTGCGGGTGATCAGCCAGAGGTAGCCGGTGTCTCGCAACCGGTCGCGGTAGCGCAGGAGCGCCTGCTCTCCCTCTTCCTCCGACTCGACCGACACGATCGCGCCGTCCAGCTCGCCCGAGCGCACGAGGCCGCGACCCAGCGCCTCCTTGACGTCCCGCCGCAGGCCCGGTCCGACGTCACCGCTCACCTCTACCCGCTCGTCGAGCTTCACTCCGAGCTTCTCGACGGTGCTGCGATGGCTGTAGTCACGCTCCTCCTGCATGTCCCGCGAGGCCATTCTGTCATCAGCAAGCCGCCTTACGGAAGGGCTGGGCGCGCGCTATCGTGCCCCGGGTCCTGGGCGGAGCACGCGATGGAGACCATGAACACCCTGCAGCAGCGCTACTTCGAGCCGGTAACGCGGTGAGCATCGGCGGCGTCCTCACCGCGATGGTCACGCCGTTCGACCGCGACGGCGGCCTGGACGAGGACGCTGCGGTGCGCCTCATGCACCATCTGTTGGAGAACGGCTCCGACGGGCTCGTGCTGGCCGGCAGCACGGGGGAGGCGGCCACGCTGACCGACGAGGAGAAGGCCCGCCTGTGGGAGCTGGGCGTGGCGGAGTGCGGCGACGCGCTGGTGGTGGCCGGCACCGGCACCTACGACACCCGCCACAGCGCGGAGCTGACCGAGAGGGCGACCGAGCTAGGGGTGGACGCGGTGCTGGTGGTCACCCCGTACTACAACAAGCCCAACCGGCGCGGCGTCGCCGCTCACTTCAAGGCGGTGGCCGCGGCCACGGACCGGCCGGTGATCGTCTACAACATCCCGTCGCGCTGCGTGGTCGACATCTCCAACGACCAGCTGGCCGAGCTGGCCGAGATCGAGAACGTGAGCGCGGTCAAGCAGGCTCGCTACGAGGACCTGGCTCCGATCGAGGGCCTCGATCTCCTGGCCGGCAACGACGACGTTCTGGCCGACGTGCTCGACATGGGGGGCAGCGGCGGCATCCTGGTGGCCTCTCACCTCGTGGGCGGGGAGATGCGGCGCATGATCGACGAGCCCGAGCAGCGGCGTGAGCTACACGAGTCGCTCACCGATCTCTTCAAGGCACTTTTCGTGACGACCAACCCCATCCCGGTGAAGGCCGCGCTGGAGCTGGCCGGCCATGACGTCGGGGGCCTGCGGCTTCCGCTGGTGGAGGCGTCGGAGGAAGAGCGCCAGGTCGTCCGCGAGGCGCTCGAGCGACACAACCTGCTGGCGGCGGTTTGACAGGGGCCGCCCTGCGGGTCCTGCCGCTCGGCGGGCTCGGTGAGATCGGCAAGAACATGATGGTCGTCGAGCGTGACGGCCGGATCGTGGTGGTGGACACCGGCCTGATGTTCCCGGCGCCGGACCAGCTCGGCATCGACCTCGTGCTGCCGGATTTCACCTACCTGAGAGAGCGCGCGGACGACATCGAGGCGATCGTGCTCACCCACGCCCACGAGGACCACGTGGGGGCCCTGCCCTTCGTGCTGCGCGAGCTCGGGCGCGACCCGGTGATCTACGGCGGCCCGCTCACCGCCGCCATGGTCCGCTCGAAGCTCGACGAGCACCGCCTGCGCGACGCCCGGGTCGAGGACGTCCTGGCCGGCCAGAGCTTCGAGGCCGGGCCCTTCGGGGTCGAGATGGTCAAGATGGCGCACTCCATCCCGGACTCCTTCGCGGTGGCGCTCACCTGCGAGCTGGGCACGGTGCTGGTGAGCGGCGACTACAAGTTCGACCAGACGCCGGTGGACGGCGTGCCGGCGGACGTGTCCCGCCTCGCGGAGCTGGGGCGGGACGGGCTGCTGCTCCTGTGCGGGGACTCGACCAACGCGGACCGCCCGGGCATGTCCCCGTCCGAGTCGAGCGTGGGGCCACGCCTCAGGGAGGTCTTCTCGCGCTGCCCCGGGCGCATCGTGGTCACCTGCTTCGCCTCCAACATCCACCGCGTGCAGCAGGTGGTGGACGCCGCGGCCGCGCTCGACCGCAGGGTGTCGCTCGTGGGGCGGTCGATGCGCAAGAACGTGAACATCGGCCGGACGCTCGGTCACATCGACATCCCCGAGGGCTTGCTCGTGGGAGCCAAGGAGATCGAGGACTGGCCCGACGAACGCCTGGTGGTGCTGTCCACCGGCAGCCAGGGCGAGCCGCTGTCGGCCCTCAGGCGCATGGCCCACGGCGACCATCCCAACGTCGAGCTCCATCAGGGCGACACCGTCATCTTCTCGGCCACCCCGATCCCCGGGAACGAGCGGGCCGTCAACGAGACGATCGACCGCATCTACCGGCTCGGCGCCTCGGTGTTCACGGCGCGCGACGTGCCCGTGCACGCCTCGGGGCACGGCTACGCGGAGGAGCTCAAGCTGATGCTCAACCTCACCCGCCCCCGCTTCGTGATGCCGGTGCACGGCGACCATCGCCGCCTGCGGCTGCACGGCGAGCTCGCCGAGGCGGTCGGGGTGCCGCCGGAGGCCATCTTCCGGGGCGAGAACGGGCTTCCCCTCGACATAGACGCGCAAGGTGCCCGCTTCGGCGGCCAGGAGCAGGCGGGCATGATCTTCGTCGACGGCGTGGACGTGGGCGACATCGAGGACGTCGCCCTGCGCGACCGGCGGATGCTCTCGGCAGACGGCATCTTCATCGTGGTGGCCACGATCTCCGAGCAGGACGGCCGCTCCGTCGCGCCGCCCGAGATCATCTTCCGCGGAGTGCCTTTCATGGAGGGAGACGGCTTCGTGGACGAGCTGCGCGTCGCCGTGGACGACTCGCTGGCCCGATCCGCCGACGAGGAGATCAGGGAGATCGACCTGCTGCAGGACCACCTCCACGACGACCTCGCGGAGTTCGTCTACGAGCGGCTGCGCCGCCGCCCCATGGTGCTGCCGGTGGTGGTGGAGGTCTAGCTCAGCCGGCGACCACCGTGCCGCGCAGAGAGCAGACGTTCTGGCCCTGGAAGGCGGGCGCTTCCATGGCGCCGTAGGTGATCGTGCTCACTACGCCCGTGCTCGTGGATACCACGGCGGTGCCGGTTCCGCGGGGCTCGCTGCCGATCAGCGAGAAGTTGTCGGCCGGATCGAGGTCGGAGTCCGAGTCGCCGATCTGGGGCGACCCCATGCCGCTCACTCCGTTGGAGCCCTCGAAGATCGCGTTGGCCTCCGGGGCGCCCGCAACACCGTTGAGGAGCAGAAGCGCGTCCGTCGCTGAACAGCCCCCGAGCAGCACGAAGCCCTGACCGCGGAAGATCTCGGTGGCCGCCGTGCCCGGCGGCACCTTGGCGAAGAACTTCTTCACCGTCATGCCGCCCACGCTGCCTGCCGTCGTGGCCGAGGCGGCGCTCGCCGCCGCGTCCGCTCTCGTCGCGCTCGCCACCTTGCCCAGCGAGCTCTCGCGCACGTCGTCGCCCGTGAGCGTGTTCAGGCCCACGTCGCTGCCCCGGATCGTGCTCCGGCGGATGTCCAGTCCCCGTACTTCGTTGTTGCGCACGTCCCGGGTCCGGATGTCGTTGTTGCGCAGGTCCTTGGTGCGCACGTCGTTGTTCTTCAGCTCCCGGCTGTCGATGGAGCCCCTCGCGAAGCCGTAGGAGACGCCGCCGAGCGACACGAAGAGTGCGATGAGCGAGATGACCAGTGCGGGCGAGGGGCGCCGGCGCAGCAACGACTTCACGGTAGATCCTCCGGTAAACGGGTTCGAAGCCTCAACACGCTAACGGCGCGAACGTAGCGCCGTCCCGCCGGGAAGCGGAGCCTCCGCGGCGCCGGGCGCGCCTGCGGGCAGCGTGACCACGAAGCGCGCGCCACCGCCCTCTGCCTCCAGCAGCTCGACTCCTCCGCCGTGCGAGTCGGCCACGGCGCGCACGATGGCCAGGCCCAGCCCGCTGCCGCCGCGGGAGGCGCTGCTGTCGGTCGAGCCGCGGGCAAAGCGCTCGAACACGCGCGGCCGCAGCGATGCGGGCACGCCGGGACCGCGGTCGGCCACCTCGAGCACGGCGGATTGGCCGTCACGCCGCACCGAGACGGTCACGGGCGTGCCCGCCGGCGTGTGGATGAGGGCGTTCTCAACCAGGTTCGCGGCCAGCCGGTGGAGGTCGTCCGCAACGCCGGTCACGGTCACGGGGTCGGGGGCGTCGACGACCACCGGGTGATCGTCGGAGATCGCGGCGGCCTCTGTCGCGGCCTCACGGGCCACGGCCGCCAGGTCGACGGGGACCAGCGTGGCGTCGCGGCCGGCGTCGGCGCGGGCCAGCAGCAGCAGGTCCGCCACCAGGCGCCGCATGCGCCGCGAGGAGCGCAGGGCCGAGTCCGCCATCTCCCGTTGCTCGCCCCCAAGCTCGGCCTCGAGCAGCTCCAGGTTGGCCAGGATGCTGGTCAGGGGGGTACGCAGCTCGTGCGAGGCGTCGGCCACGAACTGGCGCTGACGGGTGAGCGCGGCCTCGGTCTCGCTGCGGGCTGCAGTGAGCTCCTGGAGCATGTCCTCGAAGGTGTGCGCGAGGTCGGCCACCTCGTCGTTGGCGCGCGGCTTCGGCAGCGTGATGTCCGGGTTGCGCGTCCGGGCAACCTCGCGGGCGGCGCGCGTGAGGCCGGCGATCGGGCGCATGCCGCGCCGGGCCACCAGCAGCCCCCCCAGGAAGGCCAGCATGGTCCCGCCCATCACACCGAAGCCCAGGAACAGCCGCACCTTGGCCACGGTGCGGTCGAGGCTGTCCTCGGGCTTCGCGTACTGGACCTGGCCGATCGTCGAGGCCACCGGTCCCGGCAGCGGCGGGAAGGTCTCCGGCAGGTTGGGGCGGACCACCAGGTCACGCGAGACCACGCGCAGGCCGTTGATGCTGGCCACGCCTTCGAGCGCCGGCCCCAGGTCGGGGGCGCCGACCTGCCTCCATTCCAGCTCGTTGCGCTGGTTCACCACCTGCACGGTGGCGTTCCCGGTGGCGAAGTCCGCCAGCGCGTCCTCGTCCCTTTGGTCGATCAAGAGCTCCCCCTCGGGCCCGAGCTCGATGGTGAGGCGCTGCTCGAGGTCCGCAACCGTGGCCCGCAGGTCGTCGTCGAACCCGGCGACGATCCGCGACTCGGCCACGGCCCCGATCACGACCGCGAAGAGGCAGAGGATGCCGAAGGTCAGCACGGCGCTGCCCACCGCCAGCTTCAGCTTGATCGGCAGGCGGGTCCTCACGCTGCCCTCACCACGTAGCCCGCGCCGCGCACGGTATGCAGCACCCGCGGCTCGCCGCCGGACTCGAGCTTGCGGCGCAGGTTGGAGACGAAGACGTCGACGGTGTTGGTCTCGGCAAAGGGGTCGTAGCCCCACACGTCGTCGAGCAGGGCCTGGCGCGAGACCACAATGCGCTCGTTGCGCATCAGGTGCTCGAGCAGCTCGAACTCGCGTGCGGTCAGCTCCAGCTCGCGCTCGCCCCGGTACACCTGACGGCTGTCGGGGTTCAGGCGCAGGTCCCCGACCACCAGGAAGGCGCTGCCGCGGGGAGGCCGGCGGCGCAGGAGCGAGCGCAGCCGGGCCAACAGCTCCTCGCGATCGAAGGGCTTGACCAGGTAGTCGTCCGCGCCGGAGTCGAGGCCCTCGACGCGCGACTCGAGGGCATCGCGGGCGGTCAGGATGAGGATCGGCACGTCGCCGTCCTCGCGCAGCCGCCGGCACACCTCCACGCCGTCGAGCCGGGGCAGCCCGAGGTCCAGCACCACCGCGTCGGGCTCGAAGTCGGCGGCCTCACCCAGCGCCGCCTCGCCGTCGCCTGCCACGCGCACGTCGTAGCCCTCCTTGTCGAGAGAACGGCGAAGCACACCGGCGATGTCGGTGTCGTCCTCGACCACCAGCACGCGAGGCCGTCCGGCCATGCGCCCCATGGTAGGGAGCGGGGGCGTCCCATCGGCAAGAATCCCCGCATGCTCTGCGTCACCAACGGCGACGCGGTCGTTGCCGAGGTCGCGGCCGCCTGTGGCGCGGCCCCCGGGCGGATCCTTCCCTGGCGCGACGTCCTCCACGACGGACCCGTGCCCGGCGGCCTGCAGCCGGCAGAGCTGGCCGCGGTGCGGGCCGCACACCTGGCCGGCCGCGGCTGGGGCGAGGAATCGGCAATACGGGCGACCCTGCTCGAGCGCGACCGGCGGCTGGCCGCCGCGGACCCGGACGAGGAAATCGTCCTCTGGTTCGAGGACGACCTGTTCGACCATCTCCAGCTCGCCCAGATCGACGATCGGCTGGCCGGACGCCCCGGCCCGGTGACGCTCGTCGCCCTGCCGCACGACCGCCCCGAAACCCTGGACCGGGCCTTCGCCGATCGCGCTCCCCACGCCCCGGACCCGTCCCGCTTCGCGGCGCTGCGCTCGGCCGACCCCCGCGTTTGGCTGCGCTTCGGTCAGCTGCGGCGGCTGGCTGAGGAGCTGCCCGACCGGGATACCGGGCTCAGCCGGCTGGAGCGCGAGGTCGCGGAGGCGCTGGCGTCGGGGCCGCTTCCCCCGCCGGAGCTGTTCGAGCAGGTGGCAGCCCGCGAGCGGCCGCCCTGGATCGGCGATGCCCCGCTCCTCGCGCTTGCGGACGATCTGGCCCCGCTGGTGACGCGCAACGGCGCCGGCTACGAGCTGACCCGGGAGGGCCGCTCGGTGCTGGCGGGCGAGAAGCGCCGCCCTGCGGCTGAGCGCTGGCTGGGCGGGGTCCAGCTCGGCCCCGGCCGTCCGGGCTGGGCCTGGGACGCGGAGGCAGAAACGGTCGTGCTGCTCGGATAGATGACTAGAGGGCTAGCGCCCGCCGCGTCGAAGACCCGGGGGTCAGCAATGGCCGGCCGCCGGACGAGAACACGTAGCCGCGCCGGCCGGCGTTCGCGCCGGCTGTGGCCGCCCCTGGAGCTCCCCGCGCTGGACCAGCGCCACCAGGACCTGATCGGCCTCGCCCTGGTGGGCTGCGCGGCGTTCTTCGCCTGCGTCTTCTATCTGGGCTGGGCCGGAGGCGAGGTGGGCGCGGCGGTGGCGGACGGGGTGCTGTTCCTCTTCGGAGGCGTGGCCTACCTCACGCCCATCGCACTGTTCGCCGCGGGCGCGCTGCTGGTGGTGCGGCCCATGCTGCCCGCGGTCCACCCGCTGAAGGCCGGCGCGCTGTGCTTGGGGGCCGCACTGACGCTCGGCCTGGCCGCCGGGTCGCTGGGCCTGGGCCCCAGCGACACGCCCCGGGACGGCTTCCTCGACGCGGACTACCTCGAAGCCCACGGGGGCCTGATCGGCGAGTCGCTGTTCTGGCTGAGCAGCAAGCTCGTCTCGGTGGTCGGCGCGCACATCCTCTTCGTGTTCCTGCTGCTGGCCGGGGTCCTGCTTCTCACCGGCGCCTCGATCGCGGGAATCGTTGCGGGCACACGCCGGGCCGCCAGCCACACCGGGCAGCGGGTGAAGCGCACGGCCGCGACGCTCAACCTGCCCACGGAGGCCCTGGCGACGCCCGCCACGGCCGGGCCGGCGGAGGTTCCCGAACCGGAGGGGGAGCCGATCGAGCCGCCGGAGCCGCCGGACCGCGAACCGGTGGTGCGCGCAACGCACGTAGAGGCCCCGGCCCTGGACGCCGCCACCCGCTATCCCGACCTCTACGACGAGCATCCGCCGGAGCCGCCGGAGGAGCCAGAGCCCGTCGAGGCGCCGGCGCCCGGCGAGGAGCAGCCCGAGGAGCAGGAGCCCGACCCCGAGCAGGCCGAGCTCACGCCGATGGGACACCGCCGCTCGGCGGTGACCGAATCCGACGACCTGGACTACCGCCTGCCCAAGCCCGGTTTCCTCAAGCGCAGCAACGGCGCCCAGAAGATCGACACCAAGAGCATCGAGCGGGTGGGGGGTCAGCTGACCGAGGCGCTCAGCCACTTCAGCGTCGAGGCCCACGTGATCGGCACCGTGACGGGCCCGCACGTGACCCGTTATGAGCTCCGGCTCGCCCCGGGGATCAAGATGTCGAAGGTCGCCCAGCTGAAGGACGACCTGGCCTACGCGCTCGCCGCGGAGCAGGTGCGGATCCTCGCTCCGATTCCCGGCAAGCAGGCCGTGGGCGTCGAGGTCCCCAACCGCGTGCGCCGCATGGTCCACCTGGGCGACGTCTTCCAGGAGGCCCCGCGCGGCTGGTCGCCGCTCTCGGTCTGGCTCGGCAAGGACATCGCGGGGAAGGCCATCGGGACCGACCTGGCCAAGCAGCCCCACATCCTGATCGCGGGCACCACCGGCTCGGGAAAGAGCGGCTGCGTCAACGCGATGCTGTCCTCGGTGCTCCTCCGTTCCTCCCCCAACGAGATGCGGATGGTGCTCGTCGACCCCAAGCGCGTCGAGCTCAACCACTACGAGGGCATTCCGCACCTCCTCACGCCGGTGGTCACGAGCCCGCGCCTGGCGGCCAACGTGCTCGGCAACCTCATCAAGGAGATGGAGGAGCGCTACGGGGTGATGAGCCGCGCCAAGACCCGCAGCCTCCCGGAGCTCAACCGGGTACGGGCGCGCGAGGGCGAGCCGCCGCTGCCCTACATCCTGTGCGTGATCGACGAGCTGGCCGACCTGATGATGGTCGCGCCCGCCGACGTGGAGGACTCGATCATCCGGCTGGCCCAGAAGTCGCGCGCGGTGGGAATCCACCTGGTGCTCGCCACCCAGCGCCCCAGCGCCGACGTGATCACCGGCATGATCAAGGCCAATGTGCCGGCGCGCATAGCGTTCGCGGTCTCCTCCCAGACCGACTCGCGCGTGATCCTCGACCAGAACGGGGCCGAGTCGCTCCTGGGTCAGGGCGACATGCTGTTCCGCCCGGCGGGGGAGTCGCGCTCGGCCCGCATCCAAGGGGCGTTCATCACCGAGGAGGAGATCGAGCGGCTCACCGACCACTGGCGCCGTCAGGGCGAGCCCGAGTTGCACGAGGAGCTGCTCGAGGCGGTGGAGCCCGAGGACGGCGACGGCGGCGCCGAGGGCGACTTCGATCCCGATCAGGACGAGCTGCTGGCCGACGCGGTCGCCACCGTCGTTCAGATGGGAACCGCGTCCACCTCGATGCTGCAGCGCCGGCTGCGCGTGGGCTACACGCGGGCCGGGCGGCTGATCGACATGATGGAGCGTAGGGGGGTCATCTCGGGCTACGAGGGCTCCAAGGCGCGCCAGGTGCTGATCGGGGAGGCGGACCTTGCGCGCGTGCTCGGGCAGCTCTCCGAACCGGCGGTTGCAGCACCTTCGGACGAATAGCGAGTCCGCCACAATACGCGCCCGATGGCCAGCATCGGGGAAACGCTGCGTGAGGCACGGATGCGCCAGCAGCTCGACATCGCCGACGTCGAGGCGCGCACGAAGATCCGGGCGAAATACCTGCGTGCGCTGGAGAACGAGGAGTTCGGGATGCTCCCCGGGCCCACCTTCGTCAAGACCTTCCTCCGCACGTACGCGGAGATGCTCGGGCTGGATCCCTACCGCCTGGTCGAGGAGTACCGCAGCTACTACGAGCGGCGAGAGGAGGCCGAGCCGGTGCAGACCCTCGCCCCACCGGCGGTGGGGCGCAGCGAGCGCCGGCGCCGGCCCCAGATGCCTCAGCCGGGGCCGATCGCGGCACTGGCGCTGCTCGGGCTGGTGGTTGTCGGGGCTCTGGCGGTGGTGGGCGTCGTATTTGGCGGCGACGACGACGGCGACGGCGATTCCAAGGAGCAGCAGCCGGCGCAGACCGCTCCCCAGGAGCAGGAGCGCGAGCGGCCGGCCCGGCCACGACGGGTGCGGCTCCGCATCGCGCCGGTCACGCCCACGTACGTGTGCATCGACCGCGGCGCCGACACGCCGATTGTCTTCGAGGGCACCCTCAACGCGCCCCGGACCTTCAGGGGCCGGATCCTCAGGGTCAACCTGGGCAAGACCGACGTGCAGCTCGGCGCCAACGGGCGGCCGATCGCGGTCGAGCCCGGGCCCGAGCCGGTGGGCTTCCGCTTCACGGCGCGGTCGCACCGATCGCTGCCTCCGGCCAAGCGCCCGTGCGTGTGACGCCTTGAGCGCACGCGCGGGCATCGTGGTCACGGGCACCGAGGTCCTGACCGGGCGGATCAGCGACCGCAACGGCCCCTGGCTCGCCGAACGGCTCCTCGAGCTCGGGGTGGAGCTGGCGCACATCACCATCTGCGGCGACCGCCCCGAGGACATCGAGTCCCAGCTGCGCTTCCTGGCCTCCGACGGCGTGGACCTGATCGTCACGAGCGGCGGGCTGGGGCCGACGGCCGACGACATGACCGTCGAGGTCGTCGCTCGCTTCGCCGGGCGTCCGTTGGTCATGGACGAGGCGCTCGAGGCACGAATCGCGGAGATCCTGCGACCGCTCATGCGCCGCTTCCGCCACTGGGACCCCGAGGCGGCCAGGGCCGCCAACAGAAAGCAGGCGCTGGTGCCCGAGGGAGCGTTCGTGATCGATCCGGTGGGCACCGCGCCCGGGGTGGTGGTTCCGGGCGAGCCGCCTGTGGTGGTCCTGCCCGGACCGCCGCGGGAGCTGCAGCCGATGTGGGAGGTGGCCGTCGGCACGGACATCGTCCGGGAAGCCCTTGTGGGCCGCACGAGCTACGTCCAGCGAACGGCACGGCTGTTCGGTCTCCCGGAGTCCGGCATGGCCGAGACATTGCGGGAAGCCGAGAGCGAGGTCGACGGTTTCGACCGGCTCGAGATCACGACCTGCCTGCGCCGGGGCGAGGTCGAAGTGGTCACCCGCTTCGAGCCGGACGCGGCCGCCGCCTACGACGGCCTGGTCGACGTCATGGCCCGCCGACATCCGCGCGAGCTCTTCTCGGTCGACGGGACACGTGTGGACGACCAGGTGGCCGAGCTGTTGAGCGGTCGCCGGATCGCCACCGCCGAGTCCTGCACGGCCGGCCTGATCGCGGCTCGCCTGACCGAGCGGCCGGGCTCCTCGGGCTATGTGGCCGGCGGCGTGGTGGCCTACGCCAACGAGGCCAAGACGGACCTGCTTGGAGTGGACCCGGCGCTCATCGAGCGCCACGGCGCGGTGTCGGAGGAGGTGTCCGAGGCGATGGCGCAGGGCGCGCTGGCGCGCTTCGATGCCGACACGGCTGTGGCGGTCACCGGCGTGGCCGGTCCCGACGGCGGGACGCCGGAGAAGCCGGTGGGCACGGTGTGCTGGAGCGCGCAGCTGGGGGAGGGGCGGTCGCTGACGCGGACCGTGCTGCTGCCGGGCGACCGCGCGGATATCCGCGATCGGGCCACCACGGTCGCTTTCCACCTGCTGCGGCGGCTTCTGCGCGGCGAGGAGGACGAGGTTCCCTGAGCCCGTGAGCGGTCCCCGGGCCCGCATGTTCGTCGCCCTCGACCTCCCCGCCTCGGCGCGCGAGGCGCTGGCCCGCTGGCGCGACCGGCTGGTGGGGGAGCGCCGCGACCTGCGTCCCGTCGCGCCGGAGGCCCTACACGTGACC
>CAWGDF010000006.1:0-92500 GCA_963821275.1 uncultured Thermoleophilaceae bacterium
CTGGTGTTCCTCGGCTGGCAGGACGAGTCGGCCGCCGAGCGGATCGGCGCCGCCGCCTTCGAGGCCGCCGCCGGCGTGACGGCACCACGGCTTGCACCGCTGGGCGTGCGCCCGCTGCCCCCGCGGGCGCCCCGCCTGTTCGCCCTCGATCTCGACGACGAGGGGGAGCGCGCCGTCGCCCTGCAGGCGGCGGTCTCGCGGGCGCTCGAAGCCGGCCGCTGGTACCGGCCCGAGAAGCGCCCCTTCTGGCCCCACGTCACGCTGGCCCGGGTCAAGCGCGGTGCGCGCCGGGCGCCGCCGCTCGCCGGCGACCCGCCCCCTGGCGAGCCCTTCGAGGCGCGGGAGCTCACCCTCTATCGCTCGACGCTGCGCCCCCAGGGGGCCCTGTACGAGCCGCTCGCGCGCGTCAGCATCTGAAGCATGCCGCGCCTGCCGCTCCCCGACCCGCCTCTCGACGACGGCGAAGTCAGGCTGCGGCCGTGGTCGATGGCGGACGTGCCGGCGCTGCTGGCGGCCTGCCAGGACAGTGAGATCCCGCGCTGGACGGCCGTGCCCGCCCCGTACGAGGAACGTGACGCCCGCGATTTCATCGCCGCCGGCGCGGGGAACCGCGACGCGGGCCGCGAGTTGTCCCTGGCGATCGTCGGGCAGGGCGACGGCCTCCTTGGGTCGATCGCCCTGATGCGCGTCGACCGGGAGGACCAGATGGGGGAGATCGGCTACTGGGTCGCCCGCGAGGCCCGCGGGCACTCGGTGGCCGCCCGGGCGACGAGGCTGCTGTCGCGCCATGCGCTCGACACCCTCGGGCTGGAGCGACTCGAGCTGCTTACTCACCCGGAAAACGCGTCCTCGCAGCGGGTGGCGGTGAAGGCGGGCTACACCCGCGAGGGCCTGCTGCGCTCCTACCGCCGCCGCCGGGGCAGGCGCGAGGACCTCGTGCTGTTCTCGCTGTTGGCCGAGGACCTGGAATGAGCGGCGTGCACCCGACCGCCTGGCAGGGCTTCACCCGCTCGGCCGCCGCGTACGAGCGCGCCCGCCCGGACTATCCGCCGGCCGCGCTGGACTGGCTCAGGGACCGCCTCGGGCTGCGCTCCGGCGCCACCGTCCTCGACCTGGCCGCCGGCACGGGCAAGCTCACCCGCCCGCTGCTCGCCGCCGGGCTGGAGGTGGTCGCCGTGGAGCCGGTGGCGGAGATGCGCTCCGCCCTTCCCGCGGAGGCCACGGTGCTCGAGGGGCTGGCCGAGGAGATTCCCCTGGCCGCCGGCGGTGCGGACGCGGTGACCGTGGCGCAGGCCTTCCACTGGTTCGATGGCGACGCGGCGCTGCAGGAGATCCACCGCGTGCTGCGCCCCGGCGGGGCCCTGGGGCTGGTCTGGAACCGGCGCCGGATGTCGGACCGGCTGAACCAGCAGATCGAGGAGCTCATCGGTCCTCACCGGCGCCGGGTGCCCGCGCACAGCGGCGGCGCGTGGAAGGAGGCCTTCGGGCGGACGCGCATGTTCGGGCCGCTCGAGGAGAGGGTGTTCGCAAACGAGCAGGTGCTGGACGCCGCCGGCCTCGCCGACCGCTTCGGCTCGGTTAGCTTCATCGCGACGCTCGACAAGGCCGAGCGCACCCGGGTGCTCGATGCCGTACGCGCCCTGGCCGCAGACGGCCCGGTGACGCTGCGCTACGACACCGAGGTACACGTGGCGGAGCGGCGTCCGTAGGCCGCGGACCGGCCTGCGCTCCCGGCCTCGGAGGAAGCGCCGCTCGCCCGGCCTGCGGGGGGCGAACGTCTGTCCGATCTCACTCCTAGCGTGTGGACCTCAAGAGCTTCGAGGAGACACGGCATGGAGAAGGAACAGGAGAAGGCCGCCAAGGCGCGCGAGTCGGCGCTGAGCGGCGCCATCACGCAGATCGAGCGCCAGTTCGGCCAGGGATCGATCATGAAGATGGGCGACGAGGCCGCCGCGGTGCGGGTGGCCGCCATCCCCACTGGGGCGCTGTCGCTCGACCTCGCCCTCGGCGTGGGCGGCGTTCCGCGCGGGCGGATCGTCGAGGTGTTCGGCCCGGAGTCGTCCGGCAAGACCACGCTGCTCTACCACGTGCTGGCGAGCGCCCAGCGGATGGGCGGCATCTGCGCGTTCATCGACGCCGAGCACGCCATGGACCCGGCCTACGCCAAGCGCATCGGCGTCGACGTCGACGAGCTGCTCGTCTCCCAGCCCGACCACGGCGAGCAGGCGCTCGAGATCGCCGACCTGTTGATCCGCTCCGGCGCTGTCGACGTGGTGGCGATCGACTCCGTCGCCGCGCTCACCCCCAAGGCGGAGCTCGAGGGCCAGATGGGCGACCAGACGGTCGGCCTCCAGGCGCGCATGATGTCCCAGGCGATGCGCAAGCTGGCCGGCAACCTGAACCGCGCCAACACGCTGTGCATCTTCACGAACCAGATCCGGGAGAAGGTCGGGGTGATGTTCGGCTGCCTGCACTACGACGCGCGCGTCGTGCTGGCGGACGGCAGCACCGAGAAGATCGGCAAGATCGTCAACCAGCGCATGCCGGTCGAGGTCATGTCGATGGACCCCGAGACCGGCGAGATCGCGCCGCGGCGCATCGTGGAGTAGTACGACAACGGCGAGACCGACGAGTGGCTCCAGTTCGAGGTCGCGGCCGGCGGCGGATCGGGCGTGCGGAAGTTCGCCTGCACGCCCAACCACCTGATCTTCACGCCCGAGGGCGAGAAGCACGCTGGGGAGATCGAGGAGGGCGACGAGGTCCTCACCGCCGTCAAGCACTACGACCTCCGCGAGGATCAGCTCAAGCTGATCCTGGGCAGCCTGCTCGGCGACGGATCGCTCCGCTTCGCCTCCGACCACAACGCCGCCTTCCGCGTCGGTCACGGCGAGCGCCAGCTCGAGTACTGCGAGTGGAAGCACGAGATGCTCGCCCCGTTCGCAACAGGATCGGCAGGACGGGCAAGGGCTTCGGCTTCGACACGATCCCCATGCACCAGCTCGCCTGGCTGCACGAGGCCGTGTACGCAGCGGGCGGGGGCAGGACGGTCAGCGACGACCTCATCGAGCAGCTCGACGAGCGCTCCATCGCCGCCTGGTACTGCGACGACGGCTCGTTCTCAGGCAACTACAGGCGCTGGGGCCACGGGAAGTCGGTCATCTACTGCAGCGGCCTCGAGCCACGAGGACAAGGAGCGGCTGGCCGATGCGGTGCGAGCAGCTCGGCATGGGACGGCCCGACGGTGCGCGAGCGGGAGCTGCTGTTCAGCGGCGAGCGCACACGGGCGTTCCAGGAGCGGATCGCGCCGTACGTTCACCCGTCGCTGGACTACAAGCTCCATCCGGACCTCCGCGGCCGGTTCGCAGTGGCATCCGGACACGAGCGACGCCCATCTGAACGGCACCGCGGCTCAAGTCGAGGACGAGCCTGCGGCCGGTGCCGATGAAGGTGCTGCGCAGGTACCGCAAGCCGGCGCCGCCGCCGCAGCACGATCGTCCCTCGCAACGGCATCGCTACGACCTGCAGATCGAGGGCAACCACACCTACCTGGTGGACCACGTGGTGGTCCACAACTCCCCGGAAACCCAGCCCGGCGGTCGCGCGCTCAAGTTCTATTCCTCCCAGCGGCTCGACATCCGGCGCATCGAGACCCTCAAGGAGGGCACCGAGGCAGTCGGCAACCGGGTGCGGGTGAAGGTGGTCAAGAACAAGGTGGCGGCGCCCTTCCGCCAGGCCGAGTTCGACATCGAGTACGGCCAGGGGATCAGCGCCGAGGGCTGCGTCCTCGACCTGGGGATCGAGCACGGGATCGTCCAGAAGTCGGGCTCGTTCTTCTCCTACGGCGACGAGCGGCTGGGCCAGGGCCGCAACAACGTGAAGGGCTACCTGCGCGAGAACCCGGGGGTCACCCGGGAGATCGAGCACAAGGTCTACGAGATCCTCGGCGTCGAGCCCGTGGCGGTGCCGCTGGCGGCAGTGCAGCCCCCAGAGCCCGCGGAGCCCGACGCGGAAGAGGGGAGTGGCGCGCGAACGGAGGAGCGGGCCGCCTGAGCGATTCCCACACGCTTTCCGAGCAGGCCGAGCTCGAGCGGGCGATTGCCCTGGCCTACGGGGCCGTCGGCCGGCGCGAGCGTACCGTCGCCGAGCTGCGCGGCGTCCTCGAGCGCAAGCGGATCGACCCGGCCGCCATCGACGAGGCGGTCAGGGAGCTGACCGAGGCCAATCTGCTCGACGACGCCCGCTACGCCCGCCGCTTTGCGGAGGACAAGCGCGAGCTGGAGCAGTGGGGCGGCGAGCGAATCGCCCGCGAGCTACGCCGTCGAGGCGTCGCGCCGAGCCGCATCGACGCCGCGCTGGAGACGCACGGGGCCCAGGCGGAGCTCGAGATCGCGCTTGCGCTCCTGCGGCGGCGGCTCCCGCAGGCGCCGCGTGACGACCGCGAGCGCGACCGTGCCTGGCGGCTGCTGATCCGCCGCGGCTATGCCTCCGAGCTCGCCTACGAAGCGGTGCGGCTGCACGAGCGGGAGGCCGGCGGGGCGGTCTGACCAGCCCACCGAGGCCGGTGAGTACGCTCGTTCGGTGGCAAGTCGCTCCAGTCAGGTCCTGTCGAAGTCCCAGCTCGAGTTGCTCGCCGAGCACGGCGAAGAGCGGACGGCGGACGTAGGGGAGGCGCTGTTCCGAGTCGGGGACAGGCGTTACCCGTTCATCGCGATCATCGAGGGTGAGGTGGCGGTCCAGGATGCGGCGGGCCTGGAGATCATCCGCCACGGCCCGTCCGGCTTCCTGGGCGAGATGAATCTCCTTTCGGGCCAGACGGTCTTCCTCAACGCGGTCGTGACCCAGCCGATGCGCTACATCGCGGTCGACCGTGACGTGCTGCGTCCGCTGCTCTTCGAGGATGCACCGCTCGGCGACCTGCTTCTCTCGGCCTTTATGAGCCGGCGGGAGCTGCTCCAGAGTCGCCAGGGCATTGGGATCGAGGTCGTCGGGCCCGCGTCGTCCGCCGACACCCGGCGGCTGGTGGACTGGGCCAGGCGCAATCGGCTGCCGCACAACTGGCGCGACCCGGAGCACTCCGACGACCGCGACGCGGCCGGCCTCGTCGCGGGGCTTGAGCCGGGCCTGCTGCCGCTGGTGCGCCTTCCGGGCGGGGAGGAGCTGCGGAATCCGTCCCACGGCGAGGTCTCGCGAGCGCTGGGGATCGGACTCGCCCTCGCGCCCCGCGAGGAGGTGGACCTCGTCGTCATCGGCGCCGGGCCCGCCGGCCTCGGTGCGGCTGTGTACGGCGCCTCAGAGGGCCTGGACACGCTGGTAGTGGAGAGCACCGCTCTCGGCGGCCAGGCGGGAACCTCGCGGCGCATCGAGAACTACCTTGGCTTCCCGGCCGGGATCACGGGCAACGAGCTCACGAGCCGGGCCGTGACCCAGGCGCGCAAGTTCGGTGCTCGGACTGCGACTCCCTACCGTGCCCTCACGCTCGAGCCCGGCTCCGAACGTCACGTGGTGCGCCTGGAGGGCGACCGCGAGGTCTCGGCCCACGCCGTGGTCCTGGCCACCGGAGCCGAGTATCGCCGCCTTCCGGTCACGGGACTCGAGGAGTACGAGGGTCTGAGCATCTTCTACGCCGCCGGCCCGCCCGAGGCGCAACGCTGCGGCGGCACACGAGTCGGGGTGATCGGCGGCGGCAACTCGGCGGGGCAGGCGGCCGTCTGGCTGGCCCGAGGCGGGGCGCTGGTGACCCTGCTCCATCGCCGCGACGACCTGCGCGAGACGATGTCCGACTACCTGATCGAAGAGGTGGAGCGCCACGGGGTCGCTGTGCGCGGCCGCAGCGAGGTGGCCGAGCTGCACGGCTCCGGTGGCGAGCTGGAGGCCGTCACCCTGCGGGACGGGGAGCGCCTGCCGTTCGCCTTCCTGTTCCTGTTTCTCGGCGCCGAGCCGTGCACGGAGTGGCTTGACCACTCGATCGCGCGCGACCCCAAGGGCTTTGTCCTAACGGGCTCGCAGGCGGGCGCAGGGGGGCTGCTCGAAACGAGCGTGCCGGGGATCTACGCGGCTGGCGACGTCCGCTCAGGCTCGGTCAAGCGCTGCGCCACCGCAGTGGGAGAAGGAGCGATGGTCGTGCGCTTCGTCCACGAGCGCATCTCCGAGCTCGTCCGGGCTGCGTCAGTCGATTAGCCGCTTCTCCAGCCGCCAGATCGCGAGCCGCCACATGACGCAGGCGAAGCCGATCAACACCGCAAGATGCGCCCAGTCCGCCGGCACGAAGCCGAAGACCGCGTCCCGCACGAGCTGCACGCAGTGGTAGAGCGGGTTCAGGTTGGCGAGCACCTGCGCCCACTGCGGCAGCTCGCTGATCGGGAAGAACGTGCCCGAGACCAGGAACAGCGGGGTGATCACGGTCGTGGTCACGTAGTTGAAGCTGTCGATCTTCGAGACCGTGGCCGCCATGAGCACGCCGAAGGCGGCGAATCCCAGCCCGGTCACGAAGCCCACGAAGGGCACGATGAGCATCCCGAGGGCGGGGTCGAGCCCGAACAGCATCCCCACGAGCAGCGGCGCGCAGCCGTACACCCCGGCGCGGATGGCGATCCACAGGATCTCCGCGGTCACCAGCTCCTCGGTGTCCACCGGGGCGGCCATGATCGCGTCGTAGGTGCGCTGGAAGCGCTGCTTGACGAACGTCCCGAACATCGCCGAGAGGGCCGAGGCGAACAGCACCGAGGTGGCCACCATCCCGGTGGCCACGTACTGCACGTAGTCGAGTCCCTGGACGCTGCTGATGAGCGTCCCCACGCCCAGGCCGAAGGCCAGCAGGTAGATCGTCGGCTCTATCACCGACGAGAAGGTCGTGGCCTTCCAGAACGTGCCGAAGTTGGTCACGTCCCGGCTCATGACGCCGAGGATCGCCGCCGGTTCCAGGCGGTGGAGCCGCCGCCGCCTCATGCCACCTCCTCGCCGGTCAGCAGGACGAACACGTCCTCGAGCGAGGCCGCCCGTCGCACACCCTCGGGCAGGTCACCGTCGCCGTGCTCGCTGCCGAGGATGGCCACCGCCGTGCCGGTGCGGCGCGTGCGGAAGCCGCCGGCCTCCGCCGCCGCGCGCACCTCCGCAAGCCGGGGCGGCGGCCCGTAGACCTCGAGCGTCTCGACGCCGGCGTGCCGGCGCACCAGGTCCAGCGGCCGTCCCCTCGCCACCACCCTGCCCGTGGCCATGATGGCCACCGAATCGGCCAGCCGCTCGGCCTCCTCGATGTAGTGCGTCGACATCAGGATCGTCGTGCCCTCGCTGCGCAGCGCGTCGATCAGCGCCCACAGCTCCTGGCGCACCTGAGGATCGAGGCCCACCGTGGGCTCGTCCAGCAGCAGCAGGCGCGGGCGATGTACCAGCGCACGGGCGATCAGCAGCCGGCGGCGCATTCCGCCGGAGAGCTGGTCCACCGGATCGTCGGCCCGCTCGCTGAGGTTGGCGATCTCGAGCACCCGCTCCACCGCGGCGCGGCGCTCGGCGCGGGGCACGCGGTAGAGGCGGGCGAACACGGCCAGGTTCTGGCGCGCGGTCAGCTCCACGTCGAGGTTGTCGAGCTGGGGCACGACGCCGCAGAGCGCCCGCGCCTGCTTGGAGTCACGGGGAAGCTCGAAGCCGAGGACGCTGATCGCGCCCTCGTCGGCGATCGCCTGCGCGGTCAGCATGCGCATGGTGGTCGACTTGCCGGCGCCGTTCGGCCCCAGCAGCCCCAGGCAGGTGCCCTCGGGGACCTCGAGGTCGAGGCCGTCCACGGCCACGATGTGGCCGAAGCGCTTGACCGCGCCTTCGAGGGTGATGGCCGGCTCCGACGTCACCGTGTGAGGATGACGCATCACGTTTCTGGTACAGGCGTACCGCCGCTTGCCAGTGCAACCACTCGGAGTTACCCTCCTGTGAACGCGGACGGCAGCTTTGCCCGCGGGACCGAAAAAGACGTGCAAACCGGCAGCTTCTGACGAACCCATGATCCGAGTGCCAAGACCTGACCGATCGGGAAGGAGCGTCCGGGAGGGTCCCTAGTCGCAGCAGCGCGCGCCGGCGTCCGGCGCGCGCGCCGTTTTGACACACGTCTGGTGTCTCCGCGCGGGATTGGGCCGCATCGCTCAAGCGAGGATGACGCCGGCGCGCTCGGCGCCGGAACGAGGAGACACCGGACATGGAAATCGTGTTGGCGGCACTGGTGGCGGCGGCTGTCGCCGCGGTCGTGGTCCTGGTGGCGCAGCGGCCTCGCGCTGCGGCCGCTGGCGGTACCGCGGTGGCCCCGGCCGAGCCCGCCGCGACCGCCGAAGGGCAGTCGGCCCCGGGCGGCCGCGCCGGGATGGAGGAGGAGCTCGTCGCGCGCAGGGCGGAGATCGCCCGACTGGAGGAGCGCCTGCAGGCCAAGGAGCAGTCGCTGGAGCTCCAGACGGGGCGGATGGTGGAGCGAGAGCGATCGCTCGAGGACCGCCAGCGCAACGCGGACAAGGCACGTGAGCAGCTAAAGGAGGCCAAGCGCGGACAGCTGCGCGAGCTCGAGCGGCTCTCCGGGCTGAGCGCCGGCCAGGCCAAGCAGCTGCTGCTGCGCGAGCTGGAGGACGAGCTGCGCCACGAGAGCGCCCGCCTCGTGCGCCAAGTCGAGGAGGAGACCCGCCGCGACGCCGATCGGCGCGTGCGGAGCATCCTGTCCGCGGTGATGCAGCGGGTCGCGTCGGGGCACGCGGTGGAGACCACGGTGTCGGTGGTGGAGCTGAAGTCCGACGAGCTGAAGGGCCGGATCATCGGGCGCGAGGGCCGCAACATCCGCGCGCTCGAGACCCTCACCGGGATCGACTTCATCATCGACGACACCCCCGGCGCGGTCCTCCTGTCCGGCTTCGACGGCGTGCGGCGCGAGATCGCCCGCCTGACCCTAGAGCGGCTGCTCCAGGACGGGCGGATCCACCCGGCGCGCATCGAGGAGGCCTACCAGCAGGCCAAGTCGGAGATCGACCAGCACATCGTCGAGGTGGGCGAGCAGGCCGTATTCGAGGCCAACGTCGGCTCGATTCACCCCGAGCTGGTCAAGCTGCTCGGCAAGCTGCGCTTTCGCACGAGCTACGGGCAGAACGTGCTGCACCACTCGGTGGAGTGCGCTCGGCTCGGCTCGATGCTGGCGGACGAGCTCGGAGCCGACCCGCGCGTGGCGGCTCGCGCCTCGCTGCTGCACGACATCGGGAAGGCGGTCTCGCACGAGACCGAGGGGCCGCACGCCCTCGTGGGTGGGGAGCTGGCGCGGCGCTACAAGGAGGCCGAGAGCGTCGCTCACGCGATGGAGGCTCACCACAACGAGGTCGAGCCGCAGACCGTCGAAGCGGTCATCGTGCAGGTGGTGGACTCGCTGTCAGGCGCGCGCCCGGGAGCCCGGGGCGAGTCGCTCGAGCACTACGTCAAGCGCCTGCACGAGCTGGAGGCGATCGCCACCCGCCATGAGGGCGTGGAGAAGGTCTACGCGATGCACGCCGGGCGCGAGATCCGGGTGCTGGTGCACCCGGACAGCATCGACGACGACGCGGCGGCGCTGCTATCGCACCGGATAGCGCGTGACGTCGAGAAGGAGCTCGACTATCCGGGGCAGATCAAGGTCACAGTGATACGGGAGAGCCGTTCCACCGACTATGCGAGATGAGACAACGTTTTGTCGCCTGGCGCGGCCTGGACGGCTGGCGCGCCGAGGCCTGCAGGGTCGAGCTGGGTGAGTTCGGGCTCCGTGCGGCGGGAGTGCAGCTGGCGCCGGCCTACCGGCTCGACTACGTGCTGGTCACCGGCCCGGAGCTGATAACCGAACGCCTCGAGCTCCGGCTGCGCAAGGCGGAGAGCGAGCGGCGCCTCAGTCTCCTTCGTGCGCCCGATGGCGCCTGGACCGCCGACGGCCGCCCGCAGGAGCACGTCCACGGGGCCCTCGACTGCGATCTCGCGCTCTCTCCCCTGACCAACTTCATGCCCGCCGCCCGCCTGGACGGGTCGCCGGCCGACCACCTGATGGCGTGGGTGTCCGTGCCCGATCTCGAGGTGCTGCGCTCCGAGCAGCGCTACGAGCCCGTCGGTCCCGGCCGGGTGCGGTACGTGGGCCTGGACCACGACTTCACCGCCGTGCTCGAGTTGGACGACGACGGCCTGGTCACCCGCTACCCCGGGCTCGCCGAGCGGGTGTAGGGACGCTCGGAGCTATCCTCGGCCCGGATGAAGCGGTACCACCTCACCACCTTCGGGTGCCAGATGAACGAGCACGACTCGGAACGGATGAAGGGCATGCTCGAATCGCTCGGCTACGCCGAGTCCGGCGCCCGCGAGGAGGCCGACCTCATCCTCTTCAACACCTGCTCCATCCGGGAGAAAGCCGACAACCGGCTGGTCGGGCATCTGGGCGAGGCCAAGCGCCTGAAGCGGGAGGACCCCGAGCGCGTGGTGGGCGTCGGCGGCTGCTGGTCGCAGTCGATGAAGGAGCGCGTGTTCGAGCTGTTCCCGTTCGTGGACGTGGCCTTCGGCCCCGGGCAGGTGCACAAGCTGGCCGAGTTCCTCACCAGCGACAGCCTCACCGCGCAGGGCTACTTCGAGTTCGAGGGCTTCACCGGCCACCTCCCCATGAAGCGCGAGCGGGAGTTCCAGGCTTGGGTGCAGATCTCCGTGGGCTGCAACTGCGCCTGCTCGTACTGCATCGTTCCCTCGACGCGCGGCCGGGAGGTGTCACGGCCGGCGGCCGAGATCGTGACGGAGGTCGAACGGCTCGCGGCCGACGGGGTGCGGGAGGTCACCCTGCTGGGCCAGAACGTGTGCTCCTACGGTCGCGACCTGCCCAGGGGGGCGAAAACCAGCTTCGCCGAGCTTCTAGGGATGGTCGACGCCATCGACGGACTGGAGCGCATCAGGTACACGAGTCCCCATCCCAAGGACATACGCGAGGACGTGATCCGCGCCCACGCCGAGCTGCCGGGCGTGTGCGAGCACATCCACCTGCCGCTGCAGTCCGGCTCCAGCCGCGTCCTGAAGGCGATGCGGCGCACCTACAACCGCGAGCGCTACCTCGATCGCGTGGCGATGATCCGCGAGCTGGTGCCGGACTGCGCCCTGACCACCGACATCATCGTCGGCTTCCCGGGTGAGACCGAGGCGGACTTCAGCGAGACGCTCGAGGTGGTCGACGAGGTGCGCTACGACTCGGCCTTCACGTTCATCTTCTCGCCCCGGCGGGAGACCGAGGCGGCCGAGCTGCCCGAACAGGTGCCGCACGAGGTCAAGGGCGAGCGGATGGAGCGGCTGGTGGAGGCCGTGCAGCGGCACGCCACCGAGCGGGCCCAGCGCTTCGTGGGCCGCTCGATGGAAGTGCTCGTCGAGGGCCCGTCGCGCACCGACGCGTCGAAGTCGCGCGGCCGGATCCGGCACGGCAAGACCGTGAACTTCACGGGCGTGGCCGAGCCGGGCGAGCTGACCGAGGTCGAGATCGCCTCGGCCACGAGCACGACGCTGGCGGGCGAGGAGCGGCTGGTCGCGCGGCTGAGCTGAGCGCGCCGCTGCCCGGCTGCGGCGCGCGGCGAGCGCTCAGCGCCTACGGCGGCGGGCGGCCGGCGACCCCTCAGCGCGCGCGGCGCCAGAGGACCTCGGCGAGCACGGCGTCCTCCCAGGACATGCCGGTGCTCTTGAACAGCCGCGGGCGGTCGGCGGGCACGGCGACCTCACCGCGCACCAGCCGGTCGAGCCCGTTGAGGTCCTCGGCCGCGCACGCGCCGGCTTCGAGGGCGAGGACGATGTCGCCCGCCTCGCGCAGCGCGGACGCGACGGACTCGACCACGACCGTGGCGCGGGCGACCAGCCGTTCGTCGACCTCGCGCGCATCCGGGCGGTGCGAGCCGATCGCCACCACGGCGCAGTGGGAGGGCGGAAGCTCGCCGTCGAACAGGGGCTCTGGCGCGGTCGTGCAGCAGCAGACCAGGTCGGCATCGGCCACGCTGCGGGGCGTGCCCTCGCGGGCGTCGAGGCCTGCGTCGGCGGCACGGCGCACGAACGCCGAGAGCCGGGTCCGGTCGCGTCCCACCACCTCCACCTGCTCGACGGGCCGCACGGCCCGGACGGTCTCGAGGTGCGCCCAGGCCTGCGGGCCGGTGCCGAACAGCACGAGCCGGCGCGCCTCGGGCACGGCCAGGTGCCGGAGCGCCAGGGCGGAGACGGCCGAGGTGCGCATGGCGGTGAGCGCCGCGCCCGCGATCACCGCGGCCGGGGCGAGCGTCTCGGCGTCGAAGAGCACGTGGACCCCCTGCACTCGGGGGAGAGTCCGCCCGGGCGAGTCGGGGGCGACCGTCACCAGCTTCGCGCCCACCGCGTCGCCCCATCCCGAGGGCATGATCAGCAGTTCACCCTCGCCGGCCGGCACGCCGGCCCGGGGCGGGTCGGACTCCGGGTCGAGACCGGCTCGCAGAGCGTCCTCCAGCGCGTCGACCGCAGCCGCCGGCGGCAGCAGCTCGCCGAGAGCCGTCGCGTCCAGGAACAGGGGACCGTCGGCAGCAGCGCTCATCGCAGCAGGAAGCCCCGGTCGAGCCGATCGCGAGGGTCGAGCGTGAAGCGGTGCCGGCCCGTGCGGAAGGCCGCACCCTCGATCTCGGTCACGACAGCCTCGCGGTCCAGAGCGCCAGCGGGCTCCACCACGCGGACCAGGAAGCGGGTGTCCACGATCGAGTCGTGGACCAGCACCTGGCCGGGACCGAGGCGCCCGTCGGCGGCCAGCAGGGCCGCCCGGGCCGAGCTGCCGGACCCGCAGGGACTGCGGTCCACCTGGCCGTCGGCGAACACCGTCACGTTGCGCTGATGTGGGCCCTCGGGCGTGTCCCCGAGGTCCTCGTAGAAGATCGTCCCGTAGACGCCGGACAGCCGGCTGTCCTCGGGATGGACGGCATTGTCGCTGTCGTTGAGCGCGTCCCTGATCTCCCGCCCGGTCGCAATGAGCCGGGTGTAGTCCTCCGGCCGTGGCCTCAGGCCGGCCGCCGCGGCCGGGAGACAGGCGTAGATCGCGCCGCCCCAGGCGAGGTCGACCGCGAGCGTGCCGAGCGTCGTGGCGACGGACACGCCGCGCGAGAGCGCGTATGCAGGCACGTTGCGAAACGCGACCGAGGCCACCGCGCCCTGCTCGCGGCGGACGCGGGCACGCACGCGGCCGGAGGGGACGTCGACCACGACCTCGGCTTCGCCGTCGGGCGGGGCCGGCAGCAACCCGCTCTCGGCCGCCCAGGCGCCCAGCGCGATCGTCCCGTGGCCGCACGCGGTCGAATAGCCGTCCCGGTGCCAGAACAGGACCCCGAGGTGAGCGTCCGGGTCGTCGGGAGGCACCAGAAAGCAGCCGTACATGTCCGCGTGGCCCCGGGGCTCGTGGCACAGGAGCCGGCGTACCCGGTCGAGCTCGGCGCTCCCGCGCGCGTGCTCGCGGCGGTCCCGTACGTCCGTGCCCGGCACCTCGGGCACCCCGGAGGTGACGATGCGAAACGGCTCGCCGGCCGTGTGGTAGTCGATGGTCTCGACGTCGAACGGCCCGGCGGTCACGAGGTCAGTGCCCGGGTGAGGTCGCGCAGCGCCGCCCGGGCAGCGAGGATGCCGCCGCCCGACCACCAGGCGCCCTCGTCCACGCGCACCACGCGGGCGCGCTGCCACTCCGGCCGGGATGCGAGCTGCCGCCAGCGGGCCTCGCCACCTGGAGCCACGCCGACGAGGACGACGTCCGCCTCGAGGGCCGGCGGCCGCTTGGGTGCGACGGTCCGGTACTCCTGGCCCTCGTCGGCGCCGGCCTCGGCCAGGCTGACCCCGAGGTCGCCGACCACGCTGCCGGGAAAGGACTGCTCGGCGGCCACCCGGACGGTCTCTTGGCCGACGCGGACGACCGCGACAGAGAGCCGGCCGGCCCGGGCTCCCAAAAGCCGGCGGAGCCGGGCGGACCGGCCGTCGTAGTCGATCAGCAGCCGCTCGGCGTCGTTCGTGCGGCCCAGGGCCTCACCGTGCAGACGGGCATTCAGCTTCCAGCCCACGCCGGCTGCGTCGCTCATCACCGTGGGAGCGATCTTCCGCAGGCGCCCGTATAGCGGGGTCTGAGCGGGCACGCTCGCGAGGATCACGTCGGGGTCGGCGGCCTTGATCGGCGCGAGGCTGGGGGGAAGCGGCTGGCTGATCACCTTCAGCCCGCGTGCTTGGGGACGCAGGTAGGCGGGAAGCCGTGCGCCCGGCAGCACCGCGAGGGACGGTTCGAGCCCGAGCGCGAGCGTGTCGTCCAGGGCATCGACGGTGAAGGGAAGTGGCCGCTCCGCCCGGCCGGGCACCTTCGACTCGCCCAGCGCGTGCTGAACCGTGAGCGGCTTGCGGGTCTCCCGCGCCTCGTCGAAGCCGGACTCCTGGCAGCCCGCGACGGCCGCGGCCAGCGCGACGACCAGCAGCACGAGAGCTCGACGCATCCCGCTATTGGTAGCGGGTCGCGCCGCGGGATACTGCCCTGCGTGCGGGTGATCGCGCTTTTCGGGCCCACCGGAGTGGGCAAGACCGCGGTGGCGATCGCCCTGGCCGATCGCCTGCGGGGGGCGGGGGAGAACCCCCTGGCGATCTCCGCCGACGCGCTCCAGGTGTACGAGGGCCTGGAGACCCTGACCGGGGCCGCGAGCGCGGCCGAGCGGGCACAGCTCGAGCACCGCCTGCTCGGCTTCGTTCCCATCGACCGGAGCTTCTCGGCCGGTGAGTACGCCCGCCTGGCCCGCGCCGAGATCGACGACGCCCTGGCCGCCGGGCGGCGCCCGCTGGTCGTGGGGGGCACGGGCCTCTACCTCCAGGCGGCGCTCACCGACCTGGAGCTGCGCCCGCCTCCCGGGCGGGACCTGCGAGCCCGGGTCGAGGCTCGGGTGGCCGCCGCCGGCGCCGAGGCCGCGCACGAGGAGCTGGCCGGCCGGGCGCCCGCGATCGCGGCCAGGATCGAGCCCGGCGACACGACACGAGTCGTCCGGGCGCTGGAGCTCCTCGAGATGGGGGAGGAGCCGGCGCCGTCCGGAGCGGGCTCGCGGCTGTGGACGGCCGAGCTGCGCCGCCCCACGCTGCTCTGCGGGCTGGTCATGGAACGCGAGGCGCTGTACGAGCGCATCGACGCGCGGGTGGAACGGATGGTCGCGGCCGGGGCCGCCGACGAGGTCCGCCGGGCGGCCGCGGCGGGCGCCTCTCGGACCGCGCGCAAGGCGCTCGGCTTCGACGAGCTGCTCGCGGGGGACGCCGAGGCGATGAAGCGCCGCAGCCGCAACTACGCCAAGCGACAGCTCACCTGGATGCGCAGGCTGGACCCGGCGACGGTCATCGACGTGACGGGAAGCGACGCCGACGAGGTGGCCGCGCGAATAGAGTCCGCGCTCGGGAAGGCGTCGTCCTAGAGGAGGAGGTCCGTGAAGCGCCTGGTCGCGCTGGTGTTCGCGTTGGCATGCGCAACGGCGCCCGCGGCACACGCAGCGCCGCTCGACCTCGGCCGGCAGACCTGGAACATCCTGCCTCCCGGCCAGACCGGCAGCCTGCCACCGGACAGCTTCGGGACCAACCAGCTGAAGCTCTACGACGACCTTGCCCCGCTGTTCGGCGATGTGGGGCCGGGCGACATCAGGCGCCTGTTCAAGTCGGCGCGCTTCTTCGCCCCGGCCGGCGGAGAGGTCACCCGGCCGCGCCGGGGGCTGACCATCCGGCGCGACCGCCGCTGGGGCGTGCCCCACATCCGCGGACGCACCCGCTCGGACGTGTTCTTCGGCATCGGCTGGGCGACAGCCCAGGACCGCGGCCTGTTCATGGAGACCATCCGCTATCCGGCGCGCCTGGCGATCGTCGACGCCCCCGGCCTGAGCGCGCTCGGCATCGCCACGTCTCTGCGCAGCTTCGACCCGAGCGCCCAGACCGAGCGCCTCATCCGCGGGCAGCGCCGGCTGATCGCCGCCAAGGGCCGGGAGGGCCGCCGGGTCCTGAAGGACGTGAACGCCTATACGGCCGGCATCAACGCGCTACTACCGCAAGACCGGCAACGAGGCGAAGCCGTGGACGCAGGTCGACGTGGTGGCGGTGACCGGCCTGCTGGGGCAGGTGTTCGGCGCCGGCGGCGGTGACGAGGTGCGCCGCGGGCTGCTGCTCAGCGCGCTGCGTCGCCGCCTCGGCGCCAGGGCGGGCGACGCGGTATGGCGCGACCTGCGCTCCTCCCAGGATCCGGAGACCTCGGTGACCACCGGTCGCCGCTTCCCGTACGTGACCGAGCGCCGCGGGCGCACGCCGGGGTCGCTCGTGCCCGACCCGGGTTCGCTGGACGAGTCGGCCGGCCGGGCGGCCCGCGTGGCCCAGGCGGCGCGCGGCCGTGCCTCCAACGCCGTGCTGGTGGGCCGAAAACGCTCCGCCAGCGGCCATCCGCTCGCGGTCATGGGCCCGCAGCTCGGTTTCTACTACCCGGAGCTGTTTCTCGAGGTGGACGCCCACGGCGGCGGCATCCATGCGCGTGGCGGCACGCTGCCCGGCCTGCCCTACGTGCTCATCGGGCGGGCGCGCGACTACGCCTGGAGTGCCACCGCGGCCGGCACCGACAACACCGATCAGTTCCTGGAACGGCTCTGCAACCCCGACGGCAGCGCCCCCACCCGCGCCTCGACCCATTACCGCTACCGCGGGCGCTGCCGGCCGATGACCACGTTCAACGCCGGTCTCTTGGGCGCCGGCGACGGGGACCCCGCGGAGCAGCTGATCTTCCGCGAGACCGTCCACGGACCGGTGAGCGGCACAGTGACCGTGGGGGGCAGGCCTTACGCGGTGGCCAACCTGCGGGCTTCGCGCGGGAGGGAGGCGCTGAACGCCTTCATCGGCTCGGCGCTGAACGAGGGCGCGATCCGCTCCGGCCGCGACTTCCCGCGGGTGGCCAACAAGCTCGAGTTCACCTTCAACCTGTTCTACGTCGACCACAGGGACATCGCGTTCTACTCCGCGGGGCGGCTGCCGGTCCGCGCACCGGGCACCAATCCGAGCCTCCCGACCCTCGGAACCGGCCGCCACGACTGGCGCGGCTTTCTCTCCCGTAAGGACCACCCCCAGGCGCTCAACCCGAAGAACGGGCTGATCCTCAACTGGAACAACAAGCCGGCGGCGGGCTTCGGGGCCGCCGACTCGAACTGGAGCTACCAGTCCGTCCACCGCAACGAGCTGTTCAAGGGCTTCAAGCGGCGCAGCCGGCTACAAGACGTGCTGAGCGTCGTGAACCGGGCGGCCACCCAGGACCTGCGCGCGGTCGAGGTCTGGCCGGTCATCGACGACGTGCTGAAGGGTGGTGCTGCGCCCGACCCGCGCAGCCGGCAGGCCGCGGACCTCGTAAGCGCCTGGGTCCGCCGAGGCGCGAGCCGCCTCGACCGTGACCTCGACGGCAATATCGACGACCCCGGCGCGGCCGTGCTCGATCAGAGCTGGGACGTCCTGTCGGAGACCGTACTGCGCCCGGTGCTGGGTGAGCTGGCGGCGCCCGGCGGGCTGTTCGGACAGCTCATCGGCCGGGACAACAGCCCGCGCCGCGGGAACGGGGGCGCCTACGGCAGCGGCTGGTACGGCTACGTCGAGAAGGACCTGCGCTCCTTGCTCGGGCGCCGGGTTCGGGGGGCCTACAGCCGGCGCTACTGCGGCAACGGCGACCTGGCCGCGTGCCGGCGGTCGTTGTGGGCGGTCATCAAGCAGAGCGCCGACCTGCTCGCCGCCTCCCAGGGTCCCGACCCGTCGGCCTGGCGCTCGGACGCCACCGAGGAGCGGATCGAGTTCCAACCGGGCGTGCTCGGGCCCCAGTACACGATGCGCTGGGCCAACCGGCCGACCCTGCACCAGCTGATGGAGTTCCAGGGCCACAGACGCCAGGGCAGGCCGCGGGGTTAGAGTGCCCCGGCGTGCGCTTCGAGAAGTGGCAGGCCCTCGGCAACGACTACGCGCTCGTGGAGGAGCGCGAGCTTCCCTTCGAGCTGACCCCTGAACGGATCCGCGCGCTCTGCGCGCCCCACACCGGGATCGGCTCCGACGGCCTGCTGCTGCTGCGCCCGACCGACGAGCGCGGCTTCGTTGCGGACGTGCGCATCTACAACCCCGACGGCTCGGAGGCCGAGCTGTCGGGCAACGGGGTGCGCCAGGCGGTGATGTACCTGCGCCGGTCGGGCTGGACCGAGCAGGACAGCTTCAGCGTCCGCACCGCCGCGGGCGAGATCCGGCCGCGGATCGGCGGGCCGTCGACGTGCACGGTGGACATGGGCCAGGTTCGCCTGCGTGCCGAGAACGACTTCCCGAGCGGGAGAGAGGACGGCGCCGGGGTGCTCACCGCCGCCGGGCGTGAGTTTCGCTTCCAGTTCGTCCAGGCCGGAAACCCGCAGTGCTCGATCGAGATGGACGAGGGGCTCGAGGAGCTGGACCTGGCCCGCTACGGGCCGGAGATCGAGCGGCATCCCCTGTTTCCCAACCGGACCAATGTCTCGTTCTGGCGGCGCGCGGGCGAGAGCGCGATCCGGGCCCGTATCTTCGAGCGCGGCGTGGGGGAGACGATGTCCTCGGGCACCGGCGCGATCGGGGCGGCCACGGCGGCGGTGCTGCGGGGTATGGACAGTCCGCTGCGAGTGATCCTCGACGGCGGGGAGCTCGAGGTGGCGGTGGCCGAGGATTTGCGGACCGAGCTGACCGGTTGGGCTCTGCCCGTCTATCGCGGCGTGCTGAGCGACGAGCTGGTCGAGGAGCTGCAGACCGGGTGAAGCAGAGCGAGCGCGTTCGGAGCCTACCCCCGTATCTCTTCGCGGAGCTCGAGCGGAAGGTGCGCGAGAAGAAGGCGGCCGGCGTCGACGTGATCAGCCTGGGCATCGGCGATCCGGACACGCCCACGCCTCCCGGCGTGGTCGAGGCCCTCGCGAGCGCCGCCGCCGACCCGGGCACCCATCAGTACCCCGCCAACCGGGGCCGGCCCGAGCTGCGCGAGGCCTTCGGGCGCTTCTACGAGAGGCGCTTCGGGGTAACTCTCGATCCGGAGACCGAGATCATTCCGGCCCTCGGGGCCAAGGAGTGCGTCTTCAACCTCAACCTCGCCTTCCTCGACGCCGGCGACGTGGCCCTGGCCGCCGACCCCGGCTACCCGGTCTACACCGGCGGGCCGCTGCTGGCCGGAGCCGAGCCGGTCCTGATGCCCCTGCTGCCCGAGCGCGGGTTCGCGCCCGATCTGGACGCGGTCGCCGGCGACGACGCCCGTCGCGCCCGGCTGATGTATCTCAACTACCCCAACAACCCCACCGGGGCGGTGCTCCCCGACGGGCTGTTCCAAGGGGCGGTCGCCTTCGCCCGCGAGCACGACCTGCTGGTGGTTCACGACGCGTCCTACACCGAGACCACGTTCGACGGCTACGTCGCGCCGAGCTTCCTCGAGACCCCGGGCGCGCGCGAAGTGGGGGTGGAGGTGTTCTCGCTCTCGAAGGGCTGGAACATGACCGGCTGGAGGACCGCCGCCCTGGTCGGCAATCCCGAGGCCGTGGAGGCCTATTGGCGGCTCAAGACGAACATCGACTCGGGCATGTTCGAGGCGCTGCAGCTCGCGGCGGTGGCGGCCCTGGACGCCGGCCCGCCGGAGGGAATGCGCGAGCTATACCAGCGGCGACGCGACCTGGTCTGCGACGCGCTGCGTGAGATCGGAGTGGACGTGGCGACCCCGAAGGGCACGATCTACGTCTGGGCGCCGGTGCCCGCCGGACACACCTCGGCGTCGTACTGCGAGCTGGTGCTGGAGGAGTCCGGAGTGGTGATCTCGCCCGGCGGCGCGTACGGCCCCAACGGCGAGGGCTTCTTCCGGATCTCGCTGACGATTGCCGACGCGCGGTTGAGCGAGGCGGTGGAGCGGCTGCGAGGGAGCCTGGCCGGCTGATGCGCTACTGCGGCGTGGTTCCCGTGCTGAATGCGCTTCAGCTCGTGATGCTGGAGGAGGTGCGCACCCCCGAGCCGCCGATCCGGCTGAGCGCGATGTTCTTCGAGCCCGGCCCCCCCGAGCAGGTGGCGGCCGAGCTGGCGGCCCTCACGGAGGTGGTGGTGGGGCTCGGGGCGCCGGCGGCCGGCGCGCCCGAGCGCCTGGCCGACCGTCTGCTCCAGCAGCTCGGCGTCCCCGCGCGGCCGCCCGACCCGGCCACTCAGAGGCTCGTGGAGCTGCTGGAGCTGCCGCTGCTCCGGCCCGAGGACGGCGAGGGGGAGGGGCCGATCACGGAGGGCGACTACGGAGACTTCCCGTTGTTCGAGACCAACCCGGACGGGGTCTTCTGCGCGCTCCAGGGCCGGCTCCTGCCCGCCAAGCGCCACCCGCTGGGGATGCAGCTGCGGATCGAGGAGCTGAGCGGCGACCACGTGTTCGACGAGGGCGGCGACCTCTGGCATCGCCGGATCGAGGAGATCGACGCGGCCGCCTGTGCCCTCTGCGCCCACCGCTACGCGGTCGGACACGCCTCGTGGCTCGGCGACCCCGAGCAGGGCGTGGTCGTCCTGCCGGGCAGCGCGCTTCCGGAGGAGTTTCCGCGCCGGGGGGTGCTGCCGCCGGTGGAACGCCTTCAGCTGCGCCGGGTCTCCGGCTAGCGGCGGTCGCGCCTAGACTTGATGTCGATGGAGCGAAGCCGAAACGGCCGCAGAGCCGAGACCCGCTACGGCGCGGGGATCGCCAACGCGCGTGCGCGCCAGCGCGCGCTGTGCATCGCCGCCATGCCGGGCGAGCCCGACCTGGCCGAGCTGCGCGAGCTGTTGCGCACCGCCGGGGTGGCGGTAGCCGGCGAGCTGGTGCAGCGGCGCGAACAGCCAGACCCCGACCGCTACTTCGGCCGCGGGAAGCTCGGCGAGCTAAAGCGGGCGATCGCCGAGAACGACGCCAACCTCGTGGCCTGCGACGACGAGCTGCTGCCGCGCCAGGAGCGCAACCTCGAGGAGGCGCTCGGGGTGCCCGTGATCGACCGCACGGCGATCATCCTCGACATCTTCGCCGACCACGCCCACTCCGCCGAGGGCAAGCTGCAGGTGGAGCTGGCGCAGCTCGAGTACAACCTCGCCCGGATGCGCGGCCTGTGGACCCACCTCGAGCGGCTTGGCGCCGGCCGCGTCGACGGCGGCATCGGGACCCGCGGACCGGGCGAGACCCAGATCGAGACCGACCGCCGGCTGGCCCGCGACCGCATCGCCGCCCTGAAGCGCCGGCTGCGCCACACCAAGGCCACGCGCTCCACCATGCGGCAGGAGCGCGAGCGGGCCGCCCTGCCGAGCGTGGCCCTGGCGGGCTACACGAACGCGGGCAAGTCCACCCTTCTCAACGCGCTCAGCGGCGCCGACGTCGGCGTTCGCGAGCGGCTCTTCCACACGCTCGACCCCGCCACGCGCTCCTTCGAGATCTCGGGGCGGACCTATCTCCTCACGGACACCGTCGGCTTCATCCGCAAGCTGCCCCATCAGCTGGTGGAGGCTTTCTCGGCCACGCTCGAGGAGGCGCTCGGCGCAGACCTGATCGTGCACGTGGCCGACGCGTCGGTTCCCGAGGAGTCGCTGCACGAGATGCTGGCCGCGGTGGACGAGGTGCTGGAGGAGACGGGCGCCGGCGAGCGCCCCCGCCTGCTGGCCCTGAACAAGATCGACCTGCTGGACGCCGAGCGCCGGCGCGAGCTGTCCTTCCGCTTCCCGCAGGCTGTGCAGGTCTCCGGCGCCACCGGCGAGGGGCTGGAGGAGCTGGGGCGCGCGATCGAGGGCCGCTTCGTGGCCGGGCTCCGGCCCATGGAGCTGCTCGTGCCCTACGAGGAGGGCGGCAGCCTGTCCGAGCTGCACGAGCTCGCAGGCGAGCTCGAGCGCGAGGACACCGCCGAGGGGGTGCGGGTGAGCGCGCGCGTGCCCGTGGCGGCCGTGCCGCGCTTCGAGCGCTTCACGGTCAACGGCGCCCGCCCTTGATCCTGCGCTTTCGGCGACTGTCCGGGACCGCTCGGCCGCCCGCCCGCGCCCACGCGGGCGACGCCGGCCTCGACCTCCACGCCGCGGAGAGCGCGCGGCTCGGGCCGGGAGAGCGGGCCGAGGTGGGCACCGGCCTCGCGGTGGCCATCCCGGAGGGCCACGCCGGCCTGGTGCTGCCCCGCTCCGGTCTGGCCGCCCGCCACGGCATCGCGCTCGTCAACGCCCCCGGACTGATCGACGCCGGCTACCGAGGCGAGCTGCGCGTCCTGCTGCTGAACACCGACCGCGACCGGCACTTCGACGTGGCCGCCGGCGACCGCATCGCCCAGCTCGTGCTGATCCGCGTGGAGCAGGCGGAGCTGGAGGAGACCGCGGAGCTGGAGGAGACCGCCCGGGGCCGGGGCGGGTTCGGCTCCAGCGGCCGTTAGGGATAGCATCCGGTGGGCTCGCGCCCCCCCGGGCACGTGCCGGCCGATGAGGCCCCTGTCCCCCGGATGAGGTACGCTGGCGCTGGGTGGACCCACTTGCCGTGCATCGGACGGCCTCCCATGGCCGTGTGCTGCTCGCGGTGTCCGGGGAGATCGACATCGCCACGGCGCCGCGGCTGATCGCCGTGCTGAACGATGCCGTGACCGACGGCGCCGGGTCGGACGGGTCGGTCGTGATCGACCTCACCGATGTCCCCTTCATGGACTCGACCGGGCTCGCGCTGCTGATCGACGCTCAGCGCCGTCTCAGCAGCCGTGGCCGCGGATTCGCGGTGGTGTGCCCGCCCGGGCCGCTGATGCGGGTCTTCGAGACCACCGACATGGTCGACAGGCTGGGGGTCCACGCCGAGCGCGAGGACGCCGTGCGCGCCGCCGGCCGAGGCCCGGCGTAAGGCCGGGCGCGCCGTCTCCCGGCGACCAAACAACCCCGAGGCCCGGCCTTAGAGCCCGGCCGCGCGCAGGGCGGACCGGTGCGCGGCGTGCTCCAAGGCGTCGTCCGCGAGCGGCTCCAGCGCGGTGTCGAGTGCCAGCTCGATCAACCGGTCGGCCAGCCAGACGTTCTTGGGCAGCAGCGGACCGTGGAGGTAGGTGCCGATCACGTTGCGCCGCCGCACCCCTTCGAAGCCGTCACGCCCATTGTTGCCGTGCCCGCTGAGCACCCGGCCGAGCGGCCGCTCGCCGGTGCCGAGGTAGGTGCGGCCGCCGTGGTTCTCGAAGCCGGCGATGGTCCGGGGGCCTTCGCCCAGATCGGCCTCGATGGCGCAGTTGCCGATCAGCCGCGGGCCCGGCTCGCGGACCGTGCGCAGGTCCACCAGTCCCACGCCGGGCAGCTCCTGCGCGCGCAGCTCGTAGGAGTGCCCGAGCAGCTGGTAGCCGCCGCACACCGCCAGGATCACAGCGCCTCGCTCCGCCGCCTCGTGCAACGGCCGGCGTTTGCCGGCGGCCATGTCGTGGGCCACGGTCACCTGGTCGCGGTCCTGTCCGCCGCCCATGTAGAAGAGGTCGGCGGCGTCCGGGTCGAGTGGCTCGCCCAGAGACGCCGATCCCAGAGCGAAGCCGAGCCCGCGCCACTCGCAGCGAGCGCGCAGCACGGCGATGTTGCCGCGGTCGGCGTAGATGTTCATGAGCTCCGGATAGAGCGCGCAGACCCTCAGCGTCGGCACTCCACCACCACGCTTCCGATGTGGTCGGGGGTCTCGGGAATCACGTGGCGCCCGACGGGCTCGAGCCCGGCCGCGCGCGCCTCGGTCTCCAGTTCGTCCGCGCTCAGCAGCTCGAGCGCAAAGGGCGCGATCTCCTCCTCGAGCGCGCCGTCGGGCGACACCGCCTGCCGGCGGCGCTCGACCACCACCCGGCCGGGCTCCTCGCGCACCCAGACGGGCTGGCTGGAGAACACCCAGCCGTCGCGCTCGACCATGTCCGGATACGGCGGTGAGCGGTCCTCCTCGAGCACGGCCTCGTACGGGTCGGCGAGGGCGGCGGCGAATCGGCCGCCGGGGTCCAGATGGTGGTGCACGCGCTCCAGCATGGCGGCTCGCTCGGCGGGGCCGCCCAGGATCTGGACGAGCTGCATCGGTGCGAGTACCAGCCTGAAGCGATCCGCAAGCTCGAACGCGCGTGCGTCGGCGGTGATCACGTCCACCTCGGGCGAGCGTCTCCGGAGCACTTCGAGCAGCTCGCCGTCGCTGTCGAGCGCCGTGACCTGGTAGCCCTCCTTCTGGAGGTCACGGGCCACCCGGCCGGTCCCGGCGCCCAGGTCGAGGACCGGTCCGCGCGCCCGGCGGGCGAGGTCTCGCCACAGGGACAGGTCCGCCGCGTACGAGCCGTTCTCGACGTCGTGCCAGATCGCGTCGCTCACTCCGACCACCGTTTCGCCAGGCCGCGCCGGGCCAGCAGGTCGCGCAGCTCCAGCAGCGCCGTGTAGGTGGGGAGCGCGAACAGCCGCTCACCGGACGCGCTGCGGAGGGCGCGGTCGAGGGAGGCGCCGAGGTCGCGCTCCACCGCGATGTCCGCCTCCTCCAGACCGGCGTACTTCAGCCGCAGCGCCATCTCCTCGGCCCGGGTGCCCGAGCAGGTCGCGCGCCCCACCCGGCCCGCCAGGACCTCGAAGTCGGCGTCCCAGATCCAGGACACATCCCGGCCGTCCGCGATCCGGTCGTTGAGCGCCAGCCAGAGGTCGAGCCGCCCGTCCTCCAGCGTGAGCGTGCGCAGCACCTCGTTCGCCCCCGCGGGGTTCTTGATCAGGAGAATGGAGAGCATCCGTCCGTCGACGGGAATCGTCTCCACCCGGCCGAACGCGCCCTCGAAGCCGGCCAGCGCCTCTCCCACGGCGGCGAGCGGGACGCCCAGCTCGAGCGCGGTCGCGGCGGCGGCCACCGCGTTGTAGACGTTGTAGAGACCGGGGACCGGCAGGCGGACGCTCAGCTCGCCGTGGGGGGTGCGCAGCTCGACCTCCGAACCCTGCATCCCCTCGAGCCGCACGCGGGTGGCGGCCACCTGCGGCCGTGGGCGCTCGCGGCCGCAGTTGGGGCAGCGGTAGCGGCCCAGGTGCCCCAGGTAGACGGCCTCGTAGATGTAGGGAGCGCCGCAGTTGCGGCAGTGCTTGCTGTCCGCGGCGTGCTGCAGGCCGGGCAGCGCCTGGCTGTCGTCCTCGACGCCGAAGTAGGTCACGGCCCGGCGTTCGCGGCCGAGGTCGGCCACCAGCGGGTCGTCCGCGTTCAGCACGAACCCGGCACGGCCGTCGAGCTCGGCCACCGTCTCCGACCAGCGGTCCGCCAGCAGCTCCAGCTCCCCGTAGCGATCGAGCTGGTCGCGGAACAGGTTGGCGAGCAGCAGCAGCCGGGGCGGCACCTCGCGGGCCACGCCCGAGAGCCAGGCCTCGTCGACCTCGAACAGGCCGAGCTGGCCCGGCTCGCTGCCCGCATCGAGCAGCGCCGTGGCGACGCCCCAGGCCATGTTGGAGCCCGCCCGGTTGTGCACCACCCGGCGGCCGTCGCGCTCCAGCGCCGCCGCGATCATCGCGGCCGTCGTCGTCTTGCCGTTGGTGGCGGAGAGCAGCACGGACCCGCCCTCCAGCTCGGACGCCATCCGGCTCAGGGCGTCGGGCGACAGGCGCAGCAACAGCCGGCCCGGGGCCGTGGTGCCGCCGCTGCGGCCGCTGCGGCGGCTGACGCCCCGCGTCAGCCGGGCGAGCGCGCGGGCTGGCCGGAACATCAGCTGCCGCTTCGGGGGACGATGACGCGCAGGCAGCGGCGTTCCACACGCATGGTTGCCGGCGTGGCGGCGATCGGATCGCCGTCGGCGTAGACCACGAAGGGGCGGTCGGAGGCCACCTCCACCGCCTCTCCTCGCAGCAGCTCCACCCAGGGCGAGTCGAGGTGCGTCCCCTTGAAGACGCGCGGCAGGCTGCGCAGAAAGGTCAGCTTCGAGCAGCGCTTGGTGATCAGCACGTCGAGCTGCCCGTCGTCCAGCTCGGCCTGCGGCAGCAGGTACATGCCGCCGCCGTAGGCCTTCGAGTTCCCGACGGCGACCGAGTAGCCGCTGACCTCGTGCCGCTCGCCGTCCACGGTCACGCTGAACGCCGCGGGCTTCCAGGCCGCCAGCGCGCGCAGGGCGGCGTAGAGGTAGACCGCGTCGCCCCGGACCAGCTTGGCCTCGTTGGCGATTCGGTTGGCGTCCGAATCGAAGCCCAGGCTGGCGATCCCCATGTAGGGGGTGCCGTTGGCCTCGGCCACGTCGAGCAGGCGCTCCTCGCCCTCGACCGCGATCCGCGTCGCCTCGGCCACGTCACGAGGGATGCCGAGAACGCGCGCCAGGTCGTTGCCGCGCCCGCAGGGGATCAGGGCGAGCTCCCCGCGGTTGCCCTTCAGCGCGCCGGCCAGTGGACGCAGGAGACCGTCGCCGCCCACGGCCGCCACGGTCTCGCCCTGTCCCGCGGCGCGGGCGGCCTCCTCGCCGGCGTGCTCGATGCTGCGCGTGGTCACGGTCCGGTGCGGCGCCCCGAGCTCGTCCAGCACGGCATGGATCCGGGGCAGCGCCTGCAGCGCCCTGCCGCCCGCCGAGGCCGGGTTGACCAGCAGCGCGAAGCGCCGACTCACTCCGTGGCCGCGGCTGCCTCGCGGGCCCGGGCCTCCGCGGCCGCGCCGCGCTCGGCGCCGCGCAGGTGCGGCTGGAGGTCGACCTTGCCGATGCTCGCCTCCGCCACGAGCTCGTCGCCGAGCAGGCGCTCGGCGTGCGGCTCCTCGAGGTCCTCAGGATCCAGCACGAGCAGGACGTCCTGCTGCACGCTGTGCCAGGGCTCGTTCGTGACCCTCTCTGACGCCACCAGGAGCTGTCCCGGCCGCGGCAGCCAATGCAGCTCGAACAGGCCCAGGCGATAGGCGAAGAGCCGCTGGCCGTCCGCGAACAGGAAGTTGAGGCCCGAGAACGGAGAGCACTTCACGGTCGTCCGCACCGCCCGCCTGAGGCAGTCGATCGGTTCGGCCGGGTCATAGCTCGACATCAGCAGGTTGAAGAAGTGCTCGGAGTCGGTGTCGCCGATCGGCGGGCTCACGCTGCGGTCGATCAGGCGCGGATAGCGGACGATGGTGCCGTTGTGGCCGAACGAGTAGGTGCCGAGGCAGAAGGGATGGGTGTTGACCAGCGAGAGGCCGCCCATCGTCGCCCGGCGCACGTGCACGTTGAACATCCGGCCGCGGGTCGCCGTGGCCTGCTGGAAGGCGCCGTCGCGGTGGGCCGCCTCCGGGAACCGGACGAGCTTGAGATCGCTGGCGTCCGGCCGCTCGTAGACGGCCATGCCCCAGCCCGAGTCGTGCTCCTCGGACTGGCGGATCAGCGGGTTCTCCGCCTCGAGGAGCTCGTGCTCGATGGAGACGGGCTCCGCGGCGACGCACCCGAATACTCGGCACATGAGGAACCCAACGTTACCGGGGGCGAACTTTGCAGGCTCCCGACTTCTCTGGGCATGAGCACCACACCGACTGAGCCCCGGCGCATCTGGTGGGCGCGCCCGCGCAAGCTGTGTGCGCTCGAGCGCCCCGGGGGAGGGGGGAGGAGCCACCGCCCGGCGCGTCGCGGCGCCGAGATCGCCTGGCTGCAGGCCCGCGGCGTGCGGCTCGTCGTCTCCACGATGGCCACCCGGCACAACCTCGCCGCCTACGAGGAGGCGGGTCTCGAGTGGCGGCACGTTCCGGTGCCCGACACCACCGGGGGCGCCGATGCCCTCGAGGAGCTGGTCGCCCTGATTCGGCGCGAGCTCCGCCGCCGGGGGGCGGTGGCCGTCCATGGCAACCGCCACACGGACTTCGTGGCGGCGGTCTGCGCGGCCTACCTGCGCGCCGAGCGGGACACCGAGCCCGCGCGCGCCCTCGCCGAAGCCGCCGCGGCTGGGCTGGCGGTCACCCCGGCCTCCTGCGCGTTGCTCGGGGTCGAGTCCGAGGAGGTGAGCGCCAGGGTCGACGCGTTGACATAGAGGCCCCGCTAACGCGGGGAGGCGCTCAGAAGCTCGCCCAGTGTCTCGGCCACGGCTACCGGTGCCGGCTCGAGCCCGTCCACGTCTGCGGCGCGCGCGCCGCCGCTCAGCACGAGCGCGGCGTCGAGCTTTGCCGCTGCGGCGGCGCCCAGGTCGGTGTCCACCCGGTCGCCGACGACCAGCGTGCGGCCGTCGCCCAGACGGTCCAGCGCGGTGAGCATCAGCTGAGGCTGAGGCTTGCCCACGATCTCGGCGCTGTGGCCGCTGGCGTACTCAACCGCCGCCAGGATGGCGCCGGTGCCGGGCCACAGCCCGTCCTGCTGCGGGTAGGTCGGGTCGCGCCCGGTGGCCAGGAAGTCGGCGCCACGGCGGACCGCGAGGCGTGGCCTGGCGAAGGTCGTCGTAGACCAGGTCCTCGGTCCCGGCCACGACCACGACCTCGGCGCGCGAGGCCAGGTCCGTGCCGTTGAGCAACCGCAGCCCGGCGTCGGCCACGTGGCGGTGCAACGACGGCGTGCCGATCACGAACGCCGTGCGGCCCGACCGGCTCTCGGCCAGCAGGTGCTGCACGGCGCCGCCCACGGTCACCACGTCGCGCAGCGACGCCCGGATCCCGAGACGCCAGAGCCGGGTCACGTAGTCCTCGGTTGCGCTGCGGGGGTCGTTGGTCGCGAAGGCCACGCGCTTGCCGGCCTCACGTAGCTCGCTGAGGGCCTCTACCGCGCCGGGCGTGGCCTCGTCTCCGATCCACACGCAGCCGTCCAGATCGAGGATGAACTGGTCGTAGCGGGCGGCGAGGGGGGAGATCGGCACGTCGCTAGCCTACGACCCCGTGGCTGACGGAAATGCAGTCGGGGTTAGCCCCCAGCCCGCAATCGTCGACGTCGACGAGCGGGACTTCGAGCAGCGGGTCGTCGAGCGCTCGCGCGAGCTGCCCGTGGTCGTCGATTTCTGGGCCGCCTGGTGTGGTCCCTGCAAGCAGCTCACCCCTGTGCTGGAGCGGGCCACCGCCGCACGGCCGGGCAAGGTGGAGCTCGCCAAGGTCGACGTCGACAGCAACCAGGGGCTCGCCGCCGCGTTCCGGATCCAGGGCATCCCGGCGGTCAAGGCCTTCCGCGACGGCCGCGTGGCCGACGAGTTCACCGGTGCGCTGCCGCCGGCGGAGGTGGAGCGCTTCTTCGATGCGCTCGTCCCCTCGGAGGCAGACGACCTGGCCGAGGCGGGGGACGAGGATGCCCTGCGGCGCGCGCTGGAGATCGATCCTTCGCAGGCGCTGGCCCGGCGCAAGCTGGCTCGCCTCCTGCTGGGGCGTGGCGAGGAGGCCGAGGCGCTGGCGCTGCTGGAGGGCGCGTCAGGCGACTTTGTGGCCGACGGTCTGGTGGCCCGGGCCCGCCTCGGCGACGCCGGCCTGAGCCCGGCTTTCGATGCCTGGGACGCGGGTGACTTCGAACGGGCGCTGGCGCTCCTGCTCGAGGCACTGCCGGACCGCGAGCGCCAGGATCTGGTCCGGCGCGTGATGGTGGGGATCTTCACCGAGCTTGGCGCCGACCACCCGCTGGCGCGCGACTACCGGCGCAGGCTCAGCTCCGCTCTCAACTGAGGATCAGCCGGGCGGCCCTGTCGCCCGCGCCGTCCGGGCGCGGGACTGCCGCCGCCGGCCCAGCAGCACGAGCACGCCCAGCACGATCACCACGGCCAGGAAGCCGAAGAAGATCGCCGGCCCGGTGCCGAGGCCGCCGAAGGGCAGCGCGATGAGGCTGACCAGGCCGAACCCCACCGCCAGCAGCACGATCACGAGCAGGATCAGGAGGACGATGCCGCGGATGCGGGCCACGATCCCGGCGCTGGAGGGCGGGATCAACAGCCCCATCATCCGGAGCATGAACAGCTGGCGCCCGGACGGCGCCTCCTGGCCGAGGCGCTCCATGGCGTCCTTCAGCTCGTCGGGGCGCCGCTCGGCGAGCGCGAGCGAGGCCTTCATCATCTGCCGCAGGGCCGGCCGCTCCTGCGGATGGCAGCCCGCGAGGGCCTCGTTGAAGTACTTCCGGGCCGCCTTGACGTCGTAGCGCTCCGCCGCGCGGGCGCCGAGGATGGCCTTCGCAGCCACGCGGTGCTTCGACTCGCTCTGGAGCTGCTCGTCGGTACGCGACTCGAGCTGCGGGATCGCCGCCAGCGCGCCGACCTGCATCTGCATCTTGATCTGCTTCTGCTTGGCCACCGCCACCGGAGTCTGTCAGACCGAGAGGCGCGATCAGGGTCCGATTCTCAGCCCTTCCCAGGGTTTTCGACCCGACCCCCGGCGGGTACCGGGAGGGCATGACCATTGGGATCATCATCGGCGTGTGCATCGTGCTGTTGGTGCTGGCCTTCCTGCTTCCTCGGCTCTCGCGCGGGCCGCAGCGTGGGGTGGATCGCACCCTCGGAGTGGGCCAGCGAGCAGGCGGAAAGGCCCCCGGGCCGATCGGAAAGCTGTTCTCCAAGACGTTCGGCACCTCGCGCAAGGCCACCAACAAGAGCGCGTCCACGGGCCGCAAGGGCCGCAGCAAGCTGCCGCTCTGAGCCCGCCGGCGGCGGCCCGCGGCGGGGGCGCCGTCGCCCGTAGGCGCTACTGCCCGTCAGGGGCGGGCTTGCGCGTGTCGTAGAGCGACGGCTCGCCGGCCGCCTCGGGCGGCTCGAGCCCGCGCGGAGGTGCCCCGCCGGCGTGCGTCTGCGGCTGAGTCCCCGGCAGCGGCGGCCCGGGGGAGGCGCCGCCTGGTCGGCGTTCCTGCTCGTCTCTCGGTGTGTCCTCCGGGAGCTCGCCCTCGGGCGGCGCCGGTTCCGCAGCTCCTTGGTCCGGGGGGTCCTCAGCGAGCTCTTCCGCCGCCGGCCGGGCGTCGTCCTCCGGCAGCCCGGCAGCGGCTTCGGCGGCTCCTCCCGGCAGCAGGTCGAGCTCAACCTCCGCGGTGGGCGCGTCGGTCTCCTGCGCCGGCCCGGCCTCCGCCTCGCGCAGGGGCGCAGGAAGCTGGACGCGCTCGATCGCGTCGTCGGCCGTTGCGAGCACCTCGTCCGCCAGCTGGCGGATGTCCTCGATCAAACGCTTGCGCTCCTCCCACAGGATCCGCGTGTCGACGATCACCTGCTCGGCGTATGCGTCGGCGTCGCGCCGGGCTATCTCGGCCTCGCGGTCGGCGCGTTGGATGCGGCCCTCGGCCTGCGCGCGTGAGCGCGCGGCGATCTCGTCGCCGGTCTCGTGCGCCCGCTGCAGGATCCCGGCGGTCTCCTCGCCGACCTGGTCGAGCGCGCGCTGGATCACCGCCTCGCGGCTCTGCAGGCTCTCCAGCTCGCCGACGAGCTGGGCCATCTCCTCCACGAAGGCGTCCACCTCCTGGCGGTCGTAGCCGCGCACCGCGACGGGGAAGGTCCGCTCCCGGATCTCGTCGGCCGCTGCGGCCGGGCGCTGCAGGTGCTGGGTGGGAAACTCGTTCGTGTCTCGGTCGGACATGCCTCGGAAGTATGCCCGGGGGCCCCGATGGCAAATCGGACGGGCCGCGGGAGGCCCGTGCGCGATGTCAACGCTCGATAACCACCGTTATGTCAACTTCGCCGGAAACGGCCTCCAGAACGGCGCTCGCCGGCTCCACCCGCCCGAACTTCATCTCCAGGTTGCGCAGGGTGGCGGCCGCCAGCTCTGGCGACCACCAGGAGCGCGGAGCGCTCGGGCGCGAGCGGGAACGGCGCCGGCGCCATTACTCCAGAAGCTCGGCCTCGAGCTCTATCGAATCGACACTCGCGAGCGCCTGGGAGACCGGGCAGCCTTCCTTCGCGGCCTCCGCCTGCTTCTGGAACTCGGCTTCGTCGATCCCGGGCACCCGGGCCTGGGTGCGCAGCACGATGCGGTTGATGGCGAACCCCTCGCCCGCCTTCTCGATCTGCACGGTGGCCTCGGTCTCCACGCTCTCGGGCGCGTAGCCAGCCTGGCCGAGGCCCAGCGACAGCGCCATCGAGAAGCAGCCCGCGTGAGCGGCCGCGATGAGCTCCTCGGGGTTCGTGCCCTCCCCCTCCTCGAAGCGCGACTGGGCCGAGTACGCCCCCTCGTAGGCGGCGCTCGCCATCCGCATCGTCCCGGCGCCCTCGGTGAACGATCCGTCCCAGCGCGCCGTGGCCTTCCTCTTCGGCATGTCTCTCCTCTCGATCGCGTGCCGTGGGCGCAGCATACGATGACCGGGTGCTCTCCCCCGTGGACCGCCCGCTGTCGGAGGACGATCTGCGTCCCGACCCGCGGGCGCAGTTCGCCGACTGGTTCGCGGATGCAGCGCAGAACGGGCAGACCGAGGCGGAGGCCATGGCCCTCGCCACCGTGGGGGCGGACGGAGCGCCGTCGGCCCGGATGGTGCTGATGAAGGGCTTCGACGAGCGCGGGATCCTCTTCTTCTCAAGCTACGCCAGCCGCAAGGCGGTGGAGCTGGAGGCAAACCCGCGCGCCGCGCTGCTCTTCCACTGGCCGGCCGTGGGCCGCCAGGTGCGGATCGAAGGCCCCGCCCGCCGGATCGAGCGCGCGGAGAGCGACTCCTACGCCCGCAGCCGTTCGCGCGCCAGCCAGCTCAGCGCGCTCGCCTCACCGCAGAGCCGGAGGGTGCCGAGCCGCGCCTGGCTCGAGGAGCGCGTGGCCGAGCTGGAGCGGCCCGGGGAGCTGCCCGTCTCCGAGGAATGGGGCGGGTATCGGCTCGATCCGCAGGCGTGGGAGTTCTGGCAGCACCGGGCCAACCGGCTGCACGATCGCTTCCGCTACCTCCCGGGCGACGCCGGCGGCTGGACGATCGAGCGGCTCGCCCCGTAGCGCGCCCGGGGTCAGCTTCCGGGCCGCGCGCCGAGTGCGACACGGCCGGTCACGCGTCGGCCCGCCTGCTAGAAACCCCGCTCATGCCCGACGACCCCGTTCTGATCATCACTGGAGCGAGCACCGGCATCGGCGCCGCCACCGCGCGCCGGGCGACCGAGTTCGGCTACCGGGTGGTGCTGGCCGCGCGCTCGGAGGACAAGCTGGCCGCGCTGGCCGATGACCTGGGCGGCGAGGAGAAGGCGGTCGCGCTGCGCTGCGACGTCACGAGCTGGGACGATCAGCAGGCGCTCGTGCGCGACACGCTCGAGCGCTTCGGCCGGCTCGACGCCTACTTCGCCAATGCCGGCTTCGGGGCCAAGCGCGGCTTCCTGGAAGAGTCGGTCGAGCACTGGAAGGCGATGATCGACACCAACGTGCTCGGCGCCGCGCTTTCGATCAGGGCCGCGCTCGGCCACTTCAAGGAGCAGGGGCAGGGCCACTACATCCTGACCAGCTCGGTCGCGGGCCGCCGGGCCCTGCCGGGGTCGCTGTACTCGGCCACGAAGTTCGCGGTGACGTCGATGGGCGAGGGCCTGCGTCAGGAGGTAGCCGAGAGCGACATCAAGGTGACGCTGATCGAGCCCGGGATGGTCGACACCCCGTTCTTCGAGAACTCCGTGAGCGGAGCCCTGGAGGCCGACGACGTGGCCCGGGCGGTCCTGTTCGCACTCACCCAGCCTCCGCACGTCGACGTGAACGAGATCCTCGTGCGACCCATACGCCAGACGTCCTAGCCGTCCCCGCCGGGCGCTAGCGTCGAACCCGATGGAGGGTCGCGCCATCGCCCACTTCGACTGCGACGCGTTCTACGTGTCGGTGGAGCTCCAGCGACGCCCAGAGCTGCGCGGACTGCCGGTGGTCGTGGCCGGGCGGGGACCGCGGGCGGTCGTGACCACCGCCAGCTACGAGGCCCGCAAGTTCGGCGTCTTCTCCGCCACCCCGGCCGAGCGGGCGCGGCGGCTCTGCCCCGACGCGGTCTTCCTCGTGCCCGACTTCGACCACTACCGTGCCCGCTCACGCGAGCTGATGGCGGTGCTGCGGGAGCACGTCGAGCGGGTGGAGATCGTGGGGCTCGACGAGGCCTACCTGGAGCTGACGGGGTTCGAGCGGCCGCGTGCCGCCGCCGCGCGGGTCAAGGAGGCCGTCCGGGCGCGCACGGGGCTCACCTGCTCGGTGGGGCTGGGACCCAACAAGCTGGTGGCCAAGGTGGCCTCGGACGCGGAGAAGCCGGACGGCTTCGTGGTGCTCGACGCGGCACAGGCCCGGGCTCGCTTCGCCAGCGCGTCCCCGGGGCTGGTGCCGGGCATCGGGCCCAAGACCCTCGCCCGGCTGGAGGCGTTCGGGATCACCACTCTGGAGGCCCTGGGCAGCACGGCCGACGAGCACCTGGCCGAGTGCTTCGGCGCTCGCCTGGGTCCCTGGCTGGGCCGTCTGGCCCGCTTCGAGGACGAGCGCGGCCTCGAGTTGAAGAGAGCGGCCAAGTCCGAGTCGCGCGAGACGACCTTCGACCGCGACCTCCGCGGTCAGGCCCTTCTCGGGCCGGCGCTCGACCGGCTCACCGAGCAGCTCTGCGCCACCCTCGAGCGGGACGAGCGCCGGGGCCGGACGATCGGGATCAAGGTGCGCTTCGACGACTTCCGGACCGTCACCCGCGCGCGCACCCTGGAGGCGCCGGTAAACGATCTCCCGACGGTGCGGGCCGTGGCCCGCGAGCTGCTGCGCCGACTCGATCCGGCCCGGCCGGTTCGCCTGATCGGGGTGCGGGTGGCCGGGCTGGACGAAGCCGCTTCCGGCCCGGTGGCCGATCAGCTCAGCCTCTCGCTTTGAGCCTGTACCTTGGGGAGGAATGGCCCCCGAGCGGCTGACGGGACTCGACGCCTCCTTCCTCCACCTGGAGGACGCGTCGGCGCACATGCACGTGGCCTCGGTGATGCTGTTCGAGGGCCCCCCTCCCCCCTACAACGAACTGCTCGCGGCCATCGAGCGGCGCCTCCCGCTTGTGCCGCGCTACCGCCAACGGCTGGCCTACGTTCCGCTCGGCCAGGGGCGGCCCAAGTGGGTCGACGACCCGCGCCTCAACCTGCGCTACCACGTGCGCTACACCGCGCTTCCGTCGCCGGGCTCCGAGGACCAGCTGCGTGCGCTGGCGGGGCGCGTCTTCGCCCAGCAGCTCGACCGCGACAAGCCGCTCTGGGAGCTCTGGCTCGCGGAGGGACTCGAGGGCGACCGGTTTGCCCTGCTGGCCAAGACCCACCATGCGCTGGTGGACGGGATCTCCGGGATGGACATCGTCTCGGTCCTCTTCGACACCTCGCCCGAGCCGGCGGCGCCCACCGATCCGGGCGACCCCTGGCTACCCCGGCCGCTCCCCAGCCAGGCTCAGCTCCTGGGCGAGGCGCTGCTCGAGCGGGCCACGATCCCGGGCGAGCTCGCCCGCTCGGTGCGGGCGGTCCTGCGGGGCCCGCGGCGTGTGCTGGGCGGGATGTGGGACGCCGCCGTGGGGGTCGGGGCCATGGCCTGGGCCGGGCTGCATCCGGCGCCCGCCAGCCCCTACAACCACGACATCGGGCCCCATCGCCGTTTCACCTGGGTCCGGGCGGACCTGGCCGACGTCAAGGCGATCAAGGACCGGCTGGGCGGAACGGTCAACGACGTAGTCGTCGCCACCGTGGCGGGCGCGCTGGGCAGGCACCTGCGCCGGCGCGGTGTCGCGACCGACGGGCTCGAGCTCAAGGCGATGGTGCCGGTGAGCGTGCGCTCCGACGCCGAGCAGGGCGCGCTCGGCAACCGCGTGGCCGCGATGATGGCCCCCCTGCCGGTGTGGTGCCAGGAGCCGGAGGCGCGCCTCGACATCGTGCGCGAGGAGCTGAAGCACCTCAAGTCCGGCGGGCAGGCGGTGGGCGCCCAGGTGCTGACCGAGCTCACGGCCTTCGCGCCGCCGACGATCATGGGCCAGGCGGCCCGGCTGTCCTCGCGCCAGCGCTTGTTCAACCTCGTGATCACGAACGTCCCGGGGCCCCAGTTCCCGCTCTACCTCCTAGGTCGGCGAATGCTGGAGACCTTCCCCATGGTCCCGCTGGCCAAGAACCAGGGCCTGGGCGTCGCGCTGCTCTCCTACGACGGCTCGATCAACTTCGGCCTCGTCGGCGACTACGACCTGCTCTGGGATCTCGAGGAGCTGGCAGGCGACGTGCGCGGCGCGCTGGAGGAGCTGGCCGACGCCGCCGGGGTCGCGCTGTCCGAACGGGGCGCGCCGGCGCCCGCGGCGGTGCGGCAATGAGGGACCGGCTGGCCGACTGCGCCCGCGACCTGGGGATCCGCGTTCACGTCCAGCGCCTGGCGGCATCCACCCGGACGGTCAAGGACGCCGCGGTGGCGGTCGGCTGCGAGGAGTCCGAGATCGCCAAGTCGATCGTGTTCGTGGCCGACGGCGACCCGGTGGTCTGCGTGGCCTCGGGCCGGCACCGGATCGACACCGAGAAGCTCGCGGATGCCCTCGACGTCGCCGAGGTGCGCCAGGCCGGGGCTAACGAGGTCCGCGCCGCAACCGGCTTCGCCATCGGTGGGGTGCCGCCCTTCGGCCACGACGTGCCGGTCATCTTCGACGAGGAGCTGCTGCGCCACGAGCGGGTCTGGGCTGCCGCCGGCGATCCCCACAGCCTGTTCGAGGTGGACCCGCGGGAGCTCTGCCGCTGCACCGGCGCCCGGGTCGTGGACGTCGGGCAGAACTAGCTCGTCGGCCCCACGATCCGCTCGCGTAGAGCCGCGGTGAAGGACGACGCCTTGAGGGCCACGGCCAGCAACGAGCCCAGGATCGGCCAGACCGGCCAGAAATAGCCCCCTCCGCCGGCCAGCCAAATGCCGACGAGCACCGCGTTGACGACCCCCAGCGCCCCGGCAGTGAGGACGACGTGGCGGCGGCGGCGGAGCGCCTGCAGGTCGGCGCCCCCGGCGAGATCGGACTCGCTCCAGGGCGGGTTCGCGAGCACCAGCCAGGCGTCCAGGCCCCCCACGAGGGCCAGGCCGAGCAGCGGCCACACCGGCCAGAACGTGGACGACCCGGTGAGAGCCCAGAGCAGCACCAGGACGGCTCCGACCAAGCCCAGGACGATCAGGCGGATGCGAAGCAGCCGGCGCCGGGCCGCCATCTTCTTCGCGGCCGCGTCGTCGGGCAGGACCACGAGGGCTCCCGGCGCGAGCGGGTCGGCCGTGTTCGACGGGGCCGCCAGCGGGAGGACCGCCCGCACGCGGGTGCCGGCGCCCGGCGGGCTCTCGAGCGCAAGCCGGCCGTCGAGCGCCCCCACGCGGTCGCGCAGGCCCTGCAGGCCCGAGCCGTTGCCGAGGTCCGCCCCGCCGGCGCCGTCGTCGGCCACGGTGACCGCCACCCTTCCCGCCTCCACCGAGACGGCGACCGTGGCGTGCGTGGCCTGCGCGTGCTTGCCGATGTTGGCCAGGCACTCGGAGACGACGAAGTAGGCCGCGGCCTCCACCTCGTCGGGAAGCCGTTCCACCGGCGCCTCGACCACCTCGACGGGCACGGTCGAGCGCGCCGCCAGGTCGTCCAGCGCCGCCCCCAGGCCGCGATTGGTCAGGATTGCCGGGTGGATGCCGCGGGCCAGGTCGCGCAGCTCCTTCAGCGCCAGCCCCGCCTCGTCGCCCGCGCGCCGCATGAGCTCGGTGGCCTGCGGGTCCCCCTCGGCGGCCCGCTTCTCGGCGGTCCGCAGCGTGAGGGCCAGTGACACCAGGCGCTGTTGCGCCCCGTCGTGCAGGTCCCGCTCGATCCGCCGCCGCTCGGCGTCGGCGGCGGCGATGATGCGAGAGCGGGCGTCGCGGAGGTCCGTGACCTCGGCGGTCAGCACCGGGTCGGCGTTCGAGCCGAGCAGCACGGCGGCCAGCTCGCCGTACAGGCGGCCCAGCGCCCCCAGAGCCGGGATCGCGACGAAGGTCAGCACCGCGCCCAGCGGGACGAAGGCCAGCGCCTCCCAGAGGGTGTCGATCCGGACCACGCCGAGGTCGATGCCGCCGGACACGGCCCAGTACCAGGCCGGGGCCGTGAGCGCCTGGAGCGACGCCCCGAGCACCGCCGCAGTGACCGTGAACGAGACGATCCCCAGCGGGAGCTGCAGCAGCAGGAACACCAGGTCCTTCCACGTGGCCGGGTCGGCCAGGCGGGCGCGTATGCGGGCCCACCAGGAGCCGGCGGGGTCAGGCCTGTAGGGCGCGGGGATGGTCTTGCCGGTCAGCAGGCCGATCAGCCGGCGTTCCAGCTGCGCGATCCAGCGCCATACGTAGACCGTGGCGATCAGGATCGGCACGCCCACCAGCGTGATCAGCAGGCCCACGCCGAGCGAGATCGTGGTGACCAGGAACGTGAACTCGGCGATGCCCAGCGGGAGCGCGAGCAGCAGATAGAGGATCCGCCCGTAGGTGCGGCCGTCGAACAGGTCGCGGGTGAGGCGGGCGATCATCGGCCCCAAGGCTAAGCCGTGGCGAGGCCCGCGTCGATACGGGCAGCCGCACCGGTCGGCTCGTCCTGGCACCATCAGGTGGTGAGCATCGCTCCCCTCGCCGCGGCCGCCGTCGCGCTGGCCGTCCTCTCGCCCGCTCTGCCCTCGGCCGCCACGGAGGCGCAGGCGGCAGCCCGCCCCGCCGTTCCGTCGTCCGAGCACGTGCGAGCGGCGCAGCGCTGGATCAGGGGACGCGCCGGGGTGGCGTCATTTGCGCTCACCGACTCGCGGGGCCGGCTGCGGGGGCTCGGCCAGCGGCGGCGCTACGTGTCCGCCAGCGTGGTGAAGGCGATGCTGCTGGTGGCCTATCTGCGGCGGATCGGCAACCGGCGCCCCGGCGCCGGCGAGCGCGCCCTGCTCGGGCCCATGATCCGCGTGTCGAGCAACGGCAGCGCGACCGCCATATTCGGCCGGCTTGGGGCGCACGCCCTCTACGGGCTGGCCCGGCGAGCCGGCCTGCGCGACTTCGCGCTCAGCGGCGGCTGGGCGTCGGCCCTCGTCAGCGCGCGCGACCAGGCCCGCTTCTTCGCTCGCTTCGACCGCCTCACGCCGCCGCGCTCGCGCGGCTACGCGCGCCGCCTGCTCTCCTCGATCGACCGGCGCCAGCGCTGGGGCTTTCCGAACGCGGCTCTGGGCGCCGGCTTCAAGGCCTTCTTCAAGCTCGGCTGGCGCTCGACCGGGCTGGGACAGCTGGTGCACGCCGCCGGGCTGTTCGAGCGCCGGAGGCTGCGGATCTCGCTTGCGGTGCTCACCGACGGGAACCCGTCGCACGCGTACGGCACCGCGACGATCCGCGGGGTGGCCCGGCGGATCTTCCGCCGGCCGCTCGCGGCCCGGCCGGCGCAGGCGGGCTCACCGGCCCATCGCCGGGCCGGGCTGGTCGACGTGCACCGCTTCGCCCCCGGCATCGAGGTCGACCTCGAGTACGCCGGCGACGACAACCTGACGGGCCGCCGGCTTCCGGGCTACTGCCGTGAGTGGGCGCTGATGCTGCGTCCCGCGGCCCGCGATCTGGCCCGCGTCCAGCGCTATCTGCGGCGCCGGGGCCTCGGGGTCCTGATCCTGGACGCCTACCGGCCGGCCCGTGCCTCACGCGCTCTTGTGCGCTGGGCGGAGCGTGCGGGGCGGCCCGACCTGGTCGGCACCTACATCGCCCGCCGCAGCCGCCACAACACGGGCAGCGCCGTGGACCTCACACTGGTGCGGCTCTCCGACGGCCGCCGCCTTCCGATGGGGCGCTACGACGCGCTCGAGCCGGGCGCCCACACGCTTGACGCAAGCGGGCGGGTGCTCCGCAACCGGCTGACGCTGCGCCGGGCGATGGGCCGCTTCGGCTTCGACGACTACTGGCGCGAGTGGTGGCACTTCGAGCACCGCCCGCCGGGGCCGCGGTACCTGGACCTGCCGCTGGGATGCGGAGCGCGATAATCAACGCAATGGCCCAGAACGAGCTGCTCCGTGTCGCGCTCGCGCAGATCAACCCGGTGGTCGGCGACATCCCGGGCAATGCGGAGAAGATCGCCGAGAACATCGCCGGCGCGCGAGAGCAGGGAGCAAGCCTGGTGGTCTTTCCCGAGCTCACGCTCACCGGCTATCCGCCCGAGGACCTGCTCCTGAAGACCAGCTTCCTCGACGCGTCCGCGCGGGCGCTCGAGGAGCTGGCTGCGCAGGCGCACGGCATCGTGGCGGTGGTCGGCTTTCCCGAGCGCGCGGGCGACGTCTTCAACGCCGCCGCGGTGCTCGCCGACGGCGACGTGGCGGCGGTGTACCGCAAGATGTACCTGCCGAACTACGGTGTCTTCGACGAGCAGCGCTACTTTCAGTCCGGCGCCGAGGCGGCGATCTTCGACCTCAACGGCGTGCCGGTCGGGCTCACGATCTGCGAGGACATCTGGGAGCCCGGTCCTCCGGCGATGACCGAGGCGCTGGCCGGAGCCCAGCTGATACTGAACCTGTCGGCCTCGCCCTACCGCGCGGGCTACGGGCGCGGGCGGGAGCGCATGCTCGTGCAGCGCGCCATCGATTACCTGGCGGCCGTCGTCTTCGTGAACACGGTGGGCGGTCAGGACGAGCTGGTCTTCGACGGCCACAGCCTCGCGATCGACCAGGACGGGAGGGTGATCGCCCGCTGCCCGCAGTTCGAGGAGCACCTGGCTATCTGCTCGATCGACCCGCGTCAGGTCCTGGCGGCCCGGCTGCGCGACACCCGGCACCGCGTGAACGTCCGGCGCCAGCGGGGGGCGTTCCCGGCGGCCGAGCCACCCGTGCGGACGCTGACCAAGGTTCACGCCCCCGGGCACGCGGACATCGTCATGGGCGAGACCGCCGAGCTGCTCGATCCCGAGGCCGAGGTGTACGCAGCGCTCCGCACCGGGGTGCGCGACTACGTGAGAAAGAACGGCTTCGAGCATGCCGTGGTGGCGCTCTCCGGCGGCATCGACTCCGCCCTGACCGCGCTGGTGGCCGTCGATGCGCTGGGGCCGGAGCGGGTGACCTTCGTCTCCATGCCCTCGCCCTATTCGAGCGAGGGCACGCGCGCCGACGCCCGCGCCATCGCCGAGAACCTCGGCGCCGACTTCCTCGAGCTGTCGATCGAGGATGCGATGGGCGCCTTCGACGAGCTGCTGAGGGAGCCGTTTGCGGGCCGCGAGCCGGACCTCGCCGAGGAGAACCTGCAGGCCCGCATCCGCGGCAACATCGTCATGGCGCTCTCCAACAAGTTCGGCTGGCTCGTGCTCACGACCGGCAACAAGTCGGAGCTGTCAGTCGGCTACGCCACCCTCTACGGCGACATGGCGGGGGGCTTCGCCGTGCTGAAGGACGTGTTCAAGAGCTGGGTCTACCGCCTCACGCGCTGGCGCAACGGGCAGGGCGACGGCGAGCTCGTGCCGGCCTCGGTGCTGGAGCGGCCCCCCACCGCCGAGCTGCGCCACGAGCAGACCGACCAGGACTCGCTGCCACCCTACGAGGTGCTCGATCCGATCCTCGAGGGCTACATCGAGGAGGATCTCGACGCCGCGGAGCTGGTCCACCGCGGGCTGCCGGCCGAGGAGGTCGACCGGGTGATCCGCATGGTCGACAAGGCCGAGTACAAGCGGCGCCAGGCCCCGCCCGGGGTCAAGATCTCAACGAAGGCCTTCGGTCGCGACCGGCGCCTGCCGATCACCAACCGCTTCGAGAGCCGCACCGAACCGGCTGAGCGCCGGCTGCGGGCGCTGCAGTAGTGGCCGGCCAGGCGGGGGCGGCCGGGGGCCTGCTCGCCCCCTCCCCCGACAGCCGGGCCCGGCTCGTGGCGTGGGCCGCCGCGGTGGCCATCCCTCTCGCCGGGTTGGTGCTGCTGCTCGCCGCCCCGGGGGCGGACGTCACCTGGGAGCACCATCCCTCGCACTTCTGGCTCGTGCTGGCCACGTCGGTGGTCAGCGCGGCCTTGGCGGTGGCCACCAGCGAGATCGCGCAGCGCCGGGCAGACGCGCGCCTTCTGCTGGTCTCGCTGGCCTTCCTCGCCGCGGCCGGCTTTCTCGCCCTGCATGCGCTGGCCACGCCCGGTGTGCTGCTCGACGCCCCCAACCAGGGCTTCGTGATCGCCACGCCGGTCGGCCTGTTGATCGCCTCGCTGCTGGTGGCCGCCTCCGCCCTCCCCCTGCCGCCCGACCGGGCGCGGGTGCTGGTCGAGCGGGCCGGGCTGCTGCGGGGCGGCCTGCTGGCGCTGATGGTGCTGTGGGCCGTCCTGTCGCTGGGCTCGGTGGGGCCGTTGGACGACGCCTCCCCCGCCGAGCGCGCCAGCGGCACACTGGTGGTCCCCGCGGTGGTCGCGGTCGGGCTGTACGCGTTCGCCGGCTGGCGCTACCTGAGGATGGCCATCGCCAGCGGCTCGGCCATCCTGCTGAGCGTCGCGGGCGCGTGTGTGCTCCTCGCGGAGGCGATGGTCGCGGTGGCCTTCGCCCGCAGCTGGCAGCTCACCTGGTGGGAGTGGCACCTCCTGATGCTGGCCGCGTTCGGCGCGATCGCCTACAGCGCCCGACGCGAGGAGCGGGAGGAGCGTTTCAGCGACCTCTACCTCGACGACACGGCGGCCGGCACTCGCGAGGTGAGCGTGCTGTTCGCCGACCTGGCCGGGTTCACCCGCTTCGCGGAGGGACGCGAGCCCCGCCAGGTGACCGAGATGCTCAACACCTATTTCGAGGTGGCCATCCCGCCCATCGTCGGCGAGGAGGGCGGCCAGATCGACCGTCTCATCGGCGACGCCATCATGGCCACATGGGGCACCCGCGGCGACCAGCCCGACCACGCCGTACGGGCGGTGCGTGCGGCGGCCGCGCTTCAGGCCGAGACCTCGCGGATCGCGGACGACCATCCCGACTGGCCCCGCTTCCGGGTGGCGGTGAACAGCGGCGAGGCGCTCGTCGGCGTGGTGGGCGCCGAGAGCGGGAAGAGCTACACGGTCATCGGCGACACGGTCAACGTGGCCGCGCGCCTCGAGGGCCGCGCGCCGCCGGGAGGCGTGGTCGTGGGCGGCGCCACGCTGCGCGCAGTGCCCGGCCTGAGAGCGACCTCGCTCGGCGACGTGGAGGTCAGGGGCAAGCGCGAGCCGGTGGACGCCTACCTGCTGGAGACGCGGTTGCGCTGAGGGGGGAATAGAGCGGCGGCCGTCCGCGTCGTGGGTGGGAGGCGAGCTGCCAGCGGGAGGCGCCGTTCTAGGTCGCCTGGGCCTCCCGAACCGCCAGCGTGACCCGCGACATCGCGCAGAGACGGCCGTCGTCGTCGCTGAACTCGACGTCCCAGATCCAGGAAGTGCGGCCCCGGTGGCGCGGGCGGCCCTCGGCGTGGACCGTGCCCTCGGTGACCGGGCGCAGGAAGGTCGTGTGGTTCGATTGCCCGAGGGCCAGGCGGCCGTTCTCCCTCACGGCATCGTGGGTGGTGAGCGACACCATCGACTCGGCCAGGGAGGCGTAGGCGCCGCCGTGCACCAGCCCGGCCGGCTGACGTACGCGGTCCTCCACCGAGAAGCGCGCTCGGCAGCCCTCCGGAGTCGACTCGAGGAGCTCGAACCCGAGCTGGTCATCGAGGGTCCCGGCGGCCGGATAGACGCTTGCAGGCGGCGATTCACTCACCGCCCGCACACTACAGTTCGCCCTCCATATGGCCACGTTCGACCAGCTCTCCGCCGAGCAGCGGGCGATCGTCGAGCTCGTGCTGCAGCAGGGAAAACGCTACGACGAGCTCGCCGACATGCTCGGCATGCCAGAGACCCGCGTGCGGGAGCTGGCCCGGGACGCGCTGGTGGACCTCGCCCCGATCAGCGTGCGCGGGGTCGAGGAGGACTGGCGCGGGCAGCTGGCCGACTACGTCCTGGGCCAGCAGGCCGGGCCGGAGGCCACGGCCACCAAGGGACACCTTCGCCGCTCCGAAGCGGCCCGCAGCTGGGCCCGCTCTCTCCTGGACTCGCTCGAGCAGCTCTACCCGAACGGGTCGCTGCCGGCCGTGCCCGAGGGCGAGCGCGGAGGCCGCGGGCGCCGGGCCGCGGCTCCGGCTGCGGCCGCGGCCGCGGATGAGGGGAGCCTTCGGCCGGACCCGGTGGTCCGGCGCCGCCAGCTCCTCGCGGGCGCGGGTGGGTTGGCGCTGCTGGCCCTCGTGGCGGTCCTGCTGTGGCCCGTGGGCCTGCTCACCGGCGGCGACGACGAGGAGCCCGCGGAGCAGGCCGCGAGCTCCCAAGCGGGCACGGGCACCCAGGCGCAGAGCGGCGCCCGGCAGCCCGGCCGGCCGGCCGGCGTGGCCGTGGTGGCCGAGCAGAACGGACAGCGCCAGCTCGTGGTCCAGGCGGTCAACCTGCCGGTCAGTGGGGAGCGCCAGGCCTACGAGGTCTGGCTCTACAACTCGCCCCGCGACGCCAAGTCGGTGGGCGCCCAGGTGACCGACGCGCAGGGCAAGTACCAGGGGGCGGGGCCGCTCCCGGACGACTTCACTCAGTACCGCTTCATCGACGTCTCCCGGGAGCCCGTAGACCAGGTGCGCGCCCACTCCGGCGACTCGGTGCTGCGGGGCCGGGTGCCCACGCTGCGCAAGCGGCAGGCGGCGCAGGGCCAGCCGGCGGTGCTGGGGCAGGTCGTGCTGCTGCCGCCGCCGGACTGAGCCCCGCGTTAGGGCAGCAGCTTCCCGGGGTTCATGATGCCCGCGGGGTCGAGCCGCTCCTTGGCCGCGCGGATCAACTCCACCCCCATCTCGCCCACCTCGGCGGTCATCCAGCGGGCGTGGTCGCGGCCGATGGCGTGATGGTGGGTGATCGTGCCGCCGCCGGCGATGATCGACTCCGACGCGGCCGTCTTGGCGGCCTCCCACTGGCCCAGCGCATCCTCCTCCTGGCGGGCGAAGAACGTGAAGTAGAGCGAGGCGCCGGAGCGGTAGAGGTGCGAGACGTGGCAGAGCACGAACGCCGGCGTGCCGCGCTCCGCCAGGGTCGAGCGCAGAGCTTCCCGGACCGCGTGGTAGAGCCGCTCGAGGTTGCTCCAGGAGGTGGCGGTCTCGAGCGTCTCGGCCATCACGCCGCGGTCGAGGAGCGTGTCGCGCAGGTAGGGGCCCGCGTAGCGGGTACGCACCCACGCGGCGCCGGGGCGTCGCCCCAGCGCCACCCCGCCGCCCGCTCGCAGCAGCCCCGCGCTCCGCTGGCGGCGGCGCTCCACGTCGTCGGCAGTCCCCTCGAAGCCCACGATCGCCACGCAGCCGCCATCGTGGCCGCGCGCCCGCAGGTAGCGGCGGGCGATGGTGACCGCGGGCCCGCCGGAGCTCGCCAGCGCCAGGCCCAGCCGGGTCTCGTTCTCGTCGGAGAGCCGGGCCACGTCGGGGGAGGCGTCGGCCTGCTCCATCACGCGCAAGGCCTCGCAGCCCTCGGCGAAGCTGCGAAAGGACCAGCCCTCGTAGCGCCGCTCGGCCGGCAGGGGCCGCACCCGCAGGGTGGCCTCGCAGATCACGCCCAGCACCCCCTCTGAGCCGACCACCAGCTCGCGCAGGTCGGGCCCGGCCGCCGACGCGGGCAGGGCCCGCGTGCCCAGCTCGCCCGCCGGCGCCACCAGGCGCACGCCCTCCACGAGCTCGTCGATGCGGCCGTAGCCGGTGGAGGCCTGCCCCGCCGAGCGGGTGGCCACCCAGCCCCCCACGGTGGAGTACTCGAAGGACTGTGGGTGGTGGCCTAGGGTCAGGCCCTCGCGGGCGAGCGCGCGCTCGGCGTCGGGGCCGCGCAGCCCGGCCTCGAGCGTGGCGGTGAGGGAGGTGCGGTCCACCCCGACCACGCGGTCGAGCCGGCCCAGGTCGAGCGACACCACCGCGCTGAAGCCGTCCCGCAGGGGTTCCACCCCGCCCACGACGCTGGTTCCGCCGCCGAAGGGCACGACCGCCACCCGCTGCTCGGCGCACGTCGCGAGGACGGCGCCCACCTCCGCTGCGGAGCCGGGCAGGACCACGGCGTCCGGGGCGCTGGCGCCGTCGCCGGCGCGCAGGCGGACCAGGTCGGGGTAGGAGCGCCCCGCGGCGTGGCTGAGGCGCACCGGACGGTCGTCGCGGACGTGTTCGGCGCCCGCGGCCTGGGCCAGGCCCTCGCGCGCCGCCGACGGGAGCTGCGATTCGGCGAGGCGGACGTCGGACTCGGCGACCGGCCGCCGCCGAACGGCCGGGTCGAAGCCGATCTCCGCCACCAGCAGCGCAACGCCGGCGTCCGGCAGCTCGACGTCGGCGCCGTCCTCGCCCCAGCCCCACCAGCGCACCGCTAGCGGCCCTCCCCCGGCCCCAGCACGCGCTCCAGCCCCTCCAGCGCCTCCTCGACCTGGCGGGTGGCGGCGGCCCGCAGCTGGAAGGGGCTCAGGCGGGCCCAGCCCCGCGGCCGGTGGCTCAGAGCCACGGCGACCAGCGTGCCGCCGTTCTCAGGCGCCAGCTCGATCTCGGTGCTCGATTCGGCAAGGATGCGCTCGAACGGCGACTCCTCCAGCTCCTGGCGCCACCGCAGCCGGCGCTGCTCCTCGGCCTCCACGAGGCTGTAGTCGGCGCGCACCACTGTGCCCTTCGGGGACCTGAGCACGTTCGTCCACGCCTGCGGCGAGGCGTCCTCGACCCGCGTGACGCCCGGCCACCAGAGAGGCAGCCGCGCGGGATCGCTCACGAGCCGCCAGACGTCCGCCGGTTCGGCCCCGAGCCTGCGTTCCCGGCGGACGACCATCTACTCGTAGACGACCAGGCTGTGGACGTCGTAGCCCTTGAGGCGCTCCCGGCCCGACAGGAAAGCCAGCTCGATCACGAAGGCGCATCCTGCCACGACGCCGCCGGCCTGCTCCACCAGCCCGGCCAGCGCCCCGGCGGTGCCGCCGGTAGCCAGCAGGTCGTCGTGCACGAGCACTCGGGCGCCGCCACTCAAGGCGTCGGCGTGGACCTCGAGCGCATCCACGCCGTACTCGAGCTGGTACTCGACGGAGACCGTCTCGCGCGGGAGCTTGCCCGGCTTGCGCGCCAGGATGAAGCCGGCGCCGGCCTCGGCGGCCAGGGCGCCGCCGAGGACGAAGCCGCGCGCCTCGGCGGACACCACCAGGTCCACGGACAGGGAGCGGGCGTACTCGGCGAGCGCGCCGATCGTGAAGCGCAGCGCCTCGGGGTCGAGGAACAGCGGTGTGATGTCCTTGAAGGTGATCCCCGGCTTGGGGAAGTCCGGGATGTCCCGGATGTGATCCTCGAGGCGCACCGACTAGCGGGCGAGCTTGCGCAGGTCCCGGATCAGCAGCAGATGCTTGAGGTGCGAGGCGATGGCGGCCAGGTTCTCGAGCGCCTCGACCGCCTCCTTGCGCCGCTCCGGGTTGCGGGAGCGCAGCGCCGGGGCCAGGATCTGCTCCAGCAGGGCCGCCTCGCGGTCGGCGGAGGTGCGGAACACGCGCAGGTTGCGGCCCCCCACGCCGAAGCGCTTCAGCTCGGTCACCGCGCGCACGATCTCGCGCTCCGTGTCGTCGTAGACCAGCTCCCCGTCCAGGCGCTCGGCCTTGATCACGCCGTAGTCCTCGAGCTCCTTGACCAGGGCCCGGTCAGCGCCGGTCTCCTCGAGGACCTCCTCGAGCGGGAACTGCGAGCCGGGGCCGCGCAGCCCGAAGGAGGAGCGCCGCATCCCCCGCGGCTCCGGCGGCGCCGCCTGGGCGACATCGACCTCGGAGCGCCCCGCGGCGAGCTCCTGGCGGATCACCCGCAGGGGCAGGAACTCGTCCCGCTGCAGCCGCAGGATGGTCCGGAGACGGTCCATGTCGGCCGGCGTGTAGAGCCGGTAGCCCCCCGGAGTGCGGCGCGGCGCCAGCAGCTTCTGGTCCTCCAGGTAGCGGATCTTCGAGATGGAGATATCGGGGAACTCACGCTCGAGCTGCTTGCAGACGGCCCCGATGGTGAGCGCCTTCTCCTTGCGCGGCGGCGCGGCGTTGCCGGAGTCCGGGCTCACCGCTCGTCGAGGTAGGTGAGCTTGTACTTGCCCACCTGCAGCTCATCCCCGTTCTGCAGGCGGTGAGACTCGATGCGCCGGCGGTTCACGTAGGTGCCGTTCAGCGAGCCCAGATCGTCGATGTAGAGACCGTCGCGGCGGCTGACCAGCAGCGCGTGGTTGCGTGACACGGTCACGTCGTCGAGGAAGACCTCGGCGTCGGGGCTGCGCCCGATCGTCATGCGCTCGCCGGCGAGGATGAAGGCTTCGCCGGAGCGGCCGCCGCCCGAGCGGATCACCAGGGTGGCGCCCTCGTGGGTCACCTCGTCGAGGTCCACGGGACGCAGATCGCCGGCCTCGTCCACCTGATAGACCTCGGTGGTGTCACCGCTCTCCTGGTTCTCGCCCAGGAAGGCGCCGCACTTCTGGCAGTAGTTGGCGCCCTCTGCGTTGACAAAGCCGCACTCCTGGCAGTGCACACTCACCGCGAGTCTTGTCCTTTCCGGGCCGGGACACGCGAGTATAGTCGCGTCTCTCAAGCTCAGGTTCAGCGTTCGGCCGCAAGCGCTCGCACGCCGTCCCTGACGTAGATCGCGGTGGCGCCCAGAGTCATCGCGAGGCCCACGTAGAGCAGGGCGTCGGTCACCCAGGTATCGACCACCAGGCACAGCGCAAGCGCGCTCATCACCGGCCAGACCGCCCAGCGCCCGAGCATGTTCACCCTCAGGTCGAGGCCCCTGCGCAGGGCGATCTGCGTCAGCAGGAGCATGAACGCCTCACGGGCCGCCAGGACCAGCAGCGCCCAGCGCGGCAGGAGCTCGAACTCCCAGGCCACGATCGCGCCGGCGAGCACCAGCAGCCGGTCGGTGAGTGGGTCGAGCAGCGCTCCCAGCCGGCTGTACTGGCCGGTGACGCGAGCCGCCATGCCGTCCAGGTAGTCGCTCCAGGCGATGACGGCGAAGAGCACGAAGGCCAGCGTGTCGCGCCCGTCGTCCGAACGCAGGGCCACCACCAGGAAGACCGGGATGAGCGCGATGCGGACGAAGCCGATCGCGTTGGGGATGGTCCAGGGGTGGAGCGCCTCGCCACGTCGCGTCTCCGGAGGCGGCCCGCCCGAGCGGTCCAGACCCACCAGGCGGCGGAAGGTGAGCGGCCGCCTGTCCCGGCTCACGGCAGGGTGCGCCAAAGGTCCACAGCCGCCTCGGCCGCGTCCTCGAGGGGCAGCGCACGCTTCTCCTGGCCACGGCGGATCTGCGCCTCCAGCTCGCCGGCCTCGATTCCCTTCCTCCCCACCGTGAGGCGCAGCGGGCAGCCGAGGAGCTCGGCGTCGGCGAACTTCTGGCCCGGACTGGCCTCGCGGTCGTCGTAGAGCACGTCGAGTCCGGCGTCGCGCAGGTCGTCGTAGAGGTCGTCGGCCAGCTCGCGGGCGACCTCGCCCACCTTGCCGAGCGTGACCACCTCGATGTCGAACGGAGCGACCGCGCGCGGCCAGGCGATGCCCTGCTCGTCGTGGAACTGCTCGATCGCGGCCGCCACGATGCGCGCCGGCCCGATGCCGTAAGAGCCCATCCAGATCAGCTGCTCGCGCCCCTCCTCGTCGAGGTAGCGCGCGCCGAGCGGCTCGGAGAAGCGAGTGCCCAGCTTGAAGATGTTGCCCACCTCGATGGCCGGCTCGATCCGGATCGGCCGGCCGCTCGCGCAGGTGTCGCCCGGCTCCACGCGCCGGACGTCGGCCCAGGCCGGCACGAAGTCCCTCCCGGGCTCGACCCCGACCAGGTGGACGTCGGGCCTGTTCCCACCGGCCACGAGCCCGCTCAAGCCCTGCAGGGCCTCGTCGGCCACCACCTCGACCGGGCTCCCCACCGGGCCGATGAACCCCGGCTCGGCGCCGAACCGCTCCCGCACCTCGGCGCCCTCCGCCGCCCGGAAGGGGGCCCCGAGGGCGTTCTGGAGCTTGATCTCGTTCAGCCGGTGGTCGCCCCGGGTGACCACCAGCACCGGCCCCCGGTCCTCCACGAGCACGGGAAAGGCCTTGATGAGCGCCCCCGGGGGCACGTCGAGCATGCCCGCGACAGCCTCGATCGTGGTGGCGCCGGGCGTCTGCTCGGGCCGCGGCTGGGGCAGCCCCTCGGGAAGCCCGACGACCGGTTGTGCAGTGGCCGAGGCCACCTCCACGTTGGCGGCGTAGCCGGCGTCGGAGAGGGCCACGTCGTTCTCGCCCGCGGCGCAGGGCGCCATGTACTCGTGGGCGCCGAACCCGCCCATCATGCCCACGTCCGACTCCACCCGGTACCACTCGAGACCGGTGCGGTCGAAGATGCGGTCGTAGGCCCCCACGTGGAGCTCGTAGGAGCGATCCAGCCCCTCACGGTCGCGGTCGAAGCTGTACCCGTCCTTCATGATGAACTCGCGCGTGCGCAGCACACCCGCGCGCGGCCTCGGCTCGTCGCGCTCCTTGGTCTGGAAGTGGTACAGCAGCTTGGGAAGCTCGCGGTATGACCGCAGCTCCCGGGAGACGTGGTAGGTGAGGTTCTCCTCGTGCGTCATTGCGAGCACGAGGTCCGCGCCGCGCCGGTCCTCCAGCTTGAACACCTCGTCGATGTCGTAGCGACCGCTGGTCTTCCAGAGCTCCGCGGGCTGCAGCACGGGCATCAGCATCTCCCCGCTGCCGATGGCGTCCATCTCCTCGCGCACGATCTGCTCCACCCGCCGATGCGCCCGCCAGCCGGCGGGCAGCCAGCTCCACAGCCCGGCCCCGACCTGCCGCGCCAGCCCCGCGCGCACCACCAGCCGGTGCGAGACCGCCTCGGCGTCCGCGGGGGCCTCGCGCGTGGTGGGCAGGAAGTAGCCGGAGAGCCGGGTCATGGCGGGCGAGTCTAGTCGCGCGCCGCCCGCCGGCCGTGGGAAAATCGCGGGCGGAGGGATCAACCATACGCCCGCACCCACGACTCGGGATGGGGCTGCGCTTTAGTCTCGCCTGTGTCCTGGCGTTCGCGGGCGGGGCTGCACTGGTGCTCGCCCAGACCCAGCCGGCGCCCCCATCAGCGCCGTTGCCACACGTGGTGGTGCTCATCATGGACGAGTTTCCCGGCGATCACATGCTCGGTCCGGACGGGCGGATCGACGCGGTTCGCTTCCCTCACCTGGCGCGCCTCGCCGAGCGCTCGTACTGGTTTCCCAACGCGACCACCTGGAGCTCGGTCACCTCGGGAGGGGTCCCGGCGATCCTCGACGGCCTCAGGCCCCGGGGCGGGCCGCCTACGCGGCGCAGGCATCCCACCTCCCTGTACGACGTCCTGGGGCGGGCCGGATACCGCATCGTCAACAGTGAGGAGACCACGACGCTGTGTCCGCGCCGGTTGTGCGCCCGTCTGGCCGTGAGCGCCCCGCCCTGCCGCGTCATCAACTGCCGCTTCATCGATCCCGGACGCCTCCGCCGCTTCAACCGCTGGCTGGGCAGGATCCGCCCGGTCGGGAAGCCCACCTTCTGGGTGAAGCACCTCGCCTTTCCCCACCGCCCCTGGATCTACCTGCCCTCCGGGCTGCGGACCCAGGCGGCCGGGCGGCTGACCGGCCCGCTCCGGGGGCTCAACAGCCTCGGGGGACCGCCCGACGAGTTCGTGCGCCAGCACAACTATCAGCGCCACCTCCTGCAGCTGCGGTTCGTCGACCGGCTGGTCGGGCGGCTCGTGGCTCGGCTCGCGCGCGGCCGGATGCTGGACCGCACGTTGCTCGTGGTCACCAGCGATCACGGCTATTCCTTCACCGGCCGCCGGAAACAGCACAGGCGGTTGATCGCCGCCAACGTGCATCAGATCGCACCGGTGCCGTTGCTGATCAAGCTGCCCGGGCAGCCGGAGGGGCGTCGCGACGACGCCTACGTCGCCAACGCGGACGTGACCCCCACGATCGCCGACGTTCTCGATCTTCCGCTCGGCTACGTCGCCGACGCGGCCTCGGTTTTCGACGCGATCGCGCGAGGGCGCCAGCACGTTGCGCTCGCCCGGCGAGTGGGCATCTCCACGGCACAGTTCGAGGCCCAGCGGGCAGCGTGGAACGAGCGGCGGCTCCGGCTGTTCGGCTCCGGGCGGCGTGGTTTCTGGGACGGGATCGGGCCCAACCGCCACCTGGTCGGCCGGCCGGTGGCCCGCACCAGTCGCCGGCGCGCCGGTCGCCTGCGTGCGGAGATCATCCAGCCCGAGCGCCTGCGGCGGGTACGGCGGGCCTCCGGGTCGCTGCCGGTCGAAGTGCTCGGCCACCTGCGCGGCGCGCGCGGCCGCGAGGAGCTCGCGCTGGCGGTCAACGGCCGCATCCGGGCGGTCGGCACGAGCTTCCTGCTTCCGGGCAAGCGAGGACGGCACTTCGCTCTGCTCGTACCGCCGAGCAGCCTGCGCGAGGGCCGGAACAGAGTGGAGCTGTTCGTCGTCAGGCGGGGCGGGCTCAGGCTGGCTGGGCGGGTCTAGTGGGCAGGGCTCGCATCGCGTGCGACCCCACAGATCCTGACTTCAACGGCGGGCGGGGTGTGTTCAGGCCGGGCATGGCCGCTGCCATCAGCGGGCGACGGCCGGCTCATCGAGCGGCTCTCGCCGGACCGCGTGCTCATGGTCGCCGACGCCCAGTACCGCGACGGCCTCTACCACAAGTTCCTCGCCTCCGACGGCGGACCCGGTAGCTGGGGGCGCTTCCTGCCGATCACCCGGCCGGTGCCGGGGAACCGCCGGCGCTGAGCTTCAGGTCCCGCAGAGGAGGCGCCGAAGCTGCGCGGCCAGCGCCTGCGGCTCCCGCTCGAGGCGGGCGTGGGTGATCCGCAGCACCCGCCAGCCGGCGGCCGTCAACTCCGCGTCGCGGAGGCGGTCGCGCTCGAAGGCGCGACGCGTGCCGTGCGCGCGCCAGCCGTCGGTCTCGACGATCACGCCGCGCTCTCGCCACACGAAATCCACTTCCTTCTCCTCCACGTGGGTGTTGACCTCCGGCGCCGGGAGTGCAGCCTCACGGCAGAGCGCGAGCATGGCCTCCTCGAGCTCAGATCTGGTGGGCGTCGTGCCGGGTCGGTGCTCGGCAAGCACCGACGCGAGGCGAAGTGCCCCGCGGCGCCCCGGGATCACGCGCAGAGCCGTGCAGTCGAGGCGCAGGAACTCCGCCTGATCGAAGACCCGCTCGAGGCCGCGACTCGAGAGCACGTCCGCCAGGTCGATCAGCGTGCGCCCGGGGGTCGTGACGGGTATGCCGTCGTAGACCATGACGTCGCCGGGGGGCAGGGGCGAGCGATGAACGAGGATGCCGGCGAGCTTGCGCCCGTGCTGGGTCGAGACCGTTACCTCGGACCACGCCGGGCCACCCTTCAGCAGCCCCAGGAGCACCGCCGCGCTGCGGTGGCTCAACACCGCGTTTTCGCCGCAGGCGAGCACCGCGGCCAGGAAGCGCCCGCGACGCGTGAATGGGGCGTGGCCCGTTCGGTACACGCCTCGATGCACCCGCGTGAGCCGGCCCGCACGGACCCGCTTGGTGATCGCGCTCCGTCCGAGCCCGAGCGCCTGCAGCTGGCGCTGGCTCACCACCCCGTATTGGCGCCCGGCGACCCCCAGCAGCCGCACGTCGAGCGGGGGCTTGGTTCCTTTGTTGCCCATACGGACGCCAAAGAACCAAACCCCCCGGGGTTCGCCCCCCTCGGGTTTCGCTCCCGGGGCCCGCGCTCAGGCCCGGGAGAAGCGGCGGCCGCTCGTGGGCGACTCGTCCTCGTCCAGCGTGATCCGCTTCGCCTTGGTGGCGCCGGCCATGGGCAGTGACTGGGCGTCCGCGAGCCCGTCCTCGCTCGCGGCCGCGGCCTCCAGCGCCGCGATGCGCTCGGGGGTGAGCTCGCCGGCGTTCTCCTCCTCGATGCGCTCCAGCCAGGCCGCGCCCTCGGCGGCCTTGCGCTCGTCTACCAGCACGCGGCCGGCGTCGATCGACTTGTCGATCTCGGCGAACAGCTCGTCCACCAGGCGCTCCTGCGGCACTTTGCGGAGGGGTTTCCCGTGAGCGAATATGAGGCCCTCGTTCTTGGCGCCGGTGATGCCGAAGTCCGCGTGCGAGGCCTCGCCGATCCCGTTCACCGCGCAGCCGAGCACGGCCACCTCGATCGGGTCGTCGTAGCGACGCAGGCGCTCCTCGATGTCGGCCACGACCGTGTCCATGTCGAACTGCAGGCGGCCGCAGGTGGGACATGCGATCAGCACGGGCCCGCGCTCGCGCAGCTTCAGCGCCTTCAGGATCTCCCAGGCCACCTTCACCTCCTCCTCGGCGTGGAAGGTCGAGAGGGAGATGCGGATGGTGTCGCCGATGCCGTCGGCGAGGAGGGTGCCCAGGCCGACCGCGGACTTGAGCGAGCCGGACCACTTGGTCCCGGCCTCGGTGATCCCCAGATGCAGCGGATAGTCGATCCGCTCCGCCAGCAGCCGGTTCGAGGCGATCGTGTTGGGCACGTTGGTGGACTTGACCGACACCTTGAAGTCGCGGAAGTCGAGCTGTTCCATGAGGCCGACGTACTCCTCCGCGGCCGTCACCAGCGCCTCCACGGGGTTCTGGCGCTCGAGCGCGTGCAGGTGCTTGGGCAGGGAGCCGGAGTTGACCCCCACCCGCATGGGCACGCCCGCGGCCCGCGCGCGGTCGACCACCAGGCTCGTCTTCTCGTGCCCGCCGATGTTGCCCGGGTTGATGCGGATGCAGTGGGCGCCGGCGTCGATCGCCTTGAGGGCCAGCGTGTAGTTGAAGTGGATGTCGGCGATCACCGGTATCGGCGACTCGCGCACGATCCGCTCCAGCGCCCTGACGTCCTCGTCGCGCGGCACCGCGCAACGGACGAGGTCCCCGCCCGCCTCGGCGATGGCGTGGATCTGGCGCATGGTGGCGTCGAAGTCGGCGGTCTCCGTCTTGGTCATCGACTGTACGGCGACGGGAGCCCCGCCGCCGATCTTCACCCCGCCGACGTCGATCTGGCGCGTGGAGGCCACGATCTCTAAGGGTATCTACGCAACCACCGCTCAAGGGAGCATGCACGAACGATGAAGGCTGAACCTGATCCCGGCGTTCGTCGGGGGCGGGCTGCGGCTCTTCGAGGAAGAGCTTCCCCGCTCGAAGTGGGACCTCGCGGGGCTCACGAGGCTCGCCACGGGCGCCCTCATGCTGCAGTACGTCCGGCCGAGCTAGCGCTCGTACAGCTCCTCGATCTCCGACATGTACTTCTCGTGGATCGGCTTGCGCTTCAGCTTCATGGTGGGCGTGAGCTCCTCCCCGCCCGGCTGCCATTCCTCGTCCAGGAGCCTGAACTTCTTGATCTGCTCGACCCGGGCGAGCTGCTCGTTGGCGGCGTCCACCCCACGCTGGACCTCGGCCTCGGCCGCCTCCCTGCCGTTCTGCTCGATGAAGCCCGGGCCGACGTCGGGATCCAGAGTGATCAGGCCCACGTTGTAGGGCCGTCCGTCCCCGATCGCGATGGCCTGGCCGATCAGCGGGCTCGAGGCCTTCACCTTGGCCTCGATGTTGGCCGGCGACATGTTCTTGCCCCCGGCGTTGATGATCAGCTCCTTCTTGCGGTCGACGATCTTCAGGTAGCCGTCCGCGTCGAACTCGCCCACGTCGCCGGTGTGCAGCCAACCCTGGTCGTCGAGCGCCTCGCGGGTCTTCTCGGGCTGGTTGCGGTAGCCGCCTGTGACGAAGGCGCCGCGGATCAGCACCTCGCCGTCGTCGGCCAGCGAGATCTCGGCCCCGGGCGCGACCGGGCCCACCGTCCCGATCTTGATGCGCTCGGGCGGGTTGCAGGCGCCGTAGCCGCAGGTCTCCGACATCCCCCACAACTCCGCCAGCGGGATGCCGATGGCGTGGAAGAACTCGATCACCTCACGCGGGGTGGGCGCGGCGCCGACGTTCACCGACTCCACGTCGTCGAGGCCCAGGCGGGCCCGGATCTTGGACAGCACCAGCTCGTCCGCCTTCCCGAACTCCTCCGCGAGCTCCGGCGGCACCTCCTCCCCCGCCTGCTCGGCGCGCACCTTGCGCAGCCCCACCCCCAGCGCCCACTGGGTGGCCTGCCGCTTGGCCTCGTCCTGCTCCGCAACGATGGCTGCCTCCATGGCCGCCTTCAGCTTCTCCCAGATACGCGGCACCGCGAAGAACCAGGTGGGGCGCACCTCCGGCAGGTAGGCCACGACCTGGCGCGGGTCCGGACAGCAGGTGGTGGTGAAGCCGAGCATGATCGGGAGGTAGTGGCTGCAGGCCCGCTCGGCGATGTGGGCCATGGGCAGCCAGGAGACCACGCGGCCATCGTCGGGGAACGCGATCACGTGGTCGAAGCCCCGCACGGCCGCTATCTGGTTCGCATGGGTGATCTGCACGCCCTTGGGCGGTCCCGTGGTGCCCGAGGTGTAGATCAGGGTGAGCAGGTCGCCGGGCTCGACCGCCCGCCAGGCGGCGTCGAAGTCGAAGCCGGAGTCGCCCGCGGCCTCCACCTCGGCGATCGTGAGCGTGCCCTCCTCCCCCTCGCCGTCCACCAACACCAGGTGCTCGAGGCCCTCGACGGCCTGCAGGCGGTCCAGGAAAGCCCGCTCGGTAACGGCGATCCGTGCCCCGGCGTCCGCCAGCTGGTACTGGATCTGCTCAGGCGTGTACGTGTTGTAGACCGAGAAGGGAGTGGCCCCGAGGTGGAGAGCCGCCGAGTCGAAGAAGTGGAACTCGGGCCGGTTGGTGAGCATGAGGCCCAGCGCCTGGCCCGGCTCGATGCCAAGTCCCGCCAGGCCCGCGCTGAGCGCCCGCACCTTCTCGGCGTACTCCCCCCAGCTGATGGACACCTCGTCGTCCTTGGTGCGCAGTGCCGGGCGGTCAGGATGGGCGGCGGCCGTGAGCTGGAAGGCCTCGGCGAAGGTGGACGCGCCCAGCCCTGCTGGGCGTCCGGTGGTGCGGGGCTCTGACGTGGCGCTCATGGAGCGCAGCCTACCTCTCAGCGCACGTCGAAACCCTCACCTGACAGCCTCCCGATGTCGTTCGACAGCCCCACGAGGAACACCAGGATCACCAGCATGAACCCAACCACCCCGGCCCGCTCCATGACGCTGAACGGCACCGGCCTGCCGCGCACCTTCTCGACGATCGCCCAGAAGATGTGGCCGCCGTCCAGGGGCAGGAACGGGAATAGGTTCACGATCGCCAGCGAGAGGGAGATGATGGCCAGGATGCCCACCACCTCGGCCAGGTCGTTGATGATGGTCTGGCGCGTGACCTCGTAGGAGCCGACCACCCCCGAGATCTCCTTGCGCTGCTCGGGGTTGATCAGCCGGGCGGGCAGCTCGAGCGTGGCCTTGGTGACGAACCAGAAGCGGTCCACGGCCACCTCGAGCGACTCGCCGAACGGCAGGGTCTCCCGCGGACCGGGTGCGTAGGCGAATCCCACCCGGGTGCGGCCCGTCCGGTCGCTGCCGGGGATCGGGGCCTCGGGGTCGTAGACGGGGGTGATCTCGAAGGTGCGCTCGCGGCCGTCGCGAACCACTGTGACCGAGGCCGGCTCGGCCGCTCTGCAGCCCTTGGCGGGCGGCTGCTCGGCGCACGCGTGCGCGGCGATCAGGTTCGAGAACTTGCGCGGCGTACCGCGCTGGCCGTCGACCGCCACCAGGCGGTCGCCGGGCTTCAGCACCGCCACGGCCGGATAGCCCTTCTCGAGTGAGCCCACGCGGCTGCTGCCGGTCTCCGCGCCGATGAGGAAGAAGAACACGAACAGCAGCAGGAAGGCGAGCACCAGGTTCACCGCAGGCCCGGCGGCGATCACCACGATCCGCTTCCAGACCGGCTGCGCGTGGTAGGCCCGGTCGCGGACCTCCTCGGGGAGGTCCTCGTCCGGGTTCATGCCGGTGATCTTCACGTACCCGCCCGCGGGGATGGCCCCAACGGCGTATTCGGTCTCCCCCACCCGCTTGGAGGCCAGCGTCGGCGGGAAGAAGAGCGAGAACTTCTCCACCCTCATCCCCACGGCCTTGGCGGCGGTGAAGTGCCCCAGCTCGTGCAGGATCACGAGCAGGGCGAAGCCGACGAAGGCGAGGACCCAGCTCACGCCCGCTCCGCCTCCGGCTGCGCCCGGCTCCTGGCGACCTCGCGCGCCTGCGTGTCGGCCCGGTAGAGGTCGGAGAAGTGCCGCACCGGCTGCGCGGGCAGCTCGGCGAGCGTGCCCTCGATCACCCGTGCGATGCCCGTGAAGGAGAGCTCGTCGCTCAGGAAGGCGTGCACTGCGACCTCGTTGGCGGCGTTGAGGACGCACGGCGCGGTGCCGCCGGCCTCTGCCGCCTCGCGCGCCAGCCGCAGGCAGGTGAAGGTCCGGCTGTCGGGCTCCTCGAAGGTCAGCGCACCCACCTGGGCCAGGTCGAGCGCGTCCACCGGCACGTCGGCTCTCTCGGGATGGTGGAGCGCGTAGGAGATCGGCACGCGCATGTCCGGGTAGCCCAGGTGGGCCAGCGACGCGCCGTCGTTCAGGTGGACCAGCGCATGCACGATCGACTGCGGGTGAACGACCACGTCGATGCGCGCATAGGGCACCCCGAAGAGGTGATGGGCCTCGATCAGCTCGAGGCCCTTGTTCATCAGCGTGGCCGAGTCGATCGTGATCTTCCCGCCCATGCTCCACGTTGGGTGGGCCAGCGCCTCCTCGCGCGTCACGCCCTCGAGGTCGTCGCGGCCGCGGAAAGGCCCGCCGCTGGCGGTGAGCACCAGCCGCTCGACGGTCCCGGGCCGCTCGCCCGCGATCAGCTGGTGGAGCGCGGAGTGCTCGGAGTCGACCGGGATGATCTGGGCGCCGGTGGCCTCGGCCAGGGCGGTGACGAGCTCGCCGCCGACCACCAGGCTCTCCTTGTTGGCCAGCGCCAGGTCGATGCCCTCGCCGAGCGCGGCCACCGTCGGGCCGAGCCCGGCCGAGCCCACCAGGGCGTTCAGGACCAGGTCGCAGTCGGCTCCGGTGATCAGCTCGACGAGGCCCTCCGGCCCCGCCAGCACCTCGAGATCGGCGTGCTCGGCCGCCCGGGCAGCGGCGTCGGGGTCGGCGAGGGCGACCCGCTGCACGCCGTAGCGGGCCGCCTGCTCGGTGAGGAGCTGCCAGCTGGAGGCCGCAGCCAGGCCCACGACCTCGAGATCGGCGCTGCGCTCGACCACGTCGAGCGCCTGGGTGCCGATCGAGCCGGTGGAGCCCACGATGAGGATCCTGCGCACCGGATTCAGTCTAGGGAGAGGGTCCGCGGCCGCTTGGCCGACCGCCGTGGCCGCTGCGCGCGGCTAGACGTAGCCCAGCGCCTGCGCCACCAGGTAGCCCGTGGGGATGGTGAACAACAGCGCGTCGAAGCGGTCCAGCACTCCGCCGTGGGCGCCGAAGAAGCGCCCGGTGTCCTTGACCTCGAGGTCGCGCTTGATCAGCGACTCGAACAGGTCCCCGACCGGCGCGGCGAGCGCCACGGCCGCCCCGATCAGGAGCGCGTGCGGGCCGGTGAGCCAGTCCTGATACAGCCCGGCGAACCAGAAGGCCGCCGTTGCGCCCAGCACTCCGGCGAGGAGCCCCTCGAGCGTCTTGTTGGGCGAGATCAGCGGCGCGATCTTCGTGCGTCCGTAGAAGCGGCCGCCGAAATAGGCGAACGTGTCGCCCACGAAGGTGGCGATCAGCACGTCCACGACCAGGCCGTCTCCGTGCGGGGACTCGCGCAGCAGCACCGCGTAGACCATCGCCAGCCCGATCCACAGCGCGCCGAACATGGTGGCCGCGATCGCCCACGACACGTACTCGCGCCGGGGACGCAGCAGGGCGAAGTAGAAGGTCAGCGGGAACGACAGGGCCAGCGCCAGGAGCACGTGGCGGGCCTCGCCGTACAGGGCCGCCGCGATCAGGCCGGCGAGCGTCAGAAAGCCCGCCAGGGCCGCGGGGCGCACGCGCCCCATCAGCGTGTACAGCTCGCCCAGGGCGACCACGCCGAGCACGTAGATACCCAGCGCGAAGACCAGGCCGCCCTGCACGACGATGAAGACCGCGTAGATGGCCGCGGGGATCGCGATCAGCACGCGGGCGCTCAGGTCGCCGGCCCCGCCGGCGGGCTCGGCGTCCGGCGCCGGCGGCACCTCCCGGCGCGCCCGCTCGCGGTCGTAGGCCACGCCTACCTGCCTCCGAAGCGGCGGCGGCGGTCCGTGTACTCCGCCAACGACTCGGCGAACGCCTCGCGGCTGAAGTCGGGCCAGAGCTCGTCACGAAACACGAACTCGGCGTAGGCCAGCTGCCAGAGGAGGTAATTGGAGATCCTCAGCTCGCCGCTGGTGCGGATCAGCAGGTCGGGGTCGTGCATGTCGGGCGCGTACAGGTGCCGGCGGAAGTCGTCCTCGGTCTCACCGGTGAAGGCTCGCGCCGCGTCGACGATCTCCGCCCTGCCGCCGTAGTTGAAGGCCACGAAGAGGGTGATGCGCTCGTTGTCCTTCGTGAGCGTCTCGGCCCAGTCCATTCGCTGCAGCAGGTCGGGGTCGAGCTCCTGGCGCCGCCCGACGAAGCGCATCCGCACCCCCTCCTCGTGCAGCTCCGGGGTCTCGCGGTCGATCCGGGCGGCGAACATCGCCATCAGCCCGCTCACCTCCTCCTTCGGGCGGGACCAGTTCTCGGTCGAGAACGAGTAGACCGTCAGCTCGCGGACCCCGAAATCCACGGCGTCGCGGAGCCGGGCCTTGACCACGTCCGCTCCGGCCTCGTGGCCGGCGAGCACCGGAAGGCCCCGGCGCTTGGCCCAGCGTCCGTTGCCGTCGGTGATGATCGCGACGCGGCGAGCGCGCTCGGAGGCGCCGTCGCTCACACCTCGAGAATCTCTTCTTCCTTGCCGGCGAGCGCGTTGTCGATCTCGCCCACGTGGGAGTCGGTGAGCTTCTGCAGCTCGGTCTCGGCGCGATGCTCGTCGTCGGAGCCCACCTCGCCCTCGCTCTTCAGTTCCCGCAGGTCGTGCATGACCTCGCGGCGGACGTTGCGGACCGCCACCCGGCCCTGCTCGGCGATGTTGTGCACGACTTTGACCAGCTCCCGGCGGCGCTCCTCGGTGAGCTCGGGGATCTGCAGGCGGATCACCGTGCCGTCGTTGGAGGGAGTGAGCCCGACGTCGGACTCGAGGATGGCCTTCTCGATCGCCTTGATCGAGTTCTTGTCGTACGGGGTGATCGTGAGCAGGCGGGCCTCCGTGGCGGAGATCTGCGCCAGCTGGCGCAGCGGCGTCTTGGCTCCGTAGTAGTCGACCTCGATGCGGTCGAGCAGGTGGGGCGAGGCGCGCCCGGTGCGGACGGTCGTGAACTCCCCGCGCGTGGCCTCCACCGACTTCTTCATGCGGGCGGTGGCCTCCTGCAGGAAGTCACCCAGAACACCATCGCTCACTGTGCAGTCCTAACCACGGTCCCCACTCGCTCGCCGCAGACTATCCGGTCGATATTTCGCTCGTCGTCCATGTTGAAGACGTGGATCGGGAGCCCGTTGTCCATGCAGAGCGAGAGCGCCGTCGAGTCCATCACCTGCAGCCGCTGCTCGATTGCCTCCCGGTGGGTGATGTCGGCGATGAACTCCGCATCGGGCTCGGTGCGCGGGTCGGCCGTGTACACCCCCTCCACCCCGTTCTTGGCCATCAGGATGGTCTCAGCGTGGATCTCCAGCGCGCGCAGCGCCGCGGCGGTGTCGGTGGTGAAGAACGGGTTGCCGGTCCCGCCCGCGAAGATCACGATCCGGCCCTTCTCCAGGTGGCGCATCGCCCGGCGACGGATATAGGGCTCGGCCACCTCGGAGATCGTGATCGCCGACAGGACGCGGGTCAACGCTCCGGTCTTCTCCAAGGCGTCCTGGAGCGCGAGCGCGTTCAGCACGGTGGCCAGCATGCCCATGTAGTCGCCGGTGGCCCGGTCCATGCCGGCCGCGGCCCCCTCGAGTCCGCGGTAGATGTTGCCGCCGCCCACCACGATCGCCGTCTCCACACCGCGGTCGGCAACAGTTTTCACCTGCCGCGCGATGGCGGCGATGCGGTCCGCGTCCGCGCCATAGGCGAGGTCGCCCATGAGCGCCTCGCCCGACAGCTTCAGCAGGATCCGGCTGAAGGCGGTGGTGGTCACTCCTCGCCGACGCGGAAGCGGGCGAACCTGCGGATGACGATGTTCTCCCCGGTGTTCGCCGCCAGCTCCGTGCGCAGCTCCTCCAGCGTCTTGGCGTTGTGCTTGTCCTCGTTCACGTGGCGCTGACGGGTCAGCACGATCTCGTCGAGCCACTTGGCCATGCGCCCCTCGACGATCCGCTCCTGCACCTGCTCCGGCTTGCCCTCGGCGGCCGCCTGCTCGCTCAGCACCCGCCGCTCCGCCTCGCGCTCCTCCTCCGGGATGTCGTCGACCGAGACGTAGCGCGGTGCCGCGGCGGCCACGTGCAGGGCCACGTCGCGCGCGAACTCCTGGAACTCCTCCGTGCGGGCGACGAAGTCCGTCTCGCAGTTGACTTCCACCAACGCGCCCATGTCGGCGCCGGCATGGATGTAGCTGGCGACGGCGCCCTCCGCGGCGGCCCGGCCGCCGCGCTTCGCGGCCGACGCCTGGCCCTTCACGCGCAGGACCTCGATGGCCTTGTCGAAGTCGCCGCCGGCCTCCTGCAGGGCGGCCTTGGCGTCCATCATCCCCGCGCCGGTGCGGTCGCGCAGGGCCTTCACGTCTCTTGCCGAGATGGCGATGCTCACTGTGGAACTCCTCTAGGAATCGTCGTCCGGGTCGAAGGTGCGGCGCTCGCGGGGCGCCGCGCCCGCCGGCGCGGGGGTGGCGGGCTCGTCGGGCGAGAAGCCGGCCTCCTCGGCCTCACGGCGGGCCCGGTCCTCGGCCTCGCGGCGCTCCTGCTCCTCGGCCTCGCGCAGCGCGCGTTCCTCGGCCTCGCGGCGCTCCTGCTCCTCGCGCTCGCGCCGTGCAGCCTCCTCCTCGGCCCGGAAGCGCAGCGCCTGGTTGCGGACCACGTCGGAGATGCCCTCGATGATCAGCTTGCAAGAGCGGATGGCGTCGTCGTTGCCCGGGATCACGTAGGTGACCGGGTCCGGATCGCAGTTGCTGTCGACGAGCCCGATGATCGGAATCTTCAGGCGGTTGGCCTCGCGGACGCCGATCGCCTCGGTCTTGAGGTCGACCACGAACATCGCGTCGGGCGGGCGCTGCATGTCCGCCACTCCGCCCAGGTTCACCTCGAGCTTGTCGCGCTCGGCCATCGCGGCGATGCGCTCGCGCACCGGAAGCAGCTCCATCGTGCCGCTCTCGGTCCAATCGCGCAGCTCGTGCAGGCGCTTGATCCGCTTCGAGATGGTCTGGAAGTTCGTGAGCAGCCCACCGAGCCAGCGCTGGTCCACGTAGGGCATGCCGCAGCTGTCGGCGGCCTCCTTGATCGTGTCCCGCGCCTGCTTCTTGGTGCCCACGAACAGCACCGTGCCGCCGCGACCGGCCAGCTGGCCGGCGAACTCCTGGGCGTTCTTCAGCAGGCGGTCGGTCTGCTGCAGGTCGATGATGTGGATGCCGCCGCGCTCGCCGTAGATGAAGCGGCGCATCTTGGGGTTCCAGCGGCGAGTCTGGTGACCGAAGTGGACTCCGGCTTCCAGCAGGTCGGTGATGCCGATGTCGGTGGCCAACTAGCTGCTCCCTTGTGATGTCTGTTGCTTGGATGCCCCGCCGGCCGTTCCACGGACCCGGGCTTGTCGCCCAGGCAGGGCGTGGAGCTCATCCGACGGGGGTCGAAGGTTCGGCTGTCAAGCATAGCCAGCCGGCTCGGAGCAAGAAACGAGACGAGGCGGCTGATAAGCCGCCTCGCTCGTATGAATCAGTCCCCGTCTGGCCCTCCGGAGACTGGCTCCCGTCTCGCTGCGTCGAGTGCGCGGCGCAGGTCAACGGGTGGTTTGGACTCGCACAGGACGGATTCCCCGGTGGCCGGATGCCTAAACATCAGTTTCGCGGCATGGAGAAATTGACGTTCGAGCCCGAGCCGACGGCCGCAGGCGCCGCCGCCGTACTGGCGGTCGCCGCACACCGGATGGCCGATGGCGGACAGGTGGGCGCGGATCTGGTGGGTGCGCCCGGTCTCCAGCCGCACACCCAGTAGCGAGGCGCGGGGCAGGCGCTCCAGCACCTCGAAGTGCGTCACGGCCGACCGGGGGCGATCGGTGCGGGTGGACACGACTGTCCTCTGCCGCCGGTTGCGGCCGATGGGGGCGTCAATGGTGCCGCTCTCGGCGTCGGGGTGGCCGGCCACGAGCGCCAGGTACTCGCGCCGGATCTTGCGCGCGCGCAGCATGCGCTGGAGCGCCGCATGCACGGAGGCCGAGCGGGCCACCACCATCAGCCCCGACGTGTCGCGGTCGAGCCGGTGCACGATCCCGGGCCGCTCCGGATCGGGACCGCCGGCCGACCTGCCCGCCAGCGCCTGCGCCAGCGTGGACCCCTGGTGGCCCGGCGCGGGGTGCACCACCACCCCGGCCGGCTTGTCGACCACGAGCAGGTACTCGTCCTCGAGCACCACGGCGAAGGGCACCTGGGCGGCCTCCGGCCCGTCGTCGGGCGGCGCGGCCAGCGCCACTTCCTCGCCGGCGGCGACCCGGTGGCTCTTGGGCCGGCGCCGCCCGTCGACCGTCACGGAGCCGGCGGCGATCAGGCGTTCGGCGGCCGCACGCGAGCCCACTGCCCCGTGCGCGGCCAGGAACGCGTCGAGCCTCAGGCCCGCATCGCCGGGCCCCGCGGTCAGGCGGCGTGCCGCGATCGCCGCTCCACCACCCACAGAAGGGCGAACACTCCCACGACGATGCAGGCATCCGCCAGGTTGAAGGCCGGCCAGGCGACTGGGTCGATGAAGTCGACCACCGCCCCCTCACGAGCACGATCGACCAGGTTCCCGAGCGCCCCGCCCAGGAGCAGGCCGACCGGCAGCCACAGCCAGGGCATGTCACGGTGAAGCAGGAAGTAGCCCAGCAGGAGGGTGAGCGAGAGGCCGATCAGGACGGCCACCAGCAGGCCCGCCCCCTCCAGCGCGCCGAAGGCCACCCCGGTGTTGCGGCTGTTGATGAGCTCGAGCCCGGGGAACACGTCCACCGTGCCCCCACGCTCGATGCGGGCTTCGACGAGCTGCTTGCTGGCCTGGTCGACCACCACGACGACTGCCGCGGTGAGCGCGGCGCGCGCCGGCGCGGACGCGATCGTCACCCGCGGATGAGGTTGGCGACGATCGAGCTGACGATGATCAGCACGAACGTCGCCACGATCGGACTCAGGTCGAGCGCGCCGCCTCCGAGCCGGACGGGCGGCAGGATGCGGCGGAAGATGTTGAGGTAGGGGTCGGTGACGTCTGACACGAACTTCAGCGCCGCGGACAGATAGCGGTTGTAGGGCATGCGCGGGACCCAGCTCATGATGATCCGGATGAAGATCAGCACCAGGTAGACCAGGGCCAGGGTCGAGACGTAGTCGGCGACATCGCCGCGGGTGATCGCGAGCCAGACGCTCATCGCGTGCCCTCGACCACGGCGTCGACGGCAGCGGCGCAGAGCTCACGCAGCCCGCCCTCCTCGAGAGCCTTCAGGCCCCGCTCGGTGGCCCCTCCCGGAGTGGCCACGCGGGCGCGCAGCGCCTCGGTCTCGTAGTCGTGCTCGCTCAGGTAGGCGGCGGTGCCGGCCATGGTCTCGACCGTCATGCGAACCGCCTTGTCGGGCTCCAGCCCGTGCTTGATGCCCGCGTCGGCCAGTGCCTCGGCCACCAGCGCGAGGAAGGCGGGCCCGCAGCTCATCAGGGCCATGGCGGGCTCGATCAGAGGCTCTTCGGAGAGGCGGATCACGGTGCCGACGCGCCCGAACAGCGCGAGCACCTCGTCCTCGGGCCCATTGGCCGCCCGGGTGCCCGGCGAGTAGCAGAGCACCCCCCGACGCACCTCGGCCGGCAGGTTGGGGATGAAGCGGTAGACCGGGACGCCCGGGTAGGCGGACTCCAGCTCCGAGGTCGTGACCGCGGCTAGGATCGAGACCACCGCCTTGGCGTTGCCGGCCACCTCCTCGGCCACCGCGGCGAGCTGCTTGGGCTTGTGGCAGAGCACCACGGCGTCCGCCCGCCGGGCCAGGTCGTCGTTCGAGTCGACGGCCTCCCCGCCGAGGTCCGCAGCCAGCGCGCGCGCCCTCTCGGCGTCCACGTCCGCGACCAGCACCGGCTCGCCGATGCCGCGGGCGAGTGCCGAGCCCATGTTTCCCGCGCCGATCAGCCCAAGCCTCACGGCCGGGAAGCCTAGATGACAGACGCGCCGGGCTCCGGGCCTCCCGTCCTCGACCTCGAAGGACGCGAACGTGGACACGGGCGCGTTGCTGCGGCTGACCGTCGTGACCATGCGCAGGTCGGTGCGCCAGCGCCGGCGATCGACCAGACAGCGGACATAGCCGCGCCGGTCGCCGTCGAAGAACTTGATGTGCGGGTTCGCCGGGATCATGGGCCCGTAGTAGGGCCCGTAGATGGGGAAGTCGCCGTTCGAGGAGATCGAGGTCCCGACGAACTCGGTGGCCACGGTGTCCGAGTCCGGGTCCGAGAAGTCGGTCTTGATGTCGTGGACGAAGGTGGAGTGCCAGTCGCCGGTGATCAGCACCGGGTTGCGCACGCGGGCGTCGACCAGGTGGTCGATGATCCGCTGCCTGGCGACCGGGTAGCCGTCCCAGGCGTCGTGCCAGTAGATCCGCGGGTCGCCGCGGTTGTGGTCGAGTTGACCCATCATCACCTGCTGGGCGACCACGTTCCAGCGCGCGTTGGAGCGCTCCAGCCCGTTCAGCAGCCAGTTCTCCTGCCTCGCCCCCAGCATCGTCACCCGCGGGTCGAGCGACGCGGCGCAGCGCGGGAACTCGCCGTCCCCGCACGGCTGGTCGGTGCGGTACTGGCGCTCGTCGACCACGTTGAACTGGGCGAGGTCGCCCCAGCGCAGCCGGCGGTACAGGCGTTCCACGACCCCGCGGCACGCGGATGGCGCACGGGACGTGCTCGTAGAACGCCTGGTAGGTGGCCGCCCGCCGGGCCGTGAAGGCGGGGTTGGGCTCGCCGCCCTCGGGAGCGAGCCCCGCGTAGTCGTTTTGGACCTCGTGGTCGTCCCACGCGATGACCCAGGGGAACTTCTGGTGGGCACGCCGGAGGTCCGGGTCGCTCTTGTAGAGCCCGTACTGGAGCCGGTAGCGCTCGAGGGTCGTGCACTCCGGCGCGGTACTGCGCGGGTACCGGAACGTTGCGGAAGCCGCCGTTCTCAGCGATGCCGTACTCGTAGAGGTAGTCGCCGAGGTGTACGACGAACTCGAGCTCCTCCTCGGCCATGCGCCGGTACGCGGAGTAGTAGCCGTCGTCCCACTTCTGGCAGGAGGCGAACGCGAACGGAAGAGCGCGGACGTGGTCCCAGCGGGTGGGCGCCGTGATCGTGCGTCCGACCGGGCTCAGGGCGTCACGGTAGGCGAACTGGAAGAAGTACTCGCGGCGCGGGGCGAGCCCGCGGACCTCGATGTGCACCGAGTGTGAGAGCTCCGGCACGGCGAGGGCCACCCCTGGCTCACCACCCGCCGCATGCCGGATCCTTCGCCACCCGCCAGGTCACCGGCAGCCGCCTGCGCGGCATGCCGCCGTCGGGCACGAGGGGATCGGGGGCTAGCCTGGTCCAGAGCACCGCGCCCCTGGGCGCGGGGTCTCCCGACGCCACACCCAGCGTGAAGGGGTACCCCGGCAACGGCGCGGCCGCCTGGGCCAGATCGCCGCGCACCTGGCAGAACGCCGCGGCGCCGGCCAGCGCCCCGGTGAACTGGAGGAAGCGGCGCCGCGCGATCGGGCCCGCCATTCCTCGCTCCAGCACCTCGAAGACGTCGGTCATACGCAGACCTCCCTGTCCGGAATGAGCCACGCAGCTATACCCCGTAGCGGTCCTGCGGTCAAGGCCGGCGAGGTTGACCTGCGCTGCACGCTGCGGTAGACCACCCCCGGCATCCGGAGAGGAGGCGTCCGATGAGGCGGCGAAGGGTCTTCCTGGCGTTGTTCGGCTCAGTCGTGCTGCTGGGAGCGCTGCTCGCGGCGCCCGCCGCCCAGGCGGGCGGCTCCGACCGGCCGTCACGCGTGCTGATCCTCATGCTGGACCAGGCGCGGCCCGACACCATCGAGCGCTACGGGATGAAGAACGTCCAGGCGCTGATGCGCAAGGGCGTGAGCTTCCCCAATGCCCTGGTGGGGCACATGGCGGCCGAGACCGTGGTCAGCCACGGCGTCATCACGAGCGGGCAGTTCCCGAAGCACCTGGGCTGGTCGAACGAGGTGTACCGGGACGTGGACGCGTTGCTGGGGGCGCGAGGGCGACTACTACGTGACCTCGAGCATGACGTGCGACCAGTTCGAGCGCGCTGATCAAGGACGGCGGCTACAGGAAGCTGCCCGACTACCTCGACGACCGCTTCGGAGCGGAGTCGAAGTTCGTCTCGATCGCCCAGAAGCGAACCGCGGTCTGCCCGGCAGGCGCCACCAGCTCGGCCGCCGACGGAATTGCTGACGGACCCGGAGGACATCATCTTCCAGATCCGCGGCAGCTCGAGTCCGACCGCGTGCGACTCGACCTACCGGAGTCGGGCTGGCGCCAGCCCGAGTTCCTGAGCGGCAACCCGCCGCCGATGTACCTCGGGCTCGCCTTCCCCTGCAGCCGCTGGTCCACCTGGCAGGGACGCGGGGGCGTACGGCACCGAGGAGCATTCTGCCCGGGGCCATTTATCCGCTGGAGGGCGACCGCTTCGTGCCCGGCCGCGACGACCTGCACGTGGGCGGTGACAACTGGTCGGCCGACGCCGCGATCCGGGTGATCGAGGCCGATCGCGACTGGCGCGGGATGCTGGTGAGCATTGGAGGCGATCGACAAGATGGGCCACATGTGGGGGCCCGAGGACACCGTGACCGGCCCGCCCGGCTCCGACCGGGAGATACGCCACCTTCCATTCGCCGCGAAGAACGCCGACGCGCAGGTGGGCCGGATCGTGCACGCCCTCAAAAAGCGCCACATTCTCGACGACACGCTGATCGTGATCACGGCCGACCACGCCGCCCAGACGGCGACCCCTTCCGCGGCCGGCTCGATGAGGCCGATCACGCCCGGCGGCGTCCGCTGCGACGGCGACGGTCGAGCGGGCTACGGTCGGACTGCAACTGGTACTACGGGCGTGACGCCGACGAGAGTCTACCGCGATCCGAGCCCGGCGATCGCGGCCTTCAGGGACGCCCTGACCCAGCCGGCGGGGCGACCAACCTCCGCTTCTCCTACCAGGACGGGCACATCGCCGCGTGGCTGAACGACAACTCCGCGAGCGCAAGCGGCAGGCGGCAGAGGCCGTCCTCGACCTGCCCGGCGTGATAGCCAGCTTCCGCCTGAACGGGGCCCAGGACGACTACCGGCTGCACGGGACCAACCGCATGGGGCTGGTAGAGCGGCTCTGGTTCCGCCGCCACGGCGAGGAGCTGGTGGACACGATGGCCGCCCCGTACGGGCCGGACGTCGTTGCGCTTCTGGAAACCGACGTGACCTACGGCACCAAGGGCGATCACGGCGGCCACAACCGGCTGATCCAGAACATCCCGATGATCTTCGCGGGGCCCGGCGTGGGCTCGCGGGACTCCTACGGCGCAATCGCGGTGGACGTCCTGCCAACCGTCCTCGAGACGATGGAACGACTACAACGAGGAGGACCTCGACGGCGAGGCGGTGCGGCTGCCCCGCCGCTAGGTGAGCTGCCTCTCGAGCAGCTAGGTGGCGACTTCAGTCCCCGGCGGCGAAGATCTGTAGGCCGAACGACCTGACCCGGCCGTTCCGGACCCGGGCCGAGAGCACGCCGTAGGACCCGCCGGTCCCGTAGATGTTGACCCCTTTGATCAGCCGGTAGCCCCGCCCGCGCCGCACCGCCGCCGGATAGAGCCGTCGCAGCCGGCGCACACGCTGGCCCACGCCCAGCCGCCGCTTGGTGCGCCAGCGGGATCCGTAGGCACGGGCGGTGGCCACGCGGCCCAGCGCGGGATCGCAGGCGCTGCCGCCGCCGAAGTTGGCGAACAGGATCCTCACTCCGATGCCGCTCCAGACGACCCTGCAGGCCGAGCCGTTCGAGAGGCTGCGCTGACGGCTGGGCGCGCCATAGGCCGCGATGGCCCCCTCCAGCGTGGGATCGCGATCAGGCTTGAAGCCGCCGATCGCGAGCACCCGCCCGAGGCCGGTGTTGCTGCCGCGGGCGTCGATGGTGAACGGAGCAGCCTGCGCCGAGGCGACCGGCACGATCGCGAGCACCAGGCCCAGCAGAAGTCCGCGGCGCGCCTGCCTCAAGACTGGTTGAAGAAGCCCTTTTCGATCAGGCGGGCCCGCTCCTCCGCCGACACCTCGACGTTACGCGGGGTGAGCAGGAACACCTTGTCCGCGATGCGCTGCATGCCGCCGTCGAGCGCGTAGGTGAGCCCCGAGGCGAAGTCGATCAAGCGCTTGCTGAGGTCGGTGTCGGTGCTCTGGAGGTTGAGGATCACCGGGATCGAGTCCTTGAACTGGTCGGCGATCTGCTGGGCGTCGTTGAAGTTGCGCGGCACCACCAGATGGACCTGGATGTCACCGGTCGCGCTGCCGCCGCCGCCACGGCCGTTGCCCCCCACCGGGCGCAGCGGCCGGGTTTCCCGCGCCGAGCCACGCGGCTCGTCCGCGAAGATGTCGTCGATGTCGTCGCGGCGCCGGCGCTGGAGCCGGCGCACATTCGGCCGCTCGCGGTAGCGGTCCTCCATCTCGCTCTCGGGCTCAGGCTCGGGAACGGCCTCGTAGCGCGGGTCCTCCTCTTCGGCCAAGCCGAAGTAGACGAGCGTGCGGTGCCATGTGTCGCGGAGCGCCATCGCAGAGGGGTTCGCCCGTAAGAGGGAAACTCCTTGTGACTCCGCATCGTAGCGGCGACGTGGGATACCTAAGCGGTTCCCGGTGGCTCTAGTGGGCTGTAACGGCTCCCGAATACGCCAGGTCGGGACACAAGCGGGGACACAGAACGCACCTTGTATGCCGGGTATGAGGAGTTGTCGCCGATCAGGGTGAGCCGAGCGGGCACGTTCAGGAGAGAGGTCGTGGACCGCTACAGGTCTGACGGCAAGCGCTACGAGGAACGCCAGATCGTCGACGGCACGATTACCGGGGACGTAGTGACGGGCTCGATCCGCGGTCGCGTCAAGATTGTCAAGCCCAACGGGCAGGTAGTGCGGTGCAGCTTCGGGCCTCAGGGGTGGCGGCTTGTGGACTAGCCAGATCTGCACGCACGGGACGATTGCCACCAGGTCGCTCAGGCGGCCCCACGTTCAAGCCGATCACCCGGGCGGGAACTTCAACCTCCGTGCCCGGCGGGTGCCGTGCCGGGTGGCGCGGCGGATCGTCCGGCGCGTGTTCGACTGGGACTGCGACCAGTTCCGTAGGCGCGAACGCGACTGTCCGAGCTGCGGCTCTCGGGCGTTGCGCCGCTGCCTGCCTATCGGTTTTGAGTCGCTAGCTGTGGGCGTCCAGCCTGATCCTCCGGCTGATCCCGTCTTGGTGGTCCCCGTGCGGCGAGATCACCACCACCCGGTAGGTCCCGTCACGGAAGACGCGGAAGGTGCGCCGGTAGCGCGAGCAGTTGCGCGTGTCCTGGCCCGGGTTGTGGTCGCGCAGGGAGGTCCGGCGGACGGTCCGCCACCGACGCGTGGTCTGGTTGAGGCGCTGGATCCTGCCGAGCGCCCCGTCGTGCTGGGGGCAGGCCCGGCCCCGGAAGCGGACCCGCTGACCGACCGCGGGCGTCCGGTCGCTGACCGTGCGGCTGACCGCGATCCGAACTCCCACGGTCACGGGCACGCTGAACAGATTGGCACGCCTCGTTCGATACCGGGTGTTGACCCGCGGCTCGATGCCGAACGAATAGACGCCCTGGGCGTCCGTTGTCGTGTTTCCGCCGCTCACCCAGTTGCCCTCGAAGGGCCATGGGTCCTGCTGCAGCCCGATGGTCTGGCCGGCGTTGTTCTGAGCGATATACGTGCCGAAGATCGAGCTCGTGAGGAGGTAGCGGATCGGGTTCGACCCCGCGTTGATGCTGAGGCTGTTGTTGGGGCCGCCCTGATGCCCAGGCTTGTGGTGCGCCTGGGCGGCGGCCGTGAGGCTCGCAAAGGCGGCGATCGATAGGACAAAGGCGACGGCACGCTTCACTCGTGCTCCCTCCTGGCTGGCTCGCTGGATCTCATTTCGACGTAAACGCGCCGGAAGCGTGCAAGTTGTGCGGTGAGCGCCGGTGCGAGTCTCGCCATCGATGGGGTCACCGACGAGGATGCTGACGCCCTGTACGCGGCGCGTTCCAACACCGTGCACGGCGGATTCGTGCGCATCGAGAAGGACTCCCCGAGGCGCGACAGCTCGTCCCCTTTCAGAAGCTGCTTATGACGGCTTGCGCCGCGCCATCGAGGACGACGAGTTCGGCGGGCGCTTCGACAGTGACGACTCCGTTCGGGAGTCTTGGCCGTGCGACTGAACGTCATGCGAACATGCGTTCGTGACCTCGCAGGGGAGCGCGTACAGCCAATTCCGACGCGCTCTCGACCGTCGAAACTTCGTCGAGGCGTGGACGCTTGCGGCCGAGTTGCCGAGGGTGCCGCTGAGCGACGCCCTCTCGCTGCTGTTGCTGGCACTCGACCAGCAGCCGTGGCGGTTCCCGGCGGTCGCCCCACGGTGGCACGCGCGGCTGTGCGCCGAGGCCCGGCTGACCATCGAGGAGGCGCACCTCTCCCTGGCGGCGCTCGGTGCGCTTGGTGGCCCCGGGGCCGCGGCCGGTGGCCGAGCGCTTGCGGCGATCTGTGGCGTTCACGGTCTGGATGACGCCGCCGGTGTTCTCGACGCGTGGCTGGAGGCGCACGACTGACCCGTGCGACGTTCCGCCAGGGCAACCGTCGTACCGACCCAAGGGCGCCGGGTCGACGGACCCGGCTATCGAGTTGGACGAAATCCGCTAGGCCGCACGCCCGCTATCGCGTTGCATGGGAAAGCAGCAGCACTGACGTGGTTCGCGACGCTGGCGTCGACCCAGGACTCGTCGCGGTGGTCGGTTTCGGTTGTCTTGAGCGTGAGGGCGCGCCGAGGCCGCGGGCGATCAGATCGCGTGCGAGCGACAGCCAGTCCTCATAGGACTCGCGCATGCCGAGCATCACCGCCAGCAGCACGCGCTCCCCTTCTTCGCTGAACCCCCAGGCCACCAGCACACCTTCCTTGGGCCCGTCGCGGCGGACCGCGAGGTAGGTCGCGTCGAGAAACAACGCCCCTAGGTGAATGCCGTAGAGGCCGCGGCGTTGAACGCCTCATAGCGCTCGCGCAGCTCTTGGCACACCCGCGAGGCGGTCGACTTCGACAGCTTCCCCGCCCCGCCTTCTCGCACAGCGACCCGACGTCACGCATCGACAGGCCCCTGACGAACGCGCCCACCACCAACGCCTTCAAAGGCTCGGTCCGCACCAACTTGGTGCCCCTCGGGAACAGCTTGGAAGCGAACGTCTCGGCCGCCTCACGGACCTGAAGGATCTCGATCTCAAGCCCTCCCTCCGCGGTCTGCAGCGTGCCCGGCCGAAAGCCGTTGCGCAGCCCGCTCTCGTAGCTGCGAAGCCCGCGCTGATAGTCGGGCCGGCGCTCCTAGCCAGCCCGGCCCAGCCAGGCATCGAACTCATCCCCCACGGCCCGCTGGAATGACCAGCCGCGCCCCCAGCCGGGCCAGCTCCGACAACGACTCGCGCGGGTTCTCGCCCACCCCCACAGAAAACAGCCGCTCAATCTGCCCCTCCATCTCCGCCGACCGCGGTACGGTGCGCCTCACGGCGTAGGACCTCCTTCTTCGTCTCGTCAGGACTTGAAGGAACCTACGCCGTGCCCTCGACAGGCCCGGCCATTTACAGCACCCCCTGAGACGCAACCTTGGATCCTTCCGAAGATTTGGGGTTTCAGCCTACCTCGACCCGCGGCCGGTTCCGGCGGGACCGGCCCCCGCGTCTGGTGCAGGGGGCCGGCCGCCGGCAAATCTCCAGTCCGGGATCGAAGCGGACCTTCGGCGACAAGCATCGCAATGCGGGTGTCCGGGCTAGGGCTTCGGGACACGCTCGGGACACAAACGCCTGTTTTTGGCTTTCTAGAGCGGGATAGAACCCCTTGTGACAGTGTAAGGGGGTGGAACCCCGGAAGTTCGAGGTCCTGCGTCAGGTCCCCGGGGCCGGCAGCGTCGGGCTCGCGGCAGAGGCGGCGGGCGACGGCCCGCCGGTAGTGCTGCTGCACGGCCTGTCGGCCACGCGGCGCAGCGTGGTCCACGGCTCGCGCCACCTCCCCCGGTCCGGCTACCACGTGGTCGCCTACGACGCCCGCGGGCACGGTGAGTCGGATCCCGGACCGCGCTACGAGTACCCCGACCTGGTGGCCGATCTCGAGGCGGTGCTCGACTACGCCGAGCTGGAGCACGCCGTGCTCGTGGGCAGCTCCATGGGCGCCGCCACCGCGATGGCCTTAGCCCTCGAGCATCCCGAGCGGGTCCCGGCCCTCGTGCAGATCACGCCCGCCTACACCGGCTACGCGCGTACCGGGGACGTGGACGCCGAGATCTGGGACCGGATGGCCTCGGCGCTAGAGCAGGGCGGCGTCGAGGCCTTCGTCGAGGCGGCCGAGCCGGACGGGATCCCGGAGCGCTGGCGCGAGCTCGCCCGTGAGGCGATCCGGCAGCGCATGGAGCGCCACCGGCATCCGGAGGCCGTGGCGCAGGCACTCCGGGAGGTGCCGCGCTCGACCGCTTGGAAGGGCATGGCCCGTCTGCGCGAGCTCGACCTGCCGGTGCTGATCGTGGGGTCGCGCGACGAGGCCGACCAGCTTCACCCGCTCGCGGTGGCGCAGGAGTACGAACGCCAGCTACCGAACGCCGAGCTGGTCGTCGAGGACAAGGGAGAGTCGCCGCTCGCCTGGCAGGGGGCGCGCCTGTCGGGCGTGATCCGCGAGTTCCTCGAGCGGAGCGGCTACTCGTAGAGGACGTTGCCCAGGCGCACGATGGTGGCCCCTTCCTCGACGGCCACCTCGAAGTCCTGGGTGGTGCCCATGGAGAGGCGCTCGAGGCCGTGCTCGCCGGCCAGCTCGGCCAGTCGGGCGAAGTAGGGCCGGCTCTCCTCGGGGCGCTCGGCGAACGGCGGCATGGTCATCAGGCCGGTCACCGGGACGGGACAGCGCTCGATGTAGGAGCCGAGCTCGGACGGGTCGATCCCCTCCTTTGACTCCTCCCCGGCCACGTTCACCTGGATCAGCACCTCCGGCGCGGGGTTGAGCTCGAGCCGACGCAGGGCCGATTCGGAGGCGATCGAGTGGATCAGCCGCACGTTCGGGGAGATGTCGCGCAGCTTCCGGCTCTGCAGGGCGCCGATGAAGTCCCAGGTGAACAGCTCGCGGTGCTGCTCCTGCTTTTTCAGCAGGTCCTGTGCCCGGTTCTCGCCCACCAGCTCGATTCCCGCCTCGGCCAGGGCGGGCAGATCTCCGGCCTCCAGGTACTTGATCGCGGCGCAGATCTCCACCTCCGGGCCGATGCGCTCGCGCACCCGCTCGAGGTTCGCCCGGACCTTGTCAGCGTCCATCCAGCACCACCATTCCTGCCTGGCGGCCCGTCACGCCGTTGTCGCGGCGGTGGGAGAAATAGAGATCGGGACGGCAGCTCGTGCAGTGGTCCAGGTGCTCCACGTCGGTCACGCCGGCGGCCTCGAGCTTGCGGGCGATCACCGCGCGCAGGTCGAGCATCCGCCCGTCGGCCACTCCCTCCAGGTCCGAGAACGCCTCCAGCACCTCTGGTCCCACCTCGTAGCAGCAGCCGCCGATGCCCGGCCCCACGGCCGCGGCCACCGGCCCGTCCAGACGCCCGACCGCCCGCTCCAGGAGGCCGCCGGCCAGCGGCCGCCAGCCGCAGTGGAGCATCGCCGCCCGAGAGCCGTCGGAGAGCGCTACGGGGTAGCAGTCCGCCACCAGCACGAGCAGGGCGAGGCCGGGCTCCGCGGTCAGGTGGCCGTCCACCCGGGGCAGGTCCTTCCCTCCGGGCTCCGCGTAGGCCCTCTCCGCAGGCGCCGCGTCCCACTCCAGCAGGTCGGCGCCGTGGACCTGCCACCCCATCGCCACCCGGTTCGCGTCGACCTCCGCGGCCTCGGCCGCCCGCCGCCGGTTCTCGCTCACCCGCTCGGGATCGTCGTCGGTGAGAATCCCGAGGTTCAGCGACTCGTAGGGCCCCTCGCTGACCCCGCCCCGGCGGGTGGTGAAGCACGCGCGGGCGCCGGGAAGGGTGAGCTGGACCGCGGCCTCGCTCATCGCCCGGCCGCCTCCAGGGCCGCCTCCAACTCGCCGTCGCGACCGGCGACGAGTCCGTCCAGCTTGCGTCGCAGCGCCGCCTCCAGCCCGCGCCCCACGGCGGGTCCCTCGGGCACGCCCGCGGCCAGGAGGTCGGCGCCCGTTATCTCGAGCCGAACCCCGCGCAGGTCGGTGACCCAGCGCAGGACCGGCTCGGAAGGGGCGCGGAAGGCCAGCGCGAGCGCCAGCGTCTCCGGCGGCTCGGCGGCGAGCAGGGCGCGCAGCTCCGAGGGCGTGTGCTCGCGCGCCCGCAGCTCGGTCGCCACCCGGTGCGCCACCCGGGCCGCGCGGGCCACGGCGTCGCGGTCGCGCGCCTCGAGGTGGAGGTCGGCGAGCCACAGATCGAGCTCCTCCGGCGCGCCGGCACATAGGGCGGCCAGCGCGGCCAGCGCGGGGTCGGCGCCGATCGCGGCCGCGCCGAGGGAGGCGGAGGCCACCAGCTCCGGATCGGGATCCAGGGCGGGATGAAGCGCACCGGTGATGCCCAGGTCCCGCATCCGCTCCACGCCCCGCGGCGCCTCGGGCTCGGCCAGGAGGTCCATCAGCTCGTCGCGGATACGGGCTCCCGACACCGTGGACAGCGCGTCCTCGGCGACCGCCCGCCGGGCCGCCCGCTCGCTGTTCTCGTCCAGCGAAAAGCCCAGGCGCACCTCGTAGCGCACCGCGCGCAGCAGCCGTGTCGGGTCGTCGAGGAAGCTGTCCTCGTGAAGGATGCGAACGATGCCCTCCTCCAGGTCGGCGAGACCCCCGCAGGGGTCGTAGAGGTGGCCCAGATCGTCGCCGCCGAGGGCCACGGCCATGGCGTTCAGCGCGAAGTCGCGCCGGCGCAGGTCCTCTTCCAGCGACGCGGCCTCGACCCGCGGAAGGGCTCCCGGCTCGTCGTAGTGCTCGCGGCGTGTGGTGGCGAGGTCCAGGGTCAGGCCGGCGGCCCGCACCGTGGCGGTGCCGAAGCGCTCGTGCTCGCGCGTCCCGCCGTCGAGCCGCTCGGCCAGCGCGCGCGCCACCGAGCGCGCGTCACCCTCGACGGCGAGGTCGAGGTCCACCGCGTCGGCGCCCCGCAGCAGGTCGCGCACCGCGCCGCCCACGAGATACACGGGCGGGAGCCCCTCGAGCGCGGGGAGCAGCGCGTCCATGCCGGGCAGCCGGCGCACCCGCTCGCGCAGCCCCACGTCCGGCGCCGGCCTCACAGCCGGACCGGGATCCCCGCCGCCTGCATCCGCTCCTTGGCCTCGCGCACCCGGAACTGACCGTAGTGGAAGATCGAGGCGCAGAGGACCGCGTCGGCGCCGCCGCGCTCGACCGCATCCACCAGGTGCTCGAGGGTCCCGGCGCCGCCGGAGGCGATCACCGGCACGTCCACGGCGTCCGCCACGGCGCGGGTCAGCTCGTAGCTCGTAGCCGTCCTCCGTGCCGTCCCGGTCCATGCTGGTGAGCAGTATCTCCCCCGCGCCGCGTTCGCTTCCCTCGCGCGGCCCAGCGCACCGCGTCGCGCCCCACGGGCGTCCGGCCGCCGTTGACGTAGACGCCGTAGCGGCCGCCGTGGCCGGAGCGATGCCGTTCCTCCTCGAGCCGGGCGTCGATGGCCAGCACCACGCACTGCGCCCCGAACACCTCGGCCAGCTCGGACACGAGCTCCGGGCGGGCGACGGCGGCGGAGTTGACCGAGACCTTGTCGGCGCCGGCGTCGAGCACCGCCTGGGCGTCCGCCACGGAGCGCACGCCGCCGCCGATCGTGAAGGGGATGAACACGTCGTCGGCGCAGCGGCGGGCCAGCGGGCCACGGTCTCCCGCTTCTCGTGCGAGGCGGTGATGTCCAGGAACACGATCTCGTCGGCGCCCTCCTCCTGGTAGCGCACGGCCAGCTCGACGGGGTCGCCTGCGTCGCGCAGGTTCACGAACTCGACGCCCTTGACCACGCGACCCTTGTCCACGTCGAGGCAGGGGATCACGCGCCGCAGCAGCATCAGGCCGGTCCTCCAGCGCGCGCCTGCCCCTCGCGCACGCCGAAGCGTCCCTCGTAGAGCGCCTTGCCGAAGATGATGCCCGCGAGGTTGATCAGGCGAAGCGACCGCAGCCTGTCAGGTCGTCCAGCGAGCCGATGCCGCCCGAGTAGAGGAAGCGGCCGCGGACCGCCTCCGAGACGCGCCGCACCTCGTCGGGATCGGGGCCCTCGAGCATGCCGTCGCGGTCGACGTTGGTGTACACGAAGCGGCTCGCGCCTCGCTGCTGCATGCGCCGGATCACGTCCTCGCTGCGCATGTGGGTCTCCCGCGTCCAGCCCGCTACGGAAACCTGGCCGCCGCGCACGTCGACCGCCACGAGGATGCGGGCGGGGACAGGTCGGCGAGCGCCTCGTCGAGGAAGTCGGGGTCGGTGTACGCGGCGGTCCCCAGCACCACCCGGTCGGCGCCGGCGGCGCAGCGCGTCGCGTATGGAGCCGATCGAGCGCAGTCCGCCGCCGTACTGGACGGGCACGTCGAGGTCGTGCGTGATGTGCTCGAGGTGGTGCAGGTTGGCCGGCGCGCCCTTCGCGGGCGCCGTCGAGATCGACGACGTGAAGGAAGCGCGCGCCCGCCTCCACGAAGGAGCGGGCCGCCTCGAGGGGGTCGTCCGCATAGACGGTCTCCTGCGTCGAAGTCCCCCTGGCGCAGGCGGACGGCCCTGCCGCCGCGGATGTCCACTGCCGGGTAGGAGGATCATGCGGTCAGGGGAACGCAGGCGCGCACGAAGTTGCGCGAGCAGCGCGAGCCCGTACGGGCCGGACTTCTCGGGGTGGAACTGCACCCCGTACACGCGGCCGTGCGCCACCGCGCTCACGAACTCGCTCCCGTACTCGGCCGTGCCGAGCACGTCGTCCTGGTCCGCCGGCCGCGGGGCGAACGAGTTGGCGTGGTAGAAGGCGCACGGGTCGGGTAGCTCGGCGTTGAGCGGCGACTGTCGCGGCGCCAGGCCACCGGATTCCAGCCGATGTGGGGAACCTTGAGGCCCGGCGCGTCCAGCTGCTGCACCGGCCCCGCGAGCAGGCCGATCCCCTCCGCGCCTCCCAGCTCGGTGGTGGACTCGAACAGCAGCTGCATGCCCATGCACACCCCGATCAGCGGCACACCGGCCTCCACGCGCTCGTGCAGCAGCACGTCGAGGCCGAGGCGGCGCACGTGATCCATCGCCTTGGGCATGGCCCCCACGCCCGGGAAGCACGATGCCGTCGGCCTCCCGCACCCGCGGATGGTCCGCTCGTGAGTAACGGCTCGGCGCCCACGTGCTCGAGCGCCTTGGCCACCGAGCGCAGGTTGCCCATGCCGTAGTCCAGGATCACCAGCCGCGGCCGGGGGGTCACAGCAGGCCCTTGGTCGAGGGCACTCCCTGCACCCGCGGGTCGATCTCGACCGCCTCGCGCAGCGCCCGCGCGAACGCCTTGAAGCAGGCCTCGACCATGTGGTGCGCGTTGTGGCCGGCCTCCACGCGCAGGTGGAGCGGTGAGCTTGGCGGTGGTGCGACGGCGCGCAGGAACTCCTCGGCGAGATCGCGTGTCGAAGTCCGCCATGCGCGCTCGCCGGGAAGTCGGCGTCGAAGACCAGGAATGGGCGCCCGGATATGTCGATCGCGCAGGCGTGCCCGGGCCTCGTCCATCGGCACGACCGACGCGCCGAAGCGGCGGATGCCGGCGCGGTCGCCCAGCGCCTCGTCGATGGCCTGGCCGAGGGCGAGCCCGGTGTCCTCCACCGTGTGGTGCGGGCCGGTCTCGAGATCTCCGTGGGTGTGCACGTCGAGGTCGAGCCCGCCGTGGCGGGCGAGGGCGTCCAGCAGATGGTCGAAGAAGCCGACGCCGGTGTCTCGCGCTCGCCCTCGCCCGCGCCCTCGAGGTCGAGGGAGAGCTGGACATCGGTCTCGCCGGTGACTCGGTGGATCTGTGCGGTACGGCTCACGCGCGGCGCTCCATCGACTCTGCGTGCACGGGGAAGCCCTCGGCCCGGGCCAGCGCGGCGCCGGCGGGGGCGAGGCGGCCGGGGGCCTCGCCGGGCAAGGATACGCGAGCCATTCGGCGCCGGAACGTGGCGGCCGAGAGCGCGCTCTGGAAGCGGGCGGCGCCTCCGGTGGGCAGCACGTGGTTGGTTCCGGCCACGTAGTCGCCGAACGCGGTGCCCGCGCCTGGCCCCACGAACAGGCAGCCGGCGCGAGCACACGCGCCCGGCGAGCGCCTCGGCCTCCTCCCCCACCAGCTCCAGATGCTCGGGCGCGATCTCCTCGGCCAGCTCCAGCGCGCGGGCCGCGTCCGGGACCGCGATCGCCTCGAGCTCGGCGTCGGCGGCGCTGGGGCGCTCGGCGGCCAGCCGCTCGACCGCCTCGAGCACCGCCGCCAGCAGCTCGGAGTCGGGGGAGATGAGCCAGAGCGGGCTGTCCTCGCCGTGCTCGGCCTGGGCCAGGAGATCGAGCGCCGACCAGCTCGGGGTCGGCGCCGCGGGTCGGCGACGAGCACCAGCTCGCTGGGGCCCGCGATGCCGTCGATGCCCACCTGGCCCACCAGCTGGCGCTTGGCCTCCTGCACGTAGGCGTTGCCGGGGCCGACGATCACGTCCACCGGCGCCACCGACTCGGTGCCGTAGGCGAGCGCGGCCACGGCCTGGGCCCCGCCCATCCGGTAGACCTCGGTCACGCCGCAGAGCACGCACGCGGCCAGGATCACCGGATGGGCACGCCCTTCTGGGCCCGGGGGCGCGCAGACCGCGATCTCGGGTACGCCGGCGGCGCGAGCGGTGGCGGCGCACATCACGACCGTCGACGGGTAGGGCGCGCGTCCGCCGGGCACGTAGATCCCGGCCCGGCGCAGCGGCACCTCGGCCACCTCCACCCGCTGGCCCGCTTCGAGCTCCAGCGCCACGGACTCGCGCAGCTGCGCGTCCACGACGGCACGCACGTTGGCGATCGCCGTCCGGAGGCCGGCGATCACCTCGGGCGGCGGGACCCCGACGGAGGCCTCCAGCTCGCGGGCGTCGACCCGCAGCTCCTCGGGGGCCAGCTCGGCCCTGTCGAAGCGCTCGGTGAGGCGCCGAACGGCGGCATCGCCCCCGGCGCGGACGTCGGCGACGATCTCGGCCACCTGCCCGGCCACCGCGGGGCGCTGCGGGCGGCGCGTCCAGCTGTTGTCGGCCTGGCGGACCCTCATGAGCGGACGCGGGAGATCAGGGTGTCCAGCTGCTCGGCCTTCAGCTTGTGCGCCACGGGGTTGGCGATCAGGCGCGCGGTGCACACGCCGATCTCCTCCACCACGCGCAGGTGGTTCTCGGCCAGCGTCCGCCCCGTGGCCGTGAGGTCCACGATTCCGTCCACCAGCCCGGTAAGGGGGGCGAGCTCCACGGAGCCCTTCACCTCGACGATCTCGGCCTGGCGGCCGGTGTCGCCGAAGTGCCCCGCGGCCACGCGCGGGTACTTGGTCGCGATGCGTACCCGGCCGAGGCGACGCAGGGCGTCGCCGATCGGATCGCCTCCCTCCGGCGCCGCCACCACCATGCGGCAGCGCCCGTAGCCCAGGTCGATCAGCTCGTAGACCCTTCGCTGGGACTGCTCGAGCAGCACGTCCTTGCCCGTGATCCCGATGTCGGCCGAGCCGTGCTCGACGTACGTGGGCACGTCGCTCGGGCGCATGGTCACGATTCCCGCCTCGGCGAAGAGCAGCTTGCGCTCGTTCGCGCGGACCTCGCCGGTGTCGATCCCGATGCGGTCCAGGAGCTCCAGGGTGCCCTCGAACAGCGCACCCCGGGGCACCGCGATCGTGAGGCGATCGCTCATCCCAGCGCCTCCTCGGCGGCCTGGGCCATGTGCACCCGCTGCACGTCGAGGGCCAGCCCGCAGGCCGGCAGGTCGCGCCCGAAGCGGCTCAGGAGCTCGTCGTAGCGGCCGCCGCCTCCCAGCGTGAAGCCCACCGCCGGGTCGTAGACCTCGAACACCGCCCCCGTGTAGTAGCCCAGCTCCCGGACCAGCCCGAGGTCGAAGATCACGCGCTCGCCCACTCCCCGGTCCTCGAGGAGCCGGTAGAGGGCTCTCAGCCCGTCGAGGGTGCCTGCGGGGAGCGGATCGGCCCTGTCCAGCACCTCGGGGCCGCCGCGCAGCTCGGGGAGCCTCGTGAGCAGACGCCGCTCGTCCGCGCCCAGGCCGAGTTGCTCGACCTCCATGTCCAGCGCGACCAGGTCGCGGCGCGAGAGCGCCTCCAGCAGCCGCAGGTGGCGCTCCTCCGGCACCTCCAGGGAGCGCAGCAGGCCGCGGTAGAGCGAGCCGTCCCCCAGCCCGACCCGGTGGCGGTTCAGGCCGGCCTCCTCCAGCGCGGCCAGCGTGAGCGCCACGACCTCGGCCTCGGCCTCGGGCGCCGTCACGCCGATCAGCTCGATCCCGCCCTGCAGGAACTCGCGCGGCTCCCCCACCCCGCGGTCCACCGCCCGCCAGGCCCGCGCGAAGTACGAGAAACGCAACGGTGGCTCCACCCCGCCGTAGCGGGTGGCCACGACGCGGGCGATCGGGATGGTCATGTCGGAGCGCAGGGCCAGCACGTCGCCGCGCTCGTCGAAGGTCCGGTAGCGCGCCCCGGCAGCGTGCTCCTCCCCGCGGCGGAGCACCTCCTCGTACTCCAGCGCCGGCGTGTGGATCTCGCCGTAGCCGGCGTCCTCGAAGCGAGCCCCCATGCGGTCGCAGATCGCGCGCAGCTCGCGCATCTCCTCCGGCAGCACGTCGCGGGTCCCCGGAGGGATCGGGTACGTCATGCGCCCGCCCTCGCCGGAGAATCCTTAGGCCGTAACGCGCTCGGACGCAACCCGCTCGATGCGCGCGCCGAGCAACCGCAGCCGCTCATCGATGCGCTCGTAGCCCCGGTCGATCTGCCGGATGTTCCCGATCTCCGACGTGCCCTCGGCGCACAGCGCCGCGATGAGCATGGCCATGCCCGCGCGGATGTCGGGGCTCTCCATTCGCTCGCCGTGAAGCCGGCTCGGGCCGCTGACGACCGCGCGGTGCGGGTCGCAGACGATCACCCGAGCGCCCATCGAGACCAGCTTGTCGACGAAGAACAGCCGGTTCTCGAACATCTTCTCGTGGATCAGGATCAGGCCTTCGGCCTGGGTGGCCATGGCCAGGGCAATGCTGGTGAGGTCCGCCGGGAAGGCCGGCCAGGGACCGTCCTCGATCTTGGAGACCGCGTCCCCCTCGTCGCTCTTCACCCGCAGCGACTGTCCGGCCGGCACGATCACGTCGCCGCTGTCGCAGTCGATCCGGCAGCCGAGCCGCTCGAACGCGAGCCGGGTCATGCGCAGGTCCTCGGGCACGCAGTCGCGGATGCGCAGCTCCCCTCCGGTGCAGGCGGCCAGCGCGATGAAGCTGCCGATCTCGATGTAGTCCGGGCCGATCGCGTAGTCGGCCCCGCCCAGCTCCTCCTGGCCGTGCACGATCATCAGGTTGGAGCCGATCCCCTCGATCCGCGCCCCCATCTGCATGAGCAGGCGCGCGAGGTCCTGCACGTGGGGCTCGCCGGCGGCGTTGTGGATCACGGTCGAGCCCGGGGTCAGCGCCGCGGCCATCAGCGCGTTCTCGGTGGCCATCACCGAGGGCTCGTCCATGAAGAAGTCGCAGGCGTGCAGGCCGTCGGGCGCGCTGAGGTGATACCAGCCCTGAACGCGCACGTCGGCGCCGAGCGCGCGGAAGGCGTCGAGGTGCGGATCGAGCCTCCGGCGCCCGATCACGTCGCCGCCGGGGGGCGGCATGTCGGCCTTACCGAAGCGCGCCAGCAGCGGGCCGGCCAGGAGGAACGAGGCCCGGATGCGCTCGGACACCTCCGGGTCGACAGCGGTGTGGTTCACGCCCTCGGTGCTGATCACGAGGGTGTTGTCGTCGCGCCATTCCGCCTCGGCGCCCAGCCGCACCAGCAGTTCCACCATCGCCTGGACGTCCCGGATGCGGGGGATGTTGCGCAGCACGACCGGCTCGCGCGTGAGGAGTGACGCGGCGATCACGGGCAGAGCGGCATTCTTGTTGCCGGCGGGAACCACGGTCCCGGAGAGGGGGGTCCCGCCCTCGATGATGAACTTCTCCATGCGCGGATCGGTTCGGGGGCCGGGGTCGAGCGGCTGCGCCGCCGCAGCGCAAGCTTTGCGTGTGCGGCGGTCAGGAAGGGTATCGAAGCTCATCAGCAGGGAAATTCGGGTCGCCGGGCGGATACCCTGCCGGGCGATGACCCCCTCACGCGAAGAAGCCTGGAGCCTGGTGGAAGAGTGGGTGCAGAGCGACTCGCTCCGCAAGCATCTTCTCGGGGTCGAGACGGGCATGCGCGCCTACGCCCGCCGCTTTGGAGACGACGAGGAGCTCTACGGCGTCACCGGCCTATTGCACGACCTCGACTACGAGCGCTACCCCGACCTCGAGACCGGCCACCCGCGCAAGGCGCTCGCCCTGTTCGAGGAGAGGGGCTACCCACGGGAGCTGATCGACGCCGTCGCAGGCCATGCCACCTTCCTCGGCGTCCCGCGGGATACCCGCATGGCCAAGACGCTCTACGCGGTGGACGAGCTCTCGGGCTTCATCGCCGCCTGCGCCCTGGTGCGCCCCACCGGGGTCGAGGGAATGACCCCCAAGTCGGTCAAGAAGAAGCTGAAGCAGCCGAGCTTCGCGGCCGGGGTCAACCGCGAGGAGGTGCGGGCCGGCGCCGACGAGCTGGGGGTCGACTTCGACGAGCATGTTGCCTTCCTGATCGCGGCGATGGAGGAGCGCTCCGACGCGCTCGGCCTGGGGCCCCGCGAAAGCTGACTCAACCCCAGCGGCCGCCCGCCTTGGCCCACTCGGCCATGTGGCCGGACGAGCAGAAGGCGTCCGGGATCCGGTGCTCGCCGCGGTGGCGAACCAGCAGCACCCGCACGTCGCCCAGCTCGGCGCGGCAGTGGGCGCAGCGGTCGATCGGATCCTCCAGACCGGTCGGACGCTCGATCGTCCCCGCCTCCCAGCGTGCCCCCTGAAGCTCCCAGGGCACCACGTGCTCGAGTCGACAGAACGCGGCCCTGCGCTCGCCCGGCAGCTCCTCGGCGCGCCAGCCGTCGTGAGGCTCGACCGGGCGGTCGCACCAGGAGCAGTTAGATTGCGCGGCCATGGGTTCTGAGGAAGCGGAGACCCTCCGGATTATCGTCCTCGAGGGCGACGAGACCGGCCAGGAGCTACTCGAGCAGGCCCTGCGGGTTCTCGACCCCGCGGTCACGCGGGTGCCGGTGGAGCTCGAGCATTACGACCTCTCGCTCGGGAACCGGCGCCGGACGGGCAACGAGGTGGTGGGCAGCGCTGCGGGCGCCCTCCGCGAGGCGCAGTTCGGCCTCAAAGCGGCCACCGTCACACCCGAGGGCTCAGACGACGTCGGCAGCCCCAACCGGCTGCTGCGCGAGGCGATCGACGGCAAGGTGATCATCCGCACCGGCCGCCGGATTCCGGGCGTCACCCCCGTGGCCGGCGTGCACTACCCGATCGCCGTGGTGCGCATGGCGGTCGGCGACGCCTACGGGGCGGAGCAGTGGCGGGAGGCGAGCGACGGCGACGAGATCGCGTTCCGCACCGAGCGGATCTCCCGCAACGTCTGCAAGGCCGTGGCCGAATACAGCTTCCGGACGGCGGCCCGGATCCACGGCCGGGTCTACGGCGGGCCCAAATGGACGGTCAGCCCGATCTACGAGGGGATGCTCAAGGAGGAGCTCGACGACGCGTCCGAGCGCCACCCGGAGGTCCCCTACAGCCCTGTGCTGATCGACGCGACCTACGCGGGCCTGATCTCCGGCGCCGCCGACGCGCCGCTCGTCATCCCCGCGCTCAACCGCGACGGCGACTGCCTCTCCGACCTGGTCATGCCCATGTTCGGGTCGATCGCGGGCGCCGAGTCGGTGCTCCTGGCCTTCGACGAGCAGTTCGAGCCCTCGGCCGTGATGGCGGAGGCCCCGCACGGCACGGCCCCTGCGCTGCTGGGCAAGGACATCGCGAACCCGATGGCGATGATCCTGGCGGCGGCGGCTCTGCTGCACTACGCCGGCAGTCTCGGGCACGAGGGCTGCGAGACCGCATCGCGGGCAATCTACGAGGGAGTGCTGGAGGCGACGGCGACGGGCGTGCGCACCCCAGACCTCGGCGGTCACGCGACCTCGAGCGAGTTCACGGCCGAGGTGATCGGACGCGTCCGCACCAAGATCGACATCTGGTCGTCGCTCTAGCGGCCGCTCGATCGGCCGCGCCCCCTCGGGCTCGTCCGCGTCGTGGCCGCTGCCGCTCTTGTGAGCTGATCGCGCGCTGCGTCCCAGCGGGAGGCCGGCGGCGCGACGGGCGGGATCCATCAGGTGCTTGCGGCGCCGCGCCACGTAGTAACGGCGCTGGATGTACAGGGTGACCACGCCGGCGAGCACGATCGCGCTCAGGTTGATCCCGAGCTGGGCCGCTGCTCCGCTCGCCCGGTCCCAGTCACCGTAGGCCGCGGCAAGGCCGATGTTCGAGGCGGCAGGGATGGTGGTCACCGAGACCAGCACCCCGACCAGGGCGCCCGACTTGGCTGACGTCAGCGACAGCACTCCCGCGCCGCCGGCCACCAGCGCCACGAAGAAGCTGAGCGCGTCCGGGTTGGAGATGAAGGCGGTGAACGGGTGCGTCGTCGTCTCGTAGTCCACGAAGGCGTCGACCCCGAGGGCGTGCATTGCTACTGCGGTGGCGAACGCGCACAGGGTTCCGACCGGAAAGCCCACGGCGAGCGCCATCAGAGAGCGCCGGGCGAGGGCGGGCCGCCTCTCCACCAGCCCGACGCTTATGGCCGCTAGGGGGCCGAACTCGGGCCCCACCACCATCGCGCCCACGATCAGGATGGGCGAGTCGATCACGATGCCCACCACCGCGATTTGCATCGCGGCCACCATGAACGCGACGAAGCTGACAGAAAGCTCGGTGTCCTCGGACGTGCGCGCCTCCACCTCCTCCCATATGACTGCGTCCGAGGGCAGCCCGTGAGCGGCTTTCTCCGCGGCCACCGCCGCGTCAGAGATCGAGGTTTCGATGTGCTCGACGGCTATCGACCCCATGCGCGGGATCTCCAGCTCCTTGAGGTCGCTGATGATCACGCTGGCGTCCTCGCGGGCCACGTCGCACAGAATCACGTCGCCGCGGGGCTTGTGGGCCGCGTCGTGGAGATGCACGACGTTGAAGACGGAGGGCGACTGGCAGAGCAGGTCGAGTGCCTGGTGGGCGGCCTTCTCGGGCGCGATTATGCGCAGATGGATCATCGCTCGAGCGCGGCCGGCTCGGCCAGGAACGGCTGGAGCGCCTGGCGCAGCCGCTCGGGAATCGGGGTCTTCTCCATCGTGACGAGCTCGATGAACACGTGCCGCAGCTCGCCCTCCACCAGCTGCGCGCCGTCCCCCACCCGGCTGACGCCCAGCGCTGTGGTCATCGACGTGGAGCCCAGCCGCTGCGGGGCCGCCGTGAGCTCGACCTCGTCGTCGAAGCGGGCCGAGTCCCGGTAGCGCAGCCCCGCCTCGGCCACCACCATGTCCACCCCGGCCGCGGTCATCTCGCCGTACGGATGGCCACCCGCGCGGAAGAGCTCGGTCATCGCGATGTCGAACCAGGCCAGGTAGTGCGCGTAGAACACCACCCCCTGCTGGTCGCACTCCGAGTAGCGGACCCGGATGCGGTGCCGGAAGGGCGCGCTCATGGACTTGAGCTTACGGCGGGCTGCGGCGCGGCGGCGAGAGCCGCTGCAACGGAACTTGCATGATTTCCCGGGTTCCATCCGAAGCCGTGCGTACCTTCTCGAACGCATGTTCCCCCGGCTCAGAGAGCAGATCGGCACGGCGCTCGACCTGATCGTCGAGTTCTCCACCCTCGGCGAGTACCGCCTGGGCGCATACGGCGTCTCGGCTGCCGCGGGCGCCCCCGTCGACGCTCCTGGCCATGCCCCGCAGCTGGGAGGCGCCGGCCCCAGGGCCGTGCGCGCTGCGGACCGCCGCACCGTCGCGGGAGGGCCGGCCGGCGCCATGCCGGTCGCGACCCCCGCGGCCCGGCGGCGGGCGGGTGGGAATTGCCACCGCGGCTCCGAGGCCGGCGCCTGCCCGCGGCGTCCGGCGCTGGCCACGCCGACCCGGCGGGCGCGCGGCGAAGCCCCGACGGCGGGCGAGCAGCTCTGCCTGGGCCTGTAGGGGTGTCGTCCGGCGCTACGCCGGCCGCAGCCCGCGGCTCTCGAGCTCTTCCTCGAACCAGCGCACCGGCTCGGGGTTCTTGCCTTCGGTCGAGCAGTCGAGCTCGAGGAAGCGCGCGAACAGGTCGAGGTCCGGCACCCGCTCGATCATGCGGTCGATCTCGCGCTCGTCGAGCGTGAGCCGCCGGGGACGCCGTCGCCACAGGTTGTAGGGGCGGTCGTGTAACTCGATCACGGCAAGCAGCCTCTCGTCGTCGGTGTAGCGCTCGGCGAAGCGCCTGGCCCGCATCGCGTGATGGTTGTCGCCCGACTTCGGCCGCCAGGTGGAGACCTGGTACTTGAGCGAGTCGTGCACGAGCGCCACGAAGCGCAGCTCGCTGCGGCGCTGTCCGGTCTCGCCCCAGAGCTCGATCGTCGCGAGCAGGTCGGAGACGTGCGTCCCCACCGACCCCTCAGGATGACCGCGCCGGGGCCTTCCCCAGGTCAGCCCCCGCAGCAGGATCGGGTCGCGCGACAGCGCCCTCTCCACATCGTTCTCGGCCGTGAAGCCGGGCACGAGCTCGGCCACGGACTTCGTGGCTGAGCCGACGCCGGTCACGGAAGGCCTATTCGACCTGCTCGGCGACCCAGCGATCGTCCTGGCGAGCGAGGGCCACACGCACCTCGCCGTCGTCGCCGATCGCCATGAACTGGGCGCGATCCTCAGTCACTCCCGGCCGGTCGTCGACCAGCACCAGATGAAGGTCCCGGTAACTCCAGCCGGGCCGTGACTCCTCGAGCGCCTCGCGCGCGGCCTGCTCCATGACCTCGCGGTGCCAGCCCCGGTCGGCGGCACGGGCCTGCTCGAGGGCCGAGTCGGCCGCGGCCACGTGCTCCTCCCAGTGGGGCGCAATGCGGCGGTCTCGGGCGCGCACACCGGCAAGGCCGAGCAGGAGGCCGATCAACACGAGCGCTGCAAACGCGATCAGAACGATCCCGAGGGTCGAGACTGCGAGTGGAAGGGCCATGACGGCGCAGGAGTCTAGCCAGGCGGCGACCACCGGCATGCGCCGCGTCCGAAGGGGGTTGGTCACATTCCGTCGCTATGTCCGACCCTTGGTAGCCAACCCCTGGGCTTCAACCGCTGGAGCCCCGCCGGGAGCACGAAAAAGGACCGCCTCCGGTGGAGGCGGCCCTGAGAAGAACCGGCGGCGACCTACTCTCCCAGGACCGCGAGGTCCAAGTACCATCGGCGCTGAGGGGCTTAACTTCTCTGTTCGGAATGGGAAGAGGTGTATCTCCCTCGCTATCGCCACCGAAAGGCGGCGAGACCAGGCCCCCGCCGGGCCCTTGAAAACCGCACAGCCGGCCGCCCGACAACGTCGGGAAGATCACGAAGAACCGTCAAGCCCTCGAACCATTAGTACCGGTCTGCTGAGCGCATCACTGCGCGTACACATCCGGCCTATCACCTGGTGGTCTTCCAGGGGTCTTACTCCCTCAAGGGGATGGGAGAGCTCATCTCGAGGTCGGCTTCCCGCTTAGATGCCTTCAGCGGTTATCCGATCCGCACGTAGCTAACCAGCAGTGCCCCTGGCGGGACAACTGGTACACCAGAGGTGCGTTCGTCCCGGTCCTCTCGTACTAGGGACGACTCCCCTCAACTCTCCAACGCCCACGGCAGATAGGGACCGAACTGTCTCACGACGTTCTGAACCCAGCTCGCGTACCGCTTTAATGGGCGAACAGCCCAACCCTTGGGACCGACTACAGCCCCAGGATGCGACGAGCCGACATCGAGGTGCCAAACCGGGCCGTCGATGTGGACTCTTGGGCCCGATAAGCCTGTTATCCCCGGAGTACCTTTTATCCGTTGAGCGACGGCGCTTCCACTTGCTACCGCCGGATCACTAAGGCCTGCTTTCGCACCTGCTCGACATGTCTGTCTCGCAGTCAAGCTCCCTTGTTGCCTTTACACTCTACGCACGATTTCCAACCGTACTGAGGGAACCTTTGCGCGCCTCCGTTACATTTTGGGAGGCGACCGCCCCAGTCAAACTACCCACCTGACACTGTTCACCGCCCGGATTCACGGCGCGGTGTTAGAAGCCCAAGACACCAAGGGTGGTATCTCAAGGGTGGCTCCACGAGGGCCGCAGCCCTCGCTTCACAGCCTCCCACCTATCCTGAGCGAGGTGCCTCAGACTCCAATATCAAGCTGTAGTAAAGGTTCACGGGGTCTTTCCGTCTTGCCGCGGGTACTCGGCATCTTCACCGAGACTGCGATTTCACCGAGCCCCTCGTTGAGACAGCGCCCAACTCGTTACGCCATTCGTGCAGGTCGGAACTTACCCGACAAGGAATTTCGCTACCTTAGGACGGTTATAGTTACCGCCGCCGTTTACCGGGGCTTAGTTTCAAAGCTTTGCCGCCGAAGCGACTAACCTCTCCACGTAACCTTCCGGCACCGGGCAGGCGTCAGCCCCTATACGTCGTCTTACGACTTAGCAGAGACCTGTGTTTTTGGTAAACAGTCGGTTGGGCCAATTCACTGCGGCCCCCTCAGGCTCCGGTCGCGAAGACCTTCACCTTACCGGGGCGCCCCTTCTCCCGAAGTTACGGGGCCATTTTGCCGAGTTCCTTAACGAGGGTTATCTCGATCACCTAAGTATGCTCTACCTGTCCACCTGTGTCGGTTTTGGTACGGGCACGCACGTCCTGCCTAGAGGATTTTCTCGGAGGCATGGCCTCAGGGACTCGCCGGCCTTCCGGCCAGCTGGCATCGCACCTCACCGTGACGGGTCCCCGGATTTTCCTAGGGGCCCTGGCTACATGCTTACCCCCGCGCAACCGTCGGCGGGGTTCCCTTAGCCTTCCTCGTCCCCCCATCGGTCATAACGGACGCGACGTGGTACGGGAATATCAACCCGTTGGCCATCGGCTACGCCTTTCGGCCTCGCCTTAGGTCCCGACTGACCCTGAGCCGAAGAGCGTTGCTCAGGAAACCTTGGACAATCGGTGGAGGGGATTCTCACCCCTCTTTCGTTACTCACGCCGGCATTCTCGCTTCTCAAGCCTCCACGGCTGGGTTTCCCCGCCGCTTCGCAAGCCTGAGAACGCTCTCCTACCGCGCCCGCGACCCCAAAGGATCGCGCACGCCCGCAGCTTCGGTGACTGGCTTGAGCCCCGTTACATTTTCCGCGCCCGAACACTTGACCAGTGAGCTGTTACGCACTCTTTCAAGGGTGGCTGCCTCTAAGCCAACCTCCTGGTTGTCTCGGCACTCGGACATCGTTTTCCACTTAGCCAGTACTTAGGGACCTTAGCTGGCGGTCTGGGTTGTTCCCCTTTTGCCTACGAAGTTTATCCCCCGCAAGCTGACTCCCCGGGTACGCCTGACGGTCTTCGGAGTTTGCCTGAAGTCGGTAACCTGGTAGGGCCCCTAGTCCAAGCAGTGCTCTACGGCCGTCAGGTATGGCCGGAGGCTATACCTAAATATATTTCGGAGAGAACCAGATATCTCCGGGCTTGATTAGCCTTTCACTCCGACCCACAGGTCATCCGCCCAGTTTTTAACCTAGGTCGGTTCGGCCCTCCACGGGGTCTTACCCCCGCTTCAGCCTGCCCATGGGTAGCTCGCCCGGTTTCGGGTCTACCGCCTCTGACTGAATCGCCCTGTTCGGACTCGCTTTCGCTGCGGCTCCGCTCATCGCTTAACCTTGCCAGAGACGAGTAACTCGCCGGCTCGTTATGCAAAAAGCACGCCGTCACATTCCAGAGGAATGCTCCGACCGCTTGTAGGCACACGGTTTCAGGTACTATTTCACTCCCCTTCTGGGGTACTTTTCACCTTTCCCTCACGGTACTAGTCCGCTATCGGTCATCAGGGAGTACTTAGCCTTGGAGGGTGGTCCCCCCGGATTCGGACCGCGTTTCACGGGTGCGGTCCTACTCAGGAACCTGCTCGAGAGGCCATCCGCTTTCGCCTACGGGACTGTTACCCGCTGTGGTGCCTGTGTTCCACGGGTCTTCGGCTAGCGAATGGCTTTGTGACTCCCGCCGGGCCGGACACGACCCGGAAAGCACGTCCTACAACCCCCAGCAGGCAACGCGTGTCCGCTTACACCTGCCGGGTTTGGGCTGATCCCCTTTCGCTCGCCACTACTCGGGGAGTCTCGGT
>CAWGDF010000006.1:95000-251256 GCA_963821275.1 uncultured Thermoleophilaceae bacterium
GCGCCGTCGAGGCTCGCGGCCGGCAGGTCGAGCTTGTCCTCGCCGATTACCTCACCGTCCAGCCTCACGCCGGCCTGGGCCAGCAGGCGGCGCCCCTCCGAGCGGGAGATGCCGAAGGCCTCCGCCAGCAGCGCGGGCAGGTGCACGGTTTCGCGGTCGCCGTCGAAGGCGTGCTCCTCCAGCTCGTCGGGGAGCTCCCGGCGGACGTGAACGGTGTCGAAGCGCTCCTCGGCCGCAGCGGCCGCGGCCTCGCCGTGGAAGCGGGCGGTGAGGGCCCGGGCCAGGGCGCGCTTCGCGTCACGGGGTGTGAGGCCGGGGTCCGGAGGCCCGTCGAGCAGCAGCGCGAAGTAGGTGGGCATGACGGCGTCAGGGATCCGCATCAGCTTCCCGTACATCTCCTCCGGCGGATCGTCCACACCGACGTGGTTGCCGAGCGACTTCGACATCTTCTGGACGCCGTCGATACCCGGGAGGATCGGCACGGTCAGGATCGACTGCGGCTCCACGCCGTAGGCCTGCTGGACGTCGCGGGCGAGAAGGACGTTGAACTTCTGGTCGGTCGCGCCGAGCTCGATGTCCGACCGGATGGCCACCGAGTCGTAGCCCTGCAGGAGGGGGTAGAGGAGCTCGAGGATCGAGATGGGCTCGCGGGCGCGGTAGCGCTGCGCGAAGTCGTCGCGCTCGAGCAGCTGGGCGACCGTTGAGGTCCGGGCCAGGCCGAAGAGGTCCTGCATCGGCATGTCGAGCCACTCGCCGTTGTGCCTGACCTCGGTGCGGGAGCGATCGAGCACCTTGAAGGCCTGGGTGGCGTAGGTCTCGGCGTTCCTGTCGATCTCCTCGGGATCGGCCTGCGGTCGGACCGAAGAGCGTCCGCTCGGGTCCCCCACGCGCGCGGTGTAGTCACCGATGATGAGAACCGCGGTGTGCCCCAGGTCCTGGAACTCCCGGAGCTTCTTGAGCACCACCGTGTGCCCCAGATGGATGTCCGGGGTGGTGGGATCGACGCCGAGCTTGACCCGCAGCGGCCGCCCGAGGCCGAGTTGCTGCTCGAGCCGGCCCGCCGGGAGCACGTCGACGGCATTGCGGCTGAGGAAACGAGCCGCCTCGACCGCGGAATCCGTCATCGGGCCAATGCTAGAGTGCCCCCTTTGACGGGGCGCCCGTGACCGTGACGGGCGGGCGCGCCGCGCCGCCGCGTCCGACCCGCGAAACGCGGGGTATATCTGCTGCCGGGGGCCCTCAGAGTCATGCCAGAGCCGCCGACGCCAACTCTTCATCCCTCTGCCGCGCGCGGGCAGTCACTGCTCGGCGACGGCCGGCCCCCGGCCCCGGGGCCGCCGCGTCCCAGGCCGCGGCTGAAGAAGCTGCGCCTCGGCCTGATCCTGGTCGGGCTGGGCTGCCTCGCGGCCGTGTCGACGGTCTTCGGGATGCTGATGGCGGTGGCGAGCGACCTGCCGGCCCTCGAGAACACGCGCGAGTTCCGCGCCGCCGAGAATTCGCTGCTCTACCAGGACGGCCCGGGCTGCCGGGAGCCGGGGCGCAGGAGCTGCCAGATCGCCAAGCTCACCGGCAACCAGAACCGCATCCTGGCCAACCAGCGTCAGATCTCCCCCTACATAAAGAACGCGGTGATCGCGATCGAGGACCGGCGCTACTACGAGCACGAGGGCGTGGACTACCTCGGCATCGGCCGGGCGCTGTGGCAGGACCTGCTGCGTCGCCGCGCGGTGCAGGGAGGCTCCACGATCACCCAGCAGTTCGTGAAGAACGCCCTCTCCGCCCAGGGTGACCGCTCGGTGTTCCAGAAGCTGCGCGAGGCGGCCCTGTCCTACCACCTGGAGCGCGAGTGGTCCAAGGACAAGATCCTCACCCAGTACCTCAACACGGTCTACTTCGGGAACGGCGCCTACGGCATCGAGGCCGCGGTGCGCACATACTTCGGCGACGGCGACGAACCCGCGGAGCAGGACGCAGCCGACGACACGCTGTACACGCCGACGGCGCCCGACGACGAGCTGAACCCCGTCCTGCGGGAGGCGATCGACGTGGCGCCGGCCGAGGCGGCGCTGCTGGCGGGCATGATCGCCTCGCCTGGCCTCTACGACCCGGTGCAGAACCCCAAGCTGGCCAAGGAGCGGCGCAACCTCGTGCTGGGCAGGATGGTCGAGCAGCGGACGATCACGCGGGCCGAGTATCAGAAGGCGATCGACTGGAGGCTCCCGACCGAGGACGACATCGACCCGCCGGACGCAGAGTCCGAGCAGCCCTACTTCACGAGCTGGCTTACCCAGCAGCTGGTCGACCGCTACGGCCCGGGGCTGGTGTTCGGGGGCGGTCTGAGGGTGAAGACCACGATCGATCCCACCATCCAGCAGGCGGCGGAGGACGCGGCCGCCCGGGTGAGCGGCGTGGGCCCGGACGTCTCGCTGGTGGCGATCGAGAACAAGACCGGCGAGGTCAAGGCGATGGTCGGGGGCTCGGACTTCGACGCCAACCAGTTCAACCTGGCCACCAACGGGCATCGCCAGCCGGGCTCCGCCATGAAGCCCTTCATCCTGGTGCGGGCGCTGCAGGACGGCGTGGACCCGAACAGCACGTGGACCTCGCAGCCCAAGGAGTTCCCGGTCCCGGGCTCCAAGAAGGAGGTCTTCCCGGTCAGCAACTACGAGGACAGCTACTCCGGTGTGGCCTCGCTCTGGTCGGCCACGGCCGCATCGGACAACTCGGTCTTCGCCGAGCTGGGGCTGAAGACAGGGACGAGGCGCATCGCCCGGATGGCGCGCCGGATGGGGATCGACACCAAGCTGTCCACCAACCCGGCCATGACCCTCGGCGGCCTGGAGATCGGGGTCACGCCGCTGGAGATGGCGTACGCCTACTCCACGATCGCCAACAAGGGCCGGCGAATGACGGGCACGCTCGCCGCGAGCGGTGACGGCCCGGTGGGGATCGCCAAGGTGGTGGGCAAGGGCTTCGAGGACAAGAACCGCTGGCGGGCCCGGCGGGTGTTCGACCAGCAGACCGGGCAAACCGCCCAGGACATGCTCTCGCTCGTGGTCAGCAGCGGAACCGGCAAGGCCGCGCAGGTCGCCGGCGAGGACATCTGGGGCAAGACCGGAACCACCGAGAACTACGGCGACGCCTGGTTCGTCGGCTCGAACGGCGAGCTGACGGTGGCGGTGTGGGTGGGCTACGCGGACAAGCTGATCCCCATGGAGACCGAGTTCGGGGGCAGCCCGGTGGCCGGCGGCACCTATCCCGCGGAGATCTTCGCCAGCTTCATGAGCTCCTGGGTGGGGATCAGGGAGGCGCGCGAGTTGGCCTCGGGCAAGGACGAGGACGACAGCGACGACGAGGGCGGTACCGCGCTCCCGGCGGTTCCGGTGGCGCCCTCGGTCGTGCCGCCGGCGGAGCAGCAGGCCCCCGTCCCCCAGGCCGCGCCCGAGCCGCAGACCCAGGTGCCCGCACCCCAGCCGCAGGCGCCTCCGCAGCAGCCCGCGCCCGAGCCGGCGCCCGCCCCCACCCCGGCGCCCGCCCCCACGACGCCCCCGGCGCCGGGCGGCGAGGGGGGCGGTGTCGCGCCCAGCACAGGTCCGGGCTAGAGCTACGCGGCCCGGCGCACGGCGCGCATCCCTGGCGGCCAGGGACGGGAGACGTGCGTGCTGTCGGCGTCGCAGAAGCGCCAGGGCAGATCGGCCGCCTTGGTGATCCCGATGCGCTCGCCGGTCACGATGCGCGGCTCCCCGGCTCCGGCATCCCGCGCGAGCACCTCGATTGGGCCGTCGCTGAGCGAGGAGCCGTTCAGCTCGAGCCCGACGCCCAGCGCCTGAGTGAGCTTCCCGGGGCCCGAGCAGAGGTCCTGGGCGCGCTCCAGACCGCGACGGGCGCGCATCCGGTCGCGTCCGCTGACCGGCTCCAGGGCTCGGACCAGCACCGCGGCGCCTGTGCCCTCGGGCTCGGCCACCGCGTTGAGCAGCGCGTGGATCCCGTAGGAGAAGTAGACGTAGGCCCGCCCGGGCTCCCCGAACAGGGTGTGCGTGCGGTCGGTCAGGCCGACGTGCGCGTGGCAGGCCGGCTCGTCCATGTGGTAGCTCTCCGTTTCGACTATCCGCCCTGCTGTGTTCCCGTGGCGCACCGTGCAGCCGATGAGGTCGCGGGCGACGTCGTGCACCGAGCGCGCGTAGAAGCTCGGCGGCAGCCTCACCGGCCCGCCTCCGAGAGCAGGTCCCGGGCCTGCCCGAGCTGGTCCTCGACCCGGGCGAGCGCCGTGCCGCCCTCCGAGGTCTTCGACTCCAGCCAGGCCCCCTGCTCTAGCAGCTCGTAGAAGCCGGAGTCGAGCTGCGGCGCCAGCTCGCGCAGCTCCTCCTCGGTCAGGTCGGAGAGCGTGCCCCCCCGTTCGAGCGCCGTGCGCACCAGGCCGCCGACGATGCCGTGTGCCTCCCGGAACGGCACGCCCCGGCGCACGAGCAGGTCGGCCACGTCGGTCGCGGCGATCAGCTCGTCGGCCGCCGCCGCGGCCATCCGCTCGCGCCTGAAGCTGGTGCCCTCCAGCATCGCGGCGGCCACGCGGAGGCAGAGCTCGAGCGTGTCGATCGCGTCGAAGAGCGGCTCCTTGTCCTCCTGGAGGTCCTTGTTGTAGGTGAGGGGCAGGCCGTGCAGCACGCCGTGAAGACCCACCAGCCGCCCCACGATCCGGGGCGCCTTGGCGCGCAGCAGCTCGGCGGCGTCGGGGTTCTTCTTCTGCGGCATCAGGCTGGAGCCGGAGGAGAAGGCGTCAGCCACCTCGCAGAAGCCGAACTCCTCGCTCGACCAGAGGACGATCTCGGCGCCGAGCTGGGACAGATGGGTCGCGCAGGTGGCGGCCGCCCCGAGGTAGTCGAGCACGAAGTCACGGTTCGACACCGCGTCGAGCGAGTTCGGGGCCACCTCGGCGAAGCCCAGCTCATCGGCCACCAGGCGCCGGTCGGTGTCGAAGTTCACGCCGGCGAGGGCGCCTGCGCCCAGCGGCAGCTCGGCGGTCGCGGCCGCGCACACACCGAAGCGCTCGCGGTCGCGGGAGAAGCGCCAGAAGTGGGCCAGCAGGTGATGTGACAGGTACACGGGCTGGGCGCGCTGGAGGTGCGTGTAGCCCGGCAGTGCCCAATCGAGATGGCGCCCGGACACCGCGGCAAGCACGCCCATGAGGTCGAGCACCAGCGATTGCGCCCGCTCCGAGTGGGCGCGGACCAGCAGGGCCACGTCGGTGGCCACCTGGTCGTTGCGCGAGCGCGCGGTGTGCAGCTTCCCGCCGACCGGTCCCGCGATCTCGGTCACGCGGCGCTCGATCGCCATGTGCACATCCTCGTCGCCGGGGTCGACGGCAAAGCGCCCGCTTTCGATCTCCTCCCGCACCTCGCCGAGGGCGCGCTCGAGGGCCTCCAGGTCGTCCTCGGTGATGATCCCTGTGCGCGCCAGCATCCGCGCGTGGGCCAGCGACTGGCGCAGGTCGTAGGGCGCCAGCCGCAGATCGAACCCGATCGACGTGTTGAGCGCCCTGAAGAGCGGGTCCTGCGGATCCTCGAAGCGGCCCATGGGGCCGCCAGTGTAGGTGCCGGACGTAGGATTGGACCTCGTGCGCGCCCGGGCGACCGACGCTCCCGACGACGTGCCCGGGCCACGGGTCAGACGTGCCCGGCCCAGCGAGGCGGAGACGATCGCCCTGATCCTCCACCAGAGCGCCGTTGACATGTACGACCGCTTCGCCGGAGGACGCCAGCGCGCCCTGCGCACCCTGGAGCGCGCGGTGGGCGAGCCCGGCAACGTGGCCAGCGTCGAGGTGGTGTGGGTGACCGAGCTCGACGGGGCCGTGGCCGCCGCGATGACCGCCTTCCCGGTGCAGGAGGCCCGCGAGCGCTCACTTGCCTTCCTGCGGCTGGCCCTGCGCACGGCCCCGCTGTGGCACTGGCCGCAGGCTCTGGGGCTCTTCTGGCGGGGCGGCAGGGCCTCTCCCGGCCCCCCGCCGCGCGCCCTCTACATCGACGCGCTCGCCGTCGATCCGGGCTTCCGGCGGCGCGGGGCCGCCCGGGCGCTCCTCGCGGAGGCCGAGCGGCAGGCTCGCACCCGCGGGCTGCCCTGCGTTGCGCTCGACACCACCGTCGACAACGCCGCCGCCCGCGCGCTCTACGCGGGCGCGGGGTATCGCGAGGTCGCCGCGCGCCGGCCGCTGCGGGGCCTGCCCGCCTTCCTGGGGCTGGTGAAGGAGCTCGGGTAGGTCATCCGCGCGCAGCCGGCGCTGCCAGCAGCTGCCGCAGGGCGTCCACCACCCGCTCGACGCCGTCCTCGCCCAGCTCGGGGTAGAAGGGCAGCGCGAGCGAGCGGCGGGCCACGTCCTCGCAGACCGGGAACTCGCCTTCGCGGTGCCCGTAGCGCTCCCGGTAGAAGCTCAACAGGTGGATGGCCGGCAGGTAGGGCTTGGAGTCCACGCCGCGCTCGCGCAGCGCCGCCACCGTCTCGTCACGGTCGACCGCCGGGGGCAGCTGCACCACGTAGACGAACCAGCCGCGGCGGTCGCCGCCCTGATCGGGGCACGGCAGCTGGAGCCCCTCCATGCCCGCCAGCGCCTCCGAGTAGAGGCCCGCCACCCGGGCGCGAGCGGCCAGGAGGTCGTCGAGCCGCTCCAGCTGGGCCAGTCCCAGCGCGCAGGAGAGGTCGTCGAGGCGGTAGTTGAAGCCGAGCCGGTCGTGGTCGAGCCAGCCCATGTCGGGCGCCCGGCCCTGGTTGCGCTCGGAGTCGATGCGCTCCTTTGTCGCCGCGTCGGGGCACACGACCGCGCCGCCCTCGCCCGTGGTCAGCTGCTTGTTGGGGTAGAAGCCGAACGTCGCGAGGTGGCCGCGGGCGCCCACCGCCGGGCCGTCGCCGTGGACTGCCCCGAGGGCCTCGCACGCGTCCTCGACGATCCAGAGGCCGCGTCCCGCGGCCAGCCGCTCCAGCGCCGGCATGTCGGCCGGGTAGCCGAACAGGTGAACGGGCAGAAGGCCGGTCGTGCGCTCACCCACCGCGGCCGCCGCGGCGTCGGGGTCGAGATTGAGCGTGCGCGGGTCGATGTCGCAGAAGACGGGGCGCGCGCCCTCGTAGAGCAGGCAGTTGGCGGAGGCCACGAAGCTGAGCGGCGTGGTCACGACCTCGTCGCCGGCCTCCACCCCGGCCGCCCGGATCGACAGGTGCAGGGCCGCCGTGCCGCTGGAGACCGCCGACACGTGCTCGGCCCCCAGCCGACGGCCCAGGCCCTGCTCGAAGGCGGGCAGCATCGGACCGAGAGCGAGCCGCCGTGAGCGCAGGGCCTCCAGCACGAGCTCCTCCTCCCGCGCCCCGACCAGAGGCCGGGCGAGCGGGATCGGATCGCTCACGTGACGGCGGCGCGGGTGCGCGACGGCGCCGGCCGGCCGGGCAGCATTCCGGCCTCGAGCGAGTCGACGAGGGCCTCCCAGCTCGCCTCGATGATGTTCTCCGACACGCCGATCGAGCCCCAGGTGTCGCTGCCGTCGCTGGCGTCGAGCAGGACGCGCGTGACCGCGCCGGTCCCCTTGCGCTCGTCCAGGATCCGGACCTTGAAGTTGACCAGCTCGATGTCCCGCAGATGCGGATAGCGCTCTCCGATCGCCGCGCGCAGCGCCTTGTCGAGCGCGTGCACCGGGCCATTGCCCTCGGCGGTCCGGACGTAGCGCTCGCCCTCGACCCAGATCTTGATCGTGGCCTCGGTCTCCACGCGACCGTCCTCGCGCTTCTCCACGATCGCCCGCCACGACTCGAGCCGGAACAGCGGCTCGTAGTCGCCGGTCTCCTTGCGGATCAAGAGGTCGAAGGAGCCGTCCGCGGCCTCGAACTGATAGCCGCGGTGCTCGAGCTCCTTCACCCGCTCGACCACCCGCGCGGCCGCCGCGTCGTCCACGTCCGCTCGCGCCTGGACCGTCCCTTTTCCTGACAGCTCGGACACCAACACACGGCGGTCGGCCCCCACCTCGGCGGGATCGATGTGCTCGAAGGTCCGCGCGTCGCGGTTCACGCCGGCCACGTGCATACCGCCCTTGTGCGCGAAGGCGTTGGCGCCGACGTAGGGCTGGTTCGGGTTCGGCGTGACGTTGCAGAGCTCGTCGACCAGGTGGGCGGTCTCGGTCAGCCGCTGCAACCGCTCGGGGCCGATCGCATGCAGGCCGAGCTTCAGCTCCAGCGCCGGCAGGATCGAAACCAGGTTCGCGTTGCCGCAGCGCTCGCCGTAGCCGTTCATCGTGCCCTGCACGAGCCGCGCGCCGCGTTCTACCGCCACCAGCGCGTTGGCCACGCCGCAGCCCGCGTCGTCGTGCGTGTGGATGCCCACCGCCACCCCGTCGAGCTCGGACACGACGCGCTCGGTCGCCCCAGCCACCTCGCCGGGGAGCGAGGACCCGTTCGTGTCGCAGAGCGTGACGTTCTCGGCCCCCGCGTCGGCCGCCGCCCGCAGGCAGCGCAGGGCGTAGCCGGGGTCCGCGCGAAAGCCGTCGAAGAAGTGCTCGGCGTCGTAGATCACGCGCTTGCCCTGGCCCACGAGGAAGGCGACCGAGTCGGCGATCATGCGCAGGTTCTCCTCCGGCTCGACCTGGGTCACCTTCTCCAGGTGCAGCGACCAGGTCTTGCCCACCAGCGTGCACACCGGCGCGAAGGAGTCGGCCAGGAGACGCAGGCCGGTGTCCTCCTCGGCCGAGCTGCCCCGTCGCCGCGTCATGCCGAACGCGACCACCTCCGCCTGGCCGAAGCTCTCGCGCGAGAGGAGGTCGAACACGGCCTCCTCCTTGGGGTTGGAGGCCGGGAAGCCCGCCTCGATGAGGTGCACCCCGAGGTCGTCGAGCGCCTGGGCGACGCGCACCTTCTCGTCGACCGAGAGCGACATCCCCTCCCCCTGCATGCCGTCACGCAGGGTCGTGTCGTAGATCAAAACCTCGCTGTGCGGCCGGCCGAGCCGGCCGCTTGCGCCAACCATCACGCTTCGGAAGGCACAGGTACGACGTCGAGCCACTCCGCGTACTGGGGCGCGCGGCCGTGCAGGGCGTCGTCGAAGGTCGCCTGGATCTGCCGCGTGATGGGCCCCGGCGGGCCGATCTCGATGTCGTCGATCTCGCGCAGGGGCGTTAGCTCGGCGGCCGTGCCGGTGAGGAAGACCTCGTCGGCCAGCGCCACCTCGGCCCGGGCCAGGTCGCGCTCCACGACCTCGTAGCCGAGGTCGCGGGCGATCTGGATGGCGGACTTGCGGTTGATGCCGTCGAGGATCGCGCTCGCCTGCGGCGGCGTGGCGATCACGCCGTCCTTGATCACGAAGATGTTCTCGCCCGTGCCCTCGCAGACGTAGCCCTTGTCGTCGAGCAGGATGGCCTCCTCGTAGCCGGCCTTGAGCGACTCGATCTTGGCCAGCACCGAGTTGAGGTACTGCCCCGAGGCCTTGGAGTGCGGGATCAGCGAATCCGAGGAGATGCGGCGGTACGAGGACACGCGCGCCCGCACGCCGTTCTTCTTGCCCTCCTCCCCCAGGTAGGCCCCCCACTCCCACACCGCGACCATCGCCTCGACCGGGTTGTCCAGCGGGTTCAGGCCCATCGGGCCGTAGCCGCGGTAGACGAGCGGCCGGATGTAGCAGCTCTTGAAGCCGTTGCGGGAGATCAGCTCGTGGGTGGCCTCGCGCATCTGCTCCCGGCTGAAGGGAAGCTCCATGTAGTAGAGGCGGGCCGAGTCCTCGAGCCGGCGCAGGTGGTCATCGTGGCGGAATATCGCGGTCCCACGCTCGGCTTCGTAGGCGCGAATCCCCTCGAACACCCCGGTCCCGTAGTGAAGGGAGTGCGTGAGTACGTGTACCTTCGCGTCCTCCCAGGCGACGAACTCCCCGTTCAGCCAGATGAGGTCCGCGGTGTTCACGTACTTCTCCTAGAGGTTTGCGAGCACCGCCCGGGTGGCGGTCTCTGTGCCGGCATCGCCGCCCAGGTCCGGAGTCCGCAGGCCATCTCCGAGCGCGCGATCGATGGCCGATTCTAGGGCAGAGGCCTCGTTCTCCCGCCCCAGTCCGTGGCGCAGCATCAGCGCCACCGAGCCAAACATGGCCAGCGGGTTGGCCGTCCCTGTGCCCACGATGTCGGGTGCGGAGCCGTGCACCGGCTCGAACAGGCCCGGTCCCGCCTCCCCGAGCGAGGCGCTCGGGAGCATGCCGAGCGAGCCGGTGAGCATCGCCGCCTCGTCGCTCAGGATGTCGCCGAACATGTTCTCGGTCAGCAGGACGTCGAAGTCGGCGGGCCGCGAGACGATCTGCATCGCGGCGTTGTCGACCAGCACGTGCTCCAAGGGCGTGTCCTGGTCCGCTCCCACCCGCTCCACCACCCGCCGCCAGAGGCGGGAGGTCTCCAGGACGTTGGCCTTGTCGACGCTCGTGACCTTGCGCCGGGCCAGGGAGAAGGCCACGCGCGCGATCCGCTCGACCTCGCCCTCGCTGTAGACGCAGGTGTCGTGCGCGGTGTCGCCCTCGGTGCCCTTGTCGCCGAAGTAGATGCCGCCGGTGAGCTCGCGCACCACCAGTAGGTCGGTGCCCTCGATCCGCTCCCGCTTGAGCGGGCTGGCGTCGAGCAGCGCCGGGCTGGGCCGCACCGGCCGCAGGTTGGCAAACAGCCCGAGCCCCTTGCGGAGCCCCAGCAGGCCCTGCTCCGGGCGCGGGGCGCTCGGATCACTGGCTGCCGCCAGGTCCCACTTGGGCCCGCCGACGGCGGCCAGGAGCACGGCGTCCGCCCCTCGGCAGGCCGCGAGCACCTCCTCGGTCAGAGGGCTTCCGTGCTCGTCGATCGAGGCGCCTCCCAGCAGATGCTCCTCGAGCCGGAAGTCGCCGATCGCGGCGAGCAGCTCGCGGGCGGCAGTCATGATCTCGGGGCCGATGCCGTCCCCGGGCAGAAGCACGATGGTCGCTGGCACGGGGCGGGAACTCTCCCATACGATCGCGTCCCGTGACCCAGGAGATTGCCCTCCCGGGCGTCCAAGCGCTCCCGCTGCCCGCCGAGATCCTGCTGAAGCGCTGGGCGCCGCCGGACCTCGAGGATTGGTTTTAGGCCCGCTTCGGCCGGCGCGCGTCGATGTTCAGCCGCACGTAGTCCAGCGGGCCGTCGAAGCGCTCACGCACCGCCTCAACGTAGCCTGCGCGCAGCTCGTCGGGCAGCCGCTCCAGATGGGGGCCGAGGCACACCGTTCGCAGGTAGTGGCTCGGGTCCGGCGGCTCCACCGGCGCCTCCTCGAGCCAGGTCTGCACCGCCTCGAAGCCGGCATGCCGCAGGCGCTCGGCGGTCTCCTCGGCGCCGGCGAAGTTCCACGGGCCCCGCCAGCCGGCCAGATGCTCGGCGTACGGGGCCTGGGAGGCGGCGGCGCGCGCGGCGCGGTGGAAGCGCTCGACGTTGCCGGCGCCGCCGCACTGGGCGACCAGCTGACCGCCCGGCCGGAGGACACTGAACAGCCGGGCGAACAATCGGTCGTGGTCGGCGATCCAGTGGAACACGGCGTTGGAGAACACCGCGTCGACCGCCCGGTCGAGCTCCAGCTCGGTCAGGCTCGACTGGAGGACGGTGGCGCGCTTGCCCAGCGCCTCGCGCGCGTGCTCGACCATGGACGGCGCCGCGTCCACGGCCACAACGTGCCCGCGCGGCAGCCGCTCCAGCAGCATGAGGGTGACCCGGCCGGACCCGCAGCCGGCGTCGAGCACGGTCTCGTCGCCGCGCAGCTCCAGGCGCTCCAGCACGCGCCGCGCCCACTCAACCTGCGGGGTGGAGACGCGGTCGTAGGTCGCCGCGTCCCAGTCCCTGACCGTCATAGCCCGCTCGTCACCGGCCCGCGGCGCTCGCGCTCCCGCTCGTAGCGGTCGATCGCCTCCTGCTGCTGGAAGGTCACGCCGATGTCGTCGAGCCCCTCGAGCAGCCGGCGGGCCGTCTCCGGGTCGATGTCGAACTGCACCTGGCGCCCCGCGAAGGCCAGCTCCTGCTCCTCCAGGTCTATGCGTGCATGGCCCGCGGCCATCAGCTCGCGCACGTCGTCCACTGAGAGAACCACGGGAAGCAGGCCGATCTTCGTGCAGTTGGAGTAGAAGATGTCCGCGAAGCTCGGCGCGACGATGGCCCGGAAGCCGTAGTCCTCGAGCGCCCAGGGCGCGTGCTCTCGCGAGGAGCCGCAGCCGAAGTTGCGGCCGGTGGCGAGTATGGGGTTCGAGGGCAGGTCCCAGCTCGGGTCCTTCGACCAGTCGTGGAACAGGAACTCGCCGTAGCCGGTGCGCTCCACCCGCTTGAGGAACTGCTTTGGGATGATCTGGTCGGTGTCGACGTCATTTCTGTCGAGCACCGTGACCGCGCCCTCGATGACGCCCACGGGCTCCATCACTCCCACCCCCTGACGTCGACGAAGTGCCCCTCGATGGCCGCCGCTGCCGCCATGCGCGGGCTTACCAGGTGCGAGCGCGCGCCACGGCCCTGCCGACCCTCGAAGTTGCGGTTCGAGGTGGAGGCCACGCGCTCGCCGGGGGCTGCGATGTCGGGGTTCATCCCCAGGCACATGGAGCAGCCGGCCGAGCGCCAGTCGAAGCCGGCGGCGCGGAAGACGTCGTCCAGGCCCTCCTTCTCGGCCTGGAACTTCACCTGCTGGGAGCCCGGGACAACCATCGCGTCCACGCCGGAGGCGACGCGCCGCCCGCGCACCACCTCGGCGGCCTCGCGCAGGTCGCCGATACGGGAGTTCGTGCAGGAGCCGATGAAGACCCGGTCGAGCCGAATGTCGGCCATCGGGGTGCCCGGCTCGAGGGCCATGTACTGGAGCGCGCGCTCGTCGCCGTCGTCGCAGGGCTCGGGCACGGCGCCGGTCACGTCCACCACCATGCCCGGCGTCGTGCCCCAGGTGACCTGCGGCGAAAGCTCGGAGGCGTCGATCGTGACCTCGCGGTCGAACGTCGCGCCGTCGTCGCTGTGGAGCGCGCTCCATTCCTCCACGGGCGGCGGATCGGGCGCGGCCGGGCGGCCGGCCACCCAGTCGAAGGTCGTGTCGTCGGGCGCGATCATGCCGGCCCGGCCGCCCGCCTCGATGGTCATGTTGCAGATCGTCATTCGGCCCTCCAGCGAGAGCCGCTCCACCGGCGCGCCGGCGTACTCGATCACGTGGCCCACGCCGCCGTCCACGCCGATGCGCCCGATCGTGCCCAGTATCAGGTCCTTTGCCGTCACTCCGTAGCGGAGCTCGCCCTCGTAGAGGATGCGCATCGAGCGAGGCTTCCTCTGCTGGAGCGTCTGGGTGGCCAGCACGTGCTCCACCTCGCTCGTGCCGATCCCGAAGGCCAGGGTGCCGAAGGCGCCGTGGGTGGAGGTGTGCGAGTCGCCGCAGACGATGGTCATCCCGGGCTGGGTGACCCCCAGCTCCGGGCCGATCACGTGCACGATGCCCTGCCGGGCCGAGCCGACCGAGTGGATCGGCACACCGAACTCCCGGCAGTTCCTCTCGAGCGTCTCCACCTGCACCCGCGACAGCTTGTCCCGGATCTGAGCCGCCGCGGTCGAGCCGTCGGTGGGGACGTTGTGGTCTGCGGTGGCGAGCGTGCGGTCGGGCCGGCGCACCGGCCGGCCGGCCAGGCGGAGCGACTCGAAGGCCTGCGGCGAGGTGACCTCGTGCACGAGATGGAGATCGACGTAGAGCAGGTTCTCGGCGACCTCATGCGCGGCCCAGATCTTGTCGAACAGCGTCTGCGGCATGGCGATCAGCTCCTTCGCAGCCCGGCGGCGACCACCGCGTGGAAGCGGGCCTCGTCGTCGCCGGGGTTCTCGAAATGGTGGGGCAGGTCGGCGTCGAAGGTCACGCTGTCGCCTGCCTGCAGGTCATAGGTCACGCCTCCGCAGACCAGCCGCACCCGCCCGTCGAGCACGATCGCGGTCTCGCGGCTGCCGGGCTCGTGCATCGGAGGGTCGTCGGCCTGCCCCGTCGCCCCACCCGGAGCGAGCGTGTGGAGCGAGACCTCGGCGCGCAGCCCCGGAAGAGGGGGTGTGAGCACCTCGTAGCGATGGCGGCTGGTGCCCCGACGCAGCCGCTCGGAAGGCCGGACGAGGCTGACGCCGTCGCCCTCGTCCAGGCGCAGGAGCTGCGACAGACTCAGCTCGAGGCCGCCGGCGATGCGCTCTGCGACCGCGAGCGTCGGGCTGGTCTCGCCGCGCTCCACCTGCGACAGCATCGGGGCAGAGACCCCGCTCCGCTCGGCCAGGTCTCGCAGTGAGAGGCTCATCCCGTCGCGCAGCCCACGGACCCGGCTCCCGAAGGCGTGTCCGTTGACGGCCACGGTCGTACGTTATCACGTACGGCTGTATGCCAGGTCGGGCTAGCGCGCCTGGCGCGTGGGCCGCACCACGATCTCGTTCACGCACACATGCGGCGGGCGGGTGACGGCGTTCAGGATCGCCGCGGCGACGTCCGCCGGGTCGAGCACCTCGCCGATCTCCTCGCGGTTGCGCTCCATGGCGCGGCGCACCACGGGGTTCACGTTGTGGCCCTGCAGCTCGGTGTCCACGAAGCCCGGCGCCACGGTCGTCACCCGGATCCCCGAGTGCAGGGCCTCCTGGCGCAGCGCCTCCGAGAAGGCGTGGACGCCGAACTTGGTCATGTTGTAGACCGCCGCCCCCGCATCGGCGCGGCGGCCTGCCACCGACGAGAGGTTGACGATGTCCCCGCCCCCGCCCCCGGCGAGCAGCGGCAACGCGGCCTGGGTGCAGTAGAGGAGCCCGAGGAGGTTCACCTCGATCATGCGGCGCCACTCGCCCGTATCCGCATCCGCCACCGGCCCGAGCAGCATCACGCCGGCGTTGTTGACGAGGATGTCCAGACCGCCGAGCTCGTCGTTCGCCGCCTGCACGAAACCGCGGGCCTGGTCCTCCTCGGAGACGTCCACCTCGTAGACCAGCGAGCGGCCCTCGATCCGGCCGGCCAGCTGCTCGAGCCGCTCCGCGCGCCGGGCGCCGATGGCCACGGCCGCTCCCGCCTCGGACAGCGCCAGTGCCGTCGCCTTGCCGATACCCGACGAGGCGCCGGTCACGGCGGCCACGCGTCCCTCGAGCGGTCCCGCCATGAGCCGATCCTATTGCTTCAGCGCGCTAGTTGAGCCCGGCCTGCCGAAGCAGCCCGTCCGCGGTATGGACGACGCCCTCCCGGGCCATCCGCACCGCCGGATCGAGCGTGACGAGGTTGCCGGGCATCGTCGTGCTGAAGGCCACCAGGTCCGGCACGTGGTGGTCGAGCAGGGAGGCCAAGCCCGAGAGCGGCAGGTCGCCGCCGGCGAAGAGCACGCGGAAGCCGGCGTCCTCGAGCAGGTCGGCGGCCCATGGTGATCTCGCCCCGCGCCCAGCGATCGCCGATCCGGGCCATGGCCGGGCGGACGACAGCGTCGTCGATGAGCCCGGTGGGCAGCCCGGCGGCCATCGCATCGCGGGTGATCGTCTCGGCCGTGCGCACGTCCGCGTACAGCAGCGCAGCCTCCAGATGCTTGGCGAACGCCTTCGCCTGGCTCCTCAACCTGGGGTCCAAACCATTGCCTTTGTCGAAATCTCCTGCAGGAGGCTGGCAAAGCGGGCCTGTCACCGCAAGGGATCTACAAGGCCTCCTGCAGCAGGGTCGCGAGTTCCTGCTCGTCCGGCGGCGAGGGCGTGTTCGCCAGCAGCGGATGCCCACCGACGGCAACGGTCACCGTCGGCAAGTGGTCCGCTTCGACCCCGAGCGTGGACAGCCGCGTGTGGCCGGAGCGGGCGGCCAGCTTGGCCACCCGCCCTGCCGCCGCGCCGGGGTCCCCGTCCGGGTCGCCGACCGCGCGGGCGAAGAGTCCCAGCTCCCCGGGGGCGCGCGACGACATCAGGCGGGCCGAGTGAGGCAGCATCACCGCGTTGGTCTCCGCGTGCGGTGTGCCCGCGGTGCGGACGATGGTCTGGCAGATCGCATGGTGGAGGGCGATCCCCGTGCTGCCGGAGGCGTAGCCGGCAAGCAGTGCGCCCAGCGCCAGCGCCTCGGCGTCCGGCGGGTCGCGGGGGACCCCTGCGGCAATGAGCTCGGCCGCGCGGAGCGCGGCCAGCTCGGCCACCGGGTTGGCCAGCGGCGTGTAGAGCGCCTCCATCGCGTGGGCCAGGGCGTTCATTGCGGTCGCGGCGAGGCGCGGCCCCGGCGCGGAGGCCATCAGCGCCGGGTCGGCGATCACGAGCGCCGGACGCACCAGCCGCGCGTTCTCGATCCCGGCCGGCGTGCGGTGGAAGGGGGTCATCTCGGCGCCGGACAGGGTGGTGGGGACGGCGGCGCAGCGCCCCTCCCCCGCCCCCGCCAGGGCCTTGGCCGTGTCGATCACGCGGCCGCCCCCAAGCGCCACCGGAGGCCGCCCGCCGGCCCGCTCGACCAGCGGCGCCGAGATCTCGTCCACCCGGCCCGCGGGCACGTGGAGCGTGGTCGCCGCGGCGGCGCTCAGCTCAGGCGCGGCCGACGCGGCCCGCTCGGTGGTCAGGAGCACGTAGCCGTCGAATCCGTGCTCGGCCAGCAGGGCCGGCGCCTCGGCCAGAGCACCGGCCCCGAAACGGACGAGGCGCTCTCCGTCGCGCCAGGTGAAGTCCTCGCCGGTCAGGGCGTGGGAGCCTTCTTGGCCTCCTCCTCGAGCACCCGCTCGGCCTCGGAGACGGCGTTGTCCAGCGCAGTCGAGAGCGCACGCAGGTAGGCCTTGCCTGAGGCCTCGAGGATGTCCGTGGACACGCCCACCCCCGATGCAAGCCGCCCGTCGAGCTCGAGAAGCACCGTCACCTCGCCCAGCGCGTCGCGCCCGCCGGTGACGGCGGACACGTGGTACTCCTTGAGCCGGGCCTCGTGGTGGGTGGCGGCGTTGAGCGCGCTGAAGAAGGCGTCGATCGGGCCGTCGCCGGTGAAGCTGCCGGACTCCATCTCGCCGTCGGGCCTGCGCACCCGTACGCTGGCTAGCGGCGAGCGCGTCGACGAGGCCTCGATGTCGAACGACTCCAGCTCGAACGCGGCAGGCGCCTGCTTCATCTCGTCGGAGACGATCGCCTCCAGGTCGAGCGCCGTCACCTTCTTCTTCTTGTCCGCCAGCTCCTTGAAGCGCTTGAAGGCGGTGTTGAGCGCGGCGCCGTCGACCTGGAAGCCGAGCTCCTCGAGCGCGTTGCGCAGCGCGTGCCGGCCCGAGTGCTTGCCCAGCACGAGCGCGTTGGCCTCGAGGCCGATCGTGGTCGCGTCCATGATCTCGTAGGTGGTCCGCTCCTTCAGGACGCCGTCCTGGTGGATGCCGGACTCGTGGGCGAAGGCGTTGCGGCCTACGATCGCCTTGTTGGGCTGCACCTGGTAGCCGGTGATCCGCGAGACCATGCGGCTCGTGCGGGCGATCTCAGTGGTCTCCACGCCGGTCCAGAGGCCGTGGGCGGCCTCGCGCACGCGCACCAGCATCACGATCTCCTCCAGGGAGGCGTTGCCGGCACGCTCGCCGATGCCGTTGATCGCGCATTCCACCTGGCGGCAGCCCGCCAGCAGGCCCGCAAGGGAGTTGGCCACCGCAAGGCCGAGGTCGTCGTGGCAGTGGACCGAGGTGGTGACCCCGGCCAGCCCCGGCACCAGCCGGTAGAGGGTGCGCCACATCTCGGCGTGCTCGTCGGGCGTGGAGTAGCCGACGGTGTCGGGCACGTTGATCGTGGTGGCGCCTTCGTCGAGGGCGATCTGCAGCACCTCGGCGGTGAACTCGAGGTCGGAGCGCGTGGCGTCCATGGGCGAGAACTCCACGTCGTCGCAGCAAGCGCGGGCCTGGGCCACCGCGGCCCGGGCCTGGCCCTTCACGTCCTCGCGCGTGGTCTGGAGCTGATGCTCGATGTGGATGTCGCTGGTGGAAATGAAGGTGTGGATACGGGGGCGCTCGGAGTCCTTGACGGCGTTCCAGGCAGCGTCCACGTCCTGCGCGTTGGCCCGGGCGAGCCCGCAGATCACCGGACCGTGCACCTCGCGCGCGATGGCCTGCACGGCCTCGAAGTCCCCCGGCGAAGAGATGGGAAAGCCGGCCTCGATGATGTCCACGCCGAGGCGCGCGAGCTGGTGGGCGATCTCGAGCTTCTCGCTCTTGTTGAGCGAGATCCCCGGCGACTGCTCGCCGTCGCGCAGGGTGGTGTCGAAGATCCTCACCCTGTCCTTCTCGCTGCGGTCCATGTCCTTTCCCTCTCCTTCTGCCGTCCTGCGTTCTCCTGGGTTTGCGGCTCCGGCGGCCGCCACGCGCTATTCCCCCCGAAGGGGGAGGAGGAGAAGTCGCAGGTCGGCGCGGAACGACATGGAGCAGAAAGCGTACACGCTCAGAAGGTGAGCACCACCTTGCCGACGTTGCGGCGCTCGTGCAGGAAGCGGTGGGCCTGCGCGCCCTCGTCGAGGGCGAACTCGCGCGCGACCACCGGGCGCAGGCTGCCGTCGGCGACCCAGGCCGAGAGCGGCTTCATGTACTCCTCCAGGGACTGCTTGCTGTCCCACAGCCGCAGCATGTTGAGACCGATCACCGCCTTGGACTCGCTCATCAGGCGAAGCGGGCTGAAGCGGGGCATCTGGGCGACCACGCGGAGGGCCCGGGCCGCGCTGCGCCGCTCGCTGTCCTGCACGTCCGATGCGCCGAAGCAGACCAGCCTCCCGCCTGCGCGAAGCAGCGAGAAGCTGCGGCGGAAGCTGCGGCCTCCGAGCGCGTCGAGCGCGAGGTCCAGGGGGCGCTTCTCGCCGGCGATCCGGCGCACCTCCTTGACGACGTTCCGGTTGCGGTAGTCGATCGGGTGGTCCACGCCGAAGCTGCGAATGGCCTCGTGCTTCTCCGGCGAGGCCGTGCCGTACACCTCCGCCCCCACGCGGCGGGCGATCTGCGTGGCCGAGATGCCCACGCCGCCGGCGGCGGCCTGTATCAGCACCCGCTCGCCCTCCCGCAGGGCGCCGTAGCGGATCAGGCCGGCGTAGGCGGTGGCGTAGGTCACCGGCAGGGCCGCGCCCTCCGCGAAGCTCCAGCCCTCGGGCAGCGGCAGCAGCGCGTCCCGTCTGACCAGCGCCAGCTCGGCGTAGCCACCGAAGCGGCAGCCGCCGATCACGCGGTCCCCGGGCGCGGGGCCGCCCGTGCTTCCGGGGCCAACCGCGTCGACCTCTCCCGCCACCTCGTAGCCCACCACGCAGGGCGGCTTGGGCCCGTCCGGGTAGAGCCCCACGCGCGCCAGCAGGTCGGCGAAGTTGATCCCCGCGGCCCGTACCCGCACTCTCACCTCGTCCGGTCCGGGCTCGGGATCGGGCCGCTCCCGGACTCGCAGGACCTCAGGCGGGCCGTGCTCGGTGATCACCAGCGCGCGCACGCGCGCATGATCCCAGGCGGCGCAGGCCCGCCGCCGAGCCTCTAGTCGTCAGGGCCGTTTCCGCCCCTGCGCGCCCGGGCGCCCGCCTTGCGCGGAGGACGTTTGTAGCCGGCGGCGGACTGCACGCTCGAGGGGCGCCACTGCGCGCCGCCGCGCAGCGTGGGCACGCCCTCCTCGTTAAGCGCGTCGGCGATCGCCTGCAGGGTCATGCCCTCCGCACGCATATCGGCGATTCGCCGCCGCAGGGTCGGGCGGTCGGCCACCGCCGGCCGGCCCGACGAGCGCCGCTTGTCGCGGGCGGCCTCCAGGCCCTTGCGCGCCTGCTCCTCGAGCTTCTTGCGCTCCAGGCCGCTCACCTTCACCAGCGCGCGGGCGGCCAGGCGTCCCTGGTCGGTGCCGGTGTCCAGGTCGATGTCGACGACGATGAGGCGGGTCCGGCGCTCCTCGAGGAGATAGATGAGCGTCCCCAGGTCGGCTGCCGAGCGGGTCAGCCGGTCGAGGCTCGTCACCACCAGGCAGGTGTACTCACCCTTCGCGAGCCGCTCCAGGGCGAAGCTGAGGCCCGGCCGGGTGAGGTCGGCGCCCCCGTTGCTCTCGAGGTCGCGAACCAGCTTCTTCAACGGCAGCCCGCGCTTCTTGCAGGCCAGCTGGATCTGGCGGGCCTCCGCGCGAAGCTGGCTCTCGGCGTCCTCGGGGCGGGACACGGTCGTGTAGCCCAGGGCGCGCTCGTCCGCCGGCGCGACCTGGCGGGTGCGGCGACTTGCCGCGGTGCGCTCGCCCTGGCCGGCGACCGGGAGCGGCGGCCTTGGCCCGGACGGGCTGTGGCCGTTGCTGGGCGCCGGCGCGGGCCGTGGCCCGCGCGGGGCGGCGGGCGCCGGCTCAGGCGCGGGCTCGGTCTTCGGCTCCGCCTTGGGCTCGGGAGCGGCGGGCTTGGCCTTCTCAGGCTCGGTCGCGGCGGGCTCCGCGCGCTCCGGCTCGCGTTCAGGCGGCTTGGAGCCGGCGGGCTCGGCCTCGGCCGAGGCCGGCAGAGCGGGCGCGGGCGGCGTCGGCTCGCTCTTGACGTCCTGGCCGGCCGCGTTGGCGGGAGCCGCTGGAGCGGGCAGCGCCGCCGCGGCGGGCGCGGGACGGGGCCCGGGGCCCGCGGGTGCTGGGCGCCCCTCCGCAGCCGGACGGGAGCGCCGGGCGTTCACGCCGAGGCGCACGATCCCCGCGCTGGCCAGGAGAACCAGGAGCACGATTGCAATCAGCGCGAACGTCTTCACGCGACTGTCGTCGTCAGGCTCGGACGCCGCGGGGGTCTCGGCCGCGGGCTCCTCCTGCGCGGGCGGCCGCTCGCTCGCGCCGGTGTCCGGGCCGGACGGCGGCTGCTCCTGGCCGCTCGGCGGCGCGGAGGGAACCGTCTCGAGCGGGTACTCCTTCCAGAGCTCGGTCGGCGGGCCCTCGCCGCCGCCCTGCTGCGAGGCCGCCGGCGCGGCAAAGCCGAGGAGCGCGAGCAGCAGCACTGTCAGCAGCCGCCTCATCAGACGATCCTAAGCGGGGTCCCGACGAAAAGGAGGCGAGAGAGGCGCAAAATGTCGCGATTTCTCATGCGAATGCAGCCGTGGGAGACCGCGCCGGGCAAGAGAGCTGGGCGGTTGGTCCCGTGGATGCCCACGAAGCCGCCCCCGGGCCAGTCGGTCAGCTCCTCCGAGCGGGCGCTCGTGCCGAAGGCGACCGGCCCGTAGAACGCGCTGCGGTAACGCACCAGCTTGTTGCGAATGAAGAAGCGTCCCCGCGGCGTCGGCCACTGGGGGAGCCCCACACCGACCGCAGCGCCAAACACGCGCCGGCCGTTGCGCAGGAGCGTCAGCCGCCGACGGCGGATGTTCACCACCAGCCGCGTACGTACCGTCTTATAGCCGCCGACCGCGCTCCGCGGCACCCACCCGGTGGTGCCGTTCGGGAGCGTCGCGAGCCGTACGCGCAGCCACACCCGGCCGCGGCGGTCGCCCGAGCGGTCGAGCACCGGCAGCGCGTTCGGCGTTCCCTCGGGCGTGAGCCTTCGCACGCGGGCGACCGCACGACCGCGCGCCGACGGTGCGGAGCGGGCGACCACGCCCTCACGCACGGTCGTCCAGGTGGAGACGTGACGCTGGCGCCTCAGCTGCGCCGGTGACGGCACGTCCAAGGCGGGCGCGGGCGGCGTCGCCAGGCCGGCCGGCACGCCTTCGCCCCCCGTCGACGGGCGGGACTCCGCCCCGGGCCACAGCAACATGGCCAGCGTCCCCATAGCGACGCCGGCGGCGACGAGGGCCGCCACCGGCCGCCGCTTCCGCGAGGCGGCCATCCGACCTCAGCCGGTGAAGCGCGGAGCGCGTTTGCGTTTCATGGACGGAGCGGCGGTCACGAAGTTCGTCGATTTGACAAGGCTGTTCACCTGCTTCATCGACTTGGGCTCATCGAACGCGTCCTTGGCCGGGTTGGCCCCGACGAGGTAGCGCATCCAAGCCGCGTGGCGAGCCTCGACGGAGTGGATCGCCACGGCTGCCGCGAGCGCGGAGTTCGCCTTCAGGCGCGGCGCCTGCCCCTTGTAGGCGGCCACCGCGAGATCCTCGAAGGCCACCGCGGTCTTCAGGAAGGCGTCGGGGTCCTCGGTCGTGCCCTGGAAGTCGAACGACGGCTTCTTGGCCGCCTTCGCCCCGAGCACGTCCCGGAAGGCCTGCACGTGCGCCCGCTCGACGGCGCCGACCACCCGGGCCGCCCGCTCGGGATCGCCCTTCAAGGCCTTGAAGCGCTCGGCTTCGGTGTAGAACGCGGACTGCAGGTACTCGAGTGTGAGCGCGTAGTTGAGGATGGCCACGTCGCTGGCGCCCTGGCCCATGGCCTCCTCGGCCCCGACGGTCAGCAGAGCTGCGGAGCCGCCCGCCGTGGCCGCCAGGAAGCCGGCCCGGGTGGTCCCACCGGCCGCGTCGGCGGCCTCGGCCAGCGCGCCGTCGCTGTCCAGGCGCTGGAACGAGAAATCGCTCATGCCCATCATGCCTGCACCCCGAGGCCCCGCAGGCCGGCGAGCACCTCGTCCGCCGATTTCGGCGTGTCGGTGGCGTCGGGGGCCGGTGGCTCGCCCACGATGCTGCGTATCCACGCGGCGTGACGGGCCTCGACCGAGACGATCTTCGCCGCCGCCGCGAGCGTTCCCTTGCTGATGTTGGTGGCCTGTCCGTTGTAGGTGGCCACCGCGAGGTCCTCGAGCTCCGCGGCCGCAGCCGCGAACTGGTCCTGGTCCTTGACGCGCTCGCCGAAGTCGAACTTGGGCTCCGGGTCCGCCTTGTCGCCCAGCGCCTGCTTCAGGAAGTCCAGGTGCTCGGTCTCCTGCGCCGCCACCTGCTCGGCGAAATTGCGGACTTCGCCCTTCAGCGCTCCCGAGGCCAGGGCCTGGTCGTAGAAGGCGGCCTCGGTGTACTCCACGAGCAGGGCCAGGTTCAGCGCCCGTACGTCGTCGTTGCCCCCCTGGGCGTTCACGAGCCGGGGCGCTCCCGCGATGGCGCCGCCGGCGAGGGCGGCACCGCCCACGACCAGCGCACGCTTGAGAAACGCCGACCGCTCGTCGCCGTCCGCTGGGGCCGTCGGCGCCGTGGTGGGCGCGGTGGTGGGTGCGGGTCGAACGTCGTTGTTCATGTGTTCACTCTTGCCCGATCTTGGTGATGCCGATGGATGAAAGTCGGCGATTTGTCGTTTACGCAGCCGGACCGTTGCGTACGGACAGCGGCCGTTCCCGTCGAAGCAGTACCCCGGGGTTGCCTCCGGACCGCCAGTAGGGCGCCGCGGCCCGGACGCTCGAGGCCCCCCAACTCGGGTCCCTGTCCAGAGTAAGCGCGATTTGGCCATTTGGCCTCAAGGCAGGGAAGATCCCGCCAGCCGCCTCAACGCTCGCAATGGCACCACCCTCTGCCGCATGCAAGGGTTAGTTCGCAGCGAAGCCCGATTCGGTTCACTCGATTTTGCATCTCGCCGGCCGGGTCGCTCTATCGTGGGGCCATGGCGACCGCCGCCGGGACCGCCGCGGACATCAAGGAATCGATTCTCGATGCGATCGGCGGGACACCGCTCGTGCGCCTCGCAAGGCTGGGCCGCGACCTCAGGCCTCAGCTGGTGGCCAAGATCGAGGCGCTCAACCCGGGCGGCTCCATCAAGGACCGGGCCGCGCTCGCGCTGATAGCCGCCGCGGAGCGCGACGGACGCCTGAAGCCGGGCGGCACGATCATCGAGCCCACGAGCGGCAACACCGGCACCGGCCTGGCGATGGCCGCCTGCCTGAAGGGCTACCGGGTGATCGCGGTGATGCCGGACAAGATGTCGAAGGAGAAGATCGACCTGCTGCGGGCCTACGGCGCGGAGGTGGTGGTGGCACCCACGGAGGTGCCGCCGGAGTCGCCCGAGTCCTACTACCGGGTGGCCGACCGCCTGACCGAGGAGATCCCAGGCGCCTTCCAGCCCAACCAGTACAGAAACCCCGCCAACCCGGAGGCCCACTACTGCACCACCGGCCCCGAGCTGTGGCGCCAGTCCGGCGGGCGGATCACCCACCTGGTGGCCGGTGTGGGCACCGGCGGCACGATCACCGGTGTCGGGCGCTACCTGCGCGAGCGGCGGGCCGACATCGAGATCGTGGGCGCCGACCCGGTCGGCTCGATCTACTCGGGGGGTGACGTGAAGCCCTATCTGGTCGAGGGTGTCGGGGAGGACTTCTGGCCCGAGACGTACGACCCGTCCATCGTCGACCGCTACATCACAGTCGCCGACCGGGACTCGTTCCTGTGGACCCGGCGCCTGGCAGAGACCGAGGGCATCCTGGCCGGCGGCTCCTGCGGGCTCGCGGTCTACGCGGCCGTGCAGGTGGCCCGCGAGGTCGACGACCCGCAGGCCATGGTCGCGGTGATCCTCCCCGACGGCGGACGCTCGTATCTGTCGAAGGTCTACAACGACGCCTGGATGCGCCAGTACGGCTTCCTCGAGCGCGACTCCGAACTGACGGTGGGGGACGTGCTCCGCAGAAAACATGCCGAGGGCGAGATCCCGTCTCTGCTGACCGTGGAGAGCCACGCTCAGGTGCGTGACGCCGTGGCGCTGCTCCACGAGCACCGGGTGTCGCAGCTCCCGGTCGTCTCGGCCCAGGATCCCCAGACGGTGGTCGGGTCGGTGAGCGAGCGGGGCCTGCTGCGCCACGCGATGGACGACCCGGCGCTGCTCGGCGCCGAGATCGTGGAGGTGATGGAGCCGCCGTTCGGCGCGGTCTCGGCCGACGACGCGGCGCGCGAGGCCGTCGAGCTTCTCGCCGACAAGCGCGAGGCGCTGCTCGTAACGCTGGACGGCCGGGCCGCCGGCATCGTCACCCGCGCCGACCTGCTCGAATCGCTGGCCCGATGAGCCGGCTGCCCGACGGCGCCCGCTTCGCCACGCGGGCGGTCCACGCCGGCCTCGACCCCGATCCGAGCTACGGCTCGCTGATCCCGCCGATCCATCAGACCTCGACCTACGTGCAGCCCGCCCCCGGCGAGTTCGTCGGGGACTACGACTACGCCCGTTCGGCGAACCCCACACGGACGGCGCTGGAGCGGGCGCTGGGCGAGCTCGAGGGCGGGCTCGGCTCGTGCTTCGCCAGCGGAATGGCGGCCACCCACGCCCTGGTCAGCGCGTGCTGTGACGCCGGCGACCACGTGCTGCTGCCGCACGACATGTACGGCGGGACCTATCGCCTGCTGGACGGCGTGCTGTCCCGCTTCGGGCTGAGCTACGACCTGGTCGACCAGACCGACCCCGACGCCGTCGAGCGGGCCCTGCGACCGGAGACTCGGCTCGTGTGGGTGGAGACTCCGACCAACCCACTCCTGCACGTGGTCGACATCGAGGCGGTGGCCGCTCGCGCCGGCGACGTCACGGTGGCCGTGGACAACACCTTCGCCACGCCGGCGGTGCAGCGCCCGCTGGAGCGGGGGGCCGATGCGGTGCTGCACTCCGCCACCAAGTACCTGGGCGGTCACTCCGACGTGGTGGCCGGCGCCGTGGTCGTTCGCGACCAGGGACTCCACGAGCAGGTGCGCTTTCTTCAGAACGCCGTGGGCGCCGTGCCGGGCCCGTTCGACTGCTTCCTCGTGCACCGCGGCCTGCGCACCCTGCACCTGCGAGTGGCCGCCCACAGCGAGAACGGCCGGGCGGTGAGCGACTTCCTGCGGGGGGCCGGGGGGGTCGAGGACGTGCGCTGGCCGGGCTTCGGCGGCATGGTCTCGTTCCGCCATCCCGAGGCCGTACAGCTGGCGGCGGCCACCCGGGTGTTCACGCTGGCCGAGTCCCTCGGCGGCGTCGAGTCGCTGATCGAGGTGCCGCAGGCGATGACCCACCAATCGGTGGAGGGCTCGGCCGCCGCGGTGCCGTCCGACCTCGTGCGGCTCTCCTGCGGCGTGGAGGCGGCCGAGGACCTCGTGGAGGACCTGCGCCGCGCCCTGTCGGCGATAATCACGCGGGGATGACATCCGAGGCGACCACGCGGGTGCTGGTGGTGGCCCACCGAACCGCAGCGACGCCCAGGCTGCTCGACGAGGTGCGTGCCCGGGCCAGGCGCTCCCCGTGCAGCTTCACCCTGCTGGTCCCCCGTCCCTACTGGGACCCGGAGACCGAAGAGGCCGCGGCCACGCTCGAGCTTGCGCTCCCACTCCTGGACGAGGCCGCGGCTGGCCACGTCGAGGGGACGATCGGGGACAGCGATCCGCTCGTGGCCGTGCAGCAGGCGGTCGAGACAGGCGGGTTCGACGAGATCATCATCTCCACGCTTCCGGCGCGCGCCTCGCGCTGGCTGCGCCGGGACCTACCCCATCGCGTCGAGGCGCTCGGCCTGCCGGTGGCCGTCGTCACGGCCACGCAGTCCGAGCGCACCATCTCGGGCTAGAGGCTCACGGTTCGTCCGGCATCGAACCCGTCGCTCTGGGCGATCAGGTCCACCACCTCCTGCGGCACCGGCGAGTCCGTGGTCACGATCATGGTGGCCACGCCGCCGGGGTGATCGGCGTCCAGCCGGCGCCCGACCGCTGCGCCGCTGATGTTCACGCCGGACTGCCCGAACTGGGTACCCACCCGGCCGATCATCCCGGGCTGGTCGACGTAGCGGAACACGGCCAGGTTCGGCTCGAGCTGGATGTTGAAGCGCGAGCCCCAAGCCTCGAGCAGGTGCGGCCGGTGCAGCCGGCCGATGGTCGTACCCACCACCCGCGTGCGCTGCCCGCCGCTCACGAGCGTCACCCGCACCAGGTCGGTGAAGTCGCGCGCGTGGGCAGAGCTCACCTGCGTGATCTGAATCCCGCGCTCCTCCGCGATGCCGGGGGCGTTCACGTCGTTCACCTCCTCCTCGATGTGCCCGGTCAGCGCGCCCTTGAGCACCTGCACGGTGAGCAGGCGGGTGTCGCGGGAGGCGATGCGGCCGAGGTACTCGATCTCGAGCGCGTCGACCGATGTGCCCTCGGCGAGGCCGACCGCGATGCGGCCGAGGTCGCGGGCGAGGGGCAGGAAGGGGCCGAGCGCCTCCAGGTCCTCGGGGGCGATCGCGGGCACGTTGACCGCGCTCGTGACCACGCCACCGGTGAGGGCGGCCACCACCTGCTCGGCCGCCTGGTAGCCGGCGCGGTCGGTGGCCTCCGCGGTCGACGCGCCGAGGTGCGGCGTGACCACGACGTTGGGATAGTGGAAGAGCGGATGGTCGGTCACCGGCTCGTCGCGGAAGACGTCGAGCGCCGCCCCCGCCACGCGCCCGGAGTCGAGCGCCTCGCGCAGCGCGTCCTCCACCACGAGCCTGCCGCGGGCCACGTTGATGATCCGCACGCCCTGCTTCATATGGGAGAAGGCCTCGGCGTCGAGCCAGTTCTCGGTCTCGGAGGTGACCGGGAGGTGGATCGTGAGGAAGTCGGCTCGCCGGTAGACCTCGGCCGAGGTGGCGGCTCGGTCCACGCCGAGCTCGCTGAAGCGCTCTTCGGCCACGTAGGCGTCGAAGGCCAGCACGTGCATTCCGAAGCCGAGGGCACGCTGGGCGACGAGCTGGCCGATGCGGCCGAAGCCGAGCACGCCCAGCGTCTTGTCGTACAGCTCCACGCCGCTGAAGCTCGAACGCTCCCACGCGCCGCCGGTGAGCGAGCCGTGGGCCTGCGGGACCTTCCGGGCCAGGGCGAGCAGCAGCGCCATGGTGTGCTCGGCCGCCGTGATGATGTTCGACTGCGGGGCGTTGGCGACCACCACCCCGCGCTTGGTGGCCGCGTCCACGTCGACGTTGTCCACCCCGACGCCGGCGCGGCCCACCACCTTCAGGCGCTCGGCCCGTTCGATCAGCGGCGCGTCGAGCCTGGTGGCGGAGCGGATCAGGATGCCGTCGAACTCGCCGATGCGCTGCTCGAGCTCCGCCAGTCCCCAGTCGCTGCCCAGCTCGACCTCCAGCCCGGCCTCCCGGAGCAGCTCGACGCCCGACTCCCCGATCTTCTCCCTGACCAGGACCTTCACGCCGGGGTGGCGAGCGGCACGCCCGCCTCGAGGAAGACGCGCTGCGCGGCGGCCACGCCCGCCCCGAGCTCCGCCTCGTGTCCCAGCCGGCGGAGGGTCATCTCGAAGGCGGCGACGGTGACCACGATGTCGAAGGCCCCGAAGTAGCCGCAGTGGGCGATGCGGGCGATCTTGCCCTTGAGCCGGCCCTGGCCACCGGCGATGGTCACGCCGAAGCTGTCGCGCATCAGCTTCGGGACCGCGGCTCCGTCGATTCCCTCCGGCAGCCGGATGGCGGTGACCACGTTGGCCCCCTCGTCGGCGTCGCCGAGCAGCTCGAGGTCCAGGGCCCGGGCCGCCTCGCGTGTGGCGCGGCCCAGCAGGCGGTGGCGCTCGAACACGTTCTCGAGGCCCTCCTCCTCGATCAACCCGAGAGCAACGTCGAGCGCCTGCACCAGGCCGACCGCCGGCGTGAACGGGCTGTCCGGCGGCTCCTTCCGCTGGCCGCCGACCGTCCGCCCCCAGTCGAAGTAGTAGCGCCGTCCCGGCGCCGCGGCCGCCCGCTCCTGCGCCGCCTCTCCGGCGCTCACGAAGCCGAGCCCGGGTGGCGACATCAGCGCCTTCTGGGAGCCGGACACCACGACGTCCACCCCCCACCCGTCCTGCGGAAGGGGCACGGCGCCGAGCGCGGAGACGGCGTCCACCGCGATCAGGGCCCCGTGGCGGTGGGCCACCTCGGTCAGCTCCCTGACGTCGTTGACGACGCCCGTCGAGGTCTCCGACAGCGTGGCGAACACCACGGGGACGCCCTCGTGGGCCGCCAGCACCCCGTCGAGCCCGGCCGGGTCCACGCGCCGGCCCCAGTCGGTCTCCCAGTGCACCGTGCTGGCCCCGTAGGCGTCACAGAGCTCCGCCCAGCGCTCGCCGAACTTGCCGCATGAGGCCACCAGGGCGGGCTCGCCGGGGCGGGTGAGGTTGGCCACCGCCGACTCCATGGCGCCGCTGCCGGAGCTGGCGAAGAGCTGGACCTCGTTGGTGGTACCGAAGACGAGCTTCAGGCGCTCCAACACCCGCGCGTACACCTCGATGAAGGCCGGCGCCCGGTGGTAGAGCATCGGCTCGGCCATGACCTGCGACACCGCCGGCGGAAGCGGGGTCGGGCCCGCGGTCATGAGGTACTGCTTCAGATACGGATCGGCCACGGACCAGCGAGGTTAGCGTCAGCTCAGGAGGTGAACCGCTCCCCGGGCCAGGGCCAGCGTGAGCCGCACGCTCGCCCTGATGCTGTCGGTCTCGTCGAACTCGTTCTCGAGGTCCCGCTGGAACTCATCGTCGCTCACCGCGAGCGCGGCGAGGAGCACCCAGAACGCCGTTGCCAGGAGGGAGAGCACGAGGCTGACGATGCCGATGACGAAGCCGGCCTGGGCCAGGCCGCGGTTCTTGCGGGTCTCGCCCGCGTCGACTTTCTGCTTGCCCTTGCGGGAGTAGATGATCCCGGCGATGGCGCAGCCGATCGAGACGATGCTCGAGAGCCCGCCGCTGAAGAGCAGCAGGCCGCCGGCCACGAGCGAGAGCACGAAGCCGGCCACCGCGGACCCGTTGTCGGGCTCGGGCGGCTGACCGTAGCCCCACGGCGGCTGCTGGTAGCCCGGAGGCGGCTGCTGCCAGCCCCCGGGCGGGGGCGGCTGGGTCGGAGGCTGCGGCGGAGCGGCCGGCGGCCCCGGGGCGGGTGCCTGCGGGCCCGGCAGCGGGTGCCTGCGGCGCCGGAGCGGGAATGGGCTGGGTCGGCGCCTCGGCCGGGCGGCCGCCCAGCTCGGGCTCGGGCCCGGCCGGCTCGGGCGGCAGGAAACCTCCGCTCCGCTCCTCGTTCATCTCAGAACTCCGTGTCGATCCAGTCCATCATCGAGCGCAGCTCCTTGCCCTCGCGCTCGATCTGGTGGTTCTTCTGCTCCTCGCGCATGCGCAGGAAGTTCTCCTGCCCGGCGCGGTTCTCCGCGATCCACTCGCGCGCGAAGTCGCCCGACCGGATCTCGGCCAGGATCTCCTGCATCACCGCGCGGGTGGGATCGCCGATCACCCGGCGACCGCGGGTCAGATCCCCGTACTCGGCGGTGTTCGAGATCGAGTAGCGCATCCCGGAGATGCCCTTCTCGTACATCAGGTCGACGATCAGCTTGAGCTCGTGGAGGCACTCGAAGTAGGCCAGCCGCGGGTCGTAGCCAGCCTCGACCAGCGTCTCGTACCCCGCCCTGACGAGCTCGGTCACGCCGCCGCACAGGACCGCCTGCTCGCCGAACAGGTCGGTCTCGGTCTCGTCCTTGAAGCTGGTCTCGATCACCCCGGCGCGGGTGCAGCCGATGCCCTTGGCGTAGGCCAGCACCAGGTCGCGCGCCTCGCCCGAAGCGTCACGGTGGATCGCCACCAGGCCGGGCACGCCGTTGCCCTCCAGGTACTGCCGCCGCACCAGGTGGCCCGGCCCCTTGGGCGCCACCATGCCCACGTCCACCTCCGGGCCGGGGTCGATCTGCTCGAAGTGGATCGAGAAGCCATGGGCGAACATGAGCAGGTTGCCGGGCGCGATCCCGTCGCGGATCTCGGCCTCCCAGATCTCGGCCTGCTTCTCGTCGGGGAGCAGGACCGTCACCACGTCGCCCGCGCTGGTGGCGTCGGCGACAGACCCGACGCGCACTCCGTCCTCGCGCGCCTTCTCGACCGACTCGGACCCCTCGCGCAGCCCCACCACCACCTCCACCCCGGAGTCCTTGAGGTTGAGCGCGTGAGCGTGGCCCTGGGAGCCGTAGCCGAGGATGGCCACGGTCTTGCCCTCGAGGCGGGAGAGGTCGGCGTCCTGGTCGTAGATCATCGGAGCGGGACTCTAGATGACTGATTCCACGACCCCGCGCGCGCGGATGACGCACGGATACCGTCGCCGGATCGGGGTCATCGGCGGACGTCCCCGCTCCGGGCCGGGCCAGCCCGGCCCCTCGCGCACTGCCGATACCTCCGGGTATCGGCTTCGCCCTGCTTCCCCCGCCCGGCTCGGTCCCGAGCGCCCCCGCACACACGCGGCCGCGGAATCAATCATCTAGTCGTCAGCGCCCGCCGAGCCGATCCCTCAGCAGCTTGCCGGCGGCGTTGCGCGGCAGCCGCTCGACCACGTGAAGGGCCTTCGGCACTCCGGCGGGCGCGAGCCGCTCACGGCACCAGTCGCGTAGCTCGTCGGCCGACGCCGCCTCCCGCAGCACGACGAACGCGGTCACAGCCTCGCCCCACTCCGGGTCGGGCAGCCCGGCCACGCCGGCGTCGGCCACCGCGGGATGGGTGAGCAGCGCCTGCTCGACCTCGAGCGGCGCCACGTTCTCCCCGCCGGTCACGATCAGCTCCTTCAGCCGGCCCTCGACGTGGAGCCGGCCGTGCTCGTCGAGGCGGCCCAGGTCGCCGGTGTGCAACCAGCCGTCGGCTGCCAGCTCGCCCCGCGCGACCATCGGGCCCGCGGATCAGGATCTCCTCCTCCTCGATCCCGACCTCGACGCCGCGGAGCGGGCGGCCGGGGATCCCCGCCACCACCTGCGAGGCGGTCTCGGTCATGCCGTAGACCGGCACGGCCGGTATGTCTGCGGACTCCGCCCATTCGAGCAGCCCGGCCGGCACCGGGCCGCCGCCGAGTGCGATCCCCCGGAGCGTCGGACTCCGCGACAGCCCCGCCTCGCGGAGGCGCTCGAGCATCGTGGGGACCAGCGAGGCCAGGGTGACCCCCTCCGACTCGAGGGCGCCGCGAACGCGCGCGGTGTCGAACGTCTCGTGCAGCACCGCCGTGGTGGCGGCGATGACCGAGCGCAGCAGCACGGCAAGGCCTCCGACATGGAACAGCGGCAGCGGGCACAGCCAGCGGTCCCCCGTCCCGAGGGGGAAGGCGTCGGCCGAGGCCGCGGCACTGGCCCGCTGGTTGGCGTAGGTCAGCTCCACTGCCTTTGGCCGGCCGGTGGTGCCCGACGTGTGCATCACGCAATGGACGGCGTCGGGGTCGACCGTGGTTCGCAGCGGGACATCCGCCTCCTCGCCCGCGAGCGGTTCGGTGACGGTCACGCGGGCGCCGCTGCGCACGGGCGCCCGGGGGTCGAGCGGCACCAGCGCCGCTCCGAGTCGGGGCAGCGCGTGCAGCAGAGCGCAGAAGTCCTCCCCGGCGGGGAGCGTGGTGGCCACCCGGTCGCCCGCCTGCACCCCGAGCGCGGCGAGGCGGCGCGCGCTGACCGAGGCGGCGCGGTCCAGCTGCGCATGGCTGAGAGCCCGTCCGCCGGCGAGCAGCGCGGGGTGGTCGGGGCGCGTGCGCGCTGCTCTGCCAAGCCACTCGTCCAGCGCAACTATCGTACGGGGCCGCGATGACCACCCGGGAATGGACCGAGGAGCAGGCCCAGCGCCGGGTCCGTTCGGCCGCCGACTGGCGGGCCGAGGGCGACTACGCCGACATCCGCTACGAGGTCGCCGGCGGAATCGCCAAGCTGACGATCGACCGGCCGGAGGTGCGCAACGCGTTCCGCCCGGAGACGCTGATCGAGCTCTCGGACGCGTTCGAGCGCGCTCGCGAGGACACCGAGGTGGGCGTGGTGGTGCTCACCGGCGAGGGACCGCTCGCGTTCTGCTCGGGCGGCGACCAGCGTGTGCGCGGCGATGCCGGCTATGTGCCCTCGGGGGCGTCGGTGGGCCGCTTCCACGTGACCGACCTGCACGTGCAGATGCGGCGCCTGCCGAAGCCGGTCGTGGCCATGGTGGCGGGCTACGCCATCGGCGGAGGCCACGTGCTGCACGTGGTCTGCGACCTCACGATCGCGGCCGACAACGCCCGTTTCGGGCAGACCGGCCCCCAGGTGGGGAGCTTCGACGGCGGCTTCGGCGCCAGCCTGCTCGCCGCCCAGCTCGGGCCCAAGAAGGCAAAGGAGATCTGGTTCCTGTGCCGGCAATACACGGCCGCCGAGGCGCTCGAGATGGGGCTCGTGAACACGGTCGTGCCGCTGGAGGAGCTCGAGGAGGAGACGGTGCGATGGTGCCGGGAGATGCTGGAGCTCTCGCCGTTCTCGCTGCGGCTGCTGAAGGCCAGCTTCAACGCCGCCGAGGACGGCCTCGCCGGTATACAACAGCTCGCGCACGACGCGAACCTCCTCTTCTACATGAGCGAGGAGGCGCAGGAGGGCCGGGACGCCTACCGCGAGCGCCGGCGACCGGACTTCTCCAGGTTCCCCAAGAGGCCTTGAGCCATCTGCGGCTCTGGCTGGTCGCGGCGCGGCCGCGCACGCTGCCGGCGGCGGTGGCTCCGGTGCTCGTGGGCACGGCGCTGGCGGGGTCGGAGGGCGTGTTTCGGGCGCTCCCCTTCGTGGCCGCGTTGATGGGAAGCGTGTTCATCCAGATCGGCACCAACCTCTCGAACGACTACTCCGACGCCCGCCGCGGTGCGGACACCGAGGACCGGCTGGGCCCGGTGCGCGTGACCGCCGGGGGTCTCATGCCCCCGCGCCGGGTGCTGGTGGGGACCTACGTGGCCTTCGGGATCGCGGTGGCGGCCGGCCTCTACCTGGCGGCCGTGGCGGGCTGGGAGCTCCTGGTGGTGGGCGGCGCCTCGATCCTGGCGGGCGTGCTCTACACCGGCGGGCCGCGTCCCTACGGCTACGAGGGCCTGGGCGAGCTCTTCGTCTTCCTGTTCTTCGGGATCGTCGCGGTGGCGGGGTCGTACTTCGCCCAGACCGAGGAGCTGCGCTGGGAGGCGCTCGCACTGGCCGTACCGGTGGGCCTGCTTGCGGCGGCCATCCTGGTCGTGAACAACGTGCGGGACATCGACACCGACCGGCGCGCCGGCAAGCGCACGCTGGCGGTGAAGCTCGGCCGGGAGCGGACGCGCAAGCTGTTCACGGTGATGATCGCCGTCGCCTTCCTGGTGCCCCCGGTGCTCGTGCCGAGCCTCTCCCCCTGGGTCCTGCTGGCCTGGGCTGCGCTCCCGCTGGCCCCTTCGCTGGTCCGGACCGTCGGCACCCGTACCGACGGACCCGCGCTCAACCAGGCGCTGGCCGGGACCGGCCGGCTCCTTGCTCTGTACTCCCTTCTGCTGGCCCTGGGCGTGCTGCTGTCGTGAGACGTACGCTGCTCCGGCTCTCCATCCCGTTCAAGCGGCCGTTCGTGACGGCCGGAGGCGTAGTGACCGCGCGCGACCTGCTGCTCCTCCGCCTCGAGACCGCCGACGGCTTTGCCGGCTACGGCGAGGCGGCGCCGTTCGAGCCCTACGACGGAGTGCCGCTGGAGCGGGCGGTGGCGGCGCTCACCGGTGGCGGCGGCCGCCGTCCCCCGCAGGCGCGGGCCGCGGAGGAGATCGCGCGCCTCGACCTGGACGCCCGGCGCGAGGGCCGGCCGCTCGCGGAGCCCGCCAAGGACGCCCTGCCGGTGAACCTCACCCTGGGAGCGGGGCCCTCGGAAGAGGTGGCGGCGCAGGCCACCGATGGGCTGCGAGCGGGCTACGCCTGCTTCAAGGTCAAGGTTGGCCTGCCCGACGACGCCGACCGGGTGGCTGCGGTCCGCCAGGCCGTGGGCCCGTGGCCGGCGCTGCGGCTGGACGCCAACGGCGCCTGGTCCGTGGACGAGGCCGTGCGGTCGATACGGGCCCTCGAGGACCAGGATCTGGAGTTCGTCGAGCAGCCCTGCGCGACGCTCGAGGAGCTGGCTCAGGTGCGCCAGCGGGTGTCCACGCCGCTCGCCGCCGACGAGCCGATCGCCACGCCGGACGACGTCGGCAGGGCGATCGATCTCGAGGCCTGCGACGTCGTCAACGTGAAGCTGGCGGGCAGCGGCGGCTTCGGGCCGGCGCGTGAGCTGATCCGCACAGCCCGCTCGGCGGGCCTGTCCGCCTTCTTGTCCAGCACCCTCGACGGTCCCTGGGGCATCGCGGCCGCACTTCAGCTGGCCGCGGCGGAGAACCTCTCGCTGGCCTGCGGTCTGGGCACGCTCGAGCTGTTCGAGGGCGGGATGGCGGCGGCGCTGCCGGCACCCCGCCGGGGAACGCTGCGGGTCCCGGCGGGGCCCGGCCTGGGTGTGGCCGTGGACGACGAGGCGCTGGCGGAGGTGACCGTCGAGCGCCTCGCCTGACACACGGGGGCGTCTAGAAACCGAACAGCCGGTAGCGAATGGTCGCGTCGCCCAGGACGGTGTCGTCGGTCAGCGCCTCGACGCCGAAGGCGTCGTTGAGGGCCGCCGCCGCGCCTGCGGTCAGGGTGGTGCCCACCGGCCCGACGACCACGCGGCCGCCTCGGAACCGGAGTCGGGCGTCCGAATAGTCCAGGTCGAGCAGCGCGACCCGGGCCGAGCCGTTGACCCGGCCGAACAGCTGGCCGCGCAACAGCTTGATGTCGAAGTCGGTGAGCTCGACGGTGGTGGACCCGGCGGTCAGCGAGATGCCGCCCCGGTGCCGGATGACGCCGCTCCGCAGCGCGCTGCGCAGCGGGTTGCTGATCGGGAACGAGTAGGTGGCCCCGTTCAGCGAAGCCGGCTCGACCGCTCCCGGCGCGACGCCCAGGCTGCCGAGCGCCGAAAGGGTGCCCGGGTCGACCTCGAGCTTCGTGGAGCCGTAGGACCCGCCGCCCCACGAGTGATGCTCGCCCCCGCCGAGGCGGCCGGCGCGAGCGCCATGAGCGCCGCCAGCGCGGCCACCAGCACGATGACTCTGCGATGCACTGCGTACCTCCCTGTTGGATGGTGTTCCGCAGCGAGCTACGAGCGCCGCGGCGGGGTCGGTTGGCCGATTGGCGCTCCGACCTCGTCCAGAAAGGCCACGATCAGCTCGGCGACCCTTGCGGGCCGCTGCAACTGCGGGGCATGGCCGGCGTCGCCCACGATGGCCGCGCGGCCGCGCGGCGCGGTGTCCGCCAGGCGGCGCGCCGCCTGCCCGTAGGCCTCGTCGCGGGCGCCGGCCACGGCCAGCAGCGGCAGCTCGAGCAAGAGCAGCCCGCCCCATACCGGTTCCAGCACGCCCTGGCCGGCGGTGCGGAGCAGGAGTGCGAGCTGCCGCGGATCCTGGCTGAGACGGCCCGGGCGCTGCGCTTCGACCAGCGAGTCGGACTGGTCGGCGAACAGTGGCTGGCGCTCCCAGATCCCGACCACGTCCTCGATCGAGGCGGTCTCCATCCACGCGGCCAGCCGCTCGTCCGCCTCGGCCCGCGCGCTGCGCGTCGCCGGCTCGTCGACGCCGGCGGTGGCCCCGACGGTGATCACCCCGGTGTACCGCTCCGGGTCGCGCAGGGCGGCCCGCAGCGCGAGCCTCCCGCCGAGGGAGTAGCCGGCCAGCACGCGCCCCTCCCCCGCCTCGGCTATCTCGGCCAAGCGGCCCTCGAGCATGTGCTCGCGATGATCGAGGAGGACGCTCGGATAGCGTTCGGGCAGGAGCTCCGCGACGGGCCGCCAGGCGTCCCCACGCTGCATGAAGCCCGGGATGAAAAGCACCATCGCTCGCAGATGATCCCGATCAACCGCACCTATGCGCCGCTCCAGGCCTTCGTCGAGGAGCTGGCGCGCTGCGGCATGCGGCACGCGGTCACCTGCCCGGGCTCGCGCAACGCCCCGCTCGCGCTCAGCCTCGCCGCGCAGGAGGGAATCGACGCGGTGTCGGTGATCGACGAACGCGCCGCGGGGTTCGTGGCGCTGGGGATGGCCAAGGCGAGCGGTCGGCCGGTGGCCATCGCCTGCACGTCGGGGACCGCCGCCGCCAACCTACATCCGGCCGTCGTCGAGGCCTGGGAGGCCCGCGTGCCGATGCTGGTGCTCACCGCCGACCGTCCGCCCGAGCTGCGCGAGGTGGGCGCCGGCCAGGCCATCGACCAGCTGCGCCTGTACGGCAGCGCGGCCAAGTGGTTCGTGGAGGTCGGCAGCCACGAGCCGGGGCGCGGCACCGCGATCCACCACCGGGCGCTCGCCTGCCGCGCCTGGTGGACGGCCTCCGGCGGCCGCCCGGGGCCGGTGCACCTGAACTTCCCGTTGCGGGAGCCTCTCGCCCCGCGGCCCGAGGAGCTGCCCGCCGCGGACTGGGCCGGGCGCGAGGACGGGCGCCCCTGGACCGAGGTGCGCGAGCACTCCAGCGCGCCCCACGCCGACGACGTGCACGCCCTCGCGGCCCGCCTCGCCGGCACCCCTCGCGGGGCAATCGTCTGCGGACCGACGGCGGAGCGGGTGGCCGAGCCCGCCGCCCGGCTCGCCGCCGAGGCCGGCTGGCCGCTCCTGGCCGAGCCTACCTCCGGCGTGCGCTGCGGCGACCACGACCGCTCACACGTCGTGGCCCACTACGACGTGTTGCTGCGGGTCGAGGGCTTCGCCCGCGAGCACGTGCCCGATCTGGTCCTGCGCGTTGGCGACACCCCGACCTCGAAGCCGCTGCGGCAGTGGCTCGAGGCGGTGCCCCAGGTGGTGATCGACCCGCATGGGGCCTGGCACGAGCCGACCCGGCGGGCCGAGCTGGTCCTGCAGGCCGCCGCCGCGCCCACGCTGGGCGCGCTGTCCAGCGCGCTCGAGATGCGCGCCGCGGAGCCACAGCCCGGCTGGCTCGGCTCCTGGCGCCGTGCCGACGCCCTGGTCCCGCCCGCACTGGCCGCCTCGCCCGATCCCTTCGAGCCCAAGGTGCTCGCGGACCTGGAGCCGGCTCTGCCCGATGATGCGCTGGTCTGGGTGAGCTCGTCGATGCCGATCCGCGACGTCGAGGCCTGCTTTCCCCAGTCGCCCAAGCCCCTGCGCTTCCTGGCCAACCGCGGGGCGAACGGCATCGACGGCGTGGTCTCTTCCGCGCTCGGCGCGGCGCTGGCCAGCGGGCAGCCCACCTGGCTGCTCACGGGCGAGCTGGCCCTGCAGCACGACATCGGCGGCCTGCTGGCGGCCGGCCAGGCGGGCGTGGAGCTCCAGATCGTGTGCCTCAACAACGGCGGCGGGGCCATATTCGACTTCCTCCCGGTGGCCGAGCACGCCGACCCGCGGCTGTACGAGGAGCACATCGCCACGCCGTCGGGGGTGGATCTGCGCGAGCTGGCGCCGGGCATAACGGAGATCCGCACCGACCGGCGGACCAACGTTGCGCTGCACCGCGAGCTGGTGGAGCGGGTGGCGGCGGGCCTGGAGGCGTCGAGGGCGGGGTGAGGCGACGTTGCCCTCGTCATCCGGCCAGAACCCGCCCCGCACCGCGGCCAGCAGCAAACCCCGCCTTACCCCGCAGCCGTAACGCAAACGCGCCTACGGCACAGCCGGGCGGTTACCCTCGCGACCCTGGGGCGCCGGCACCAGCGGGGCCTGGCCGCGCAGAAGGCGCGGGTACTTCTGGTCCTGGAAGAGCTGCGGCGGCGCCACGAAGCAGGGTGGCTTCGAGTCGATCGCGCTGCCCGACGGGTTGCGCTGCTGACCGGGGTTGGGACGGCAGTCGAAGCTCTCGATCACGCCCAGGCCGATCGCCCGCTCGTAGGCGTTCGGGGCCACGTACGCGTTGGCACGCTCCCACGTGGGCCGCGAGGCCCGGCGCTGCAGGGAGCGGCCGTCGATGATGGCCGACTGGGGCAGGTAGTGCTCGTTGCCGCCGGGGGTCGAGCGGGTGTAGCCGCCCTCCTCGTTGCCCGCCAGGGCCATGCCGCCGACGGTGATGAAGCCGGCCAGCAGCTCGCGTGAGAAGCCCAGGTAGGCCAGGATCGGGTTCAGCTCGCGCTGGAAGAGGTGGACGCCCCCCAGCACCGGCTCGGCACCTCTGATGAAGCGCTCCGCCGCCGGGACGCCGGTGGACGAGGCCCGCACGAGGGGATCGATGTCGTTGAACAGGCGGGTGAGATCGGGCGAGAGGTCGCCCAGGTCGCGCAGGGTCGGCGCGAGGTCGGCCGCCGGCTGGCGCAGGTCGCGCACCAGCGGGTCGGTGTTGATCGCGAAGCGCTCCAGCCGCTCCACGGTGGCGCGCGTCTCGCGCAGGAACGTGGGCAGGATCCGGAAGGTGTCGGCCAGCTCCTGGTCGCGCGACGCCAGCGCCGCGAAGGTCCGCTCGCCGTTCACGATCAAGCCGCGCAACTGGCCGTTGCGGGCGGTGATCGCGTCGAAGGTCCGGCCGGTGTTGCGAACGAGCCGGCGCAGCGCGAGCTCCTGCCGGGCCAGCGGCTTCAGGAGGTCGGCACCGCCCTCGAAGAACGGGGCGGCGTTGCCCAGCGCGCTGTTGAGGTCCTGGCCGTAGTCGCCGGAGAAGGCGATTCCCGCCTCGCGCAGCCAGGCCTCGAAGTTCCTGCGCGTGCGGCTGTCGAATATGCCGAAGATCTCGTCGAGCTCGACGGTGTCGGCCACCTGCGCGTTGGGTATCCGGCCCCCGTCGGGAAGGTCGGGCCCCTCGGCGTCGCCGGGCGAGAGCTCGACGTAGGTCTCGCCGAGCAGGCTCTTCTGACGCAGGATCGCGCGGGTGTCGGCCCTCAGCGGGGCGTACTTCGGGTCGATCTCCATCTGGGCGACGGTGCGCCGCTTGTCGGCGGAGAGCTCCTTGCTCTTCACGACGCCGATATTCACCCCGGCAATGCGCACGTCGGCCTCCTCCACGAGCCCCGAAGCTTCCGGGAAGGCCGCCTCCGCCCGGTAGCCCTCGGGCCGCAGCGGCACGGGGCCGCCGAAGGACAGCCACAGGAACAGCAGCAGACCGAACACCGAGAGGGTGAACAGCACCATCGCAGCGATGCGGCCGGGGCTGGGGGCGTCCTTGTTCACGGCCCCCCTCCGGGAAGCGTGGACACCGGCAGCAGGTCGGGCAAGCCGCCCGGCAGCGGCGGGCTGAACGGCGTCGTCGGCAACGAGTCGAAGCTGCAGCCGCCGAACTGGGTGTCGAGCAGCGCCTGCACCGGGCTGCCGGGCTGCACCCCGCCGGACAGCGGCCCGCCGATCAGCTCCTCGACGAACCCCGGCTCGGTGGCCCCGACCTCGGTCAGCACCTGCTGGAGCAGCCCGTCGACCACCGCCTGGGGCACTCCGCACAGCGTCACCCGGCGCCACGGCCCCTGGCCGTCGGCGCTGCTGAAGAGCGACACGCCGTTCTGCGCGGTCCAGGCGAGCCAGTAGAGGAAGCCCTCCTGGCGGGCGCGCTGCTCGGGGATCGAGAGGCCGCCGAGCCCCTGCGCACCGCCCGGGTTGAAGGCACCCATGTTGACGAAGCGGTTCAGCTCCGCGAGCGAGGTGGTCAGGTCGGGAGCCGCTTTGGCCGTGCCCCGGGCCGCCAGCCGTAGGTCGTCGGTCCAGGGCTGCGCGATGCGGGCAAACGGCCGCAGCTCGTTCTTGATGACCGGCTCGGTGTCCTGCAGGAAGGGCGTGACCGCGGCGTTCGTGGCGGGCAGCTCGCGGACCACCGGACGCAGGGACTCCAGCGCGGGCCGGGCGACCTCGGCGAAGGTCTCCACCTTCCCCAGAGTCCGCGCGGAGGCCTCCAGCGCGCCGGGGAGCAGGGCTACCGACTCCTCGATGTTGGCCTCCTCGCCGGCCAGGGCGTCGAACACCGCCCGCGACGCGCTCACCAGCCGCCGCAGGTCGCCGGGGCGGCGCCCCAGCTCACCGATCAGGAGGCTGTAGTTGTGGATGAGGCGCTTGAGGGCCTGGCGCCGGCTCGCGGTGGCGCGCGTGACCCGGGCCAGATCCCGGTGCACCGGCTCGAGCCGTCGCAGCGTGGCCGCCAGGTCCTCCCCGCGGCCCCGCAGGCCCTTGCCCGCGCCGGCCACGAGCAGCTTCAGGTACGGGCGGGTGTCCCCGTCGAGCGCCGAGTAGATCTCGTCCGGGTCCACGTCGGGCAGCGTGTTGGCCACCGGTATGCGGCCGTCCTCGGGGAGCACCTCGCCGGTGCCCGGATCGACCTCGAGGAACATGTCCTTCAGCGCGGTCTTGGGTCGGAGCAGCGCCGTGGCGTCCCGGCGGATCAGGTCGTCGTACTCCTTCTCGATCTCCACCTCGACCACCGCCACGCCGTCCTCGACCTGCACGTCGGAGATCTGGCCCACCTGGATCCCGGCCACCCGCACCGACTGGCCCTGGCCCGGCTGCACCGCCTGGGCGTCGGAGAGCTCCACGGCCAGGCGCTTCGGCTCCTCGTCCAGCAGCGGGAAGCGCAGGCGCTGCTGGCTGAGGAGGTAGCCCCCGATCCCCAGCGCGAGCGCGATGAGCGCCAGGACGGCCACGAACTCCAGCCAGTACTTGCGGATGGCGACCCTCACGGCCCCGCTCCGTAGGTCGTCGCGGGTCCGCCCGGCGCGGTCAGGTTGGGCGGCTCCTGGGTCTCGCAGGCCACGTCGGGCCGGTGCGGCGGCGGGGTGTTCGCGTCGGGCGGAGCGGCGGGCTGGATCCGGCCCAGCGCGAGGTTGGACGGCGGCACCGCCTGTATGTGGAACACCGGCGTGTTGGCGTCGTTGACCCGGCTCTCGCCGGCCAGCCCCACGAAGCTGCGGTTGATCTGGCGCCGGACCTGCTGGCCGGCGTTGCCCGGCTCGAGGCTGGGGATCTCGGACTCGGCGAAGGGGACCAGCACCTGGTTGGTGCACGACGACAGCGCCCGGAGGCGGTTGAGCAGCGGAACCAGCTCGGTGTTGAGCTGCACGAGGCTGGGCACCGCCTGGCGCAGGTCGGCAGCCAGGCCGCGCAGCTCGTCCTGGGAGACCAGGCCGGTGGCCTGCCTGATCCAGGGAATGGCGGCGTCGAGCGTGGCGACGCTGGAGCGCACCCCCGGAACCGCCTCGAGCGAGAAGGCGCGGAGGGTCGGCAGGGTGTTGTTGACCGCGGCGAGGGCCGGCTGGCCGGCGCGCAGGGTGTCGCGCAGGGCGGGCACCGAGGCCGACAGGGCCGAGTCCTGGCGGGCGAGCGCGCCGGCGGTGACGTTGAGGTCGGTCACCAGCTCCTTGAGCGCCTCCGGGTTGTCGGCGAGCGCGCCGAAGGTCCGCGCCTGCCCACGCAACAGTCGCCGTATGTCCCGGCGCGGGTCGAGGCCCAGCAGGGCGTCGTTGGTGATGGCCGTCAGGCGATAGGCCGGTGCGAGCAGCGGGAGCGTCCGGTTGAAGGCCCGGGCTCCGCCTCCCTCCACCAGGGCGACGGTGCCGAGCTCGTACAGGAGCGTGCGGAGGTCCGCGCGGGTGTCGGTGTCGAGGACCTCGAGGATCTCGGGCAGAGTGACCGAGGCGCTCGTCTGGGACAGCGGCACGGTGCCGCCGTCGTCGAGCTCCGCCGCCGACGGCGAGCCCGGCCGCAGGTCCACGAAGAAGTTGCCCTCCAGCAGGATCCGTGGCCGCACCCGCAGCGTCGCGTCCGAGTGCACGGGAAGCGCGTCCTCGCTCAGCTCCATCGTCACCTCGGCCGCGCCGTCCTCGGACAGCGAGTCGACCTTGGTCACCCGGCCCACGTCCACGCCCGCGATTCGCACGGGAGAGCGCGGCTTCAGGCTGCGGACGTCACGGAACGCCGCCTTGAGCTCGTACGGGTTGTCGAACGGGTTCGTCTTGGTGAAGCCGAAGAACGCGAGCAGCCCCAGCACGACGGCCGCGAGCAGCCCCGCCTTGAACGGCGTCATCGCGCGGCGCGCGCTCACGGCACGTCCTTCACGCTGTCGATGCCCAGCTGGCGCGACTTGTAGGTCCCGCCGGCGAGCCCCGGGGTGTTCGGGTCCAGCACCACGTGGCTGCCGCCCCCGCGGAAGTTCGGGCCTGCGTTGCTCGGCGGGTAGCGCCCGTCGGTCACCAGGCGGTTGAGGTAGCCGTTCTGACCGTTCTGGCAGTCAGCCCGGCCGGCGCCGTCCACGGCCGGCTGACCGGCCTGGGAGTGGAGCGCCTGCTGGGCCGGCTCTGCCTGCGGGTCCTCGTCGGCCGGCACGTCCACGGGCCGGGTCGACTCGGTGGTGCCTAGGTTGTTCGGCTGGGCGCCGGAGAGCAGCTTCGCGTAGATCCGCTCGGCGGTGCCTCCGGGAACCGCCTCCGAGAGGTGGGTGCTAAGCGGGTTGAAGAAGTAGACCAGGTAGTTGCAGACCGTCTGGTACGGGGCCACGAACTTCACCGCCGGAGTGGCGATCTGCACCGCCTGCCGCAGGTCGCGCAGCGCCAGCAGGCTGTTCGGGTTGTCACCGAGATCCTCGAGGGCGCGGAAGAGGCCCTCGAGGTCGCTCGCCAGCGCGGGCGTCTCGCGGAAGGCGGGCACGCCCGCGGCCAGAGCGGTGTTGATCGCCGGCAGCGAGATCCGCAGCTCCTCGGCCGCTGGGCCGAGCTCCCGGCTCACCTCCGCGAAGCGGGCCAGGAACGGAGTCTGGACCTGCAGCGACCGGGTGGCGGCCTCCAGCGTCGGCGGGCTCTCCTCGATCGTGGCCCGCAGCGCCTCGGGGTCGCTCGAGATAGCGGCGAAGGTGGTGGCCATGTCGCTGATCCAGTCCGCCTGGGTCTCCGCCACCGGCGCCGCCTCCGCCGCCGCGCGGGCGAGTGCGGGGAAGAGCCGCGCCAGTTCGGTGGAGGGGGCCGACAGGCTCCGCATCACCGGCTCCAGCCGGATCAGGAAGGGCCGCAGCTCGGCCAGCACTGTGTTGATCGCGGGCCCGCGGCCGATGAGCGCGTCGCCGAAGCCCGTGGTCGCGCTCCGGGCCGCGTCCCGCACCTCCGGCGGGAAGGAGGCGAGGACGTCCTCCAGGTCGACGGTCTCGCCCGTCGAGTTGGCCAGCGGGATGGTGTCGCCGGGGGCGAACGACTCCTCCGAGCCGCCGGGACTCAGCTCCAGGTACTTGAGCCCCAGGGCCGAGCGCGAACGCACCGTCAGCGTGGTGTTCACCGGCAGCGGCTCGATGTCCTTGTCGAGCTTCAGCCCGAGGAGAGCGATCGAGCGCTGCTCGCCGTCCACCTCGCGCCGGGCGCTCGTGATCGAGTCGACGACGCCCACCCGGAAGCCTCCCGCGCGCACCTCGTTGCCGACAACCAGCTTGTAGCCGTTGCGCAGCTCGGCCTTGAGATCGTAGGTCGGGACGAACGGCAGCCCCTGGTTGGCGTTGTAGGAGATGAACACCGCCACGATCGCCACGAGCAGCGTTATTGCCCCCACCAGGACGGGGCTCGCGCTCAGGGCGGGTGCGCGCCGGCCTCTCATGGCTGGAGCAGGTAGTCGAGGAGGGGCAGGTCGCGGGAGGCCCGGGCGCGGGGCGCCTCGCGTGCCAGAGCGGCGGCCACGGGGCGGGAGTCACGCCGTCGCGAGGACGAGGCGGGCGTGGCGCGCGCGGTCGGATCGGGTGCGTTGACCCCGGGCTGGTAGGGGCCGAGCCACTGATTGCAGTCGTCGAATACCTCCTCGGCGCCCTCGCGCCTGACGACGTAGTTGCCGCAGGGCCCGACCAGGACGCTCAGGCGCAGGATGTGGCCGATGCTGTCGAACGCGTTCGTGCTCAGCGCCTGCCAGTAGAAGTAGTTCCAGATCGCCTCCATGCCGGTGAAGCCGCCCTGGCCGGAGATGTGGGTCTTGTCGGGCGCCGGCGGATCGGTCGCAGCGGCGCGCGGATCGGGCTCGACCGCCCGGCGGCGGTCGTCGATCGTCTGCAGGAACTGACGCAGGGGCTTCGCCAGCGCCGGCGCGTCCGCGGCGAGCCGCCGCAGCTCGTCGAGCTCTGCGTTCGTGGCCCGTACGGCCCGCGTGCCGACGCGCGACGCGTCACCGAGAGCCGTCAGGGCCGGTGTGCCCGCGCGGGCGAAGGGCCGCAGCCGGATCAGGAACGTGTCGAGGTCGCTGGAGGCGGCCTGCAGGTCACGCAGCAACGGGATCTGGGCGGTGGCCAGCTCGTCCAGGCGGCCCATATAGGGCTCGAGCTCCTCGAGGAAGCCGGGCAGGCGATTGAACGTGAGAGCCAGCTGCTCCCGCCGCGAGGCGCCGACCTCCGCCGTGCGGGCGGCCTCGCGGACGAAGCGGCTCACGTCCCGCCGGCGCCGCGCCAGGGCCCCGACCACGCGGTCGCCGTCGCGGATGAAGCGCCGGATCGTGCCGGTCTGGCGACCCAGGATGCGGAGGACCTCACTGGTCTCGCGCAGGCCCGGATGCGCGCGGCGCAGGACCTCGTTCAAGTCGTCGGGACGGCCGGCGAGGCCCGCGCCGAGCTCGCCGATGATGATGCGCAGGCGCTCGCTGTAGGGCCGGCGCAGGATGTTGTTGACCAGGTCGAGCGGGATCGTGGAGCTCGTCTGCTCGACGGGCACACGGCCGCCGTCGGGCAGGCGCCGCCGAGCGGTGCCGGGCTGGCAGTCCACGAAGTACTCGCCGATGAACGACTGCGGCCTGATCTCGCAGCGCGCGTCCTCACGCAGGTCGGCGAAGCCCGGCTCGGTCACCGTGGCGTTGACCAGCGCCAGCGCCCGCCGCCCGCCGACGATCTCGAAGCTGGTCGTCGCGCCGGCCCGGACCCCCGCGATCTTGAAGTCGCCGCCCTCGGCCAGGCCGAAGGCGTTGTCGAAAACGATCTCGTAGCGCATGCCCTTCGCGCCGTCACCGCTTGAGGCCCCCAGCGCCAGCGCCACCGCGCACAGCGCCACCAGCCCGGCGACGGCGATGAGCACCCGGCGCCTCATTCCCCCACGCTCCGCTGCGAGGGGTCACAGGCCAGCGACGACGCCTCCGACGCCGTCGGCGTGTTCGTGCCGTCGGAGGCCGGTTCCTCGTTCGCGCCCGGGCAGCGGCGGAACTGCCGCAGCTTCGGCCCCGGGCCGTACAGGATCTCCGAGAAGTTCAGCCAGGCGCGCGAGAAGCCGCCGAGGGCGTCGTAGGCGCCCGTGTTGGAGAAGTCGTCGAACCAGCCCACCAGCTCGGGCGTGTACGGGCGGCCCTGGGCGATGGTGGGCGCGGCGGCGCGCAGCGCGGCGTCGGTCTCGGGGAAGGCGCCAAGCCGGCGGGCCCCGTTGACCGTCCTCGGATCCAGCGCGGTGCGGGCCAGCGGCGGGAACGTGGCCAGCAGCTCGATCAGGTCGTTCGACCCGCCGGGGCTGCGGATGGTGCGCGAGAGGTCGCGGACGGTGGGCTCGGCGTCCCGGGCAAACACCCGCGCGTCGTCCAGGAAGGGGCCGAGCCGGCGCGCCACCGGCTTGGCCGCGTCGACCAGCGGGTCCACGTCGTCCAGCGCCGCGCGCAGGTTCACGAACGTCGTGTTCGCCCGCCGGAGAAACGGCGGCAGCCGCTCGATGGACTCCGCCAGGGCCTCCTGCTGACCGCCGAGCGCGCCGAAGGTGGTGTTCAGGTTCGAGACCACGCCGGTCAGGTCCTCGCGCCGCTCGGCGAGCGCGGTCACGACCGCCGACGTGTCCACCAGGGACCTCCTCAGCAGCCGCTCGTCCCGGGTCAGCTCGCCGAACAGGCGCGCCCCGGTGGACAGCGCCGGGTTCAGGTAGCGCACGCCCTGGCGCAGCTCCACCCCGCCGCCTCGCAGCGACTCGGCCTGGCCGGCGATGAAGTCCTGTGCCGCCGTGCGCGTGCGGGGGTCGAAGAGCGCGAACAGCTGGTCCAGCTCCACCGCGGAGGTGGTGCTCTCCGCCCCGATCTGTCCGCCGTCCTCGATCTCCTCGCCGTCGTCCGGCCCGAGATGCAGGTCGACGATTCGGTTGGCGATGCCGGACAGCGAGCTGGGCCTGATGACTGCCCGGGTGCCGCGCCGCAGCGGCGCGTAGTCCCCGTCGTCGATCGAGAACGTCACCTCGGCCTGGCCATCGGGCGTCAGCGCGATGTCGTCGACCGAACCGACCGTCACTCCGCCCACCTGAACCTCGTTGCCGGGGACGAGCTGCCCGGCGTTCTGGAAGGTCGCGTGGACCCGGTAGCTGGAGCCGCCGAACAGCAGGAGGGCCACGAGCACGACCGCCAGCGCAATGGCGGCCACGGCCAGCACCCGCAGGAGGCTGAACGACCGCGCGCCCGCGGGCGAACCACCCCCTCCCGCTTCGCCGATCCCCCCTGGGTGGCTGGTCACCCTGCGTGTTCTACCGCCTACGGACCGCTCAGCAAAGCAGTTGGCGTCCCACTGCGGTGTTTAGCTGCTTGTTTCGGCGTCCGCGTCGGGGTGGGCTTACCGGCAGCGCGGCTGCTTGCGGGCGGGCCCTCGCATCGCATTGGGGCCGTAATTTCCGCCCCGCCCGGCGCGGAAAGCGGGGTGGGTTAGGACAGCAGCGGCAGCAGCGCCTGGAGCTTCACCTCGATCTCGGCCAGCTCGTCCGCGGGAACGGAATCGCGCACGATTCCGCCGCCCGCGTAGAGATGGGCGACCCGCCCGCGCAGCAGTGCACAGCGCAGCGCGACGCAGAACTCGCCGTCCTCGGCGAGGTCGGTCCAGCCCACCGCTCCGGCGTACCAGCCGCGGTCGAGCCCCTCCAGAGCGGGGATCAGCGGCAGCGCCGCGTCGCGGGGCTCGCCGCCCACCGCGGGGGTGGGATGCAGCATCCCAGCCAGCTCGAGTGTGTGCAGCGGCTCGGCCAGCTGCGCCCGGATCGCGGTGGCCAGGTGCTGCACGTTCTGGACCTTGACCAGCACCGGATCCTCGGAGGCCGCCACCCACAGGCTGACCGGCTCGAGCGCCTGTTCGATGTGCCGGGCCACGATGGCGTGCTCCTCGCGCTCCTTGGGGCTCCGCAGCAGCCGTTCGCCGAGGTGATCGTCGACGGCCGGGTCCGCGCTGCGGCGCGTGGTGCCCGCGAGCGCGACGGTCTGGGCCCGGCGGCCGTCGCGGCGCACCAGCAGCTCGGGGCTGGCCCCCACGAACGCCGCCTCGGGGGTGCCCACACACCAGCAGTAGCAGGCCGGGAAGGCGGCCCGGAGCGCGCCGAGGACCGCCGCCGGGTCGTGCGCGCGGGCCGCGTGGGCCCGCACCTCGCGAGCCAGCACGATCTTGTCCAGGCCCCCGGCCTGGATGCGCTGCACCGCCCCCTGGACGGCCTGCTCGTGGTGCGAGGGCGGCGCCGCCCCGGCCACCCGGGTCGGCTCGGCCGGATGCGGGTCCAGCAGCGGCATCGTGGCGGGGCGCAGGCCGGCCAGGCGCTGCAGGGCCAGCTCGAGGGCCGCGTCCGGCGCCACGTCGCCCTCGACCGCTACGCAGACAGTCAGCCGCGCCTCTCCCCTGTGGCGAGCGAGCACGAACTCGGGCAGCACCAGCGCCGCCGGCGGCAGCGAGGACCACTCGGGCGACGACCCGCCCTCGTCGGAGAAGGCGAACCCGCCCACCAGCACCGGCCCCGCGGCCGGCGGCCGGTTGGGGTCCTTGGCGGGGTCGCCGGCAAAGGTCCGGCGCCCGAGCTCCCGCGCGCGCCCCGCGGCCTCGGCAAAGCGCCTCTCCCCACGGCCCTCCACGACGGCGGCCGCGCCGAGCCCGGCCAGGGCAAAGCCGCCTCGATCGGGCTGCTCCAGGCAGACGACACGCTCGTCGGGCCGGCGCGCGCCGAGTACGACCGCAGAGGGGTCGACGTCCGCGTCCAGCGGCACCGTCACCGCCGCGATTGCGCGGCCGCCCTCGCGCCGGGTCAGTGCAGAGGCCTGTCCCACACGCTGCTCGAGCCGCCCGACCGCCGCCTCGCCGAGCGCGAACGGGCGGGGAGCGGCAAGCGTGCCGGCGCGCATGCCCCGGGCCGCCGCCGTCAGGTGGCGCCGCGGCCGCGCGCCACGGCGATCTCGCCGGTGCGCACCATCTCGATCAACCCGAACGGGCGGACCATGTCCTCGAAGGCCTCGACCTTGTCGTCGGTGCCCGTGATCTCGACGGTCACGCTGCGCTTGCTGACGTCGACCACGTTGCCGCGGAAGATGTCCGTGAACTGCATCACCTGGGCCCGCGCGTCACCGTCCTGGCACGAGATCTTGAACAGCGCCAGCTCACGGCTGACGGTCTCGCTGGGCGCCAGGTCCCTGATCTTGATCACGTGGACCAGCTTGTGCAGCTGCTTGGTCACCTGATCGATCGGGTGCGCGGCGCCGTCGACCGTCAGGGTGATGCGAGACATCGACTCGTCGTCGGTGGGCCCCACAGCGAGCGAGTCGATGTTGAACCCGCGGCGCGCGAACAGACCGGCGATGCGCGCGAGCACCCCCGGCTTGTTCTCCACCAGAATCGAGAGCACGTGCTTGCGGCCGGTGCGGATGCCGCCGCTGGCCTCGAGGTCCTCGAGCCTCAGGATCTCCTTGGTGCCCGGCTCGCCCATGGCTCAGCCCACCTCGGTCGGATCGAGCAGCCGGCGAAAACCAAGCCCATCAAGGACGCAGGGAGCGGGCAAGGCTCCGCCTGGCCGCGACCGAGGACGACGAGGGGCGACGGTTTGCAGCCGGGTGATCATCCGACCATGTCCCGGGCGGCCTGACCGGCCGGGATCATCGGGAAGCAGTTCTCCTCCTTGGTCACGCGCACGTCCACGAGCACCGGGCCCTCCTCGGCCAGGGCGGTCTTGAAGCCGTCCACCAGGTCCGACTTGTCGGTGACCTGCATGCCCAGGGCGCCGAAGGCGTCGGCCAGCTTGACCCAGTCCGGGCTGGCGCCCATCTCGACCTGTGAGTAGCGGCGGTCCCAGAACAGCTCCTGCCATTGGCGCACCATGCCCAGGTAGCCGTTGTTCATCAGGAAGACCTTGACCGGGATCTGCTCGGTCACGCAGGTGGCGAGCTCCTGGACGGTCATTATCAGCGAGCCGTCGCCGGCCAGGCAGACCACGTCCTGATCGGGGCACGCGACCTTGGCCCCCATGGCCGAGGGCAGCCCGAAGCCCATGGTCCCGAGACCGCCCGAGTTGATCCACCGCCGGGGCCGGTCGAAGCCGTAGTACTGCGCGGCCCACATCTGGTGCTGGCCCACGTCCGAGGTCACGATCGCGTCGCCGCCGGTCGCCTCGTACAGCGCCTCGACCATGTACTGCGGCTTGATCTCCGAGTCCGTGGTGTCCTCGTAGCTCAACGGATGCTTGTCCCGCCAGCCCTCGATGCGCGTCCACCAGCCCTCCAGGCGAGAGCTGTCGGCGCCCAGGGCCCGGTACTCGGCGGTGAGCTTGGGGAGGATGTGCTTCGCGTCGCCCACGATCGGAATGTGGGCGGGCACGTTCTTCGAGATCTCGGCCGGGTCGATGTCCACGTGGATGAACTTGGCCCGCGGGGCGAACTCGGCCAGCTTGCCGGTTATCCGATCGTCGAAGCGGGCGCCGATGGCCACGATCAGGTCGGCCTCGTCCATGGCGTAGTTGGCCGTCCGGGTGCCGTGCATGCCGAGCATCCCCAGCCAGTTGTCCTCGCTCGCCGGGAAGGCGCCGAGGCCCATCAGGGTGCAGGTGACGGGGAAGGCGTCCGAGTTGCACAGCTCGCGGAACTCGCGGGCCGCCTCGGCGTTGATGACCCCGCCGCCGCCGTACATCACCGGGCGACGCGCGTTCGCGAGCGCCTTGGCCGCCAGGCGGATCTGCTTGGCGTTGCCCTCCGTGGTGGGCTGGTAGCCCGGCAGTTGCAGCCCGCCGACCGGCTCGTAGGGGATGTCGGCCCGCGAGAGGTCCTGCGGCACGTCCACCAGCACCGGGCCGGGGCGGCCCGTGCGCGCGATGTGGAACGCCTCGTGGATCGCCTTGGGGATGTCACGCGGGTCCTGGATCAGGATGGAGTGCTTGACAATCGGCATCGTGATGCCGGAGATGTCGGCCTCCTGAAACCCGTCGGTGCCGATCAGCTCGGTGCGGACCTGACCCGTGAGGAACACCGTGGGCACGCTGTCCATGACCGCGTCGGCGATGCAGGTGACCAGGTTCGTGGCGCCCGGGCCGGACGTGGCCAGGGCTACTCCCACCTTGCCGGAGGCCTTCGCGTACCCCTCCGCGGCGTGCCCGGCGCCCTGCTCGTGACGGCACTGCACGTGGCGGATGCCCGCGTCGTAGAGCGCGTCGTAGGTGGGAAGGTTGGCGCCGCCCGGGATACCGAATACGTGCTCGACGCCCTCGGCCTTGAGGCACTCCATGATGGCGTCGACGGCTCGCATGGCGGGCATGCTCCTGTGGGTAGGGAAAGCCGCCCGGGCGGGGCGGCGGGAAGCTGAGTCTACCAGCGGGTTTGCGGCCCCCTGGCGCCCGTCGGGGTCAGGCCAGCGCTGCCTCGTCGGGGAAGTCGAGATCGCGCCCGCAGCGCATGCAGACCTGGTCGCTGAGCGGCACCACGGCGCCGCACTCCGGGCAGCGCCGGCGAGGCTCCTCGTACTCGCGGCGGGAGAGCAGCGCGGCCAGGATGCCCACCCCTGGGAGGGCAACCCCGATCAAGAACCAGAAGAAGAACGAGCTGCCCTTCAGCTTGCCGATTGCGCCCGAGGCGAGCCCGAACACAAAGGCGATGGCGATGAACTCCACGCGTCGCGCCGCTACAGGACGCGCAGGGCCCAGACCACCGCCACGACCGCGAGCACCAGCACGACGATCGACGCGAGCGCGGTCGCGAAGCCCAGGACCAGCTTGAACAGCACGTAGGCCGCGACCACGAGCACGACGATCGCGAGCAGCTTGCGGGCGACGTCGGAGGCGGCTTGTCCCATGCCCCCAATTCTGGCAGAGGGAGCCGGCGCTTCAGAGCAGGCGGGCGGGCCAGGTGGCGAGGTAGCGGTCGAGCCCCGGTATGGGCACCGACGACATCACCCACGCCGGCCAATGAACCCGGAACCCGAGCCGCCGCAGGCGGTCGAGCAGCCACCACGAGTCCGTCGTGCAGAACACCCCGAGCGACTCGGGCTCCTGCGCCTTGGCGACCCGGTCGAGCGCAGCCAGGACCACCGGCACGAGGTCCTCAGCGTTCTCCCCGACCGCCGGGCCGATGTCCCCGCCCGAGCTGACCCAGCAGAGGCCGACAGCGCGGTCGCCGCCGTCCCCCATCAGCGCGAGGCAGGTCCGGGTCCGGCCGAAGAACTCGTGCAGCAGCGGTCGCTCGTGGCCTATCGCCGCAGGCTCCAGCCGCTTCCACTCCTCGACCGCCCGCTCCGGGGTAAGGGCGTGCACGGCGGGGGCGGCGGCGTCGACCTCCTTCGAGCGCCGCTCGGTGTAGCGGTCGACCCGCTGGCGCATGTGCCAATGGCCGCTCACCGGCATCACTCCGAACTCGGTGTAGAGGCTCAGGTCGGCCGGTGTGCCGAGCGTGAGCACCACCCGCCCCAGCTCCGGCGACGGCGACTGGGGCCAGCAGCGCTCGAGCAGCGCCCGGCCCACCCCGCGGCCAGCGTGCGAGGGGTCGGCCCACAGCTCGGTGAGCTCGTCCATCGCCCCGAAGCGGGTGAGGCGCGCATAGCCCACCGGCCCGTCCCCGTTCTCGCATATCCAGAACGCGCCCGGCTGGGCGGCGATGAACTCGAGCAGCGGGCGCTCGCGCCTCCACATGTCGCCCAGCTCGTCCGGCGGCCGGGAATGGTCGGGAGCCAGCAAGCCGCGTGCCTTGCGCGACACGTCCCACGCCCGCTCTCCCAGCTCGAAGACCGCGCGAAGATCGCTGGGGCGGCCCTCGCGAAAGGTCAGCTCGCTCACGCGGCGCCGCGGGCGGCTTTGAGCGCCGGCCGCATTGGGCGAGGCAGCCGACGGCGCACACGCCAGGGCGCACCGGCGAAGGCGTGGTTGGCCACGGTGGCAAAGCCCTCCTCGTCCACGCGCAGGGCCAGGAGCAGGTGGGCGATCCGGTCGGAGGGCGGCAGCTCCGGGTCGGTGGTGCGGACGCAGAAGCAGTGCACGCGCCGCCCTCCGGGCGTCACGAGCAGGGCGCCGGCCTCACCGACCAGCCACACGCCGAGCTGGGCGCGCTCCATGGCCAGGCCGGTGCGACAGTGAAGCTCCCGCTGGTGGTGGCCGAGCAGGTCCCCCAGCAGGCCCTGAGCGACCGGCTCGCTCGCCTCGTTGCGGGGGCCCTTGGGGCGCACGACGCTCGCCCCGCGGAACGCGTACAGCTCGGGGATGATCCAGGCGTGCGCGAAGGCCGCCAGGGCCACCGGGGCGGCAAGCGGCTCCAGCCACAGCATCCCCAGGCCCGCGGCCACGAAGGGCAGCGTGTAGGCCAGGGTCCAGCCGTGCCAGATTCGGCCCCAGCGACGCAGCCACGCGGCGTCGGTGCGGGCACGCCACGGGACCGACGCGAGCTCGGGAAGCGCCTGCTCGGCGGCCACCCGCCCTACCCGCCGGCGATCGGCCTGCGCAGGATCACCAGGTCGGCCTCGCGGGGAAGCTCGCGCACGTGCGTGGCGTGACCGGGGCCGTCCGGCACGGTGCCGATGAAGCCGAGCTCCTGCTGCTCTGTGAACTCGCGCACCGCCGTCTCGAAGGCGGCGTCGTCCTGTGCCGTCCACTCCGCGAGTTTGGTGTGCCCGCTGCCGTCCATGCGGATCAGTCTTGCCATGACGTCCTCCTGCGGTGATCACCTTCCGCGCGCAGCCGGCCGAGCCGGCTGCTTGCGGCTGCCTGCGCCCAAGGATACGCCGCGGATCACGCTTCGATCCGCTCGCGAATCATGCGCTGGACCTCGCCGCCGTCGGCGCGCCCCTTGGTCTCGCGCATCACCGCGCCCACGATCGCCCCGATGGCCTGGCCCTTGCCCTGGCGGATCTTCTCGACCGCGTCCCCGTTGGCGGCGATCGCCCGCTCCACGATCTCCTCCAGCTCGCCCGCGCCGGCCCGGCCGAGCCCCTTGCGCTCGACGACCGTGCGCGGGTCGCCGCCGCTCGCCACCAGCTCGTCCAGCACCTCGTGGGCGGCCGCGCGCGACACCTCCTTGTCGGCCACCATCGCGACCAGCTGAGCGAGCGCGTCGGGCTCGACCTTCGTGGCCGCAGGGTCGGTGTCGCCGATGCGGGCCGACAGCTCGTTGGTCACCCAGTTGGCCAGGTTGCGGGCGTCGCCGTTCTCGCTCGCGGCCACCGTGGCCTCGAAGAAGTCGCCCAGCTCGGAGCGGAAAGCCAGGTAGCGGGCAGTTTCCGCGGCCAGCCCGAGCTCGCGCTCCAGGCGGTCTGCCCGGGCCGCCGGCAGCTCCGGGAGCGCCTCGCGGGCACGGGTCAGCATCGCCTCGGTGGGTGCTATCGGCACCAGGTCGGGCTCGGGGAAGTAGCGGTAGTCGTGCGCCTCCTCCTTCGAGCGCAGCGGGCTGAGCGCGTTTGACGCCGGGTCGTAGTGGAGCGTCTGCTGCTCGACCTCACCGCCGTCGTGAAGGAGCGCCTCCTGGCGCGCGATCTCGGCCGCGATGCCGCGCTCGAGGAAGCGGAACGAGTTCATGTTCTTGAGCTCCGTCTTCGTCCCGAGCGTGGCGCTGCCGGCGGGGCGGATGGACACGTTGGCGTCGACCCGCAGGGAGCCCTCCTCCATGTTCACGTCGGAGACGCCCATGCGCCGCAGGGTGGCCTGGAGCAGGCGGCCGAACTCGCCTGCCTCGGCCGGCGAGCGAAGGTCCGGCTCGGTCACGATCTCCACCAGCGGAGTACCGCCGCGGTTGAAGTCAACGACGCTCGTGCTGGCCCCGTGAATCCGGCCGCTGCCGCCGGCGTGCACCAGCTTGGCCGCGTCCTCCTCGAGGTGAACGCGGTGGATGCGCACGTCGCCCAGTCGCCCGCCGGTCGCCAGCGGGATGTCGTACTGGCTGATCTGGTAACCCTTGGGCAGGTCGGGATAGAAGTAGTTCTTGCGATGGAAGATCGAGCGCTCGGCGATCCGGCACTCGAACGCCATCGCGATCATCAGGGCGTAGTGGACGGCCTCGGCATTGACCACCGGCAGCGTGCCCGGGTGTCCGAGGCAGACCGGACAGGTATGGGTGTTCGGCTCCTCGCCGAACGAGAGCGCACAGCCGCAGAACATCTTGGTGCGCGTGCTCAGCTGGACGTGGATCTCCACGCCGATCACCGGCTCGAAGGCCCGGGCCTGAGGCTCGGTGATCGTCACGGCTGCGGCACCCCTTCGAACCCGATCGCTCCCTCGAGCGCATGCGCCGCGTCGAGAATGCGGCTCTCGCTGAACGCCGGCCCCGCGATCTGGAAGCCCACCGGCAGCCCCTCCGAGAGGCCGCACGGAATCGAGACCGCGGGCACGCCGGCCAAGGGCATCGGAACGGTGAAATAGTCAGAGAGGTACATCGCGAGCGGGTCGGCAGTGCGCTCGCCCAGCTTGAACGCCACCGTCGGCGAGGTGGGCGTGACCACGAAGTCGACCCGCTCGAAGGCTGCCCGGAAGTCCTCCACGATCAGGGTCCGGACCTTCTGCGCGGTGCCGTAGTAGGCCTCGTAGTAGCCCGACGAGAGCGCGTAGGTCCCGATCATGATGCGCCGCCTGACCTCTTCGCCGAAGCCGTCGTGGCGGGTCTGCTCGTACATCGCGGTGAGGTCGCCGTTCTCGATCGTGCGGCTGCCGTAGCGAACCCCGTCGTAGCGTGCCAGGTTGGCGCTCGCTTCCGCGGGAGCGATCACGTAGTAGGCGGCGATGCCGTGGCGGGCGTTGGGCAGGTCGACCTCCTCAACGGCGCCGCCCAGCTCCTCGATGGTGCCCAGCGTGTCCCGCACCACGGCCGCCACACCGGGCTCGAGCCCTTCCTCCTCGAGCCCCCAGACCCCGAAGCGCAGCCCGTCGAGCCGTTCGGCGCTGGGCAGGGCCACCTCGCCCGGGAACTCGAGCGAGGTGGAGTCGCAAGGGTCCCGGCCCACCAGGTGTGAGAGCAAGAGCGCGGCATCGGTCACGTCGCGCGTGAGCGGTCCGCACTGGTCGAGCGACGAAGCGAACGCGATCATGCCGTAGCGGGACACCGCGCCGTAGGTCGGCTTGAGCCCGACGATGCCGCACAGCGAGGCCGGCTGGCGGATCGAGCCTCCCGTGTCGGTGCCGATGGCCCACGGCGCCCGGCCGGCCGCCACGGCGGCCGCCGAACCGCCCGACGATCCTCCGGGCACCCGCGTCGTATCCCAGGGGTTACTCACCGGGCCAAAGCCTGAGTTCTCGTTGGAGGAGCCCATCGCGAACTCGTCCTGGTTGGTCTTGCCCAGCACCTGCGCCCCGGCCCGTTGCACATTGCGGACACTGGTGGCGGTGTAGGGCGGGCGGTAGCCCTCGAGGATGCGCGAGCCCGCGGCGCTGGGCACGCCCTCCACGCAGAACAGGTCCTTGACCGCCAGCGGCGGGAGCTCGCCGGGGTCGACCGGCGCCTCCTCTGCCACCCAGAGGTAGCAGCCGAGCTCGTCCTCCTGCGCCCGCCCGCGCCAGAACTCGAACACCTCGGGAGCGCTCAGCTCGCCGGAGCGGATGCGCTCGGCCTGTTCAGCCGCCGTCAGGGAGAGCAGCTCGCTCATCCCTGCCCCGGGCTCGGTACGCGGAACCCTCCGTCCGCGGCGTCCGGGGCCTGATCCAGCGCGCGCTCGCGGGGCAGGCTCTCCCGGGGCACGTCCTCGCGCAGGACGTTCTGGAGCTCCACGACGTGAGAGGTCGGCTCCACGCCGTCCAGCGGGAGCTCGTTCATGGTCTCCACGTGCTCGAGGATCTGCGAGAGCTCGCCGGCCATGCGGTCGACCTCGTCATCGCTCAGCCGCAGCCGGGCCAGCCGGGCCACGTGGAGCACCTGGTCGCGTTCGATCATGAGGCCGCGATTGTAGGACTCAGGCGTCGCCGGCCCGCTCGTCCAGCCGGGCCGCGGAGATCGTCTCGATCGGGGCGGGCGGCGGCGCGGGCCGCCCGCTGGCGTCGGTGTGGCGCCCCGGGGGCGAGAGCCGCTCGTCGGCCATGGCGAGACAGCCGCCGCCGATCATGCCGAGCGTCGCCGCGAGCGCCAGCCAGAGCCCGTACTCGCGCGCGCCGGCGCCGGCGGGCAGATCGATCACCCGGAAGAGGACCAGCAGGGCCGCCAGCGCCCCCGCGATGGTCACCATCACGGCCAGCGTCAGGGGCACGGCCGGCACTCTCTGCGCAGCGGTCACCGGCACCAGCGCGAGAGCGAGACCGGCAAGCAGCGCAAGCAGCACGTCGATCACCCCGAGCGCGCCCCAGCCGCTCAGGTCGCCGTACCAGGGCAGAAACAGCGAGGCGAGCAGGGCGGCGCCGGCGAGGGCGGCCACCACTTCGCCGGCGCGGAGGCGTCGCGGGTCCATGCTCGCGGGAGGCTACCCCGAGCCGGCCGGCCCCCGGCCGTTCGGGCCGGGGGCGGGCGGCTCGAGACACGCGCCGGGCGAGAGGGGGAGGGAGCCCGGCGCTGGGGCTCGCGCGTTTCTTGACAGCGGCCCGCCGGGTCCGCTCCGCACGAGCGCCACATACGTTCCCAGGGGCCGGCGCCCGGGACAATGCGGCCTCCCGGCCGCTGGGGGTGCGGTTAACCGAACGTGTCCTCGTCCCGTCCAAGCCACAATACGGGTGATGACGCGCTCGGCGCTTCGCCTGCCGCTCGCCGCGGCCGGGTTCATCGCCTTGGCCGATACTGCGATCGTCGCGCTGGCGCTGCCGCCGATCCTGCGCGAGCTCGACACGGACGTGGCGGGGGTGGCCGCGGTGCTCGGCGTGTACGCGGTGGTGATGGCGCTGGCGCTGCCGCCGGCCGAGATCGCCCGCGCCCGGCTGGGCACCCGCACCTGCGGCTGCGCCGGCCTGCTCATGTTCGCGCTGGGCTGCCTCGTATGCGGCCTCGCGGGCTCGCTCGAGCTGCTGCTCGCGGCGCGCGCGCTGCAGGCCGCCGGCGGGGCGGCGGTCCTCGTGACCGCCTACGACCTGCTCGCCCGCGAGGCGTTGGGCGCCCGCGCCTGGCGCCTGGCCGCTCTGCTCGGCTTCGCCGCGGGCCCGGCGCTCGGCGGCGCGCTCACCCAGGCCTTCGGCTGGCGCTCGATCTTCCTGTTGCAGGCGCCGGCGGCGATCGCCGCGCTGCCGGCGGTGCTCGGCGCCGCCGCTTCGGCGGCCGTCCCGGCCGCACCCCGAGAGCGCTGGCCGCTCGGGGCGGTGGCCGCGCTGGCGCTGGCCTCCGGCGCCGTCGCCGCGGCGCTTTTCCTCACGGTTCTGCTTCTGATCGCCGGCTGGGGTATCGACCCGCTGGTGGCGGCCGCGGCGGTGAGCATCATGCCCCTTGCCGCGCTCGCTGCCGCCCGCGTGGCCGCCGGATCGCCCCCGCTCCGGGCCGCCGGAGGCTGCCTGCTGCTGGCCGCCGGAACGGCGTCGCTCGCCTTCCTGCCCACCGCGTCGGTCGCCTGGACGGTCCTCCCGCAGCTGGCGATCGGCGCCGGGATGGGGCTGGCCCTGCCCGCCCTCGCCGGCGGACTGCTTCCCGAGCGAAGCGGCCGCGACGCGGCCGGCCTTCTCTCGATCCGGCACGCCGGAATCGCACTGGCACTGCTGCTGCTTGCCCCGATCGCCCAGCACGAGCTCGACGCCACCCTGGCCGAGACGCGCGAGCAGGGCGCGGCGCTCGTGCTCGACGCCCCGCTCGACCCGGGGCTCAAGCTCGATATCGCCCCCCAGCTGGCCGAGGGCGTGGAGACCGAGGACCCGCGCGCGGGCATCGAGCGTGTCTTCGCGGCCAACCGCGCGGATGTGGACCAGGAGCAACTCGCCGCCTACCGCCAGCTCACCGGGCGCGCCGACGAGGCGCTGGTGGCCGGCGTCAACCGCGGGTTTGCGCCCGCCTTCCTGGCCGGCGCCGGGCTCGCGCTGCTGGCCGCGCTCCTCGTGGCGCCGCCGGCCGCGGTGCGCCGCCCGGCCCTGGCCGCCGGGCTGGCCGCCGCCGCGCTGCTCGTTACAGCCGCCTTCGCCGTCGCCGCCGACGGGGCCCGCGCCGAACCGGTGCGGATCGCCGACCCCTGCCAGGACCGCGACCTGCCCGCCAGCGGGGGCCTGGGCGGCCTCGCGCAGGACGCGGCGCTGGTCGTCCTGGACAAGATCGCCTGCAAGGCCGGCTCGTCGCGCGAGGAGCTGGTCCTGGCGCTGCTCGACGACGAGTCCGCCGAACGCTACGAGGAGCGCTACGGCGTCAACCCACGCTCGGTGCTCGACCTGGGCGGTCTGGTGCTGCCCGGCTGAGCACGCTCGCCGCCTTCACCGTGTTGACGAGCAGCATGGCCCGGGTCATCGGGCCGACCCCGCCCGGCACGGGCGTGATGGCGCGCGCCTTGTCGCGCACGGCCTCGAAGTCCACGTCGCCGACCAGCCCGTCGTCGGTGCGGTTGGTGCCCACGTCGATCACCACGGCGCCCTCACGGACCATGTCCGCGGTCACCAGGGCGGGCGAGCCCACGGCGGCCAGGAGCACCTCCGCTTCCCGGCACACGCCCGCGAGGTCGCGGGTGCGGGAGTGGCAGTGCGTGACGGTGGCGTTGGCGCTCAGCAGCAGCTGCGCGAGCGGCTTGCCCACCAGGATGGAGCGGCCCAGCACGACGGCCCGCGCGCCCTGGAGCTCGACCCCGGCGTGTGCCAGGAGCTCCATCACCCCGGCCGGCGTGCAGGGCACGATCGCCTCAGGGCGCCCCTGCAGCAGCAGGCCCGCGTTGGCCGAGGTCAGCCCGTCCACGTCCTTGGCCGGATCGATGAGCGAGATGAACTCGTCCTGGTCGAGATGGTCGGGCAGCGGCAGCTGGAGCAGGATGCCGTGCACCCGCTCGTCCGCGTTGAGGTCCGCGATCAGCCCGGCCAGCGCCGCGGGCTCCACATCCGCGGAGAGCTCGTGGTGGAAGGACTCGATGCCGACCTCGGCCGAGTCCTCGCGCTTCATTCGCACGTAGATGGCCGATGCGGGATCGTCGCCCACCAGGATCGTGGCCAGTCCGGGCGCGGCCGGCAGCGCCTCCACCTCGCGGCCGACCCGCTCCCGCACCTGGGCGGCCACCGCCTTCCCGTCGATGATCTCGGCTGCCATCAGCGCTTCTTGAGCGGCGCGTAGTCCGCCATCAGCTTGCGTTCGGAGCCGTCGCCCGCGAAGCGCACGACGATCAGCCCGCCGGGCTCGGCCCCGATCACCACGCCCTCGCCGAAGTTGGCGTGCACGACGTCGTCGCCGAGCGCGAAGGACGCTCCCGGGGCCGCGGGCTCGGGAGCCGCCGCCCCTCCGCCCCAGGTGGCCGCGGCGGCGGGGCCGGTCGGCTCGTCCTCGTCGCGGTCGGTCAGCTCGAGCGGGATCTCGTCGAGGAAGCGACTGCGCAGGTTCCAGTCGCGGCGGCCGAACAGGGCCCGTGTGCGGGCGTAGGTCAGGTACAGCTCACGCTTGGCACGGGTCAGGCCGACGTACGCCAGGCGGCGCTCCTCCTCCACATCGCCGGCCTCGATGGCCCGGATGTGGGGGAACACGCCGTCCTCGAGGCCGATCGCGAAGACCGTGCCGAACTCCAGTCCCTTCGCGTTGTGCAGCGTCATGAGCGTGAGCAGCCCGGCCTCGTCGCGGATCGTGTCCTGCTCGGAGAAGAGCGCGATCTGCTGCAGGAACTCCTCGACCGAGCCCTCCTCGGCGTTCGCGTCGTACTCGCGGCCGACCCCCACGAGCTCCTCCAGGTTCTCGAGCCGGCCCTGCGACTCGAAGGTCCGCTCGGCCTTGAGGGCCTCGACGTAGCCGGTCTCCTCCAGCGTCTCCTCGAGCAGGTCCCCCACCCCGGCGCCCCCCTCTGCCCTTTCCTGGAGCCGCTCCATCACCGACATGAAGCGTCCGACCGCCTTGACCGCGGCCGGGGCCAGCCCCGGCACGGACTCGGGCGCCGCGGCCACCTCCCACACCGGCTCGCCCAGCGTGTTGGCATAGCCGGTGAGCCGGCCCTGCGAGGTCGTGCCGATCCCGCGCCGGGGCGAGTTGACGATGCGCCCGAAGGCCACCGTGTCGGACGGGTTGACCAGCAGCGTGAGATAGGCCAGCGCGTCCTTGATCTCGGCCCGCTCGTAGAAGCGGGTGCCTCCGATCACCTGGTAGGAGACGCCGTAGCGCACGAGCATGTCCTCCAGCACCCGGCTCTGGGCGTTTGTCCGGTAGAAGACCGCGATCTCGTCGCGCGAGCCGCCCTCGTCCACGAGCCGCTCGATCTCGGAGACCACGAACCGCGCCTCGGCGTGCTCGTCCTCCAGCTCGCGGACGTGCACGGGCTCGCCCTCCCCCAGGTCGCTCCAGAGCGACTTGGGCTTGCGCGAGCGGTTGTGGCCGATCACCGCATTGGCCGCGCTCAGGATGGTCTGCGTCGAGCGGTAGTTCTGCTCGAGCTTGATCACCTGGGCGTCGGGGTAATCGTCCTCGAAGTCGAGGATGTTCTTGATGTCGGCGCCGCGGAAGGCGTAGATCGAGTTGTGGGTGACCAGGCCGTTGGCCACGAAGTTGTGGGTGCCCTCGATGTTGAGGTCGTAGACCGACTCGTCGAGGCTTACGCGTTCGACGCTCTCGACGATGTCGAAGGCGCCGTCGGACGTGAACATCGCCATTCCCGGCCGCACCGACGAGGCGGGCATGAACGGAAGCGAGTTCTTCTCCCCGCCCCTACTGCAGCCAAGCCGTGCCTGCTGTCGAATCATCACCGGCGTCGTGGTTTGGATCCGGTCGACGACCGCCATCGCCCGGGCGTAGCTCTTGAAGCAGGATTCGAACCTCCAGCCGGCGCTGCCCCGCTTCGCCGGCCGCACCGACAGGCCGGCCACCTCCAGAGCGGCCTTGACCTGAGGGTCCCGACCACCAACCGCGACCTGATGCATCGGCGTGCGGCCGCGCCGGTCTCCGCAGAGCGTGACGGTCACGTTGCGGCGCCGCCCCTCAAAGGTCTGCGGGGCGTGGTGGGGGTGGTCGAAGCTGAGGCCGTGGTCGTGCAGGAGCTGAAGGCCGGTGGCGACGTCGACCACGGGGTCCTTGGCGCCGCGGGATTGGCGCGCCTTGAAAGGCAAGGTGGGCAAGCGGTAGCGCAGCGAAAGCTCCATCTCGGTCACCCGCGCGTCTGGCTCGGTGGCGTGGGTCGCGACGATCCAGGCTGCGTCCGCATGCTCCTGCACCGCGCGAAGGTGCACCCCGCTCACCACCGCCGAGTCCCGCTCGGGATACGTCCGTGTGGTTCCCACGCGGAAGCCCTTGTCGGCCCTCCACATGGCATACGTGAGATGGAGCTGGGGCGAGTGGCGCCGGTCGAAACCCGCGAAGTGCATGTGCTCGGGAGTGCTCACGATCCGATGCCCGCCGGCGGTGGTGATCGCCACGCCCTCGGTGGCGCGGGAGCGGCTCACCCCGCAGACCCGCGCCGGCCTGAAGTCGCCGCTGCCGTGGCATGAGAGAACCTGGTCGCCCTCCTTCACCGCCTCGATGGGGCGGAGCTCGCCGTTGCCCATCGTGATCTGGGTGCCCTCGACCAGGCACTGGTCGTCGTCCCCGACCACCGCCAGGTTCCGGTGCTCCTCGCACAGCAGTTGCAGCCAGCGGTACTGGGCGCGGTTGGTGTCCTGGTACTCGTCCACCAGCACGTGGCGGAACGAGCTGCGGTAGCGGTCGCGCACCTCCGGGAAGAGCTCGAAGAGGTTCACGCAGCGGAACAGCAGGTCGTCGAAGTCCATCGCGTTGGCGCTGTGCGAGCGCTGCTCGTAGCGCTCGTACACGTCGGCCGCGGTCTGCTCGAAGAAGCTCGACACCTTGAGCCGGTAGGCCTCGGCGTCGAGCAGCTGGTTCTTGGCCTCGGAGATCTGGCGGCGGATGCCGCGTGGCGCGAAGCGCTTGGGGTCCACGTCGAGCTCGTCCATGCAGGCCTTCACCAGCCGCAGCGAGTCCTGTTCGTCGTAGATCGTGAACCCGCGCGTGTAGCCCAGCCGCTGGGCGTCGGAGCGCAGCATGCGCGCGCAGGCCGAGTGGAAGGTCATCACCCACATCGCCCGCGCTCGCCCCCCCACCAGCGCCTCCACCCGCTCGCGCATCTCGCCGGCGGCCTTGTTGGTGAAGGTGATCGCCAGGATCTCGCTCGGGCGGGCCGCGCCGCTTCTCACCAGGTGGGCAATGCGGTGTGTGAGCACCCGCGTCTTGCCCGAGCCGGCGCCCGCGAGGATGAGGAGCGGCCCGTCGCCGTGCAGCACGGCCTCGCGCTGGGGCTCGTTCAGGCCCTCCAGCAGGGCCTCGGTTGCGGCCGGTGCGCTCACCGCTTCGAGGATAGGGCGGGCGGCGGCCGGTCACAGGCCGCAAGCAGCCGGCTCGGCCGGCTGCGCGCGGATCGCCTACAGGTCGCGGCGGGCAAACGCCGCGCGGGTGAGCGTCCCCACGAGCAGCAGGTAAGCGACCGTCCACAGCCAGAGCAGGGGTCCGCCTTCCTGGGCGCCGCCGAACGGCCCCAGGCGGACGATCACGCCCGTGACTCCGCTCACATCCTCGGTCAGAGCGTCGAGACCCGACTGGTACAGCGCCTCGAACGGCAGCAGCCAGGAGGTGACCTCCGCCACCGTCTCCAGGCTGTTCACGCTCAGCGCGTCGCCGATCTGGCCCAACAGCCCGGCCGCGAGCCCGCCGCCGAAGGCCATGAACACCGCGATGCCGTTCGCCGTGGGCGAGAGGTAGACCGAGCCGAGCAGCGACAGTGCGGCCACCACCAGCACACCCAGCACGAGCCCCGCGCCGGGCAGCAGCGGCTGATCGGGCCACCAGCCGCCGGCCGCACCGGTGATCACCACCGCCGCCCCGTACACCGCGGCCACGTACCCGGCGCAAACCAGGGCGGCGGCCAAGAAGCGCCCGGCCAGCAGCGCGCTGCGACCCACCGGACGCACCACCAGCGGCTGCAGCAGCCCGCGCTCGGCGTCGCCGCGGACGGCGCCGAGAGTGAGGAACACTGCCAGCACGCAGCCCAGGAACAGCGTTGTGAACATGGCCAGGCCCAGCAGCGTCGAGCCCGTGAGCACCTGGTCGTCGAGGTCGGCCACCCCGCCCGCCGCCTCCTCGTCGACGACGTCGAATGCGGCCTCGGTGCCCAGCCCGTAGAGGCCGAGAAACGCAGCCGTGAGAACAAGCACCACGACGAACACCCGGCGCCGGGTACACTCGCGCAGCGCGTAGCCGGCGACCGTGGCCACGCCACTCACGGCCGCCCGTCTCCAACCGCCTCGAGGTAGGCGTCCTCCAGCGAGGACGTGAGCACCCGCACGCCGTACACGCGCTCTCCAGCCGACACAAGCCCGGCCACGATCTCGGGCACGTCGCTGCGCACGGCCTCGGGGAACTCGCGCCGGCCGCCGTCCACGTCGATCTCCACGCCGCGTGGGCGGGCCAGTTCCGCCGGGCGGCCCTGCGCCGCGATCCGCCCCTCGCTGAGGATCGCGACCCGGTCGCACACCCGCTCGACCTCGCTCAGCAGGTGCGAGTTCAGGAGCACCGCGGTCCCGCGGCGCTTGAGCTCGACCAAGAGGTCCCGAACGATCCGGCGCCCGACCGGGTCGAGCGCGCTGGTCGGCTCGTCGAGCATCAACAGGGCCGGCGCCCCCACCAGCGCCTGGGCGATACCGAGCCGCTGCTGCATGCCCTTCGACATTGCGTCCACCCGAGTGCTCTTCGCGTCGGCCAGCCCGACCAGCTCCAGAAGCTCGGCCCGCTCGGCCTGCCCGCCCTCCGAGCCGGCCAGGCGCTGATGCAGGCTCAGCAGCTCGTCCGCGGACAGCCAGCCGGGGAAGCGAAAGAGCTCGGCCAGGTATCCGAGGGTGGCCCGCGCGCGCGCCGAGCCGGCCGCCGCGCCCGCCACCTCGGCACGGCCGGCCGAGGGCCGGACCAGACCGCAGGCGATCTTCACCAGCGTGCTCTTGCCCGCCCCGTTCGGTCCGAGCAGCCCCACGAGCTCGCCGGGGCCGACCTCGAGGTCGACACCCGTCAGCGCGGCGGTCGTCCCATAGTGCTTCTCCAGCTGTCGGCAGGTGAACGGCTGGGGCACCGGGCGCAGTGTAGGAGGGCCCCGGGCCGTAGCCTCGTACCCGCGATGGCTCTCCTGGACAGCGTTCGCAAGGGCTGCGCCGAGATTGCCGCCGCCGCCCGCTGGGTCCGGATCGACCCCGAGCGGCTGGAGGGGGTCGAGCCGGACGCCGCGCCCGAGCTCGACCCGGTCCGCCACTTCCTGGAGGGCAGCCACGAGGAGGTGGCCGCGTACCTGCTCACACTCGACACGATCAACTTCGGCTCCGGCTGGTTTCCCACGCTCAGGAAGCGGCCCGGCTGCTCGGGCTACTTCACGGTCGCCTGGGCGCTGGCCGACCGCTGGCGCGATCAGGGCTCATGGTCGCCGGCGCAGCTGCGCTCGCTGGACGCGGCGACGGTGGCCGGAGTGCTCGGCCAGGATCCGGGGCACGAGCTGATGGCCCTGTACGCCGAGGCCCTCCGCGACCTGGGTGAGTTTCTGGGCGAGCGCTCGGCCCTCGAGGTCGTGGCCGGCGCCGGCGGCTCGGCAGAGCGGCTCGCCCAGACACTCGCCGGCGGCATGCCCTTCTACGACGATCGCGGCTTCTGGAAGCGGGCACAGATCGTGCCCAACGACCTGGCGCTGGCCGGCGTGGCCGACTTCGAGGACCTCGACCGGCTCACCATCTTCGCCGACAACCTCGTCCCGCACGTGCTGCGGCTCGACGGTGTGCTGCGCTACGACAACGCGCTGGCCCGGCACATCGATGCCGGCGAGCTGCTCCCGCCCGGCGAGCAGGAGCGTGAGATCCGGGCCTGCGCGCTCCACGCCTGCGAGCAGATCGCCGCCCGCACCGGCGTACCGCCGCGGGTGCTCGACGTTTGGCTGTGGAACCGCGGGCAGGGGCCGCACTACAAGGCGGTGCCGCGGCATCGCACCCGGACGGTCTTCTACTAGCCGCCGGTCGAGTCCGGCCCGCCGCGGCGCTTGAGCGGGCGCACGTCGGCGCCCTCGGGCTTGCGGCCGGTCACCTCCGCCAGCAGCTCCTCCAGCACGGTCATCCGGTCGGCCAGGCCCTTGATGGCGTCCGCCACCGGGTCGGGCAGGTGGACCCAGTCGGCGTCGGGGCCGTCCGGCCGCTTGCCGTCGACACGCACCGGGTGCCCGGGATTCCCCACCACCGTGGAGTTCGCCGGCACGTCATGAATGACGACCGAGTTGGCGCCGATCTTGCACCGGTCGCCGACCTCGATCGGCCCCAGCAGCTTCGAGCCGGCGCCGATCATCACCTCGTCCCCGACCGTCGGGTGCCGCTTCCCCCGGGCGAAGCCGGTGCCGCCGAGGGTGACGCCCTGGTACATGGTCACGTCGTCCCCGACCTCGGCGGTCTCGCCTATCACCACCCCGGAGCCGTGATCGATGAACAGGCCGCGTCCGATGCGCGCCGCCGGGTGGATCTCGATGCCGGTCACCACCGTTGTGACGTTGGCCATGAAGCGCGGTGCGAGCGGGACCCCGGATTCGTGCAGCGCGTGCGAGATTCGGTGCGACAGGAGCGCCTGGACGCCGCCGTAGGTGAGAAGCATCTCGGCCCTCCCGACGCTGCGTGCGGCCGGATCGCGCTCCTGGGCGGCCGTCAGGTCCTCGCGCAGCTCACGGGCCACCCGGGTCAGCGACCCCATGCCGATCACGGCGCGAAGAAGGGCGTGCTGATGTACCGCTCGCCCGAGTCGGGAAGGATCACCGCCACCCGCTTGCCCCGCATCTCGGGCCGCGAGCCGACCTCGATCGCGCCCCAGAGCGCCGCGCCGCATGAGATCCCGGCCAATACGCCCTCGCGCACCGTGCAGCGGCGTGCCGTCTCGATCGCGTCCTCGTCGTCAACGGGGATCGTTTCGTCGATCACGTCGCGGTTCAGCACCTCGGGCACGAAGCCGGCGCCGATGCCCTGGATCTTGTGCGGCCCGGGCAGTCCGCCGGTGAGCACCGCCGAAGTCTTCGGCTCGACCGCCACGACACGCAGGTCCGCATTGCGCTCCTTGAGCCGCTCGCCGCAGCCCGTGATCGTCCCGCCGGTGCCGACCCCGGCGACGAAGGCGTCGACCTTGCCGTCCATGTCGCGCCAGATCTCCTCCGCGGTGGTGCGGCGGTGGATCTCGGGGTTGGCCGGGTTGGAGAACTGGTTCGGAACGAAGCAGCCGCCGCGCTCGCGGCAGATCCGCCGGGCCTCGTCGACCGCCTCGTTCATGCCCCCCATCGACTCGACCACGACAACTTCGGCGCCGTACAGCCGCAGCAGGTTCTCCCGCTCGCGGCTCATCCCCTGGGGCATGGTCAGCACGAGGTCGTAGCCCTTGGCGGCGCAGACGAAGGCCAGCGCGATTCCGGTGTTGCCCGAGGTGGCCTCGACGATCGTGTTGCGGCCCGGCTCGATGCGCCCCTCGGCCTCGGCGGCGTCGATCATCGAGACCCCGATCCGGTCCTTGACGCTGCCCGCCGGGTTGTAGGCCTCGAGCTTGCCGACGAGCTCCGCGCCGCACTCGGGCGCCAACCGGGTGAGCCGCACCATCGGGGTGTTTCCCACCAGGTCGGCCAGGTTGTCGGGGAGCGTGCGCGCGATCGAGGGGACGCTCATCGCTGCCGAGAGTAGCGCCAGGGCGGGCGGCGTCAGCCCCGCCGTACCCGCTGGTACACCCGACCCGCCGCGCAACCGCTCCCGGCCCGCAGGGCGGCGCGGGCCGCGGAGACGCCGCACATGCCGTGCACCCCCCCGCCCGGCGGGGTCGAGGACGAGCAGAGGTAGACCCCGTCGATCGGGGTCGAGTAGGGAACCGGGCGCGGCACCGGCCGGGTGAAGAGCTGGAGCAGGTCCTGCAGCCCGCCGTTGATGTCGCCGCCCACGTAGTTGGGGTTGCGCCGCTGCACCTCGGCGCTGTCCATCGCGCTGCGGGCGGCGATCAGGTCGCGGAAGCCCGGGGCGAAGCGCTCGACCTGTCCTTCGATCGCCTGGGTCATGTCGCGCGTGGACCCGTTCGGCACGTGGCAGTAGGCCCAGCCGGTGTGCTTTCCCTCGGGCGCGCGCGTGGGATCGAACAGGCTCGGCTGCACGAGCAGGACGAAGGGGCGCTCCGCGTGCCCGCCGTCCACGACGGTCTGTTCGGCGGCGGCCACCTCGTCGAGCGTTCCCCCAAGGTGAACGGTCCCCGCGCGGACGGCCTCGGGCGCAGTCCACGGGATGGGTCCGTCGAGCGCCCAGTCGAGCTTGAAGATGCCCGGGCCGTAGCGATAGCGCTCCAGCGCACGGCGGTAGATCCCTCCGAGGCGCCCGCCGGCCAGCCCGAGGAACTGACGCGGCGTGACGTCCAGAAGGGTGGGTGCCGCCCCCGGAGGCAGCTCGTCGAGTGACTGGATCCACCGACCGGTCTCGATTCGGCCCCCGAGCTCGCGCAGGTGGCCGGCCAGCGCGTCGGCCAGCCGCTGCGACCCGCCGCGGGCGACCGGCCAGCCCACGGCGTGGGCGCTGACCGCGAGCACGATGCCGAACGAGGCGCTGATCGGGCTGCGCAGCGAGAGCATCGAGTGGGCGCAGCATCCGGCAAAGAGCGCCTGCGCGCGCTCGCCGCTGAAGCGCGAGCGTGCGAGCCCCACGGCGGAGCGGATGGCTCCGAGGCCGAAACGGGTGAGCAGCAGCGGGTGGCGGGGCGGGCGGAGCGGACCGAGGATGTCGCCCACCAGGGCGTCGGCATGGGTTACGAGCGGGGTCATGAGGCTGCGGTAGGCCCGCTCGTCGGCACGCAGACCGCGGGCGGTCTCCTCGACCGATCGCTCCAGCATCACCGCGGTCCCGTCGTCCAGCGGATGGGCGAGCGGTGCGGCGGGTTGGGCCAGCTCGAGCCCGTGCCGGGCCAGCGGCAGCGCTCTCAGGAAGGGCGAGATGAGCGCCAGGGCGTGGACGGTGGAGCAGCTGTCGTGCACGAAGCCCGGCAGCGTGAGCTCGTCCGAGCGGCAGCCCCCGCCGAGCGTCGGCTCGCCCTCGATCAGCGTGACCGAGCGACCGGCCGCGGCGAGCGCGATCGCCCCGGCCAGCCCGTTCGGACCGGAGCCGACGACGACCGCGTCGCTTGCCGCCGTGTGCGACGAGGCGGGCTCAGGCAACCGCGCGGTCGCGGCGCATCCTGCGCTTGAGCGCGCGTCCGGGGGCCCCAACGGTGTAGATCGTGGAGCGGATCGCCGCACTGTGCCACACGTTCGTCCAGTGCCGCCACTGGCGCTTCTTGTCCACGCACGTCACCTGCGTGTCCACCTCGCCCTCGTGGCCGAAGTGGGCCGCCAGGTGGGTGAGCGTCGCCTGCCAGAAGCGGTCCTCCTGGCCGTGACCGCCCATCGCCAGACCCATCTCGTAGATGGGGTCGCTGGCGCGCATGAGCACCTGGGCCTGCGCCTTCGTCTCGCCATCGCGCTCGGCCGCGCTGAAGGTGATCCAGCCGGCGAACATGTGGCCCTCCGGAGTCATCAGGGTGAACGACTCCTCGTCGGCGTAGAGCACCATTACCCCGGTGGAGAGCGTCATGCGACCCGGCAGGGCCATGTTGAGCAGCGCGACGTCGCCGGGGGCGATGCCCGTGAGCGGCCCGTAGAAGTTGTTTCCCTCCGGCCAGAAATCCGGGAAGCGCTCCTTCCAGGTGGCGATCAGCTCGGGGGCCGAGGTGCGCTCGGCCGGGATGCTCACCTGGTAGGTCTTCTGCCACATCTTCCCGAAGCCCTGGATCGGCGAGGCCAGCCGGCGCCCCTCGACGTTGATGTTGATGGCGCCCTCGGGCACCTCGGCGACGTTGAGCCGCGACACGGACTTGGCCCAGCTCGCCGCGTCGCGGGCGGCCGCCTGCTCCTCGGAACTCTCGGCGCTCATTGCTTCCTCCTTCAGGTCACCCGGCCGCGGCCAGCGCGTCCTGCTCGTTGTCGTGGATGCCGACCGCGTCGTCGAGACGGGTCAGCTCGAAGATCTGCCGGTAGTGGTCGGAGAGGCCGAAGGCCAGGACGCGCTGGCGCTGGCGCTGCGCGCGCACCAAGAGCGTCACGAGCAGCCCGATGCCACCGCTGTTCATGTAGTCGAGGCCGGTGAAATTGAGCACGATGGCCTTGACCTTCGGCCCGCTTGCGCGGCCGTAGGCGTCCATCAGCACGTCCTCGCTGGCCGCGGTGATGTCGCCCTGGATGTCGATCACGCTGGCCGTCCCGGAGGCCTCGCGGACTTCAAATCGGGTCGCTGCCTCAGGCACCGTCCCTCCCCTCTGCGGCGCTGACGGCGCCGTCCTCGTTGTCTGTAATCGTCATGAAGTCGGCCAGCCGCGTGATCTCGAAGATCTCGCGGTAATGGTCCGACAGCCCGCACGCGCTGATCTCCACCCCGTGGGTGCGGGCCTGGGCCAGCAGGCCGACGATCAGAGCAATGCCGGTGCTGTTGATGTACTCGGCCCTGGAGAAGTTCAGTACCACCTGCCCCCCATCGCGGGCGGCCTCGTCGTAGCCCCGTTGTAGGGCCGCCTCGGCCGAGGCGTTCAGCTCCCCCGCGAGGTCGATGACCGAGGCGCCGTCGCGCCTGCGGACGCTTACCTCGAGCTCACGCGTCTCCATCCTTGGCTCCTTCCAGGCGCAGCGTCAGTTCGAGCGTCTGTCCGTCCGTGCCGCTCGTGGCGTGCGCCTCGTCGACCATCTTCTCTATGAGGAACAGGCCCCAGCCGCGCGAGCGCTGGCGGCCCTCGAGCTTCGCGGCGAGGTCGGGGGTCTCGGCGGGCGGAAGCTCGCTCGCCCCGCCGTGGTCACTCACCTGCACCCGCAGGCGGTCCGCCGACTGGAGCACGCGGATCGAGACGGGCCGGTCGGCCCGGTACTCGTTGCCGTGCTCCATCGCGTTCATGGTGGCCTCGGCCACCGCGGTCTTCAGCCGATCCACGCGCGCCGGCTCGAGGCCCACGCCGGCCACCGCCTCTTCCACGCGAACCATCGCCTCGCGCTCGTTTCCCTCCGCGCTCGGGAGGTCGAACTCGGCCAGCACGTGGCCGTTGGACATGGCGGCCGGCATGCCGCCGGCGAGCGAGCGCTCGAGCGCCACCATGGTGATGTCGTCCTCCTGCTCGGCCTCCGGGCCGGTGAACGCCTCGAGGTCGGTCAGCACGCGATCGATCAGCTTCTGGCCACCGGCCGCGTGCGCCACCGTCTCCTTCAGGCGCGGGAACCCGAACATGTCGCGCTCGGAGTCGTGGGCCTCGACCACGCCGTCGGAGTGCAGCAGCACCGTGTCGCCGGGCTGCAGCACGGCCTCCTTCTCCTCGTAGTTCATGCCGGGCATCAGGCCCAGCGGCATCCCCCGGGCGCGCAGCTCGATCACGCCGTCGGCCGTCTTCACGTAGGGCACGTCGTGACCGGCGTTGGCGAAGCGCAGCAGGCCGGAGGCCGGATCCAGCACGCCGTATAGGCAGGTGACGAACATCTTGGCCGGCATGTCCGGGCACAGGTGCTCGTTCACCCGCTCGAGCACCACGCCCGGCTCGATCAGGCGCTGGGCGGAAGCGCGCAGCACACTGCGGGTGGCCGACATCACGAGCGCCGCCGGCACGCCCTTGTCGGTCACGTCGCCCACCACCAGGCCCACGCGGCCGTCGGGCAGCGGGATCACGTCGTAGAAGTCGCCGCCCACCTCGCGAGCCGGGCGGTAGTAGGCGGCCAGGTTCCAGCCCGGCAGCTCGGGCAGCTCCTTGGGGAGGAAGTTCTGCTGGATCAGGCGGGCGACCTCGAGCTCCTGCTCGAAGCGCTGGCGCGTGGCCGCCTCCGCCTCCTGCTCGCGCACGAGCTGGCCCACCCGCAGGGCGGGGGCGGCCTGGGCGGCCAGGTTGTCGAGCAGCTTGCGGTCGTCGGAGGAGTACTCCTGCTCGGACAGGCGCGGACCGAGGTTGAGCACGCCGATCAGCTCGCCCTGGCTTACGAGCGGCACGGCGAGCTTGACGCCCGCCTCCTTGAGCTCGCGCAGGGCGGGCGAGTCGAGCTCGAGGGTCTCGACGTCCACCGCGCCGCTGGCCGTGGCGAAGTAGGCGAGCAGCGGATCGTTGGGCGCGATGTCGACCGGCGTCTGCTCGGGAGCCGTCTCGGGCGCGCTGCGGCCCGCCTCGGGCGCCGATCCCGGGTCCGGCCGGCCTCCGCGCCGCAGGAGTCGCCGTCGGAAGGGTCTGGTCAGTCCTGCCATCCGGGATCCTTTCTACGCCAGGGGGGTCCAGGAAGCGTTACGAAGATCGAAGCCACAGGGAGATGTGGGCGGGTTGAACGGTTTCGGCCACCGCGGCTCGCAGGTCCGCGCCGAGCGCATCGAGGTCAACCTCGTCGCGCAGCCGGCCGCCGAAGCTCTCCAGCGCGCGGGCGGCGTCGTAACGCCGGCGGTAGAAGCGCCGGTCGACGAGCGCCTGGATCCGCCCGCGTGCTGGGCGGAACAGGGCGGCCACGGCCAGCGTCGACCCGGCTACGGCGAGGTCGGATTGGTCGGTGAGAGGACTCAGGGCCAGCTGCAGCAGCAGCACGCTCCCCAGGTACGCGCCGGCCAGCGAGGCGGTCAGCGCGCCGTAGACGAGCGCCCGGTTGATCACCAGGTCGATGTCGTAGAGGCGGTACTTGAGAATCGCCGCGGCTGAGGCCACCGGCAGCGCGGCCACCCCGAGCAGCGCCAGGTAGAAGCAGACCTCCTCGACAGGGTTTGCGCCGCCGCCGGCCGGAGCCACTTCCGCCGCGATGCTCGCTGCTGCGACGAAGGTGAGCACCAGGACGATCGTGAGGACAAACCACTTGAGCTGCAGGCGTTCCTCCCCGCGCGATCGCCGAAAGCGGACGAGCATCGACAGGGCTCCCAGCACGAGACTGAGCAGCAGGAGGAGGCCGGCCAGCTGTTGGAGCCCGGTCATGACCTCACCAACCGGGCCCTCGACTCCGAGCGGATTTTCGACCGGCGGGTCGGTCTCGGCGATGGGACCGGGGGCGAAGGCACCGAGTGCGCCGGTGAGCACGGCCGCAGCCGCAATCCAGCCAGCGAGGCGCCAGCGAGGCGACGGGGGGCGCCCGTCCGGATAGAGCAGCGTCACGAGGCCGATCAAGGCGACCGTGGGGAGGGCGAACGCCTCGGAGACAAACGCAGCCGCCTCGGTGCCCGGCAACGGCGTTGCCGCCTCCAGCCCGGCCTCGGCGTAGCAGGCGCTGGCGAGAATCAGAGCCGCGGACAGCGCGCTGCCGAGGAAGATCCAGCCGACTGGGTTCGCGGGGCGCCGGGCGGCCACGATCCCTCCCACAGTCGAATAGGTCACGATCAGCGCGGTCACAATGAGCAGGAAGCTCACCGTGATGTCGTTCGGGCCTCGTGAGTCGTCCAGCAGGGCGCGAACCGCGTGGGCGGCCACGAGCAGCGCCAGCGACAGCGCCCACCCGCACCAGACGAGACGGCGTGCGGTTCGCGGACTCATGACGCCACCCGCTGTAGGGCGTAGACGGCGGTCGGGCGGGCCTTCCCCCTCAGTTCGAGTGTGCCGACCCGGTGGAGGTTTGCGCCGGGTGGTCCGAGCAGGGCGCGGGTGGACTCGGTGAGCAGCAGCGGCTCGCCCAGCTCGCGGGTGGCGTCCTGCACGCGCGCCGCCACGTTCACCGGGTCGCCGACCACGCCCAGCTCGGTCAACCCGCCGCCGCCGATCGTGCCCACCAGGACCAGACCGGAGTTGACTCCGACACCGATCCCGCAGTGCCCGTCCACGGCGCCGAACATCTCCGCCGAGGCGGCCAGTGCGCGGTCGGCGTGGTCGGGCAGGGGCGCCGGCGCCCCGAACACAGCCAGCAGGCCGTCGCCGAGGAACTTGTTCACCGACCCGCCGTGGCGCGTGACCACAGGCACCGCCCGCGCGAAGAACTCGTCGAGATACGCAACGGCCTCATGCGCCGTGGCGCGGTCGGCGAAGCTGGTGAAACCCCGGATGTCCACGAACGCAACCGTGACCATGGCCCACTCGGGCTCCACGCGGCCGCTCACCGGGGCGTCCTCAGCCAGAGCGAGAGGTGGGCGGGCTGCACGCTGTCAGCCGCGACACGGCGCAGTTCGTCCTCGAGCGCGTCGAGGTCGACCTCGTTGCGCAACCGTGCGCCGAAGCTCTCGAGGGTGCGCGTCGCGTCATAGCGGCTGCGGAAGAAGCGCCGGTCGACGAGCGTCTGGATGCGGGTGCGCAGCGGCCGGAACAGTGCCGCCACGGCCAGCGTGGAGCCCGCGATGGCGAGGTCGGAGTCGGGGCTCAGCAGCAGCTGCAGCAGCAGCACGCTGCCGACGTACGCGCCGGCCAGCGCCGCGGTGAGCGCGCCAAACACCACCGTGCGCCGGACCACAACGTCGATGTCGTAGAGCCGGTAGCGGAGGATGGCGACGCCGGACGCAACCGGGATGAGCAGCAGGCCGAAGAGAATCAGCGCCTCGGCGACCTCAGGGAATCCCGCGAACCAGAGAACGACCTGCAGCGCCAGGCAGGTGGCGCTCACGGCCCCCGCGGCCACGACCCACTTCATCTGCAGCCGCTCCTCGCCGCGTGAGCGGCGAAAGCGGACGATCAGGCCGATCGCGCAGCCCAGCACGGCGAACGGGAGCAGCACCCACCCGATGCCCTCGGCGGCACTCGCCAGCTCCCCGGCGACGCCGCCGAAGCCGAAGGGGTTCTCGACCCGCGGGTAGTCCTCGAAGCGGCCCGGGGTGAAGGCATAGCCGACCGCGAGGGCGACCGTTGCGGCCGTCGCCAGCCACGCCATCGGCCGCCAGCGACGAGACGGCAGCCGGCCGTCGGGAAACAGCAACAGGAAGAAGGTGACCAGCGGCAGCAGCCCCGGGCTGAAGATCCAGGCGGCCAGCCACGTCATCGTCTCGCCGCCGGGCAACACGCCGGGCTCCGCGAACAGCACGTAGCCGGCGTACTCCTCGCCGAGGCTCGACACGGCGAGCGCGAGGGACGAGCCACAGAAGATCCAGCCGATGGGGTTCCTGGGCTGATGTGCTGCGATCACGGCTCCGGCGATTGCGAAGGCAAGCGGTATGACCACGTACGCGACCGCGGCGCCCGTCCCCGGGGAGTCACCCACGGAGGCCGATCCGTTGGCCACGCCGAAGGCGGCGGTCGCGGCGAGCACGAGCGCGGTCAGCCCGCACAACCCCCACGCCAGTCCGCGTGGCGAGACGGTGGCTCATCGTGGCGCCCTCGGGACCCTCAGCCACACCGACACGTGGGCGGGTTGCATGGTCCTGGAGACGACGGACCGCAGCTCGCCGCCGAGCGCGTCAAGGTCCACCTCGTCGCGCACCCGCGCGCCGAACCCCTCGAGCGTGCGCGCCGCGTCGTAGCGGCTGCGGAAGAAGCGCCGGTCGACCAGCTCCTGTATGCGGGTTCGCGCCGGGCGGAACAGGGCTGCCACGGCGAGCGTCGAGCCCGCGATGGCGAGGTCGGAATCGGGGCTCAGCAGCAGCTGCAGCAGCAGCACGCTTCCGACGTAGGCGCCGGCCAGCGTTGCCGTGAGCGCGCCGTAGACCAGCGTGCGCCGGATCACCAGGTCGATGTCGTAGAGCCCGTGGCGCAGCACGGCGACCCCGATGGCGATCGGGATCGCGGCGAGCGACGCGCTCACGATCGTATTGCTCAGCTCGCTGATATCGGAGCTGACCACGAACTCGGCGACGACGAGGGCGCCGAGGGCCACGCCGACCAGGGCGCCGGCGTAGGTGAGCCACTTGAGCTGCTGGCGCTCGTCGTGGCGCCCGCGCCGGTAGCGGAACGCGAGCGAGGCGATCGAGGCGAGGGCGGCCGCGAACAGCACTGGGCGGCGCCGACGGCCGAGGCCGCGTCGGCCCCCGGAACCCCGAGTGGGTTCTCGATCGCCGAGCCTTCGAAGCGGCCGGGCGTGAGCGCGATGCCCACGACCGACAGGGCCAGGCCGCCTGTAGCGGCGACCGCCACCGGCCTCCAGCGCGGTGAGAGCAGCCTGCCGGTCGGGAAGAGCAGCAGCAGGAGGGTGACCACCGGGCCGATCCCGACCATCCACACCCAGCTCGACACCCAATGAGCCCATGTCGCGGCCGCGCCCGTGGCCCCCGGCTCCAGCGACTCGATGTAGGAGACGGACGCGCCTCCCACGCCGTAGGCCAGACCGGCGCAGGCACATGATCCAGCCGATCGGGTTCTCCGGCCGCCGGGAGGCCACCAGGGCCCCCACGCTGGCGAAGGTGACCACGAACAGCAGGCTGGCCAAGAGCGTCGAGAGCTCGTCTCCGTCGTCGGAGGACTCTGCGAACACGCCGTAGGCGATCGCGAACGCGAACAGCGCGACGGTTGCGGCCCACGAGCCCCAGGCGAGCCATCGGGCGCGCCGGCTCACCGGTGCCCCTCCGGCACCCGCAGCCAGAGCGAGACGTGGGCAGGCTGGACCGTGTCGTCCACCACGCGGCGCAGCTCGGAGCTCAGAGAGTCCAGCGCGACCTCGTCGCGCAGCCGGGCGCCGAACCCCTCGAGCGTCCGAGCGGCGTCGTACCTGCGGCGGTAGAAGCGCCGGTCAACCAGCCGCTGGATCCTCGCTGCGGCGGGTCGAAACAGTGCCGCCACGGCGAGCGTGGAGGCAGCGATCGCGAGGTCGGATCCGGGGCTCAGCACGAGCTGGAGCAGCAGGACGGTCCCGACGTAGGTGGCCACCAGCGTCGCGGTGAGCGCTGCATAGACCAGCGTGCGCCGGATCACGACGTCAATGTCGTAGAGGCGGTGGCGCAGGATCGCCAGGCCGGTGGCGGCGGGCACGCCGATCACGATGGCCGTGAGAGCCGTGAACCAGCCGACGGGACCCACCACCTGCGCCCAGCCCGCTGCCTGCTCACCCTCCTCCGACCCGAACAGCACCGAGCTCGTCGCGAGGGCGAGCCCCGCGACGGCGAACAGCGCGACGTACGCAAACCATTTGAGCTGCTGGCGCTCCGTGCCGCGCGCGCGGCGGAAGCGCACCACCAGCGAGGCTGCGGCCAGCAAATAGGCGACGCGCGGCGAGCACCGTTCCCGCGTCCGACACCACCCCGGCGGCTTCGATTCCGAGGGGATTCTCGAGCGAACGCGGCGACTCGATCTCGAGCGGGCCGGGCTGGAAGGCGGCGCCGAGGACCTGGGCCAGCAGGGCGGCGATGCCGAACCACAGCACCGGCCGCCAGCGTCGCGAAATGAGCCGCCCGGTTGGGAACACCAATGGAAGGAAGACCCCGGCGACCCCGAGCCATACGTGCCAGATCCACTGCGACGCCCAGGCGCGAGAGCGCGAACAAGGGAGCGGATGCCGAGCGGATGTTCGTATCGCAGAGCGCGCCGAGGGCGAGCGCCAGCCCGATCACCAGCAGGAGCCACCCCACGGCGTTGCGGGGTTGCCGGGAGGCCACCATCGCGCCGACGAGCGGGTAGCCGAACGCGAGCAGGATGAAGAGGTCGTCGGCGGGGCGCCCCGAGGCCACCAGCCCGACGACGCCGAGCATGGTCACCACGACAGCCGCGAACAACGACCAGGCGAGCAGCCGGAAGCCGCGCGGGCTCATCGGCCCGCCTCCGGACGCAGCCAGGCGTCGTGCCGATCCCCCCTGCGCATCGCCTCCATTCTCTCCCCGCCCCCCATTTGGAGCAAGCGCCTCAGGCCGCCTGCTCGAGCAGCGCCTTCAACCGGTCCGAGTTCGTCCTGAGTTCGCTTCTCGTGGCACGGCCGACCAGCGGTCCGGCCAAGCGGGAGGCCGCACCGGACAGCTCCAACGTCCAGGTGAAGCGCGTGCCCGCCGCGCAGGGCTCGAGCGCGAACGTCCCCCGGAACGGCACGGGACCGTCGTCCGACTCGATGGCCGAGACCGAGCAGGGCCTGTGCTCGACGCAGATCCAGGTGGTCTCCAGCTGGCGGCCGAGGAAGCGGCGCACCTCGGTGGCTCCGCTGCCGACCCGCAGGGAGCCGCGGTGGTGGGCCTGGAGGTGGACGATGCTCGGCTGCCAGCTCGGGTAGTGGGCCGGGTCGGTGACGAAGGCGAACACCTCCGCCACCGGCCGCTCGATCTCGATCGTGTGCGAGTAGGCGGTCATCCCCCGACCACCGCCTCGGAGATCATGCCCTTGACCGCGTGCGGCGGTCCGCCGGCGCGGTCGGGGACGAAGCAGAGCAGGGCGTACGTGCCCTTCTTCAGCTCGAGCTCGACGGACTGGCTGTCGCCGCCCTCGATGACGGCCGTGTTGAAGCTCTGGCTCTCATCGAAGGGCGGTGGGCCCTTCTCGGTCTTGAAGAACCTGCGCGCCTCCTCGATGGTGCTGTCCGGCTTGAGCTTCACGCCGGCGATGAAGTGCGGCTCGCCCCCGGTGTTCTCGAACACCACCGGGTTCCTGCCGGCCTTCAGCCCGTTTGACGTGAACTCATATTCGGTTGCGTCGATGGTCCCGCCCTCGCTCGCGAGCTCGCTCGCGCCGGAGTCGCCGGTCACCTCGAACTCCGCGCTCGCGTTGGAGCTGAGATCGGCCACGACGTACTTGCCGGGTTCGAGCTCCTGGGTCGCCGATGCGGTCTTGCCCGTGGGCACGTCGCCCAGGCCGCCGGCCACGAGGGCCCATTCGGGAAGGGCCTTGCCCTTCTCGCCCCAGGCCTGGCCCGCGGCCAGTGCCTCCTTGGCCGTATGTGCGCCCTCGGCGCGCACGAGCTGGGCGCTGTGATCGCCCTTGGCCGAGTTGGTGAACGAGATCTCGACCACGCCCCCCTCGACCGAGTTCGGCACCGAGAAGGTGGGCTTCTTCTGTGATCCACTCAGCTCGATCGCGAGCTGACTGGGCTGGGCGGCCTTGCTCTCGCCGCCGCCGCCGCCCTCGTCGTCGTCACCGCCACAGCCCGTGCCTGCGAGCCCCAGCGCCGCCACGATCGCAAGCCCCGTGAGGCTGCGCCTGTCCACCCCGTTCATCACATGCTCCTTGCCGTCGACCGTGCGACGTCCAAGCTCCTTCAGGAGCGTCCATCAATCGTTACGGTGGCGTCGTGGCGCCGGACGCCGGTCTCGAGATCTCGTTGCTCGGGCCCCCTCGGGTCGCACGCGACGGCGAGCCGGTGGCCTTCGACACGCGCAAGGCCACGGCACTGCTGGCCCACCTGGCGCTGTCCGAGCGGCCACGCTCGCGCGAGGCGCTCTGCGGCCTGCTCTGGCCCGATAGAGACCCCGATCACGCGCGCGGAGCTCTGCGGCGCACGCTGTCCGCGCTGCGCAAGGCGGTCGGGGAGGAGTGGGTGGACACCGCCGCCGACAGCGTCGCGCTGGCACGGCGGGAGGGGCTTGCATTGGACGTGAAGACGTTTCGCCGGCTCGTCGCGGAAGGCGCCGGCGCCGACGATCTCGCGGCCGCGGTGCGGCTGTTCCGCGGTGAGCTGCTCGAGGGGTTCACGCTGCGCGACAGCCCGGAGTTCGAGGCCTGGCAGCTGTTCGAGGCCGACACGCTCCGGCGCGAGCTGGCCTCGGCGCTGGGGCGGTTGGTGGCCGTGCTCGCCGCCGCCGGCAGGTACGACGAGGCCATCCCGCAGGCGCGCCGCTGGCTCGAGCTCGATCCGCTCCACGAGCCCGCGCACCGGGAGCTGATCCGCCTCTACGCCTGGACGGGCGACCGCGCGCAGGCGCTCAGCCAGTACCGCGACTGCGTACGGACGCTGACCCAGGAGCTGGGTGTTGCGCCCCTCGACGAGACCGCAGCACTGTTCGAGCAGGTGAGCGACGGAACGCTCGCGCCACCGTCGGCCACCGCGCCGGCGGTAGTGCCGGTGGCGAACGGGAGCACGGGCGGCGCTCCGGCCGAGCTGCCGCTGACCGGGCGCGATGCGCCCCTGATCACCCTGCTCTCGGCGCACCGCGAGGCGGGCCGGACGGCCGCCTGGTCGTGATCGAGGGCGAGGCGGGCATCGGGAAGACCCGTCTGGCGCACGAGCTGACTGGCGCGGCCGGCGAGCGAGGGGCGCGGGTGCTCTCCGCGCGCTGCCACGACGACGAGGCAGGCCTGCCCTACGGGCCCGTCCTCGACCTCCTGGGTGAGGCGCTGAGGCTGGCGGCGGCCGACCTCAGGGAGGCCGTCGCCCCGCAGCGGCTGGCCGATGCCGCCCTGCTGATGCCGGAGCTGGCGACTTTGCGTCCGGATCTTCCTGCGCCCGTGGCGGTGGGCGGCCCGGGCGCCCAGGGACGCCTGCTGGAAGGCGTCGCAGCCGTGCTGCAGGCGGCCTGCGCCGGGGACGAGCCGGGGGTCGTGTTCGTGGACGACGTGAATGGGGCGGACGAGGCGACCCTGGACGTGCTCGGGTACGTCGCTCGCCGGCTGCGCGGGCGGCCGATGCTCCTGGTCCTGAGCTGGCGCAGCGAGGGAGTTCCGCCCGGGCACCGCCTGCGCCGGTTGGCCGCCGATCTGGCGCGGGAGGGAAGGGCGACGTTGGTCACGCTCGCACGACTCGACGAAACGGATGTCAGCAGGCTCGTGCGTTCCGTGAGGCCCGGAGTCGAGGCCGAGCTCGAGCGCCGGGTCTATCTCGAGAGCGAGGGCCTGCCCGTCTTTGTCGCCGAGTACCTCGCCGTGCTGGAGGCGGGCGGCAGGGCGGACGACGCGCTGCCACCGAGCGAGATGCGCGGCCTGGTCGAGGCCCGGCTGAGTGGGCTCGGCGCGATGGAGCGTCAGTTGCTCGAGACGGCCGCGGTGATCGGCCGCTCCTTCGGGTTCGACACTGTCCGCGCCGCCAGCGGCCGAAGTGACGATGAGACGATCGACGGTCTCGAAGGACTTGTGACCCAGGGCCTGGTGCGCGAGGGCGCCGGGCCCGAGCCGGCCTACGACTTCACCCACGAGAAGCTGCGCACGCTGGTCTACGACGAGGTCGGCCCGGCGCGGCGCCGGCTCCTCCACCGGCGGGTCGCGGATGCGCTCGCGCGGACCGAGCGCGGCGACGAGGGTGCGGCGCTCATCGCCCAGCACCTGCGCCTGGGAGGGGACGCGGGCGGCGCCGCGCAGCAGTACCGGCGCGCGGGCGAGCACGCCGCCTCGCTGCTGGCCCATGCCGACGCCCTCGAACACCTCGAGGCCGCGCTGGCGCTCGGGTACCCGGACACGGCCGGACTGCAGGAACGGATCGGCGACCTGCGGACGCTCGTGGGCGACTACGCCCGTGCGCTCGCGGCCTATGAGACCGCGGCGGCGCACGCGCGCGACGACAGCCTGGCCCGCCTCGAGCAGAAGCTCGGCGGGGTGCACGCGCGGCGCGGCGACTGGGAGCGTGCGGAGGCGCGCTACACGGTGGCGCTCGAGTCGCTGGCCGGCGGGGATGCGGGGCTCCGAGCGCGGATCCTTGCCGACCGCAGCCTGATGCTGCACCAGTCCGGTCGCTCCCCGGAGGCCGCCGGGCCCGCGAGGGAGGCCGCTGCGCTCGCCGAGGAGGCCGGCGACCTGCGGGCGCAGGCGCAGGCCCACAACCTGATCGGCGTGCTCGCCCGCGCGGCCGGCGACCTCTCGGAGGCGCGAGCCGAGCTCGAGCGCAGCCTGGCCATCGCCCGCGACCTGGACGAAGCCGAGGCCAAGACGGCGGCCCTCAACAACCTCGCCCTCGTGTTCCGCGATGCGGGCGAGCCCGACCGGGCCCTCGAGCTGACCGAGGCGGCGCTGAAGGTCTGCGCCTCGCAGGGCGATCGCCACCGCGAAGCTGCGCTGGAGAACAACCTGGCGGACCTTCACCACGACGCCGGCCGCGAGGACGAGTCCATGGCTCACCTCAAGCGGGCAGTGGCGCTCTTCTCCGAGGTGGGCGCCGACGACGCCACCCGCCTGCCGGAGATCTGGAAGCTGGTGAGCTGGTGAGTACGCCCGATGCCGGCGGCCGGACGACTCGTTCGTCCGCTCCTTGGATTACGCGCTCTGACGGCCCGACCAGTGCTGGAACACGTGGAAGACGGCGAAGCCGACCGAGGAACTCACCGAGTGGGCGTTAGCGGCGCCGTGCGCGTCACCGGCCCCGAGCGTTACCGGGCCCTCGAGCGGGGAAACGACGCGCGTCCCACCTCGTTTCCGACTAGCCCGCCTTTGGCCGAAAGGGAGTCGCTGGTGGCGAATGCTGAGCTGGCGCCGACCGCCCACGACGGGCGAGGCCCCGGCGTTCGCCGGGGCCTCTTCGTCCTCCGATGCACGTCAGCCGGTCGGGATGTTCTGGCCGAGGCCGAGCGCCTGCAGGACGCGGTTGAGGTCGAGTTGCGTCAGGCCGCCTGACAGGTTGCCGATGCCGAGCTGGTTAAGGACGCCTTGGAGCTGGGTCGTCGACAGGTTCACCCCGAGGCTGCTCAGCAGGCTCTGCAGTCCGGCCAGATCCGTAACGCCGCCGCCGCCCGCGAGCCCGCAGAGGAGCTGGCCGAGCAGGCCCCGGTGGGGCTGCGCGTTGATCTTCACGATCACGGGGTTGCGGTGGGTCTTGCCGTAGAGATCGACGACGAGGCCAAGCAGGTCCAGGTGCAGCGGACCCAAGACCAGCTTGAGCACCTGGCAGGACCGCGGCTGCGCCTGGGCGGCGCTCGCAGGCAACGACTCGGACGCCGAGAGGACCCGCAGTGACCGGCCGTTGAGGCGGGAGTTCATGGCGCGAGCGACGCGCGGAAACGTGACCTTGGCGTTGGCGAGCGCGCAGAACAGGTCGCCGAGGACGCGGCCTTTGCGAGCGTAGACGTCCAGACTGATGTGTGAGGTCCTGACCTGCACGCCGAGCAGCTCGAGGTCGAGCGGCGCGAGCCGGAGGGTGATGACGTCGCAGCGTCGACCGCGACGCCTGGCCGCGACCCGGAACCTCACCGGCGCGCTGTCGCGCGACACGCTCGCGCCGGAGCGCAGCCTGCCGGTCAGCGTCCCGTCCGCGACGACGCCGCTCGCTGTCGCGCGGAAGCTGGTGATCTTCGCCTTCATCGAGAGCTTGGACGACGTGGCCGCGTCGGCGGAAGCAGGCACGGCCAACGAAACAGCCGCCGCGAGCGCGGCGAGCAAGACAGTAAAGGGCTTCATGCCGAACCGGGTACCCAGCACCAGGCCGTCAAACTCCTTGCTACCCGCATCCACCGATGGCCCCAGGCGCGACTGGGTCGATTCGCATGGAAAGGGGGAGCGACGGCGGTTGCGAGCTTGGTGGGCGGAACGTCGCGCGCGCGTGGGGGCGATCATGTCGGGGTGCTGTTCGAGTGTGATCACGTCAGCTTCCGTCGCGGCGGCGCGGTGGTGCTTGAGGGGCTGACGTTCGGCATCAGCGAGGGCACCACCTGTATCGCTGGACCCTCGGGCGCGGGGAAGTCGACGCTGTTACGGCTCTTCAACCGCCTGGCCGATCCTGCCGGGGGTACGGTGCGTTATCGCGGTCGCGATGTGCGGGACTACGACGTGCTGGCGCTGCGGCGCGAGGTGGGCCTCGTGCCTCAGCTCCCCGCGCTGCTTGACGGGACGGTGGCGATGAACGTGAGCTTCGGGGCGCGGTTTGCCGGAGAAGCGGCCGACGTACCCACCGCGCTGCGCCTGGCCGGGCTCGATGAAGCGTTCGCTGATAGGCCCGCCGGTCGGCTGTCGGTCGGCGAGCAGCAACGGGTGATGCTCGCCCGTGCGCTGGCGCTCGAGCCCAAGGTGCTGCTGCTCGACGAGCCGACCGCCGCCCTGGACGAGCGCTCCAAGGGCGCAGTCGAGCGGACCCTGCTCGACCTGCGCGCGCGTTTGTCGCTGTCGGTCGTCTTCGTCACCCACGAACGGGCGCAAGCAGAACGGCTGGCGGACCGCATCGTATGGCTGGAAGGCGGCCGACTGAGTCGGGGCCCGGCGACGGTGCCCTCGTGATCGCCGCGATCCAGATCACGCTCGGGCAGGTGGCGGCCACGCTCGCCCTGGTGGGCATAGCAGTAGCGGTCTCGGTGTGGCAGCGCGCCGACTTGGAGCGTGACATCGGGATCGCCGTGATCCGGTCCTTCATCCAGCTCACGGCGATCGGCTACGTGATCGACGTGATCTTCGAGCAGGACAACCTGGCGTTCGTCTTCGCGCTGCTGGCCGCGATGGTCCTGTTCGGTGCGTTCACGGCGCGCTCGAGGGCCCGCAAGGTCCCTCACGCCTTCTGGCCACTACTGATCGCGCTCGCTGTGGCCGGCGCAACCACGCTCGGGCTCGTCCTGGTCCTGGGGGTGTTCGACCCTGAGGCCCGCTACCTGGTGCCTGTCGGCGGGATGGTGATCGGCAACGCGATGACCGCCGCGGCCGTCGCGCTCAACCGCCTCGGCGACGACGTAGCTGACTCGACCAACCAGATCGAAGCCACGCTCGCGCTCGGCGCGACCTCCACGCAGGCCATCCGCCCCATAGTGCGGCGTAGCCTGCGTTCCGGGATGATCCCCTTGATCGATTCGACCAAGACCACCGGCCTGATCTTCTTCCCCGGCACGATGGTCGGCATGCTGCTCGCCGGAGCGGCACCGGTCGACGCAGTCCGCCTCCAACTGATCCTGCTCTACATCCTCCTAGGAAGCGTGGCCCTCGGAGCGCTGACCTCCGTGCTCCTCGCCTACCGGAACTTCTTCACCCCCGCCCAGCAACTCCGCGAACTACCCGCATAGGGCGGGACCACATAGCCACCATGCGGACGCAAGCCGATCGCCGGGGAGCCGGAAGCGCCGGACCCCTCAAATCCGCCCCTCGAGAACCAGACGCTTATACCAGCGGCGGCGCTGGTGCAAAGTGTCGTGTGCGTCCAGCTCGGCCCACGAGCGGCCCAAACGGATGCCCGTCGTCCGAGTCGCGCGCAGGGTCGAACAGCCGTGCCAGCATCTCCTGGTCGGGCGGAAAGGTTTCGCCCCTCCGTGGACCCCGATCGCGGCACTCCCGCGAGCAGAAGACGTGGCCAGCCTTCTCGGCTCGAACGTCCGGCGGCACCGAAGTCCCTCAGCCACTTTCAGACCCGGCCGCTTGAGCGCGCGCGTCCGCGCGCGCCTGTTCCACAGCGACCCACCCGGCGGTCTTCTGGATGGCGGAGGCTCGCTGGCGACCCTCCCCTCGGCGCGGGAATGCCGCAAATTCCGTGGGATCTCTGCCCCCAGCCGAGTGCGCTTCCTCCAACCCGGAAAGCGACGCCTTGGAGACCAGTCCGCCCATGCCCGCTATCGCCCACATGATCTGTCACGGCTGCGGCGCTCACAGCGAGGGTCTGGCCCCGTCCAAAGGGGCTTCCGTAGTTCGCTGTCGGTGCGGGGGTGTTCGCCAGATCGTCCGGATAGTTCGGCATCCACGAGGCGGAGGATCGGCATCTCTGGAAGACCTCGAGCGCACCGTCCAAGAGCGCGCAACCGATGAGACATTGACCCCATCCCGCAAGGAGCAGTAGACCGGGGAGCCCGCACGACCACGGTTGCGCCAGTCGCGCAGGGGGTAGAGAAACGGTGCGGCAGCGAAGCTGACTCGGAGGAGGAAAGCGTGGCTGGATCGGATGACCGTCGTGGAATCGCAGGCATCTCTACCGGCGGCGTCATCGCCATCGTTGGGATCGTCCTGATGATTTTCTGGAGCTTTTGGATCGGGCTGATCATCGTCCTGGTCGGGCTCATCGCTTTTGGCGGTTTCGCACGCGGCAAGTGGTACTGAGTGACGCTTGCTTAGATGTAGCCCATCCAGGGCAACCCGCTCTAGCGGCCTCTGAGGGCTCCGGCCCGGTCTCTCGCGGGGTCTCGCTCATGCTGCCTCCGGCGGCTCGCCGCGCGCCTCGGCCCGCGAGCGCCGAACATGGTCCCGCTCACGTTCCAGCACTTCGCGCCACTCGGGGTCATCGCCCATCCGGGCCAGCAGCGCCTCGTAGCTCGCGAGGACGGCAGCGAAGCGCTCGTCCACGGTCATCGGGCCGTCGGGTGGAGCGTCCGGCACCGGCTCGATGCTGAGCAGCAGGTCGGCGGCCTCGTCGTCCGTGACCTGAAACGTGTGCTCGTGGCCGCCCTCGCGGGCCCGGAAGTTATCGAGCGACGTGTAGACGGTGCCGGTCATGCGCTTCGACTCACTCACGGGCCCGATCCTGAAAGGGACGGCGGATCGTTCGCCGGGGGGCGGGGCTCGGTGACCCATGAAGGTGCTGAGTGCCTTGACGTTACCCCGGCGGCAATCATCACGGAGGCGTAGCACCCGTGACCGATGTCACGGGAATGCATGCGCCGCCTTCGGCGTCCCTGAGTAACCCACAGCAACCCACCCCAGAAAGGGGAACGTCATGCCCAGCAGCAACCCCAAGCGGTCAGGCTCGAAGGCACCGGCCAACGCGACGTCGGTCTGGCACGAAGCCGCTCGGAACGGCCTTCACTCCGACCGCGACATTATCGAGCGTGTGAAGGCACAGCCCAACGCAGGCACGCAGGTCGGCAGTGAGGGCGTGAAGGGGAACAAAGGCGCGTCCGGCCGCGAGCCGCAGGGCTTCTCGTGGGGCATTGGCGATTCGGGCACCTGACCAACCGCAGCAGTTCGCCGAGCGTTCGCAAACGCCCGGCCTGGCGAATCTAGTCAGGCCGGGGCTTCGCCGGGGCGCAGGGCTCGGCCAGCTGGCGGGAGAGCAAGCCTCTCACCCCACCGGGGGCGACGCCGTGGTCGGATCTGGGAATACGCCCGGGGTGCGAGGCGTCACCGAGACATAGCTACGAAAGGGAAGCCTCGTGTCCGCCAAGCAGAACAAGAAGCAAGACCGGTCTGAACGACGCTCGGAGCAGACCGGCAAGGACGCCGTCCGCCAGCCGGAGACCAGTCGTGGCTTTACGGGCCTGAACCAGCCGATTGACGATCCGATTCGCTCGCCGGACAGCACCAAGCACGCCTTCTTCGAGAACGACTATCTGAATGGGGAGTGACCCTTCTGGGTCGCGGGCGGGAGCCCAAGCGGACGGATCTCATAACCGAGTACCCCCGTGGTGCAGGACTGACGATCCCAGAGGGCTTGCCCTCCTTGGTTAGGGCGATGCTGGGATATGGGCCGGTGCGGGCGCTCCGGGCCTGGCGAAAGTCCCCCGCCGCTACTCGCGCGGGGCGGGGTGCGCTGCAGTTGCGCTCTAGTCGGCACCCCTTCCTCGGCGGTTTTGAGCGGTTCCCAAGCGGTTCATTCCGCTCTGTAGAGCCAAATCAGGCTCTACGCTGCCCCCCGCCCTAGATGTAGTACATACCTCCGGACCCGCATTCCGCCTGGGTTTGCGGGGGCCGCGCTGAAGTCCGCGCTGAAGCAAGGCGGCTCTAGAGCTCCTCCTCGCGCTCCACGAGGAGCGAGCCGGCAGCTGCCGGCTCGCAGGGGCTAGCGTCGCGGCCTAGTCAGAGCTGCTGGCAGTCTGTGCAGTGTCGCCGGTGCAGCTGAGCGCCACCTTGTAAGACTGCCCCTTCCGTGTCCAGTTTGTCGCGGCCGAGTTCGGGAAGCCGGTCATCGTCCCGGTCGCGATTCCGGCGTCGGTAGTACTGAACCGCTGGATGTTGATGCCGACCGGTCCCAGCCCCCCGAGACGGACACCCTTCCTCAGAGGACTGCCCGTGGGTGCGGACCGCTCTTCGGCTAGATAGGGGTGGGTGGGAGGGCACTTGTAGGCTGGCACGTGCTCGTTTGCCCACAACGCCGCCCCCAAGCTCGAGGGCTTAGCCCTCTGCAAAGACGCCTTCAGTGTCCGCCTTGCGAAGGCGCTGACCCTACAGACCCTCAGTAGCGGGTTGTCACAGGCTGCCGTGAACGGGTTAGCGTTGCTGCCGTCGCCTATGACCGTTGGGTTTTGGGCGGGATGCGCCGCGGGCGCCGGGCTGGGGGGCGGTCCATAGCGGGCCACCGAGAGCGGGCCCAGGCAGTCGGGGTCGACCCGGTCGCCGCGGTCGACGCGGATGCTGTTGACCGAGCCGGCCGCGCACAGAACACGTTCGTCGGCGTCGCCATCGGCGACCTGAACCACGTTTCTACCCGACCCGGTGTCCGCGACCGTAGCGCCCTCCCTGTCCACGAAGCGGTCGTTGCCGTCGCCGCCGCGGAACCGGTCGTTGCCGTGGCCGCCGTGGAACCGGTCGTGGCCCGGCCCGCCGTGCATGCGGTCGTGGCCGAGGCCGCCCCGGAGCCGGTCGTGGCCGGCCCCGCCGTGGAGACGGTCGTGGCCGGGGCCGCCATGGATCAAGTCATGGCCGTGGCCGCCGTGCAGGCGCTGGCTGCCGGGGCCGCCATGGATCAAGTCATGACCACGGCCGGCGTCGATGCGCGAGCCATGCCCATGCGCGCCGAGCTGATCATGGCCGTGGCCGCCGGTCAGCTCCTGGCCGCGCGCCAGCCCGAGGATGAAGTTCACACGCTGCACACCCTCAGACGGCACGCCAGCCGCGGTGGCCACCGGCGGCCCGCCCGTCGGCACGCCGAACGCGTCGTAGTGGAAACTCTTGATGACGCCCTTGAGCCGCTCCCCCGGAGAATCCGCCACCTGCGTGTTACCACCAATCCGACTGCCGGGGTCACGCCCCATCAAGTAATCCGTCAACTGATTGATCTTCTTCTGATTGGCCTTCCTGGCCTTATCGCCGAAGGCGAACTGCCCCTGCGTCGGAGGGACAACGATCACCCCCACACAGACCACCACGGTAATGCAACCCAGCAGCGCCCGTGCTCTGCGTGGAAAGGCGACCGCGAGCATGCCAAACCTCCTAGCTCGAACCGCAACGGCCCGCGGCCTTGCCAGGCTCCTACCGGCCGGCCACCGCTGCCGTCACCGAGGTGCGGAAATTACCAGATAACCCGAGTCAGACAAAACCAGCTCCAGCAGGGCCCAGGACCCTTCACGGGCCGGTAACGCTTCCGACCTCCATGGCGATGAGGCTCGCGAACGTAAGCACCACCGGAGTAAGCGCCGAGGTGCAGCGCAGGGCGGTGGTCGGGTCGCCGGTCGCAACATCCGCGCCCTCCGCCGTCCACATGCCCGACGCCGCCCACCTGGAACGGCTCGCCGCCGTGCTCGGGGTCCATTGGACCGACTTCTACTGTGTTGGGCATCCCGAGACTGGCGGAAGCGAGCGCGAAAGGACTCTCTGAGATGACTGCGAGGAGGCGCATGCGACCTATTCCTCCATCTTCACCTGAGGAAGCGCTCGCCGGGAAGCGGCTGACACCTCGCATGCTTCGGGTACTTGCGGCTGCGGCTGTCGAGGCGGAGCGCCGAGGCCACAGCTTCGTAGGCACAGAACACGCGCTGCTCGGGCTTCTCTCTGAGCCCGATGGCATCGCCGGGGTGGTCTTGAGACGTCTCGACGCCGCCGACGCGGCGGCGACAGAAACGCGCAGGATTATGGACAGCGAGGGGTATAACCGACGGCGGCCAAGCCCTGATCCGTAGGGCGTCTGGACGGGCCAGGTCATCCGGCTCGCCCCACCCGCGCCCGCCAGGCAAGGGAAGCCGCTACCGGCATAAGCCGCCGGCCGTGAGAACTCGCACTCTGCGGCCCGCTCCCGGCCTCCTCGTGCCCGGTCCTGCCCCGAGGTCACCCGCCTGACGCTGGCGCTCAGAACGGCTCAGGCGAGATCAAACGACGCGCTTCGTAACTAGGTCGTTTGCTCGGTCCGGGGGCCCCGCGGGCGCGTCACCGCGCTGAAGTCGCGCTGAAGTTCACCGTTGAAACGAGGGGTCCCTATGGGGTACATAGGGGTCCGTTTTCCGCATAGGTATGCGGAATCGCACTTGTGGCCTGACCCTCCGTTAGATGTAGTACATCGTCGCCCCCGCCGCCTGCGCCTCGCGCTCGGCCACCTCGGTGAGCGTCGTGCGACCCAGCACGGCTCGGACGGCGTCGACGGCCTCTGTCCACACGGGGCCGTTCGCTGCGGCGTCGGTGCCCAACTCCCCCTCGAGCAGTTCGACCACCTCCAGCACCGTGATCTCGCCCGGCGGGCGGGCGAACGAGTAGCCGCCCTTGACGCCCCGCTGTGACTGGAGGATCCCAGCGCGCCGAAGGGTGGCGAACAGGCCCTCCAGGAACTGGACCGGGATGTCGCGCGCCCGCGCGATCTCCCCGATCGGCACCGGGGCGGTGTTGCCCCTGCGTGCCAGCTCGGCCAGCGCCCGCACCGCGTAGGGCGACTTGGTCGTGATCACCAGCACGCGAGTCACTCTACGGTATGGCCATGCAGGCCTCACGGCCGCTCAAGCGCCTGCCCATCGAGTCCAACCGGCCGCTAGTGCTCTTCGCCGCAAGCCGGGTGGTCATCGCGCTGCTCGGCCTGATCGCGGTGGTGGCGCTGGGCTTCCCCTACGAGGGCCGGGCGACCGCGGTCGTCGGCGGGCTGCTGCTCCCGTGGACGGTCCTGGGGCTCGTACTCGCCCGTCGCCGGCCCGACGCCGCCCTGCATCCCGCCGTCGTGGCCGGCGACTTTGCCTGCCTGCTGGTGCTTGAGGTGGTGGTCCCCGAGACCCTGGGCGCGGTCCGGGTGATCGCTCTGTACTTGATCGCGTGCCATGCGCATTTCCAGGGCGAGGGCAGGGGTATCGCCCTGGGGCTCGGCGCGGCCCTGATGCTCGTCCTCGCCTCCCTGCTCAGAGGCGACGAGCCGGTGTCCGGCGCTGTGTTCGCCTTCTACGAGACGGTGTTCGTGGTCACCGCGGTGGCCACGTCGGTGGTGGTGAGCAGCCTGCGCACCGCCGAGTCGGCCTCACGCCTCCAGGCCCGGCGGCTGTCGCGGCGGACGCTTCAGGCCGAGAGCGACGTGCGCCGGAGGCTCGCCGCCTCCCTCCATGACGGTCCGGTGCAGGAGCTGATCGGCCTGGACATGATCCTGTCCGCGGCCCGCGCGGCGGCCGAGAACGGCCACGCCGACGAGGCGGACAAGCTGCTGGACGAGGCCCGCGAGCTGGCGACCCGCACTATCACCGCCCTACGCGACGAGATCGTCGACCTGGGTCCGTACGCGTTCGAGGAGTTGAGCTTCGAAGCAGCGCTGCAGCGCTGCCTAGACGTGTGGAGAAGGCGGTACGGCTTCGACGTGCTGCTCACCATCGAGCGGCTCGACCTCCCACCGGACACGGCGGGAGCTCTGTTCCGGATCGCGCAGGAGGCGGTCATAAACGCGGGCCGGCACTCCGACGCGGACACGGTATCGATCTCGCTTCGCTCCCTCGGTCCGCTCGTGGAGCTGCGGGTGACCGACGACGGGCGGGGATTTGAGGCCGACGATCTGCTGGCGCTCTCCGAGCCCGGGCATCTCGGGCTGGCGGGCATGCGCGAGCGGGCCGCGCTCCTCGGTGGGCAGCTGGACATCGAGAGCTCCGGGCGCGGCACCAGGGTGCTGGTGAGGGCCCCGCTCCGGCCGGCTGACAACGACCGCTAGACGCCGGCGGCGGTGGTGACAGCCGCCGGGACGGCGTCGCCGCGGCCGACGCGGAGCACTCGCACCGGCACTCCGTTCAGGTGGGCCATCCCGGCCAGGCGCTCCAGATCCGCGGCGCCGGAGCCGGTGAGCAGGTTCACGTTCGCCCCCGCATGCCGGTTGGCGAGCCGCCAGCCGCCCCGGTGGCCCCACCCGTGCGGGAGAGCGACGGTGCCGGGCGTCATCTCCTCGCTGAGCGCCACCGGCACCACCAGCGCACCGTGCTCGGACTCCAAGCGCGCGCTCGCGCCGTCCTCCAGCCCGAGCACGCCGGCATCGTCGGGATGGATTCGCAGCGCGTGGCCGCGCCCGCCGCGCATCAGCAGCGGGGCGTTATGCATCCACGAGTTGTGCGAGCGCAGCTCGCGCAGGCCGATCAGCCGCAGCGGGTACCGCTCGTCGTCGCCGTTCGCCCCGGCCAGCCGCTCGATCTCCTCGGCGATCTCCGGCGGGCAGAGGCGGATTCGACCCTCGGGGTGGCGCAGCTTTCGGCCGAGGAGGCCGGTCTCCAGGTGATCGCCCAGCACCAGGCCGTGCGGATGACGCCGGAGCTTCTTCAGGCTCAGGCCGCGGCGGCGGAGGCCGAACCGGTCCCCTGCAGGTCCCGTGCGCAGGAGGAAGTCGAGCAGTTGCTCGGGCCGCAGCCGCAACCCCAGCTTGGCCAGCCGGCGAAGGCGCCGCTCGCTGTAGGGGGCCACCCCGAGGCGGCGGGCCAGGTCGTCGACGATCTCCCACTCCTGGCGGCACTCGCCCGGCGGATCGACCACCGCCTCCGTGGCCTGGACGAAGGGCGTGGTGAAGAACCCGAGCAGGGCGATCGGCACGTCCTCGCGCTCGTAGAACGTGGTGGCGGGCAGAACGTAGTCGGCGTGCCGGTTGGTCTCGTTGACGTACAGGTCGAGCGACACGCACAGCTCCAGCGAGCCCATCGCGCGCTCCAACGCGTCTCCGTTGGGGACCGACAGCACGGGGTTTCCGGCGGACACGAACAGGGCCCGTACCTGGCCCTCGCCCGCTGTCTCGATCTCCTCGGCCAGCAGTGAGGCGGGCAGATTGCCGATGACGTCCGGAAAACCGCCGATCCGCGAGCGGATCTTGCCGTAGGTGTCGAGACCGACCCGCTCGCCCAGGTCCTCGATCGGCACCGGCGAGTTCCCGAACACCGACCCGCCCGGACGGTCGACGTTGCCGGTTACCGCGTTCAGGGCGTCCAGCAGGAACGCCACCAGCGTCCCGAACCGCCCGAGGCAGGAGCCGGTGCGCCCGTAGGCGGCCGCGCCCTCGGCCGCGGCGAAGTCGCGGGCCAGCTGCCGTGCGCGCTCCGCCGGCACCCCCGTGCGGTGCTCGGTCGCTTCGGGCGGATGCGTTCGGGCCAGGCGCTCCAGCTCCTCCGCTCCGGCGCCGAAGCGGTCGAGGAAGACGCGATCGGCGAGCCCCTCCTCGAACACGGTCGCGATCAGCGAGAGGAGCAGGAAGGCGTCGCTGTCGGGATGCACCGGCAGGTGCTCGAACTGCCGCGCGGTCTCGCTGCGGCGGGGGTCGACCACCACCACCCGGTCGACCTCGAGCAGCTGATCGCGCACCCGCGGCGCCGAGAGCACCGATCCGTGCGAGACGAGCGGGTTGGCGCCCACCATCAGCAGCAGGCGCGTCTGCTTCAGGTCGGGTATCGGGACCACGAGAGGCGACCCGTAGAGCAGGGCGCTCGCCGCGAAGCGGTTGTTCACGTCCTGAGAGCCGGCGGTGTAGTAGTGCGACGAGCCGATGGCGTCGAGGAACCCCTTGACCCACAGGGTGTGCGAATAGGAGAACGCGCCCGGATTGCCCATGTACCAGGCCACACCCGAGGCCGGGATGTGCTTCAGGCGGGCGGCGATGTCGCCCAGCGCGACCTCCCAGGACACGCGCTCGAACTCACCCTCCCGCACCCGCCTCAGGGGATGCAGGACGCGGTCGGGATCGTTCTGGACCTCGGCCATCGCGATCCCCTTCGGGCAGGCGTATCCGCGAGAGAGGGGGTGGTCGCGGTCGGGCCGCAGCTTCGTGATGCGCCCCTCCTCGACGGTCGCGACCATGCCGCAGAGCGGCTCGCAGATCCGGCAGAACGTGATCTTCTCCTCGGCGGCCATCTGCGGGACCGATGCTATCCGTACTCCCCCCGATGGCCGGCACCAGCGCCTGGATCCTCGGCGACCAGCTCTCGGGACCGTCCCGAGCGGGCGGTGGCCGGCCTGTGCGCTAACCGGCCTCGCGCAGCGCCGCGTCGATCCGGGCAAGGGTCTCGTCGCGGCCCAGTGCCGCCACCGACTCGAAGATGCCCGGCGACACCGACGTCCCGGTGATGGCGACGCGGATCGGCTGGAACACGTCCTTCGGCTTGACCGCCAGACGCTCGACCACGCCGCGCAGCACGACCTCCACGGTCGCGACGTCGAACGGCTCGGCCGCCGACAGGGCGTCGCGGGCCGCGCGGAGGCGCTCGGGCGCGCCGTCGCCCATCACCTTGCGCCAAGCCTTCTCGTCGTAGGCCTCCGGCCGCTGCGTCAGGAACCCGGCCAGCGGCCAGAAGTCGGCCAGCGTCTGCATCTTCTCCTGGCTGATGGCCACCGCCTCGGGCGGTACCTCCCGCCCCAGCAGGTCCTCGAGCCGGCGCCGCAGGTCCTCCGGGTCGAGCTCGCGCAGGTAGCGCCCGTTCATCCAGCGGAGCTTCTGCTCGTCGAACACCGCAGGGTTCTTCGACACCCGCTCGAGTGCAAAGCGCTCGATCAGCTCCTCGGTGGTGAAGAACGTGGTGGACTCGTCGTAGCCCCAGCCCAGCAGCGACACGTAGTTGCGGACAGCCTCGGGCAGGTAGCCCGCCTCCCGCAGCTCCTGGACCGACGCCGCGCCGTGCCGCTTGGAGAGCTTCTTGCCGTCCGGGCCGTGCAGAAGCGGCAGGTGCGCGTAGACGGGCGGCTCCTCTCCCAGCGCGCGCAGGATCATCACCTGACGGGGCGTGTTGGAGATGTGGTCGTCGCCGCGCACCACGTGGGTGATCCCCATGTCGAGGTCGTCGACCGCCACCGCCAGGTTGTAGAGCGGGCTGCCGTCGGAGCGACTGATCACGAAGTCCTTGATCGACGCGTGCGGGAAGGCGATGTCGCCGCGGATGAGGTCGCTGACCAGCGTCTCCCCCTCGTCCGGCACGCGCAGCCGGACCGCTCCCTCGTCCTCGTAGGCGTGCCCCTCGTCCAGGAGCCGGTCGACCACCTCGGCGTGGCGCTCGCGCCGCTCCCACTGCGAGAGCGGGCCCTCGTCCCAGTCCAGCTCGAGCCAGCGCAGCGCTTCGGTGATCTGCTCGACGTTCTCCGGCGTCGAGCGCTCGCGGTCGGTGTCCTCGATTCGCAGCACGAAGGTGCCGGCATTCCCGCGCGCGAGGAGCCAGTTGTACAGTGCCGTCCTCGCGCCGCCGATGTGCAGCACGCCCGTCGGGGAGGGCGCAAATCTCACTCTCACCCGAGCGATGCTAATCGGCGCACACGTCTCGACGGCGGGCGGGCTCGTGCAGGCACACGAGCGCGGCGTCGAGCGTGGCTGCGAGGCCATCCAGGTGTTCAACCAGTCGCCGCGCCAGTGGCGCCCCACGCGCTGGAAGCCCGACGACGTCGCCGAATTCCTCGAGCTCATGAGGGACGGCCCGATCCGCTCCGTCACGATCCACGCGGTCTACCTCATCAACCCGGCGACCAAGGACAAGGGGATGCGCCAGAAGTCCGCCGCCTCGCTGATCCACGCGCTCCGGATGGGCGACGAGATCAAGGCCGAAGGCGTGGTGGTCCATCCCGGCTCCGCGGTGGGCGAGCCGCTGGAGGAGGCGCTGCCGCGGGTGGGTGAGATGGTGCGGGAGGCCCTCGCCGAGTCGGAGAAGTGCCGGCTGCTGCTCGAGAACACGGCCGGCGCCGGGAAAACGCTGGGCCGCTCCTTCGAGGAGCTGCGCGAGATGATCGACCTGTCGGGCGGTGACAAGCGGATCGGCGTCTGCCTCGATTCGTGCCACCTGTTCGCCTCCGGCTACGACCTGACGACGGCGGACCGCGTCGACGAGATGGTCGACCGCTACGCGAAGGTAATCGGTATGCGGCGGCTGCGCTGCCTGCACCTCAACGACTCGCAGACCCCGCTCGGCTCCAACCGCGACCGCCACGCTCCGCCGGGCGACGGCGAGATCGGCGCCCGCGGCTGCGGCGCGTTTTTGTCCGAGCCCCGCTTCGAGAAGCTGCCGATGCTGTTCGAGGGCCCGGGCGTGGAGGGCAAGGCCGTGGGCAAGGTGGACGTGGACCGGATGAAGGAGCTGCGCCGGAACGGCTTGCGCTCGCGCAGGCGCCGGAAGGGCTGATCCGCGCCGCTGTCTTCACTTTGGGCCCGTATGGGGCCCAAAGTCAGGACGGCGCCCCCAACGGCGAGGGGCGGCGCCGGCGGCGCCGCCCCTCGCCTCGGGCACTGCGTTCAGCGTGCAGTCGCGTGGAACCCCCGCCGGCGTCTCCGGTTGGTGACGAGCAGCGTGGAGCCGGCGACGAGGCTGGACAGAGCGAGCATGCCGGCCGCGCCGATGGCCGCGTCACTCCAGCTGAACCCGCCGGACGGCACCTCGCGGACCTCGATGACAGGTCCCGGCTCCGTCGGCGTCTCGGGAACGGTCTCTCCGGGCGCGTGGCGGTTGTCGGGCATGCGCAGGTCCTGGTAGGGCTCGTCGCGGTTGTCCGGATTGCGCAGGTCCACCTGCGCCACGGCGGCGGGCGCGGGCAGCGCGCAGGCAAGCGCCAAGACCGCGGTGCCGATGAGTCGGTTATGTCGAAGCATGTCGCCTCCTTGGGTGTGGCCGCCCGGTGCGGCCGGGATCGCTTCTCACCGTCCTGCACGGCGGTAGCACCACGGGGTGGCTCCCGGTAACCGCCGGTAAAAGCCCGACCGGCTACCTGCGGGCGAGCAACTCGGCCGGGGGTGTGATCGCGGTCTGGAAACGGATCCGGCCGTCGACGATGCGATACACGGCGATCGTGTTGAGGGTGGTGTCCCCGTAGCGGTCGATCTCGAAGTCGCCGATGTAACCGTCATCGACCCGCGCGTCGAAGAGGTTCTCCAGCACCTGCGCGCGGCTGCCGTCGGAGTCCGCGATCGCGTCGAGCATCATGTGCGCCGCTTGCGCGGAGTGGACCGAGAAGCAGCACGGGCGTGCCCGGAACCGCTTCTCGAACCCGGCGGCGAACTCGCGTCCCGCCGGGGGCAGCTTGTCGTTGGGCAGCACCGCGATCGTCGGGCTGAAGCCCTCGGCGGCCGGGCCGGCGCCCTCGACAACGGCCAGGTTGTTCCAGGCGTCGGGAGCGATGATCTGCGCCTTCGGGCCGAGCGCCTCGCGCAGCTCCTTTACCAGCCGCGGCCCGTGCTCGAAGGGGTATCCGCCCAGGTACACCGTGTCCGCCCCGGCTCCCTGGATGCGCTTCGCCAGGGCCCGGAAGCTGCGTGCCTTCGGGTCCCATCGTCCAGTCCCCGCAACGGTGAGCCCGATGCGCTCAGCCGCCAGGCGAAAGGCCTCCGCCACTCCGAACCCGAAGGGCTGGTCGTCGTTCAGTACGAAAACCCGCCGCGCCCCCTGTTCCTTGGCGTACAGGGCGCCGGCGGCGCCCTGCGCGTCGTCGGCGGGGACGATGCGCAGGAAGCTGCGCTGCCCCGTAGGGGAGTGCTTCTCCGGCTCATCGCGTCCGACGCCGGGGCCCGACCGCGTCAGGCCGAGATAGGTCGGGCCCGCGCTCAGCGCGGGCAAGGGTCCGCCCGGGGCGCGGTTCAGGATTCGTGCCATCTCGATCGCACAGCTGGAGAACAGCGGACCGTGGACCACGAGCACACTGCGGTTACGGGCGAACGCGTGCGCGTTGCGCCGGCACTTCACCGGGCTTGCCGCATCGCCGGAGGCGGACACCTCGTCGCAAATCTGCAGCCCTACGCCGTAGTCGCCCGCGCGCCAGCCCCGCTCTGCGAGCACGAGCTTCAGCGCCTGGGCGATCTGAATGCCGTGGCCCGTGTACTCGCCCTGCAACGCCGTACTCGTGGCGATGAGGAAATCGGGACGCCCTTCGCCTCCGTAGGTCACCGGCGAGCAACCTGACGACTCGACTGGACGTGCGGGCGGGACGTTCCCGTCGCGCCCGTCGTCCCCACCGCAGGCCGCGACCGACAGGGCGGCAACCGCCACGGCTCGGATCAGCACCGCTCGCATCATCCCGCGCCCCCAGGGAGCTTCTGATCGAACGCGGTGGTGGTGATCCAGACCCGGGCACCCTCCACCGCCACCCTCTCCAGCGATTCGCCGACCCAGATCGACTTGCCCGCATTCGCCCCGGCGTCTACGCGCGACAGGGAACCATCCCCGTTCGCGACCCATGCCGTGCGGCCGGCCGCCGCGATGTCCGTCGGCACCCGGTCGACGCCGATCGGGATCGTCGTGACGACACCCCTGGTACGCGGGTCGATCCGGGTCACGGTCGCGGTGTTGCCGTTGAGGACCCACACCGCCCACGATGATGCGGCGATCGCATGCGGGAACGGGGCCCCTGCGTCGGGCCGCGCGGCGATCGAGATCCGGTCGGTCACCCGCATCGTGGACGGATCCACGCGCACCACCGTCGCCGATCTCGAGCTGATCGCCCACGCCGCGCCGGCCCCAACGGCTACGCCGTTCAGGCGGCGGCCGGCGTGGATCTCCCTGATCCGGCCGGAGTCCGGATCGACCCGCATCAGCTGCTCTGAACCGTTGGTCACCCACACCGCGCCGGCGCCGGCGGCGAGCGCCGCCCTGGGTGCCCGTAGGCGCATCGACTCGTCAGATCGGCGGACAGCCCGCGGAAAGCGGATCTCCCGCACGGCTGGCTGATAGCCCGCTTCGATGCGGGTGAGTACGCCGCGCCGGCCGTCGGCCACCCACAGCGAGCCTTCTCCCACGGCGACAGCGTCGGCGCTTCCAGTCAGCGGAACCTGGCGCGTGATCGACCGCGTGCGCCCGCTGACGCCCGTGACCGCCGACGAGTCGACCGTCGTGACCCACGCCGTCCCGCCGCCTGTCGCGACGTCGGTGGGGCGTCCCGGCAAGGGCGCCGCCAGCGCGAGCTTGCCCGTTCTTGCGTTGACGGCGGCGACGGAGTTTGTTGCGACGTCCAGCAGCGAAGCAGGGTTCGATGCTTCGTCACCCGTGCTCCGGGCCACCGCAAGCACCACCGCCGCCCCGAGCAGAAGGCCGGCGAGAAGCAGCAACACGGTGGCGCGAGAGCGCCGGCGGCCAACGATGGGGGGTGCACCAAGGCCGAGCGCCCCACGCGCGGCATCGACGAACTCGGTGCAGGTTCCGTAACGGTCTTCCCGGTCCTTGGCCAGCGCCTGACGAACCACCCTGTCGAGCGATGAGTGTTCCGGGAGCGGAGACGGCTCTTCCTGAAGGTGAGCCCACAGCGCTTCCGCCTCCGTCGCCCGTCGAAACGGTGGCGTGCCGGTGAGACACTCATACAGGACGCACGCCAGCGCGTAGCAGTCCGCGCGACCGTCCACCTGCTCGCCCCGGATCTGCTCTGGGGCCAGGTAGTCAAGCGTCCCCACCAGGCGTTCGCTGTCGGTGGTGCCGCCGCCCAGCTGCTTGGTGATGCCAAAGTCGGTCAGGTAGGCGTGTCCGTCTTCGTCGAGGAGGATGTTCGCGGGCTTCACGTCGCGGTGAACGAGGTCGCGCCGATGGGCTCCGTCGAGGGCGTCGGCGACCTGCGTCAGAACCCCCACCGCAAACTCGGGGGTGAGCTTCCCTTCGCGCTCGAGCAGGGTCCGCAAGTCGTCCCCCTCGACGTATCGCATGGCGAGATAGAGCTGTCCCTCCCACTCGCCCGCCTCGTAGATCGGGACCACGCTCGGGTGATCGAGCGATGCGGCCAGCTTCGGCTCCCGGAGAAAGCGGGCCCGGAACTGCTCGTCCTGCGCGAACTCGGGAGCGATCAGCTTCAGGGCGACCGGCCGTTCCAGCGACAGGTCCAGCGCGCGGTAGACGACGCCCATCCCACCACGTCCCACCAGGGACTGCACCTGATAGCCGGCAAACGTCTCGCCCGGACTGATCGCGAGGATCATGCCGCTGCACCCGTCAGCGACCAGCTGAAGCGAGTTCGCGTCTCCGCCGGGGCAAGTCCGCCCGGCCGCGGGCCCCTTCGAACGAAGACCGTCGGTGCGGGTGAGGCCCCGGCGATCTCGTCCCGCACCCGCCCGAGCCCCTCCTGACGCCAGCGCTCCGAGAGTCCGATGACCAGAAGGCCGGCTCCCTCGGCGAGAGCCACGATCCCCTGGCGACCCGGGGTTGCCAGCAGCGGCTCGGCAACGATCCCCGCCGTGCGCTGGACGATGAGCGAGGCGTCGGCGAGAAGGCGGCTGGCATCGCGGCCGCCGACGCTCTGATCGGAGGCCGCCCCGATCAGCCGGAGCGATGAAGACGTCGCCTGGGCTACCCAGGCACCCAGCTCGAGCGCCGCCCAGTCGTGGCTGGCCGCCCCAAAGGGCACCACCACCGATCCACTGCGAAGCGAACCGCCCGCCTCGACGACCAAGGCGACGTCACACGGCGCCTGCTCGAGGACGACCCTGGCGTGGCCGGCCAGTGGCGAAGGACCGGCATCCATGAGGACCAGGTCCACGCTCTCCTGCGACGCGAGCCGGACGATGTCGTCGCCCGGCGTGGGCGAAGAGAACGCGGCGGTCCTGGCCGCGAGTCCCTCCGCGAGAAGCTCCTCGCGTCGATCAGCGAGCGCCGCTGTCGCGGCCTGCAGCTCGGGCGGCTTGACAACCCCCGCAACCATGAGCTCGCGCGGCGGCTGTCGACGCCGCGAGCGGTTGCGCCAGCGCTAGGAGCGACCCAAGGGCATCGAGCGCTCTCGGAGCGATGAGGAGCGTTCGCTCAGGCGCCGGGCTCGGCATAGGCGGTGTCGCTGCGTGCCCCGGCAGCTCAAGAGCCGCGTCCTGGCGGAGGATGGCCTGCTCGAGCTGCTTCAGCTCCTCACTCGGCTCCAGGCCGAGGCCCTCCGAGAGCTCGCGCCGAGCCGCACGGTAGACGTCGAGGGCCTCGGCTTGCCGGCCGGAGCGGTAGAGGGCCAGCATGAGCTGGCACCGCAGACGCTCGCGGAGCGGATACTGGACAACCAGCGCCTCCAGCTCGCCAACGAGCTCCGCATGACGGCCGGCTGCGAGATCGGCGGCCATCCGCTGATCCAGGGCGGCGAGGCGCAGCTCCTCGAGACGGGCGATCTCGGCCTGCGCGAAGGGCTCGTACGCCAGGTCGGCGAGCGGCGGCCCGCGCCAAAGTGCAAGCGCCTCGCGCAGCTTCTCGGCCGCGATCTCCGGAGCCGCTCGTCGCGCCTCGTCCACGAGCTTCTCGAAGCGGACGAGATCGAGCTCTGCGGGCTCGACTCGGAGGAGATAGCCGGGCACCTGGGTGGCGAGCCTGCCGTCCCCCAGCCTCTTGCGCAGCCTGGAGACCATGACCTGGATGCTCTTGAGGGCGGTCGACGGTGGCGCGGCTCCCCACAGCTCGTCGATCAGGCGGTCGGTCGAGACCACCTGGTTGGCGTGCAGCAGGAGAACCGCAAGGAGAGACCGCTGCCTTGTACCGCCGAGCTCGAGCGAGCGCTCCTGCTCGACGACTACCAGCGGGCCAAGGAGTCTGAATTCGAGTGGAATGGGCGTGCGCGTCGTTTCACCAAGTATCCACTCATCGGGCGCCGCCGTCGAGCACTCGCCCCGGCGTGCGTCAGCCGCCGTGCGGGCGAGACCCAGGCGCTAGATGCCGTCGCGAATATCGAACGCCGGATCGAAGTCCTCCGGCGTCGGCTTTCGAAAGAAGCCCGGGTTCACGCAGTCGAAGGCCTCGCTGTAGCCGTCGTAGGCGCGCTCGACGGTGGAGCGGCACTGGGGCAGCGGGACGCCCGTCATCTTGACCCCGCCGAAGCCGTGGCGGGTTCGCTCGGCCTGCTCGAACAGCTCCACGTCGATCTCGCCGCGGAAGACCTTGTTCATGCAGCCCATGAAGCGGGTGCCGGTCTTCTCGTCGTCGTAGAGGTAGAGATAGCGGCAGCCCGAAGCGATGCAGCCGGAGGGGTGCACCACCCGGTCGCAGAACGAGCAGCACTGGCGGCACTCGTGCAGCTCGATCTGTGTGTGGGCCGAGAGGGGCACTCGGAGAGTGTAATCGCAGTGGGCGGCGCTTCGGGGTTGCGCGATCATCGCTGCCGCGCGTCGACGGCCGGGGCCCGCGACGTCTGAGAAGCCTCGTCCGCGCACCACGACACAGTGCGGGCCTGGCTGGCGCAGAGCCTCGCTAGCTCGCCGTGAGGGCGGCCCCCTGGAGGGCCCCCAGCTCGGCCCGGCACGCGCTGTCGGCCGACACCCGGTAGCCCGGGCCGAGCAGCAGGCGCCGCTCACCCACGGCCAGCAGCACCTCGTGGTCGCCGGGGTGGTGGCCCACTACCTCCTTGAGCTCCTCGAGGAAGCTGTCGGGCACCGACGGCGCCACGTGGAGGGTGAGGCGCCTGACGACGGGCTCGGCCTGCGCCTGCTCGGCGGCGCGCCGCACCTCCTCGGGGCTGGGCTCGAAGGGCTCGACCTCCTGGGCCACGAGCTTGGTCTCCCCCGCCTCCTTGTGGTCCACCCGGCCCCTGACGATCACGATGCGGTCGACGTCCACCTGGTTGGCGTTCGCCGCGTAGGCCGAGTTGAAGACGAGCAACTCGACCTGGCCCTCGAGGTCGTCGAGGGTGGCGAACATCATCGGGTCGCCCTTCTTGGTGCGGATGCGCTTGCACTCGGCGATCATGCCTCCGACGGTGACCCACTCGCCGTCCCCCTTCGACGGCAGGTCGGCCAGCGAGCAGTCCACCTTCGCCCGCAGCGCCGGACGGACCTCCTTGAGGGGATGGCTGGACAGAAACAGGCCGAGCGTCTCCTTCTCCCAGCCGTTCAGGCGCTCGCGCACGTCGGGGAGCGACGGCACCGGCAGGTCGTGCTGCGAGGCCGGCTCCCCGCCGTCCGGGTCGAGGTCGAAGAACGACCCCTGACCGCGCTGGGCGTCCATCTGGGACAGCGCGCCCGCGGCCTGCGCGCCGGCCAGGACCTCCATGATGCCGGTGCGCGTGCCGGGCAGGGAGTCCATCGCGCCGCACTTCACCAGCGACTCGCTGGCCTTCTTGTTGACGGCCTGGCAGTCCACCCGGCGGCAGAAGTCCCACACGCTCACGAACGGGCCACCCTCCTCTCGCGCGCGGATGATCGCCTCCACCGCCTGGTAGCCCAGCCCCTTCACGGCGTCGAGCCCGAAGCGGATGTTGCCCTCGACGACCTTGAAGTCGTGCCCCGACTCGTTCACGTCGGGCGGGAGCACGTCGATCCCCATGTCCTCGCACTGGGCCACGAAGAAGGGGACCTTGTCCTTGGTCGACATCACCGAGCTGATCAGCGCCGCCATGTACTCGGCTGGGTAGTTGGCCTTGAGCCAGGCCGTGCGGTAGGAGATGAGGGCGTAGCACGCGGCGTGGGAGCGGTTGAAGGAATAGTCGGCGGCCGCCTCGTTCACCGCCCACAGCTCCTGGATCACGTGCTCCGCGGTCCCGCTCGCCCGCGCGCCCTCGAAGAAGCGGTCGCGCAGGGCGGCCATGCGCTCGCGCTGCTTCTTGCCGATCGCCTTGCGCAGGTCGTCGGCCTCAGGGCCGGAGAAGCCGGCGATCCCCTTGGCGATCTGCATCGACTGCTCCTGGTAGAGGATCACCCCGTATGAGGACTGGGTGATCGGGCGCAGGCGCTCGTCGGGGTACTGCACCGCCTCGGGGTTGCGCTTGTTGCGCGCGTAGGTGTCGATGTAGCGCATCGCGCCGGGCCGGTAGAGCGCCACCAGCGCCACCAGGTCGTTGAACTCGGTGGGGCGCACCTTCTTCAGCGCGTCGCGCATGCCGTCGGACTCGAACTGGAACACCCCGATGGCGTCGCCGCGGGCGAGCATCTCGTAGGTGCGGCGGTCGTCCAGGGGGAGCGCCGTCATGTCCGGGCGCTCCCCGCTCGACTGCTCGATGATGTCGAGTGCGGCCTCGATCACGTCGAGGTTGCGCAGCCCGAGGAAGTCCATCTTCAGGAGGCCGATCTCCTCGATGGGCTTCATCGAGTACTGGGTGACCACGCGATCCTCGGCGAGCTGCACCGGCACGATGTCGGTGAGCGGCCGGTCGGCGATCACGACCGCGGCCGCGTGGATCGAGGAGTTGCGGACGATCCCCTCGAGCCCCTTCGCGACCTCGATCACCCGCCGCGCCTCGGGCTCGGTGTCGTAGACGCGGCGCAGGTCGGGCTCCTCGGCCAGGTATTCGTCGAAGCGCTTGCTGCGGCCCATCACCGGCTCGGGGATGAGCTTGGCGATCCGGTCGCCCGTGCCGTAGTCGTAGCCCAGGACCCGGGCGGCATCGCGGCTCGCCGCGCGCGGGAGCATGCGCCCGAAGGTCACGATCTGCGCCACGGACTCGCGGCCGTACTTGTCGGCCACATACTGGATCACCCGGTCGCGGCCCTTCACCGAGAAGTCGATGTCGATGTCCGGCATCGAGATCCGCTCGGCGTTGAGGAAGCGCTCGAACAGGAGGTCGTACTCGAGCGGGTCGACGTCGGTGATCCTCAGGGCATAGGAGACGATCGACCCGGCGGCCGACCCGCGCCCGGGGCCGACCGCGATGCCGCTGTCCTTGGCGAACTTGACGAAGTCCCAGACGATCAGGAAGTAGGCGGCGAAGCCCATCTTCTCGATCACGCCGAGCTCCATCTCCAGACGCTCGACCGCCTCCGCCGGCGGCGGGTCGCCGTAGCGGCGGGAGAGCCCCTCGTGAGCCAGCCGGCGCAGGTAGGCCGCCTCCGGCTCCCCGTCGGGGGTGGGAAAGCGGGGGATCAGCATCTTGCCCAGCTCGATCTCCACGCTGCAGCGCTCAGCGATCTCGACGGTGGAGGCCAGCGCCTCGGGCCACTCCGCGAATGCCTCAGCCATCTCCTGACTGGACTTCAGGAAGAACTCGTTGGTGTCGAAGCTGAGCTTGGGCTGCTCGAGCGTGCTCTTGGTCTGGACGCACAACAGGGCGCGGTGGTTGTCGTAGTCCTCGCGCCGCAGGTAGTGCACGTCGCCGGTGGCCACCAGCGGCCGCCCCAGCTCGCGGGCGATGCGGACGATGCCCTGGTTGGCCTTGTCCTGTTCGGCGACGCCGTTCCTCTGCACCTCGAAGTAGACGTTGTCGGGGCCGAACACCTGCACGAGCTGGTCCGCGTGCTCGCGAGCCTCGCCCGGGATGTCCTCGACCAGCCGGCGGCAGAAGCGCGACTGCAGGCAGCCGGTGAGCGCGATCACTCCCTCCGCGTAGGTCGAGAGCAGCTCGAGGTCCACGTTCGCCTTGCCCCGCCGGTAGCCCTCGAGATAGCCGGCCGAGCTGAGCTTGACCAGGTTGCGGAAGCCCGCGTCGCTCGTCGCCAGCAGGGTGAGGTGGTTGCGCTCGTAGCGCAGCGCCTCCGTGCGGCGATCGTCCACGAAGTAGGCCTCGAGCCCCAGGATCGGCTTGACCCCATGCCTGCGGCAGGCCTGGAAGTGCTCCACCGCCCCGTTCATCACCCCGTGATCGGTGAGGCCGAGCGCGGGCTGCTCGAACGCCGCGGCCCGCTCCGCCAGGGCCTCGATGCGGCACGCGCCGTCCAGGACGGAGTACTCGGAATGGACGTGGAGATGGGCGAAGCTCATCCGGCGTCCGAGTCTACGATCGCCGGCCGACGGCTCCGGCCGGCGGGCCTCGCGGCCCTCGCAGCGAGCGGGGATAGCATGCCGCCCGTGGCGCGGGCGATCTCTGACCGCTGGCGAATCGCCGAGGGGCGGGCGCCCGATCTGGGGGCGATCGACCCCCGCGACACGGCCGGCGCGCCCGGCGACAAGGACCAGACCAAGGCGGCCTCGGCCGAGCTGCGCGAGGAGCTCGATCGACCTGCAGGCACGCCTGTTCGCCGAGTCCCGGCGCTCACTGCTGCTCGTGCTGCAGGCGATGGACGCCGGCGGCAAGGACGGAACGATCCGCTCGGTCTTCTCAGGGGTCAACCCGCAGGGCTGCCGGGTCAAGAGCTTCGGCGTGCCGTCCGAGGAGGAGCTCGCGCACGACTTCCTGTGGCGCGTCCACCGGCCGGCGCCACAGCAGGGCGAGATCGTGGTGTTCAACCGCTCGCACTACGAGGACGTGCTGGTGGTGCGAGTGCACGAGCTCGTTCCCGAGGAGGTCTGGCGGGGACGCTACGAGCAGATTCGCGGCTTCGAGCGCACGCTGTCCGCGGCCGGCACGCAGATCGTCAAGTGCATGCTGCACATCTCCAAGGAGGAGCAGGCCGAGCGCTTACGGGAGCGCCTCGAGGATCCGACCAAACGCTGGAAGTTCCGCGCCGGCGACCTGGAGGAGCGCAAGCGCTGGGACGACTACATGGCCGCGTTCGGTGACGCCCTGGCCGAAACCTCCACCGAGGAGGCGCCCTGGTACGTCATCCCCGCCGACCGCAACTGGTACCGGAACTGGGCCGTCCTGACCCTCCTGGTGGAGACGCTGCGGGCCATGGACCCGCAGTTTCCCCAGCCGGAGGAGGGCCTGGACTCGGTCGTCGTGGAGTAGGCGTCAGCTGTCGTCGTCGCCGCCGCCCGTGGCCTTGGCCGCAATCAGGCCGAGGGCCAGCAGGCCGAGCGCGGCGGCGCCACCGCCCAGCTTCGCCTTGTTCTGGTCCATCTTGCGCTTGCCCACCCGCTTCGCGATCTGCCAGGTGAGCCAGCCGAGGATGGTGTATCCGCGGGTAGTCATGCCGGACATGTTCCCATGGCGGCCGGGTGTCAATCATGGCCGCCGACGGCCAGCAGCGTCCCCTCCAGCTCGAGCAGGGCCCGCTTGCGATCCAGGCCCCCGCCGTAGCCCACCAACCCGCCGTCGGCGCCGATGACCCGGTGGCAGGGCACCACGATCGCGACCGGGTTACGCCCGTTGGCGGCACCAACCGCCCGCGCGCGATTCGGAGCGCCCAGGCGGGTGGCCAGCTCGCCGTAGCTCGCGGTCGTGCCGTAGGGAACGGCCCGGAGCAGCTCCCAGACGCGCCGCTCGAAGGGGCCGCCCTCCATCCGCAGCGCGAAGTCGAACTCGGTGCGCTCGCCGGCGAAGTACTCGTCGAGCTGGCGCCGTTCGGCGGCAAAGCGGTTGTCGTCGCGGCGCCAGCCCGGGCGGGCGAGCGCCGCCGACCCGAAGCGCAGCCCGCTCAGCGCGTCCTCGTCGCCGCTGAGCAGAAGTGGTCCGAGCGGGCTGTCATGGGTGGAGAAGAGAGTGGAGCTCATGCGGTCACAACGGCGCGGACGACCGATGCGTGAGATTGTGCCCTGCGAAGCGGGCGCACCGGCGCCGTGTGAGCCCAGGGCCAGCGGGTATATCCAGCCCGATGCTCCGTGACGGCCCCATCCCCCGTTTCCTGCACGGCCTCATCGAGTACGCCGCCGCAGCGGTCTTCTTCGCCGCGCCGTTCGTGCTCGACTTCGAGTCCGGCGGGGCGGTGGCGGTGTCGATCATCGCCGGGGTCGTCGTGCTCTTCCTGGCCGCCGCCACGGAGGGCCCGACCAGCCTGATCAACTACGTGCCCCTGGCCGCGCACGTGGTCCTCGACTACCTGCTGGCGGTGGTCCTCATTGCGATGCCCTTCATCGCCGGCTTCTCGGACGAGACCGCGCCGACGGTGTTCTTCATCGCCATCGGCGCCCTTCACCTGCTGATCACGATCGGCACGCGCTTCAAGCGCCGTGACGAGCCCAAGCGCGTCGGCCGCGGCTCCAGCCGCGAGCCGAGCGCGTCCCCTGGCGACCGCCGGTGAGCTTCGCGGGGCTATTGGGCGGAGCTCCACAGTGCTGACTTGACCCCCCAGTGGGGGGCGAAGTCATCAATGCACCCGAGTTCGGACCTCAGGAGCGCCCTATTCCGCGCGTTTGCGCACGTTGTAGGCCATCCGCGACTGCAGCGACCAAAGCTCGATGAAGCCGGGACTCGCCTGCTGGGAGAAGAGGCCGCCGGACTCGCCGAAGCCGGCGAGCTCCGGGTCGTAGAGCGCGTTGGGCGAGCGCCGGGCCACCGGGCGGGCCAGGCCCTTGAAAAGGCGCAACGTGATCTCACCGGTGGCCTGGCGGTTGACGGCGTCCATGAAGGCGTTCAGGTCGGATAGGAGCGGCTCGTACCAGAGCCCGGCGTACACCAGGTAGGCCCAGTGGGCGTCCAGCTGCGGCTTGAAGGTGTTCTGGTGGATCGTGCCCACCAGCTTCTCGAGCTCCTTGTGGGCGCTGAGGATGATCTCGGCGGCGGGCACCTCGTAGAGGTCGCGGACCTTGAGGCCCACGATGCGGTCCTCGAGGTGATCCACGATGCCGATCCCGTGACGGCTGCCGATCTCGCCCGCCCGCTCGATCAGGTCCACCAGGCCCATGCGCTCCCCGTTCAGGGAGACCGGCACGCCCTCCTCGAAGCCCACCACCACGTCCTCGGGTTCGTCGGGAGCCTCCTCGGGACGGGTCACGAGCTGAAACACGTCGTCGTGCGGCGGCTCGTCGAGGTCCTCGATCGGCCCGCCCTCCGACGAGCGCCCCCAGAGGTTGTCATCGATCGAATAGGGCGGGGTCTCGGTGCCGCCCTTCACCGGGATCCCGTGCTCGCGGGCGTAGACGATCTCCTCCTCGCGCCCCATCTGCCAGCCCCGCACCGGGGCGATGATCTTCATCTCCGGGTCGATCGCGATGACGGTCGACTCGATCCGCACCTGGTCGTTGCCCTTGCCCGTGCAGCCGTGGGCGATCGTGTCACAGCCCGAGGCCCGCGCCTGCTCGACCGCCAGCCTGGCGATCAGGGGCCGGCCCAGGGCGGTGAACAGCGGGTAGCCGCCGCCGTAGAGGCCGTTGGCCTTGATGGCCGGGAGCACGTACTTGTGGGCGAACTCCTCGCGCGCGTCGAGCACGTGGCACTCCAGCGCCCCGAGGTGTAGCGCCTTGCCCCGCACCACCTCGTAGTCCTCCCCCGGCTGGCCCAGGTTCACGGTGAGGGCGACCACCTCGGCCTCGTACTCGTCCTGGATCCACTTGAGCATCACGCTCGTGTCGAGCCCGCCGGAGTAGAGCAGCAGCACCCGCCCCACCTCCTCGGGATCGGCCTCGTAGGAGGCGGTCTTGATCAGCGTGTGGCGGGGCTCGGCCATGGCGGCCGTGCACGCTACCTGAGCGCCGACACCTGCCCGCACTCGTAGTGAATGACGTCACGCTGCAGGCCGAGCACCCCGCCGGGACCGTGGTCGAGCAGGTAGCAGTGGATCTCGTGGTCGCCGGTCCGCGCGTCGAGCTCGGGCAGGTGGGTGGCGCCCACGGCCTGGGTGAAACGGACGGCCGCCTGGTTGAGAGGGTTCACCGGCAGGTAGGCGAAACGCGGGTTGGTGAGCTCCGAGCGCAGGATCCCGGCCAGGTTGACCATGGCCTGCACGCGCGAGGACGCGTCGCCGGCGAGCCCGCTGGTGAAGTCGACCGAGTCGCGGAAGAGCACGGCGTTGGGGTCGTGGCTGCGGGCCCGGTCGAGCCAGCGGCCGAGCAGCGGGTCGTCGTCGGCGAACCCTGGCGCGTTCGCGGCGGTGACCGCGATCACGTAGCCGCACAGCCGGTCCTCCGCGTCGCGGGCCACGGCGACCCGCTCGGGCGCGTCCTCGAAGAACGGGCGCGTGGACGCCCACCAGCCGGCGTGCTCGCGCCGGGCGAGCAGGCGGGCGACCGTCTCCGCGTCCCCCTGGCGCACACGCGTCGATGCGATATTCGGCGCTTCCCTGCCACCCGTAGCCCCAGCGGATCAGCTCGTTGTCGACCAGCTCGGCGAGGTCGATGGTGAGGGCCAACCTTCCTCCCAGCGCCCGCTCGTGGAGATGGTCGGCGATCCGCCGCCGCAGGTCGCGCTCGGTGTCCGGCCGGGCCCGGCGCAGGTCCGCCCGAACGGCCGCGCGGACGAGCTCGTGGAGGGTCAGGCCGTCCGACACCGGCTCGGCGAACGTCCGGGAAGCCAGCCACGCGTAGGCGGCGACCGGATCGGCGCCGGGGAGCACCGACTCGATCAGCTCCGGCGTGGTCACTCGCGCGATCGCCGCCACGGCGAGTGCGCTCTGGTGCGGCGTCTCCAGCTCGCCCTCGGTCAGCCGGCGCAGTAGCAGGCGGAGCACGTCGGCCGGCGCGCCGGCATCGTGGAGGAGGCTCGGGGCCGGGCTGGCCGGACGAGCGGCCGCGACCGACAGCGCCAGCGGCGATCCGCGGCTCCAGGCGAGGATTCGCCTGGTCGACGCCTCGTCGCTGATGCCGCCGGATCGCAGCAGCTGCGTCGCCTCGTCCTGGGTCAGCCGGCGCAGCTCGAGCTCGGCCGCGAGGTTCTCCCATCCGGCGGAGAACCAGCCGGGGCCGGGGGCCGCGCGTCCCGCGATCACGACGATCGCCCTCTCGGGCAGCGAGGGCAGCAGGCTGCGGCGGAGGTAGCCGTCGATGCCCTGCATCCGCTCGTAGGTGTCGAACAGGACGAGCGGACGCTCTTCCTCGGCCACTCCGGCGAGGGCATCCGCGAGAGCGTCGGGCACGGGGAGCAGCTCCCGTCCGTCGACGAAGTGGGGCGTCCAGCCCCGCTCGCGGCCCCGGCGGGCCACCTCCCGCAGCAGCGCGCTCTTGCCTATGCCGGCGGGCCCGTGGACCAGCACCACGCTGAGTGGCGGGTCGTCGACGAAGAGCCGCTCGAACAGGTCCAGCTCCGTGCGTCGGCCGACAAAGCGGGTCCGGTCCCGGTGCACCAGCCTCTGCCCGAGCGTGGGCCCGCCGCTTCCCGTGCCCTCGCCCGGGGCCGAGCCAGCGCGCAGCAGCCGAGCATGGATCTCCTGTACGGCCGCCGCGGGGGCGGTGCCGAGCTCGTCCCGCAGCAGGCAGCGCAGCCGTTCGTAGGCGCAGAGCGCCTCGGCGATGTCGCCCTTGGCCTCCTGGACCTCCATCAGTCGCCGGTAACCGGTCTCCCGGTAGGGCGCCCGCTCCACCACCCGGCGGGCCGCGCGTTCGCCCTCGGCCAACCCGGCGCCGCCCAGCGCCAGCCCGGCCTCCGCGGTGCACTCGAGCGCCCTCAGGGCGAGCTCCTCGAGGTCGCGCCGGCGCTCGTCCAGCCAGGGGGCATCGTGGCCGGGCAGGAGCCCGCCCTCGGTCACGTCCAGCACCCGTTCGGCGCTCCGGATCGCCTCGTGAGGGCGCCCGCCGGTCAGCGCGGCCTGGGCCGCGGCAGCCGCACGCTCGGCCTCGTCGACGTCCACCGGGAGATCCGGCAGGGCGAGCCGGACCTCTGCGCGCCCGTGCAGCCGGTTCGGCCCCAGCAGCCGGCGCAGCCGCGACAGGAGCGCAGAGAGGGCGGAGCCCGGCGAGCCGGGCGCCGCTCGCCACCAGATCGCCTCGATCAGCTCGTCACGGCTGAGCGGCCGGTCGCGGTTGAGCACGAGATAGGCGAACAGCAGCCGGCCCTGGCGGCCGGGCAGGCCGTCCTCGAGCCGGCTCCCGTCCAGCGTGACCGAGAGCCGCCCGCAGAGTTCGATGCGGGGCTCCGGAAGCTCTGCCCCGGCGGGTACCGCGACGACGGCCGCCCGCGCTGTGGCCATACCCGGATGACGCCGGACGGGGGCCGGCTATTCCCGCCGCTACTGCGGAACCAGCTCCTGCACGGCCCAGCCGTTGCCGTCGGGATCCTTGAAGAACACGAACTTGCCCCAGGGGAACTCCTGGACGTCGCTGACCTCCACCCCGCGCTCGGCCAGCTCGTCGTGCGCCGCGTGGATGTCCGCCACGACAATCTGCATCCCCTGCACCGACCCCGGCTCGGCGTCGGTCACGCCCTTGCCGAGGGCGATGGAGCAGGCCGACCCCGGCGGGGTCAGCTGCACGAAGCGGATCTCGTCGCTGACCTTGTGGTCATGATCGGCGTTGAAACCGGCGTTGCCGGTGTAGAACGCCTTGGCGCGGTCCACGTCGGTCACGGGGATCGCGACCAGCTCGATCTTCCAGTCCATGGTGTCTGCCTTTCGGTCGATTCGGCGGCGGCAGGCTACTGCGAGTTGCGGTCAGTTGCCGTCCGCAATCCGCCCTCCCAAGGTCGCCCCAAGCAAATCCCAAGGATCGAGCCGCAGGATCGCCTCATGCCCCCTCACCGCTTCACCCTCGTCCTCGCTGCCTTTGTCGTCTCGGCGCTGCTTCCGGCCTCCGCCGGCGCCGCGCAGTCCGCGACCGCGGTCTCGATCCCCGGCCCCGGACCGGCTCTCACGATCACGGCGGGCGTCGGCGAGCAGAACGAAATCAGCGTCGACCTCTCCAAGTCCGAATACGTGGTAAGGGATCTCGGGAACCCTGTCACGGCGGGCAAGGGGTGCGTCGTCGTGGAACGGGACACCGTGACCTGCGGGGTGCTCGGGTTCCCCCAGGTGGAGGTCTGGCTCGGAGACCTGGATGACCGCTTCACCAGCCTGGCCGACCTGCGCCCGGTGGTCGATGGCGGTGCCGGCGACGATGTTCTGGCCGGAGGGCCCGGCAGCGACACCCTCATCGGCGCCACCGGTGGGGACTCGGTGAGCGGTGGACCGGGATGGGACACGGTGTCCTACGCGGACCGTGTGGCGCCAGTCTCACTGAAGCTCGACGGCGTGGCGAACGACGGCGAGGCGGGCGAGGGCGACAACCTCGGCAGCGACCTGGAGTCCCTCTACGGCGGTGGCGGGGACGACGTGGTGAAAGGCAGCCCAGCCCCCGAATCGCTCCACGGCGAGGCGGGCGAGGACATCATTTCGGGGCTCGGCGGAGACGACAGCCTCTACGGCGGAAGGGACGACGACGCGCTCTTCGGAGATGGCGACGACGACCGCTTCGAAGGATCGCGGTTCCCTGACGGCGCCGACGTCATGTACGGAGGCAGCGGTCTCGATCATGCCAACTACCGCCTGCGCATGGACACGGTGATCGTCGACCTTGACGGGGTCGCGGACGACGGCGCTCCGGGCGAGAGCGACAATGTGCGAGCGGACATCGAGGAGGTGACCGGAAGCCGGGACTCGGACGTCCTGACCGGCTCGGATCTGGCGCACAACACGCTCCGCGGAAGCGGCGGCGACGATACCCTCAGCGGGCTGGGCGGCGACGACTGGCTGATCGGCTATGCGGGCGCCGACACCCTGCTCGGCGGAGACGACGACGACAAGCTAAGCGGGGCCGACAACGTGGCCGGCAACGACTCGCTCGACGGAAACGTGGGTAGCGACGAGTGCGACTCCGACACCGGCGACACGGAGACGGGGTGCGAGTCGTGAGCGATGCGCCGGAGGAGGCCCCGCCTGCGGGCGCCCCTACCCAGCCCCGGTCAGCGCCCCGATTCGCCGGACCGCCTCGTCGATCTCCTCCTCCGACACCGTGAGCGGCGGCAGCAGCCGCACCGTGTCGGGGCCCGTCGCGTTCACCACCAGCCGCTGCTCGAGCAGGAGCCGCCGCGCCAGCCCCGGGCCGTCGCGTGCAGGCGAAGGCCAGCATCAGGCCTGCCCCTCGCGCCTCGAGCCCCAGCCCGCGAAGGGCGCCGGCCAGGCGCTCCCCCTTGGCGCCCACTGCGGCCAGGAATCCGGCGTCGTCGACCACGTCGAGCACGGCGTTCGCGCCGGCCGCCACCACCGGGCCGCCCCCGAAGGTAGAGCCGTGGTCGCCGGGCTGCAGCACGTCGGCGTAGGCGGGGCTCGTCACGCAGGCCCCGATCGGCAGGCCGCCGCCGAGACCCTTGGCCAGCGTCATCACATCGGGCTCGACCCCGGCCTGCTGCCAGGCCCAGAGCGTCCCGCTGCGGCCCATGCCGCACTGGATCTCGTCGAAGACGAGCAGGGCGCCGGCCTCGTCGCAGGCCTGGCGCGCCGCAGCGAGCAGCTCGGGCTCGATCGGGTGGATTCCGCCCTCCCCCTGAATCGGCTCGATCAGCACCGCCGCCGTGCGCTCGTCCACCCGCAGGGGGCCGTGACGCGGGAAGGCCGTGAAGCCGGGCACGAGCGGGGCGAAGGGCGCCTGCTTGCTCTCCTGCGGGGTGGCGGACAGCGAGCCCATCGTGCGGCCGTGAAAGCCGCCTTCGAGCACCGCGAACTCGCCCCCGGGCCGGTGACGGCGGGCCAGCTTGATCGCGCACTCGATCGCCTCGGTGCCGGAGTTGCAGAGGAAGACCTTGCCGCCCAGCGAGCGCTCCGACAGCCGTCCGGCGAGGCGCATGGCCGGCTCCGAGTAGTAGAGGTTCCCCACATGCATCAGCCGGCCGGCCTGCTCGCTGACCGCGTCGACCACGTCGGGGTGACAGTGCCCGAGCTGGGCGACCGAGATCCCCGCCAGGAAGTCCAGGTACTCGTTGCCCTCCTCGTCCCAGAGCCGGGTCCCCTCGCCGCGCACGAACTCCACCGGGTTGCGCGCGTAGGTGCCCATCACGGCCCGGCGCTCGAGCGCCTGGAGATCCGTCAGGGCCACAGCTTCGTGCCGATGCCCTCGTCGGTGAACAGCTCGAGCAGCAGCGAATGCGGCGTGCGCCCGTCGATGATGTGGGCGTTGTCCACACCGGCTTCGAGTGCCTGCAGGCAGGCCTCGAGCTTCGGCCGCATCCCCCCGCCCACGTCGCCCAGGCGTTTGCGCACCTCCTCCGCGGTGGCCTCCGAGATCCTGCTGGACGGATCGTCGGGGTCCGCGCGCCAGCCGTCCACGTCGGTCAGGAAGATGACCTTGAAGGCGTCGAGCGCCCGGGCCACCGCGGCGGCGGCGAGGTCGGCGTTCACGTTGTAGGAGTTGCCCTCGGGATCGGCGCCCACCGACGCGATCACCGGGATGTAGTCCTCGGCGATGTGGTTCAGCACGTCGGCGTCAACGTGCTCGATGTCGCCCACGAAGCCCATGTCGGTCTCGCCCGAGACCCGCTTGGTGACCGTGAACAGCCGCCCGTCGTCCCCGCACAGGCCCACAGCCGGCTGCCCGTGCCGACCGAGCCGCAGCACGATGTCCTTGTTCTGCTTGCCCACGAGCACCATCTTCGCCACCTCGACGGTGGCCTCGTCGGACACGCGCATGCCGTCGACGAACCGGACCTCCATCCCCAGCCGGTCCATGTAGGCCGTGATGTCCGGTCCCCCGCCGTGCACCACCACCGGGTTGAGGCCGACGTACTTGAGGAGCACCACGTCGCGGGCGAACTCCTCCTTCAGCTCGGGCTCGGTCATCGCCGCGCCGCCGTACTTGATGACCGCGGTCTCACCGTGGAACTCCCGGATATAGGGGAGCGCCTCGAGAAGGGTGCCGATATCGCGCATCAGGTGGTGTAGGCCGAGTTGAATTCCACGTAGGCGGGGCTCAGGTCGCTGAAGAAGACCTCGGTCTCACCGCCCTCCCCGGGCAGCGTGAGCCGGTACTCCACCTCCGGCGCCTGCATCGACTCGCCCAGCTCACCGAGGTCGCCGGCCGTGAGGCCCACGGCGTCTCCCGCGGAGACGAGCAGGCGGCCCTCGATCTCCAGGTCGGCTACGAAGGCGTCGCCGGCGGGCCACGCCTGGCCCGCGGCCTGGAGCACGCGGCCGAAGTTCGGGTCGCCGCCGTGCAGGGCGGTCTTCACCAGCGGCGAGTTGGCCACGCCGCGGGCGACCGGCTCGACCGCCTCCGGCCGGCCCTCCACGACGACCCTCCCCACGCGGGCCGCGCCCTCGCCGTCGGCGACGATGTCGAGCGCGAGCTGCCTCAGCAGCGCGTCGAGCGCCTCGCCCAACGCCAGCTCGGCAGGGCCCTCCGGCTCCACGCGCACGCCGGAGGCGCCACTGGCGAGGGCGAACACCGAGTCGCTGGTCGAGAGCTGGCCGTCCACGGAGATGCGGTCGAACGAGCGCTTCACGCACACCCCGAGGAGCAGGTCGAGCGTCTCCGCCGACAGCGCGGCGTCGGTCTCCACGAAGCAGAACATGGTGGCGAAGCGAGGCGAGATCATCCCCGCGCCCTTGGCCTGCGCGGCCAGCCGCACGGACTCTCCGTTGGGCAGGCGCACCTCCAGGCAGGCGCGCTTGGGGCTGCGGTCACTCGTGAGGATCGCCTCCGAGAAGCCGCCTGCGTCGGGCGCGAGGGCGTCGCAGGCGTTCTGCACGCCATTCACCACGGGCTCGCGCGGCAGCTCCACCCCGATCACGCCGGTCGAGGCCACGCCCACCAGGTCGGCATCCACGCCGAGCTTCGCGGCCGCGGCGGACTGCATCGCGGCGGCGGTCTCCAGGCCGCGGGTGCCGTCGCCCACATTGGAGCAGCCGGAGTTGACGGCCACGGCGCGCAGACCGCTCAGGTCGGCCTGCTGGGAGAGGGTCACGGGCGCGCCCACGCGAGCGTTGGTGGTGAAGCGCGCGGCCGAGACCGTTTCCGGCTGGTCGGAGGCCAGCACTCCCACGTCGAGCCCGTCCGGCTTGAGGCCGGCGGCCACGCCGGCGGCGCGGAAGCCGCGCGGCAGGGCGGTGGGCTCGATCTCCTCCGCCTGGGCGGGCGCCTCGACCCAGCGCGAGCGAAAGAAACCGGTCACTCCAGCCCCTCGGTCTCCGGAAGGCCGAGCATCAGGTTCAGGTCCTGGATCGCCTGGCCGGCGGCCCCCTTCCAGAGGTTGTCGATGGCCGCCAGCGCGATCACCCTGTCGCCCGCCACGGTCACGTGGATCCGGCAGCGGTTGGTCTCGCGCACCTCGTCGGTCCCCGGGGGCTCGTCGGCCACCTCCACGAACGGCTCGTCCCCGTAGGCGGCCTGATAGAGCAAGCGCACCTCGTCGGTCGACAGCGTGCGGTCGAGCGTGACGTAGCAGCTGGCCAGGAGCCCCTGCTCCATCGGGACGAGGTGGGGAACGAAGGTGAAGCGCGCCCGCTCGGGCAGCTCCTGCTCCAGCTCGGCGCTGTGGCGATGCCCCTCGACCTTGTAGGCCTCCACGTTCTCGGTCACCGACACGAAGTGAGTGGTGTCGCTGGCCTCGCGGCCGGCGCCGGAAACACCCGACTTGGCGTCCACCACGACGTCCCGGATGTGGTCGCGCAGCGGCATCAGGGCCAGCAACGCGGCGGTGGGATAGCAGCCCGGTGCGGCCACCAGGTCGGCGTCGCGGATCTCCTCCCTGTGCGCCTCCGTGAGCCCGTACACGGCCTCGTCCAGCAGCTCGGGGGCCTGGTGCTCGCCGTACCAGCGCTGGTAGCGCTCGCGCCCGAGCCGGAAGTCGGCGGACAGGTCCACGACCTTCAGGCCCCGTTCGCGCAGCGCCTTCACCGCGGGCGCGGCCGCGCCGTGCGGGTAGGCCACCAGCGCGGCGTCGGCGCGTTCGGCCACCAGGTCGGGATCGAACGGCTCGAGCTCCAGCGGCACCCTGTAGCGCGGGTAGAGCTCGTCGTGGCGCCGGCCGGCGTCGCTGCGCGCGGTCACGGCGGTCAGCTCCAGCGACGGATGGCGGCGGACCAGCAGGGCGCACACCGCCCCGCCGTAGCCCGCGGCTCCCACCACCGCGACCCGGTGCGGCGGCTCAGGCACGCAGCCGGCCCCCGATCCCCGCCAGCTCGCTCTCGATCGCCGCCCGGCGCTCCGCCACCTCGGCGTCGGTGAGGGTCCGGTCCGGCGCGCGGAACTCGAGCCGCAGCGCCAGCGACTTGTTGCCCTCCCCCACCTGGCCGCCCCGGTAGAGATCGAACAGCGCCACGCTCTCGAGCAGGTCGCCGCCCCCGACCCGAACGGCCGCCACCACGTCCCGGGCCGGCCGCTCCTCGGCCACGACGACCGCCAGGTCCTGGCGGACGGCCGGGAAGCTCGCGACGTCGCGGTACCCCGGCCCGAGCCGCGCCCGCTCAGCCAGGGCGCCGAAGTCGAGATCGAACGCCGCCACCGGGCCCTCGAGCTCCCAGGCCCGGGCCACGAGCGGATGCAGCTCTCCGATCCAGCCGAGCTCCAGCTCGCCGGCCAGCACCGCCGCCGCGCGCCCCGGATGCAGGAACGGGCGCGACGAGGGCTCCGCTCGCCAGTCGACCGCCACCACCGCCAGCAGCGCCTCCACGAGCGCCCGTGCGGCGAAGAAGTCCGCGGGCACAGGGGCGCTGCGCCAGCTGCCGGGCGCGGCCTGGGTCAGCAGGGCGCCGATGTGCTCGGGCTCGTCGGCCGGGCGCCGGCCGCGCGGCGAGCCCTCGGGCGCCCGGTCCAGCGGCTCCGTTTGCAGGTACACGTGGGCGGACTCGAACAACGCCAGGCCGGGCCGTCCGTGGGCGGCGTTGTGGCGCGCGGCGTCGAGCAGCCCGGGCAAGAGGAGCGGGCGCATCAGGCTGAGCTCCTCGCTCAGCGGGTTGTCCACCCGTAGCGCGTCACCCGGGTCGAGGCGCAGCCGGTCCAGCGCGCGGGGCGAGGTGAACGCGTACGAGATGCACTCGTCGAGGCCGCGGTCGCGCAACGCGTCCTCGAGACGGCGGCGCAGCCGCTGGCGCGGCTCCAGCCGCCCGATCGCGCGGCGGCGCGCCGGGAGCGTGACCGGAAGCTTGTCCAGGCCGTGGATGCGGGCCACCTCCTCGATCAGGTCGGCCTCGCGCTGCACGTCGGCGTCGCGCCACGGGGGCACGGTCACGCCCACCCGGCCGTTCTCCGGACGGGGTTCGAAGCCGAGACGGGCCAGGATCGCCTCCACCTGCTCGGCCGGGATGCGCTCGCCCAGCAGCCGTTCGAGCCGCTCGTGGCGAAGGATCGCGCGGCGGGGCTCGGCCAGGCGCGGATAGGCGTCGAGTGTGCCCGGCGCCAAGCGGGCCCCGCACAGATCCACCATCAGCCTGGCGGCGAGCCGCTGTGCGGCCATCGCAATGTCGGGGTGCAGCTGCTTCTCGAAGCGGGCCGAGGCCTCGGTGCGCAACCCGAGCCGGCGCGAGGTGCGCATGATGTTCGGTCCCACCCAGGTGGCCGCCTCCATCAGCACGCGGGTGGTGCCGTCCGAGACCTCCGAGACCTGGCCGCCCATGATCCCGGCGATGCCGCTCGGCCCCTCGGCGTCGCACACGAGCGCCACGTCCGGGTCGAAGCGCCGCTCCACACCGTCGAGCGTGACCATGGTCTCGCCCTGCTGCGCCCGCCGCACCACGATGCGCGAGCCTCGCACCGCATCCAGGTCGAAGGCGTGGAGGGGCTGGCCGCAGGCGAGCATCACGTAGTTGGTGATGTCGACGACGTTCGAGATAGGCCGCTGGCCGACGGCCATGAGGCGCTGCTTGAGCCACAGAGGCGAGGGCCCGATCGTCACGTCCTCGAACACGCGCGCCGTGAAGCGCAGGCATACGTCCGGATCGGCTATCTCGACCGCGGCGTGGTCGGAGGCTTCGTCGTCGCCCCGCGGCTCCGCGTCCTCGGCGGTGGGATCCTCGGCCAGCGGCGCCGCGGTCACGGCATGCAGGTCGCGGGCGACGCCGTAGACCGACATCGCGTCCGGCCGGTTGGGCGTGATCTCGATCTCGATCACGTCGTCGGCGATCGGCAGGTGGTCGGCGAGCGGCTCGCCCGGCCGGGCGCCGTCGTCCAGGACCATGATCCCGGTGTGGTCCTCGCCGATCCCGACCTCGTCCTCGGCCAGGATCATCCCGCTGGAGCGGACCCCGCGCAGCGTGGCCTCCCCCAGCCGGCTGCCGTCCGGCATGACGGCGCCCGGGCGGGCCACCGCCACCGTCTGGCCGCCGGCCACGTTCGGGGCGCCGCAGACGATCGTGCGCGGCTGATTCGCCCCGTCGTCCACCACGCAGACCGTCAGCCGGTCGGCGTCGGGGTGCCGCTCGACCTCGAGCACCCGCCCGACCACGAACGCCTCGGGGTCACCGACCCCGGTGCGGTGCAGGCGCTCCAGTTTGAGTCCCGCCATCGTCAGCACGTCCGCGAGCGCCTCGGCGCCGAGGCCGGGGTCGCAGTAAGAGCGCAGCCAGGAGACGGGGATCCTCATGCCCCGTGCATGACCTCCTTCGGGCCCGCGTGCCTCCGGGGGCGCGTCAGGCCGAGCTGGGCAAGGACGCAGGACGAAGGCAATGTCGGAGCCATTGTCGAGGCCGAGGACGCCGATCCAGCGACGGCATGACGCGTCATCCGGAGGTGCGGGGGTCTGGAGGGGGTCATGCCCCAAACTGCTCCAGGAGACGGACGTCGTTCTCGAACAGCAGACGTAGGTCGGGCACCTCGTGGACGAGCATCGCGATCCGCTCGATGCCCATCCCGAAAGCGAAGCCCTGCACGCGCTCGGGGTCGTAGCCGTTCTCGGCCACGTAGCCGAGCACGTTGGGGTCGACCATCCCCGACCCGAGGATCTCGATCCAGCCCTCGCCCTTGCAGGTCGGGCAGCGCTCGGACGCGACACTGCCGCTGCCGCCGCAGCGAAAGCAGGAGACGTCGACCTCCACGCTCGGCTCGGTGAAGGGGAAGTAGCCCGGGCGCAGCCGCACGTCGGTCTCCTCCCCGAACATCTGGCGGGCGAAGGCGAGCAGCACGCCCTGGAGGTCGGCCAGCGTGATGTCCTCGTCGATCGCCAGCCCCTCGAGCTGGTGGAACATCGGCACGTGGGTTGCGTCGGGAGTGTCGGGCCGGTAGACCCGGCCGGGCACGACCACGTAGATGGGCGGCTCGGTGACCTCCATCGCCCGCGTCTGCATCGGCGACGTGTGGGTGCGCAGGACGACGTGATCGCCGAAGTAGAAGGTGTCCTGGGGCGACCGCGCGGGGTGCTCCGGCGGATGGTTGAGCGCGGTGAAGTTGTAGTACTCGTACTCCACCTCGGGCCCCTCCAACACCGAGAAGCCCAGGCCGACGAAGATGTCCTCCATCTGGCGCCTGATCTCGGAGATCAGGTGCAGGTGGCCACCGGGCCGCGGGGGATCGCCCGGGAGGGTCACGTCCACGCGATCCTCGGTCAGCCGGCGATCCAGCTCGACCGCCTCGAGCTCGCCCCCGCGCTGCTCGAGCAGCGCCTCGAGCGCCTGCCGCACGGAGTTGGCCTCCTTGCCCACCGGGCCGCGGCGCTCCGGCTCGAGCTCGCCGATCGAGCGCAGCACCCGCGTGAGCTCCGCCTTGCGCCCCAGATAGCGCACGCGCAGCTCGTCGAGCTCGGCGGCGTCGGCGGCGGCGCGGATCGCGGCCTCGCCTTCGGCGCGCAGCTGCTGGAGGTCAGCCATGGGCGGCCATCCTATTCGCGACCTCGTAGAGCGCCACGGCGCCCGCCAGGGCCACGTTCAGCGAGTCGGGACCGTCGGCTCGCAGCGGGATGCCGGCCACCGCGTCGGCGCCGGCCAGCACCTCCCCGGGCAGGCCGGCGCGCTCGGATCCGAGGCAGAGCACCAGCGGCTCCGGCGCCCCGGACAGCTCGCCCAGCACCTCGCGGAGAGGCCGCTGCGGGCCGGCAGCCAGCCCGAGCCGCGTGCCCGGCAGCTCGCCGAAATCGGCCCGCGCGGGCGGGCGACCGAACAGCGAGCCCATGCTCGCCCGCACGGCCTTCGGCGAATACGGGTCGGCGCACCCGGGCCCCAGTACGAGCGGCCCGTCGGCCAAGGCATGCACTGCGCGGACCAGCGTGCCCACGTTGCCCGGATCCTCCACGGCGTGCAACCAGACCATCACCCGGCCTTCCGGCGCCGCGAAGGACTGCTCATAGACGCCGATCACCCGCGTGCCCGACCCGAGGGTGCTCACCGCGTCGAGCAGGGCGGGCTCCACGTCCTCGCCGGCCCACAGCACGAAACGCGCCGTCCGGCCGGCCGCGCGGGCCGCCTCGACCAGGTCCTCTCCTTCGGCGCTGAACAGGCCCAGCTTGTCGCGCGCGCGCCGGCCATGGAGCTTGCGGATCGTCTTGAGCTTGTCGTTGTCGGCGGATGTGATCACAAAAAAGGCGCCTCTGAGGGCGCCCGGGGAGTGGTCGATGACGGTGGCGTCAGCTGGCCACGGCCTCCCGGGCTCGCTCCGCAAAGCGTCGAAAGGTCTCGGGGTCGCGCACGGCAATGTCGGCCAGCACCTTGCGGTCCAGCTCGATGCCCGCCTCCTTCAGGCCGTGGATGAACTCGCTGTAGCTCATTCCCTCCTGGCGCGCGGCGGCGTTGATGCGAACGATCCACAGCCGGCGGAAGTCGCGCTTGCGGTTGCGCCGGTCGCGGTAGGCGTAGGAGTCGGCCTTGAGCAGGGCCTCCTTGGCCCGTTTGTAGCTCGAGTGGGCCTGGCCCCGGTAGCCCTTGGTCCGCCCGAGGGCGGCCCGGCGCTTCTTGCGCGCGCCAACCGATCGCTTGACCCGGCTCATTTGTGCAGCAACCTCGTCACGCGCTTGCGGTCCTGTTTGGCCACCTCGACTGGCCGGCCCAGGCGGCGCTTGCGCTTGCGCGGCTTTGGGCCCAGGTTGTGGCTCGTGAACGAATGACGGGCGCGCAGCTTGCCGCCCGCCGTCTTGCGGAAGCGCTTCTTGGCGCCTGAGTGCGTCTTCATCTTCGGCATCGCAGCGTCCTATTAGAGCAGACGACCTTGCGGGCGACCTGCGCTCTGAGACTTCAGCCGGTGGCGCCTGCGGCCGCTGCGTCCTGCGCCCGCCGCTTGTGTGGCGCGAGCAGCATCGTCATGTTGCGCCCGTCCTGCTGGGGGGCCTGCTCGACCGAGCCGAGCTCGGCCACGTCCTCGGCCAGCCGCTGCAGCAGGGCCTCGCCGCGCTCCGGGTGGGTCTGCTCCCGGCCCCGGAACATGATCGTGACCTTCACGCGGTCGTCGCCCTTGAGGAACCGGACCACGTGGTTCTTCTTGGTCTCGTAGTCGTTGTTGGCGATCTTGGGCCGCAGCTTGATCTCGCGGACGTTCACCTGCTTCTGGTGCCGGCGCGCGGCCTTGGCCTTCTGCTCCTGCTCGTACTTGTACTTGCTGTAGTCGAGCACGCGGCAGACCGGCGGACGCGCGTCAGGCGCGACCTCGACCAGGTCGAGATCACGCTCCTGGGCGTAGCGCAGCGCCTGGTCGGTGGGGACCACGCCGATCTGGTTGCCGTCCGCGCCGATCAGCCGGACCTGGGGCACCCGGATGCGCTCGTTGATGCGTGTCTCGTCCCGCTCGGGCGGGCGCCGATCGAACCTCCGTGGGATCGGCACTAGCGCGGTCTACGGCTGGACGTCAAAGGCGGCACGTCGCGAGTCGGGAAGGGGCACGGTCGCGTCAGCGGCTTCCTCGGCGCGAGAATGTGGTGCCCTCCATTCGAGGCGAGTATAGCGGCGCTCCTAGGAGCGCCGCAGGATCTCCTCGCGGGCGCGTACGGCGAAATCCTCGACCCCGGCCGGTCCCAGGTCGCCCTCGCCGTGCCGCCTCACAGCCACCCGGCCCCCCTCTTCCTCCGCGTCGCCCACGACGAGCATGTAGGGGACCTTGAGCACCTCGGCCTCGCGGATCTTCTTGCCCACCGACTCGGAGCGCTCGTCCACCTCCACGCGCAGCCCGTCCTCGGTCAGCCGCTCGGCGACGCGACGGGCGTAGGCCAGGTGGCGGTCGGCAATAGGCAGCACGGTCGCCTGGACCGGCGCCAGCCAGAGCGGGAACTCGCCGGCGTAGTGCTCGATCAGGATCCCGATGAAGCGCTCGAACGAGCCCATCGAGGCGCGGTGGATCATCACCGGGCGGTGCTCGGCGTTGTCGGCGCCCGTGTAGGTCAGCTCGAACTGCTCCGGCATGTAGTAGTCGAGCTGGACGGTGCCGAGCTGCCACGAGCGGCCGATCGCGTCGGTGATGTGGGCGTCGATCTTGGGCCCGTAGAAGGCACCGTCGCCCTCGTTGAGGTCGTACTCCAGCCCGTTCTCCTCGAGCGTGCGCCGGAGCGCCTCTTCGGCCTTGTCCCACATCTCGTCGCTGCCCACGCGCTTCTCCGGCCGGGTGGAGAGCTCCAGGCGCGGCTCGAGGTCGAACTGCCGGTAGATGAAGAAGCCGAACTCGATGCAGCGCATGGCCTCCTCGGTGATCTGCTCCTCCGTGCAGAAGACATGGGCGTCGTCCTGGGTGATGTGACGCACGCGGAGCAGGCCGTGGAGTGTGCCGCTCGGCTCGTGGCGATGGACCAGCCCCTGCTCGCAGTAGCGGATCGGCAGGTCGCGGTACGAGCGCAGTTCGCGCTTGTAGATCTGCACGTGGGCCGGGCAGTTCATGGGCTTGAGGCCCATGCCTCGGCCCTCCACGTCGGTGAAGTACATGTGCTCCCGGTACACGTGCCAGTGCCCGGACTGCTTCCAGAGGTCGACGTCGTAGAGGATCGGCGTGCGCACCTCGGTGTAGCCGTGCTCGGTGTTGGCCCGCCGCCACAGCGTGGTCAGCTCGTTCCAGATGTGCGTGCCCCGGGGGAGCCAGAAAGGCATGCCCGGTGCGAGGTCGGAGAGCATGAACAGCGACAGCTCGCGCCCCAGCTTGCGGTGGTCGCGCTCGCGCGCCTCCTCGAGCCTGCGGACGTGCTCGTCCAGGTCCTCCTTCGAAAGGAACGCCGTGCCGTAGATGCGGGTGAGCATCTGGCGCGTCGAATCACCGCGCCAGTAAGCGCCGGCCAGGCTCGTGAGCCTGAAGGCCTTGATGCGCTTGGTCGAGGGCCCGTGGGGGCCCGCGCAGAGGTCGGTGAAGGGCCCGTTGCGGTACAGCGAGACCGTCTCGACGCCGTCCTCGGCGACCAGGTCCTCGATCAACTCGACCTTGTAGTCCTCGCCCTCGGCCCGGAAGCGCTCGATCGCCTCGGCCGCCGGTATGTCGGTGCGCTCGAACGACTCGTCGGCCGCGATGTGCTCGCGCATCTTCGCCTCGATGCGCTCGAGGTCGTCCTCGGAGACCTTGGTGCCCTCCGGGAACTCGAAGTCGTAGTAGAACCCGTCCTCGATCGGCGGGCCGATCGAGATCTTGACCCCTGGGTACAACTCCCGCACTGCGGTCGCCAGCACGTGGGCCGCGTCGTGGCGGATCAGCCAGAGGCCGTCGGGGTCCCGGCCGGTCACGATCTCCACGGGCCCTTCCTCGAGCGGCGCGCCGAGGTCGCGCAGATCGCCGTTCTGGCGGACCCCGAGCGCAGCCCGCGCCAGGCCCTCGCCGATGGCGCGTGCCGCGTCGGCACCGGTGGCGCCGTCGGGAAGCTCGAGCGGGGAGCCGTCGGGGAGGGTGACCTTCATGGAGCCTGAACGGTACTGCCAGGCGGGCGCGTGTCGCCCCCGGGAGGTGCCGACGCGGCAGACCCGGCCTGGGTTCGTAGCGCGCTCGCGGGGCCTGGTCACAAGGCGTCGGACATAGCGACGCAGAGTGACGAACCCCCTCCGCGGAGCGCCGTCAGCAGCCCGGGGGCTCGATCCGCCCCCGGACCTCGCCCAGGCCCTCGCCGCGCAGCACCACCTCGTCGCCGTCCTCGAGGAACGTGCGGGTGGCTCCCCCCGGCAGCTCGATCGGCTCGTCCCCGTTCCAGCACAGCTCCATGAGACAGCCGCGATGCTCGCGCTCGGGCCCCGAGATCGTGCCGCTGGCCAGCAGGTCGCCGGTGCGCAGGCTCGCGCCGCTGACCGTCAGGTGAGCCACCTGCTGGGCGACCGACCAGTAGAGATGCCGGGTGTTGCTGCGCGCCACCACCGTGCCGTTCAGCTCGACCTCCAGCGGGAGGTCGTAGGCCCAGGGCTCCTCCCGCAGGTAGGGAAGCGGCTCGGGCTCCTGCGCCGGACCGGGCACCCGCCGTGAGGCCAGCTCGCTCAGCGGCACCACCCAGTGGCCGACCGAGGTGGCGAACGACTTCGACAGGAACGGGCCCAGGGGCACCGACTCCCAGGCCTGGACGTCGCGCGCCGACCAGTCGTTGACCAGCGTCATCCCGAACACGTGGTCTAGCGCCCGCTCGACCGGCACCGGCTCGCCCTGGCGGCTGGGCACGCCGATCACGAAGCCGGCCTCGAGCTCGAGGTCCAGCCGGGTGCTGGGGCCGAAGACGGGCGCGTCGGCGTCCGGCGGCCTGCGCTGCCCGCAGGGCCGGCGCACCGGCGTTCCGCTGGGCACCAGGGTGCCCGAGCGGCCGTGGTAGGCGATCGGCACGTGACGCCAGTTGGGCGACAGCGGGTCGCCCCTGGGCCGCAGCATGCGGCCCATGTTGGCCGCGTGGTGCAGCGAGGAGAAGAAGTCGACGTAGTCGCCGGCGGCAAACGGCAGCCCCAGGTGCGGGTCCTCGACCTCGCGGCCCTCCGGCGCCCGCTCGTGGGCCTGCGCCCAGAAGCCGGGCCCGCGGGCCATGAAGGCGTTGAGCGACGGCTCGGCGAACACGGGGTCCAGTCCGCTCAGGTCGAGCACCCGGCCCTCCACCCGGGCGCACACGGCGCCCTCGGCGAGCACCCCGTAGGCCAGCGTCACCGCGAGACGGTGCTGCCGGGCACGATGTCGTCCCGGCCGTCGTCCCAGCGCACCCAGGCCTTGTGCCCGCCGTCGTAGTCGTCTCCCCAGAGCACGAGGGTCGCCTCGTCGTCGCCCACCCGGCAGCGCTCGCTGCCCTCTTCGTCCAGGCCGCGCCAGAGGCGCACGAAGGCGTTGGTCTCCCACGCGTCGCCGATCGTGGTCGGATCGGTGTGACCCGGGTGCACTCGGGTCTCGGGCGGCAGCTCCATCAGCACACCCATGATCGACTCGCGCAGGTCCTCGAAGCTGGTGGAGCCGGGTGCGCGGACCCCGCCCACCGAGCCCTTGAACAGGGTGTCCCCCGTGAACACGTCCGTGCCGTTGACGACGAAGTTGAGCATTCCGTCGGTGTGTCCCGGCGTGTGCAGCGGCTCGATGCGCAGGTCGCCGGCCTCGATCAGCTCGCCGGGCTCGATCGTGCGGTCCACATCGAGCAGCCGCTCCGCCTCGAGGGGGTGGGCGACGATCTCGACCCCGTGACGCTCCTTCCAGACCTGGTTCTCGGCCACGTGGTCCTGATGGTGGTGAGTGAGCAGCAGCAGCGGTACCTCGAGGCCGTTGCGCTCAGCGGCCTCCAGCAGCGGGCCGGCCGGGCCCCCGGAGTCGATGACCACGGCGGTCCCGCCCTCGGCGTCGCCGACGAGGTAGGCGTTCGAGAGCCAGTCGGATTGCATGGAGCGCTCGATGATCACAGCGGCCCGAAGCCTAGTATCCGGCGCCGTGGAGAGCCTGCGCGCCGAGTTCCCCGTCCTCGCGCACACCGCCTATCTGAACGCGGGCACCAACGGTCCCGTCCCGCAGCGGGCGGCCGACGCGGCAGCCGAGTCCCTGCGCCGTCAGGCCGAGCACGGCCGCGGGGGCAGGCCCTTCTTCGACCCGCTCCTGCAATCGGCTGACGACCTGCGCCGCCGTGCGGCGGCGTTGCTCGGCTGCGACCACGAGGAGGTCGCGCTCACCGGGTCGACCACCGACGGCGTGAACTCGGTCCTGGGCGCGATCGGCCTGGGCCGAGACGACGAGGTCCTCACGAGCGACGAGGAGCATCCCGGGCTCCTGGCTCCCCTGGCGGCGCTGCGAGAGCGGGCCGGCGTCCGGGTGCGGGTGGCTCCGTTGGCCGAGCTGCCAGGCGAGGTCGGACCGGATACGCGGCTGGTGGCCTGCTCCCACGTCTCGTGGATCACCGGCCGGGTGGCCGACGTGCCGGCGCTGGCGGCCAGCGGCGTGCCGGTGCTCCTCGACGGCGCGCAGGGGCTCGGCGCCGTCGACGTGGACGTACGGTCGCTGGGCTGCGATTTCTACGCCGCCTCGGGACAGAAATGGCTCTGTGGGCCGAACGGGATCGGCTACCTCTACGTTCGCGCCGATCGCGTGGCCGCCCTCCCGGCCCCCTGGCCGGGCTACCACGCCCTGGCGAACGGCGAGGGGGGGCTCGAGCCGACGCTGCACCCCGATGCCCGCCGCCTGGGCACCGGACTGCCGGCGGCGCACGACCTGGCCTTCGCCCACGCGGCGCTCGACGTCCTCGAGGGCGCCGGCGGCGAGTGCTCGCGCGCGTATGCGGTCGAGCTGGCCGCGCGGCTGGCCGAGAACCTCGCCGCCCGCGGCCTGACGGTGGCGCCGCGCGGCGCGTCGACGCTGGTGTCGTTCGCAGTGGCCGAGCCGAAGGCCTTCATCGAGCGGCTCGCCGCCGAGGAGCGCATGGTGCTGCGCGACCTGCCGGGCACCCCGTACGTGCGCGCCTCGGTGGGAGGGTGGTCCACGGCTGAGGAGCTCGAGCGCCTCGTGGCGCTGGCGAGCGGCTAGCCCGCCCTCATGGCAACGATGCCCGCAGCCACGGCCGCGAGGACGGCCGCTATCGAGAGGGCGGCCAGGACGCCGTAGACCGTTGCTCGGGCCATGTGACCGTCGCGGCTGTGGTCGACCGCGCGGCTCGCGCCCAGGATCGCTATGCCGTAGGCCACGGTGACTCCGAGCCCGGCCGCGAAGGAACTCCACATCAGCTCGAGCAGGTCGGCTCCGTTGGCGATTGCGGCGATCATGCCTCGGCCACCGAGGTCACCCCGGCGCGCCCCTCATGCGCGCGCCGCACGACCAGCAGGGCGCCAAGGACCACTATCAGGGCGGAGACCACCAGCGGTCCGGCTGCCCCTGTGCCGAACAGCCGTGTGATCCCGTACACGAGCGCACCGATCGCGGCTGCCGCCGGCAGGGTGAGCACCCAGGCGGTGACGATGCTCCCCGCCACCCCCCAGCGCACCGCCGACAGCCGCTTGGCGGCGCCGGAGCCGATGACGGCGCCGGAGATCGTGTGCGTCGTGGACAGCGGGTAGCCCGCGTGAGTGGCGGCCAGGATCACGGCGGCGCCGGCGCCCTGGGCGGCGAAGCCCTGTGCGGTGTCCATCTTGTGGATGCGGCTCCCCATCGTCCGGATGATCCGCCACCCCCCGGCATAGGTACCGACGGCGATCGCGACCGCCGCGGAGACGACCACCCAGGTCGGCGGCGTCGGGTCGGACGCGCCGAGCGAGCCGTGGGCCACCAGGGCGAGGGCGATCACGCCCATGGTCTTCTGCGCGTCGTTGGTGCCGTGCGCCAGCGCCAACATCCCCCCGGAGAGCACCTGGCCTGCCCGGAACCCGCGCGCCGCCGGGCGTGGCCGCAGGTTTCCCGTGATCCGGTAGAGCAGCAGAATCGACAGCCCGCCGACACCGAAGGCCAGCAGCGGCGCCACCAGCGCCGGGATCATCACCTTGCCGAGGATGCCCTCCTCGAAGAAGACCGCGGCGGGGCCGTCGGCCACCAGCACCGCCCCCACGATCCCGCCGATGAGAGCGTGCGACGAGCTGGAGGGCAACCCGAAGTACCAGGTCGCGAGGTTCCAGGCGATCGCGCCGACGAGCCCGCCGAACACGGCCAGCAGGGTGATCGAGCTGGGGTCGACCACATCCGAGGCCACCGTGGCGGCCACGTTGAGCGAGATGAAGGCCCCGACGAAATTGAGCACCGCCGCATAGCCAACGGCGATCCGCGGCGGCATGGCGCGCGTCGAGATCGAGGTGGCGACGACGTTCGCCGTGTCGTGGAAGCCGTTGGTGAAGTCGAAGATCAGCGCGACGCCGACGACGATCGCGACGATGAGCAGATCGCCTTCCAAGCTACGAATTCTTGATCGCGACGCCCTCGAGGATGTTCGCGACATGCTCGGTGGCGTCGATCGCCTCCTCAAGGCGCTCGAAGATGTCCTTCCAGCGGATCACGACCATCGGGTCGATCCGATTGTCGAACAGCGAGGCGATCGCCTCGCGGGCGATCCGGTCGCCGTCGTTCTCCAGCCGGTTGAGCTCGACGGTGTAGAGCGACAGGTCCTTGAAGCTCCGTAGCCGGGGCATGGCCTCGGCGATCTGGCGTGCGGCCTGGTGGAGCACCTTGGCGAGCTCCTGAGCCTGCGCCATGGGCGCCTCGATGTTGTACAGCCCGAGGTAGTCGGCCACCTCCTCGGTGAAGTCGACCACGTCGTCGAGCGCCGACGCGAGCTCGTGGATGTCCTCCCGGTCCAGCGGTGTGACGAAGGTCTGGTTGAGCCGGTGGATGATGTCGTGGGTGATCCGGTCACCCTCCTGCTCGCAGATCAGGATCTCGCGCGCCAGCTCGTTGCGCTCGGGGAAGTCGCGCAGCATTTCCTCGAGCAGGCGCGCTGCGCGCAGGAGGTTGTACCCGGCCTCCTCGAAGAGGTCGAAGAACTCGCGGTTACGTGGGGCCCGGATGCTCGGGAGACGAATCGCTCGACCGTAGCACTAGGCGACGTCGAATCGGGCCTGCTCGATGCGCCGCGCGGGGATCTCTGCGGCCTCTCCGAAACGGGCCCGCAACTCCGCTGCCGACGCGGCGTAGTCGTACTCCACGCGGCGCTGGTCGATCACGCTGTCGTCACCGACGAGCGCGTAGGCTGAACGCCGGTCGCCGTCGAGCGGAATCCCGACGCTCCCCGGGTTGACCAGTTCGATCCCCGCAGGGCCCTCGCGCCGGAACGCCAGGTGCGTGTGGCCGAACACCACCCTCCGCGCCTCCGTGCCCATGAGCAGCTCGGCGTCGCGATCGCCCGGCTCGGGGAGAAAGCTCTCCATGTCCGACAGGGGCGAGGCGTGGCAGTAGAGGACGCCGTCGCGGGTGGTGGTCTCCGGCAGCGAGGCCAGCTCCGCGGAGACGTCCTCGCCGAGCACTTCGACGGTCGCCTCGAGCAGCGGGTGCATGACTTCGGGGGCGTCCGAGCGGTCGGTCAGCCAGCGGTCGACGTTGCCGCGGATCCACTCCGCGTCGAGCTCCCGCAGGCGCTCGACGGTTTCCGCCGGCCAGGCCCCGAAGCCCGCAATGTCCCCGCCCAGCAGGAAGCGGTCGGCCTCCGCGGCGTCAGCCAGCACCGCCTCCAACGCCGGCAGGTTGCCGTGGATGTCGTAGAGCAGCGCCAGCATCGCTGGGACGCTACCGGAGGCTTGAACCCCGGCCCAGCCGTAATCCCTCACCGACCGTCCGGCGCCGCGAGAAGCACCCTCTGAGTCCGACGTTTCGGATCCAGCTGAGGCGGAACCCATCAGGGAGACACGGACTCGACTCCGAGGAGGACCCAAACTCATGCAGGACAACCTACGAGCCGCCCCCGCCCGTCGGCCGCAGCGGCGCAATGACCGCCGTGAGCAGCTTCCGACCTGGAAGAACACCAGTCCGCGCGAGAACCAACCCGTTGACCGGCGCGACCTCGACCGCAGCCTGGAGCGGATGGAGACGGTTCTCGGCCGCTAGGGCCGCTACCTGCGCCTCCTCAGCGTCTTACCGGCTCGGGCGCGTCGGCGTACTTCTTGTACTTGCCCAGCAGGCGTCCCACGGCCACCAGCACGGGAAACACCAGCCGTTGAACGGGCGCCGGGATCTGGCTCATGCCGAACTCGCTCCTGTAGCGCCGCGCTAGGAACGCCGCCTCGAACGGGTCCGGCCGCCCTCCACCGTTGGCCCGTTGCGACTCGTAGATGGCCGTGAGGAAGTACTCCAGGTTGTCGGGCGGCTGGACGTAGCCCGTACAGCGGAGCTCTTCGTCGCCGGGGTTCCAGAAGCGATGCGCCTCCCCCGGCCGGAAGACGACCGTCTCACCGGCCTCGGCGAACCCGGGCTGCTCTCCCGGCCGCTCGTAGGCGATTCGTCCCTGCTCGACCGTGAGCGCCTCCTCCTGGTGGTGGTGGACGTGCATCGGGGGGCCGCTGCGGGGCTTGACGAGGTTCTCGACCTCGAGCCGCTCACCGCCCGGGTCGTCGACTCTGCGGACGAAGGTCAGTCGCTCGCCCGCCCCGTTCTCGATCGTGTGTGGGTAGGTATGGGAGCTCATGCCCTGATGTATGTACACGAACCGATGCCGGCCGGCGGCGGAGCCCGCCGAGCGGGGTTCGGACCCGTCGCCGTCTTACCCGGCGCCCGTAGTCTTCGCCACCTCCTCGCCGGTGGGGCGTGGGAACGGGCTCTTTGATCAGGCCCGCTACGTCACGCTTGGCGAACGCCGCGTCGATTTCGTCCAAGCCTTGGCATCGAAGCTGGTGGCGGAAGGGGGTCATGGCCTAAATCCAATAGGTGTCGACCGGCCGGTCAGGAGGGTTCGTCGCACCTCCGCCGTGCCCGCTTTGCATGGAGGCGGGACTCTCTCGTCGGCGAGATACTGCGCGGGCGATGTGCAAGGAGAACATCGATCTGGTGTTGGATCGGTCCGCCCGTTTGGCCCAGGAGCGCTCGAATGAGTGGGCGAGGCTCTGGCACCCGGACACTCGGGTGACCGTCCCCGAAGAGCAGCCCGAGTTCCTCCTCAACCAACTGAAGGAGCCCTGAGCCAATGAACAACCGCCCGATTCACCACGTCTGTTACATCGTCGACGACATCCCCAAGGCGGTCGACCAGTGGGTCGAGGCGACCGGCGCCGGCCCCTTCTTCCACCTGGGCGAGCACGTCGAGTTCGACGAGACGCTGCTGGAGAGAGAGCCCTGCGTGTTCGATCACGCCTCGGCGATTGGCAAGTGGGGCCCGATCTTCCTCGAGCTGATCGAGCTCCACGAGGTGACCCCGGAGCTCGAGTCGCGCTTCTACACCGGCGGTGCCGGTGGCAGCAACATCGCCCACATCGCCTACATCGTCGACGACCCTGCCGCCGAGAGCGAGCGCCTAGAGGCCGCCGGGATGCCCAAGTTCCTGCATTTGCGCCAGGGGCCGATCCAGATCTCGTTGCACGACGCGCCGTTGCTGGGGCATGCGATTGAGGTGCACGAGAACACCGACGCGATCAACGGGCTGTTCGCGCTGTTCGCGGCTGGGGCTGAGGGGTGGGATGGCAGCGCGCCGTTGAGGGAGTTGCCGGAGGGGTAAGAGTCCTCCTTTACATATGGATGGCAGCAGCCGCCGGGCAAGGCGCTGAACGGGTCCCGCCACCGCTCCTAAGAGGGCGATTGCGAAAGCGGAGGCCGGTGACGGGGAACGCGGCGCGGCTGGCCAGGGCGCCCACGCTGATCCGAGGGCGGGCACTCCGGGTTGGGTCGATGTTCAGGCGCTGCCCGCGGGGACCGGCATGTTGGCGAGCAGATACTCGATGGAGAGGCCGACACCGCCGCCGCGGGCGAGGAGGCCGGGGTTGACCGCCTGCCGTTCGGCGCTGGTGTAGTCGGGCGTCCACTCGGCGACCGCGGCGATCCAGTTGATGCCGCTGGCGCCGGCCTGCGCCATGCGCTGCTTGGCGTCGTCGTGAGCCTCCTGGGTCACACCGCCTGAGCAGTCGCTGACGAAGTAGACGGTGTAGCCGTCCTGGAGCGCCGAGAGCGCGGTCTGTGCCAGGCACACCTCGGTCCAGATGCCCGCCATCAGCAGCACTCGCCGACCCGTGGCCTCGACCGCGGGCTTGATGTCCGCCCACGCGTTGGTCGAGACACGGTCGATAGGGAGCTCGTCGGGGAACACCTCGCTGATCTGGCCGAAGAGCGGATCGTTGAGCGGCCCGCCGCTGGCGCCAACCGTCGTCAGGACAGTCGGCACCCCGAGGTCCTTGGCGGCCTTCGCCAGCGCTGCCACGTTGTTGACCAGGAGGGTGCGATCGATCGACTGGACCGAGAACGCGACCCACGGCTGGTGGTCGATCAGGATCAGCGCCGAGTTGTCGATGGTGATCGGGTTTGGATTTTCCGGCATGTGAGCTCCTTTCGCGGGTTTCCGCGCATGCTCCGCTGCCCCGTGGGGCCCGGCAACACGCGATGAGACTGGGCCGATAGCCGCTCGCGATCAGGGCGCGGCTCGCGGCTCGCGTCCACGCGAACGCAGAGGCGGCGAAGATGCCGTTCGTTGGCGCCTATCGCTCGATGGCGCTTGCCGGGATGGGGATGGTCGCCGCGACCAGCGTCCCGCCGTCTGGCGGGGCTCTCGATCCGGAGGCGCCCGTCGAGCGCGGCGAGCCGGTCCCAGAGGCCTTGGAGGCCGCTGCCGTCCGGGCGGGCGCCGCCGACGCCGTCGTCGCGCACCTCGACCCGCAGCGTCCCGTCCTCGACCCGCGCGGCGACCGCGGCGCTCGCGGCGCCGGCGTGCTTGGCGACGTTGGTGAGCGCCTCGGCGACGACGAAGTAGGCGGTCGCCTCGACCGGCGCCGGCAGCCGGTCGACCGACACGTCGACCTCGACGGGCACCGGCGTCCGTGAGCCGAGCGCCTCGATGCCCGCGCGCAGGCCGCCGTCGTGAGGACCGACGGCAGGATCCCGTGCGCGAGCTCGCGCACCTCGGCCGTCGCCTGCTCCGCGTTCCCGAGTGCCTCCTGCACCAGCAGCGGCCCGTCCTCTGCTCCCTTCGCCAGCGCCTGCTGCGCCAGCTTGAGCGTGATCACCGTGTGGACCAGGCGCTGCTGCGCGCCGTCGTGCAGATCGCGGACGATCCGGCGGCGCGCATCGTCTGAGGCGGCGACGATCCTTCTGCGCGACGCGGCGATCTCTGCCGAGCTTTCCGCGTTCGCGATCGCCGTCGCGACGAGCTCCGTGAACGAAGCGAGGCGCGCCTCGGTGTCCGGCGGATGCGGCCCTTCGGTCGAGGTAGCCGTCATGACGCCCCAGAGATGGCCTTCGACGACGATCGGGCTTCCAACCGCCGACTTGATGCCCGCCTCCCTCGCGGCGACGCCGATCGGGTCGGTGGCAGCTGAGAAGTCGTCGATACGAGCGGACCGGCCCGTCTGGAGCACCATCCACGCGACGTTCGTGCCCTCGGTCGGCCACCGCCTGCCGGTAGGAAAGGCAGCCTCGGTGGTGCTCCACGAGGCCACCGTGGTAACGCTGCCGTCCGGTTCGAAGCGACCCATCGTGGCGCTTCCGACGGGTAACAGGCGGCCGACCTCCTCCGCGACGGCCTCGAAGAGATCTTGAGGCGATGCCCCTTGTGCGACCAGTGTCGCGACGCGTCGCAGCGCCGCCTGCTCGTCGGCGAGCTCGGCAAGCGCCTCGCGCGACTCGGCGTTCGCGATCGCGGTCGCAACCAGCTCTGTGAACGCGGCGATACGGGTCTCGGCGTTCTCGGCCCACGGTTCGACGCCGCGAGTCGCGGCCATCAACGCGCCCCAGAGCTTCCCCTCGACGAGGATCGGCGCCCCGACGGCCGAGCGCACACGCAAACTCCGTGCGAGATCCGTCGCCTCACGCTCCCACGCCTCGTCGTGGCTGTGCATTCGCGCTGGCGCGCCGGTCTCGAAAATGCGGGCGGCGAGGTGTCGCCATCCAGTGGAAACCGTGTCCCGATCGGCAGCATGGGGCCGTCGCCGCTCCAGCTGGCGATCGTCGTCGCTGTGCCGTCGCCGGGGAAGACGTGCAATACCGCAAGGTCGGCATCGAGGAGCAGCCCGACCGCCTGAGTGACGGCCGTGAAGACATCGCTGGGGGACGGCTGCTGCGCGACGAGTACCGCCACTCGGCGCAGCGCCGCCTGCTCCTCGGCCAGCTCGCTGCGAACGGTCACGTCCCTCGCGATGCCGTAGAGGACGCCCACGTGCGGCAACGTGCGCGTGTTCCACTCGAACCGGCGTACCGAGCCGTCGACGCAGACGAGGCGGCACTCGAATCCGATGACGTCCTCGCCGGTGGCCAGATGGATGAACGCGTCGCGAGCGCGCTCCACGTCATCCGGATGCACGAACTCCAGGAACGGCCGCGACATGAGCTCCTCGCCCGAGTAGCCCAGCACGCGCTCGAACGACGGGTTCAACCGCTTGAAGTAGCCGTCGAAGCCGGCGATGCAGAGCAGGTCGGGCGAGAGATCGAAGAACTGGCCCAACTCGTAATCCGGCGCGGGCACCGGCATACCGCGAGTATGACTCTCCGCGGTCCCAAGCAGGAGATCCCGCGTCGTCGTCCACGGAAGCCGACCGATAGCGATCCGCTTCCCGAGCGCCAACGGAACCGGCTGGGCCGGCCACTGCTGCGCTGAGGCAGAACGAGGCGCTATGTCCGCGGCGGTGGCTCACCAACAGACGCCTCTAGCGGATCGCCAATCGCCACGGGCACAAGAGAGCGCAACGCCCGGTCCTGGCGCCTCGGACGTCGTCACCGCAGCCGGGGCGGCGGCCTGGCGGCCGTCCCCCGGGTCGTGGGCTTGTGCTACGCGGCGATGCGCATTGGCTCCTGCTCGGCATCTTCGTCGCGTGACAGCGACGTCGGCGCCACGGTCGAGCCGCCATCGTATGCGGCAAACGCCGCACGCAGCCGGTCACGCAGCGACGGCGTGGCCTCGAAGGCGCGGATGGCGCCGGCACGGATCCGCAGATTGGCGACGAGATTGCCGGTGTGACTGGAGGAATCGGCGATGACACGTCCGTCGTGGAGCGAAAGCGCCGCGCCCGCACCGTCGTACTGGCCGATGAGGACGCGGCCGACCAGCGGCTGCTTCGAGTTACGCTCGGCAAGACGCCTCAGTGTGTCGGCGTCCTCTGCGGTTGCGAAACGGATGCGATAGGCGTTGGGGGCGAACATTGCTGTTGTGTCTCCTCTGGAGGGGATGGGCTCTGCTGCAGCAGATCACGACCCGCTGACATTCCGCTGACGTCTCGCTGACGTCACGCTGACGCGCACCCACCCGGGGCATCCGCTGGCGGCCTTCCGCGACCGGTCCGCGACCGACGACCCGCTACTCGCATGGGTTAGCGGAGCGTGCTGAGCCACGCGGGGCGGCTACGGCCCACTCGAGCAGCCCTGCGACGCGGTCGGCGTCGTCCTCGTCGACCTCGGCGACGACCTCGTCGTTGGCGTTTTGCGATTGTTTGCGGTCCAATGGCCCGCCGCGCGAGGTAGGCTGGCTCGGGCACGCCCGCTGCCGTCGAGCCACGGGCAACGGGGAGGAATGAGTTTGTGACGCGCCCACGCCTCTTGACGATTTTCGGCCTCGTAGCAGTCATGGCGGTGTGCTTCAGCGCGTGCGGGGACGACGATGACCCGTCCGCGAGTGGTCAGGAGGAGAGTCCCGCGACCGGTGAAGCTGAGGCCCCGCCGGCTCGCGCGTTCGGCGGGCTGCGCGAGGCCCTCGAGGCTCAGGGGCTTGTTGTCAATGACCTGCCCCAGTCGTCACTGGACGGCGCCGAGGAAGGGGTTGACATCTCGGGCGATAAGGCCGGGACTGCACGGCTGTTCTCGACTGAGGCTGATGCAAAGGCCTACGCCGACCGGGCCTCCGAGCAAGGCGACGCGACGACAGTCGTCGGCACCGTCGTTCTCCAGTCCACAACCCAGGAAGACGCCCAGTTCTTTGCTGATGCGTACGAGGGGGGTTGAGTCCGCCCCGCACATGGCGAATCGGATCTCGGGCGGAGTCGAGCCGTTCCGGTGCCCCCGCCGAATGGGACCACGGCACCTCAGATTCGCGGCAATCCCGCTTGCAGAGCGGAGACCGGGGATGGGCCGTGCTGGGCTCGAACCAGCGACCTCCGGCTTGTCGAGCCGGCGCTCTCCCAGCTGAGCTAACGGCCCCGAGGCGAGCTACGCGGCCACTGTAGCAGTGGGCTCCCGCCGCGCAGGGGGCTCCTCGGGGGGCAGCTTGCCGTGGGCGCGCATGGCGATCTCGAAGGTCTCGCGGCTTGTGTGGCGGGGGGTCCAGGCGAGCGTCCGCTTTACCTTCTCGTTGGACACGATCCAGGGGTACAGCTCGAAGTCGATCCCCCCGGGCGAGGCTTCCGAGGCGCGCACATTCCACAGCGCGCTCGCCAGGCCGCGATAGACGCGCAGCGGCAACCGGCGGATCGGGGTGCCGAGCAGCTCGGCGCACTCGCGCCGGGTCATGACCCCGTCGGGCGCGAGGTTGAACGTGCCGCCGTGCCGGCCGAGCAGGAGTCCCGTGATCGCCTCGACCGCGTCGTCCTCGTGGAGAAACTGGATCCGGTTGTCCAGCGTGCCGCCCACGTCCACCGCCAGCGGCTGCTTCGTCCACAACCGCACCAGGTAGTTGTCAACGCCGGGGCCGAAGACGATGCAAGGGCGCACGATCGTCATCACGCGCTCGGGGTACTTGGCGGCCCAGAGCTGGCAGATACGGTCGGACTCGGTTTTGTCGCGGGCGTACGAGAAGCCGGCCACGCCGCGCACGGGATCGTCCTCGGTGATCGGCACCGGGTTGTCGGGGAAGGCCCCGTAGGCCACGGCCGACGAGGTGACGAGCACCTGCGGCGTCCCGGCCTCACCCGCCGCCTCGAGCACGTTGTGGGTGCCGTTCACGTCCACGTCGTACATCAGGTGCTCGTCGTGGACCGGGTTCAGGATGAAGGCGAGGTGGATCAGCGCGTCGGCCCGGGCGCGGCGCAGCACCGCATGCACCCCTTCGCGGTCGCGGACGTCGACCCGCTCGAACTGCGTCTTGGGCTTGTAGTCCCGCGGCGGCGCGAGATCGCAGATCACGATCTGGTCTGTGTCCTCGCGGCGGGAGAGCAGGTCGACCAGCCGCGAGCCGATGTAGCCCGAACCTCCGGTGATGACGTAGCGCATCGCCGGATCGTATGCGCGCTGCCCCGTGTGGCGGGGCGGTTCCTACTCCTCCTTGTCGGCGAACTTCCCCTCGAGGTCCTTCATGACGCCGGGCTCGCGCAGCGTGCTGACATCGCCCAACTCGTTCCCCTCGGCGATGTCGCGCAGCAGCCGCCGCATGATCTTCCCGGAGCGGGTCTTCGGCACGTCCGCGGTCCAGATGATCTGCTTCGGCCGAGCGAACTTGCCGATCCGGTCGGCCACGCGCTCCCGGACTTCCTCCTCGAGGGTGTCGTCGCCCTCGTCGTTGTCGCCCTCGAGGATCACGAACGCGGCGATGGCCTGGCCCGTGTCCTCGTCCTGCTGGCCGATCACGGCCGCCTCGGCGACCTTGGGATGCGAGACGATGGCCGACTCCACCTCGGCCGTGGAGAGCAGGTGGCCCGAGACGTTCACGGCGTCGTCCGCGCGGCCGACGACCCAGAAGTAGCCGTCCTCGTCCTTGCGGGCCGCATCCCCGACGTAGTACTTCGTCTCGTCCCACTTCGAGAAGTAGGTCTCCTTGAAGCGGTCGGGATCCTTGTAGAGGGTCCGCAGCATCCCGGGCCAGGGGCGGAGCAGGGCGAGCAGGCCCTGGCCGCCGGGCTCCACCTCGTTGCCCTCCTCGTCGAGCACGTTCGCCTCGATGCCGGGCAGCGGGATGGTCGCCGACCCGGGCTTCGCGACGGTCAGGCCGGGAAGCGGCGAGACCATGATGTTCCCGGTCTCGGTCTGCCACCAGGTGTCGACGACCGGGCAGCGCTCGCCGCCGATCACCTTCCAGTACCAGAGCCAGGCCTTGGGGTTGATGGGCTCGCCCACGGTTCCGAGCAGGCGCAGCGCCGAGAGATCGTGCTTGTGCGGGTGCTGGACCCCCCACTTCATGCAGGCCCGGATGGCGGTTGGCGCGGTGTAGAAGATGGTGGCGCCGTAGCGCTCGCACAGCTCCCACCAGATGTCCTTGTCCGGATAGTCCGGGGCGCCCTCGTACATCACCGAGGTCACGCCGTTCATCAGCGGTCCGTAGACGATGTACGAGTGGCCGGTGACCCAGCCGACGTCGGCCGAGCACCAGTACACGTCCTCCTCGGGCTTCAGGTCGAACACGTACCGGGTCGTCCAGGCGACGCCGGTCAGGTATCCGCCGGTGGTGTGCTGGATGCCCTTGGGCTTGGCGGTGGAGCCTGAGGTGTAGAGGACGAACAGCGGGTGCTCGGCGTCGAGCGGTTCGGGCGGGCAGTCCTCGTCCGCCTGCTCGAGCGCCTCGTCGTAGAAGAGGTCACGCTTGTCGTCCATGTCGACGTCGCCGCCGGTGTTGCGGACGACCACCACCGTCTCGATCGACGGCACTTCCCCGAGGAACTTGTCCACGGCGGGCTTGATGTCGGCCGCCTTGCCCTTGCGGCGAGCCTGATCGACCGTGATGAGAGCCTTGGCCTCCGAGAACTGCATGCGCTCCTTCACCGCGTCCGGCGAGAAGCCGCCGAAGACGACGTTGTGCGGGGCGCCGATGCGCGCGCAGGCGAGCATGGCCACCGCCACCTCGGGGATCATCGGCAGGTAGATCCCGACCACGTCGCCCGGCTCGATCCCGCGCTCCTTGAGCACGTTGGCGAGGCGCTTGACGTCGCGCAGCAGGTCGGCGTAGGTGACGTCGCGCTCCTCGCCCTCCTCGCCGCGCCAGTGGTAGGCCACGCGGTCGCCGTTGCCTGCCTCCACGTGGCGGTCGAGCGCGTTGTGGGACGCGTTCAGCTTGCCGCCCGTGAACCACTTGAAGAAGGGCGCTTCGGACTCGTCGAGCACCTCGTCCCAGGGCTCGAACCAGTCGAGCTTCTCGGCCTGCTCGGCCCACCAGGCCACGGGATCCCGCGCCGCCTCCTCGTACACCGACTCGTCCGCGATCAGCGCCTTCTCGCGGAACTCGGCCGGTGGTTCGAAGGTGTCTCGCTCGAGGAGCTCCTCGAGATCGCGCTCGATCTGATCCGCGGAGGCCTTGGTACTGGCTTCCATCTTTCCTCCTTGTCGCCCTCTCCAACTTCTACCCGATGGCCCGCGCGGGCACACCGGCCACTCGCTCGAGCCAGTTGCCGAACAGGCGCCGAGCCAGGGGCAGAAGCTCGTCCGCGTGCTCTCTCAGCTGTTCCAGCAGCCGCGGCATCGCGCCGCGTCCCCACAGGCGCTCGAGGCTCTCGGAGTAGGCCGGCACCTCGGCCCATTCGGCGACCAGCTCGGGCGGGACCTCGAGGTGGAACTGAAGCCCGTAGGCACGGTCGCGCACGAAAGCCTGGTGCGGGTACGCCGGCGAGCGGGCGAGGAGCTCCGCCCCCGGGGGCAGGTCGAAGGTGTCGCCGTGCCACTGCAACGTGGTGAAGCGCTCGGGCAGCCCGCCGAACACCGGGTCGGCCGCGGCGGCGGGCGTAAGCTCCACGTCCAGCAGCCCGACCTCCGGGCGGGGGCCGGGACGCACCTCGGCCCCCAGAGAGGCGGCCAGAAGCTGGGCGCCGAGGCAGACTCCCCACACCGGGTGTCCCGCGCCGGCCGCCTCGCCCAGCAGCGCCTTCTCGGCGGAGAGCCAGGGGTAGGCCGCGTCCTCGTACGCGCCCATCGGCCCGCCCATGACGATGATCCCCGCGAAATCGCGCCAGTCGGGGAGGCGCTCGCCCCGCTCGAGCTCTACGCGCACCAGGTCGAGACCGCGCGCCCGGAGCTCATCCTCGTAGGCCGCGGGCGGCTCGCAGGCGATGTGCTGCAGCACCAGCAGGTCGCTCATCCCGTCCACGCTACGCGACGCCGCCCCGCGAGCCTGCCCGCGGGGCGGCATGCGCGCAGTGTCTTAGCCGGGGGTGGCCACTCGCTCTCGCTCGGCCTCCGCCTCGGCGTGGTCGCCGTCGTGGCGGCCGGTCAGCGTCAGGCCGGTGCCGGTCGCGGCGCCGAGACCGGTCTCGGACCGCACCCAGAGCTCGTCGAACGAGCGCTGAGCGTGCGTCTCGCTCGACAGCATGGTGCCCAGCCAACAGCCGATGAAGCCGAGCGGGATGCTGATGATCCCGGGGTTGGCCAGGTCGTAGAACGAGAACGCTCCGCCCTCGCTGTCGGGGCCGGGCCACACGGTGGGGCTGATGATCACGAGCCCCACCGAGCTGATCACGCCGAACAGCACGCCGGTCACGGCGCCGGCGGTGTTGAAGCGCCTCCATGTGAGCGCCAGCAGCAACGCCGGGAAGTTCGCGCTGGCCGCGACCGCGAAGGCCAGGCCGACCATGAACGAGACGTTCAGGCCCTCGCCGCCGATGATCGCGATGAGGATGGCGATGGCCCCGATCGCGAAGGCGGCGATCTTCGCCACCCAGACCTCCTCGGCCTCGGAGTCACGGCCGCTCCGCACGATGTTCGACCAGATGTCGTGCGCGACCGCCCCCGAGGCGGCGATCACCAGTCCGGCGACGACCGCGAGGATGGTCGCGAAGGCCACGCCCGCGACGATGGCCAGGAACAGCTCTCCGCCCAGCTCCTCGGCCAACAGCGGCAGGGCGAAGTTGCCGGTGGTCCCGGCGGCCTCCTCGCCGCCCTCGCCCAAGATCGCGCGGGCGCCGAAGCCGAGGCCCGTGGTCATCACATAGAAGCCGCCGATCAGCACCATCGCCCACATCACCGATCCGCGGGCCGCCTTGGCGTCCGGGACGGTGAAGAAGCGCATGAGGATGTGCGGCAGTCCCGCGGTGCCGAGCACCAGCCCGAGGCCCAGCGACACCGTGTCGAGCGGAGTGGCCAGGAACAGGCCGGGCTCCAGATAGGCCGCGCCGTCGGAGGACTCGGCCCGGGCGTCGCGGAACAGGTCGAACGGGTTGCCGCCGATCTCCACCAGCACCCAGACGGTCATCACGACCGCGGCGGACATGAGCAGGAACGCCTTGATGATCTGTACCCAGCTCGTGGCCAGCATGCCGCCGAGAACGATGTAGGTGATCATGAAGGCGCCGGTGAGGAGGACGGCGAGCCAGAAGTCGATGCCCACGAGCCCCTCGATCAGCACGCCCGCGCCGACCATCTGGGCGATCAGGTAGAAGGCGACCACGGTCAGGGTCCCCAGCGCGGCGGCCGAGCGCGCCGGCTTCTCCCGCAGCCGGAAGGCCAGCACGTCGGCAATCGTGTACTTGCCGGAGTTGCGCATCCGCTCAGCGAGCAGGAACAGCACCGTCAGGAAGGCCACCAGGAAGCCGACCGAGTAGAGGAAGCCGTCGAACCCGAACAGGAAGATCAGGCCCGCGATGCCCAGGAACGAGGCGGCGGACATGTAGTCGCCTGCGATGGCAAAGCCGTTCTGCGGCCCCGTGAGGCCGCGGCCCGCGGCCCAAAAGTCGGTCGCCGACGCGACGCGCTTCGACGCGTACCAGCTGATCACCAGCGTGACGGCTACGACGACGCCGAATACCACCAGCGCCGTCTCGTTGACTGCGGCGATCCAGGTCATCAGCGGGTCACCTCCTCAGTCCCGCTCGAGCGCTCGAAGCGGCCGCTTCCCGCTCGCTGTCCCCCTCCGACCTCGACCGCCTTCTCAGCGGCGCGCTTGGCGAGCGGGTCGAATACGCGATCGGACTTGCGCAGGTAGAGCCAGCCCAGCCCCCAGGTCATGATGAACTGGGTGAGCGCGAGCGCATAGCCAACGGTGAAGCCGTCGGTGAGGAACTCCTCGCCCATGAAGTCGGGCGCGTAGCCGGCCAACAGGATGAAGCCGAAGTACCAGGCCAGGAAGAACAGGGTGGCCGGCACCACGAAAGCCTTCTTCTTCGTTTCCAGCTCGCGGAACTCCGGCGAGCGCTCGGCGGCCACCCAGTCGATGTCCAGGCGACGGTCGGCGCCATCGGCGCCTCCGTCCGTGATGGCCGCGCCCTCGCGGACCGGCCCATCCCCTTCGACCTGGCCGACATCACGCCCGGCGCCTGCGCCGTGCGTTTCGGTCATTGCGGAACGTCCTCCCTCTCCGTAGCGTCTGCCCTCGGGCATCCGAAGGCCACGCAGGGGTAGCTACCCGCTCCGTCGCGCCGCTATTCCTGTTTCCCGGTCCCGGCCGCGATAGCCCTTTCGGCGCCGCCTGGGCGTCGAGTAATGTCTCATTCGTGGCATTGGCCACAAGCCCCGGGATGAGGGGAGTCGCGACGTGAAGACCCCGAAGGACCGAGCGGAAGCCCGGCGTCGGGAGAAGCTCACCGCGATCCGCGAGCAGATCGAGAGCGGTGAATTGACGATCAGGCAGATGACGCCGGAGGAACGGGCGAAGCACCCCCCGCGGGCGGACAAGGGCAAGCCGGGGCGCCGAGGCCGCTCGCGCTAGCCCCGCGGGTGCGGCGACGAAGGCGCCGACCGGAATCGAACCGGTGTAAACGGCTTTGCAGGCCGCTGCGTAACCACTCCGCCACGGCGCCCGGAGCGCGATCTAGCGTAGCGGCGGGCCTTCCGGGGCCGCGGCTATGATGGTTCCCTCGCGCGGCTGTAGCTCAGTTGGCTAGAGCGTCTGCTTGCCATGCAGAAGGTCGTGGGTTCGAATCCCATCAGCCGCTTAGCTGTATCCGGCTTTACAGAGCGGTTTGGCGCTTGTCTGAAGGCGAGCGCCGTACCGGGTCAAGCGGTGTTTTTCTCGGTCGAGGGTCGAGTCCGGTTTCAGTCCGGAAACCTGGCGTCCCGAATAGGTTGCGAACGCCTCTTCGAGCGAGCTGCCAAGGACCGTTTCGAGCTGCTCCACGGTCTGCGGGCCAACGTCGAAGACCTGTTCGTAGACGCGCATTGTGACCTCGGGTCTTTTGGCCGAGTAGATACATCGCCCGCCTGGGTGCGATGCCGACTTCCGCGAGGATCGATCCACTATTCCCGTCTCTCGAACCCCGGGCTTACCGGTTGGTCCACGCGAGCATCCCGCTGGGCTGGATTACCGACTGTGCTGCATGCCGCGGACCATGCGGATCTCCCGCACCCCGTCCTCGACCTGGGCCGTCCCGTCGGGAACGAAACCGTGCTTGCGGTAGAACGCCTGTGCGCGAGGGTTCGGGTCGGCCAGCCACAGCGCCACCGACTCCTCCGGATCGACGACCGCCTCCAGCAGCGCCGGCCCAACACCCGTGCCGTGATGGGCTGCATACACATAGAGCACATACAGCTGTCTCGCCCACTCCGCCGCGGCGTCCAAAGGCGGGCCCGACATGGCGATCCCGACCAGCTCGCCATCCCGCTCGGCGACAGCCACGCGGTTCTCGCGGTAGCGCTCGTCGGTCAACGCGGCAGCCCAGAACCGCTCCCGAGCAGCCAGGAAGCCCGGGTCATCGAGCACCTCGTCCGACATGAGTCCCCGATAGGTCTCCTGCCAGGACCGCACATTCAGGCGTGCCATCTGCACGACGTCCTCGACCCGAGCCGGGCGAACAGTCAGCGAGGAACTCACCGCCGGATCGTAGGCCGCCGACCCGGGATGAACCTCGCGCAGAACAACGCAGATACCCGGTAGACGCTCACTCCCCTAGAAGGGTCCGGGTTGTCTGGGCTCGCCAGGCGGCGAGGTCGAGCAGCACTCTCGTGGGGATGCCGGAACCCGAAAGCACGCAGGTGTGTCTGCCGCGAAGCCAATTGACGATCGTGGTGCGGCCCTTGCGCAGGTAGCCCAGCCGGACGCCCTCGAGGGTGGTGGCTGGCCGGGAAGCGGCAGCGGCGCGGGCCGGCTCGGTCCCTGCCGCGTCAGCTCCGCGGCCTCGACGATCGTCGGCCCGGAAGGGCTGCTGGGCACCACAAGCAGCGCGAGCAGCGCCGCGACCGCCAGTCCGACTGTGATTCCGGCGGCCGCGCGCGCCCGCCGCCGCCGAACTGGCGGACGAACTACCTGGGCGTCATGTTCGATACGGGCGCGCAGGCTGGCGGGTGCTTGGACGTCCCAGGCGCGGATGGCGGCCACCACACGGCGTTGCTGCTCCAGCTCAGCGCTCAGCTCGGGCGAGCGTCCGATTCTCTGTAGGGCGCCGGCGCGCCGGCCGCGTGGCAGCGTGTCGTCGGCCAGCGCCACCAGCTCGGCGACCTGGGCACCAGACGGCTGCAATCCCTCGCTCCCTCCCCCCACGCCCCTCAGACGCCGGATGACGGCTATTCCTTCCCCGCCGCGGTCGCCGGTTCGCGGCCGAGGGTGCGGGCTAGGCGTTGCCGTCCGCGGAACACGCGGGTGGTGATCGTGGCCTCGCGGGTGCCCAGCACCTGGGCCGCCTCGCGATAGGAGAGCCCGACGACGTCGACGGCCACGAGCGCTGCGCGGAAGTCTTGGGGCAGGGCCGCAATGGCCTCGACCAGCTCGGCATGCTCGAGCGCCTGGTCGGGCTCCGGCCAGGCCGAGCGCATCGTCTCGCTCTCGTCTACCGGCAGCTCGACACCGCGCGGACGCCGGCTGGCGCTGCGAAGGCTGGTCAGGTAGACGTTGCGCAGGGCACCCAGCAGATAGGGAAGCTCCTCGGCCCGGCGCAACCGCCGCGGCCACGCCAGCACCCGCGCAAAAGTCTCCTGCACCAGATCCTCCGCGTCATGGGCCGATCCGCACAACGCCCAGGCCGCCCGGTAGAGACGGTCGAGATGGCCCGGCAACCGATTCGAAGCCAACAGCGGATACGTGTTTGAACCTACGGATCGGATTTGAGCGTCTCGACCCTCAGCGTCACCGAGCGCCAGAGCGCCCGGCCGAGCGGCGCGGATGGAAGCGCCGGCGCCCCTCGCCGCGGCCGAACTGGACCGCGTCCACGACGTCCGCCGTGTGCACGCACCGCGCGATGATCGCGGGATGCTTGTCAATCAGTCCGTTGTGGACGCGCCGGACCGCTTCGTAGCCCGGGGCTCCCGGAGCAAGGACCGGCCCCGACAGCGCCTCGCCGAGCAACTCGGCGGCACCGTCAATCGTCACGCCTGACATCTCGCTCGCTCCCTTCACATCGCTCGTCGTCATTCCACGCGGCCCCAGCACTGCAGGAGCGTGAAGGTCGTGCCCCAGCGGCAGGGCTCCCGGAGCTCGGCCTCGCCCTTGTTGCGAAGCCGCTCCAGCTCGTCGGCGTTCACCAGGCTGAGCAGCCGCTCCTCCAGGGCCGTGGCGAATTGCAGCGGCAGGCGCAGGTAGGGGTGACCCGGGGGAAGCGCCACCACCTCCGCCCTGACGTTCCCCTCGATCCCGAATTCGCGCAGCAGGTGGAGGTGGTTACGCCCCGCCTTCCAGTCCCCGCCGCTCACCAGGAACGCCTCCTCGATCAGCTCGATCAGCCGCTCGAGGGCGGGCGCGGGAGGGTTGTAGTGCCAGGAGCCCGTGTCGGGGTCCTCTAGCACGATGGTGCCGCCCGGGCGAGCGAGCCGCACGTAGGTCTGCATCTGCTCGTGGGCGCGCCCGAGGGGGCAGATCTCGGCGCGCGCGTGTACGAGGTCGAACGAGTCCCGCTCGAGCTCGCTCGCGAAGAGGTCATCCTTGACCAGGCCGACGTTCCGCAGGCCTTCCTCGGTGGCCAACCGGTCGGCGGCGGCGAGCATGCCCTCGTCGATGTCGGTGCCCGTTACCTCGCCGTCGGGGCCGACCCACTCGCTCAAGACCCGGAGCCACCCGTGAACGCCGCAGCCGACGTCAAGGGCGCGGCCCCCGCCCCCGTTGCCGATCTCCTCGAGCAACCGCCGACCGCTGGGCTCCAAGACCCGGGACTGAAGCTGGAGTCGCTCGAGTTCCGAGGCCTGTCCCGCCAGCAGGTATTCGTCGTTTTCGCTTGGCTGTGCAATCGACATCGTTCGGCTCCTTGCCGCGCTCGAGTGAGGGAGCCGAGTATCGGCGCGCGGGGGATCAGTTTCTTCGCCTGAACGAGCCAACTTCGGGCATGGCCTGTCGAGGCCATGCGGGCAAAGCCCGTCGGCTTACAGCAGCTTCAGCCGGTGCGCCTCCGCGACCGCCGCGGCCCGCGAGGAGCAGCCCAGTCTGGCGTAGGCGTTTTGCAGGTGGCGGTGGACGGTGTGCTTGCTGAGCACGAGCCGGGTCGCGATCTCGCCGTCGGTGAGGCCCTCGGAGACGAGGCGCACGACCTCGAGCTGGCGGGGAGTGAGAATCTGATCGCTCGGCGGAGCCCGCCTGGCGACCGGTGCGGCCCCGAGGTCGTGTAGCAGCTTCCGGGCGTGCGCCGCCTCGGACGCCGCACCGATCTCGTCGAGACGCGCGAGCGCCAGCGTCGCCTCGCGCGCCGCCGCGTCCTGGCGGCCCAGCGAGGCGAGCACGCGCGCCCGCTCGAGCCGCGCCCGAGCGAGCTCGAAGGACGCGCCGCTTGCGACGAGCAGCTCGACGGCGTCCTCGAGCCGTTCGCGCGCGGTCTCTTGGTCGCCGGCGGCCGCCGCGACGAGTCCCTCGGCGACGCGCACGGATGCCTGGAGAGGGCGCGTTCCCACCGCGCTCGCGATCGAGCGAAGCTCGGAGAGGAAGGCACGGACTGCCTCCGCGTCGCTGGCGGCCAGCTTCGCCCTCACCATCACCTCGAGGGGGGCCGCGCGGAGGATCATGCTCTCCGCCGGCAAACGCCGAAGCGGTGGCTCGAGCAGGTCAGCAGCCGCCGCGGCATCGCCCAGGTCGAGGAAAAGCTCGGCCATCACCACCGAGAAGAGCGCGTTTCCCTCGGCTCTGCCAAGCAGCTCCCGCGCCTCGGCGAAACGCCCTTGGCGACGGCGCAAATCCGCGAGCCGCACGATCGCGAGGCCGCTCCAGATGGGCCGCTCGGCAACCAGGTACTCGGTGGCTGCGGTGAGCTCCCGCTCGGCCTCGGGCCAGCGGCCCTGCCATGTCAGCACGGCACCGTAGTGCGCCCGGCAGGCGCCGGTAACGAAGTTGATCTTCATCCTGCGCCCGAACTCCTCGACCTTGCTGCACCACTCCGCCGCACGCTCGTAGTCGCGCGCTCGCTCGCACGCGTCGAGCAGCAGGCAACAGGTCCAGCCCGCTGGAACGATCTCCTCGTACTCGCCCGCCAGCGCCGCAGCGGTGGCTTCGTCAAGGCAGCGCATCCCGTCCACGACCTCACCCTCGCTCACCAGCGCTACGCCCTCGACGGAAAGCGCGAACATCTCCAGCGAAACCACGCCGAGCCGGCGGCCGAGCTCGCGCGCTCGAACGGCGAGCTCCTACGCCCTCGCATGGTCGCCCCCCACCATCGCCATATAGCCCAGAAGGGCATCGAGCCAGCCCTGCTCCGGGCAGGGCTCAAGCCCATCAAGGAGGCGAGCCGCACGCTGGAACCAGCCCTTGGCGATCGCCTCGCCGCGGAGGACAAGGGAGTCGTTCGCGAGCCAGACCGCGAGCATCGCCGCCCGCCGCAGGTCTCCCTCTCGGCGGCTGAGCCGGTAGGCGCGCTCACGCGCGTCCAGGCAGGCGGGCACGTCCTCGACCCACCACGCGGCCCAGCTCAAGCCCTCCAGCGCCTCGACCGTTTCCCGCGCCTCAAGCTCCCGCTTGAAAACCGCCCGCGCCTCCTCCCAGTCCCCCGCGCGAGCGCCGCTTCGCCATCCCGAACCCGCCCGCTCGAAGACGCGATTTCAGCCATATGCGAAGACACTAGTCTGGCGGCCGTCTACACGAGGGGGGATCCCCGCCTGGTGCTCGTTGCACCAAGATCGCCCCTGACTGCCATCGTCGCTCTGCAATCACGTCAACGCCGAAGGGCGCGTGCCTGCTCTCGGCCAAGAGCGACATGAACGCTGTGGTGCGAGTCCTCCAAGAGCTATAGCGGTTCTGTGGAGTGGACCCCGGCGCAGGGCTGATCCTTCCGGGTCATGGGTTATTGGTGGCGGTCGCCGGTTCGCGTCCGAGGGTGCGGGCGACGCGTTGCCGTGCGCGGAACAGGCGGGTGGTGATCGTGGCCTCGCGGGTGCCGCGCCTGGGCTACCTCGCGGTATCGGCATGACCCACGGCCGCAGGGCGCTCGACCCAAGGCGCGGCTGGTTTGGCTTAAGTCCCGCTACCTCTCGTCCAAGTCGGGAGCAACCGGATTGACAAGGCTCCGGCACAAGTCGCTCCTGCTCGGCGGCCGGGCCGAAATCCGCTGCTGGTCAGGCGTTTACGGACGCGTCTTGAATGGTCCCGGCGACATCGCTGTAGTTGGCCGGGAAGCGGCCCAGCTGGCGGAATAGCCCAAACGTGTCCTCGTGGTAGAAGTACTCGACGATCTGGCCATCGACGATGCGTGCCACATCGACCCCGTGGATGTCGACGCTCCTCCCGGTCGGCTCTATGCCATAGAAGGCGCCCGAGTGGGTGCCGGTCAGCCGAAACCGGCCCAGCGCGCGATCTCCCTCGGCCAGCACGAACTCGAGGTGCTCGTGAAGGTCGGGAAAGGCCACGCGCCAGGTCTGTACCAGACGCTTGAAGCCTTCGCGGCCCTGAGGCCAATCCGGCGGGAGCTGATCGTGGATCAGATCCTCGGCCACGATTTCGTCGGCGAAGGCGACGTTTCCGCGGTTCCAGAACTCTTCGGTGAACCGCCGCATCAGCTGTTTGTTGTCACCTTGCCTCGACATGCTCTCCTCCTGTGGGTTGCCCCGGACCATTTCAAGCACTGAGTGGATCAGGCGGGACCACGGAACTCTCCGCCGTTGGGTTGCGGGATTTGCCCCACCCAGGCACTCTTCTCTAGCAGGCCGGCGTGATGTTGTCGTTCAGGCTGAAGAAGTTGTTCGGGTCGTAGGCCCTTTTGACTTCGGCGAGCCGCTGTAGGTTGCGACCGTGTGCGCTGTCCATACCGGTGCTGGGGGCCTCGTCGGCCCGACCGGTGAAGTTGAGGTAGACACTGCCGGTCCCGAGCGGCTGGAGGCTGTCGAAGGTCGAGCGCACCCAAGCAACGTTGTCGGCGTCGTCGGCCGCGTCGGTCCACTGGCCGTCGATCGAGACGAGGTAGGGCGCGGAGCGCTCGGCGAAGGCGGTCTCCTCGGGAGGTACGTCCGCGATCGCGCCGCCCATCGGGAGCATGTTGACGAACGTCTGCGGCGCCGGGCGGTTTAGCGCCCTGTCGGCGATTGCGTCGATCGCCTCGTCGCTGAGGGCCTTCAGGTGCAGCGCCTTCCAGTAGGCGCGCATTGGTTGCGGGGGAAGAGCGGGTCGAAGCCCGACTGCACGCCGGTGAACGGTGTGGGGCCGGACATGTCGAACAGCACGGTGCCGAGCTCGCGGAGCGGCTGGAGGACCCGCATCCCTTCCTCGACCTCGCCCGCGAAGACCCCGCCGACCTCGTGACGGGCCGGTCGTGGACCGCCTCCGGCATCTCGGTGCTGGCGGGGAACGGTGATCGTGACGATTTCCGAGGTCACCTCGTTCGGCACCTGCTCGACGTAGTCGCGCCACTTGCGCAACACACCGGCAACGTCCTCGAGCGGGTACATCACCGCCGCGAACGCGACTTCCGGCCCGAGCTCGTGCAGCTTGAAGGTGAACGACGTGACGATGCCGAAGTTGCCGCCGCCGCCCCGGATGGCCCAGAACAGGTCGGGGTGCGACGCGGCCGATGCCGTACGCACCTCGCCGTCCGCGCACACGACCTGCGCCTCCACGAGGCTGTCGCATGCGAGCCCGTGCTTGCGCCGCAGCCAGCCGTAGCCGCCTCCCAGCGTCAGGCCCGCGACGCCGGTGTCGGAAACCACGCCGCTTGGGGCGACGAGGCCGAACTGCTGGGTCTCGCGGTCGACGTCGCCCAGCACGGCGCCGCCCTGGACGTGCACGACCCGGCGCTCGGGGTCGACCTGGACCCCGTTCATCTCGCCGAGGTCGATCAGCATGCCGCCGTCGATCGTCGAGAGGCCGGCGATCGAGTGCCCGCCGCCGCGGACCGCAACGCGCAGGCCCCGGTCGCGTGCGAAGTTGACGGCCTCGACCACGTCGGCGGTTCCGCCGCAGGCGACGACGATCGCCGGGCGACCCTGATGCATCGCGTTGAAGGCCGGCCGCACCTCGTCGAAACCAGGGTCAGCCGGCATCAGCACGCGGCCGCGGACCCCTGCCCTCAGCTCGTTCAGCGCGCCGTCGAGCAGCGCCGCAGGAGTTTTCGTGGTGGTGGCCATGTGTAGTCCTTTGTCTGTCGGGAATAGCTGCTCGAGCCTGCCGGCGTCGAGCGAGGTCTTGTCGGTGATCTCCCGGTGCCGCCTAGGTATTGCTGTCCTTCCGGTTGGGGTGGCATCGGTGCGAATCCGCTGTCCTGCCCCCCTTGACTCCGGCGCGGGCGGATCCTTCCCGCTAGAAGGGCCGGGTTCTCTGGGCTGGCTTAGACCCAGGGGGCTGCGCAGAAGAACCGATCCCTCCGAACCGGCCGGGGGATGGATCATGCGGGCGCGGAGTCTCTACTCGGTATGTCACGTCTCCCGTTCTTTGAATCCGCGCGCGCTCTCCTGCTCCTGGTCGCGCTTCTGCTGCTGGCCCTGGCCGTCGCTGCCACCCCCGCCGCGGCGATCGTGCCGTTGGGTCGGTTCGGAGCAGGCCCGGCGACCAGGCCGGATTGCTCGGCGACCCGCGTGGCGTGGCCGTGGACGGGGACGGGCGGCTATACGTGTCCGAGGGGGAACGGACCTCCGTCTTCTCCCCTCAGGGCGCGTTTCTGCGGGCGTTCGGCAAGAACGTCGTGCCGGGCAACGCCCGGACCGGCTTCGAGCAGTGCACGACCATCTGCCAGGCGGGCGGGCGCGGCGGGGACAGCGGCGAGTTCGCCAACGCCCACGGGCTCGCCATCGACGGAGAAGGCCTGCTCTACGTCACCGACAACGCGCACAATCGCGTCGCGGTCTTCAACCAACAGGGAGCCTTCGTACGCGGATTCGGCAAGGACGTCGACCCTGACGACCCCGGAGCCGGCTTCGAGGTCTGCCCACTCGGAGGGTGCCAACCCGGTCAGGCGGGCAGCGGGCCGGGAGAGCTCGCCGGTCCGATCGGGCTGACGGTTGCCTCGAACGCCACCCCGTTCGTGGTCGACGCCGGCAACAATCGCGTGTCCGTGTACACGCTCGGCGGCCGCTTCCTGCGCGCCGTCGGCCGGGGCGTCAACAGGCTTCTCGGCGGTCATACCGACGTGTGTTCCGCGAGGTGCGGCCAGGGCGTGCGGGAAGCCGGCGCGGGCGAGCTCAACCTCCCGTCCGCGGTGGCCGTGGACCCGCGCCTCAACGTCTATGTCAGTGATTCGCAGAACAACCGCGTTTCGGTGTTCTCGCCCGACCTCGCCTTTCAGCGCGCCTCATGCGGTTCCCGGGCGCTCTGAAACAATGGCAGCCGCGAATGAACGCCGAGTCCAATCGAGAGAAGGTTCGGGTCGGGTTACTGGGAGTCGGCCTGATGGGCTCCGCGATGGCCCATCGGCTGCTTGACCGGAGCATCGCGGTCGTCGCGTGGGACCGCGGCTCTGAGCAACTTCGTGCTCTCGAAGGTCGCGGTGGCGAGCCCGCCGAAGGGCCAAGTGAGGTGGTGAGCGGCGCCGGGGTTGTGATCACGATGCTCCCAACCGCCGCCGTCGTCCTCGATGTGGTTGAGCCGTTGCTCGAGGACTGGCCCGAGGACACGATCTGGTTGCAGATGAGCAGCGTGGGGGCGGCGGAGGCAGACCAGCTGACGCATGTCGCCGAGGCACACGGTGTCAGGCTTGTCGACGCGCCCGTCTCGGGCAGCACGCATCCCGCCGAGGAGGGTGAGCTGACGATCCTGGCCTCTGGACCTGACTCCGCGCGCACTGCGGTCGAGCCGATCTTCGACGCGCTCGCGTCGCGGGTGCTCTGGGTCGGGAGGGCCGGGATGGGCTCGCGTCTGAAAATGGCGGCCAACCATTGGATGATCGCCATGACCGCCGCACTCGCAGAGTCGATGCACCTCTGCCAGGCGATGGGGCTGGATCAGCGCCGGTTCATTGAGCTGCTTGACGGCGGGCCGCTGGGCTCGCCTATGGCCTTCAGAAGCTGGACGAGATGAGGCGCCATGAGTACCCGGCTGGCTTTCCGGTGCGCCTCGCCCTTAAGGACCTAGAGCTCGTACGCGAGGTTGAGCAGAGCTCCCGAGCCACGATGCCACTGCTGGAAACGGTTCTCGAGCGCTTTCTAACCGCAAACCAGGACCACGCCGACCAGGACCTTGCTGCAGTCTATGAGCTTGGCGGGCCTGTAGAGGCCTGAATAGGCGCCGCGTCCGCTCCGTCGGCAGCCAGCTCGGTGTGGATGCTGGAAAACTGAGTCGAGGCGCTGAGACCAAGGATGAGAGCTCTCCGGCTTCAGATCGTCGATCCGGGGCTGTTCTCCCTAAAGCACGCCGCGCGGGCGGCGATTGTGATGCCCGCTGTCGTCGCATTTGCGGACAAAGTCATTCAGGACCAGCAGACGACCTTCCTCTCGGCGTTCGGTTCAATGGCGATCCTGGTGTTTGCCGACTTCGGCGGTCCGTCGCGAAAGCGCCTCGTCGCGTATCTGGGTTTGACCGCTGCCGGCGCTGCCCTGATCACGCTGGGAACGCTGTGCTCGCGAACGCCTTGGCTCGCGGTCGTCGCCATGGCGGTCGTCGGCTTCCTGATCCTCTTGTCTGGAGTGATCGGCGGCTACTTCGCCGCGGCCCGGACAGCTGCCCTGCTCACCTTCATCCTTCCAGTCAGCATTCCCGCGCCCCCCGCCGCGATCCCCGCGCGGCTCGAAGGGTGGGCCTTGGCGGCTTCGGTGGGGATCTGCGCCGTGATGCTGTTGTGGCCCTCACAGCCACGAGACAGGCTCCGCGCGGGCGCGGCCCGCGCCACTCGTGCCCTCGCCGAGCTGTTGGATTCCGAGCTCTCCGGCGATCCGTCGGCGATCACCGCCCGTGCCGATGCTGCGAACGCCGCGGTGGGCGAGTTTCGCCGCAATTTCGTCGCCACGCCCTACCGGCCGACCGGGCCAACGGGCTCCGCCGAGGCGCTTGCCTTCTTGGTCGACCAGCTCGACTGGTTGCTGTCGTTCGCCTCGCCCACGCCCGGCGGGATCGAGGCTCGATCGGAGCCGTGCCGCGGGGAGAACTGCGAGGTCATGGCGGCTGCAGTCGCCGTACTCCGCGCGAGTGCGGCGAACCTCGACGGTGAGCGCCGGCGACCCGACCTCGATCGGTTGGAGCGGGCGCGAGGTGCGGTGGCAAGGACCTTGGTGCAGCGGGTCGTGGATTCGCCGGCTCTCCAGGAGGAGGTCGCACTGCGGGCTGCGCTCCAGCCCTCGTTCCGGATGCGCGAGTTGTCCTACGCGGCGCGCGAGGTGGGTGTCAATGCATTGCTCGCTTCCGGTGTCGTGGCGCCGGAGATCGACGGGCCCACTCAACCACGCTCGGATCGCCTCTCGCGGTGGCGGGGATGGGCGCGCCAGGCGCACTCAGCGCTTCGGGCCACGAACAAGCTTGTCCTCGCGCACAGCAGCCCGCGCTCGGCCTCGTTTCGCAACAGCCTGCGCGGAGCCGCGGGGCTGGCCGCCGCCGTCCTGATCGCCCAGCTGGCCGGCCTCCAGCAGTCTTTCTGGGTGGTCCTCGCGACTCTTTCTGTCCTGCGTTCCAATGCCCTGGGCACGGGCTCGACCGTCCTCCAGGCGCTCGCCGGGACTGCTGCCGGAATCGTGATCGGCGGAGGCCTGATCCCGCGATAGGCAGTCAGGAACCTGTGCTGTGGGCACTGCTCCCACCGGCCGTTCTGCTGGCTGCTTACGCTCCTCGGGCGATCTCGTTCGCCGCCGGGCAAGCCGGTTTCACGATCGTCCTGCTCATTCTGTTCAACATCATCCAGCCGACCGGCTGGACGGTGGGGCTGGTCCGCGTCGAGGACGTCGCGGTCGGCTTTGCGGTCAGCCTCGCCGTCGGCCTTCTGTTCTGGCCCCGCGGGGTCGGTGACTTACTACGTGAGAGCCTGGGCGCGGCCTACGCGCGGAGCGCCGACTACGTTGCCTCCGCAACCCGGCGCCTGGTCGCCGCGGGCGGCGCGGGGTGGACGGAAACCGCCGTTCAGCCCGCCAGGCAGATCGCCAGGGCCGCCGCCAACCGCCTCGACGACGCCTTTCGCGACTACCTGACCGAGTCGTCCCCCCACCAAGGCAACCTGGAGGGCTTGGCCACGCTGGTCGCAGGCACCACGCGGGTTCGACTAGCGGCTTACTCGTTGTCAACCCTCACTCCCGCGCCCGCCGGCGGACCGCGCATCGACGAAAGCGCCGAGGCTCTGGCGGCTGAGGTCGCTGCGGTCCGCTCCTGGTATGTCAGCCTCGCCGATGCCCTCGTCGAGCGGACGGCGATCCCACCGCCACATCCTCGTGCTGACGACGATGACCGACAGGTCCTGCAGTGCGTGCGCAAAGCCCTCGCGGCCGGGGACGATTCCATGGTCGGCCCCGCCCTCAGCCTGCTGTGGGCAAGTCAGCACCTCGACAAGCTCCGGGAGCTCGGAGCGCGCTTGATCTCGCCCGCCGCCGAGTTTTCGAGCCAAGGCGTCCATTCCCGCCACCGGACCCCCGGGGAGTGCTCCGTCCGCATTCGCTGTGATGGGGCTCCGATCCGGTTCCGATTTCAGACTCGCGCAGCCCGTGACGTGATCAGCACGACGACGTGGGCATCAACGTCCGAGCACATGATCCGCATCGCCGAGAAGGCTGCCCGCGCTCCCGCACGAGGTGCTCACCGAGCGGACACGGTTCCGGGTCAGTCCGGTCGATGGCCGTCTCGCGTGCGGGCAACCATCCGCGGACCCCGCGCCGTGGCTTTCGCGTGCTGCGAGCGAGTAAGACCGCGTTCCGGGATTAGCGCCTCGCCGACGCGGAGGGCCTTGTGCCGGGCGGCCGACTGTTGCCCTAGCGTCTGGAAGAAGGCGCGGGAGACGGCCGGGGTCGACTCTCTCCCGCCCTACGACCTACGCCATGCATTCGCCAGCCTGCAAATCGGGACGGCATGTCGATTCCCGTTCTGCTCCTCAGCTGGAAGCTGGCCACCGCGCTGGCGTCGGGCTGCACCGTCGTCGCCAAGCCGGCCGAGCAGACTCCCGCGTCCGCAACAGCTCGAGAAGATCCTCGACCTGATCCGCTCGGGGCATGCCGTTCGCGGACGAGCAGGAGGTGGTCGCGCGTGCGACGTGCGGCGCGCCCATCGCGTCGCAAACGCCATGCGGGCCGGCACCGTCTGGATCAACGCCTACCGCACAGTCTCCATCAATGCGCCCTTCGGGGGCCAACGCGGGACCCGTTCACCGTGGGGCAGGCCTTCAAGCGCCGTCCAGCAGCCCCGGTGGCAGCACCGAGTCGGCTGCGTCCGTCACCTCTATGCCGGCTAGACGCCCGTAGTGGTCGAACTGCAGGACGATCGACTCCAGCGCGGGCACCATCTCGGTCTCCTCGAGTCCGCTCAGCTCGACGGAATGGCGGATCTCGACCATCGGCAAGCCCGTGAGATTGACGTGGGCGTGGCCGGCCTCCTCGATCGTGACACTGACCTCGGCCAAATTGGGCGGTCAGGCCGTAGGGTGCGGCCCGTCGTTGGGCGTAGCGAATGCG
>CAWGDF010000007.1:0-54054 GCA_963821275.1 uncultured Thermoleophilaceae bacterium
GGTCACCCGGACCGCGTCGTGTTCGGCCTGGGGGAGCGTCGTCGCCCATGCCGGCGAGTGCTGTGGTGGCCGCGAAGGCCGCGTCGGGATGGGTCAACTTCACCCTCCACTCGCTCGCCGCCGACGCGCGCTCTTGAGCTGGTCCGAGGTGCCGTCGGCGATCACCCGCCCGCGATCGATCACCGCAATCCGGTCCGCGAGGCGGTCGGCCTCGTCGAGGTACTCGGTGGCGAGAAGCACGGTTGTGCCGTCGGCCACCAGGTCCTCGATCGTGGCCCACAGGTCGTTCCGGCTGCGTGGGTCCAGGCCGGTGGTGGGCTCGTCCAGGAACAGCACGGGCGGATGCGCCACCAGCGCAGCGGCCAGGTCGAGCCGGCGCCGCATGCCGCCCAGTAGGTCCTGGCCACCCGGTCGCCGGCATCGCCAGGCCGAAGCGCTCCATCAGCTCCCGGGCCCGCGCCCCGGCCGCGCGCCGGCGCTCGCCATAGAGGCGGCCGACCATCACGAGGTTCTCGACTCCCGGTGAGGTTCTCGTCGATGGCGGCGTACTGGCCCGCCAGGCCGATGCGAGCGCGCAGCTTTGGCGCGTCCTCGACCACGTCGAGGCCCGCGACCCGCGCGCTGCCTGCGTCGGGGCCAAGTAGCGTCGTGAGGACCCGGACCGCCGTGGTCTTGCCCGCGCCGTTGGGACCGAGCACGCCGAGAACGGTGCCGGGCTCGGCCTCGAGGTCGACGCCGTCCAGGGCCCGCACCTCCCCGAACGACTTGACGAGGCCCCGGACCGAGATCGCCGGAGCGCTTCTAGATGAAGTGATGATCATGAGTGCCAGCCTGCCACCTGTTTAGGCCAGTTTCTGTCCTCAACACCGAAGATGATGGAGACGCCATGAGCGAGACCACCTCGAGCCGCCTGCTCACCCTCCTGTCGCTTCTCCAAGGGCGACGGGACTGGCCGGGCGGCGGCTCGCGGAGCACCTCGGCGTCTCCGGCCGGACCATCCGCCGCGACGTGGAGCGGCTGCGCGACCTCGGCTATCCCGTGGAGTCGATGACCGGGCCCGCGGGCGGCTACCAGCTGCGGGCGGGCACGGCCATGCCGCCCCTACTGCTCGACGACGACGAGGCGATCGCCATCGCGGTGGGGCTGCGCACCGCGGCGGGCGGGTCCGTCACGGGCATCGAGGAGACGTCGGTGCGGGCGCTGGTCAAGCTCGAGCAGGTGCTCCCCTCGCACCTGCGCCGCCGCGTCCGGGCGCTTCAGACCTCGACCATGACGTTGGCGACGGGCCCAGGCGGGCCGCAGGTCGATCCCCAGCACCTGACCGTCATCGCCGCGGCGTGCCGCGACCACGAGTGCGTGCGCTTCACCTACCGGGCCCGCGACGACGCCAGCAGCCGCCGGCAGGCCGAGCCGGACTCGCTCGTGAACGTGGGCCGCCGCTGGTACCTGGTGGCCTGGGACTGCGGACGCGAGGACTGGCGCACCTTCCGCGTCGACCGCATGACCCGCCCGGCCTCCACCGGCGTGCGCTTCGAACCCCGCACGCTCCCGGCCCGCGACGCCGCCGCGTACGTGGCCCAGAGCCTCTCGGCGGCTCCTGCCCGCTACGAGGCACGAGTGACGCTCCATGCACCCGCCGAGGAGCTGAACCGCCGCCGCTGGCTGGGCGGAAGCGTCGAGCCGCTCGACGACGGGCGCTGCCTGTACTGCACCAGTGACGACAACCTCGACTGGCTGGCCATACGCATCGCGATGCTGGGTTACGAGTTCGAGGTGCACAAGCCGCCCGAGCTGGTCGAGCGGCTGCGCGAGGTCAGCGGGCGGATTACCCGCGCGACCCGATAGGCGACACTTCGGGCATGCGTCAACGAGTCAGCTTGATCACATTAGGGGTGCGCGACCTGGCCCGCGCCCGCCGCTTCTACGAAGCCGTGGGGTGGGAGACCGGCGCCGCGCCCGACGACGACGTCGTGTTCTTCCAGGCCGGGGACATGGTGCTCGCGCTCTGGGACCGCGAGCGGCTGGCCGAGGACAGCGCCGTGGAGGACGCGCCCGGCTGGGGCGGCGTGACGCTGGCGCTCAACCTCGGCTCGCCGGCCGAGGTCGACGCCGCCACCGACGAGGCCCGCGCGGCCGGCGGGACCGTCGGCCGGGAGCCCGCCGAGACCTTCTGGGGCGGCTACAGCTCGGTCGTAATCGACCCAGAGGGCCATCCCTGGGAGATCGCCCACAACCCGCATTGGACGATCACGCCGGAGGGTGGGGTGCGCCTGAGCTGAGCTTCTCAGGTCGCCGGCTCCGGCGCCGCCTCCACCCGGCCCCGGGGCATGGCCAGCGCCGACACGAGGAACGCGACCAGCAACACGCCCGCCATGGCGTAGAAGACCACCTGCACGGCCAAGGCGAAGTCGTGCTGCACGGTGGCCAGGAGCGTCTCCGCCCGGCTTCCCGTGCGTTCGGCGAAGCCCGAGCCACCGCCGCCGTGGCTGAGCGCGTCGGCGATCTGGTCCGCTCGCCCTTTGGGCACGCCCAGAGACCCCAGCGACGACTCGATGTGCGCCTTCTCGCTCAGGATCAACACTGTGCCCAGCACGGCCAAGCCGAGGCTGGCCCCGAAGTTCCTGCTGGTCTGGGTTATGCCGGTCACCTCGCCGTAGCTCGTGCGTGGCGCACGGTTGACCGCGTCGGTGGAGGCCGGGCCGAGCAAGAGGCCGATGCCGGCTCCCGCGAGGACGATGAAGTACCACTGGTTGTTCAGGTCCAGGTCGGGCAGCCGCCAGGCCCAGAGTGCGAAGCCGATCGCCGCGAGCAGGCAGCCGGGAACAACGGCCACGCGCGCGCCGCGCCGGTCCAGCAGCCGGCCGCCCAGCTGCGACGCCGTGGCGAAGCCGGCGAAGAAGATCAGCAGGTAGAGCCCAGTCTCCGACGCGCTCTGCTCCAGCCCGATCTGCGCGTACAGGCTGGCGAAGAAGAACATCGGCAGGAACACCGCCGACATCAGGAAGAGGACGGCGTTGTCCACCGCGAACCCGCGGTTCCTGAAGATGCTCACGCGTATGAGCGGGTCGTCCACGCGGGTCTCGTAGACGACGAACACGGCGAGCATCACCAGGCCCGCTCCGATGCATAGCCAGGTGGCCGGGTCGCCCCAGCCCCAGACGCTCGACTGCTGCAGGCCGAGCACCGCAAGTCCCATTCCCGCCGAGATGAGGATCGCGCCGCGCACGTCGAGCTTCGCGGGCTGGCGATCCTCGGCGGGCTTGGACAGCAGCGTCAGGACCACCGCCGCAATCGCCACGGGGACGTTGACCCAGAAGATCGCCCGCCAGCTGATCGTCGTGAGGTAGCCGCCCGCCATCGGCCCGACCGCCGTCAGCCCCCCGGTCACGCCGAAGAAGATCGCCATTGCCCGGCCGCGCTCTTGCAGGGGAAACGCGCTGACCACGATCGCCAGCGCGGCCGGGAACATGAGCGCGGCGCCGGCTCCCTGGATGACGCGGAAGGTGATCATCCAGGCCTCGGCCGCCGAGCCGGTGGGCGTCGCGCCGCAAAGCGCGGAAGCCGTGGTGAACACCACGATCCCGATCAGCACCATCCGGCGGTGTCCCTGGATGTCCGCCAGCCGGCCCCCGAAGGCGAACAGCGCCGACAGCGCGAGCAGGTAGCCGTTGACGATCCACTGCACGCCGGTGGCGGAGAGCGAGAGGTCCTTCTGCAACTCCGGGACGGCGATCGCGACGATCGTCTGGTCGATGAACGTCGTCGCGACCGCGAAGATCATCGCGACCAGAACGAGCCGCTTGCTGCCGGCCGGGGCCATCGGCCGGGCGATAATACGGCGCTGCCCCCTCAACGGCCGGTCCGTGCAAGGATTCCGCCGGCCACCGACCCAAAGGAACAGGGAAGCCGTGAGAGTCACGAGAGTCGCGCTGATTGGGGTATTGACCGTTGCGATCATGAGCGGGTCGGCGGCCTCGGCGGCGGCGGCACAAACCGGTGAGCGCGGGCCCGAGTCGCGACCCATCGCGCGGGCGGCGTGCCCAATCTGCCTGCCGGCGGCCGCGCTTGCCGTACGGGCCGGGATCTTCCTGGCCACGAGGGCGGCCGTTAAGGCGGTCGTCCGGGTGTCGGTCTACGCGACCGGTGCCTTCCGCGCGGCGGTATCGAAGGCGCGTCTCGACAGGGCGGTCAAGTACGCCAAGCGCGTCAAGAACAGGGGGAGGGCCTGGGTGAGGCGCAACTGGAACGGGCTTCCCAAATCCAGTCGTGCCTGCCTGAAGGGCGCCGGCCTCCTCAGCACCGAGCAGATCATCGACGGTGGCTTCGTGACCGAGGTGGAGTTCGACGCCTTCCTCACCTTCCGGTACCCGACGCTGGATCCGTTCGACAAGATCCAGTTCAAGTCGGCGATCGACTGGAGCGAGCCGCTCGAGACCGCGGCGGCCGGCTGCGTCGTCGGCTGGCTGGCCCTCGACAGGTCGTCCTAGCCCGAGCGCTTGGCCGCCGCTTCAGCCGGATGGGCCGCCGCGGCCGTCGTGGCGGTGGTGGCGGCCGCCGGCGTGCTGCTGATCGACGACGAGACCGCCCAGCTGGTGTTCCTGATCGGCCTGGCCGGGCTGGTGGTGATCGGCGGCGCGGTGGCGGAGAGACGGCAGGCGGACAGTGGGCGGCCGGACTGGACATTTCTTGTCCCGCTACTCGTCGCGTTCGGGGTGTCCCGGCTGTTCGGCTCCGACGACGCGCGCCTGGCTGCGCTGTTCATCCTTGCGGTCGTGTTCGCGTACGCGTGGCAGCATGCGCGAGCGCGCTGGACCAAACCGCCATGAACGCAGCCCTTGCGGGCAGCGCCAGAATCAGCTCAGCAGCAGCCGCTCGCCGGGCCGGATCAGACCGGGCGATCCGCTGGCTATCCGGTCGTCGTTGCGCCGCCAGAGCCTGGACACCTCGCGCGCGATCGCGGCCGAGCCGGCGCCCGGGCCGAGCAGCGCCTCGGCGATCTCCCAGAGGGTGTCGCCCGCCTCGACGACGTAGACGCCCCCGCGGCCCGCGCTGAGCATCTCGTTGGCGGCCGGCGTGTAGACCGCCCGGTCCGCGGTTGTCACGGGGACCGCGGGCGCGGGCGGCGGCGTCGAGCTCACCGTGGACGGCTGGGCACTCTCCCTCGCCTGGTGCCCCGGCCGCGTGGACCGCCGCCGTGCGGGCGGTGCGGGGGGCGGCTCGGCGGCGGGGGGGTGCGGCGGCGCGGCGGGTACGGGCGCCGCGACCGGAGCGGGTGGCGCCGGCGCGGCGGGCAGCGGCGGTGCCGGTGCCGGGGTCGCGCTCGGCGCAGGCGGGGCCGACTCCACGGCGGGCGCCGGCGGCGCGGCGGGCGCCGGCGGCGCCGGAGGAGCGGCCGGCGTCGCGGGCGGGGGGCGCGGCTCGGCCACGCTCTCCTCCGGAGGCGCCGGCGGGACCGTGATGGCCTCGGGCTGGTTGTTCAGCTCGGGCGACTCCTCGACCGCCTCGGGACCGTTGACGTTGTCCGCCTCCGGCGGCTGGCCCACGTCCTCGGCGTCCCCGGGCGCGTTCTCCTGCTCGATCTGGTCCAGCAGCTGATTCAGCTCCGCGTCACCGATCTCGTCGCTGTCCGGCCCCTGCGCCTGAGCCGGAGCAGCCGGAGCGGCGGCCATCCCCAGCAGGGCCACGGCGACGCGCGCGTGCCCTCGGGAGCGCCGCGGAGTACGGCTCACTGGTCGTCCGAGAGGGCGATCCGGCCCTCGATCACGATCTCGCGCTCGATCCCCTCGATCGTCACGGTGGCTCGTGCAGGGAGCGATTCGTCGCCCTGCAGGCCGCCTTCGTCGATCTGCTCGCGCACGCCGAGCTCGATCTCTCGCTGAGCCGTGACCCCGAGCTTCTTCAGGAACTTCCGGACCGAGATGTTGAAAGCATCCTCGTCCATATCAGTCGGGGATGAGGCCGTCGCCGGTGAACTCGCCCCGGGCCTCCTCGAAGGTGACGTCGCGGGGCGGCAGGACCACATCCGATTCCACCAGCTCGTCCTCGCCGAGCGCGTTGCCGTCGCTGGCGACCAGCTCCAGCATCTGCGACCAGAGCTCGTGGAAGCCGGTCTCGTCACCCTGCTCCACCGAAGCGACGGCGCGGTTGTCCAGCTCGTTGAGCCGGTCGGAGTCCTCGTCCGGAAGCCGATACTGGCCCTCGCCGGCGACCCGCACGATCATCAGGCCGAGCCCTCCTTCTTCTCGCCCTCCCCGAGCGCGGGGGCGTCGCCGCCGCCGGACCCGAGTTCGGCCTTCATCTTCGCCAGCTCGTCGTCGACCTGGGCGCCGCTCGTGAGCTCGCTGAGCTGCCTGTCGATGTCGTCCTCGGGGCCGCCCAGCTGCGTGAGGTCATCGAAGGTGCCCGCCGCCTCCAGCTCCTCGATCGCGCCCGAGCGGGCACGCATCTGCTCGGTCTTGTCCTCAGCACGCTGGATGGCCAGGCCGAGGTCGGCCATCTCCTCGCCCACGCCGTGGGCCGCCTCGCCGATCTTCACCTGGGCCTCGGCGGCGGAGTACTGCGCCTTGATGACTTCCTTCTTGGTCCGGAACTGCTCGATCTTCTGTCGCAGCTTCTGCTCGTTGGCCGTGAGCTGCTCCTGCTGGCCCTCGAGCTCGGTGATCTGCGTGTCGAGCCCCTGCAGCTCCGTCTGGGCCAGGGTCTTGCGCTCGAGCGCCGTCCGGGCCAGGTCCTCCTGGCCCTGGGAGAGGGCCTGGCGGGCCTGGGTGTCGAGCTTGACCACCTGCTGCTCGATCTTCGACGACTGCATCTGAAGGCGCTTCTTCGACGTGACGACGTCGGCGATCCCCTTCTTGACGTTCTGCAGCAGCTCGACCTGCTTCTGGTAGCCGTAGTCCAGCGTCTCCGCCGGATCCTCCGTCCGGTCGAGCAGCTTCGAGATCTTCGCCTTGAATACCGTCGACATGCGACCGCCAAGCCCTGGCATGCCGCGCCTCCTTCACGCTCGAGAATCGGTCCTCGCAACCTAGACTACCCGGCGCCGTGCAGCCACGACCGCCGTCCGCCTCCAGCTCCGTCCTCACGCGCTGGATGGGCGTGGGCGACGCCAACTTGGGGGGCAACGTGCACGGAGGCGTGATCATGCATCTCTGCGACGAGGTGGCCGGGATCGCGGCCGTGCGGCACTCCGGCAACCGGGTGGTGACCGCGGGCATGGACCGCATGAACTTCGTGCATCCCGTCTACGTCGGGCAGCTCGTGACGGTTCGGGCGACCGTGAACGCCGCCTGGCGGACCTCGATGGAGGTGGGCGTGCGGGTGGAGTCGGAGAACGTCCGCACCGGGGAGCGCACCCACACCTCGACGGCCTATCTGACGATGGTCGCGCTCGACTACGAGGGGCGGCCGGCGCCGGTCCCTCCGCTCGCGCCGTCCAGCCCCGAGGAGCGTCGCCGCGCGCGCGAGGCGCAGCTGCGTCGCGACGGCCGGCTCGCCGAGCGCGAGCAGATCGAGGCCGGGCGCCGGGCGTAGATCGCAGTCAGGCCGGCTCGCCCGCCGGCGGCGGTCGCTCCGGAAGCTGGCGCCATTCGCGGAACTTGCCCTCGCGGATGGTGAAGCGGACCTGGACCATGCCGCTGCAGCGCCCCCCGGGCCCACGGCGCAGGCGGAAGGAGGCCAGCACGGTGCGGCCCTCGTCCTTGGCTCCTGCCAGGTCGGCGCGGCAGGGCAGCGAGGCGTTGAAGGCCCGCGCCGCGGACTGGTCCCGCAGCCGGTAGGGCTCGCCCTGGTCGATGATCGCCCCCGGGGCGAAGTAGTAGGCGGCGCCGTCGTAGTCCATGCGCTCCAGGGCGAGCAGCCAGCCGCGGATCACCCGCTCCTCGTAGGTTAAGCGCGGCCCCGACTGCGCCTGCTCGGAGCGGGGCGGGTCCGAGTCGCAACCGGCGAGCGCGGCGAGCGCCAGCGCAACGGCCGTCAGAGGTGCCGGGCGCACATCCAGAGACTACGCGCGCGCTGGTCCAGCCCGCGAGCGCGTTTCATCTGATGGCGGCAGTCGTGGCGACGCCAGGCCCTGGTGCAAACCAGTGCAATCGCAGCTACCTGCGCGACTACCACCGTCGTAAGCGAGACGTCAAGCCGAGGAGGGGGACGGGAGGCGAAAGCCGTCTGCCGTAGCCAAGCCAAGCGCCTGCTCCACTGCGGAACGCGTTGCTCTTGGCTGGAGAAAGGAGCGGCGCAAAGTGTTGGAGCTAATCAGCCTGCTCGGTCGGCCCGCGCGCGGGTCAGATGGGACCGGCCGTGGCACCCCTCGTTGGTGGTTTGCAGAGAGCGGCACCAGGAGAGAGCAACAGCAGGAGAGCAGCATCTGGAAGCGGGAGCGGGGAGCCCGCCTGCTGCTGGTGCCTACAGACAGGGGGAGGGGAAATGCAGACGCTCTACACCATCGTTGCCGACGAGGAGGCAGACCGATGAGCGAGGAGCGCCAGCCCGGCGACGAGCCGGAGATCGACGAGGAGACGCTCCGCGAGGAGACCCAGGAGCTGCTCGCCGACGCGCGCGACCTGCTGGCGGCGGAGCTCCTGCTGAAGAGCGCCGACCCGCTCAGACGCGACCTCGTCGCCGACCTGCTCTGGTATCTGCGCCGGACCGCCGACTACGCGGCGAAGCTGGCGCTGGTGCTGCAGCGCCAGGAGGACAACCCCGAGACGGCGGAGATGGTCGGGGCCCAGTTGGAGCTCATGGCCGAGTCGATCCGGCAGATCGGCCCGCTCAGGATGGACGACGAGCAGGAGGACGAGGAATGAGGCCGGGCGCGAGCTGCTGGGCTGCGGGGCGACGCCGCGCGCTCGGTCTCGCGCTGGTCGTCGCAGTCACCTGAGCCGCTGTCGACAGAAGTAGCGAGCCCGTGAGGTTCGCTCCCTGGGGTCCCCAACGCCCCTTGATACGGGGACGCTTGGAGCCTTCCAAGGGTGGCCGCCCCCCGTCCACTGCGACGTAGCGCGCGAGCGAAGAAGGCCCGGCCGCTGAGTGGAGCGTCGAGGTTTCTCGCGAGGCGATCCGGGCATGCCTGCTTGACGGATCGAACGACTTACCCCCGAGACAAGGTAGCCCTCTGATGATTACGAACGTTGTTTCCTCTGCCGCGCGATTGTCGCTTGCGCCGGCCAGGCTGGCGAGTCGCGTCGCCGGGTCGCTGGTGCGCGAACTGCGTGGCGCGACCGACGACGATGGGCACTCGGCGCCTTCGCGTGTCCGCTCCAAGCCCGCCGCCGGTTCACGTCAACCGGCCCGTCCCAAGCGGGCGACCTCCCGCTCAAACGCCAAGACGAAGCCCAAGCGCGCCTCCCGTACACGCGCGCAGCGCCAGCCCAAGCCAGCAGACACCCGCGCACGCACGAAGGCGCAGGCCACGCGCACCCCTCGGCCGAAGCCAACTGATGATGGGTCGATCGCCAAGAAGGTGGAGTCGGCCATCCTCCTGGGTACTGCGGTTGATCAGGACAAGGTCGAAGTGAACGTCGCCGAGCGCGTCGTCCGGCTACGCGGCGAGGTCCGGAGCCTCGATGTGGCCAACGATCTCGAGGCGCGTGCAGCGAGGGTGGCCGAGGTTCGCCGGGTGGAGAACCTTCTGGTCGTCCCTCAGAGCCCCGCGGGCGACGCACCTGCCCCGCGGCGCGAACCGGGCGGCCCCGGGGAACGCTTCGACGACCCCGCGGAGATGCCGGTAGCGGCCAACCCGGAGACGGCCACGCCGGCGTCAGCACTTCGCTCCGAGGACTTCGTAGCCACCGACGAGCACCAAAGTCCCAGCGAGCAACGCGATCCGCCGCCGGTCGGTAACGCCAGCGGCGCAGCCGACTCCCCAGCCGGAAACAAGGACGTGGACGAATCTGGCGAGCTGGAAGGCTCGGCACCCAAGCCCGACGAGAACTCGGTCCACCCCCGGCCACTCGAGGCCACACCACACCCGCCGCGGCTGGGCAGCGGTCCGCTGACGTCCCAGGGGCGAGGCAGTGTCAACGACGAGCCCGGCCAGTAGTCGGCGGCCATGAGTCGCGCGGCCCTGCGCGGCAACGGCTGCGATGCGCGCCCAGTTCCTCGTGGCGACCGCCACGGGGTCGGCGCGCTCGAGGCCAACGTCGCTCACGACCTGCGTAACGCCGAGCGGAAGTTTGGGGCGCTGATTCCGGGGCAGTCGTTGTTGGCTGGTACGCGTCCGAGGGAGGAGCCGCAGTGGATGAGAAGAAGCCAGTCGATGATCGAAAGCCGTCCGAGCACGAAAAGGTCGAGGCCGCCGCCGGCGGCCAAGGCCGGAACGGCTATGAGGACGAGCTGGCGAAGTACGAGATCGAGCTAGCGGAGTACCTGCAGCAACGCATCAAGCCCGGACTCAGCAGCAGCGCGATACCGCTCATGGCTCGGTCGATCGCTAGGGAGATCACCCACCGGGAACCGCCCAGCGAGGCGTATGAGGGCGCGGATTCAGACGATGGGCAGGATTCGAAGAGCGACGGGCCAGCCGAGTTCGAAGCCGAGATGCAGGAGTTGCAGGCGGAGCTCGGCGACGACTGGATACTGCGCTTTTCGGTACATGGCGACGACCGATGGCTGACTGCGGAGAAGGAGGATGGTAGCCAGCGCCTCGAGGCCCCCAACGCCCAGGTGCTGGTCGACGCAGTCCAATTGCTCGACGACGCGGCGGCCGGTCCGGCTGACAATGTGCCGGCCCTACGGGACGAGTGATCTGCCAAACCACCCTTGACGGGCTGGGCCGGGATCTCGGGACGGCGTTGCAGGTTGCAGGAGGCGTGGCGGCCGAGCCCGAGGGAACACGTCTGCGATGCCCGTTTTCGGGCCACAACGACGACTGCGAGGCCGCCTGGCTTGTGTCGCCGCCATGCAGATTCTTATAAGGCACTCGGCGCCGGGCCGGCGACTGCTCCTCGACGACGAGCGGCAGTCACGGGGCATGAAGCGCGGAGGCTAGGCCCGCTCCTGGCTCGACTGGGCGCGCATGGTCACCTGTCGGAGGTCGAGCCGCTCCTCCAGCGCGAGCAACGCGGCCTTCTCGTCCCCGTCGGCGAGATCGGGGCGATACGGCAGGCCGTCGGGCTTCTGGGTCTGGGTGCCGAGCGGGCTAAGCGTGACCTCCCTGCGCGTGGGACGGTCGACAGGGGCGGCGGCGGTTCGGAAGCGCGCTCCGCCGCCGCGGCACGATGAGCGTCCGGGTGGGCGCCGCCCTGCGCGCCGTCGGCGACGCTGCGGAGGTCGCCGTGAGTCCGGTCGGCTTGGTGGCCGACGAGGTGCCGAGCCAGCGCGCGGGGCTGGCCGAGACGGCGCACCGCCCATGGCCGCTACCGGCGCGACCTTGGCTGATGGGGCAGACCTGGTACTCCCTGCTTTTCGCGCACTGGGCGGTCAGACCGGAAGCGCTCAGGCTGCTGATCCCCCAGCCTCTGGAGCTCGACCTGCGCGAGGGTCAAGCCTGGGTCGGTGTCACCCCGTTCGTGGTGGGCGGACTGCGACTACGCGGTACCCCTCCTCTGCCCCGGCTGTCGCGCTTCCCGGAACTGAACGTGCGCACCTATGTCGACTACGGGGGATACCCCGGCATCTATTTCTTCAGCCTCGACGCCGCCCGCCTTGCCGCGGTAGCCGTCGCCAGACGGGCGTACCGGCTGCCGTACTTCCACGCCGAGATGAGTGCCCGGCACCAGGGCGGAAGGGTTCACTACGAGAGCGAACGGATCGACTCCAGCGGGCCTCCGGCCCAACTGCGGGCCTGCTACGGCCCTACAGGCCCCCGGCTTCCGGTCGACGATGGGTCGCTCGAGCGGTGGCTGGCGGAGCGCTACCGCCTATACGTGGTCGACGAGCGCGGGCGAGCGCTGCGCGCGGACATCCACCATCCACCTTGGCCGCTGCAGCCCGCCGGCGCGACGATCGAGCTCAACACGATGGCGCGGCCGCTCGGACTGGAGCTCATCTCCGATCCGCTGCTCCACTACAGCGCCCGGCAAGACACTCTGATCTGGCCGCTCGAGCCGGCCTGACCGGCCGCTGAGTCGGCGCGGCGGCCGGCGCTAGGCCGCTAAGGCCCCTTTACGAAAGCGCGCAGTCGTTCGGCCTTGCTTTCGCTGGTCCGTTGCCTGAGCTCGAGCGAGTCGCCTATGAGCCAGAACATCGGTGGCCATAGGCCGACGAACAGCGCTCGCCTCTCGGCGTTTCCGCGCTCGTCTTGATCCACAGTCTTGGCTCGGATCCAGAGGGTGATGCAAAGGCAGATCGTCGCCAGCGAGGCGCCCTGAAGATGCCAGCCGCGCACGCGGGCGGATGTAAGGGCCTTGGTCAGCATGCAGGTCCCATACCCGTCGTTGCGGCGCGCATGCCTCGGCCGGTTGGGGGTAAACGCTTGGGGGTGTCCGAGCGAAAGCTGTCCCTGTCACGGTCGATCGGCGCTTCGCTGCGCTGGCCGGTGGGCCTGGCCCTAACCTCGTGGCGCTACATGTGGCGCACTACGCCGTTCCGGCGCCTCGAGGAGGCCGGGTCCTGGCCCGAGGACACCCCTCCGTCGTTGCCGGACGGCGTGCTCGACGATCAGGTGCAGCGAGTCGGCGATGGCTCCGGTGTGCTCTTTCATCGCCGATATCGCGCCAGCATCCGTGAGGCTGCGCTTTCGCCGGAGCAGCTGATGGCGCGGCTGCAGGCGAAGCCGGACGACGCCGCTCCCACCGAGTTCGCGACGTTCAAGAAGGTGATCGGGCCCGAGGGCGAGATGCGGCCGGGCGACGAGTACGTGGTTCGGATGCCTGGCCCGTGGGACGGCCCGGTGCGGGTCGTTGAGGTCACGCCGCGGTGCTTTCGCCTGCTGACGCTCGCCGGGCATCTCGAGGCCGGTCAGATCGTGTTTCGGGCGCGGGGCGAGGACGGGCGCCTCGAGTTCGAGATCGAGTCGTGGGCGCGCGCCGGCGACCGTCTGTCGGACTTGCTCTACGACCGGCTGCGCATGGCCAAGGAGATCCAGCTGCACATGTGGGCCTCGTTTCTCGAGCAGGTGATTGGCTTGTCCGGCGGGAGGCGCGACGGTCGCCTGGAGATCCATACTCGCCGCGTGGAGGGGCGGCGGCGTGCTGTTTGACTGGTTGTTGGGGCAGCCGAAAGACGTTCGAGAGGCGCTGGCCGATTTGCGCAAGCGGCAGCTCAACTTCGATCCGTCGCGTCGGGACGACTACACACCCCGCCACGGCTGGAGCAGCGACGACGTACGGCAGGCGCTCCCGCCAGAGGCGCCGGGCGACCCGGTCCCGGGAAAGAGCTGGGAGACCGCCCGCCAGATCGCGCGCAACTACGACTTTGCCGAGCCGTCGATCGTGACCGGGGTCTTCGATCCGGACGAGCCGCTCGAAGACCGCACGATGCTGCTGATTCTTCATTTCCGCCGGCTGAAGGTCCACGTCGGCGTCCGGGTGGGCGACGTCTACGACGAGCAACGCGAGCTCTCAGGGCGCCGCGGCCGCGTCTTCGGATGGAACTACCGCACCCTGCGAGGCCACGTAGAGCGCGGCCAGATGGACTGGCAGGTCTGGAAGTTCCCCGACACCGGCGAAGTGGTCTTCCGCATCAGCTCATTCTCTCAGCCGGCGGGCGGGGGAAACCCCCTCCTGCGACTGGGCTTCCGCCTGATCGGGCGACGCGAGCAACTGCGCTTTCTGCACAGCACCAGCGAGCGTATGGCCCACCTGACCGCCGAACGAATGCGCTGATCCGCGGGCCGTCGGTTTGAGCTGATCCGCGCGGGTAGATGAGGGCCAGACCACGACCTGGGAGTGTGCGATGGCGGCGTCCCTGCCGACAGACCCTGATCGCCGCCAAGCGACGCCTTCGCCTGGCCGTCTTCCCGCTTTCGTCCTCGGTCTGGGCCTCGGAGGCTTCATCGACGGGATCGTTCTCCATCAGATTCTCCAATGGCACCATTTGCTGACCGGCCCGGGGGGCGAAGGCGCCGATACGGTCGCGGGGCTCGAGGCGAACACCCTCGCCGATGGCTTCTTTCACCTTGCGACCTTGATCCTGGTCGTCGCGGGGGTGACCGCGATGGCAGCTGCATGGCGTAGCGGCAGGCTGGCACCCCCCGCACGGGTCCATGTCGGCATGGCGCTCGCCGGGTGGGGGATGTTCAACCTGGTGGAAGGACTGATCGACCATCAGCTGGTCGGTCTCCATCACGTTCGCGACGATCTCGGAGCTCCGCTCGGCTGGGACCTGGGCTTTCTCGCGCTGGGCGCCCTCCTCTTGACGGGCGGCCTGCTCCTGGCGAGCAGCCGGCCTAGCTCTCCTCCTCGTCGGGATCCTCGGCGGCGGCGAGCTTGAGCGAGCCGTCGAGGACCTCTTGGAGGTGGCGTTCCTGGATGGGCAGCGCCCAGTCGCTGAGCTTGAGCAGCTCGGCGTTGCCCGCTCGTTCGTTGAGCTTGGCGACGATGGCCCAGTGTCCGACTTCGCCGGCCTCGGCCATCGTGAGGAACTCGAACCCGTCAAGCGGGTCGTCCTCGCCGCCCAGGTACGCCTCGCGCATCTCGGTCGCTTCCTGCTTGACCTCCCGCGCCTTTTCGAGGATCGCCGTCTTCTTGCCCTTGAACGAGGAGGCCAGGGCGGTGCAGCGCTTCTGGGTCTCCCTGGCCTCCTCACGTGCCTGCGCCAGCCTCTTGGCCAGCGGCGGGTGCTCGCCGGCCAGCATCCCGCGCACCTGCCGCACGGAATCCTGGGCCGCCATCGCGAGCCCGAGGACCTCCGCCAGCTTGGTCTCCAGCTTCGTCAGGGTGGCCATCGCGCTAGGAGACGGCTTCCTTGACCTTGCCGATCACGCCTTTGCCATTGTTGGCCACCACTCCCGTCGGCTCGTCGGGAAGCCCTGCTGCCTGCCGCAGCTCGCGGGCTATCTCGGCGATCTCCTCCGGCGCGTAGTCCGGGGCGAACACGCCCTCCTGGGCGGGCAGGTCGAACGGCGGCACCCCCTGCGGGTGGTCGTCCACGACCTCCAGTTCGTCGCCGGTCTCCGGATGTGGGCCGTTGAAGACGGCCGCCAGCTCCTGGTAGTCGCTCGGTGAGAAGCGATACAGCTTCTTGTGCTCGCCCTTCTCGATGTGCGGCTGGCACTCGGGAATCTTCTCGGTGGGGATGCGGGGAGCCGGGAAGAGCTTGCTCAAGTCGGCCCCGGTCAGGTTCTCCACCGCACGGGCGTAGGCCACCTGGTGGACGCCGCCGCGCACCAGCAGGTAACCGGTCAGCGCCCGGGCGGCGGGGTGGTCGACCATCTCGTAGACCTTGAGCTTGTTGTTGCGCGCCCCGGTCTCGAGGAAGAAGTTGTGGGTCAGATCCTCGACCAGGTCGCCTGTCGAGGTTACGTAGTCCCCGTTCCACGGCTTTCCGTTCGAGTCCTGGACGAGGGCGCCCGCGCCTCCGGCGATCAGCTGCTGGGGGTTCAGCAGGTCCCCCGGATCGGGAAGTCCACCGGGCTCGCCCGCACCGGTAAGCATCGTGTTGATCGTCGTCGAGACGAGCTCGATGTGCCCAAACTCCTCCGCCGCTATGTTCGCGACCAGGTCGTAGAACGGGCGTGCGCCCTGGCGCATGCGGAAGTTGAACGACTGGAAGGTGTAGTTCATGAACGTCGACATCTCGCCGAACTTCCCGCCCAGCAGCTCTTGGACAACGGAGGCCCCGGCGGGGTCCGGGCTCGACGGCGGCGGCAGCTCGGTCTGCAGCCTGTCGATCCTGAGAATCATCTGGCACTCCTCCTTGGACTAAACGCGTAGGCGGTTCGTGTGCCCGGGGAAAACGGAGGCAAACGCCGACCACTTGCCGGAGGCGCGCCAAGCCGTGCCACGCGTATGTCGCGTTAAGGCTGTCGTCCCAACGCTCGCTGATCCGCCTCTGGCCTGAGTGTCCATCCTTCCCCATCCCAGGAGGAAGCGATCAGCGAGCCGCGAGACGTGCTCGAGCTTGAACCGCTGGACGTACGAGTCGACTTCGAGAGGACCGCGGCGCAGAGCGACGGCAAGCTGGTTGAGTTCGTGGTTGCCGGCGCCCGCGCCGATCGCGACGCTGCTCAGGCCGCCATCAGCGGTTACGGCGCCGCGCTCGAGCTGGTCGACCTCCGTGAGCCGCCGACCGATCCTGAGGGCATTGTCGCGGCGGATGTCTTTCACCGGCCGGCTTACCCCACAGAGGCTTGCCGGTCGCGCGCCCCGTCCTCGCGAGGCTCTGCCTCGCCGAGGCGCGCGGCGACAAGCAGGCTGGCGCGCGGATTCAGGAAGCCCGCGCTCGGCTCGACGACGCCAAGCGAGCCGCCTACCGCGAGTGGGCGATCGAGAGACGCGCCCGCGACCAGCTTGTCCGCGAACGCCACGGCGAGGTTGACCGGCACATCAAAGCGAACGCCGACGCGCTACTCGCGGAGGAGCGGGCGCGGGCCGCTTGCTGCCGAAGGCAGGGGCGCCTAGGCGCATGTGTAGAGGCTGCCTGTAAGCACGTCGCAGCTGGCAACAGGTACGCCAGGGGCCAGGCCATCCGACGCAGAGGGGAACGCCGCCCCAGCCGTGACAGAGACCCTCTTATCCGCCTCGGACCGGGGGAACCCACGAAGGTGGCCCGAGGCGGATGTCGGAAGAGGGGGACGAGGCTTCCGCGATGCCCGTCCTGGTGTCCGCTCATCCCCGGAGACCCGACCGGCAAACGCACCAGCACCGCCTCCGAGTGCGGATGGGCGCAGTTCGATTGAAACCCGCCGCGCCGGGTACGCCAGTCGAGCACAAGTGGCACTTCAGGGAGGGGATATTCCATGGCAAGGAGCAGCTCGCGGGACAAGAGCGGCGGCACGCTGGACAAGGCCTTCGGGCGTTTCAAGGAGGCGAGCGGAGCGCTCACCGGAAACGAAGGGCGCAAGGCACGCGGGCAGGGCAGGCAGGCTAAGGGGTCCGCTCGGAAGCGGAAGGGTCACCTGAAGGATCTCTTCAAGAGGGGTTAAGGATGTAACGCACCAGGACCGTCGCGAAGGCGGTCGGCGTAATGCGCGGCGGAGGGCGGGCCGCTGGCGCATGTCCAGCGCTTCGCCAACGTGACGTTCGTGGTTGCCGCCACTCGACTGCCGTCGGCGGCCGCCCAGTACGCTCCGCCCAGGCCTGGATCGCGGCGACGATTCGATCCCCGGTCCACCAGCCCGGCGCCTCAGGCCGCATCGTTCTCCTTCGCCGTCACGGTGCCAGCGAGGCGAGCCTCGCACCGGCGCTCACCGAACAACTTGCACGCTTCCGGCGCGTTTATGTCGAATTGAGATCCTCTGAGCCAGCCGGGAGGGAGCACGAGTGAAGCGTGCCGTCGCCCTGGTCCTATCGATCGCCGCCTTTGCGAGCCTCACGGCCGCCGCCCAGGCGACGGCGGTCGGACGCTCGCTCTCGACTCGCCGGCGGAGCGGCCGCACGGCCGGCAGCGATGGAGAGAAGCATTCGAAAGCCCTGCCAGGGGTTGGCGGGCCGGCTCGCTGACGGCGACGCACCGGGGTGGCCGGGCGCCACGCGGACGCGCAGGGAGGAGGGCAGGGATCGGAAGCGCAGTGGTGGGGCAAGGACGGTCGACTCGCCGTCGATCCCAGCCGGCACCTGCGCTGCCGATTGAACCTCGAATTCGCGAGCCGACCATTCCCGCCACGGTCGTCGGGGCACCAGCCGTCGGAGCCCGTCGTCGCGGCGAGACTCCGCGACGGCGATCCCGAGCAGTCCGTCGTCTATCCGCGGACGCGTCCCGGAACCGAGCCCGCCGAACCGGTAGGTGTTGTTGGAGATCAGCAACACCGTGCCCGAGGAGTGCGAAGTGCCGTGCGGCCCGGTCCAGCTGAGGTCGGGGGACCGGCCCGCGGGGCCCATGACGTCCGGGATGGTGTCGAGAAGCGTGCGTATCTTCGCCGCTCGATAGCCGTCCCGCTGCACGGCTGCCGCGTAGAGCCCGAGCGAGACGTTGTTCACGAACACTCGGCCGTTCACCTCGGCCAGGTCCACCACGCGCTCGCCCCCGTCCACGAAAGCATCGAGCGCTCCGACCACGTCCTTGCGGTCGACACCGAGGTCGAGCGCGAAGTGGTTGCGGGTGCCGGCGGGAATGCACGCGTACGGCAACCCGCGCTCGGCTGCAATAGCCGCCACGACGGCCTGCGATCCGTCGCCGCCGGCCATGGCGAGTGCGTCGACCCCGTCGTCCACCGCCGCTCTCACCAAAGTCGCGAGGTCGTCCTCCGGCCGCAGCTCGACCGGGGCGATCCCGCGCTTTTGCGCCTCATCGGCGAGCTGGAAGCGTTCGGCCTTGCCGCCTCCCGAGCGCGGGTTCAGGAACAGCACGGGCCGGCGTGGTCGTGCGGCCTTCGGCAGGGGCACGTGGACCAGAAACGCCGCGGCGGCTGCGGAGACGGCGAGCCACAGCATCCCGACGATGGTCACGCGGTCCAGGACCCGGGCGTCGAGAAGCTGCTCCACCGCCCCCAGAGCCAGCATCCCAGCGAGCACGAGGGCGATGACCCGCACCACCCCGCGGCGCACGAGGCCAAAGCAGGCCACGATCACCGCGACCGACAGCGTGAGGACGAGGCCGAACGCCTGTTGCGGGTCATCCGCCGCGTAGCCGACCGCCGACAAGACCGCCAGGGGCATGAGCAGGAGGGCGGCGACGGCAAGGAGACGCCTGCGCGTCATACGATCTGCCGCCTGTGAACGCACGCCAATGGCTGGGCTATGCCAACCGCGTCGACACGGCCCTGTACGCCGCTGTCGCGCGCATCGACAGGCCCGCACTCGATCGCGCAATGCACCGGGTGTCCGGTGCAGCCAACTACTCCCGGCTCTGGCTCGCCGTCGCCGGCCTTCTTGCCGTGGGTGGCGGCCGCCAGGGCCGTCGCGCCCCGGCTGACGGCCTCGCTTCGATCGCCGTCACGTCGGTATTCGTGAACGCGGCGCTGAAGCCGCTCGGTAGACGGCGACGGCCCGTTCGAGGGACAACGCTCGCTCGCCATGTGCGAATGCCGAAGTCGCGCTCGTTCCCGTCCGGACACGCGGCATCCGCCTTCGCGTTCGCTACGGGAGTGGCCGCGACCCTGCCGCAGATCGGCGTGCCTCTGCGTGCGCTCGCCGCCGTCGTGGCCTACTCGCGCGTGCACACAGGCGTCCACTTTCCCGGCGACGTCGCCGTCGGGTCGCTGCTTGGCGTGGCACTCGCCCGCATGACCACCCTCACACACAAGCGGCGTTCGTCTTGAGCAGTCCACGTCACCTCCTCAACCGAGAGCGGCCTGGATCTCGCCGCGACCCTACGGGGGCGGGGCGTCCCCCGCAAGGGCTGCCGGCCGGCTCGGGGCGTCGAATCCGTCCCGCTAGTGTCCTCGGCGTGCACGGTCCGAACCTCCGCCGAACCGCCCGCCGGCGCCTGCTGCTGCTCGCGCTGGCCATCGCCGCGGGATTCGGGGCCGCCGTCGCGTTCCTGCCCCACGATCCGGCGGCGGTGACGCGGCTCGCGGCCCTGCCCGTACCGCTGCTCGCGGCCGGCGCGATCGTGGCCTGGACGGCCCTCACGCCGGCGCTCGTGTCCGGCACGCTGCTGGCTGCAGCCACCGGCGTGCTCCTCGGTGGAGCGGCGGGCATGCCGGTCGCGCTCCTGGGCGCCACGCTGGGAGGAATCGCGGCGTTCCTCGTCGCCCGCCGGCTCGGCCGCGGGCCGGCCGAGGCGCTGGCGGGTCCGCGGCTCACGCGGCTGCGGCAGCGGGTCGAGCAGCGGCCGCTGCTCACCATCGCCCTCGCCCGCCTCGCGCCGGGATCACCCGCGACGATCGTGAACTACGCCGCCGGTCTCACCCACATCCGGCTGCGCCACTTCGTCGCAGGGAGCGTGATCGGGGGCGCGCCACGTGTGCTCGCCTACACCGCCCTCGGTGGCGCGGCGGCCGAGGGCGCCCTGTGGCCGGCCGCCGCGGGGGCGACACTCCTTGCCGTGATCGGTGTGGCGGGCATGGTGGTCGCGCGCCGCCGGCGCGCCGGCGCAGCGCTGCCGGCGACCCCCTGAGCGTCACCGAGACATACGACCCGCTCGGGCTTCACGGCCTCGCGTGCGTCGCGCACGTGCACTCCACCTATTCCGACGGCACCGCCACCGTGGCCGAGCTGGTAAACGCGGCGGAGGTCGCGGGCGCGGACTGCTTGCTGCTCACCGATCACGACACGCTCGAGGCTCGTCGCCGCGGCGAGGAGGGCTGGCGCGGGAGCGTGCTCGTGCTCGTCGGGCACGAGGTATCGCCGAAGGCGGGGCACCTGCTCGTGTTCGGCCTCGACGAGGAGATCCCCCACGCGGGACGCACTGAACGGGAAATCTGCACCGCCGTGCTGGAGGCCGGCGGTGTGGCCTTCGCCGCACATCCCTTCTCCGAGGGCTCGCGCATGTCGACGCTGATCGCGCCGCCTCACGCTTGGAACCTGCTCGACGACGCGGTGTGCGGCGGCATCGAGCTGTGGAGCCTGACGAGCGACTCCGCCGAGGCCTGGCGCACACCGTGGGAGGCGGCCGCCTTTCTGCGCGATCCAATGCGCACCCTCACCGGTCCCCCGGCGCGCCATCTCGAGATCTGGGACCGGCTCTGCCTGCGCCGTCGTGTTCCGGCCATCGGTGGCCTCGACGCTCACCAGCACGGCATCCGCCTCCGCGGCCGTGTCCGCTCGCCGATGCCCAACTCGCGCTACTTCGCGATCCTTCAGACCCACGTGTTGCTGCCCTCGGCGCCGACCGGCGACGTTCACACCGACCGCGCGGCCGTGTACGCGGCCGTCGGCGAGGGCCGCTGCTACCTGTCGTTCGAGGCGCTGGCGCCGGGGAGCGGCTTTCGCTTCTGGGCGGAGGCCGACGCCGGCGCGGCGCCGATGGGGGCCCGCGTAGACCCCGGGCGGTGGACCTTGAGGGCGTTGATGCCGCGGCGCGCCCGCGTAAGGCTGCTGCGCGACGGCGTGCGAGTGCACGAGGCCGAGGGCGAGCGGGTGGAGCATGTCATCGAGGAGAACGGGTGCTACCGGCTCGAGGCGCGGCTACCCGGCGACGAGCGCGAGCGGCTGTGGCTGGTGAGCAACCCTGTCTACGTGCGGCCGGCGGCCGAGCTCCCGCTCAGCGGGGCTGTCTGACAAGCATCGACGCGGGTACCCGGCGCGTCCTCCACCCCGCCCGATCCCAGAACACGAGCAGGGCCGCCCCCGACGCCGATGCCCCGAAGACGATCGCCATGTGCGCAATCAGCTCACCGAATGTGAAGTGGCGCGCGTCGAACAGGCCGTTGGAGGCCCACGCGCCGATCTCGTACAGCATCCCCACGCCGAAGCCCAAGCTGGTTGCCGTCAGCAGGATTCCCGTCCGCTCGTGGATGTCCGTCTTGCCGGAGAGGTCCGGCACGGCGCGGATGCGGACGAGCAGCAGGTAGAGCATGGCGGCGATCGACAGCGAGGCGACGATCCGGGCGGTCACCTCGTAGCCGGCGATCGAGTCGTATGCGCCGGTGAAGGCGCCCCAGGCCTGAAACGCCATGCCGAGCGCGAACGCTGCGTCGAAGGGCCGCGGCGCCTCGGCGAGCCGCACGAGCGCCGAGAGCCCGAAGCCGACGAAGAAGCGCGCCGCGTGTTCCCAATCGGCCTGCACCACGGCCACCAGCGCACCCGCCAGCAGGCTCAGCCGGATCAGGTCGACGGGGTCCCGGAGGATCGGCCCCCAGTCGCCGACCAGCCATCGCGGCAGCGCCGGGTAGGGGCGCCCCTGCTCAGACTCGTGTCCCCGCGGCGGCCGCAGCTGAGCGAGGCGGTTTCCAAAACGGATGAGGAGGTCGCTGTCGCGGTCCGGGGGCGCGGTCGGCATCGGCTCCTTGCCCTGGAGGGCTGCGCCCGGAGTGCGCCAGGTGCCCCAGCCCCGCCCGGTCCAGAAGAGGAGGATTACGCCGCCCATCAGCGCACCCAGCGTGTCATCGATCAGGTCACCGATCGAGTCGCCGTAGGTGACGAACATCTCCGTGCCGAACACGGTGTTGGAGAACCACTCCCACATCTCGAAGATGCCGCCGACGGTCAGGCCGAACGCGAGCGTGATGAGCACCATCGCCACCCGGTCGTGCAGGCCGGCGTCCTCGGAGAGGTCGGGCACGATCCGCAAATGGCAGAGCGTGATGTAGAGCATCATCGCCGACCCGCACGGCAGGATGAAGTGGACGACCTTGTCGTACCCGTAGATCTGGTCGAACAGTCCGAAGACGTTGCCCCAGATCGCGAGGTTCATCCCGAGCTGGAAGATCAGATCGAAGGGGCGCTGCACGTTCAGCACGCGGGGCGCCAGCACGATCAGGAAGCCTCCGAACAGCTCCCCGGTGTGGGTGGTGTCACCCACGACGAGCGTCGTGATCGCGCCGATCAGCGGCGCCAGGCGCAGCAGGTCGAGCGGGTCGCGGATGACCCGATTCCAATCGCCGACCAGCCACTTCGGCAGGCCGGTCGGCATCGGCTTGGGGCGGACCACCACGCGGCGCCAAAGCGCGGGGGGCCGCTGGCTCGACGCTTGGCCGGTGCGCGCCATCGGTGGGCCAACCCTACGGGACCGCGCGCGAGCCGTGCAAGAAGCGCCGGGTTGCGCGGCCGGGGGTCAGAACGGTAGCGTCGGCCGCCTCGCCAAGCGCGCCTCAGGGGAGCGGGCGCGTTTTACACCTACCGGATGGAGTCCGCATGCCTTCGAAGCCCATGCTGCACGCCCTAGCGTTCGGGATCATCCTCGTGCTTCTGGCCCCCGTCAGCACGCAGGCGGCGCCGGCCGAGGCTGAGGCATCGCAGATCGGCTGGACGGCCTGTGGCCCCCGGCTCGAGTGTGCGACCGTGCAAGTGCCGTTGGACTGGCGCCGCCGCGGCGGGCGCAAGATCTCGCTGGCGGTGGCGCGTCACCCGGCCAGCCGCCCCGACCAGAGGATCGGCTCCCTGTTTGTCAATCCGGGCGGTCCCGGAGACTCCGGCGTGGCCGCGGTGACCCAACGCGGCGAGAGCCTGGACGCCCTGACGGGAGGCCGCTTCGACATCGTGGGATGGGATCCCCGCGGCTCCGGCGCCAGCGCTCCGGTGAGCTGCTTCGGAGACCCGGCCGGGCGCACACGTTTCTGGGACGGTCTGCCCGTGCCGAGCACGCGGGCCGGGGAGCGGCGCTACGTGGTCAAGACCCGCGCCCTCGCACGCCGCTGCGGAGCCCGCAACGGGAAGCTGCTCGCGCACATCTCGACGGCCGACACCGTGCGCGACCTCGACCGCCTGCGGCGCCTCGTGGGCGACCGGCGGCTGACCTTTCTCGGTGAGTCCACCGGAACGTTCCTGGGCCAGACCTACGTGAACATGTTTCCGCGCCGGGTGCGGGCCGTCGCCCTCGACGGCCTCGAGGATCCGGTGTCCTACACCTCGGGAACGGCCGCGCTGCTCGCCCGCAGCCTGATCGACGTCGACCGCCTCTTCGACAAGTTCATCGCGCTGTGCCAGAGGGCGGGGCCGTCGCGCTGTGCTCTGGCGGGCCACGGTCCGGTGGCGAGACGCGTCAACCGGCTGCTCGCGCGCCTGCGCCGCCGACCGCTCCCCGCTCCCTCGGCGAGCCCACCGGGCGTGCTGACCTACGGCGAGGCGCTCACCGTGATCAAGCTCGAAGGCCTGGCACAGCCGCGGGGATGGCCTGAGCTCGCGCGCCAGCTCGACGCGGCGGCCGACGGTGACGGCTCGGCACTCGAGACCACCGCCAACATCGGCTTCGGCGCGGATTTCCACGGCCGGTTGGAGCCGGGGCAGGCACTGTTCTGCGCCGACAGCCCGGCCCGTCGGAACGCCCGGGATGGCCGCGTGCCGTTCGCCGGCTCGAGGCCGTGAGCCGCATCGGCGGATCGGTGATGGGCTGGCTGATCGGCGCCCCGTGCGCGTCCTGGCCTGTGCGCAGCGCGGAGCGCTACACCGGGCCGTGGACCGCAGACACCCGAAATCCGATCCTCCTGATCGGGACGCGCTTCGACCCGAACACCCCGCTGGCCAACGCCAGACGCGTCAAGCGGCGGCTCGGGAACGCCGCGCTGTTGACCCACGACGGCTACGGCCACCTCAGCAGTGCCGATCCCAGCGCCTGCGTCGAACGGGCGCTGGGCCGCTATCTCGTAAGCCTCGCCACTCCACGCCGTGGAACCGTCTGTCGCTCCGATCGCCGGCCGTTCGACCCCCTGTTCGGACAGCCGGTCCCCTAGGAAAGGCCATGGCAACTGAAACAGAGCGCGACCGGCTTCGGCCGGAAGATCGCCGGAGCATTCGGCCTCAAGGGCGAGAACTGGATGCGGCACGCCAACCCGGCCAGCGTATGGACCCGCTTCGCGGTCCTTCCGCTGCTCGCAGGCTCGATCTGGAGCAGGAAATGGATCGGAAGGCGCTGCCTCGTTCCGATCACGCTCTCCTCGGTATGGCTCGTCGTGAACCCTCTCTTCTTCAAGCCGCCTGGATCGACCAGGAACTGGGCCTCCAAGGCCGTCTTCGGCGAGCGGATCTGGGTGGAGCGCGACCGGTCCGAGCTCCCGGATCAGTTCCGGTCGGCGATCCCTACGGCGGCCAGCGTCTACCAGGCGGTCGGCATGGTTCCGCTCGTGTACGGCCTGGCCGCGCTGAAGGCCACCCCCACGGTGGCTGGTCTCATGATCGTCCAGGGCGGCAAGCTCTGGTACCTCGATCGGATGGTGCTGCTGTTCGAGGACATGAAGGCGCAGAACCCCGAGTACGCGGGCTGGGAGTACTGACCGCCACTGTCAGCCGGCGGCCCGGTCGAGGCGCCGGCGCAGCTCCTCGCCTCTGCCCGCTCCCACCGCCCGCGCGGCCCGCGCCTCGCTCAGCTCCAGGCCCTGCGCGCTGGCGTATTCCACCAGCGCCTGGCGCTCCTCGGACTCGCGAGCGGCCTTCAGGAACAGCCAGCCCAGCAACACCACCGTCACGATGCTGCCCTCCAGCATCATGATCGTGCCGGCGATCCCCTGGTCCTCGAGCGGGCTGAGGTCCCATACCGCCTGGCCGGGCCCGTAGGCCGGATAGAAGGTGCTCTCCGACCACACGAATACGTTGGCCAGGAGCGCCCCGGTGAGCCGCACGCCCACGATGTAGAGCAGCTTCGCGCCGTTGCCGAACCACTCCGGCTGCGGCAGCGGACCGAGCAGGGCGAACCACATGGTCGCCCCGAAGCACACGAAGGCGGTGTGCTGAAGAGCGTGCACGGCGGGTGAGCTGAGCGAGGCCTCGTAGAGGACGGGCAGATGCCAGACGTACAGGTTCACCGCCCACAGCACGAAGGCCACGACCGGGTGCGCGAGCACCCTCAGGGCGTGTGCCAGGCGGGTGGCCAGCAGCGGCTGGAGGAGCGGTCCGGTGAGCCCGAGGACAAGGAAGAGAGCACCCAGGTCGGCCATGACCAGGTGCTGAGCCATGTGCGCCAGCACCAGCTCCTCGCCGAGGTGGGCGACGGGCGTGACCAGCCCGGCGAGGATCAACGCGATTCCCACCCCGAAGGACGCGATGCGAAGCGGCGGCACGGGCCTGCCCTGACGGGCCAGCGTCCGGGCCCGGACCACGTATGCGCCCAGCGCGAGCGCGGGGGGAAGCAGCTGCAGCGGCTCGAAGACGCCGCTCCCGACGTGAGCGAAGGGCGCGATCACCGCACCCGAGGATACGCCCGCTCAGGCGGCTTCTTGACCCACGGGATCGCCCGGCGGGTTGCCCGGCGCCTGCTCGAGTACCTCGGTCAGCCGGCGCTGGTACTCCGTGCGCTGCATACGCGAGATCACGAGCCGCTGGACCTGGGCCGTGCCCTCGAAGATCTGGTAGATCTTGGCGTCCCGGAACCACTTCTCGAGCGGGCAGTCGGTGGTCTGGGCGTAGGGGCCGACCAGGTCCATCAGCGCGGTGGTGGCCCACATCGTCACGTCACCGGCCTTCAGCTTCGACATGGAGCCCTGGCCGCCGGTCATGGGCACGCCGTTGCGACCCATCCAGGACGCACGCCAGACCAGCAGGCGCGCCGACTCGATCTCGGTCGCCACGTCGGCCAGCACCTGCTGCACCCGCTGCTGCTCGAGGACGGGAACGCCGTCCTCGGACTTCTCCTCGAGGTACTCGAGGGTCCACTCGTAGGCCGCCTGAGCGATCCCCAGCGCGGAGGCGCCCACCAGCGGGCGGGTGATCTCGAACGTGGCGAGCGCGCCGGACGAGCGGCCGGTCGACTGGCCCGAGCGCGCGCGTTCCAGCTTCCTCTGCAGCTTGTCGTAGCCGCCCAGCAGGTACTCCATGGGCAGGCGGCAGTCCTCGAGCACCACCTCGGAGGTCTGGGAGGCGCGGATGCCGAGCTTGGACTCCTTCTTGCCCATCGACAGCCCCGGGGTGCCCTTGGGCACGACGAACGACGCCTGTCCGCGGTGGCCGAGCTCGGGGTCGACCGTCGCCACCACGACCGTGACGTCGGCGATGCCGCCATTGGTGATGAAGACCTTGGTTCCGTTCAGCACCCACTCGTCCCCGTCCTGCTTTGCCGTGGTGCGAAGCGAGCGGACGTCGGAACCGGCGCCCGCCTCGGTGACCGCGTAGGCGCCCAGCTTGATCTCGTCGCCTACGCCGAAGCACTCCGGCACCCAGCGCCCGATCTGCTCCGGGGTGCCGGAGCTCGCGATGCCCGCCGCTGCGAGCGAGCCGCCGGAGATGGCCAGCGCGATCCCGGCGCAGCCCCAGTGCAGCTCCTCGGCGTAGATGCAGCTCATCAGGCCGCTCTCGTCGGTGCCAATGCGCTGAATGTGCTCCAGGCCGTGGATGCCCCACTCGCGTGCGGCCTGAAGGGCCTCCCAGGGCACGCCCTCCTCGCGGTCGTAGCGCGGCGCTATGGGCCGGATGACCTCGCGGGCAAAGCTGCGGCAGTGCGCCTGGAACTCGAGTTGTTCGTCGCTGAGCCTGAAATCCACGATTCGGTGCCTCCCGGCCGAGCCGCCGGGGAGGGCGGCGAGTCGCCTTGACTGACCAGTCAATCATACCCCGGGAGCGCCGTTCGCGCGCGCCCTCGGCGCGCAGGCGCCAGCTATCGTGCCCCGCGCCCGTGGCCCGCCTCGCCGCCCTGTTACTCATGCTCGTGCTCTGCGTTGCCGGCTGCACCAGCGACGACGGCGGCGACGGCAACGGGGACGGGGACGGTCCTCCACTGCCACCCCAGGTGGGCGCCACGGCCGAGGACGAGGAGGCGGCGGAGAAGCTCGGGTTCCCCTCCACGGCCACCCGCAACACGATCCGGGTGGGCGGCGGCGACTCCGCCGCCGATGCAGCAGGGGTGGCCGCAGCGCTCTTCCCGGCCAGCGGCGACGAGGACCGCCCGAGCGCGGTGGCGCTGGTCGAGAAGGACGACTGGGTCAGCGGGATCGCGGCCTCGGTGCTGGCCGGAGCCCCGATCTCGGCCCCGGTGTTGCTCTCCGACGGCGACAGCCTGCCCGCGGTCACCGAGGAGGTGCTGGGACGGCTCGAGCCCACCGGCTCGGACCTCGCCAAGGACGCCCAGGTGATCCGCGTGGGCAGCGAGGTCGCCCGGCCCGAGGGGCTGCGGACCGCGGTCGTGGAGGGGGAGGACGCCTTCGAGCGGGCCGCGGCCATCGACCGCTTCATGTCCGCCGCCCGCGGCGCGCCGTCACCTGACGTAGTGCTCTACTCGGCCGACAGCGCCGAGTGGGCGATGCCCGCCGCGGCCTGGGCGGCGCGCTCGGGCGACGCTGCGCTTCCGGTGCCCAAGGACTCCATTCCCCCTCCCATTCGCAAGGCGCTGGCGAGCCACGAAAGCCCTGACGTCTACCTGCTCGGCCCCGAGAAGGTGATCTCGAAGCAGGTGGCCCAGGAGCTCAGAAAGGGCCGGCTCGCGCGCTCGGTGAATCGGATCGAGGGAGCCACCCCGGTGGAGAACGCCATCGCGTTCGCCCGCTATCAGCGCGACGACTTCGGCTGGGGGGTCGTGGTGCCCGGCTACAACTTCAGCGTGGCCAGCAGCTCCCGGCCGTTGGACGCGGCGGCCGCCGCGGCGCTGGGCACGAACGGCGTGTTCGCGCCGCTGCTTCTCTCGGACACGGCGGAGGAGCTGCCGCAGCCGCTCGAGCGCTACTTCCTCAGCGTGCAGCCGGGCTACGAGGACGACCCCGGCGACGCGGTCTACAACCGGGTCTGGATCATCGGCGACGACGACGCGATCTCCGTGGGCCAGCAGGCGACGATCGACCGGATCACCGAGCTGGTCCCGGTGAACGAGGGCGAGGGCTGAGCGCGGTAGCGTTCCCGTCCCGATGAGCGAGTACGAACGCCCGGATCGCGCGAGCCGCGAGCCCACCGTCGAGGACGTGCGGCAGCTCATGGGCGCGTCCACCCCGCATTTCGCGCTGCAGCTCCGCAACCGGATCGCCACGCTCATCAGCGGTCTGCCCGCGGACCACCCCGCGCGCGTGGAGGGTGAGCGAGAGATCTCCCGGCTCGACGCGATCGCGCTCGGATCGGAGCGGCGCGGCCCCATCCAGGAGCACGAGCACGGGCTGCCCAGCTATCGCGGACCGGAGTGAGGTCTCGCCGCTCCCCGCGCTCGAGCGGGCGCTGCCGCTGCTTCTCGACGAGGCGCGGGAACGCGGCGTGCGCACGGGCGCCGGCTACGTCGACCTGCTGAGCGGCGTCGACGAGCCGACCTCGACCGGTCCGATACAGGACCTGATGCTCACCGGCATCGTGCCTCGGGTGTACGAGCGCTGGTGGCGCCCGGCGCTGGGGCGGGTGTTCAAGGGTGCCTTCGGCCCCGGCACGGCCGACGAGCACCGCATCGCCCGGCTCCTGCTCTCGCTCTGTCCGGGCGACGGCGTGCTCGACGTGGCCTGCGGAACCGGCGGCTTCAGCCGTGACTTCGCCGGCCCCGTCGGCCCGGAGGGGCTCGTGGTCGGGATCGACGTCTCGCCCACGATGCTGGAGCGTGCCGTGCAGGAGAGCGCCCGGGCCGGGCTCGATCAGGTCGCCTTCGTACAGGGCGACGCCCAGAACCTTCCCTTCCGCGATCAGAGCTTCGACGCGGTCTGCTGCTTCGCCGCTCTGCACCTGTTCGCCGACCCCGAGCTCGCGCTCGACCGGATGACTGCCGTGCTCACCACGGGCGGCCGGATCGCCCTCTTCACCACGGCCGGCTACCGGTCGGCGGCCGCCCGCCTGGCCGAGCGGGTGCTCTCCGGCACCAGTGGCGCGCGGGTGTTCGAGCGCGAGGAGCTCGTCGACGCGCTCAGGCAACGAGGGTTTGGGGAGATCCGCCAAAGGGTGGGCGGGATCACCCAGTTCATCGGCGGTCGTCTGGAATAAACGGGCGCGCCACCCCGTCCTCGGGATCGGAGACCAAGTCCGACCAAGGAGTGGAAGTGGCACGAGCAACTCGAAAGCGTAGGACGCCCGTCGGAGTTCTAGCGGGCGCCGCAGTCGCGGCGCTGCTGGCATTTCCGGGCGCGGCCAGCGCGGCGGTGAATTCGTCGGTCGCCGGCGGCGTCCTGACGGTCAACAGCGATGCCGGCGACAGCATCGCGATCACCTGCGTGAACAACCAGGTGAAGGTCAATGGCAACAATCCCGGGCCCCCGCCGGGCGCGGTGGCGACCTGTGAATCGATCACCTCGATCGTCGTCAACGGCGGCCCCGGCGACAACCTGATCAACCTGTCCGGCGTGGAAGACGCGGACCCGAACCCGGCCGTGAACACCGACTACCCGAACGTCACGTCGGTCGTCATCAACGGCAACTCCGGCGACGACGACATTCTCGGCAGCGAGCACGTCGACACGATGCGCGGCGGCGACGGCGACGACGACATCAGCGGTGACCAGAACAAGCTCGCCGGCTCCCGCGACGTGTTCGAGGGCGGCAACGGCGACGACACGCTCACGTGGAACCCGGGCGACGACAGCGACAAGATGGACGGCCAGGCCGGCACGGACACCATCGAGGTGAACGGCGGCGGCGGGGGCGAGGAGTTCACGGTGAAGCCCTCACCGACGGCCGGCCGGGTGCTGTTCGACCGCCTCGGCCCCACCCTCCCGGCCCGTTCAACCTCGACATCGGAACCTCCGAGAAGCTCGACATGAATGCGGGCGGCGGGGATGACAAGTTCGATGCGGAGAACGGCTGACGCCCTCGGCTTCAAGCTGGACGTCGACGGCGGGCCGAACAACGACGACATCGACGGCGGCGACGGCGCCGACAAGATCGGCGGCGGCGACGGCAACGACACCATCAACGCCGACGACAACCCGCTGAACACCCTCGACGTCGTGAACGGCGACGCCGGCGACGACACCATGATCTGGAACGGCGGCGACGACAACGACGTCAACGAGGGCGGCGCCGGCAACGACACCGTTCAGGTCAACGGTGCCGCGTTCGGCGAGGAGTTCACGATCGGCCCCGTCGGCCACGCCGGGGCGGGCGTTCTTCGAGCGCCTGAACACGACCCCGGTCGGCGGGTTCACGATCGACATCGGCACCTCCGAGACGCCTCGACCTGAACGCCGCCGACGGCGACGACAAGCTCAACGCCGCGGGCGCCACCCGGGGCATCGAGTTCCTGTCGCTCGACGTGGACGGGGGCAACGGCAACGACACGCTGAACGGCGCCGACGGAGCCGATGCCCTCAAGGGCGATGCCGGCAACGACCGCCTGACGGCGGGTCAGAACCCGGCCGGCACGCGTGACGTGATGAACGGCGGCGACGGCGACGACACCCAGGTCTGGAACCCGGGTGACGACGACGACACCATGAACGGTGAGGCCGGCAACGACACCACCGAGGTCAACGGCGGCAACGTGGACGAGGACTTCAGGGTGAAGCCGTCGGCCACTCCCGGCCGGGTGCAGTTCGACCGCACCGGCCCCGACCCGCCCGGCCCGTTCAACCTGGACATCGGCACGACCGAGAACCTGGTTGTTAACGCCAACGGCGGTAACGACACCATCAAGGGCAAGAAGGGGCTGGCCGAGCTCATCGACAGCACCTTCAACGGCGGTGACGACAACGACCGGATCAAGGGCACCGACGGCAAGGACGTGCTCTCCGGCGGTAAGGGCAACGACCTGATCAGGTCCCGCGACAAGGCCTCCGACGCCGTGAAGTGCAACGGCGGCTTCGACGTGGCCTTCGTCGACCGGCGCGACCGCGTCCGCGGATGCGAGATCGTGCTCGGCGGCCTGCTGCGGGTCAAGGCCCTGACCAAGTCGGTCAGCGTGAACGGCAACGTCGCGGAGCTCAGCCTGAAGTGCGTGGGCACCGCCCGCTGCAAGGGCCTCGCGGTCCTGCGCAAGGGCGGCAAGTCGCTCGGCGGCAAGTCGTTCGCGATGAAGCGCGGCAAGACCAAGACCGTTCGGATCAAGCTCAAGAAGCGTGGCCGCAAGCTGCTGGCCAAGGCTTCGGGCTCGAGCCTGAAGGTCCAGCTGCGCATCGACGCCAAGGACTCGAAGGGCAACGGCTGGCGGACGACGAACCGGATCAAGCTCAAGGGCTAAGTCCGGAAACGTCAGTGCCGAAGGGCCCTGGGGCCGCCCGCCGAGCGGGCGGCCCAGGCCGTTCCGGGCTGATGGCGGACCGGTCAGGGGCGCGCGATATGCTCGTGACGATCGCGACGAGCAACGGAGGTCCGATGGCTTGGAAGTACAGCGTGCTGGTGCTGGCCAACGTCACCGCCGCATCGGACGAGCTGCTCGCCGCGCTCGTGCGCCGGGCGGAGCGGGGACAGTGCGGCTTCACGCTGCTCGTGCCGGCCACCGGGGGCGGCAGTGCCGGGCGCGAGGCGGCCCAGAAGGGCATCGACGCCGCCGTCTCCCGGATGGAGGCCGAAGGCCTGGAGGTCGAGAGCATGATCGGCGACCCCGATCCCGTGGTGGCCCTGCACGAGGTCTGGGACCCGCGCCAGTTCGACGAGATCGTGATCTCCACGCTTCCCACCGGCGTCTCGCGCTGGCTCGCTGCCGACCTGCCGCACCGGGTGGAGAAGCTCACCGGCGTCCAGGTCGAGCACGTGGTCGCCAAGGAGCCGCGCGAGCCCGCTCGCACGGAGCAGGTGCCCGAGCCGGACCGCTACGGGGTGCTGACGCCGCTCTCGGCCCTCACCGGCGGCCGGCGCGTCAGCGACTGAGCTCCACTCAGGCGGGCGCGGGGACGGGCTCGGGGGCCTCGAGCCCGGAGAGCGCGGCCACGTTCTCGCGGTAGTCGGACGCCGCTCCGTAGAGCAGTCCGTCCACCTTGGCCCGCTTGAGGAAGAAATGCAGGTCGTGCTCCCAGGTGAAGCCGATCCCGCCGTGCACCTGCAGCGCCGCGGCACTCACCCTCCAGCCCGCGTCCGAGGCGTAGGCCTTGGCCATCGAGGCCGCGAGCGGCAGCGTCTCCGGCTCGGAATCGGCGCACCAGCCCGCGTAGTAGCTGGCCGAGCGCGCGCCCTCCACCTCGAGCAGCATCTGGGCGCAGCGGTGGGAGATCGCCTGGTAGGAGCCGATCGCCCGGCCGAACTGCTTGCGGTCGCGGGCGTACTCCACCGCCATCTCCATCGCACGCTGGGCCACGCCGGTCAGCTCGGCGGACAGCGCAGTGGCAATCCGGTACGGCCCGGAGCCGCCGCTGCCGGCCAGCGCCTCGCCGCCTGCGGCGCGCACCCGGGCGAAACGGCGGGTGGAGTCCATTGCCTCCAGCGGCTCGACCTCGGCGTGGGACGCCTCGACGACCCTTCCGCCCCCGGGGCCGTGCAGCACGATCACGTCGGCTTCCGCTGCGTCGGGCACCAGGCGCGCCTCGTCGTCCTCCAGCCACGCGACGGTCCCGCGGGTCTCGCCGCTCGCGAGGCCCGGCAGCCAGCGGGCCTTCTGCTCGTCGGTTCCCTCGTGCTGCAGCACGAGGCCGGCCGCGGCGTTGGAGAGGAACGGCACGGGCGCGAGGGCGTAGCCCAGCTCCTCCATCAGGATCACCAGCTCGACCACTCCGAGCCCCTGGCCGCCGTGCTCCTCGTCGATGAAGATCCCGGCCCAGCCCAGCTCGCACATCTCGCGCCAAGCCTCGTCGTCGTACTCGTTCGCCTCGGCCAGCTCGCGCACCCGCTCGGAGCTGAAGCGATCGGCGAGGAACTCGCGCGCGGTCCGCTTGATCGCGTGCTGGTCGTCGCTGAAGTCGAAGTTCACACAGGCCCCTTAGATGGCTACCGCAGCTTCGGAAGGCCCAGCACGCGCTCGGCCACGATGTTCTTGAGGATCTCGGTCGTGCCGCCCTCGATCGAGTTCGCGCGGGACCGCAGGAAGCGGTAGGCCCAGGGCGAGTCCCAGGCGGCTCCGTCCTCGCCCAGGATGTCGATGGCCAGCTCGGTGAGCGCCTGGTTGATGTCCGACCACTGCCACTTGGGCAGCGAGCCCTCGGGTCCCGGCACGCCCTTCTTCATGATCTGGGTGAGGCCGCGCCAGGCGTTGAGCCGCAGCAACTCCACCTCGATCGTGAGCTGTCCGATCCGCTGGCGGACAAGCGGGTCGTCCGCCACCCCGCGCTCCTTGGCCAGCTCACGCAGCTCGTCGAGCGCGATCCGCACGCCGGCCGCGGACGCCGCGCCCAATCCGGCCCGCTCGTTCATCAGCGTGGTGATGGCCACGGCCCAGCCGTTCCCGACCCCGCCGACCACGTTCTCGTCGGGGATCCGCGCTTCCTCCATGAACAGCTCGTTGAACTCCGGCTGGCGCGTGATCTGGTGCAGCGGCCGCACCTGCACGGCCTCCTGCTCCATGTCCATGATGAAGTAGGTCAGGCCCTGGTGCTTGGGGGCGTCCTGGTCGGTGCGCGCGACGAGCATGCACCACTTCGACTTGTGGGCGAACGTGGTCCAGACCTTCTGACCGCTGACCAGCCATTCGTCGCCCGTCTTGACCGCCTTCGTCTTGAGCGAAGCGAGGTCCGAGCCCGACTCGGGCTCGGAGAAGCCCTGGCACCAGATCTCGTCGCCGGTGAGGATCGGCCGCAGCCAGCGCTCCTTCTGCTCGTCGCTGCCGTGGTGGATCACCACAGGCCCGCCCATCACCGTGCCGAGCACGTTGGCCGGCGAGGGCGCCTTGGCGCGCGCCATCTCCTCCCCGAAGATGGCCTGCTCGACCATCGTCGCGCCGCGACCGCCGTACTCGGTGGGCCAGGAGAAGCCCGCGTAGCCGGCGTCGAACAGGGTGCGCTGCCAGGTACGGCGGTGATCGAAGGCAGCGTCCTCGCCGGACGGCTCCTCGCCGGGATGGTTGTCGGCGAGCCACGAGCGCAGGTCGTCGCGAAACTCCTGTTCCGACGGCGAGAGAGTCAGGTCCATGGGCAGGTAATGTACCAGCCGGTACACAATGGCCGCGGAGCCTCAGGACATCCCTCGCCGTCTGCCGCGCGGCAGCCACGGCCTCGACCCCGAACTGGTCGCGGCCTCCCAGCGCACACGTCTCCTGGAGGCCGTCGGCCGCGCGGTGGCCGACAAGGGCTACGCGGGCGCGACGATCGACGAGATCGTCCGCGGCGCCGGCGTCTCCAAGATGACCTTCTACGAGCACTTCCGCGACAAGGAGGACTGCTTCATCGCCGCCTACGAGGCCGCGGGACTGGAGCTGTTCGAGCGGGTGCGCGCCGCTCAGAGCGAGCCGGCCGACTGGCTCGACCGCACGCGCGCCGGCATTCGCGCCTACCTGCGCTGGCTCTCCGGCGACCCGGCCCTGGCCCGTGTCTTCCTGATCGAGGTGGCGGCGGCCGGACCGCGGGCGGCGGAGTGCCGCGAGCGGCTCCGCGACCGCTACGCCGAGCGCATCCGCGAGCTGCAGGACGAAGCCCGGCGCGACCTCCCGGCCACCCCCGTGCTTCCGGCAGAGATCTTCCACGCGGTCGTTGCGGCCGTGGACGACGTGGTGGTGCGCCGCATCCGCGAGGCAGGCGCCGAAGGCCTCACCGAGCTCGAGCCGATCCTGCTGCGGCTGCAGGTCGCGCTCCTGGCCGGGCCGGAGGCCGCGGCGGCAACCGCCTGAGCGCGCCGATGAAAGTCGCCGCAGCTTGACATATTCCTATATAGGTATATGATTTCCAAATGGCACGAGCAGCGACCACGGCGGACGCGTTCAACGCGGTGGCCGAGCCCCGGCGGCGGCAGATTCTCGACGTTCTCGCCGGCGGGGAGCGGCCCGTCAACGACCTCGTGCGTGAGCTCGGGCTGGCTCAGCCCCAGGTGTCGAAGCACCTGCGGGTGCTCCGCGAAGTGGAGGCGGTCGAGGTGCGTGACGAAGGACGCCGGCGGCTGTACCGGCTGAACGGCCGGGCGCTCAAGCCGATCCATGACTGGGTCAAGAACTATGAGAGCTCGTGGTCCGAGCGGTTCGAGCAGCTGGACGTGGTGTTGGAAGACCTCAAGCAAAAGGAGGACCGAGATGGCAGCGACAAGTAGCGGAACGGCGCGGGTGACGCTCCCCACCGACGAGCAGATCCTCATCACGCGCGAGTTCGAAGCGCCCAAGCACCTGGTCTACAAGGCCTGGACCACCCCCGAGCTGGTCATGCGCTGGTGGAGCGGCCAGCGGGGCCAGATGAAGATCGCCGACATCGACCTGCGGGTCGGCGGCATGTGGCGCTACGTGTTGGTGACCGGCGAGGGCGACTTCGAGGTCGCCTTCCATGGCGAGTACCGCGAGATCGTCCCGAACGAGCGCATCGTCCACACCGAGGTCTACGAGCACCCGTCGGCCGAGGGGGAGGTGGGCATGAACACCGTGAGGTTCACCGAGGAGAACGGGCGCACCACCCTCACGCTCCTCGCGGAGTACTCGAGCAGGGACGTCCGCGACGCGATCATCGACTCCGGGATGGAGGGCGGCATGCAGGAGCAGATGGACCTCCTGGAGGAGCTCGCGGCTTCGCTGGCTGGCTAATCGATCACCAGCACGGCCTTGCCCCGCACGCGGCGCTGGATGAGCGCGTCCAGCGCCGCGCCCGCCTCGCGCCAGCTGCTCGTGAGGGAGACCTGGGGGTCGAGGCGGCCGGCGCCCACCTCCTCGGCGAGGAAGCGCAGGTCGCGCACCGCCGATCCGTGCCGGTCGAGCTCGTTGAACACGCGCAGTCCGTAGAGGCGCGCGCCGGAGCGCGGGTAGAAGGAGCTGGCGTCGAACGTGGTCGGCTCGCCGGACGAGTTGCCGAAGGCGACGACGATGCCCCAGCGCGCCACCCGTTGCAGCGCGGCGGCGAGACTCGGGCCCCCCACCGACTCGAGGATCACGTCGATGTGCTCGCCCTCGGGGGTCAGCTGGCTCACCACGTCGTCGGCGCCCAGGTCGCGCAAGCCCTCCTGCCGGTCCGGGCTGCTCGCCACGGCCGTCACCCGGGCGCCGCCCCGGTGGGCGAGCTGGACGGCGAAACGGCCGACCCCGCCCCCGGCGCCGGTCACGACCACGCTGCGGCCCAGCAACGGGCCGGCCACGGCCAGCGCCCGCACGGCGGTCAGGCCGGCCACGGGCAGGGTCGCGGCATCCTCGAACGAGACCTCCTCGGGGAGCTCGGCGAGCCGGCCCGTGGGCACCGCGGCGAGCTCTGCCCAGGCGCCCTCGTCCACCAGGCCCACCACCCGCGCTCCCTCGACCGGCCCGGTTCCGTCGGCGGCCGCATGGCGGACCACGCCGGCAACGTCCCAGCCGTGGACGGTGCCCTCTTGACGACGAGGGAGCTGGCGGGCCTCGCCCCGGTTCAGGGAGACGGCGCGGACCTCGACCAGCGCCTCATCCGCCCCGGGGGCGGGGTCCTCGATCTCGCCCAGTTCCAGGCCGTGCGGTGCCGACGGTCGTGCCAGGAGCGCGCGCATCGCGGCATCTTCGCAGCGCCCCGCCGGCGGCACCGCGCCAGGCGTACTCTCCCGACGTGCGCATCGGCCTCTATCTCGCCTACTGGCCCTGGTTCTCGCCCGAGGAGCAGGCGGACCTGGCCCGCCGGGCCGACGCCGCCGGCCTCGACTCCGTGTGGGTGGCGGAGGCCTGGGGCCAGGACGCGGTCTCGGTGCTCGGCCATCTGAGCGCGGTGACCGAGCGCATCGGGCTGGGGTCCGGGCTGATGCAGATCCCGGGCCGCACGCCGGCGATGACCGCCATGACCGCGGCCACCCTGGACGTGCTGTCGGGCGGGCGCTTCCGACTCGGCCTGGGCGTGTCCGGACCGCAGGTGTCCGAGGGCTGGCACGGCGTGCCCTTCGCCCGGCCGCTCGCGCGCACGCGAGAGTACGTCGAGGTGGTTCGGCAGGCGCTCGCCCGCGAGGGGCCCTTGGAGTACGAGGGCGAGGAGGTCCGGCTGCCGGTCGATCCGGAGGGGCTGGGCAAGCCGCTCAAGCTCTTGGTGAAGCCCGTCCAGGAGCGCATCCCGGTGTACCTGGGCGCGATCGGCCCGAAGGCGGTGGAGCAGGCCGCCCGGATCGCCGACGGCTGGCTTCCCTTCATGTTCGACCCCGACCAGCTCGGCCCGTTCAAGGAGCGGGGAGCGGACATCGCGCCCGTGGTGATGGTGTGCGTGGACGATGACCCCGGGCGCGCCCGCGACCTCGCCCGGCCCTGGCTCGCCCTCTACTTGGGCGGGATGGGCGCGCAGAGCAAGAACTTCTACGTCGAGACGGCGGAGCGCTTCGGGCACGGCGCGTCGGCCCGGCGCGTGCAGGAGCTCTTCGGAGCGGGCGACCGCCCCGGTGCCGCCGCGGCGCTCAGCGACGACCTGATCGACCGCTCGGCGATCTGCTGCCGTCCCGGGGAGCTCGGCGAGCGCGTCGCCTGGTACGAGGAGGCCGGGGCCACGACGTTGCTGGCGCTCCCCTTCGGCGATCGGCCCGGCATCGTGGACGAGCTGGCCGGTTTGGCGCTTAGCCCGCCGCACGCCGCGCCAGCTCCAGCTCGCGCTTCACGACCCCCCTCTGGTTGGGGATCTCCAGCCGGCGCTCCAGGATCGGCACCGCCTCGGCCGGCCGTCCGGCCAGTCGCAGCGCGTGTCCGAGGTTGAACAGCGCGTAGGCGTAGCCGAGATCGGAGGTGCCGGGCGGATAGGAGGCAACCGCACGCTCCAGAAGCGGGATGGCCTCGTCGTAGCGGCCCTGGTTCATGAGCGCGAAGCCGCGGTCGTTGAGGCTCGCGCCGTCGCTCTGGGCGGGGGCGGGCGTCTCCTCGGCGGGCGCCGGGGTCTCCTCGGGCGGCGCCTGCTCCTCGGGTTGCTGCGGCTCCGGCTCCTGCGCCTCGGGCGCCGGCTGCGGGGCGGGGGTGGGCGCCGTCTCGGTCCGGTCCGCGCGAGCTCGCTCCCGCTCGGCGCTGCGGTCGCGCTGGGAGGGCTCGGCGCCGCGCCGAGGCTCGTCGTCGTCGCCTGCGGTCAGCACGCCGGCCACGACCGCCACAGCGAGCGCGAGCGTGGCCAGCCCCAGCAGCACGGCGAAAAACCCCGGCCGGCGACGCCGGCGGGCCGGAGCGGCGACGGGCGGGCGCGCTTCCGTCCGGGGCGGCGGCGGCGGAGGGCCGACCGCGGCCGGCCGCGCCTCGAGCTCGCGGCGCAGCGCCCGCCCGAGCTCGCCGGCAGACGCCGGACGTTTCTCCGGGTCCCGGGCCATGCCCTCGGCCAGCAGCGCGGCGGCCAACGGCGAGGCTCCCGGGAGCGCGTCGCGCAGGTCCGGCGGCGGCTCGGTGGCAATCCGGTGGGCGATCTCGAGCGCGGTCCGGCCCGTGCGGGCCCGGCGGCCGCTGAGGGCCTCGAAGCAGACGCAGGAGTACGCGTAGACGTCGGCGGGAGACTCGGCCGGCCGCCCGTCCAGCTGCTCGGGCGCCATGTAGGCCGCGGTGCCGAGGACGACCCCGCTGCGGGTGATGCGCGTGTGGTCGGCGGCAATGGCGATCCCGAGGTCCACGAGCTTGGTCACGCCGTCGCTGCGGAGCAGCACGTTGGCCGGCTTCACGTCGCGGTGGACGACGCCCTGGGCGTGGGCATGGTCGAGCGCATCGCCCAGCTGGACGGCCATGCGGCCGAACGCCTCGGGCTCGAGCGGGCCGTGCCGGAGCGCGCCCGACAGCGGTTGTCCCTCCACGTACTCCATGACGATCAAGACCCCCTCGTCGTCGGTGGCGGTGTCGTAGACCGCGACGAGGTTGGGGTGATTGAGCGAAGCGCCGAGCTTCGCCTCGCGCGCGAAACGGCGCTCGACCTCCCTGGGCTGGTCGGAATGCAGCCGCTTGACCGCCACCCGGCGGTCGAGCCGCTCGTCGGTGCACAGCAGCACCGAGGCCATGCCGCCGGAGCCCAGCGGCCTCAGCACGCGGTAGCGGCCCGCCAGAAGTGTTCCCTGCACCTGCACTGGCATCAGTCCCCGTCTACCCCGCGGCATGCACCGGGTAACAGCCAAGATCCGCGGCGTCACCAACCCGCTCGGGTGGACCGGCTCCTCGCGGTGGGACACTTGGCGCGTGAGCGCCGGCTTCCGGCTAGCTGATCTTCTCGGCGGGCTCTCAATCGCCTGCGATCTCGGCTTCGGGCTGCCGCCTGAGGAGGCGATGCGATCGTGCCTGATCGCTACCGCAGTGGGGCGGCGGCATGGGCTGTCCGAGCCCGAGGTGGCGGACGCCTACTACACCGCGCTGCTCATGCACGTGGGGTGCAGCGCCCTGTCGCATGAGACGGCGACCGTCTTCGGCGACGAACGGCCCGTCCTGAAAGCCGTGGCCAGAACCAACGTGGCCGATCCGGAGGACATCGCCGCGACCCTGGTGCCGGCGCTGCTCGATGGAAAGAGCCCGGCCGAGAGCGATCGGCTCCTGCAGTTCGCTGTCAGCCCTGAGGGAAAGCGATTCGGGCACGACTTCGACACTGGCACCTGCGAGGTGGCCAGCGCGACTGCGAGGCGAGTGGGGCTCGGCGAGGGCGTCGAGCGGGCGCTCCGGGAGGCGGTCGAATGGTGGAACGGCGATGGCCCGCCCGCGGGGCTCGAGGGGGAGGAGATCGCCCTCCCGGCCCGGGTCGCGCGAGCGGCCACCGACGCCGCGCGGTTCGACGCCCTGGGCGGTAGCGAGGCTGTCGTGGACGCGCTTCGGCGACGCTCCGGCGGCATCCTCGACCCCTCGGTCGTCGAAACCCTGGCCGCGAACGCGGACGAACTCTTGGCCGACGCCCGCACCGGCGACCCGCGCGAGCGGGTGCTCGAGGCCGAGCCCGAGCCGGTGATCGAGGTCAACCCCGCCGAGCTGAACCGCGTGGCGGAGGCCTTCGGCGACCTCGCCGACCTGAAGACCCCCTGGACGCACGGCCACTCCGGTGGCGTGGCCAAGCTTGCCGGCGCCGCCGCGCAGAGCCTGCGCCTCGACGCCCAGAGCGTGGCCCGGCTCGAGGTTTCCGCCCTGCTCGCGGATCTGGGCCGGGTGGCCATCTCGAATGCCATCTGGGAGAAGCCCGGCCCCCTGACCGCCGCCGAGTGGGAGCAGGCGCGGATGCACTCATACCACTCGGAGCGCATCCTGGCCACGTCCGACGCGCTCGCGCCCGCGGCCCGAGTGGCCGGCATGCACCACGAGCGACTGGACGGCTCGGGCTATTACCGCGGCTGCGCCGCCCGAGAGCTACCCCCGGCGGTGCGGATCCTCGCCGCCGCGGACGCCTTCCACGCGATGACGCAGGATCGGCCGCACCGGCCGGCGCTCGGTCTGGAGAAGGCGGCGGCAGAGCTGCAAAGCGAAGCGCGTGCCGGGCGCCTTGACGGAGACGCCGCCGCCGCCGTGCTCGAGGCCGCAGGCGCCGCGCGGCCCCGGAAGCGGGACCGTCTGCGGCCCGGTGGCCTCAGCGAACGCGAGGTCGAGGTCGCGCGGCTGGTGGCGGCAGGCTGCTCCAACCCCGAGATCGCCGCGCGCCTGGTGATCTCGCGCCGCACCGCCGAGCATCACGTGCAGAACATCTATGCGAAGGTCGGGGTCGCGAGTCGGGCCGGGCTCGCGCTGTTCGTCCACGAGCACCACCTCATTGCGGAGACCGCCGAGGTCTGAGCGTGCGGGCAACCCCGCGCGCAGCAAGATAGGCAGACCTACCGATGCGCGGGCGCCGAGGTGCGGCGACGCTGTCCAACATGCCACGCATAACCACACACCAAGTCGAGCTCAACTACGACCTGACCGGGTCCGGCGAGACCATCGTGCTGGTGCACGGCGGCTGGTCGGACCGCAACAACTGGCAGTCCGTCGCGCCCTACCTGGCCCGGTCCTTCACGGTGGTGGCCTACGACCGCCGCGGACACGGCCTGAGCCAGCGAGGCGTCCAGGGAACGCGCCGGGATCAGGAAGACGATCTCGCCACGTTGATCGAGGGCCTCGGCGGCGGGCCGGTGAACCTGGTGGGCACCTCCTTCGGCGCCTCGATCGCCATCGGCCTGACCTCTCGCCGGCCGGACCTCGTTCGCGCCCTCATCGCGCACGAGCCGCCGCTGTTGAGCGTCGTTGCCGGCGATCCCAAGGTGCTGCTCCAGCTCGAGCCAGTGCAGGCCTCGATCCAGTCCGTCCTGGCGAGGGTGGAGCGCGGCGACCCGAAGGGCGCGGCCCGCCAGTTCGTCGAGGAGGTCGCGTTCCAGCCCGGCGCCTGGGAGATGCTGCCCCAATCGCTACGCGAGACCATGGTGAACAGCGCTCCTGCGCTGGTCCTGGAGCAGAGGGACGCGATGTGGGCGAGCGTCGAGCCTGCCGCGCTCGCGGGCATCGAACGTCCGACTGTGCTCACCCAGGGCGACGAGAGCCCCGCCTGGTTCCGTTCCATCGTGGCAGCGCTCGCCGACACGATGGGCGTCGCCGAGGTGCACACCTATCGGGGCGCTGGGCATGCGCCGCACGTCACCCACCCGAGCGACTTCCTCAGCCGCGTGAACGACTTCCTGGCCCGCACACGCGAACCGGCGACCGTGATTCGCGCGCTGGCCTGAAAGGCGCGCTCGGACATCGAGGACACGGACCACCTCCGCGAAAACCTCGCCCGGGCGGCGCAGCGCGCCCGGGCGGGGTGAGGCGCCTCCCGGAAGGCTTCCGCCGAGCCCCGAATGATGGGCCCCGAAGGGGCCGGCATCGGGTTGGGGGCCCCGGATCGAAGCCCGCTAGACCCGCTGGATGAGCGTCCCGGTGCCCAGCCCGCCACCGCAGCACATGGTCACTAGCCCGACCTCGGTGTCCGAGCGCTCGAGCTCGTGCAGGAGTGTGGTGAGCAGACGTGCGCCGGTGGAGCCGAGCGGGTGCCCGAGGGCGATCGCGCCGCCGTTCACGTTCACCTTGTCCATGTCGGGCTCGAGCTCCCGCCGCCAGGCGGCGAGCACGGAGGCGAAGGCCTCGTTGACCTCGATGCGGTCGATGTCGCCGATCTTCATGCCGTTGCGCTCGAGCAGCTTGCGGGTGGCGGGGATCGGGCCGGTGAGCATCATCACCGGGTCGACTCCGACTGTGGTCTGGTCCAGCACCCGCGCGCGCGGCTCGAGGCCGAGCGCCCCGGCCTTGCCGCGCTCCATCAGAAGCAGCGCGGCCGCGCCGTCGGAGATCTGCGAGGAGTTGCCGGCCGTGATCCGGCCGTCCTCCTTGAAGGCCGGCTTGAGCTGGGAGAGCGCCTCGAGGCTGCTGTCCGGCCGGATGCCCTGGTCGGTGACGTATGTGTCGCCGTTGACCGCGAAGGGCACGATCTCGCGCTCGAAGCGACCCTCCTCGGTGGCCTGGTGCGCGAGCTGGTGGGACCGCAGCCCGATCTCGTCCAGCTCCGAGCGGGGGATCTCCCACTTGTCGGCGATCATCTCGGCCGAGATGCCCTGCGGCACCAGGTTGTAGCGCTGCATCAGCTCGGGGGGCCAGGGCGAGCCGACGTCGTCGATCCACTTGAACCCCACTCCCATAGGGATGTGGCCCATGTGCTCGACGCCCGACCCGATCGCCACGTCGTGGACGCCGGAGGCGATCAGGGCGGCCGCGAAGTTCACGGCCTGCTGAGCGGAGCCGCACTGGCGATCGACGGTCGTCGCGGGGGTCTCGACGGGCAGGCCGGCCTGTAGCCACGCGTTGCGGCCGACGTTGAACATCTGCTCGCCGTACTGCTGCACGCAGCCGGTGATCACGTCCTCGACCTCGGAAGCGTCGATGCCGGCCCGCTCGATGACCTCCGTGTAGGTCTTGCCGAGCAGCTCGTTGGGATGGGTGTCCTTGTAGTAGCCCTTCTCCGGATGTCCGCGCCCGATCGGCGTGCGGACGGCCTCGACGATGACTACCTCGCGCCCGTTCCCGTTCTGCATCTGACTGCGTCCTCCAAGGGTTGCTTTGTGCAAGCCTACTCGATTGACTGACCAGTCAACCAATGACCGATTCACTGGGAATAGCGGGCAGCGGGAGGGTCGCGTGCGGGCTCGCACGGGCCGCCGCTGATACCCACGAGGTCGTGCTCTGGGCGCGCAGCAACGGCTCTGCGGACCGGGCCTGCGAGCGCGTCGAGGACGCCGCGCGGGTGGTCACCGACCTGGGCGAGCTGGGCGGCAGCGACCTGATCGTGGAGGCGATCGCCGAGGAGGCCGGGGCCAAGGGCGTGCTCTACGGGCAGCTCGGCGGCGTCCTGGCCGACGACGCCGTGATCGCCACCACGACCTCGTCGCTCTCGGTGGCCGGCCTGGCGGCCGCCAGCGGCCGGCCCGACCGCTTCGCGGCGCTGCACGTGTTCAACCCGGTCGAGAAGATGGCGCTGGTCGAGCTCTCCTTTCCCGCCGAGGCGAGCGAGGAGACCCGCCGCCGGGTCCACCGGCTGTGCGAGGCCCTCGGCAAGACCGCGGTCGAGGTGCCCGACAGCCCCGGGTTCGTCGTCAACCGCCTGCTCTTCCCCTATCTCTTCGACGCCGTCAGCGTGCTCGAGCGGGACTCGCTGGACCCCGAGGCCGTCGACACCTGCATGACCCTCGGCGCCGGCCACCCGATGGGGCCGCTCGCCCTCCTCGACTACGTGGGGCTCGACGTGGCCGCCGCAATCGGCAACTCGATCGGCCTCGAGGTGCCCGAGCGTGTGCGCCGCCTCGTCGAGGAGGGGCGGCTGGGAAAGAAGGCGGGCGCGGGCTTCTACGAGTACGACTCGGCGAAGGCCCCTACGTCGTCTTGACAACCAGCACAGAGCACGGCGCCTTGTGCGTGACCGTGTTCGGAACGCTGCCCAACACGCGCCTTTGCATGCCCTTGTTGCCGATCACGAGCACGTCGGCGCCGCATTCCGCCGCCAGCCGGACGATCACGTCGCCGGGATCGCCCTCGTCCACGAGGATGCTGCACTCGATGCCCTCGCTGCGCAGGTCCTGCTCTGTCCGCGCCAGGATCTCGCGCACGCGCGCCGACGGGCTGAGAGCCCACTGCAGCTCGACATCCGAGCCCGACTGGTCGCGCGGCGTCCAGCCCGGGTCCTGGAAGGCGCTCAGCAGCACGACCTTGGCCTCGTAGCGGCGCGCGAGGTCGGCAGCGGCGTCGACCGCCTTGGAGGCGGTGCCCGACCCGTCGGTGCCCACGGCAACGGTGGAGAACATGCGGCCGCGAGTATCCCAGTTCCGCCTCAGCGGCGCGCGGCCTTGCGCCTCCGTCGCGCAGGCGGGGGCGGCGAGCCGGCGGTGAGGTCCCAGACCACGTCGGCTTCGCCGATCCCCTGGCGACTGGCCAGCTCGACCACGCGGTCCCAGGGCAGGGTGGCCTCGGGAAGATCGTCCCAGCGGGCCAGCTCGAGGGCCTCGAGCGCGGCGCTCAGCACGTGTCCCAGCTCGTCCTTCTCCTTGATCAAGGCGAGAATCGCGTCCCGTTGCGAGTCACTCAGCCTGGCGCACCACATCCGGAAGACCTCCGGTTTGGAAAGCTGCTGCCGACCGAACGTAGCCCCCCTGGCGGACGGATCGCCTGCCGGGCTCAGCCCTGGCTTGCCTCCTGGCCCTGGCCCGCCTCCTCGTGCACGCCGCGCGGCGTGGAGGCAGCCTCCTCCACCGGCCGCCAGTTGCGCGCCGGCCCGTCCTCTCCGCGACCATGGTGGTCACGAATGCGGACCGCCTCGATGCGGTTCTCGCGCACCGACTCCACCCGCAGCGAGTAGCCGTTGGCCAGGACCATGTCCCCGCGCTTCGGCAGCCGGCCCAGCTCGCCGAACACGAAGCCGCCCACCGAGTTGTAGGCCTCCGAGTCGACCGGGAAGTCGAGCCCGTAGTCCGCCAGATCGGTTATGGGCACGTGTCCCCGCACCCACCAGTCGCCGTTGGCGAGACGCCGGACGCCGCCGCCGGCCGGATCGGTCTCGTCGGCGATCTCCCCCACGATCTCCTCGATCAGGTCCTCGATGGTCACGATGCCCGCCGTGCGGCCGTACTCGTCGACCACCACGGCCATCGAGGCGCGCTCCCGCTTGAGGTCGGCCAGCAGGTCGTCCAGCGGCTTGGTCTCGGGAACGATGAGCGCGTCCTTGACGCTCGGCAGGATCGATGCGTCCGGGCCCTCGGTCATCAGCCGGCGCGCCAGCGAGTTCGCGTGCACGATGCCCTTGATGCGGTCGGTGTTGTCGCTCTCGGTCACCACCAGCCGCGTGTGGCCCGAGTCGACGCAGCGTTTCAGGGCGGCCTCGGCCCTCTCCGACACATCGACGGTCACCACGGCCGGGATCGGCGTCATCACCTGGCGGGCCTGCTGCTCGTGCAGGTGGAAGACGCCGGAGAGCATGCCCGCCTCGCCCGGATCGAGCTTGCCCCCGTGCGCGCTGCGAATGATGAGCAGCTTCAGGTCCTCGGAGGAGCTGATCTCCTCGAACTCGGCTTTCGGGTCGACGCCCAGCAGCCGGAGGCCGGCGTTGGAGGCGGTGTTCAGGAGCCAGATGAGCGGCTTGAAGACGACGCGGAACCACTGCAGCAGCCGCGCCGTCCGTGCGGCCGTCTTCTCCGCGTGGACGATCGAGTAGATCTTCGGGATCTGCTCGCCGGCGGTGATGTGCAGGGCGGTTGTCGACCAGGTAGGCGAAGGAGATCGCGATCGCCACCGCCACGCCGTGGCTCACCACGCCGCCCAGCGCGCCCTCGAGCAGGCTGGCGATCGCGGGCTCGCCCAGGAAGCCGATGCCCAGCGACGCCATCGTGATGCCGAGCTGGCAGGCCGACAGGTACTCGTCGATTCGGTCCACCTGCGCCAGCGCGAGGCCGGCGCCCTTCTTCCCCTCGTCGCGCAGCGCCTCCAGCCGGCTTTGGCGCGCACGTACCAGGGCGAACTCCGAGGCCACGAAGAACGCATTCGCGGCGACGAGCACGGCGACACCGAGCAGGAGCAGGAGCTCGGTCATGCGGAGAGCCGCCCCTGCGGCCGGCTACTTCGAGGAGGTACGTCGTCGCTCATCGAGGGACTTCGCGAGCGTAGCAGAGCTTTTTCCCGCCCCTGCCTCGATGCGGTTCCTCGTCGCTCAAACGTGCCATGCTCGTCTCCGTGCGCGTCGCCTCCCTTGTGCCGTCGGCCACCGAGATGCTCTACGCCCTCGGGGTCGGCGACCGCCTCGTCGCGGTCACCCACGAGTGTGACTACCCGCCGGGCGTCGAGCAACTCCCCCATCTCACCCGCACCGTGATCCCGCCGGGCCTCGGGCCGGCCGAAATCGACGCCGCGGTGCGTGAGCGCACGAGCCGCGGCGAGGCCCTCTACGAGCTCGACCAGGAGCTGCTGCGCGAGCTCGACGTGGACCTGATCGTGACCCAGGCCGTCTGCGACGTCTGCGCCGTCTCGTTCGACGACGTGCGCGCGCTCGCGGCCGAGCTGCCCACCGGGCCCCAGGTGCTGTCGCTGGATCCCGCCACGCTCGGCGAGGTGCTGGCCGACCTGCCCCGGCTGGCCGCGGCGGCAGCCGAGCCGGAGGCGGGCGAGCGCGTGGCGGCGGAGGGGGCGGCGCGCATCGGGGCGGTCGAGTCCGCGGTGGCGGGGGCTACCAGGCCGCGCGTAGCGGCGCTCGAGTGGCTCGACCCGGTCTACGTCGGCGGCCACTGGGTGCCTCAGATGATCGAGCTGGCGGGCGGCGAAGACGTACTCGGCCTACCGGGCGAGAAGTCGCGGACCGCGGACTGGGACGAGCTGGCAGCGGCTGCGCCCGAGGTCGTGATCGCGATGCCGTGCGGCTACTACGCCGAGCAGGCCGCGGCCGAGGCCGTGCGGACGCGCGAGCAGCTCGAGCCGCTGGGCGCACGGCTGGTCGCCGTGGACGCGGCCGCCTACTTCTCGCGCCCCGGCCCGCGCCTGGTCGACGGCATCGAGCTGCTCGGACATCTTCTCCATCCCGAGCGTGTGCCGGCGCCGCCGTCGCGGCGCTCGATCGAGATCGACCTCGCCGCTCCGGCGCCCCTGGGCTAGTGACCTGAGTCGGAAGTTCGGCTTCAGCTTCTCGAGCGGCTGGGCGTGACTGGCGACGCACATGGGATGAGTCGATGTGCAGCATCGGCGATTCCCGTGGGTGGCGTCAGGCGCGTCCAGACGCCGAGAAGGCCGCACGAAATAGCGACTCAGGTCACTAGCCGGCCACGGCGATCGAGCCCGCTACCGCCAGCGCGCCCAGCCCGGCGCAAAGAGCGGCCGGGACGGCGTCCGGAAGGCGCACCCGGTCGCGCAGGTCGAACAGCACCAGCGCGCACACCGCTCCCCCGATCAGGCCCCCGACGTGGCCGCCGATCGAGATGTTGGGCACGGTGAAGGTGATCAGCAGGTTCAGGCCGATCCAGATCCCGAGTCCGCTCTCCATGATCCCGATGCCCCGGTTGCGCAGCACCACGGCCGCTGCGGCCATCAGGCCGAAGATCGCGCCGGACGCACCCACGGTCGGGGCGTGCGGCTCCAGGAGCAGGGCGCCGAACGAGCCCGCCAGGAGCGACACGAAGTAGATCAGTGCAAAGCGGAGTCGCCCGACGGCGGGCTCCAGCAGCGAGCCCAGGATGTAGAGCGAGAGCATGTTGAACAGCAGGTGGAAGAATCCGGCGTGCAGGAAGCCGGCGGTCAGCAGCCGGTAGTACTCGCCCTCTTCGATCGTGAGGCGGGACAGCGAGCCCTCTTGCAGCAGCGTGCTCCCGCCGATGCCGCCGCCTGTGGCGCTGCCGCCGCCCAACACCGCGCCCAGCGCCACGGCCACGTTGATGCCGATCAGGATGTAGGTGAGCACCGGCGCGTCGCCGGCGGCCCGCAGCGTGCGCACGTCCTGGCGCTGGCGCGCGCACTCTGGACAACGCATGCCCACCGACGTCGGAGTCATGCAGTCGGGGCAGATCGGCCGCCCGCAGTTCGAGCAGCTCACGCCGGTCTCGCGACCGGGATGGCGGTAGCAGACCTCCATGGGCGCAAATCACAGTAGTGGAGCGGTGTCGGGTCGCAGAGACGCCCGGCCGGCTACAGCGGGACGCTCAGGAGCGGCTGCTCGCTGGGGGCGCGCGACCCACCGCGTGGCTCGCGCGTCACGAGCACTGCCTGGGCGTCGCTGAGGTTGTCCGGGATCGCCACCGCGCCGCCCCCGTCATCGCCCACCTCGAACGTGGGCTGGGGCACGAACGTCCCGTCGCGCTGGACCCAGGCCTGGTAGACCCGCGCGCCCCCGAGCGAGGGCATGCCCTGGAGACGCAGGATGGCGCCGTTCTCACCCTCGCCCTCGACCTTGACGTTCCCGCTCGCGGTCGGGAGCCGCTGATCGTCCACGGTGGCCGCAAACGTGCGCACCTCGTCGGCCCCGTCGCTGCCCAGCTGGGCCACGCCGAAGCCGGCCAGCAGGCCGAGCGCGAGCGCCCCGCCCACGAGCGCGGGCCGGAGCAGGCCGCCCGGCAGCAGCCGTTCGCGCAGCGAGCGCCGGGGAACGCGGGCGCCCGGCCGCTCACGCGCCTCCTTGGCCACCACGTCCATCAGCGAGGTGCGCAGGCTGCGCGGTGGCTCGACCTGCTCCACCGAGCGGGGCAGCGACTCGGCGGCGGGCCGCAGCCGCTCCACCTCGTCGCGGCACTGCGCGCAGCTCTCCAGGTGGTGCTCGAAGGCCTGGCGCTCCAGGTCGGTGAGCGCCCCGAGCAGGTAGGCGCCGATCTCGTCGCTGTATGCGGTGTGATCGCGTGCGGTCATGCGATCCCTCCCGTGGCGAGGCTCTCCGAGAGCTGCCTTCGCATCTTCTCGAGGCCGAGCCTCATTCGTCCCTTTACGGTGCCGATCGGCTCGTTGAGCAGATCGGCGATCTGGCTGTGGGAAAAGCCGGCGAAGTAGGCGAGCTCGATCGTGCGCCTCTGATCGTCGGGGAGGGTGTCCAGCGCAGTGCGGATGCTGCGGGCCTCTTCGCGCCGGGCGGCCTCGACGTCGGTCCGCTCGCGCGCCTCGTGGCGCTCCTCGATGCCCTCCATCGTCTCCCGCCGGCGGTCGTGGACGACGCTGCGGCGAAGCGCATCGATCGCCCGGTTGTGCACGATGCCCAGCACCCAGGTGCGCACGCTCCCGCGCGCCTGGTCGTAGCGCAGCCGGCTGCGCCAGATCGATAGGAAGGCCTCCTGGGTGATGTCTTCTGCGGTCACGCGATTTCCCACCATCCGGTACGCGAGCGAAAAGGCGGCTCCGCCGTGGCGGTCGTAGATCAGCTCGAAGGCCCGGGGATTGCCTTCCTGGACGAGCTGCATCGCCTCTTCGTCCGCGAGATTGCGGATGTCTGCCATGGCGTCACGTTCCTACGCGCTCAGGCGCGAACCGGATCATGCTGGGCAACCGTCACGGTAAACCGGATCGCCATCGGCAAGGGGGGTTCCTGACGTTCCGTCCAACTATTGGACGTTTCGTGCGGAACCCCCTTTCAGGAGTCCCTAACCTCGCCGCACGCGCTTCTCGAGGTCGGCGGCCACTCCGCGCACGCTGCGCTCCAGCGCCTTGAAGCCCCGGGCCTGCTTCTTCTTCTGCTGCTGCCGGGCGCGGACCAGCACGAGCGCGCCGCCGGCAACCGACCCGATCAGCACTGCCGCCACGGGACGCGCCCAGTTGCGCGGGTCGCGCATCGCGGACATCTCCCAGTCGGCGAGCTCGTCGGCCGCGGCCTCCGTCAGCTCGGACAGGCCCCGCTCCAGGCGGTCGCCCAGCCGCTCGGGCGGCTCGACCGGCGTCAGCGCCAGCCGCAGCAGCTTCTCGACCCGTTCCGCGTCACTCATCGCCGCCGTCCTTCAGCTCCTGCTCCAGTTGCCTGATCGCACGATGCAACAACACCTTGGTGGCCCCTTCGGAGCGTCCCAGCGCTCGGGCGATCTCCCGGTTGTCCATGTCCAGGGCGAAGCGCATGATGAGCGCCTCGCGCCGGTCGTCGGGAAGATTTGACACGCCGGCCAATACCTCCTTGACCTCCTCGCGGCCCTCGACCATCTCCTCCGTGCCGTGCGGGGCGGTGAGCACGGTGGCGTCCTCGAGCTGGGTGAGCGGCCGGCGCGAGCGGTCGCGGTAGTAGTTGGCCGCGAGGTTGTGGGCGATGCGGATGAGCCAGGGTCGCAGCGGCCGCCCGTTCGACTCGCGTTGTGCCCGCTCGAAGTGGCGGTAGGCCTGGAGGAAGGTCTGCTCGGTGAGGTCCTCCGCGTCGTGGTGGTTGCCGATCCGGTAGTAGGCGTAGCTGTAGACGTCGCGCAGGTGGGCGCGATAGAGGTCGGAGAAGTCGCGGTCGAGCCGCTCCTTGTCCACCGCTTCCGCCACTCATCACGGAGCCTACCCTCGGCCGCGCCCGTCAGGCCGCACGGCTCCTCTTGCGCGGCGCCGCGGTCCGCACCCTCTCCAGCCACTGGTCCGCCGAGAGATCGCCCGCCAGCATCCGGCGCAGGCCCGTGGTCACCGGGGCGTCGATGCCCTCACGCTCGAAGGCGAGTCCCAGCAGCGGCACGGTGGCGAGCGACTCGGCTCCGCCGGGCTCGCCGGCGCGGGTCGGTGCGACTGTTGCGGACAGCGCGGCGGCCATGAGGTCGCCCGTTCCGGCCAGGCCGACGAAGGTCTCGCTGCTCGCGCCGCGCGACAGGGCCAGCTCCTGGACCTCGGCGAAGACCCGTCCCGCCGCCGCCCCGGCCAGCCCGGCACCACCGGGCTCAGCGGCCGCGGAGGCCAGCGTGGCGGCGTTGCGCGCGCAGGCGGCGAGCTCGGCGCCCGTCACGTCCTCGGTCGACTCGGCCGTGAAGCCACCGGACGCGAGCACGTCGTGAAGCTGGCGCCGCAGGTCGGCGTCGCGGCTGGCCACGACCACGGACGCGCCCAGCTGCGCGGCTTCCCGCGCCACCGCGGGTCCGGCCAGCGCCGCTACGGCACGGGCGTGGGTGCGCTCCGACACGTAGGCGCAGGGCAAGGTTCCGAGCGGCGGAACCAGGCCCTTCGACGCGACCAGCACCGCGGACCGCTCGCCGATCCGTGCCCCCACCTCGCCCATGGCCGCGGGCAGGCTCGCACAGGGCACCGCGAGCACGCCAGGTCGACTCCGGCGAACTCGATCTTGGACACGGTGGTCACCGCGACCGCCGGGGGAAGCGGGACGCCGGGCAAGTGCGCCCGGTTCTCGCGGTCGGCTGCGAGCCGCGCGGCCTGGGCCGCCGTACGGCAGCCCAGCTGCACCTCCAGCCCCGCGCGCGCGAGCACCGCGGCCAGCGCGGTGCCCATCGAGCCGGCCCCCACCACGGCCGCGGTGCGCAGCGGCGGCAGCCCGCCCAGCCACTCCCACTGCAGCTCGACGCACGGCCAGATCCTCTCGGTCACCTCGCGCGCGAGGAAGGGCGAGGGTCGCTCCACCGTCGGGAACGTCAAGGGAGCCCCGTAGCGGACGTGAACCTTCACCGGCCGGATCCGCCAGCCCCGGCGGGCGTGCTCGCCGCCCGTGACCGCGACCGGGACCACCGGGCGCCCGTCTCGAGCGTCAGGCGGCCCGACGCCTCGCTTGGGCCGCGCCAGCGAGCCGTGGCGTATCCGCGTGCCCTCCGGGAAGATCACCACGGCATGCCCGCGAGCAATCAGTTGAGCGGGTGGTCTCGACCGACTCCTCATCGGCCTCGCCCCGGCGCACCGGGAACGCTCCCATGCAATTGAGGAACCAGCCTACGAGCGGGTGCCGGAACAGCTCGCGCTTGGCCATGAAGAAGACCGGGCGGCCGAATCTCCACGCCGATAGCGAACGGATCCAGGAAGCTGCGGTGGTTGGAGGCCAGGATCACCCCGCCCTCGGGATGTGCTCACGCCCAGCCGCCGGACGCGGAAGTAGAAGAGCACGACGGCTTGATGATCAGGCGAGCCGGCCAATAGACCGCCGCGTTGACGCCGCGGCGGCGCGTGCGCTCGTGGTAGACCGCGAGTGGGCGCGTCCGGCTCTTCCCGTCCTCCGGGCATCGACAACAGCTACCCACCTCCGAAGCGGTCGTTACGCTGCACCAATGGAGCTTCGCCGCCCACTGAACGGGGCGCTGGCCGGGGCGGCCGCGGCCGCGGTGTGGGCCGGCCAGCAGCCGCTGGACAAGCGCGTCTTCGGCTCCGAGTACGACGACGTCGAGCTTCTCGGCAAGCTCGTCACCCGCGGTCCGGGCTGGCCTGCAGCGGGTCTGGGGCTGCACATCATCAACGGCGCGGCGTTCGGCGCCACGTACGCGCTGGTGCGACCCGTCACACCGGCGCCACCACTGGTGGCCGGGGTGGGCGCCGCGATCATCGAACACCTGGCGCTGTGGCCGATCGGCGGGCTCATCGACCGCCACCACCCCGCCCGCGCGGAGCTCGAGCCGCTGATCGGCAACCGCCGCGCGTTCGCCCAGGCGACCTGGAGGCACCTGCTGTTCGGCGTGGTGCTGGCGGAGGTGGAGCGACGCCTGAACGACACCGCGCGCTTCGAGCCGCTGGAGCAGGTGCCCACTCCTCGAACGGCCACGGCGACATCGAGCAGGCGACGGTCGCGGCCGGCGAGGCCTGAGATCTAGACTCCCGCCGGTTCACGCCGGAGTAGCTCAGAGGCCAGAGCATCGCCTTGTAAGAGACCTCTCCGCGTTCCCGCCTTCTTGCTCGTTTTCCGCTCTATGAGCGGTATCGCGGGCGCTCAGGCCTTCGGCGGCGGGAGGCTGAATAGGGCTAGATCGGGGCGGATCGGGGCGATCCAGGCGGTAACGGGCAGTCACTGCCCAATCCCGAGACGGTCTTCGCGGGGAGGCCGCGCCGAGCCGAAACTGCGGCACGGTCCTCGAATGGCCGGCGTCGTCGGTGGACCACTTCGCCATGTCGCCGAGCGGTCGGTAAGGAAAGCCGGTGCTCGCTTGAGAAGCGGTTTCAGAGTCTCTGCTGTTTCGAGGGCCAGTGTTCGTCCGGGGGCGTTCTCGAATCACCTGTCGGCTGTCCTCCGGGGATGGCAGGACTGGAACCGGCGAACGCCGAACCCAAACTAGATGGCGGACGAGTCGAGGCTCGAACGGCGGCTCGACAGGGCGGTGGCTCGCGCGACCACGCCGCGCGGCGCCGCCATCGTGATCGCCACCGCGTCGACCGCGATGACCGTCGGCGCCGGGGTCCTGATGACTGTCGTCGACCGCGAGAACTTCCCGTCGATCGGATCCGGGCTCTGGTGGGCAGTCCAAACCGTCACGACCGTCGGGTACGGCGACAACGTTCCAACGAATCTCGCCGGACGGCTCGTCGCGGCGCTCGTCATGCTCTTGGGATCGGCTTCCTGACGATCATCACCGCCTCGATCACGAGCACCTTCGTGTCGCGCTCCGGCGTGAGGAAGCCCTCGGATGCCGAGACTGCGATGGCGGAGCAATTCCGTCAGCTCGACAGCCGGCTCGAGCGAATCGAAGCCGCACTGAGCCGTTCCTCGTCGCCGTAGCGCGCGATGAATCCATGTTCGCCTCGAGCTGCCCGCTTGCACTTTCCATAGCTGGGGAGCCGTCATATGGTAGGCAGATGGGT
>CAWGDF010000008.1:0-391607 GCA_963821275.1 uncultured Thermoleophilaceae bacterium
GGGATCCCCAGCCCGGGCTAGCGCTGGTGCGATTGGCCCAGGGAGACCTCGCCGCGGCGGCGGCCTCCATCCGAGACGCGCTCGAGCGGCCAATGCGGGTGCCCTCGAAGGAGCGGCCACCGGACACCGATCTGCAGCGGGCCCCGCTGCTCGAGGCGCAAGTCGAGATCGAGATCGCGGCCGGCAATCTCGGTCGAGCCCGTGCGGCGGGCGACGAGCTGCAACGGGTGGGCGCCCGCTTCAAGAGCAAGGCGCTGGTCGCCGGCGCGACCCTGGCCCGGGGCCGGGTGCAGCTCGCCGAGGGCCACGCGGCGGAGGCCGAAAGGTGTTGCTCGGACGCCGCACGCCTGTGGAACCAGATCGGGGCACCCTATGAGGTGGCGCGCGCACGAATGGTTCTCGCGGAGGCGCTGCGCGCCGGTGGCAGCGAGGACCAAGCCGTTCTCGAGCGACAGGCCGCCACCACGATCCTCGAGCGGATCGAAGTCGCGGTGAACCCGACGACCCACGCCAACGTCTTCCGCCGTGAGGACGACTACTGGTCGGTGGGGTTCGAGGGTCGCACGGTGCACGTCCGCGATCTCAAGGGCATGCGGTATCTCGCGCAGCTTCTCGTCCACCCCGGCCGCGAGTTCCACGTGCTCGACATGGTCGCCGCCGAAACCGGGCAACAGACGGCACTCGGCGACGCGGGCGAGGTCCTCGACGAGCGGGCCAAGACCGCCTATCGCCGCCGGCTCGCCGAGATCGAAGAAGACATCGAGCAGGCACGCACCCTCGAGGACACCGATCGGGAGGCGCAAGCCGAAGCCGAGCGCGACTTCCTGGTCCGAGAACTGGCGAGCGCGGTCGGTCTGGGCGGTCGCGACCGGCGAGCCGCATCCGACTCGGAACGCGCTCGATCCGCTGTGACCCGCGCGGTGCGCCAAGCGATAGCTCGGATCGGCGAGCACCATCCCCAGCTCGGCGAGCACCTCACCCCCTCCATACGCACCGGCACATACTGCGCCTACGTGCCCGATCCCGGCGCTCCCGCGGCGTGGACGTTGTGACCCCACCGCCATGCCGCCGCATCGAACTCAATGCATATCCACTGCGACGCCTGCCTCGCTTGCGTTACACCACAACCACGCCTTGATTGGCTGCCGCTCCTGGACAAGGGGGCGATCAGGGGCGCGTGGGAATGCCTCCCTGGCTGCCGCCATGGACGACGGGCGATTGTCGTCCAGGCGCTCGCTTCCGCCCGGGCTCGCGATGCCGGGTTTTCGATCAGAGCCGCAGCCCGGTGCTCGCGGACATCATCGGCGCGCGGCGCGTGCGCAGCGCCGTGATGATCTGCTCGGGGTCGATCCCCTGCAGGTAGATCCAGGTTGCCGAGGTTGGCGTGGCCGAGCAGGCGCGCTGGATGATGTAGAGCGCAACACCCTCGCGTGAATGCAGATGCATATTTGGAAGCGGCAAACCGCAGCAGAAGGCAGTAGCTGCACGAGGCAGATCGCTCGTTGAGCGGCTTGACCGGCAAACGGCACTAGACCGCAGCAGCTGCTCGCGCCTTACAAGCAAGAGGTCGCCCGTTCGAGCCGGGCACCGCCCACCTTTGGAGTCCGCTTCTTCGTCCCCACACGTGCCGTCAGGTTCGGAGGAGTTCCGCGGGTGCGGTCTCCAGCGCGCGGGTGGCGGCTCGACGGCCGTGCTCGCGCATGCGATCCAGCTGATGAAACTCGAGCCGACCGACGCCGTCCTGGTCGGGTGAGATCAGGAGCTGGGCATGCTGGCGTGCCGCCGCTTGGGTGTCCTCGGTCTGAAGCAGGATGAGCCGGAAGAGGGTCTCGGGGAGCGTCGGGTCGCGGTCAGGCGCCTTGACCCGGCCGACGTGCCGGTCCTCAGGCTCGTTGGCGTCGGATGCGATAATCGGCCCCTCGCCGTCGGCCGCCATCGTCGCTACGGGCAGATTGTCGAGTACACCGCCGTCGATGAGTAGGCGGTCGTCCAGCCGGACCGGGGGAGCGAACGCCGGCAGGGCCATGCTCGCCCCGACGGCCTGAGGCAGGGGTCCGCGGCGATGCACAACGAGCTCTCCGCTGATCAGGTCGGTCGAAACGCAGAGGAAGGGCCGGATTAGATCTTCCATCGCCGGGGGCAGCAGACGCTCGAGCATGGCGCGGACGCGAGCGCCGCGGATGAGCGAGACGCGGGGGAGGCGGTAGTCGCTGGCTGGGTTGCGGCGGACCCACTCCTGATAGCAGTGGTGGTCGATCTCGTCGGGCTCGAGTCCTGCCGCAAGCAGGGCGCCGATGAACGCTCCCATGCTGACTCCTGCCACCCGGTCGATCGGGATGCCGGCGGCCAGCAGCACCTCGATGACGCCGATGTGGGCGAACGCCCGCGCGCCGCCGCCTGAGAGGACGAGCCCGACCGAGCGGCCGGTCATGCGCCGCGCGAGCGCTGCCGCGTCTTGACTCCCAGCCGTTCCCCGTCGTATGCGCTGTGATGAACGGGCGCCGATCTCGGCGAGCAGCGCGATCGCCGTGGGGTCGCCGGGCCTTCCGGCGAGCGCGACGTCGGCGCCGCGCGGCAGGACGCCGCGAACCGGCTGACCGGGGGCGGGCACCTCGCCGACGACTACGATGGCGCGATCGGCCTGCGCTCGCAGGCCGCCGCCCACGCGGTGCCTGGCGTACCGGCCAGCAGCAGTACGTGGGGGTGTTGCCGTTCCGCCTGCTCGAGCGCGTCGGAGAGTCCCTCCGCGCCGACCCGCTCGTCGGGCCCCGGTGTCGGCCGTGGCAAGGAAAGCCTTGATGAAGAGGGCGGCCGCGCGGCGGCATGCGTCGTCCTGGCTTGTTGTGAAGAGTGCGACGACGGACGCCACCTCGCGGCCAGGGGCGGGCAGCGGCCGGCTGTGTTCGAGCTGGCGGGCCAGCTGGCGCAGCAGCGTGCGACTGAAGGCTGCATCGATCTCCAGAAGCCTCTCGAAGTCGGCACGGGGGACGCAGAGAAGGGTGCTGTCGCGGCGCGCGCGCAATGACGCGGTGCGCGGCGCGCCGGAGATCAGCGCGAGCTCCCCGACCACCCCTCCCGGCCCGAGGTCGCGGATGACCTGGGCGTCCGCGGCGGGCGGCTCGGCGACGATCTCCACGCGCCCCCGCTCGACGACGTAAAGCGCCTCCCCGGCGTCGCCCTGCCGGAACAGCCACTCGCCCGCGGGTAACGGCACGCGTTCTGCTCGGGCGAGCACGTCTGGGGGCAGCACGCCAAGCGACCGCAGATGGAAGGCCTCTTCGCGACCGCCGCCCGCCGGCTGGCGGCTTGGCGGCTCGCCGCGGGGTGGCGAAACGCCGTCACTCGCCGCGGGGCGCGAGGGCGCCACGGGATGTGAGGTCGCCGCGGGCGCATGGGCGGGGCGAGCTTCGAGGCGTCCGAGCATCAGCGAAGTAAGGCCGAGGAGCACGAAGCAGGCGGCGCCGAAGAGCCAGATCCGGTCGAAGGCAGCGGCGAAGTCGTCGGGAGCAGGGGTGCCAAGCAGGGCGACGAGCAGTGCTATCCCGACTGCCGCACCGAGCTCGCGGATGCCGGTGTTGAGCCCGGTCGCGACCGCGAAGCGCCCGCCGGGAGCGTCCGCGACGGCCGCGTCGCTGACCACCGGAAAGGTGAGGCCGACCCCGAGCGCGGTGAGCAGCGCCGCCGGCAGGTAGACCTCGAGGAACGCCGGGTCAGCGCCTGCTCGAAGTGCCATGTAGAGCGGACCCGCGGCCCACACCAGGGAGCCCACCAGCAGAAGGGGGCGCGCATCCCGCCCGGCGGCCCAGCGCCCCGCGAGGAGCGCCGCAGCCGCGGCCGCGAACGGCGCCGGCGTAGTTGCGAGACCCGCCTCGAGCGGCGAGTATCGCCACACCTCCATGAGGAAGAGGAGATTCGCAAGCCCGACCCCGTAGAAGCCGATGCGCCGATGAGCGTTAGGGCGCTTGTGATGGCGAAAGTGCGGCGCCGAAGCAGCGCGAGGTCGACCACCGGCGCGGGGTGCCGCCGCGAGCGACGCACGACGGCACCGATACCGGCGGTGGCGAAAGCGAGGGCCCCCAGGACGCCGGGGCTGATCAGACCCCAGGTCTCCGTCTGCACGATGGCGAACGTGAGCGCCCCTACCGCGAGCGCGAGCAACAGTGCCGACGTCAGGTCAGGCCACGCCCGGCGACCGGGCGCGCGGCTCTCGACCAGGTGCCGCGCGCTCAGTCGCCAGACGAGCAGACCAATGGGCAGGTTGACGAGGAAGACGAGGCGCCAGTCCCAGAGCTCCACGAGGACCCCGCCCACTGAGGGCCCGATTCCTGCGGCGAGCGCGGCCGTTGCGCTCCATGCCGCCACCGCCGGAGCGCGACCGGGGCCGGGATTGGCCTCGAGTACCAGCGCGAGTGACGCCGGCACGAGGATCGCGGCGCCGGCTCCCTGGAGCGCCCGGGCGGCGATCAGTGCTCCCGCGCTCGGTGCGAGCGCGCAGAGCACCGACGCGACTGTGAACACCACGATGCCGGCCGAGAACAACCGCCGCCGCCCGAGCAGATCGGCAATCCGCCCGGCTGGCACGAGCAGCGCGGCGAACACGATGGCGTACGCGTTGAGGACCCAAGACAGGCCGTCGATGCCTGCGTCGGGGAACGACTGGACCAGGTTAGGAAAAGCGATCCCGACGACAGTGTTGTCGAGGAACGCCATGAAGACGCCCATGGAGGCGATCAACCCAACGGTGCGTGCCGGTACCCGTGGCGTGGAGAGCACCTCCGGCCACTCGCCCCTTCCTTCGGCCACCGCCTAGTTCTACACCGACGCGACCGGCCTGTCGACTGACGAACGCGTGGCCGAATCCGTCGATTGGGCCTAGGCTGAGTGGGTGCCGAAAGGGACGGTGCCATCCTTGGGGTGGCAGCATCGACTGCGGTCGGTGGGGATCGCGCGCGGCGTCCCCGCCTGGCTCTGGGCGGGCTGGGGTGGGGGGCTTGTGCTCACCGGCGTGGCGGTCCGCTCGACCGGCCGCGGACGGGCCGTCTCCCTGATGGCGGCGGGGGCGACCGCGCTGACCGCGGCCTTCTTCCGGGACCCCGACCGCACTGCCCGTTCCCGCGACCTGCTCGCGCCGGCCGACGGTCGCGTGACCGCCGTAGATCGTCGCGACGACGGCCGCTGGCGAATCGCCACCTACATGAGCCTGCGAGACGTCCATGTCAACCGGGCGCCGGTCGACGGGGTGATTCGGAGCATCGAACACCATCGGGGGGGCCACCTCCCGGCGTTCGACAAGGATTCTGATCGCAACGAGCGTTTGCACTGGCGCGTCGACACCGACCATGGGGAACTCGAGATCGTCCAGATCGCGGGCACGCTGGCACGGCGGATCGTCCCCTACCGCGCTCCCGGCGACCGGCTCCGTCGCGGCGAGCGGATCGGCCTCATCCGGTTCGGCTCACGTGTTGACGTCATCTTGCCGACCGGTGTGACGCCGGCTGTGGCGATCAGCAACCGCCTGCGTGCCGGGGAATCGAGGCTCGCGTCCGCCGGCGCAGAGGAGAAATCGTGAAGGCCTCGCCTCAATATGTCGCGCAAGTACGGCGGGTGGGGCTCGCGGACCTTTTGACGATCGCCAACGGGGTCTGCGGCTTCGCAGCCATCGTCCTGCTGCTGGACATGGACTCCGGCTCGGTCGAGTGGGGATCCTCGATGGTCGACGGGCAGCTTGGCTTGGTCGTCGCCCTCGTAGCGTTGGGACTCACATTTGACGCGCTCGACGGCGTGGTCGCGCGCTGGCGCGGAGCGAGCGGGCTCGGCGGCCATCTGGACCTGATGTCCGACGTAATCACGTTCGGCATCGTCCCGGCGCTGGTGCTGATCCAGAGTCCTGCAGGCGACGGAGAGGTGGCGTCCGTTCTGGCGCCGCTCGTCGGTGGGTTGTATCTGACCGCCGTACTCGTGCGCCTCGCCGCCTTCGCCTCGGCCGAGGACCACGCGCAGTCCTTCACAGGCCTGCCGACGCCGCCGGCCGCCGTCCTGGTTCTCACCTTCCTCGCGCTCGCGCCCGGCCAGACTGCGGTATTGATCGGTACGGCCGCCACCGCGCTGCTGATGGTGTCGTCATATCGGCGGCCCCACCCGAACGCGCTTGGCATGATCGTCATGTCGGTGCTTGCGTGCGCGTGTGCCGGCGCGGCTTTCGCGGGATGGATCTCGCTCGGCCTCGCCGGCCTGCTCACGTTTGCATGCGTCTTTCTGATCGGACCGCTCGAGATGGCGGCGCGCCGCCTGCTCGCCACCGCCGGAGGTTTGCAGGCGGCGATTCTGCGGTGGCGCTGGCGGGAGATTTGAGGCCGTGAGCGCGATCGCGGCGGTCGGTGACTGGCGCGTGGCGGTCGCTCCCTATGCGCGGCCGGACGTCGCGCTCGCCGCCCTCGGCGTCGCCACGTCGGTGGTCCCGTACCTGACCCTCCTCGTCGCCATGCACGCCTTGCTCGGTGTGTCCCCGTTGCTCGCGTTGCTGCTCGTCCCGCCGGCGGCCGGGTTCCTCGTTCGCATTTACATCATCTTCCACGACTGCGCACACGGTTCGTTCCTGCCCGGCAGACGCGCCAACACGTGGCTCGGCTCAATCCTCAGCCTCTTCGCCTACTCCAACTTCGCCGCCTGGCGCCACCACCACGCGATCCACCACGCCACGGCCGGGGACCTCGAGCGGCGCGGCGTCGGGGATGTCCACCTCATGACCGTCGCGGAGTACCGCGGGAGCCGCTGGCGCAAGCGGTTCTACTACCGGGCCTACCGGAACCCCTTGGTCATGTTCGGCCTTGGCCCCTTCGTCGAGCTGGTGGTGCAGCCGCGTTTCGTTCCCAAGCCGTCGCGCCCCGGGATCCGCCGGAACGTATGGGTCACCAATCTCGCGCTCGCCGCGCTGCTGGCCGGCGCCTGTTTTCTGGTCGGGTGGCGGGATGTGCTGATCCTGCAGGTTCCCGTGGTTTGGTTGGCGGGCGCCATCGGCATTTTCCTTTTCTATGTCCAACACCAGTTCGAGGACGTCTACTGGGAGCACTCGGAAGAGTGGGAGTTCGGCGCGGCCTCGCTGCGCGGCAGCTCGCACCTCCAGCTCCCGCCCGTCCTGCGCTTCCTCACCGGCAACATCGGGCTCCACCACGTCCACCACCTCAGCGCTCGCATCCCCAACTACCGGCTTCAGCGCGCGCACGACGACCTGTCCGATCTATTCGACTCCGTGCCCACCCTGTCGCTCAGGGAGGCGCTGCGCTGCCTGCGGCTCAAGCTCTACGACGAGGAGCGCCGACGCCTGGTCAGCTGGGACGACGTCTGAGGCAGTTGAGCAGTTCCAATGCCGCCCTTGAGGTTCGCCAAGGCGCCTCAATACGTAACGCTACCGCTCCACCGGAGGCCCTTTTGGGACGGCAACCGCGAGGTGCGCGCCAATTCCGCACTGGCGGCATCCCAAGTCGTCGCATCAGGAGAGCAGTCGCTGCGCCTGTCTTGGGCGATGGTCAGTTGCGGCGCGATGACTTCCTGCTGCACCCAGACCTTGCGCCGGACGACATCGAAGGCGACTGGTGGCGACTCGCCGAGCCGATTACTCGTTAGCTGGTGGGATCTCGCGGCTGCGTGCCGCTGAGTACGCGAGCATTATCGGCGCGGCCGTGGCTGCCAGCTGATCCGGTCGACCGCGGCGTCCGGGACGATAAGTCGTTGCCCTCCGCCGTTCGCGCCCATGATCCACAGCGAGCCCTCGCCCTCCCCGAACTCGAAGAACCTGTCGAGGTCCTTGCTGCGCATGTATGCGATGGAGCGGCCGTCCGGCGACCAGACCGGGGTGAACGCGTCGCGCGTTTCGGTCAGACGGCGTGGCTCCGGGTCAGGTTCGCTCCGCGCCGGAATAGTGAAGACATCACCGCGGATAACCCAATACTCCGGCTCATCGATGAGCGAGATCAACCTCGCCTTCTCGCGGAAAAAGACGATGCGATCGCCGCTCGGCGACCAGTCGGGCATCGCATCGCGTCGGCTGCGCGTCACCGCGCGCACATCCTTGCTTGGGCCGAGCGCGATCCCGATGTGGCCAACACCGGACATGGCGTAGTCGCTGGCGAGCACGAGCGCGAGCTTCCCGGTCGAACTCCAAGCCGGCTGCAGGACGTCCTTATAGCGGAAGACGTTGTTTTCGTCGTTGAAGAGGGGCCCCCAGCGGCGTGGTCGCCGGAGTGGCGTCACCCTCGGAAAGTCCGCACCAAGGTCGTAGGCCACCAGCTCGCCAGAGGGCGAGAAGACAGGCCAGCTTTCACCGCCTTCTGGGCTTGTGAAGATAGGGCTGAGGAGTCTGCGCTTGCCGCCATCCGCGCGCATGAGGAAGATCCCGTCCGGGGTGCGCGGATCGCACGAGTCCGCGTGCACGAAGACGAGCAGGCGGCCGGACGCAGAAAAGGACGGCCCATAGTCGACCCATGTGCTGGGCCTGCTGCAGCGGCGCGGGACGTGGGTGAGCTGCCGTGTCCGGCCGCTGCGCGGATTGACAACGCGAATCGTCCATGCGCCATGCGTACCCCGGCCCACAAACGCGATCTCGCCGTTCCTGCCCGGAAACGACGCCTCGGCGGCGGGCACGGCGGCGAGCCACGCCGACGCGACCACCAGAGCGGCAAGGGTCCAACGAAAAAGCCACCGCGCTCTCAACAGATGTCCCTACCTGACCACATCGCGGCAGGGACCGCAATCATCGGTTCCTGCGGCCCGCGTTGCAAGCGTTGCAATGACCGGCGGATGGACGGGAAACCAACCCCATCGTCGAGGAGCGCGCGGCGAGCCCCGGGCGCTTTAGCGTCGTGTCATCGAAGCGGAGCACTCGCGACTCATCGGTACGCAGCCGCTAGCGGCGTGGCCGTGGCTGCCAGCTGATCCGGTTGGCCACGACACCGGTGGCGATGAGTCGTTGTCCTCCCCGTCGGGGGCGCGCATGGTCCATAGCGAGCCATTGGTGCTTTGCAAACCCGGCGCGCGGACATAGGCGATGGAGCGGCCGTCCGGCGACCAGACCGGGAAGTACGCGTCGCGGGTTGCGGTCAGGCGCAGTGGCCGGCGATGCCGCTTCGGGCGCGCGGGTGCTGTAAGGACGTCGGCCTTGATCGTCCCGCCGACGTCCTTCTCGCGCTGAAACACGATGCGGTCCGCCGTCGGCGACCAGTCGGGCATCGCGTCGCGGATGCTGCGAGTCACCAGCCGGAGATCGTTCCCGCCAGGTGTGACGGTTCCGATGTGGTCCCTGTAGAGGCCGCCGAGCATGAGCGCCAGCCGCCCAGTCGAGCTCCAAGCCGGTTGATCCTGCAAGAGGTAACGCTCAACGGACAGAGCCAGCTCCAGCTCGCGATCCGGGCGACGGAGCGAGGTAATGAACGTCGGTCCGCCTTCGGCGCTGAAGGCGAGCAGCCTGCCAGAGGGCGAAAGGGCGGGATGGCCGGGCAACTCCACGTCCGAGGTTGCTCGCCAGATGAGCCTGCGTCCGCTGCCGTCGCTGCGAATCGCGTAGATGCCGTCCGGCGTGCGAGGGTCGCAGCGGTCCCAGTGCCCGTATACAACGAGATGGCCCGACGCGGAGAACGACGGCTCGAAGTCACGCCACGTGAATCCATCCCGGCCGCAGCGCCCGGGAACGTGGGTGAGCTGACGCGTGCGGCCACGAGAATCAGCCAGCCAAATCGTTCCCGCACCGAGCACAGGGTCGGTCACGAATGGTGGGCCCTCACGCGCGAAAGCGATCAAGCCGTTCCTACCCGGGAACGATGCCTCGGCGGCGGGCATGGCGGCGAGCCACGCCGACGCGACCACCAGAGCGGCAACGGTCCACCGAGAAAGCTGGCGCGCTCTCATCCGATGGTCCTACCTAACCACAGCGCGCGACAGGATCGCTGTCCCTTCCGCTCCTCGTCCCAGGTTCCTTGCGGGGGCCCGAGCGCCGACCCTTGGGAGGTTGCGCGACTAACCACCATCGATCTCGTCGCGCTTCGAGCGAAACCTGGACGGCACAAGCAAGAGGTCGCCCGTTCGAGCCAGGCACCGCCCATCATCACGCGGGGGGTTCGTCGCGATTGCGTGCCGGTTGCTCGTCGGCTGCAAAGAGGCGCGTCTCGTGGGCGAGCACGACTGCTTGGACGCGGTCGCGGAGGTTGAGCTTCTGGAGGATGTGCGTGATGTGCGTTTTGACGGTGGTTTCGCTGATGTAGAGCTCCTGGCCGATCTCCGCGTTGGAGAGGCCGCGCGCGATCAACCGCAACACGTCCAGCTCGCGATCGGTCAGCTCGTCGAGCTCTTTGGGAGGCTCCGGGTGCGAGATGCGCGTGAACTTCTCGATCACGCGCTTTGTGATCGCGGGCGAGAGCAGCGCTTCGCCGCCGGCGACGATCCGGATTGCGGCGAGCAGTTGTTCGGGCGGGTCGTCCTTGAGTACGAACCCGCTTGCGCCGGCCCGGAGCGCCTCGTAGACGTACTCATCGAGGTCGAATGTCGTCAGGATCAGGATCCGGGTTGCCTGGTCGGCGGCGAGGATCCGCCGGGTCGCTTGGAGCCCGTCGAGCTCGGGCATGCGGATGTCCATCAGCACGACGCTGGGGTGGAAGCGGGCGGCCTTGTCGACGGCCTCGATCCCGTTGCTCGCTTCGGCGACGACTTCGATCTCGGGCTCGCCGGAGAGCAGCATGCGGAAGCCTGCGCGGACCATCGATTGGTCGTCGGCGACGAGGACGCGGATGCTCATCGCTGGTAGTGGTCGACAGGTAGGCGTGCGCTGAGGATGAAGCCACCGGCGGGTGCGGCTCCCGCGCTCATCTCGCCGCCGTAGATCTTCGCGCGTTCGCGGATGCCGACGAGGCCGTGGCCGTGGCCGTTGGTAACTGCGGCGCCCTTGCCGTCGTCGGCGACTTCGAGCTCGAGCTCGTCCGGCCGGTAGCGGACCGTCACGTCGGCGTGGCTGGCGTGGGCGTGCTTGAGCGCGTTCGTCAGGCCTTCTTGGACGATTCGGTAGGCGGAGAGGTCGATCGCGCGCGGAAGGGCATAGGGCTCGCCGTCCACGTGCAGTTGCACCGGAAGCCCAGCGTGGACGACGTCTTCCACAAGCGAGTCGAGGGCATTGAGCCCCGGCTGGGGGCCGAGCTCGACGCCGTCTCCGTCGCTGCGCATCGCACCGAGCAGGCGGCGCATCTCGGTGAGGGCGGTCCGGCCGGCCTGCTCGACGCGCCCGAGCGCGTCCCTGTCCTCCTCGAGGTCTTGCGGGAGCTTGTGTCGCACGGCGCCGATCTGGAGCACCATCACGCTCATGGCGTGGGCGACGATGTCGTGGAGCTCCCGCGCGATCCGAGTGCGCTCCTCGGCCACCGCGATCCGCGCCGCGGCCTCTCGCTCCCGCTCGGCGAGCGTCGCGCGCATCTCCGCCGCCTCCCGCTCGCGCTCGGCAAGGGTCGCGCGCATCTCCGCCGCCTCGGCCTGCTCGGCACGCTGGCGCAGGGCATACCCGGCGACCCAGGCGACCACGAACCGGAGGGGAATGAAGACGAGGTCGCCGGCCGACTGTGGGCCAGGGATATTCGAGACCACGACCACGATGCATCCGAGCACGATGGCGAGCCCGATTCCCGCCTGCCTGTCGTCGCGCAGGTTTCCGAGCAGGAACGCAGTTGCCAACCCCACGACGCCGAGGCTGCCGATGAACGCGATCAGCACTCCGTCCGCGAACGAGAGCGCGGCGGCCATGAGCCAATAGGCCGCGGGAACGGCGAAGGGAAAGCGGCGATGCGCCAAGAGCGGCAATACCAGGACCGCCACCGCAGGTACTGAGAACCAAAGGCTCGTCGCAGGCGCGCCCGGCAAGTCGCGCCCGACCACTAGCTCGAGCATGCCGGCGATTGCCAGAACCGCGATCAGCAGTTCGAACCAGTACTCCCGCGCGACGTACCCGATCCGGCTCACGCGTTGAACGTACTGCAGGTCCTCGAGTGCCGCATCCGACCAAGGTAGGAGTCGAGATCAGCGGCTGGTCGGAGCCCGATTCCGACCTCACGCCGACGCGCTGACGGCGCCGCGCTCATAGCTTCGCGGCCATGCACTCCACCACCACCAAAGGAGAGGTCATGGAAGCCGCAACCCACAGAATCACTACCCCCGCCCCCGCGACCACGAGCAGTGCGGCTCGGTCTGCGCCACCGGCCGACGAGCGTGCCCTGCCCCAGCTGGGGCTCCGCGGCATCATCGCCGTCTGGGCCGCGGCCGCGCTGCCGATGGGACTGCTCGCGTGGGTCGTCGCGCCGCTGGTCGCCGATCAATTCAGCGGCCCAGGCGCCCTGGTCCGCGCGCTGATCATCACGCTCACCGCCGGGCTCGTCTGGCAGTTCGTGCTCGTGATGACGCTCGTCCGGCGTGAACAGGGGACGCTGCGGTGGCCCGTGGTGCGAGACGCGCTCTGGCTCCGCGCCCCGCGTGCTCCGCGCACCGGACGACGCGGAGGCAAGCTATGGCTCCTCGTTCTGCCGCTGAGCGTCGCCGTCGCCGTGGAGGGGCTCTTGGAGATCCCGGGCCCCGCGGCCCGCGACCTCTTCGAGTTCCTCGGATCGGACGCGGGCGAGGGCCTGCTGGCAGGATCGTGGGGCTGGTTCGCCATCATCGCCGCGCTGGTCGTCTTCAACACCGTGCTGGGCGAGGAGTTCCTCTTCCGCGGCTACCTGCTCCCGCGGATGAACGGCCGGTTCGGCCGCCGGGACTGGCTCGCGAACGGCGTGCTCTTCGCGGCTATCACCTGCACATGCCATGGGTCATCCCGACCGGGCTCCTGGACACGTTCATCCTGTCGTATCCCGCAAAGCGCTACCGCAGTGCGCTCATCGCCATCGCCGTGCACAGCGCGCAGAGCATCCTCGTGCTCGGGCTCGTGCTCGCGTTGGTGCTCAAAGGCTGAGCAGCCGCGCCCGGGGTCCCGCTCCGCCGGGGTCGTGATGGCAGCAATGCTTCGAACGGAACGGGCCGCCGAATCGGCGGCCCGTTCTGTGGACTACACGTCGTCTGGAGGACCACCCGCAGCGGGAGAGCTCGCTCTGACACGGTCTGTGGCCAGGGATGCCGGCCGCCCCGGGCGGGCGTGCGAGAGCCCAGGTTGTCCGAGGCTCCTGGTCTCACGCGGCGCTCGAGTTCCGCGCAGGTCAGGGGCCAAATCGGAAGCACGAGGTCTGCCTCCGGTGGGCGCGGGGCTAACGGTGATATAGCCCCGACGGGCGTGATCTCACTCTGAACCGGGTCGGCGCGCGGCCAGGACCTTGGCTTCGTACTCGTCGGTCGGGGTACCGCCGACAGCATCGCGCACCCACTTCTTCAGCTGCTCGGTCCGGCGGTCGGAACGGAAGCGCAGCTCGGCCTTGGCCTGCTTGTCCGGTCGGCGCGTCCCGTAGAAGCGACGCGCCCAGAACGACCCCGGCTTAGCCAGCCGCGCGGCGGCGTAGATCGCGAAGAGGGATATGACCACCCCGGCCAGCCCATGGAAGATGCGCTGTTTGGCGAAGCTGATGAGGACCAGGACGGCCCAGACCGTGAACACTGCTACGGCGGCGACCACCCCGAGGGCGCTGTCGGCGGTGACGTCGTAGGGAGCCGCCCCCAGCAGGATCAGCCCCATGGCGGCCACCGCGATCAGGGTCGCGTCGATCGAGCTGCGGCCCTCCTCGGCCCAGTAGACGTCGTCGAGATGGAGCCAGAGCGCGAACTCGTCGATGGTAAGCCCCAAGCCGATCCCGAACGCAAGCGCGCACAGGTCGTACCAGAACCCCACGTCGGAGAGGGCGAAGCTGACCACCCCCGCCACCATCATCGTGACGATTCCAAACACGTGGTGATGCACATGCAGGCCGCCTTCGCTCACGACGCTTCCCGGCCACCACGGCACTCGGGGACTGCGCATCAGGCGCGTAGACAACCGGATGAACCCGAAGGAGCCGACGAACCCGACCAAGACAAGGAAGTGGTACTGACGGCCGTGTTCGACGAGCTGGTCGCTCCACAGCTCCGAGATGAACGAGGCAGTGGTAGTCACCACCGGACCCCAACCCTACTGCTCGAGTAGATCTCCGCCAAGGCCAGCAGGCGCGCTGCGGCTCGGCCGATCCGGCCGTCGCGGAGTCGGCCGGCGCGCCGTCCAGCACGCGCGACCCGTTGTGCGGGAAGATTGCGTACGAGAATGAGCGAGAGCAGCAAGCCAGGTGCCACCGAGATGAAAGAGCTCATGAGGCGGGTGCTCGACTCAGACGCCTCCGAGGCCTTCGAGCAGTTCATGGTGCGACATGCCGCCCTTAGCAATATGGCTCCAAAGGCTGATGACGCCGTGCTCGATGGCATCGCAGAATCGCCTGATGGAGGCGCTGCGATGGCGGACGCCCATCTGTCCGGCCTCCCGAATCATGAGCGCGAGGAGCTCCTCGAGCGGGCCAGCATGGACGCCGGCCGCCGACTCCACGCGGCCGCCTACGCTCTACTCGCGGCGGTCGGTTCCGCCCGGCTCCCGGTCAACGTTACGCCGGAGATGGTGGCCGTGGCCGCGATAACCGAGCTTGGTGACTCGATTCCCCCCGAGGCACGGCGCTGAGCCCGGGCGCAGGCCTCACTGCCGATCCCGGTCCAGCGTAGCCAGGTAGCTGTGCACCAGCGCGATCGACATCGCACCTTCGCCCACGGCCGAGGCGACTCGCTTGATCGAGCCGTGCCGAACGTCGCCCGCAATGAACAGCCCAGGCTGGCTCGATTCGAGGAAGAGCGGGTCGCGTGCCAGCGGCCACCAGCTGCGGTCGGCCTCGGCACGGAGATCGGGTCCGGTCATGAAATAACCACGCGTGTCGCACCGCAGCCAGTCCTCGACGCCGGCCGTCAGCGGGTCGCCGCCGATAAGCACGAACATCCCGCCCGCCTCGAGCGACTCCTCCCCGCCGGGTCCCGCGATCACGACACGTTCGAGCGAGTCGCCCCCCTCGGCTCGACTGACGTGAGTGCTTGTCCGGACCGTGATCCGCTTGTGGGCTTCGATCCGGTCGACGAGGTATCGCGACATCGCCGCGGCAAGCGACTCGCCCCGCACCAGCATCGTCACGTGCTTCGCGTGGGTTGCAAGGTGGAGGGCGGCCTGGCCCGCTGAGTTCGCGCCACCGACCACGATCACATGGCCACCACGGTAGGTGGGGCCCGCGTCGGTGGCCGAGCCGTAGTGAACCCCTCGGCCCACGAAATGCTCGACTCCTGGAGCGTTGAGCTGGCGGTACGCGACCCCCGTGGCGATCACCCCGCTGCGGCCGCGCAACTTGGAGCCGCTGGTGAGTCTGATGTCTACGGTCCGGTCCGATTCGGGATGCGCCGACTCGACCTCGACGCCGATGACGAACTCGGCGCCCAAACGACGCGCCTGCTGATATGTGCCGGCGGCCAGCTCGGCGCCGCCAACGCCGTCAGGAAAGCCTGGATAGTTCTCGATCCGAGAGCTCGTACCGGCCTGACCGCCGGGCGCGTGGCGTTCGCAGACGAGCGTACGAAGCCCCTCCGACGCCGCATATACGGCGGCGGTGAGGCCCGCCGGTCCGGCGCCGACGATCACCACGTCGTAGAGCTCGATGCTCGGCGTTGTCGGCAGACCCGCGCGAGCAGCCAGCTCGGCGCGCCAGCGAGCGGAGGCCAGATACCGCTCGCGCGAGACGCCCTCGGTCCGGCCCGCGACCAGCCCGGTGTATTCCTCAGGGCCCGCGAGCTGGGTGCCGTCGGGGAACAGGACCAGCGGCAAGCGGCCGGTGTTCAAGGAGTCGGTCTCGAGCAGAGGGGCTAGCGGGTCGCGATCGAGGTCGACCCAGCGATGAGGAACGTCGTTCCGCCCCAGGAGAGCCCGCGCCGCATCGACGCCAGCCGTGCCACGCCGACCGACGATCGTGAGCCCGCCCCGGTCAATCAGAGCCATCGAGCTGCCGTGCCAGCCAGGCGCTGAGCAGCGCTCCGGCAGTCGCCAGGCCGGCAGCGGCTGGAAACACGCTTCTGCGGAGGTGACGGCGCGCGAGCAGGCACGCGCCGGCGTCGATGCCATCCACCACGGCCGACGCTTCGAGCCAGCCGCGCACGGGCGCGCCGCGGTCCAGGGCGAGGAGCACGCCAAGCCCGAGACCGAGGTCGCGCGCCCCAACCATGCGGACGAGGAGGCGCATCCCGCCCGTGCCCCCCTCAGGGCCGGTCATCGTGCGGCCCACGAGTCCCGGTCCCAGGAGCGATATCACGCCGAGGGCGACCCTCCCGCCCGCGACGCTGACCGCCAGGCCCCTGGCCTCCATCGACGGATCGTACGAGATCGGCGGTCGGCCGTACGGGCGGCGCGATACTCCCGAGGCATGGCGGAACCGGACCGACGGAAACGAAGCCGCTCCGCCCGGGTGCGTGACGCGGTGATCTGGGGCGCGGCCCTCGGCGCTGCGTCCGGCGCCGTGCTCGGCGATGCGATCGACGGGGTAGGGGCCGGTCTCGGCGCTCTTGTCGGCGCTGCGTTGTACGCGCCGGCCGAAGCGATCACCAGCATCAGGCGGGGGCCCGCCGAGCCGAAGCCGCTCTGGTACCGCATCCTCAGCAGCGCCCTGCTGATGGCCCTGTTCGGCTGGCTGCTGGGGCTGATCTACGGCCCCGACGAGCCGTTGCTGACCGCGCTCATCAGCGGTGCGCTGATCGGGCTGCTCGGCCTGCGCCCGGGCAAAGCGTTCCTCGGGCTGCTGGTCGGCGCGGTCCTGGGCGCCTTGTTCCAGGCTCTCGACCGTGGTGTCGAACCGGCGCTGGTCGCAGCGGCTGTCACGCTCACCTACCGCGTGATCGCGGCGATCGCCTATCGCGGGCGCGAACTGGTCCGAGTGATGGCCGAGGAGGTGCCCGCGTCGGAGCTGCGCTACGTCGTGCCCTTCGAGGCACGCTCGAGGTACGTCGGCGGCGACTACGTCGAGCAACTCGCGAAGGCGCGCGGCGGCACCTTCCGCCGCAACCCGCCCGACGTCGGGATCCTCGCCTCGCTCGACAGCCTGCAGGGGCCGACCTTCGACGCGAGCCGGGTGCACCCGCTGATCCGCGAGTTCTACGAGCACACCAGCCGCTTCCGGCTGTCGATCGTCCCCGAGTGGCGGCGCTGGATGAAGCCCGGATACGAGCTCTTCAAGCTCGTGGTCGCGGAGCCGCTCGGCCAGGCGGCGATCCCCTCCAATATCGAAGAGGCCCAGCGGGGAATGGTCAGCACAATCGACACGATCACTCTGGACGACGACGACGAGATCGACATCCGCGGCTGGATCCGGACGTTCGCGGACTCGGGCAAGCCGATCTACGTCGGCATCTACACGAGCTTCAGGCACCACGACCGCGGCTACGTGAGCGTGGGCTTCCCGATCCCCAGCGCCAACTTCACCGCCACCCTCCTGCCCCGCAACGCCGACGAGCACAACTTCGTTCTGACCTCGCGCACCGAGCTCGAGTTTCCGGGCCACTACCTGAGCTCCGTCGACAGCGAGCGAGACGCCCTGACCGTTCTCAAGCTGCTCTATTTCCAGGAACGGATCTTGGTCTACGTCACCGACGGCGAGCTGAGGGCCGACCACAGCTTCTACCTCGCCGGTCAGCGATTCCTGACGCTCCGCTATGAGATGGAACGCCTCGCCGAGGCGCCCGCCTGACAGCTGTAGCTCGAGCGTGGGTCAGCGCTCGCACTGCGCGTAGGATCCTGCCGGGGTGCGGATCGATCACGTAATCGTCGCTGCCACCGATTTGGATGCTGCTGCGGCCCGGCTGGAGGGTGAGCATGGGCTCCGCGCCTCCGGAGGTGGGCGGCACGAGGGGCTCGGCACCCACAACCGGATCGTTCCGCTCGGCGGCGGCTACTTGGAGATCCTGGCGGTTGCCGATGCGAGAGAGGCGTCGCGGTCGCAGCTCGGGCGGGCACTGGCCGCGGGCATTGCGCGGACTGCCGGGGGGCTGATGGGCTGGGCGGTCGCCGTTGACGACATCGTGCCCGTGGCCGAGCGGCTCGGCACGCCGGTGAGCACGATCGTGCGCCAGGGGCTTAGCGCCCGCCTTACCGGTGTCTCGGAGGCGATGGCCACCCCGTTCCTGCCGTTTTTCATCGCGCGCGACCCGGGAGTCGAGGCTCCCGGCGCCTCAGGCGGTGCCTGCGGTATCGAGTGGATCGAGGTGGCCGGCGATCCTGACCGGCTCGATGCTTGGCTGGGCGGGGCGCGGCTGCCGGTTCGTGTGGTCGAGGGTGCCCCCGCGGTCCGCGCAGTGGCGATCGGCGGGCGGATCCTCCGCTAGAGCAGACCGCGAGCGGCTTGCATGGCCTACCGCCGAAGGCGAGACTGCTGCCAGTCGCTACAGGAGGGGTCATGGTCGTTCGTGTGTTTCGCGCCCGGATTCGCCCGGGCAAGGAGGGCGAGTTCGAGCGTTTCGTGATGGGTACGGGCGTACCCATGGTGACCGAACAGGCGGGCTGCAGCCACGTAACGGTCGGCAGGAACCGATGGAGCGATCAGCCCGAGTTCATTGTCGTGACACACTGGGACTCGATCGACGCGCTCGAGTCTTTTGCCGGGGAAGACTGGCGGCAGGCCGTCGTCGAGCCGGAGGAAGAGCACATGCTCACTGAGGTCTTCTGCGACCACTACGAGGCGATCTCGACCGGCTGAGCAAGAGCCGCAGACCAGGTAGTACCCCGCTTTGCCGTCCGCGCGCACGCAGGACGCTCAGTGTGAGCGTGTAGTCGGCCAGGTCAGCGGCGAAGCGCCGCCCACAGGCGCCTGAGCGTGTGCTCGACCGACTCGGCGCCGCGCGAAAAGTGCAGCGCTCCCTCCGCGCCGCCGGAGAACGGCACCCGGGCCGGAGCGGAGTCGCGAGCGGTTGACTCGTGGGTCTGCGCGTTCGTGTACCGAGCTGCTTGGTACGTGGCCACTGGCTGCGTAATGCTGGAGTGCGACACGATGCCCTCCTGAGGGTCGGTGAAACGGCTACAACCCTTCGGGACGCCACCGCAAGCCGATCCCTTCCCGTGCATCGCGGGGGTTCCGCACGAAACGTCCAATGGATGGACGGAACGTCAGGAACCCCCCTTGATGTGGCGCTCGCTCGGGGACCTGGTCCGGCGCCAACACAACGTGGTCTCCCTGGCCGGGTTACGTGCCGGGCGCTCGGTACTGGACCTGCTCGGCCGTGCGCAGAGCGTCCATCGTTTCGTCGACGGTCAGGAGGACTGTCGTTTCGAGCGAGCTGAGCGCACCGCCCCCGCTGATCGCCAGCGCGACCGCGGCCATGGACACGTTGTCGGGGGCCTCCCACAGGGTGTAGCCGTCGTGAGTGCCGAAGGCGTACCAGAACCCGTGGAGCTTCCCGCCGACCGACTCGATGTAGGACTCGGCGGCCTTTCGACGGTCCTCAGGGTTGCCGATCAGCTTCGCCCAAGTCTCCGGCGTGTAGCTGAACCTCGATAGATAGAGCGGCATCGTCCTCCCTCTCGTTCGCCGGCACCGGGCCGGTCACCGTCCGAGCCGTATCAGGCGCGCGCGTATTCGACGTCCGCGCGCCGGCCCCCACGGCGCGCATCGCTTGGCGCCGGCACAGGTATCCGCGCACGGATGGTCGTGCCCACGCCGACCGGGCTCTCGATCTCCAGCGTGCCGCCGAGCGCACTGACGCGGTCGGCGAGCCCGCTCAGTCCCGAGCCCCGCGCGGGATCAACGCCGCCGCTTCCGTCGTCGCGCACCACAACCGTCGTGGTTCCGTCGCCGACCGCAACCCGCACCTCGATGCGATCCGGGCCGGCGTGCTTGGAGGCGTTCGTCAGCGCTTCGGCGACGATGAAGTACGCGGTCGTCTGGACCGACAACGGGAGTTTCTCGCACCCGTCGAGGTCGAGCTCGACCGGCACCGTCGAGCGGCCGGCCACGGCCGCAAGCGCGGCCTCGAGGCCACGGTCGATGAGGATGCTGGGATGGATCCCTCGAGCGAGCTCGCGAAGCTCCTCGAGTGCGGCGTCGAGCTCGGCGCGCGCGGCCGCGAGCTCGCGGGTCGCCTCGGAGTTCGGCTCGAGACTTGACTCGAGAAGCCGGAGGCTCAGGGCAAGCGAGACGAGCCGTTGCTGGGCGCCGTCGTGGAGGTCGCGCTCGATCCGTCGCCGCGCAGCGTCCGCGGCCTCGACGATCCGGGCTCGCGAGGCGGCCAGCTGCTCACGCGCATCCACGTTGGCGAGCGCTGCGGTGACCAGTTCGGCGAAGCTGCTGATCCTCGCCTCGGTCCCCGGCGGGAACGCGTGGGCCAGCTCGCTGGACACCATGAGCGCGCCCCAGAGGCGGCCGGCCACGTAGATCGGAGCCCCTACCACCGAGTGGATCCCGAACTCGCGCAGCCGCGCCGCGAGCTCGCCCTCCACCTCTTCGTAATCGTCCACGCGCTCAGGCCGCCCGCTCCGGTACAGCTTCGCGGTCACCGTCTCGCCCTCGATCGGGACACGCTCGCCTATCGGGAACGACGGTGTGTCATTCCCCGTCCAGTAGCCAACCACCGTCGCGACGCGCTCGTCCTCATAGCGGATCATGTCGGTGCTCTTCACCGCAAGCAGCTCTCCGAGCTCTTCGCACACCCGGCCGAAGAGGGCCGGCGCGGGTGTGGAGGCGGCCACCATGGTGGCGACTCGGCGCAGCGCAGCCTGCTCGGCCAGAAGCGCCTGCAGCCGGGTGGGGTTGTCGTCGCTGCTCACGAACCGAAGGTCGGCACCGCCGGCGCTGCGCCGGTGAGGCATCGTTGTGGTGCCGTGAGAGCGAGCCTAGCGAAGGCGCTCGCCGGCACTTGCCCGTCAAACGGTGAGCGTCCTGGCCCCCCACCCCCCGGCGGCGCGGCTCTGCCGCGAGCGGGTAGGGTCCATCGGGAACGGAAAGGGCTGGGTGTCGCGTGACCGATACGACCGATGGAGGCGTTGTCCGACTGCCCGGGGAAGGCAACACCACTTCACTTTTCGGCGACACATATGTCGTCAAGGCGGCCGGCCACGAAACAGGTGGCGCGCTCGCGGTGATCGAGGCTGGCCTTGCTCCCCACAGCGGTGGGACGCCGCTACACATCAACACGCTTGAGGACGAGAACTACTACGTGGTCGAGGGAAGCCTCACCTTTCGGCTGGGCGAGCGGACACTCGAAGCACCTGCGGGCACCTTCGTCCACATTCCCAAAGGCGTCGTACATACCCATTGGAACGCCACCGGCGCGCCAGTCCGGCTACTGGGCTTCCCCGCTCCGGCCGGCTTCGAGATGTTCTTCGCCGATCTCGCCGAGCTGATGGCGAGCATGCCGCCCGGCCCACCGGACATGAGCAAGCTGGCCGCGGTTTACGAGAAGTACGGTCTCCAGGTCGTAGGACCGCCTCCGAGCAGCGAACACTGATCACTGGAGGGAGGCCGGGATGCGCGTGGCGGTGCTGGGAGCGGGCAACGGAGGGGTGGCGGCGGCGTTCGACTTTGCCCAGCACGGTCATGAGGTGGCGCTGTACGACCTGCCGGAGTTCGGTGCGAACGTGTCCGCGGTGGACGGGGCCGGCGGAATCACCTCCCGCGGTGATCTCGAGGGATTCGTCCCGATCCGGTACGCCGGGCACGACGTGGAAGAGGCGCTCGCCGGCGCGGAGCTCGTGGTGCTCGTGGGTCCGGCTTACAGCACCGAGCCGCTGGCCAGGATGGCGGCAGCGCACCTCACCGACGGCACGGCCGTGCTGATCTGCCCGGCGTCGTGCGCCGGCGCGATCACGTTCAAGCGCGCGCTGGGGCTCGATCTTGACGACCAGCGCTACACGGTCGGCGAGACCAGCACACTGCCCTATGCCGTACGGCTCACCGAGCCCGGCGTGATCAACGTCTTCCTCAAGCTCACTGCCGGGCTGTACCTCGCCGGCCTGCCGCGGACGGGGACGGACCGGTTGCACGATCTGATCAAGGACGTCTGGCCGGCGGTCGAGAAGGCCGACAGCGTCTTCCAGACCACCCTCCAGAACGGCAACCCGGTCATCCATCCGGCGGTCACGCTGCTCAACGCCGGCCTGCTCGAGCGGACCAGCGGCGGCTTCCTGTTCTACGAGGAGGGCATAACCGAGGGCGTCGGCCGGCTGATCGAGGCGGTCGACAAGGAGCGGCTGGCGATCGCCGGCGCGCTGGGGGTGACGATCTCGCCCGAGCCGGCGCTCGGGGTGACGCAGGGCTACATGCGCGAGGCGAACTACTCCACCGGGTACAGCACCGCGCCCGGCTTCCTGGGAATCGGAGCGCAGAGCCAGCTGGACCACCGCTATCTGACCGAGGACGTCGGCTACTCGCTGATCTTCCTGACCGACCTTGCCGCGCGCCTCGGCGTGCCCAGCCCGGCGATGGACGCCGTCATCACGATCGCTTCAGTGATTCTCGGTCGCGACTTCCGGGCCGAGGGCAGGCGGACCCTGACCACCCTCGGCTTGGACAACCTGTCCCCCGACCGGCTCGCCGCCCTCTAAGCGGTGCCGTAGCGTCAGGGGTGGCGGCCCTGAAGGCCACCGTTGTCCAGTTCGCTGCTGCCCTAACCAACCCTGACGCCGCCCGACTGCGCGCCGAGTACGACCTAACCCTCGAGCGCTATGTCCCGGACTTGGGCTATCTGGAGCGGCGCCCGCCCGAGACGGTCGACAGCCTGCGCGATGATTTTCTCGTTCGGGCCTGCGTGCCACTGGATTTGGACTTGAAGGTGGCGCCGTCCGTCAGCGGCGAAGACCCCACCCCGGGCTCCCCGGTTGAGTTCAGCGCAACCCTGTTCGACGACGCGGATCCCGCCGCCGTCGAGGCGCTGCTCGCCGCGACTGGCGCCGGCGATGTCCAGATCGTCGATGACCGCCCGATCGGTGGGCGCGCCAACGCCCGCTTCATGCTCGACGAGCTGGCACCCCTGAGCCAGATCGCGGAGCTCGACGACCTCGTGTGGATCGAGCCGGTCGCGGCGATCGTCAGCCATAACGCCGACGCCGCCGAGACCATCCAGTCCGGCACCGTGGCCAAGAGCCCGATCTGGGATCAGGGCCTGCACGGGGAAGGACAGGTGATCGGCGTGATCGACGAGGGAAACCTCGCTATCGATCATTGCTTCTTCGCCGACGCGGCGCCGAACAAGCCCGGGCCTGACCACCGGAAGGTTCTGGCCGTCTTCAACGAGTCGGGCAGCCCGGTGGCGAAGCATTCGATTCAGGTGTCCGGTATCGCCGCCGGTGACGAGCTTGGCAACAGTGGTGCGCACAAGCACCGGGGCGGCGCCTGGAATGCGAAGCTCGTTTACTCCAACGAGAAGGATCTTCTCCGCCCGGCGTCTCGCAGTCTGCTTTACCTGCTCAACCGGGCCAAAGACGCCGGGGCGGTGATCCACACGATGAGCTGGGGAAACGACAAGAAGAGCCTGTACGACAACCGCGCGCGTGATGTCGACGCCTTCAGCTGGGCGAACGAGGACCACCTCGTGGTCGCCGCCGGCGCCAACACCGGGGGCGTCAACAGCCCTCCCGGCACAGCGAAGAACGTCCTCTGCGTGGCCGCCGCCAAGGCGTTTCCCAACGAGATGAGCCGAGGCAGCGGCGTCGACGGCCCGACGGCCGACCGGCGCCGCAAGCCCGAGATCGTGGCCATCGGAGGGCAACTCGAGCTAGCCACCTCGGGCACGACGTGCGGGACCGGTCTCGTCGGCGGGTTCCACACCAGTTTCGCCACCCCGCATGTGGCAGCTGCGGCGGCGCTGGTGCGCCAGTACTTCATGGAGGGCTTCTACCCCAAGGGCAAGCGGGGACCGCCGAGCGCGTTTCGCCCGACGGGCGCGCTCCTAAAGGCAGTGCTGCTCAATTCGACCGTCAACATGACCGGCGAGCCCGGATACCCGTCGAACGCCGAGGGTTGGGGACTCATCCGGCTCAATCGTGCTCTGTACTTCCACGGTGGTCCCCGTCGACTCGCCGTAAAGGACGTACGCCGCGCCGACGGCCTGGATGTCGGCACGGACCTGTCGTCCACGGACTACCGGCGCCGGTACTCCCTGTTCGTGAATGAGTCCACCGAGCAGCTCAAGATCACCCTCGTCTGGACGGATCCTCCACCGAGCGAGATGGACTATCCGAACCCCCCACGGAACGCCATCAAGTTGACGGCCGCGCCCGAAGAGGGTCTCGGCGAGGAATACCTGGGCAACGACATCAACGTCCAGTCCGGTCTGTCGAGGCCGGAGGGCGACGGGGCAACAGATCAGTTCAACAACGTCCAGATGATCATCGTCAACAACCCGACCATCGGGCGGTGGACCGTAACGGTCAGCACGAAGTCGATCTGGGTCGACACAAAGCCATACCGCCAGGGGTACGCCCTCGTTGCATCCGGCGGTCTGGACCTGTTGGGGTTCTTGTCACCGTAAGTGACAAGGATTGACCGGTTGCCCCGCCTGAAGGAGGGTCTCCAATGGCCACCACGCCCACGGTCCCTTGGCTGCACAATCCGGTGACCGGTGAGATCGCGCGCGTCAACGTTGCCCCGGCCGAGACCGCTGGCCGGCGCCTCGACGTCGACCTGTGGCTGCAGCCCGGCGCGGCCGTCGCGGGTGCGCACGTCCACGAGCACCTCGTCGAGCGCTTCGAGGTCCGCGCCGGCGAGGTGGGCCTTCAGCTGGCCGGGGAAGAACGGGTCGCGCGTGCCGGAGACGCGCTCGTCGAGGTGCCGGCGGGCACCGTGCACGACTGGTGGAACTCGAGTGACGGCGTCACCCACGTGCACGTCATGGTGGCGGCGACGGACGCGGCGCCCGGACAGCCGGCCGCCCGGTTCGTGTCGATGATCGAGGCGATGTGGTCGCTCGGGGCGCTCGGACGCGTGAACGCCCGCGGCATGCCCAACCCGCTGTGGCTGGCGGCAACCGCTCGCGAGTACCGCGACGTGATTCGCTTCACCAAGCCACCCGCTGCCGTCCAGGCCGCGCTCTTCGGGCCGCTCGCCTCAATCGCCCGCCAGACCGGCCGCAACCCGCTCGCGCCGAGGCTCCACGGGCCGACGGCTGCCTGCGCCATCGCCGATCCCGGCGAGGACGGACTCGCCACGCTGCTCGCCCGGCAGGTCGGCGTGCGCGCGGCGCGCGGACGCGGCTGACGCTCGCAGCTAGAGATTCCAGCCGAAGTAGACCTCGGCGCTGCGGATCTGGTCGCCCGCGAAGCCCAGCACCTCGGTGTTGCGGAAGCGGCTGCCGTCCGTGCGCTCGGCCTCATAGGTCACCAGGACCTCGTCGCCGAACTCCTCCAGCCGCTTGAAGTCGAAGCCCGCGATGTGCTCGCGGTTGGGCCAGCAGCGCTCGAAGTAGGCGGCGCGGTCGATCCCAGGGTCGGCCGGGCTCCAGAACCTGAAGTCGTCGGTCAGCAGGCCGTCGAGGACCTCGCGGTCGCCGCTGATGTAGGTCTCGTAGGACTGGCGGGCTATCTGCCGCCGATCGGATGGGGTCATGGGGGTAGGACCGTAGGGAAGCCTGAACTTCATCGCCACCGCGCTGCAGAGGTGTGTTAGGCTCGCTAACCCTTGACTTTGTGGTCAGCCGCACAAAAGAAGGGGCTGGTCGTCGTCGCTGTGCTGCTCGCAGCCCTCGCCCTCGGAGCTGCGCCCGCTCAGGCCCAGGGCCAGCGACCTCTCACGGTGATGACATTCAACGTCTGGTACGGCGGCGCCCAGATCGACGAGTACCAGGTGGCGCGGGCGATACGCCGCTCCGGCGCCGACATCGTGGGCCTCCAGGAGCCGGAGGGCAACGTCCGCCGGATCGCGCGCCTGTCGCGCCTCCCCTACTACGACGAGAGCCTCCACGTGATCTCGCGCTATCCGCTCTTCGCGGTCACGCGTGGCGGTGTCCGCCTCGACTACGCCGCGCTCGACCTCAACAGTGTGGTGGCGATCGGGAACCTCCATCTCACCTCCACGCCCTACGGTCCCGAGGCCGTGCGCGACGGCAGGGGGCCGAAGAGGGTGCTCGCCCTGGAACGATCGGTGCGGCTGCCGGAGATCCGGCCCTGGCTGCGGCCGCTGGCCCGGCTCGGGCGCTCGGGCACACCCACGTTCCTGGTCGGCGACTTCAACTCGCCCTCGCACCTCGACTGGACCGCCGCGGCTTCCGCCGCCTTCCCGGAGCGAGTGAAGTTCCCGCTCGCCTGGCCGGTCTCGAGCGCCCTCGCCCGCTTCGGCATCCGCGACTCCTACCGCGAGGCCCACCCCGATCCGGTCGCCTGGCCCGGGCTCACCTGGACGGCCGGTACGCCGCCGCCGCGAATCCGCCGAATCGAGACGCTCGACCGCATCGACTGGGTGGTGACCACCGGGCCCACGACCACGCTCGCCAGCCGGCTCGTGGGCGAGGAGGGCGGGCCGAGCGTGGAGGTCGGTGTGAGCCCGTGGCCCTCCGACCACCGGGCCGTGGCCTCGACCTTCGCGGTCACGCCGGCGAAGGCGCCGGCGCTGGTGACCGCCCACCCGCGGGTGGTCGCCCGCGGCGAGCGGGTGACCCTGCGCTACACACGGATGAAGCCGAACGGCCGGAAGGTCGCGATCCTGGGACGAGGCTCGAACCGGCCCTTGATGTCGCTTCCGATCTACGACGCCTCCGACCACATCGCGCCGCTGCTGGGCACCCGCCCATTGCGCCCGGGGGCCTACCGGGCCGCGCTGCTGGACCGGCGGGGCCGCGTGCTGGCGTCATCGCGCTTCTGGATCGAGGCGCGGGGCACCCGGCCGGCGATCCGTGCGGCGCGCAGGAGCTTCGACCGCGGCGCACCCATCAAGCTGCGGTTCAGCGGAGCGCCGGGCAACAAGCTCGACTGGGTCGGGATCTACCCGGCCGGTGACCCGGACGTCTACAACTACCTCGGCTTCCTGTACACGGGCGCGCGCCCGAGCGGGAGTGTCACTTTCACGCAGAGCGACCTCGGCAAGCTCGCCCCCGGCCGCTACCGCGCGACGCTGATGCTCGACGACGGCTACAGCGTCCTCGCAGACACGACGTTCCGCGTGCGATGAGCCCGGCGGTCGCGGTGAGCGCCCGCGGCGCCGTCCTCGAGATCGTCATAGACCGGCCCAAGGCCAACGCCGTCGATCGTGCCACCAGCCTCGAGCTCTACGAGGCCTTCGCCCGACTGCGCGACGACCAGGAGCTGCGCGTGGGCATGCTCACCGGAGCGGGTGAGCGCTTCTTCTCGGCGGGCTGGGACCTCAAGGCGGCGGCCTCCGGCGAGGAGGATCCGTCGACTGACTTCGGTCCCGGCGGCTTTGCCGGGCTCACGGAGATGTTCGACCTCGACAAACCCGTGATCGGGGCCGTCAACGGGCTGGCCGCCGGCGGCGGTTTCGAGCTGGTGCTGGCCTGCGACCTGATCGTCGCCGCGGAGCACGCCGAGCTGTTCCTGCCCGAGCTGGGACTGGGCATCGTGCCCGACGCCGGCGGGGCTCAGCGGCTTCCGCGCCGGTTGCCCTGGTTCGTCGCGATGGACCTGCTGCTCACGGGCCGCCGGATGGGAGCGGAGGAGGCGGCGCGCTGGGGGCTTGTCCGCTCGGTGGTGCCGGCCGCCGAGCTGCTGGACGAGGCCCGCCGGCTGGCGGACCGGATCGCGGCCTGTCCCCCAGCCGCCGTCCAGGCCACCAAGGAGATTGCACGCCGCGGTGAAGGCCTGACCGTTCAGGAGCAGTTCGCCGCGATGGCCGCCGGCGACTGGCCCGCGTACGCCGGCGCGCTCGCCGCCGACGACTTCCTGGAAGCATCGCGGGCGTTCGCGGACGAGCGCCGCGGGTCCGGCGCCTAGCTCGGCCCAACCCGGAGTGCTTGCGACAGCTGCGGGCGGGTTAGCGGTGTCCGGATGGGGGACGCGGCCGGGCGGCCGTGACTGCCGACCGCGCTCCGTACGTTAGGGGTGCAATAGGACCTCAACGTACGACGCGTGGGCCGGACCGTGCCGGGCCCTTACCTGTCGCCACCCCTCGGGGTTAAGACGGACTAGCTCTCGGCGAAGGCCCGCAGCCGCTCGCGGCCGTCGCTCACGAGCGGGGGCCCGTGTGCCGTGAGCAGCATGTCGAACTCCAGCTCGTCGGCCAGCCGGTCGTAGGCCAGCTTAAGCGCGCGCTTGGTGTCCTCCGGGTCGTCCATGAGATCGTCGGGCACGAACCTGAGCCGGTCGTAGTTGATCACGCCGTCGGCCACCGCGAGGGCCGATACGCCCGGCGCGAACAGCGCGGACTCGTCGGGGGAGATCCCGCCCACCTCGTAGGCGGTGACCGCGCCGCCGGCGAGGGCCTCACGGTCGTCGTAGGGCTCGACGGGCTGATCCGCACCGAACTCGTGCATGCCCTTGCGGGGAGCCCGGACCGGGCAGCCGTAGCGGTCGCGAAGGCGGCTGCAGTCGCGCCAGTGGTGGCGGTTGGTCAGCAGGATCACCTGGGGCGGGCCGAGCTCGTCCAGCCGGTCAGCGCCCTCCGAAGGCAGCAGGGGATCCAGGAGCACGCGTGGCTCGGCCAGGTAGTAGGAGCTCACGTCGATGCCGATCTTCGGGTGGCGGGCGGTCCAATGCCACACTCCGGGCGCGATCTCGTCCACGCCGGCGACGATAACGGCCGGCGCCGGCGGGCGCGCCGTTGCGTTCTGGGGACCTGCAAGAAACCTTGCAGCTTGCAGGACTTTTGCTTGATAGAACGACGCCTCTTCGACGCCGAGCACGCCGGGGGCAGGGGATCCGAGCGTAGCGCGTCCGCCCCGACGACGAGGAACAGGAACAGGTGGAGCGGGACCTCACCAACGAAGCGCTATGGGCCGACTCGCTCGCCCGCTCGCGCGCCCGCCGGGCTCCCGCCCGCCCCCGGAAGGGCCGGGAGCTGCCGGGACGCGGGTTGTCGGTGGCCGCGCTCGTGGCGGTCACCGGCGGCACGGCGGCCACGGTGGCAGCGGGCCAGGTGCTGGGTGGCGAGGACAAGCAAGCCGATCCTGCGCAGGCCAAGCGCGTCGTCGCCGCCCGGGAGCCGAAGGCCCCGGAGCCGCAGCGCCCCGCCCCGGCGAGGGACACCCGCGAGCCGGACCCGGCGCCCCTTCGCGCTGTTGTGAGCGAGGCGGCCGCGCGGCCGGCCGGCGGGGGCGTGGCCGACCTGCAGCGGGCGCTCGGCGTTCCGGTGGACGGCGACTTCGGCCCCGCCACCGAGAAGGCCCTGAAGCGCTGGCAGCGCAACCACGGCTTGGTCGCCGACGGCGTGGCCGGGCCGGCCACCCGCGCCGCGCTCGACCTGGGCGCTGGCCGCCTGCTGAAGGCCGAGCGCCGCTTCTCGCCCCGGCGCCGGCCGGCCGCCTCGCAGCCGCGCCGGCGCCCCGGCCGCGGCGGCGGTGTGACGGCCCTGCAGCAGGCGCTCGGGATAGGCGCCGACGGGGTGTTCGGTCCGGACCACCGAGAGGGCGCTCAAGCGCTGGCAGCGGGCGCACCGCCTGACCGCGGACGGCATCGCCGGCCCCCAGACCCGCTCCGCCTTGGGACTGGGCCCCGGCCGGGTGCTGAGGCGCAGGCGGAGCGGGGGCGGCGGCGGCTCACAGAGCCCGACGCTGCAAAGGGTGATCGCCGCGGCCAACGCGATCGCCGCGAGGCCCTACCGCTACGGGGGAGGCCACGGCTCCTTCGTGGACAGCGGCTACGACTGCTCGGGCTCGGTCTCCTACGCCCTGCATGGGGGCGGGCTGCTCTCCCGCCCGCTCAGCTCAGGCGGCTTCATGAGCTACGGCGCACCCGGACCCGGCCGGCACATCACCATCTACGCCCATTCGGGCCACGTCTACATGACGATCGACGGAAGGCGCTATGACACCAGCGCCCGCTCCGAGACCGGCTCGCGCTGGACCAGCACCGCCCGCTCGCCCGCGGGCTACACGGTGCGCCACCCGCCCGGCCTTACTAGGCCGGCGGCCGGCCCTTTGCGTCGAGCGCGTACCAGACGCCGCCGAACTCGGTCACGTCGTTGCACAGCACCTCGCCGCGAGGGTCGTCCACGTAGAAGTAGAGCGGCTGCCCGCGGTAAGTCACCTGGCGGGCACCGTTGCGGCGCCGGACCGTGCCGAGCAGCGACTGCCTGACGCCCTCGCCCGCCCGGGGCCGGCCGCGAGCGATGAACGGCGGCCAGGCGACGGCGCAGTCGCCGTAGCAGCGGGTGCGTCTCCCGTTGTCGCGCGTGAACAGGTACAGCGCGCGTGCGCGGCCGCCGAACAGCACCGGTCCGAACTGGGAGGCGCGAAGCGACACCCGGGGACCGCGGCGGGCGGGGCTTGCCTCGGCCTCGGCGGGCGCGGTGGCGGGGGCCGCCTCCTTGGCCTCCGGGGCCGGCTCGGATGGCTCCGAGTCGGCGCCGCAGGCCGCGAGCAGGCCGGCGCACACGAGCGAAACGGCGAGTGTGAGCTTCCCTGATCGCTTCACGCTCGTACCGTCCGGCGCGACCACATTTTGTTACGGGGCGCGTCTGCTAGCTTCTTCGCCTGCAAAGTCGATTGACAAGGTGGAGAATGGAAGAGACGATCTGGACTCGCTCGCTGAGGCTCATGCTGCTCGGCGCGGCCCTGCTGGGCGCCGGCGCGCTGGCGGCATGCGGCGGCACCTCCTCGGGCTCCGAGGGAGGCGGTGACGGCAGCGGCGGTCGCCTCACGCTGGTGGCGTACTCCACCCCCGAGGAGGCCTACAAGGAGCTCATCCCGGCCTTCAACAAGACCCCGGAGGGCAAGGGGGTCGGCTTCGACCAGTCCTACGCCTCCTCCGGTGAGCAGTCGCGGGCGGTGGAGGGCGGTCTGCCGGCCGATGTCGTCGAGTTCTCGCTCGAGCCGGACATCACCCGCCTGGTCGACGCCGGGCTGGTGGACAAGGACTGGAACCAGAACGAGCACAAGGGCATGGTCACCGACTCCGTGGTGGTGTTCATGGTCCGCAAGGGAAACCCGAAGAACATCAAGACGTGGGACGACCTCGTGACCGGCGAGGTCGAGGTCCTGGAGCCCAACCCGTTCACGTCGGGCAGCGCCAAGTGGAACATCATGGCCGCCTACGGCGCGCAGCTGGAGCAGGGCAAGACGCCCCAGCAGGCCCGGCAGTACCTCGGCAAGCTGTTCGAGAACGTGCCCGTGCTCGACAAGAGCGCCCGTGAGGCCCTGCAGACCTTCTCCAGCGGCAAGGGCGACGTGCTCCTCGGCTACGAGAACGAGGCCATCCTCGCCCAGCAGAAGGGCGAGGAAATCGACTACGTGATCCCGGATCAGACGCTTCTGATCGAGAACCCGATCGCCGTTGTCAACGAGTCCAAGGATCCGAAGCTCGCCCAGTCCTTCGTCGATTTCCTCTACACGCCCGAGGCCCAGGAGATCTTCGTCTCGAAGGGCTACCGGCCGGTGGTGGAGGGGATCCCGGGGGCCGATGAGTTCCCCACGCCGTCGAAGCTGTTCGAGATCACGAAGTTCGGTGGTTGGGACAAGGTGAACACCGAGTTCTTCGACCCGGAGCAGAGCGTCGTGGCCGACATCTTCCAATCCCAGGGGAAGAGCACTGCCTCCGACTAGCTCAGCCACCGCCGCACCCCCTCCAGCGGCGCCGGCGCCCCGCGGCCTGGGGAGGCCCCTCGTCTCGGGGGACCTCCTCGGTCGCGGGGTCGCCATGTCCTATCTGAGCATCGTGGCCCTGCTGCCCCTGGCCGCCGTCGTGCTGAAGGGATTCGAGGGTGGCTGGGACACCTTCTGGACGGCGGTCAGCAGCCCGCAGGCCGTGGCGGCGCTGCGGCTCACCCTCATCACCTCGGTGATCGTCGTGCTGGTGAACGCCGTGGCGGGCACGCTGATCGCCTGGGTGCTGGTGCGCGACGAGTTCCGGGGCAAGGGCATCGTCAACGCGGCGATCGACCTTCCCTTCGCGCTGCCCACCATCGTGGCCGGCCTCACCCTGCTGGCCTTCTACGGCCAGGAGAGCCCGGTTGGCATCAACGTCGCCTTCACCAAGGTGTCGGTGGTCCTCGCGCTGCTCTTCGTGACCCTTCCCTTCGTGATCCGGGCCGTGCAGCCCGTGCTGCTGGAGCTCGACCGCGAGATGGAGCAGGCGGCGGAATCACTCGGGGCAAGCCGCCGCACCGTGTTCCTGCGCATCATCCTGCCCAACCTGGCTCCGGCGATCATCGCCGGCGGCGGCCTCGCCTTCGCCCGGGCGGTGGGCGAGTTCGGCTCGCTGGTGCTCATCACGGGGAACATCCCGTTCGACACCCAGGCCGCCTCGGTCTTCATCTTCTCCCAGGTCGAGTCCGACAACATCGTCGGCGCGTCCGCCGTCTCGGTGGTGCTGTTGCTGGCGGCGCTGGTCATCCTGCTGTTCTTCGGCTGGCTGTCAAAGCGGGCGTTGCGGCATGAGGCGTAACCGCTATCTCCTCCGCTTCCTGGCCCTGGGCTACCTGGCCCTGCTGCTCGGAATCCCGGTGGTGCTCGTGTTCTTCAACGCATTCGAGGACGGGGTCGCCGCCGCCTGGGAGGCGGTGACCACCCCCGAGGCCCAGCACGCCTTTTACCTGACCTTCGTGATGGTGGCGGTGGCCGTGCCGCTGAACACGATCTTCGGCGTGCTGTGCGCGCTGGCGATCGTGCGCCAGCGCTTCCGCGGCCGAGCGCTCCTGAACGCGATGGTCGACCTGCCGTTCGCGGTCTCCCCCGTGGTGGTGGGCCTCGCGCTTCTCCTTGTCTACGGCCGCCGCGACGGCTGGGTGGGCGACTGGTTCGCCGAGCAGGGGATCCAGATCATCTTCTCGGTCCCGGGAATGATCCTGGCCACGATGTTCGTCTCGCTGCCGTTCGTGGTGCGGGAGACGATCCCGGTGCTGCGCGAGATCGGGACCGAGCAGGAGCAGGCGGCGGCCACGCTGGGCGCCGGCGCCTTCCAGACCTTCTTCCGGGTCACCCTTCCCGCCATCCGCTGGGGCGTGGCGTACGGCGTCGTGCTCACCACCGCGCGGGCCCTGGGCGAGTTCGGCGCCGTCAGCGTGGTGTCGGGCAAGCTCTCGGGCCGGACGGAGACCGCCCCGCTGCTCGTGGAGAGATACTTCACGAGCTTCAACGTGACGGGTGCGTATGCGGCGTCGGTGGTCCTGGCCCTCCTGGCGCTGGCCACGTTGCTGGCGATGAACGTGATCAAGCCCAAGGAGGCGCAGGCATGAGCATCGTCGTGGAGAACGTCAGCAAGCGGTTCGGCGAGTTCACCGCGCTCGACGGAGTGTCACTGGAGGTGCGTGACGGCTCACTGACCGCGCTGCTCGGGCCGAGCGGCGGCGGCAAGTCCACCCTGCTGCGCGTGATCGCCGGGCTGGAGACGCCCGACTCGGGCCGGGTGATGATCGCCGGCGAGGACGCCACCCCGCAGCCGCCGCAGCGACGCAACGTGGGCTTTGTCTTCCAGCACTACGCCGCCTTCAAGCACATGACGGTGGCGAAGAACGTGGCCTTCGGCCTCACGATCCGCAAGAAGCCCAAGGAGGAGATCGAGGCCCGCGTGGACGAGCTGCTGAAGCTCGTCCATCTCGACGGGTTCGCGCACCGCTATCCCTCACAGCTCTCGGGCGGGCAGCGCCAGCGCATGGCGCTCGCGCGGGCGCTGGCGGTGCAGCCACGGGTGCTGCTGCTCGACGAGCCCTTCGGAGCGCTCGACGCCACCGTGCGCAAGGAGCTGCGGGCCTGGCTGCGTCGCCTGCACGAGGAGGTGCACGTGACCACCGTGTTCGTCACGCACGACCAGGAGGAGGCGATGGAGGTCGCCGAGCAGATCGTGGTGCTCAACCACGGCGTGATCGAGCAGGTGGGCGCGCCGCGGGACCTCTACGAGAGGCCCTCCAACGACTTCGTCATGCGCTTCGTCGGTCCGGTGAGCGAGCTGGCCGGGAACTGGATCCGCCCCCACGACGTGGAGATCCTGCTCGAGCCCACGGACCGCGGCGCGGAGGCGATGATCGACCGGATCGTGCACCTCGGCTTCGAGGTGCGGGTCGAGCTCTCGCTGGGCGAGGGCGAGTCGACCTGGGTGCAGACCACCCGCGGCCGGGCCGAGGAGCTCGAGCTGACCGAAGGTCAGATCGTGTGGCTGCGGCCCGAGGTGGAGCCGGTCACCGCCTGAGCCAGGCGTCCGGCGCGTCGGTCAGGCGCATCAGGCGCGAGGGGAGGCGGCCGCCGGCCACGTCGGCCAGCGTCACCTCGTCCACCACCGAGCGCAGGCTCGCCCGCACCGCCACCCAGACGGTCCTCAGGTTCTCGGCTGCGCCCACGTAGCTCACGTCCTCGGGCGGCTCGCCCCGGACGCTGGCCAGCGGACCGTCGACCGCGCGGATCACCTCGCCCAGCGTGATCTCCTCGGGCGGCCGGGCCAGCCAGTAGCCGCCCTCCGCTCCGCGCTGGGCTCGTATCAGCCCAGCGTGGCGCAGGTCGATGAGGATGTTCTCCAGGAAGCGGAGCGGTATCTCCTGGGCCTGGGAGATGCGCTCGCCCTTCACCGGGCCTTCCTCGGCCGTGGCCAGCTCGAGCGACGCCCGCACCGCATAGTCCGCCTTCGCCGAGACCCGCACGGGACTCATTCTGCCTAACGCGGATGAGCGGATACGCTCGGCGGCGTGGGCGACGGTGGGGCGCAGACCGCACGGCTGCTGCTGGAGTACGACGGCACGGAGTTCGCGGGCTGGGCCCGCCAGCCGGGCCTGCGGACCGTGCAGGGCGTGACCGAGCAGGCACTCGAGACCATCCTGCGGCGGCCCGTCACCCTCACCGTGGCCGGGCGCACCGACCGCGGCGTCCACGCCCGCGGCCAGGTGGCCAGCCACGCCGGTGAGCCGGCGCCGCTTCGCAACCTGAACGCCGTGCTGCCTCACGACGTCAGCGTCATGGCCAGCGAGCCGGCCCCTGACGGCTTCGACGCCCGCCGCGACGCCCGCAGCCGCACCTACCGCTACCGCGTACTCACCCGCTCGGCGCCAAGCCCGTTCGAGACCGGCCGCGCGCTCTGGTGGCCGCAGCCGGTCGACCGTGCCCGGCTCGACCAGTGCGCCGCCCAGCTTCCCGGCACACACGATTTCACTGCGTTCACTCCGACCGAGACCGACCACGTGCGCTTCGAGCGCGACGTGCTGCGAGCCGAATGGCTGGCCGATGGCCCCGACGTGATCGCCTTCGTGATCGAGGCCGACAGCTTCATGCGCAACATGGTCCGGATCCTGGTCGGAACCATGCTCGGCGGTGTCAGGTCAAGCGAGCTCAGGCGACTCCTGGAGGGAAGGCCGCGCGGTGAGGCGGGGGTGACCGCACCGCCGCAAGGTCTTTACCTGGAGTCGGTCTCCTACTGAGTACTCTCGCCCCTGTGAAGGTTCTCCTTACCAACGACGACGGCATCACCGCCACCGGCCTCAACGTGATGCGTGAGGCGCTGCTCGAGGTCCCGGGCATCGAGCTGGCGGTGATCGCGCCGGACTCCAACCGCTCGGCCACCGCCCGTAGCATCACCTTTCGCGAGCCGCTGTGGGTGGACGAGGTGGAGTTCGGCGACGGCACCACCGGCTTCGCCACCGACGGCACGCCCGTGGACTGCGTGCGCTTCGCCGTCCTGGGGCTGCTCGAGTTCGAGCCCGAGGTGATCGTCTCCGGAATCAACCACGGTCCCAACCTCGGCGACGACATCACCTATTCGGGCACCGTTGCGGCGGCGCTCGAGGGGGTGGTGCTCGGGCTGCCGGCGATCGCGGTGTCGCAGCAGGCCGACCACGGCGAGCTGGACTTCCGCTCCGGCCGGACCTGGAGCCGCGAGGGCTTCCGGGCCGCCGCGACCTTCGTGGCCCGCATGGTGGAGGAGCTGGAGAGCGTGCCGATGCCCGAGGGCACGCTGCTGAACGTCAACTGCCCCGCCGGAGAGATCAAGGGCGTCTGTGCCTGCCGGCTGGGCAAGCGGGTCTACAACGACAGCATGGAGCTCACCGAGGAGGACTCGGGCGGGCGCCGCCGCTACCGCATCTACAACGAACAGCCCAGCTTCGAGCAGGAGGACGGCACCGACTTCGCCGCGATCGCCGACCGCCGCATCGCCGTGACCCCGCTGCACTTCGACCTCACCGACCAAGCCGGCGTCGAGGAGCTGGCCGGCTTCGACCTCGACGCCCTGGTGCGCCCGGCGGCGCGGGAAGTGTGAGCCCCGCGCCCGCTGAGAGGGCCGCCGAGCTGCGGCGTGAGCTGGACCACCACGGGCACCGCTACTACGTCCTCGACGACCCGGAGATCTCGGACGCCGACTACGACGTCCTGCTCAACGAGCTGCGCGACCTCGAGGCCGAGCATCCCGAGCTGCTGACCCCCGACTCGCCGACCCAGCGCACCGGCGGGGAGCCGCTCGACAAGTTCGAGCAGGTGCGCCATCTGCAGCCGATGCTGTCGCTGGCCAACGCGCGCAACGAGGAGGAGATGGCCGCTTGGGTGGCGCGGGCGGAGCGAAACCTGGCCCGCCAGGGCGTGGAGCTGGGAGACGTGCGCTTCGTCACCGAGCCCAAGATCGACGGCCTGGCCATATCGCTGGTGTACGAGGACGGCCTGCTCGTGCGCGGCGCCACCCGCGGCAACGGCGAGATCGGCGAGCAGGTGACCCAGAACCTGCGCACGATCCGGGCGATTCCGCTGCGGGTGGAGGACGCCCCGCCGCTGCTGGAGGTGCGGGGCGAGGTGTACCTGCCGCTCGCGGCCTTCGCCCGCCTAAACGAGCAGCGCGCTGAGGCCGGAGAGCCCACCTACGCGAACCCGCGCAACACCGCCGCGGGCTCGATCCGCCAGCTCGACCCGCAGCTCGCGGCGGCGCGGCCGCTGTCGATCTGGTGTTACGGCATCGGCGCCGTCGAGGGGCTCGAGTTCCCGACCCACCACGAGTGGCTCGACTGGCTCCGCGACCACGGCTTCCGCGTGAATGCCGAGTCCGAGGTCTACGACACGGTCGAGGAGGTCGTGACCGCCTGCAAGGAGTGGGAGGCGCGGCGCGACCGGCTCGACTTCGAGATCGACGGAGTGGTGGTCAAGGTCGACGACCTGGAGCTGCAGCGGCAGCTGGGGGTTGTGGGCCGCGAGCCGCGCGGGGCCATCGCCTGGAAGTTCGCCCCCACCACTGCGATCACCACCCTCCAGAAGGTGGCCTGGAACGTGGGCCGCACCGGGCACATGGTGCCCTTCGCCCAGCTGGAGCCGGTGCAGGTCTCGGGCGTGACGGTCAAGCTGGCCACGCTGCACAACGAGGAGGACCTGCGCAGAAAAGACGTGCGGGAGGGCGACGAGGTGATCGTGATGCGGGCCGGCGACGTGATCCCTCAGGTGGTCTCGCCCACGGCCAAGGCCCAGCGGGCCAGGCGCCGCGGCCCGGCGCCCGAGCCGCCGGCCGAATGTCCGGCCTGCGGAACCCCGACGGTGAAGCCGGAGGAAGGGGTGTGGACGATCTGCCCCAACCGCGCCTCCTGCCCGGGGCAGGTGTTCCAGGCGGTCAAGCACTTCGTGGGGGCGCTGGACATCGACGGCCTGGGCGAGGAGAACGCGCGCCGCTTCCTGGAGGAGGGCCTGATCCGCGACGTGGCCGACCTGTACGACCTGACCGTGGAGCGGCTGAGCGAGCTCGACGGCTTCGGCGCCGTGTCGGCGGGCAACCTGGTGAGTGCCATTCAGGCCTCGAAGGAGCAGCCGTTCGAGCGTGTGCTGTACGGCCTGGGAATTCCGGGCGTCGGCTTCGTGAACGCGCGCAACCTCGCGCGCCACCTACGGTCCATGGACGCCCTGCTGGACGCCGGCGAGGAGGAGCTCACGGCGGTCGAGGGCATGGGCCCGATCATGGCCCGCACCGTGCATCAGACGCTGTCGGAGGAGCGCACGCGCGAGCTGGTGGAGAAGCTGCGTGCCCGCGGGCTGACGCTGGAGGAAACCGGGCCGGCCCCGCCCGCCGAGGGGCTGCTGGTGGGCAAGACGCTGGTGATCACCGGCACGCTGCCCACCCTCACGCGGCCGGAGGCCACCGAGCGCATCGAGGCCGCCGGCGGCAAGGTCACCGGCTCGGTGTCGAAGAAGACCGACTACCTGGTGGCCGGGGAGGACCCGGGGAGCAAGTACACGAAGGCCCAGGAGGCGGGCACGGAGATCCTCGACGAGGAGGCCTTGCTGGAGCTCCTGCGCTAGCGCCGGTGAATTGCTGTAGAGCCGTGGCGCCCGGACACTCAGTCCCGGACGCCCGCCAGCGCCTGCGCCATCCGGTCCTGCAGTCCCCGGGCGCCTCCCGGATAGACGCCGTTCATGAGGACCGAGAAGGCGTAGAGGTCGCCCGAGCGCGCCGTGCAGTAGCCCGACAGCGCGCTTACGTTGGAGAGCGTTCCCGTCTTGGCCCGGCAGCGTCCGCGGGCCGGCCCGCCGCGCATCCGCGTGCCCAGGGTGCCGTCGCGTCCGGCGATCGGGAGCGAGGCGTACCAGGCATCGAACTCGTCCCGCCCGGCCATGGCCTCGAGGAGGCGGACGACGCGGTAGGGCGAGGCCCGGTTGCCCCGGGACAGGCCGGAGCCGTCGCGCAGGCGGGCGCGGGCGCCCAGCTCGGTGGCGAAGCGCGCCGCGAACCGGGCGCCGGCGCCGGTGGTGCCCACGCCCGTCGCCTGGCGGCCCAGCCCCTTGAGCAGCATCTCGGCGGCGAAGTTGTCCGATGGCTTGTTGGTGATGCGCACCAGCTGGGACATCGGCGGCGAGTCGACGCTGGCCAGCACGTCCGCGCCCGCGGGGGTGGGGCCCACCGCCGGCCTGCGCCGCACGCTGATGCCGCGTCGCTCCAGAGCCCGGTCGAGACGGGCGGCCGCGAACTGGGGCGGGTTGGTCTGGAAGGAGCTGCCGCTCTCGTCGCCGAGCCCGCGGTTGTAGGCGAGGGCACTCAGCGGGCCCACCCAGATCGAGGTCCCGTACCCCGACTCCGGCCCGCCGCGGCGGGAGTCGAACTCGGATTCGTCTCCGACCACCCGGCCGGTCACGCGCTCGATGCCCGCCTTCCCCAGGCCCGCGGCAAGCCCCTCGACGGTGGCCCCGGTCCCGTAGGCGCGGCGGGTGAAGCGCCGGCTCCCGAAGGTGGGGTCGCCGCCGCCGTGCAGGTAGAGGTCGCCCCGCCAGACGCCGTCCGCGGCCCGCCCCACGCCGCGCACCTCGGTGCCCAGCGTGCCCTCGGTGCCGAACTGCGCCAGCGCGGCCGCGGTGGTGAACAGCTTGGTGTTCGAGGCCAGGATCCGGGACCGCCCGGCGCGCCAGCGGAAAACGGTCTCGGCGTCGGTCAGGTTGACCACGTAGGCGCCGGAGTAGGCGCCCGCGGCGCGCGCGTAGCGGCCGAGCTTGGAGACCAGAGCGCGATCCGCGCCGAAGGCGGGCGCTGTAACCGCAAGGCACAGCAGGACGGCCACAAACGGGGCGAGGCGGCGCATCAGAGGCAGAAAACACGCTAGCCGCCGCCTCGGAGCGGTGTGTCCAGCCGGCTCTACCCGCGCCCGCGGGAGCATCATGGACAATACTCGGGAGTAGATGGGCGACGTCGTCAAGCTCGAGAAGCCGGCCCGGAAGGCACGCAAGGCCACGGGCAAGCCGTCGCGGCGCCGGCCGGCGCGTTCCCGGACGGCCCTGGTGCTGGGGGGCGGCGGGTTCACGGGCGGGGTGTACGAGATCGGCGCACTGCGGGCGCTCGACCTGCTCGCTGTCAACCGCACGGTCAACCAGTTCGACGTCTACGTGGGCACCAGCGCGGGCTCGTTCGTGGCCGCGCTGGCCGCCAACGGCGTGACCCCCGAGGAGATGATGCGGGTGGTCAACCAGCAGGTTCCCACCCCCTTCCGGGACGTGGACCGGGGCACGCTGATGCGGCCCAACGCGCTGGAGTTCGCCCAGAGCGCCGCGCTGATGCCGCTGCGCATGCTCGGGCTGGCGCGCTCACTGGTCTCCCAGCTGCGCGGCGCGTCGCTGATCGACCTCGCGGTGGGCTTTGCCGAGGCGCTCCCCTCCGGCCTCTACGACGGGCACGGCATCCAGGAGTACCTCGAGGCCGTGCTCAGCGACCCGGACCGGGTGAACGACTTCCGCCTGCTGGAGAACGAGCTCTTTCTCACCGCCACCGACCTCGACACGTGCGAGCGCATCGTGCTCGGCGGCCCGGATTGGGGGGACGTGCCGATCGCCCGGGCGGTTGCCGCGTCCACTGCGCTGCCGATGGTCTACAAGCCGGTGGAGATCAAGGGCCGCCATCTCGTGGACGGGGGCATCCGCTCGACCACCAACCTGGACGTGGCGGTGGAGGCCGGCGCGACCTTCGTGATCGTCGTCAACCCGCTCGTGCCCTACGTGAATGACTTCCAGAAGGTCATCCCGACGATGATGGGCAGCCGCGTGCGCCGCGTGCGCGACATGGGCTTCCCGCACATCGGCTACCAGGCCTTCAAGCTGATGGCCCACCAGCGCCTGCACGAGGCGGTCAGCCACTGGAAGGAGAGCTATCCAGGCGTCGACATCATCCTGATCGAGCCCGACCCCAACGACGAGCTGATGTTCGAGACCAACGTGCTCAACTTCAGCCGGCGCGTGGAGATAGCGCGCCACGGGTTCGAGTCGGTAACGCTGCGGCTGGCCTCCGACTACGACGACATCAAGGCGGTGTGCGCTCGGCACGGGATCGAGATCTCGGCCACCCGCGTGCGTAAGGTCGTGCGAAAGAGCGTCAAGGAGCCCGAGCGGACCGCAGCCTGGCGGCGCATCCTGGAGCAGACCACGGGCGCGCTGCTGCGGCAGTCGGACGACGCCTAGCTACCGCGCCACGCCCAGGATCCGCGGCGCCGCGAAGTATTCGGCCGGCGCCGGCTGGTAGTGGAAGCGGCGCAGGCGCTCGAAGGAGAACCCGGCGGCCTCGATCGCGCCGGCGGTGTCGCGATCGCAGTGGCAGCCGCCGAACAGCAGGGGGGTCACGCGGCCGGCAATGCGCTGCCAGCGAGCGTGGCGCTGATCGTCGGCGATCACGTGCTCGTAGACGCGTAGCTCGCCGCCGGGCACCACCACCCGCCTGATCTCGGCCAAGGCAGCGGCCTGGTCGGGGACCGAGCAGAGCACCTGGCAGGCCACGGCGGCGTCGAAGCTGTCGTCGGCGAAGGGCAGCTTCTGGGCGAGGCCGTCGGCCACCCGCACCGGTACGGCGGCCTGCTCGGCCGCCTCGGTGGCCCGGTCGCGCAGGTAGGCCTCGGGCTCCACCGCCACCAGCTCGGTGACCTCGGGACCGAAGAGACCGAAGTTCACGCCGTTGCCCGCGCCCACCTCGAGCACCCGGCCGCGGAGGCCGGCGAGCAGCTCCTCTCGGATCGCGAGCTCCTCGCCCTCGGTCGCGCGGGCGGAGATCCGGTGGCAGAGCCGGGCGAAGAGGGGGTGGTGGACCCGGTCGGACATCAGCCCAGCGCGTTGTCGATAGCGCGGACGAGCCGGTCGGTGGCGGCGGCCTCACGGACGCTCACCCGCACGTGGTCGTCGGCGCCGAGCGGGCCGCCGGGCGCCACGACCACTCCTTGGCGGAGCAGGCGGGCCGCGAGCTCGGCGCCGCTCAGGCCGCCCGCGGCCAGCCATACGAAGTTGGCCTGGCTGTCGCTGGCCTCGAGGCCCCGCTTGCGCAGCGCCTCCAGCAGCCGCGTCCGCTCGCGGATCACCATCGCGCGGCGGCGCTCGATCTCCCCGTCCCCCGCGCGCAGGGCGTACTCCACAGCGGCCTGGGTGAGCGCGTTCACTCCCAGCACCGGGGCGACGGCGCTCAGCAGGCGCGGATCCGAGCCCACCGCGTAGCCGGCCCGCAGGCCGGACAGCCCGTAGGCCTTCGAGAAGGTGCGCACCACCAGGAGGCGGGGGAAGGCCTCGACGAGGGCCAGGCAGGCGTCCATGTGCTCGACGTCCTGGAAGTGAACGAGTGCCTCGTCGAGCAGCACGTGCACCTCCGACGGCAGGGCGGCCAGCAGCGCACCGAGCTGCTCTGCGGGCAGGTAGTCGCCGGTGGGGTCGTTGGGGTTGCACAGCACCAGCGCCCTGGTGTGCTCGCCCACCGCCTCCAGCAGCGGTCCATCCTCCACCGGCACGGGCCGGGCGCCGGCATGGGCCGCGAGCAGCGGGTAGAGCGGGTAGGAGGGCCAGGGCATCAGCAGCTCGTCGCCCTCGGAGAGCAGAGCGAGCGCGGCGGCCTGCAGCAGCTCCGCCGCTCCGTTGCCGAGCACGATGCGCTCCGGGTCCACCCCGTGGCGCTCGGCGAGGAGGCGTCGCACGCCGGCCGCGTGACGGTCCGGGTAGCCGTTGACCCGGCCACGTGCGCGGGCTATCGCGGCGTTCACGATCTCCGAGTGGGGCAGCTCGGGCCACTCGGTGCCGGACAGGTCGAGGTCGGGAACGCGTTCGAGAGCCAGGCGCCGCTCACGCCGGCGCCGCTCACGCCGATGGAGGTTCAGCAGCGCCTCGTCGATGTCGTCGAACTGCCGGTAGTAGTCACGGAAGCCCACGTCCGCGATGAGGTCAGCTGTTGGGGGCGAGGGTCGGCCCGGGCCCCTGGATGAGGAGGAACCAGACCGTGAAGGCCAGGGCCGCTGCGACCACGCTCACCCCGAAGATCCGCTCGAGCGCGCCTCGCTCCTGGTCGTGGCCCGCGGCGCGGCGCACGAGCTTCCAGGCATGATCCACGTGCTTGCCCAGCGCCATGGTGAGCAGCAGCGAGGTCAGGCAGCCCAGCATGATCGTGCCGATGCCGGCGGTCACGTAGCCGGTGAGGTAGTCGACCTGGGATCCCACCCAGAGCCAGCCCAAGGGCTGCGGGCCCAGGAGCGAGAGGCACAGCAACAGCTCGACGGCGAGCAGGCCATAGGCCAGCGCGGCGTCGGCGCGGCGTCGGCGCTCGGAGGACGGCAGCGCGCGCCGATAGCGCACCGGACCCGTGCCGGGACGCCGCCCGATGAACAAGCCTCCGGTGTCGGTGGGATCGTTGCTGGCCATTGACGGGCGGCCGGATGAAGAGGGGCCGCCCTCTGACCCTAGCGTGGGGTGGCGTACACCTCTTCGATCAGGCCGGCGTTCTTCTCGTGCACGACGTTGCGCTTGACCTTGAGCGTGGGCGTCAGCTCGCCCGTCTCCTGGGACAGGTCCGCGGGCAGGATCTCGAAGCGCTTGATCTGCTCCACGGGCCCGACGTGCGCGTTCACCTCGTCCACGGCCTTCTGGATCTCGGCGCGCACGCGCTCATCGGCGGCCAAGTCGGCGAGGCCGGCGCTCTCGATCCCGAGCTCCTGAGCGAGCGCGGGGGCCTCCTCGGGATCGAGCGTGATCAGCGCGATCAGGTACGGGCGCCGGTCGCCCACCACCACGGCCTGCGAGATCCAGCGGGTCTGCTTGAGGCCGTTCTCCAGGTTCGCGGGCGTGATGTTCTTACCGCCCGCGGTGATGATGATGTCCTTCTTGCGCCCGGTGATGTAGAGGAAGCCGTCCTCGTCCAGCCGCCCCAGGTCGCCGGTGTGCAGCCACTCGCCCTCGAGCGTCTCGCTGGTGGCTGCGTCGTTCTTGTAGTAGCCACAGAAGATGTTCGGGCCCTTGATCAGGACTTCGCCGTCGCCGGCGATCTTGACCTCCACGCCATTCATCGGCTTGCCGACCGAGCCGAAGCGGAACTGGTTTCCGGCCGGTCGGTTCACCGTGGCGCTGGTGGCCGTCTCGGTCATGCCGTAGCCCTCCATCACCGGCACGCCGCAGGCGTAGAAGAACTCGAGGATCTCGGGGGCGATCGGGGCCGCGCCGGTCACCGCCTCGCGGATCTTCGTGCCGAACAGGCCGCGGACGTTCTTGTAGAGCGCCTCCTCGGCCTGGTCGAACCCGGCCTGCAGCTCGGGCGGCACCTCCTGCCCGGCTTCGCGCAGCTGCCGCACCTTCACGCCCACCTGGACCCCTCGGCGCAGCTGCTCCTGGTCGGGCGCGTTCGTGGTGGCGAGCGTGTAGATCTTCTCGAACATCCGCGGCACCGACGGGAAGTAGCTCGGGCTCACCTCGACCAGGTCGGGGATGATCTTCTTCGGGTCGCGCGACCAGTACGCGATCGTCGCGCCCAGCTCGAGGGTGGCGAACTGGACCAGGATGGCGAACGCGTGGGCCAGCGGCAGGAACAGGTAGGTGCTGTCGCCCTCCTCGATCACGCTCTGGGCCACCACGGCGTCGGTGATCGCCCGGTAGTTCCTGTGCGAGAGCAGACAGCCCTTGGGCGGCCCGGTGGTCCCCGAGGTGTAGATGTAGAGGCAGATGTCCTCGGGGCCGACCGCCTCGTAGCGCGCCTGCCACTCCTCGTCGGCGTGGCCGCGCCCGCGCTCGCGCAGCTGGTCGAGCGAGAGGGCGTCGCCCAGATCCGCGTCGCCGGGCTCCATGACGATCACGTGCTGCAGCTCGGGGCAGTCGTCCTCGACCTCGCGGACCTTGGCCAGCTGCTCGCCGTTCTCCACGAAGACCGCGCGCGAGTCGGAGTGCTCGAGCACGTACTGGCACTCCTGGGGCGAGTTGGTCTGATAGATCGTGACCAGGGTCGCGCCCGCGGTGAGGATGCCGAAGCAGGCGTCGGTCCACTCGGGCCTGGTGTGGGCGAGGATCGAGACCTTGTCCTGAGGCTCCAGGCCGAGGTCCACGAGCCCGAGCGCAACCTCCTTGACGGTCTGACCGAGCTGGGCGTAGGAGATGTCGGTCCACTCCTCGCCTGACTTGTACCGCTGTGCGGGCGCGTCACCGTACTTCTGCACGGCGAGCGGCAGCAGGTCGGCGATCGTCTTGGAACCGGTGCCGGCGGCGGCCCCGGCGCCTGCGGTTACTGCTTCCATGTGGGTTCTCCCTCTCTGATGCGCGAATCGACGCGGAACCGGTCCGCGTGCGGGGAGTCTAGGCGGAGAGTGGAGAGCCGGGCGCGGCTTCCGGCTAGGCCTTGGCCAGCTGCTTCTTGGCCTGCGCGTCCTTCAGCGTGCTGATGAAGAGGGTCTTGTCGATCCTGCCCTGGAAGATCGGAACGCCCATTTCCATGCACTTCGCGATGACCTCGCGCCGGTGCATTCCCGCCTCTCGGCCGAGCTCGGTGGGCGTCAGGTGGATCGCCATGTACGGACTTCCTCCTTGTCGCTTGCGGGGGGTATGAATCAGGGTAACGGTTGGGCGGGACGGCGCAAGCAAAAAGCCGCAAACAGCGAGGGCGGCCCGCGCGAACGGCGGTAACCTGCCCGCGGATGGCGGCGAAGCGCGCGCAGGAGGACGCCGACGGCGACCGGTTCCTCGAGTCGCTGATGGACACGAGCCTCTACTCCATGGGGGCCTTCTTCTCCGATCAGCACCCTGATCTCGTGGACGACGTGATCGCCCAGAGCGAGGCCATCGAGGAGGCCGGGATGCGCGCCTATGCGGAGGCCAACGGGATGAGCCTGGAGTCCTGCTTCGAGACGCTGCTCACCGGGCTCGCGGTCCGCTACTACAACGCCGTCGCAGCCTAGATGACTGATCCCGAACCCCCGCACCCACGGATGACGCGCCATACCGTCGCTGGATCGGCACCCACGTCCTCGCCGATAGTTCATCCACTATCGGCTTCGTCCGCGGTCGCCGCCCAGCTCGGTCTGGCGCGCCCCCGCGGGCACGCGGATCCGGGATCAATCATCTGATGGGCATCGCCTCCACGCAGGTCGCCGTGGTGGGCGCGGGCATCGTCGGCCTGTCCACGACCTACGCCCTGCAGGACCGGGGCGTCGACGTGCGCTGCTTCGAGGCGGCCCGCCCGGGCGGCGGCCAGTCCGCCGGCCGCACGCGGATCTTCCGGCACGCCCACGACCGGCCGGAGCTCGCCTTCTTCGCTGCCGAGTCGGGGGCGGTCTGGGGGGAGTGGGAGCGGGCGTTCGGGCTCGCGCTGCTCGGCCGCGAGGGCCTGCTGGTCACGGGCCCGGCCGCCGAGGAGCGCGCCCGGGTGCTGGCCGACGCGGGCCTGCCGCAGCGGCTGATCGGCCCGGAGGAGCAGCGCCGCCTGCTGCCCGTGTTCGACCCGCCGGACGCCGCCGCCCTCCTGGACGAGGCCGGGGGCTCCACCGACGTGCGCGCCGCCATCGGCGCGCTGAGCTCCGCGGTCGCCGGGCGGCTCGTGGCCGCGGAGGTGTTCCGCGTCGACGGCGGCGAGCCGGCGACGCTCGAGACCTCGGAGGGTCTCTGGCGCGCCGAGCAGGTGATCGTGTGCGCCGGGGTCGGCGCGCGGCGGCTGACCGGCGGTCTGGGGCTCGAGGTGCCGATGTCGGTGGACTGTCACGCTCGGGCCACGTTCTCGGTGCGGTCGGGGCACGGACTGCCTTCGCTCCAGGAGCAGTCCGGCGTATACGGAGAGACGGTGTACGGCGGTGCGATTCCCGGCGAGGCGCTGTACGTGGTGGGCCTCGGCGGCCCCGACAGCGTGGTCGGTGAGGGCGAGAGCGTGGGGGACCTGGTGCGGCGGATCGGCGCCTACGTGGGCCGGGCCCTTCCCGGCCTCGATCCCGAGCCCGTGGAGGTGCGCCTCTGCCTCAGCACGGGACTGTCCGAGCGGCACGACGACTTCCGCCTCTGGCGTGCGGGCTCCGTGCTGCTCCTCGCCGGCGACAACCTCTTCAAGTTCGCCCCTCTGCTCGGCCGCGTGCTGGCCGGGGCGGCGGCCGGCGAGCCGGTGCCGGAGTGGCTCGAGGCCGGGGTTGCCCTGCGGCAAAACGGGTAGCCCCGAGATATGGATCGACATGAGTTTCGCCGCGAGCTGGCGCAGCAGCTGAGGGTCGACTCGATCCGCAGCAGCAATGCCGGCGGATCCGGGCACCCGACCTCCTCGATGTCGGCTGCCGAGCTGATCGCCGTCCTGCTGGACGGACACCTGAGGCTCGATTTCGACCGGCCCTCCGATCCGCACAACGACCACCTGGTGTTCTCCAAGGGACACGCCTCGCCGCTCTACTACTCGGCCCTGAAGGCGGCGGGAGCGATCGGCGACGAGGAGCTGCTGAGCTTCCGCAAGCTGGGCAGCCGTATGGAGGGCCATCCCACGCCGGTGCTGCCCTGGGTGGACACCGCCACCGGCTCGCTCGGGCAGGGGCTGCCTGTCGGCGTGGGACTGGCGCTGTCCGCCAAGCAACTCGACCGGCTGTCCTCCCGCACGTGGGTGCTGTGCGGCGATGGCGAGCTGGCGGAGGGCTCGATCTGGGAGGCATTCGACCACGCCTCGTTCTGGGAGCTCGACAACCTGATCGCCATCGTGGATGTGAACCGCCTCGGTCAGACCGGGGAGACCATGCACGGCTGGGACCTCGACACCTACGCCGGGCGGGCCCGGGCTTTCGGGTGGGAGGCGCTCACGATCGACGGCCACGACGTGGAGGCCGTGGACACGGCCTACGGCCGGGCTGCTCTCACGCACGGAAAGCCCACGGTGGTGTTCGCCCGGACCAAGAAGGGGCGCGGGGTGAAGGCCGTGGAGGACCAGCCGGGCAGGCACGGCAAGCCGCTCGACGACCCCGAGGAGGCGATCGAGGAGCTGGGCGGACCGCGCGACCTCAGCGTGCGGGTGGTGGAGCCCCAGCGGGACGGCGAGCCGCACCGCTTCGACGCGCCGGGCGGTGACCAGCCCCGTTTCGAGCTGGACGAGGAGGTCGCCACCCGTAAGGCGTACGGGGCGGCCCTGAAGGCGCTCGGAGACGTCCGCGGCGACGTGGTGGCCCTCGACGGCGAGGTCTCGAACTCGACGTACAGCGAGCAGTTCCGCGACGCGCACCCCGAGCGCTACTTCGAGATGTACATCGCCGAGCAGCAGATGGTCGCCGCCGCGGTGGGCCTCCAGCGCCGGGGCTGGAAGCCGTTTGTCTCGACCTTCGCGGCCTTCCTCACGCGCGCCTATGACTTCATTCGCATGGCCGCGGTCAGCCGGGCCGACCTCCGGCTCTGCGGATCGCACGCGGGCGTCTCGATCGGTGAGGACGGGCCCTCGCAGATGGGCCTGGAGGACCTCGCTGCCTTCCGGGCGGTCCACTCCAGCACGGTGCTGTACCCCTCGGACGCCAACCAGACCGTCCGGCTGGTCGAGCTGATGGCCGACCGCGAGGGAATCAGCTACCTGCGCACCCACCGCGGTGGCCTGCCCGTGATCTACGGGCCAGGCGAGTCGTTCGAGATCGGCGGCAGCCGGGTGGTGCGCGAGGGCGACGACGTGACCCTCGTCGGCGCCGGGGTGACCCTCCACGAGGCGCTCGCCGCCGCCGAGACGCTGGCCGGCGAGGGCGTGGAGGCGCGCGTGATCGACCTCTACTCGGTCAAGCCGGTGGACGTCGCCACGCTCGCCCGCGCCGCGGCCGACACCGGCGCGATCGTGATCGCCGAGGACCATTGGCCCGAGGGCGGGCTCGGCGACGCCGTGCTCGGCGCCCTGGCGGAGGTCGACGAGCCGTGCCGAGTGCGTAAGCTGGGAGTGGAGATCATGCCCGGCTCGGGCACACCGGCAGAGCTGCTGCACGAGGCCGGGATCGACGCCGAGGCGATCGCCTCGGCGGCCCGCGAGCTCGTGGGCGCGAAGGCAACGGCCTGAAGGAGACCATGACGATGAGCAACCGGCTGCGCGAGATCGAGGCCCTGGGCCAATCGATCTGGATCGACAACCTCAACCGCGAACTGCTGGACGGAGGCACCCTCGCGAGCCTCGTCGAGGACGACGGGCTCTCCGGGGTGACCTCGAACCCGACGATCTTCGAGAAGGGAATGGGCCACTCGGACCGCTACGACGACGCCTTCCGCGAGGTGGCCGCCGAGACCGACGACCCGCAGGACGATCTTCGAGCGGCTGGCGCTACGCGACATCCGCGACGCGGCCGACCTGCTGCGCCCGGTGTTCGACCGCACCGAGGGCCAGGACGGCTTCGTCTCGTTCGAGCTGCCCGCCGCCCTGGCCTTCGACGCCCAGGGCTCGATCGAGGCTGCCGTGCGTCTGCACGACTTGATCGACCGCGCAAACGTGTTCATCAAGGTGCCCGGCACCGCTGAGGGGGTGGAGGCGTTCGAGGAGCTGACCGCCCGCGGCGTGAACGTCAACGTGACGCTGCTGTTCGCCGTCCAGCGCTACCGCGAGATCGCCGAGGCGTACATCCGCGGCCTGGAGCGGCGGGTCGAAGCCGGCGAGCCGGTCGACCGCGCGGCGTCGGTGGCCAGCTTCTTCGTCTCGCGCGTGGACACCAAGGTCGACGCGGCGCTCGAGCAGCTCGGGCGGGAGGACCTGGGCGGAAAGGCCGCGGTGGCCAACGCGAAGATCGCCTACGCCGACTTCGGCGAGATCTTCTCCGGGGAGCGCTGGGAACGGCTGAAGGCGGCGGGAGCCCACGTGCAGCGCCCGCTCTGGGCCTCGACCTCGACCAAGAACCCCGACTACTCGGACACGCTGTACGTCGACGAGCTGATCGGCCCGGACACCGTCAACACGATGCCGGACGCCACCATCGATGCGGCGCGCGACCACGCTACCGCCGAGCGCACGGTCGACCGGGATGTCGAGGGCGCCCACGAGCTCATGCGCGAGCTGCGCGAGATCGGGGTCGACCTGGACGACATCGTGTTGCGCCAGCTGGTCGACGAGGGCGTGGAGTCCTTCGGGAACTCCTACGAGTCGCTCCTGCAGACGCTGCAGAGCAAGGCCGCCGAGCTGGCCCCCGCGCGCTCCTAGACGTTCAGCGCACCCGCGCGGCGGTCGCTGCGCTGGTGCGGACGATCCGGGAGATGTCGAGCTTCACGTAGTAGGGGAACGCGCGCTTGGAGAAGCGCTTGCCGACCGTGAAGTAGACCCTCCAGGTGCCGTAGCGCACGCGCGCGGCGAGGAAGGGAGCGCGCTTGCGGGCGATGCCGCAGGGGCCCTTGGCGCGGCCGAGCGACCGCCTGGCCCGCCTCTTGCCGCGGAACGTCCAGTGCGCGTAGATCCGGGCGCCGCTGCGGATGCCCCAAACCGTCCAGCGCACGCGCCGGCGGACGTTGCCCCGCACATCGTCGGGCTTGGTGCCGGCCCCCATCCGAACGAACTTCACCGGGGTAGAGGCGGTCACGGCCGGGTTCACGCTGTCGGTTGCCGTCAGCGTGTAGGACTTCACGCGCCCGGCGCTCTTGGAGATGAAGTCCGAGGGCATGAACGCTCCGGAGCCGGGGGCGATCAGCCCGGTGTTCGTCACGTTGACGAACCCGCCGCTGTCGCCGTTTGTGTAGCCGAGGTCCACGGTGTTCGGGAACGCCGGGTTGGCCGACGGGCTGAAGCCGGCGCCCTGTACCGGGACGAACTTGGTTCCGGCGAGTTGCGGAACGTACGGGACACAGGGTCGCGGAACGATGATCTCGGCCGCCTGGGCCGGCGCGGAGGCGACGCAGACGAGGGCGGAGGCGAGTGCGAGGAGCGCCGATCGGCGGGCGGGGGACCGAAGCATGCGGGCTGCATACCCACCCGGCGTCAAAGCTACCCCTCTGGGTGGTGGCCGGCGCCGGCCCGGCGCCCCCGCGGCCCCTTGCGGGGGGCGGGCGAGCAAGAGCGCCGGGCGCGCCCAGTGGAACGACCCCTGCCGTCCTGGGGGTACCAACGCGCGAGCGAGGCGGTTGTTGGGAAGTTGCGTTTCTCCGCGGCGCCCCACGCCGGTAGGGTCGGCCGGGAAGCGCGTGATCGACTTTGGCGGTGAGAACGAGACCGCCAACGGCCCGGCGCTGCAGCCGGACGGCAAGCTTGTGCTGGTGGGGCATTCGGGCCTGCGGGTCGCCGTCGTGCGCCTGAACTCCTTCATTGCCCGCGACGACGATCAGTAAGCCAGATGATGACCGTCACGCGCCTCAATCCGAACGGCTCGCCCGACAACACGTTCGACGGCGACGGCCGGGCGGCCATCGACTTCGGGTCGCTCTCCGACCGCGCCGAGCACGTTGCGCCGACGACGACGTCGCCGTGGCGCGCCTCAATACCAACGGGTCACCGGACGCCGGCTTCGGCACCGCCGGCAAGGCGACCGTCGACTTCGGGGTCGCCACCTTCGGCAACGCGGTTGCGCTTCAGGCGAACGGGCCGATCGTGGTCGCCGGCCAGAGGACCGGCGGCAACGACTTCGCGCTGGTGCTGCTGCTGGGCTGAATCGCCGCGGGCTGGGCGGCCGCCCACCGGGCGTTTGGTTCCTTTGCGTCCCCTACGGCAACAAAGGAACCAAACCCCTCCACCGCCCAGTCGGGCTGACAGGTTCAAGTCCGCGCTAAGAGCGGGATCGGAGGGGGTAGGCGAGCACGGCGTCGAGCGCCGGGACGTTGGCGTGCACGTCGTACAGCGCGCCACACGCATGCGTGCGTCAGTTGTCCTGAAGCGCGTCGAGACCACCGCGCAGGAAGAGCATGGCTTCGTCGAACACGGCGAGCTTCTCGGCCTTGGCCTCCGGCAAGCTCCCGTCCTTCTCGTCAAAGCTGCCGTCTAGCGAGCTCAGTGCCGCCATCGCGGCGGCGGCCACGAGCCGTGGACGCAGCCCGTCAGCGGGCTCGCCGAGATCCTCCGCGATCGCCTCTACCAACAACTCCTGGACGCGAGCCATCATGCCGCCCTGGAAGTTGGCGAGTCCCTCGTCCTCGCGGCACAGCCGCTTGCGAAGCTCCGCCTCGTCCTCCTCGCCCATCCACTCGTCGAACATCGACTCGATCCAGCGCCGGAGCGCATCGAAGGCCGTCTCGCCGGGGAGCCGGTCTCGGAGCGCGTTCGCCAAGCCGTCGAGGTTCCGGTCGACGTCGTGGAAGACGACCGCCTCCTTCGAAGGGAAGTAGGAGAAGAAGGTGCGCGGAGCGACCTCTGCCGCGGCCGCTATGTCGGCGATGGTCGTCGCCTGATAGCCGCGCTCGGCGAAGAGGCGCATGGCCGCGTCGACGATCTGCTCCCGGGTGCGTTGCTTCTTGCGTTCCCTCAGTCCCTCCGCCATGTGCCAATGGTAGCGAACGTGCACGATGTGTAAAGAATCAGATGGCGCAACTCTGCAGCTATTGCAAAATCGCACACGATGTGCTTATCTCCCCGTATGGCCAACTTCCTCGGAACCCTCGCCGCCTGGGCGGCCCAGCACTGGAAGCGCTCAATCGCCATCGTGGCGGTGGCGCTTGTCGCGATCGGCGTCGCCGCGGGCGCCGGAGGCGGCTCGTTCGTAGACGACTTCAAGACCCCCGGTACCGAATCGCAGAGTGCGATCGACGTGCTGCAGAAGCGCTTTCCGGCGGCGTCGGGCGACACCGCAAACGTCGTCTTCGCCGTGGACTCGGGCACGCTTCACGCACCGCAGCGGCAGGCGGCGATCGAAGGGACGATCGAGGAGATCCGCGCCCAGCCGCACGTGACCGGCGCCCCGGACCCGTTCGCGAAGGCGAGCGGCCAGCTTTCGCAGAACGCGCGCATCGCCTACGTGCCGGTCCAGTACGACGACACCGCTGCCGCGCTCGGCAAGGCACCGGGGCAGCGGCTGGAGGAGGCATCCAGGGCCGGTGAGCGCGCCGGTCTCGAGGTGTCCCGCAACGGCGCGATCGTGGACCAGGCGGAGCAGGCGACCGCCCCTGTAGGTGAGCTGATCGGCGTGGCGGTTGCGGTCATCGTGCTCACGATCGTGTTCGGATCGGTGGCGGCCATGGCCCTCACGCTGATCTCGGCACTGATCGCGCTGGCGGGCGGCCTGCTGCTGCTCCAGTTCGCCAGCGCGTTCGCCGACTTCCCGAGCTTCGCCCCCACCCTCGGCATCATGCTCGGACTCGGCGCCGGCATCGACTACGCGCTGCTGATCGTCGGGCGCTACCGGGAGCAGCTGGCGAGCGGTGACAGCGTCGGGCATTCCGCGCGCGTGGCGAACGCCACCGCCGGCACCTCGGTGGTGGCAGCTGGCGCAATCGTCGTCGTGGCGATCGCGGGCTTGCTCGCCACGGGCATCCCGTTCGTCGGAAAGATGGGGATCGGCTCGGCGATCATCATCGCCATGGTCGCCGTGGGCGCGGTCACGGTGCTGCCGACGCTGATGGGCGCGTTCGCCCGCCGCCTGCGACCCAAGCGGCCGGAGGACGTGGAGCCCTCGCGGCACTTCGCGCGCTGGGCGGGCTTGATTACGCGGCATCCCCTCGTGGCCACGGTCACCGGCGTGCTTGTGCTCATCCTGCTCGCCATGCCGTTCGCCTCGCTGCGCCTCGGCCAGCCCGACGACGGCAACGACAGCCCCGGCTCGACCACCCGCGTCGCGTACGACCGGCTCGCCGAGGGCTTCGGCCCGGGCTTCAACGGGCCGCTGGTGCTGGCGGCCACCACGGCCGCCGACGGCTCGGGCAAGCCCACCCTGAACCGCATCCAGCAGGCCGTTGCACAGGACCGCGACGTTGCCTTCGTGTCTCCGCCGGAGGCCTCGCCGGGCGGCGACGCCGCAGTTCTGAACGTGATCCCGAAGAGCTCGCCACAGGACCAGCGGACGACCGATCTGGTCAACCGGCTGCGCGACGACGTGCTCCCCGGCGCCACGCGCGGGTCGCAGGTGAACGTCTACGTAGGCGGCGCCACGGCCACGCTCCAGGACTTGGCCGACAAGATCGCCGGCCGGCTGCCGCTCTTCATCGGCATGGTCGTCGGGCTCAGCGTGCTGCTCTTGATGGCGGTGTTCCGCTCGCTGTGGGTGCCACTCGTCTCGGCGGGATTCAACCTGCTCTCGATCGCCGCCGCCTACGGCGTGGTGGTGCTCGTTTTCCAGGACGGAGTCGGCTCGAGCCTTCTCGGCGTGGACGGCGAAGTGCCGATCGTGTCCTTCGTCCCGCTGTTCATGTTCGCGATCCTGTTCGGCCTGTCGATGGACTACAACGTTTTCCTGCAGTCGCGCATCCGCGAGGAGTACATGCGGGGTGCGGGTCCGCAGGAGAGCGTCGTGCGAGCGGTGTCGCGCGTGGGGAAGCTCATCCTCGCCGCGGGCGTGATCATGACGAGCGTCTTCCTGGGGTTCGTCTCGGATCCCGACGTGGTCGTCAAGACGATCGGTCTCGGGCTGGCGGCGGCGATCCTGATCGATGTGCTGGTCGTGCGCATGGTGGTCGCCCCGGCTGTGATGACCGTGCTGGGCGACCGCGCGTGGACGCTGCCGGCCTGGCTCGACCGCGTGCTACCGCGGATCTCGCTCGAGGGCGAGCTCCAGGACGAGAGGCGCCCGAAGGAGCCCGCCCGGCGGCAGGAAGGGGCCAGCGCAGCCGGCCGCCCCGCCGAGGGGGCGGGATACCCGTGAGCTCTGGCGCCGCCCTCCGAGGCCAGATGAGGAAGCATCCGGCAGTGCGCCGGTCAGCAGCGTCGCAGCTCCGTGGTCTGGCCGCACGCCGGGAGAGGCTCGCGGGGAGGGTTTCGGCGCCCCTTGTGCGCCTCGACGGCCGCTGGTGGCGCTGGGACGAGATCCTCTCTCCGACCGCGGTCGACGCTCCGGGAGCCGCCGGGGGCTGAGGGCTCGAGCTGCCCCTTGCAAGTCGGTCGCCCGCGGGCGTGGCCCCGACCACTCCGCGAAGTGCGAACTGGCGGCGTCGCGGCATTACAGCCGCGACGCCGACAGCGTCCGATGTCCGGGCTTAGGACGGCGCCCCGCTACCGCGAGTCAGCCTCGGCTCGCGGCGTCCGGGGAGCTATCCGACTACTGGTCCTGCTTCGATTGCTGCTCGTCGTTTTTGGGCTCGGGCGGATCCTCCGGAAAGCCGCCCTCGGTGTCCGTGCCCGGCTCGCCGGGCCCCGGAGCCTTCTCTTCGGCCTCGTCGGGCCGGTCCTGCGGGGATTCGCTCATGCGGCTCGTCTACCCGGCACCGACGCGAACAATCCGGTGGCGCGGCGGCCACCCCGGTCGATGCGAAGCTCACTATCGGCCCGGACGAGGTCCGTGCGCGCCGGGCGGCAGTCGACTCACGCCGCTCCGGTTGGCCATGCAGGAGCCGACGATGCGCGCTGTCGTCCGCCTCGAGAAGGTTCGGGTCGCTCATCATCCGGCGGGCGATGAAGCGCATCTACCTCCTGAGGCACGCCAAGTCGAGTTGGAAGCACCCCGAGCTTCCGGACCACGACCGGCCTCTGGCGGGGCGCGGCAAGAGGGCGGCGAAGGCGATCGTCAAGCACATGCGTACGCAGGGGTTCGAGCCGGAGCTGGTTCTGTGCTCGACCGCCCGCCGGGCGCGAGAGACGCTCGAGCGGATCGAGCCCGCGCTCGGGCACGCACCCGTGCGGGTGGAAGGCGAGCTGTACGGCGCGAGTGCGCGCGAGCTGCTCGCGCGCCTGCGCCGGCTGCCGGACGATGTCGGGTCGGTGCTGGTGATCGGCCACAACCCGAGCATGCACGAGCTGGCGTTGGAGCTCGCCGGCTCGGCGCCGGAGCTGGCGGGCAAGTTCCCCACGGCGGCGCTGGCCACGCTCGCGTTCCACGGATCGGCCTGGGGCGAGCTCGCGCCCGAGGCGACCGAGCTGGTCGAGCTCACGCGGCCGCGCGATCTGTGATGCGAACCCGCGGCGCCAGGAGCTAAACCGCGCGCTGCCCGCCCGGCAGCTGCTGCCCGAGCGCGGCGGGACGCGGCCAGCTCTCCCGGCGATCACGCTGGGCGCCACGCGCATCGCGAAAGGGAGCGCTGTGGCGCTCCCGCTTCGCCCGCACGGACAGGGGCGGCTGCGCACGGACCTCTGATGTCCGCGGGAGTCGCCCTTCCCAACAATGGTCTGAGCGCCGGCCGAGATGCCGGACCACGCGAGCCGGGTGGCGCTGCGGGTACTGGAAGCGGCTACGCAGGAGCGAGGGTTCACTACCGCTTCGGGTGCGCGGTCAGTTTGTCGTACGCGATCGCGCGACGGCGATGACGTCGCTGAATACACCCTGTCCCGCAAGCTGCGGTCCGGCGCCGGGTCCAACGATCGTGACCTCTCCGATCGGCCTTGCGCGGCACACCACGGCATTGGTGGTCCCCTCGATGCTCGCCAGCGGATCGTCGCCGGGCACGAGCTCGGGCTCCACGCGAGCGCTGACATCTCCCGCTCCGTCCGGCTCGGAGAAGTCGAGCGTCGCGACGTGCTTGAGTCGTGCCTTGCTGGAGGCGGCCTCGGCGATCTCCGAGCGAGCGATGTTGGTAATTCCGCGGCAGGCGACCTGCTCGCGCCGAAGCTGCCTGCCAAAGACGAGGGCTGACAGGATCATCACCTTCGCGACGGCGTCGTAGCCCTCGACGTCCGCGGCCGCGTCTCGCTCGGCAAGGCCCGCCCTCTGTGCCTCCGCGAGCGCGTCCTGGTAGGGCGTGCCTTCCGCCATTCGAGAGAGGATGAAGTTGGCGGTTGCATTGAGGAGGCCCCGAAGCGCGATCGGGACGGCGCCCGCGAGACCATCGACCAGCACGCTGAGCAACGGCGTTCCCGACATGACGGTGGATTCGGCGCGAAACGCGACCCCGCGACTGCGCGCCAGCCTGGTGAGCTCCACCCCGCGCAGGGCGACGGGCCACTTGTTGGAGGTAACCACCGGGATGCGGCGTTCAAGCGCTTCGCGCATGTGCGCGAGCCCGGGCTCGCCGTCAGTGGAAGGGCTCGCCGTCACCTCCACGAGAAGGTCAGCTTCGGTGGCGCGGAGCCCCTCGATGGTGCTTGACCAGCGGCGCACACCAGGCTGCTCCGCGATGGACCCTCCACCGGAGGCCAGTGCCAGCACAGACGGGAGGTCAAGTCCGTTCGGGTCGTGGACGAATCCGTCTCGTGCGTTGGCGAGGCCAACGACCGCGACACCGGTGCCGTACCGGCCGGCGAGCCGCTCTGCCTGCGAGTCGAGGGCCCGGCCGAGCCATTGGCCCACCGTGCCAAACCCGACCAGCCAGACCCGCAGTGGCTTCACCGGGTGGCCGACAGGTTTCGCATGCGTCAAAGCGTACGGCTCAGAGCACCGACGCACAGGGCAAAATCGCGGGCGCATTCGCCCCCACGGATTCGAAGCGAAGGCACGCGCCAGCGCAGTCGCTCCACACGGCGTTGTTGGGACTTGCCCTCGATCGTCACGGAGGCTCCTCCTCGGCGCCAGGAGCGAGATCCTTCAGCCGAGGCATCGCCGTGGCCTGTAGGGACCTCACCTCAAGGCCAGCGCGGTGATCCGGCCGATCTGCACATCGAGCTCGGTCCAGCTCCCGCCACCGTCCTTGCTGTGGAGCAGCGTGCCGTCGCCCAGGCCGGCGAAGAGCTGGCCCTGTCCGCTCGCGAGCGTGTAGACGTGCGAGTCGAGCGGGCCCGTGATCGCCTGCCAGGGGCCGGAGCGCTCCCAGCGATAGATCGCCGAGTCGGACGGGCCGCTCCCGTGCGCCTCGAACGGGCCGGGGGCCGCCGAGACGAACCAGCGGTCCGGATCGGCCGCGTCGACGGCCAGCGCCCAGGCGTAGCGGCGGTCTCGCCCGGCGTCCGCCTTGTCCCAGCTGCGGCCGCCGTCGCGGCTCCAGGCGGCGCCGTCGCCGCCCGCCTCGTAGGCGCGCCCCGGAGCGCTCGGATGCCACGCCAGGCAATGCACGTCACGGGCCGCCTGGGGCCGATGATCGCTGAACGAGGCGCCGCCGTCTTCGGTGCGCATCACCCCGCCCAGCTCGATGCCGACCAGCACCACCTCGGCATCGTGCGGGCTCGGCGCGATCCAGCGCACGTGCGAGGTCCAGGGCCGGGGCGGAAAGCTCCACTCCGGCCGCGACGGGATCTCCTGAAGCGCCACAAGCTCCTCCCAGCTCTCGCCGCCGTCGCGGCTGCGGAACAGCCGGCTGGGCTCCGTTCCCACATACACGGCGCCGTCCGCCGCGCTCACCGCGACGCTGAACACGTCTGGCTCCGGCAACGGCACGTCGTCGAAGGTGTCGCCGCCGTCCGCGCTGCGCTTCAGCCCGCCTCCCCGACACCCGACGTACACCGTGTCGCCGTCGAGCGCCAGGCACTGCGCTCCCGAATCTTGCAGGCGCGTGTGCGCACCGACCTTCACGAACGCGTCACCGGTCGTCGCAAGCAGCTCCATCGCCTGCAGCATCGCGCGTCACGACCGCGCGTGCGCGCCCGAGGAGCTGTCCGCCCGGTTCGCCATCGAGACGTCCGCAGGCCGCTCTCGAGCGCGGCCGTCCGCGCACCGCGCAAGGTCCACACTGCCCGCGGCGATTAGGGCGATCAGCCGTCCGTCAGGATTCGAACCTGAGACCTTCGGTTCCGTAGGTCGCCAGAGGCCCGTCCCCAGGTCCGATACCCGCTTGCTACAGCGGTCCAGGTTCGCTCAGATCGGCCCGGATCTGCTCGGAATTGAAACACGTTTGAACCACGGAGAGATTTGGCATCTTGGGGCCCGCGGGACGCCCTTGGGCGGAGTGGCGGCGAAGAGCGTCGCTCACGTGAAGAAGCGCGCGTCTGAACGCGCGTCGCCTGAGCTCCCGGTACTCGTCCATCGCAGCGGTGACTCGGGACCGGGTAAGACTGTTCAGATCACGCAAATGCGGAAGCGGTAGGCCGACCCCAAGGGTCGGACAAGCCAATCGGTCTGGACCTTGGTCCGTCACCGGCAGGAGGGAGGATCGGTCCTTGGCGAGCAGGCGGTGATGGAGCGAGACGACGCCCTCCCTCTCTTGGAGATTAGGGCTAGAACGCCGTCGTGGGCCAGCGTTCGCGAATGTCCCTGAGCCCTACCGGTAGTTTCCGCCCCGATCGCGTGACGATCGAGTGGAGGCAGAGCTGAGGGTCTACATCTGGTGCGACGGCGCTGCCATGCCGAACGGCGGTCCCGCCGGGGCAGGGTAGGTCGTCGTGGGCGGCGTGCGCTTGCTCGGCTCGGAAGCGCTCGGCGACGCGACGAACAACGTTGCCGAGTACATGGCGGTTCGGAACGCGCTGCGGGCCGCGGCCTACGCGGGCGCGACGTCGGCTCACGTGCGGATGGACTCGCCGGTGGTCTTCGGCCACCTCTCTAGGGCATCGCGTGCGCGGGCCGAGCACCTGATCCAGCTCAAGGAGAAGGTCGAAGCGCAGGTGGCCCGGTATCCAGGGCGGGTCACGTTCGCTCGGATTCCCGGGGAGCAGAACGGAGTTGCCGACGAGCTCGCGAAGGACGGCGCGCGGGCCTCGAAGGCGGTAAGCGCCGATCGGCGGCGATAGGTGCCGCGTCAAGTGCACGAACGTCGGACTGGGCCAGCATTCACGAATGTCCCCCGAGGCCTGATTGTTTGGGTCCCGCGACGGTCGGGGTAGACGACCCGCATGGAGGCAACCGAAAGGCGCCGCGGCCGAACGAGTCCGCGTGTCGTCGGTCAGACCGAGTGGGACGCGGCTCGGACCACCCTGCTCGAGCGGGAGCGGGCGGTCGCTGCTGCGATGCACGAGCTCGCCGCCGCACGGAAGCGCATGCCGATGGTGCGGGTCGAGCACGACTACGGCTTCGAGGGGCCTGACGGGAGGCGGTCGCTGCCCGAGCTGTTCGAGGGGCGCAGCCAGCTGATCCTCTACCGGTTCTTCTTCGAGGAGGGTGTCGACGGCTGGCCGGACGCGGGGTGCGTCGGCTGCTCGTCCTTCGCCGACGGCGTCCCCGAACTCGGCCTGCTGCATTCTCGCGACATCACCTTCGCGATGGCATCGCGGGCGCCGCAGGCGAACCTACGCCGCTACGCCGAGCGCATGGGTTGGACCGATGTGCCGTGGTACACGATCTGCACCGAGCGCTTCTCGGCCGACTTCGGGGTCGACGAGTGGTTCGGCCTCAACGTCTTCCTACGCCACGGCAATGAGGTCTACCGCACCTACTTCCTCCAGCACGGGGCGATGGTCCAGTGGATCGGCAGCCTCTGGAGCTTGTGGTCCTTGACTCCTTACGGCGGGCAGTCCGACGACGAGGACTTGCCCGAGGGCTGGCCGCGGGCGCCGGGGTCGTTCTGGTACCGCCGTCACGACGAGTTCGACAAGCCGGCGCCGTCAGCAAGCCTCGGCGTCGACGCGAACGATCGGCCCTAAGCGGCTCGGAACAGGCCATTCGGTGCTGACGTCGGGCGCCCAATACTGCACTGGGATCGGGCAGCGAAAAGTGCACCACCGGTCTTGCTGGTGACGACCGCCTGAGCTTTCACGCTCGGCTGGTTCGATCTGGTCGAGACGGGAGGGGCCTGCCCCACGATCTCGCGCAGGAGCTTCGCTGCCTCGGCGATCGCAGCGTCTGCGGCGAGCTCGTCGTCCTCCTCGACCGTCCGTAGCGCCCGCTCCGCGTCCCGTGCAACCTCGGCGAGGAGCGCCTCGCGGGCGGCCTTGTCCTGCCAGTCGCCGGCGGGCTTCTCGCGCGGGCGCGAGTAGTCGAAGCGAAGCCCCGAAGTGAGCTCTTCGGCGGCCCTTGCGTCAGCGGCCTCGACCGCGTCGATCAGCTTGCAGACGCCGGAGCGCACGAGCGTCGCGGTGCCCTGCACCGCCGCCGCGCCGAGCATCGGAGTCGAGTCGAGGATCTGCTCCGCCGGCCCGGAGAGCAGGCCGAGCTCGGTCGCGAGCTCGAGCGAGCGCTCGAAGACGAGCCGCTCCTTGCCGTGGAGGAGCAGCCGGGCGCGGAAGCGAACCAGCGAGGTCGGATGAAAGCCCGCGTGGTCGAGCGGCAAATCGAGCGCGACCTTCCAGCGCAGATCGAAGCGGACCGCGTCCATCGCCCGCTCGTCCGAGAGCCCGTCGCGGTAGGCGAGCAGCAGCACCTTTGCGAGCAGGCTCGGCGGGATCGAGGGCCGGCCCTGGCGTTCCGAGTAGCAGTCGGCGAAGTCCTCGTCGCGGACGATGCGATCGCCGTGCTCGGCGAGCAAGGCGTAGATCGAGTCATCGGGGAGAAGGTCGGAGCACCACGCCGCATCGAGGAAGCCCTGCTGTCGATCCGCCACCGCGAGCATCCGCAACGTCCCTAGAATCCCCCGAATTGCAGGGAAAACGCTATCGATCGGACCGGACGGCCCCGTCGGCTAGGCGGTGACCTTTTCAGTGGTCTCACGGCGGAGCGAGCGCGAGGTCGAGGAGTCTACGGTCGATGAAGCTTCGATCGGTCGACGGGCTGGGAGCGGCCGCTCTCTCGAGCCTGGTTGTCGGCACCGAGCCGTGGCGGTTCGTTCTCTGACGACCGCCCGCAAGGGCGACCGTGTCTTGACCCGTTCAGGGTGATCTGAAACCGTTCGCCCGGATGGGGGCGAGACGCCTCGAGCGGATGCCTGACGCTCCCGGTTGCCATGGGGGGGCGGCCACGGTGCGCCCGCGCGCTGCGTGGCTCGTCGCGGCGGTCGCGCTGGCGGGCACGGCGGCGGGCGCCGCGGCCGCGCTGCCGGCTGCAGCGGCGGCGCTCCCGGGCGCGGCGGGCACGAAGCTCGAGCTCTTCCGCGTCCTCAATGGCCCTGGCCTGTCGGCGGCCGACAACGAGAGCATCGGCAACCCTCCCGACGCGACCGGGTCGGTGAGCCGGCTCCACTACGTCGAGGTCGTCAACGCGCGGATCGCCGTGTATGAGCGTGAGCGGCTGCGGCGGCCGGTGGCCGACATGGATGCGACCGCGTTCTGGGGTGCCGACCAGAGCATTGTGGTCGACCCGCAGATCGCCTGGGACGATCGCGCCCGCCGCTGGTACTACGTGATGCTGCGCAGCCGCCCGAAGGCCAACAGCATCCTCTTCGCTTGGTCAAAGTCCGCCGACCCGAGCGACCTCGACCGCGGCTGGTGCCGGATGGAGATCCCGCTCGGGATGCTCTTCGACGACTTTCCCCGGCTCGGCTTCAGCGCCAATCACGTGCTTATCGGCACCAACGTCTTCGACATCGAGACGCGTCGCTTCAAGTTCGCGCGCGTCTGGGCGATCGCGAAGCCGGGCGGTGACGTGGCGACCTGCGAGCGGCCGGCGCTGACCGCGTTCGGCAGCCAGCGCCGGCCCCTGCGCGAGGCGGACGGGCGCAGGGCGGTGACACCGGTGCCCGTGGTCCCGGTGGAGCAGTCACGACGCGGCTTCATCGTCGCCGCGGACTGCATCGAGGACGAGCCCAGTGGCGGCGCCGAGCACGCCTGCCATCGGCGCCAGGCGCGCGGGCGCGAGATCACCGTCTGGCACGTGAGCGGGCCGCCCGACGACCCGCGGCTCGTGCGCGACGGCGGCATCACGGTGCCCGACTTCCGGGCCCCCGATCCGGTTCCGCAGCCGGGGACCGGCCGGCGGCTCGACGCCAGCGACACGCGGCTGACCCAAGCGGTCTCGAACTCCCGCCCGTCCGAGGGCGCGCCGCTGATCTGGACCCAGCACGCGGTCGCCGGCGCGGGCGGGCGCTCGGTCGTGAGCTGGTATGCGCTCGACCCCCGCCGCCTCTCGGTGGTCGATCGCGGGGTGATCCGCAAGCGAAGGAACTGGGTCTTCAACGCGGCCATCTCCCCGACCCGAAGCGGTCGCGCGGCGATCATCAACTACAACGTCGGCGGCCCGCAGCTCCTGCCCCAGGTTCGCGCCCGGATCGCCGGTACTAAGGCCGGCGGCGAGCTCACGCTCGGCAGAAGCTTCGCGCCGAACAGGCTCTGCGACCGCGAGGATCCCTTCTGCAGCTGGGGCGACTACGCGGGGGCGAGCCCCGATCCACTGGCGGCGAACGTGGTCTGGGGGTCGAACCAGACAATGGCGCCGAGCCGCCAGCACGACATGTTTGGAAGCCACTGGGCAACGCGCAACTTCGCGCTCAGCGCACGGTAGGCCTGCGCGCGGTGGAGCGAGCCTGGCCGCCTCATTCACCCTTCGCCGCTCGAATGGGCGCGCCTTGAGCTGCACGTTCCAGCACGTCGGGTCTCGGCCGCCTCACGACTAAAAATCATGGAGTCCCCGGTTCGAGTCCGGTCTGCCGATTCGTGGTGACCGCCGCTTTCGGCGTGGGTGCGAGCGTCTGGGCAGCGCAGCGCGAGACGACCGGAATGGACGACTAGGTGGCGCTCTTGCCGAGCCTCACTCGGCTGCTGCTCCGCCATGGCAATGCAGGAGCGCGTCGCGCGTGACGACCGACCGCTCCAACTCGTCCTTTGCTCAACACGCCGGTCGGCGGAGCCGAAACACGAATCAGTGGCGGCAGGTGATCCCGGTGGCGCGCGCGGCGCTAGCCTACGGCACGGCAAGCGCTCTGGGCGGAATCGGGCTTCATCGCCGCGTTCGTCGCCGACAATGCCTTCCGACTGACGCTCGGGTGCGACCCCCAAGACATCAACGACCTCAAGGCTCCCGCCGATGGAGAGCGCCCCAATCGACGTGACACTCTCCCGCGGACCGGCAGCGCAGCCAGCCGATGTGACATGACCGAAGGAATGGTCTGGATCGATGGGAGCCGCTTCCTGATGGGGAGCGACTCGGCCTACCCCGAGGAGGGCCCAGTCCGGGAGGTCGAGGTTGGCGGGTTCTTCATCGACCCGTGCACCGTCACGAACAGGGACTGGAACCGGTTCGTGCAGGACACCGGCTACGTGACGCTCGCCGAGCGCCCTCCCGATCCCGCCGCCTACCCCGATGCCGACCCGGAGCTGCTCGTGCCCGGCTCGAGCGTGTTCGTCCAGCCGCGGCGCCCCGTCAGCCTCGACGACCCCTATGAGTGGTGGGCGTACGTGCCGGGGGCGGATTGGCGCCATCCGCGCGGCCCGGAGACATCGGCGAAGAAGCTCTCGAAGCACCCGGTGGTCCACGTCGCCTACGAGGACGCCGCGGCGTATGCCGGCTGGGCGGGCAAAGACCTCCCGACCGAGGCGGAATGGGAGTTCGCGGCGCGTGGCGGCCTCGCCGGCGCCGAGTATTCCTGGGGCGACGAGCTGAACCCCGAGGGCCGGCAGATGGCGAACTCATGGCAGGGCGAGTTTCCGGTTCACAACGAGCTCGTCGACGGGTTCGAGGGGACCGCCCCGGTGGGGTCGTTTCCCCCAACGGTTACGGGCTCTACGAGATGACCGGGAACGTGTGGGAGTGGACCGCGGACCCATATGAGGGGCCCGTGGAACGCATCCCACGCAGGGTCACGAAAGGCGGCTCCTTCCTGTGCGCGGCCAACTACTGCCGCCGCTACCGGCCGGCGGCGCGGATGGCGCAGCCGGAGGACACCTCGACCTGCCACCTCGGCTTCCGCTGCGTCGTGAGACCCTGAGCGGTCACGCTTGGTCGTCCTCCTCGGTGGACTGGCCGCACCGTCGACCGGAGCCTGCCCGTCATCGTCCGACCGGCTGCGCGCGGTCGTTTAGGCGTCACGTGACTTCGATCGTGACCTGGTTCAGGGTGCCGGTGAATTTCGGACTGCGGGCCGCACCCCTTGCCGGTTGCCGTCACATCAACCACGGAAGGGCGCGAGCCGAATGCTTAGGTCGCTCATGGCGAAACGGTGCAGGTACCAGGCGCGGCCACGAGGGACTTGCTTGGCCTCGGCTCGGAGAAGCCCGGCGAACTCCCGCTTGAAGCCCAACCGCGGGTACTCCTGGATGACGCTCTGGCGGACTGCATCGGGTATCTCGTTGCTGCGTAGGCCGAACACATCGACGGCTGCGCCGGCAGATAGGAGGTAGGCCTCGGCACCGGATTCGAGGCCAACGCCGGGGGTGTGGTGCATGGCGATCGCGTTAGCAACGAGCTCGCGGATATCGGCAGGCACGCGGTGGCTGTCGGTGAACTCGCGTGCCAACGCGGCGCTGCGAACCGTGAAGTCGACGTCGGGCACCGGGCTCGGGATCCCGGTGTCGTGGAACATTGCAGCCAGGTACAGGAGCTCACGGTCGAACGTGATCCCGTGAAGTGCGGCGATGGCCGCGCCCCACGTGTAGGCACGACTGGAATGGTTGAGGAGTGCCGGTGTCAAGAGATCCTGCGCCGCGACCTCGGCATCTCTTGCGAGAGGGGAGTCGGGAGGCACCAGGCTCGCCGGATCGATGGAACTCCGGCGTCCCGAGTGCATTCGGAGCACCATCGCGAGACGGCCGGCAAGAATGCTGAGCTCCCCCCGCAGCAGGGGCCGGGCAAGTGTTAGGCATTCCCGAGCGGTCAGCACTCCCCCGGTGCGTTCGGTCCATCCAATGGATCCGATCGGATCGGTGGGTCGTGGCTGGCTCATGGGGCCTTTCAGTTCGGTGGTGTCGCGGTCAGGTGGGGGGGACAAGCACGCCGTAGCGTGGCGCTCGCTCCGGACGACGGCAGCAGCACCCGGCTGCCGCCCGCTGGCTCCTGCTTCGTCTGCGAATGCGAGCGTGTCCGCGTCACTGGGGCGCCGGGCGGCGCGGTGCTTTCGTTCCCGCGCGGGTCTTCGTGGCGGGCACGCCGGGGACCGCTCTGCGCGGCGAGCAGGGAAGGTCGCTCGCTCGCCGGCGTGGGTGGTCGACCGAGCGCCCGCGTGGGGGCGCGCGCCTGGCGAGGAGGAGGGGCAGCGGTTGTCCCAGGCTGAGTCTTGGCGAAGCAGAACCGCCGCTAGGCTCGGTCAATGAGTTCGCGGGCCGACGATCAACTGCCGGAGGCGGGCAGGCTCCCCACCGGTCGACTCGCGCGGACTGCGCGTGTCGGTGGGTTGGTGACTGGTCAGGGCCTGCGGTGGGCGGGGATGCGGACCGCCAACCGGGTCCGGACGCCCGAGCGTGCCGCCGCGGCCGAGAGGGAGCGGGCCGCGGCGCTGGTCCAGCAGCTTGTCGAACAGCTTGGGCAGCTGCGCGGTGCGGCGATGAAGGTCGGCCAGATGCTCTCGATGGTCGAGTTCGACGGCCTCCCGGAAGAGGAGCGGGACGAACTGCAGCGGAGCCTCGCCGCACTCCGCGACGACGTCCCGCCGGTGCGGTTCGCGGACCTGGAAAAGCTGATGCGGCGGGAGTTCGGCGGGCCGCTGCGGCACGTGTTCCGCGACTTCGACGAGCGTGCGTTTGCCGCGGCCTCGATCGGCCAGGTCCATCGTGCCAGGACCGTCGACGGCGACGACGTGGCCGTGAAGATCCAGTACCCGGGGGTCGCCGAGGCGGTCGACACCGACCTGCGCAACGCGACGCTACTGCTACCGCTGGTCAAGCGGCTCGCCCCGGGGCTGGACGCGAAGGCGCTCGCCGCGGAGATGCGCGAACGGATCGCAGAGGAGCTCGACTACGAGCTCGAGGCGCAGAACCAGCGCCGCATCGAGCGGCTGCTGCGAGGACATCCCTTCGTCCGAGTGCCCCGTGTCGACACGAGCCTCTCGACCCGGCGCGTGCTGGTGTCCGAGTACGTCGAGGGGGAGCGCTTCGAGGCCGTGCGCCGGGCCGACGAGGCGCGGCGCGACCGCTACGGCGAGATCGTCTTCCGGCTCTACTTCGGGTTGCTGTATCGCGACCGGATCGCGCTCGGAGACCCGCACCCCGGTAACTACCTGCTGTGCCCTGACGGCCGGGTCTGCTTCCTGGACTTCGGCCTGCTGCGCGACGTCGACGCATCCCGCGTGGCCGCCGAGCGGGCGATCGCCCTCGCCGTCCGGGACGGCGACGCGGAGGCCCTCAAGGCGGCCCTACGTGCGGGTGGGTATCTGCCCGCCAGCCGCGCAGATGCAGTGGACGCCGATTTCGCGCTGGGTCTGATGCGAATGGCGATCAGGTGGTACGCCGTCCGGGGAGAGCGACGCTTCGGCCCCGTTGACGCCCGGCGCGACCGGGACCGTGAACGTCCAGACCCGGAGGAGCGGGCCGCGATGAGGATGCAGCTCAACCAATTCACGCTGCCTCCCGAGGCGATTCTCATCCGGCGGATGCACGGCATCGTGGCCGTCGTTCTTGGTCAACTCCGCGCGGGCGCCGACTGGGGCGCGATCGCCGCGGAGTACCTGCACGGCGAGCCGCCCTCGACGCCGCTGGGGGAGGCCGAAGCCGGCTTCTTCGCACGCCGCGGTCGGGCGACGAGCGCCGCACTCGCGGCCGCCGACTAAGCATTCTCAACGGTCCGCGGGCGTCGCACGGGCTCTCGGGCTCGCGCAACACCCGTGGCGAGGCCGAACGACAGGGCGCTGGGCAGCCCGGACCTGCACTTCGCCGGAAGCACGAGCAAGCGCCAGGTCCCCGCTTGAGGATCCGGAGTCTGCCACCGCGGGGGTGGGGTTCCTGCCTTCGCGGTCGCGCCACCGACCGACAGCAGGGCGCCAATCGCACCCAGGCTCCCGGCGACGATCCCGATGACCCGGCAATCGGGCTGACTGGATTTGAACCAGCGACCTCTCCGACCCGAACGGAGCGCGCTACCAGACTGCGCCACAGCCCGAAGGGGTCCAAGGGTAGCGTTGGCATACTGAGGCTGCGTGAGCGTTCGTCGCCTGTTCGCCGTCTGCGCTTGCGCTCTCGCGGGGGTCGCGGCGGGCTGCTCCCAGGACGATTCGGACGAGGGCTCGGACGCGACCACGCGGCGGGCCTCCGCCGAGCGGCCGCCGGACACGCAGCCGGCCGAGCGCACCTCGACCTCGACGGCATCGGAGGAATCGGCCGCCGCCCGCCGCCCGGTGCGGCTGCTGCGCGTCGGCCGTTTCAACCAGCCCACCTACCTGACCGCTCCGCGCGGGGATCGCGAGCGCCGTTTCGTCGTCGAGCGTGCCGGCCGCGTGCTCGTGCTGCGCGGGGGACGGGTGCTGCGCGCGCCCTTCCTCGACATCAGGGGCAGCGTTAGCACGGGCGGCGAGAGCGGCCTGCTCTCGATGGCGTTCGCGCCCGACTACGGCAGCTCGGGACGGTTCTACGTCTACTACACCGACAACCGGGGCTACATCACGATCGACAGCTTCCGGCGCTCGCCGGACGACCCCGACCGGACGCTGCCCGGCTCGCGGGTCAACGTCATGAGCGTGGCTCACCGGCGCTTCAACCACAAGGGCGGACAGATCCAGTTCGGCCCCGACGGCCGCCTGTACGCCGCGTTCGGCGACGGCGGTGGCGGGGGCGATCCCGACCGCAACGCCCAGAACCTGGGCCGGCTGCTGGGGAAGATGGTGCGCATCGAGCCCCGGGCCGAGGGCGGGTACTCCGTGCCGCGGGACAACCCGTTCCGCAACCGGAGCGGAGCCCGGCCGGAGGTCTACGCGTACGGGCTGCGCAACCCGTACCGCTTCTCGTTCGACCGCCGGAAAGGTGCGCTGACGATCGGTGACGTGGGCCAGAGTGCGGTCGAGGAGATCGACTACGCGCCGGCTCGGCGCTCGGGCAACCGCACGCCGGCGGGCGGCTACAACTTCGGCTGGAGCGTGTTCGAGGGGCGCCGCCGCTACTACCGGGGCCGGGCCCCCGGGCATGTGCGGCCGGTGATCGACCATGGGCGCGGCGAGGGCTTCTGCTCGATCATCGGGGGCTATGTGATCCGCGACCGTTCGCTGGGCCGGGGCTGGTACGGCCGCTACCTCTACGGCGACTACTGCCAGCCCACGCTGCGGCTGGCCCGGCTGCGGAAGGGCAGCGCGCCCAGCCGGCGCACGCGCCTGCGCGTGCCTGAGCTGGTCTCGTTCGGCGAGGACGGTCGCGGCCGGGTGTACGCCGTCTCGCTCAGCGGCCCGGTGTACCGCATCGGCCGCCGTTGACTTGACAAGCTACGGGGCCCCGACCAGCGAGGCCCCCATGCTCTTCGAAGGTGTTGTTCCCGCCCTGCTCACCCCGTTCGACGAGGGCGGGCGCGTGGACACCGGCGCCCTGGCCGAGACCGCCGATTCGCTCGTCCAGGAGGGGGCCGCCGGGCTGGTCGGTACCGGCACCATGGGCGAGGCCCAGAGCCTCAGCGCGGCCGAGCGCCGGCTCGTGATCGAGACGCTGGTGGAGGCGGCCGCGGGGCGTGTGCCGGTCACCGCCGGGGTCTCGAGTGAGACCGCCGCCCGCTCGGTCGAGTTTGCCGCCGACGCAGCGCGGGCCGGGGCGGAGGCCCTGATGCTGCTGCCGTCGCTCGGCTACGGGGGCGACGCGCGCGAGATCGAGGCCTTCTACGCGACGGTGGCGGCGGCCGCCGGCCTGCCGCTCATGGCCTACAACAACCCGAAGGCCAGCGGCACTGACATGAGCCCCGGCCTGATCGCCCGCCTGGCCGAGATCGAGGGCGTCGCCGCGATCAAGGAGTGCTCGGGGGACGCCCGCCGGATCGCCGAGATCCTCAACGCCGCCGGCGATCGGCTCGAGCTGCTGGTCGGGGGCGACGACTGGGCGCTGGAGGGTTTCTGCGCGGGCGCAAGCGGCTGGGTTTCGGGCGTGGCGAACATCGCTCCGCGGGAATGCGTCGAGCTCTACCGGCTCTGCCGGGACGGGCGACTGGACGAGGCGCGCGCGGTCTACGCGCGCGTCCTGCCGCTGGCGCGCCTCGACATGAAGCCCAAGCTCGTGCAGTACTTCAAGGCGGCGATGGACCTCGCCGGGCGGACCGGGGGACCGTGCCGGCCGCCGCGGCTCGAGCTGACCGACGAGGAGCGCCACGAGGTCGAGGCCGCCGTCCGGGCGCTGGGGGTCGGGGTCGCGCCGTGATAGCCAGCCGCGTGTTCGCGGCCGTGGACTCCCATACCGAGGGGATGCCCACGCGCGTGATCACCGGCGGCGTCGGGCCCATCCCGGGGTCGACCATGCTGGAGCGCAAGCTGCACTTCGAGCAGCATCTCGACGAGCTGCGCCTGCTGCTCATGCGGGAGCCGCGCGGGCACGGCGCCATGTCGGGCGCCATCCTGCAGCCGCCGCTGCGCGAGGACGCGGACTGGGGCGTCGTCTTCATCGAGGTCAGCGGCTGCCTTCCGATGTGCGGGCACGGCACGATCGGGGTGGCGACCGTGCTGGTCGAGACCGGCATGGTCGAGGTCCGTGAGCCCGAGACGCGCGTGCGCCTCGACACCCCGGCCGGGCTGGTGGAGGCCCGGGTGAAGGTCGAGGGCGGGCGCGCCCGCTCGGTGGCGCTTCGCAACGTTCCCTCGTTTCTCTTGGCCCGCGACCGCACGGTCACGGTGGACGGGCGCACTCTCACCTACGACATGGCGTTCGGCGGCAACTTCTACGCGCTCCTGCCCGCCGAGTCGGCCGGCCTGGAGGTGGATCCCGGCCTGGCCGACGACCTGATCCGGCGGGGACTTCGCCTCATGAGCGCGATCAACGCCGCCGAGCGCCCGGTCCATCCCGGCGACGAGCGCATCGCCGGCTGCCGGCACGTGGTGTTCACGGCGGCCGGCCCGGACGGGTCACGCTCCCAGCGCAGCGCCACCGCCATCCATCCCGGCTGGCTCGACCGCTCGCCCTGCGGCACCGGCACCTCCGCGAAGCTGGCTGCGCTCCACGCCCGAGGGGAGCTGTCCGTGGGCGACGAGTTCGTCAACGAGTCGGTGATCGGCACTCGCTTCGGGGCGCGGATCGTCGCCGAGACGCAGGTGGCCGGCCGCCCGGCGATCGTCCCCGAGATCAGCGGGCGGGCGTGGATCACCGGCATGGGTCAGTACGTGCTCGATCCCGAGGACCCGTTCCCGGCGGGCTTCGCCCTCTGAGCGAGCGGGCGTTCGAGGTCGCCGTCGTCGGGGCCGGCATCGTCGGCTGCGCCGCCGCGTGGGAGCTGGCCCGCCGCGGAGTGCGGGTGGGCCTCGTCGATCGTGGCGAGGTCTCGGGCGGCACCACCGGGCTGGGGGAGGGCAACGTGCTCTGCTGCGACAAGCCCGAGGTCGGCCCGGAGCTCGACCTGGCGCGCCGGGGGCTGGCGCTCTACGACGAGATCGAGGACCTGCTGGGCGGCGAGGCGGGCATCCGCCGCAAGGGCGCGCTGCTGGTGCACTCGGGCGAGGCCGTCCCGGAGGCCGAGGCGGAACGCCTGGAGCGGATGCGCGCGGCGGGGGTGGAGTGCCAGGCGCTCGATGCCGAGCGAACGCGGGAGGCCGAGCCCGAGCTCACGGGCACGCTGGCCGGGTCGTCCTTCTTTCCCCGCGATCTCCAGTGCGCGCCGCGCGCGATCGCGCGCGGGCTGGCCCGAGAGGCGCAGCGCCTGGGCGCCCGCGTCATGACAGGCCGCGACGTGGAGGCGATCGCGGTGCGGGACGGGCGCGTCGAGGGCCTAGGCACGGCGGCGGGGCCGATCCCCGCCGACCGGGTTCTGCTCGCCGCCGGGGCCTGGAGCGCGGCGCTCGCCGAGGCGGCCGGGCTTGGGTTGCCGCTCGAGCCGCGCAAGGGCCAATTGGTCCGCCTCGAGCGCCGGCCCGGCTTCCTGCGCCACAAAGTGGTGGAGGGCGCTTACATGGATTCGGTGGTCAGCGCAGCGGCCGGCCTCCAGGTCACGACCGTGATCGAGACCACCCTGGACGGACACGTGCTGGTGGGCTCCAGCCGCGAGCGCCGCGGCTTCGACCTGTCGGTGGACGCCGCCGTGAGCGCCGCGATGCTCGAGCGGGCCCGCCGCCTGGCGCCGGGGCTGGCCGGCCTCGCCCCCGACGGCGCCTGGGCCGGCCTGCGGCCCTGGCTGCCCGACGGCCTGCCGGCACTGGGGCCGTCGCGGCTGGTGGAGGGACTCTGGCTGGCCACCGGGCACGAGGGCGCGGGGGTGGCGCTGGGCCCGGTCAGCGGCCGGCTTGTCGCGCAGGGCATCTGCGCCGAGGCTGTCGAGGCGGACCTCGGCCCGTTCGACCCCGACCGGTTCGCCTGACGATCAGCCCGAGCGCTCTGCCTCGGCCTTGAGGCCGTTGGCGAAGCGCTCGAACGAGGGCCCGAGGTCGGGCATCGAGCGCCCGATCAGCGGGAGGAGCGGCCCGCTGAAGTCCTCGCGCATGTGGAAGCGGGTCGACCCGTTCTCCTCGGGCGTCAGCGCGAAGCTGCGCACGCCCTTGAACAGCCCGAGCGGCATCCCGCCGGTCCACGTCATCCGGCGGCCCGGGTCGACGTCGCCCACCTTGACGGGGTAGGCGCGGCCGGGCTGCACCTCGGTGTGGAGGGTGACCTTCTCGCCGGGGGCGATCGTGCCCTCGACCTGCTCGATGCCCGAGTCCCAGGTCGAGTAGCGCGACGCGTCGGTGAGGATGGCCCAAATGGCGTCCGCGCTCGCCGCAATCGTGGTGGTGGCCTCGTAGGTGAGCATTGGTAACTAGGTGGTTACGGTAACACCTCGGTTACTATCCTGCAATCCCGCTCGAACCGCTCTCCGGAGACCCCTTCGACGCCCTCGGCGACCCCAACCGGCGCGCGATCGTGGAGCTGCTGGGCTCCGGCGACCGGTCCGTCCAGCAGCTCGCCGACGAGCTCCCGATCAGCCGGCCGGCGGTGTCGCGCCACCTGCGGCTGCTCAGGGAGGCCGGCCTGGTCACCGACCGGGCCGAGGGCACCCGGCGGCTGTACAGGCTTCACGACGAGGGCATCGACGCCGTGCGCAGCTACCTCGAGCAGGTGTGGGGCGACGCCGCAGCCCGTTTCCGGCTCGTGGCCGACAACACCCGGCGCGACTAGCCGTGGAGCCGCTCCTCCTCGAGTTCACCGTGGCCTGCCCGGTCGAGCGGGCCTTCGACCTGTGGGCGCGCGAGACCTCCCGCTGGTGGCCGGCGGGTCACTCGGTCTCGGCCGACCCCGGGCTGTCGGTGACCTTCGAGCCCCGACGCGGCGGTCGCATCTACGAGCGTACCCCGGACGGCGCCGAGCACGACTGGGGCGAGGTGCTCGTGTGGGAGCCGCCGCACCAACTGGAGTACCTCTGGCACCTCCGCTTCGATCGCAGCGACGCGACCGAGGTGGCGGTCACCTTCGCCGAGGCGGGCGAGGAGACCTCGGTCACCATCGTCCACCGTGGCTGGGAGCGGCTGGGGGCCGCCGGGCCCGGGCGCCGCGAGCGCAACCGGCGCGGCTGGGCCGGGGTGACCGAGCACTACCGGGAGGCGTGCTCTAGCCCAGGTTGACCCAGACGGTCTTGTTCTCGAGGTAGGCGTCGAGGCCCAGGCGCCCGTGCTCGCGGCCCACGCCTGAGGCCTTGAAGCCGCCGAAGGGCGCGGAGGGATCGCCGGCGCTCCAGGTGTTGATCCACACGTCGCCGCTGCGCAGCAGCGCCGCCAGCTTGTGGGCCTGGGCGAGGTCGCGGGTCCAGACGCCGGCGGCCAGGCCGTACTCGGTGTCGTTGGCCCGCCGGGCCACCTCCTCGAGGTCCTCGTAGGGAAGGGCAACCAGCACAGGGCCGAAGATCTCCTCGCGCGCGATCGTGAGGTCGTCGTTGGTGGCGCTGAACAGCGTGGGCTCGACGAACCAGCCCTCCTCGCGCCCGCCGTCTCCGCCGTACACCAGCTCGGCGCCCTCCTCGCGGCCCTTCTCGATGTAGCCCCGCACGCGCTGCTCCTGCTCGGCGGAGACGAGCGGGCCGACCTGCGTCTGAGGGTCGAGGCCGGGGCCCAGGCGGGCCTTCCCGGCCGCCTCCTCGAGGCCGGAGACGACCGCATCGAACTGGTCGCGGTGCACGAACAGCCGGGAGCCCGCGTTGCAGGCCTGCCCGGTGTTGTAGTAGATCGCCTGGTAGGCGCCCCGGACCGCGGTGGCGAGGTCGGCGTCGGGCAGGATGATGTTCGGCGACTTGCCGCCCAGCTCGAGCGTCACCCGCTTGAGCGAGCGCCCCGCCTTGGCCCCGATCTCCCGGCCGACCACCGTCGAGCCGGTGAAGGCGATCTTGTCCACGTCGGGGTGCTCCACCAGGGCCGCGCCGGTCTCGCCGTCCCCGGTGGCCACGTTGAGCACGCCGTCGGGCAGGCCGGCCTCCAGCGCCAGCTCGCCGACCCGCAGGGCGGTGAGGGGCGTCTGCTCGGCCGGCTTAAGCACCACCGTGCACCCGGCGGCCAGCGCCGGGGCCAGCTTCCACGCGGCCATCAGCAGCGGGAAGTTCCAGGGAACGATCTGCACGCACACCCCCACGGGCTCCTTGCGCGTGTAGCAGTGCATGTTCGGAGTGGCGACCGGGAGGACCTCTCCGGTGATCTTGGTCGGCCAGCCCGCGAAGTAGCGGAAGTGCTCCACGGCCAGGTGGACGTCCACCCGGCGGGCGAGCTTCAGCGGCTTGCCGTTGTCGAGCGACTCGATCTCGGCCAGCTCGTCGGAGTGGGCCTCGAGCGCGTCCGCGAGCGCGAGCAGCTTCCGCGTGCGCTCGGCGGCGAGCAGGCCGCTCCAGCGCCCGTCGTCGAACGCCACCCGAGCCGCTCGCACGGCGCGGTCCACGTCCTCGCGGCCGGCGTAGGCCACGGCAGCGATGGACCGCCCGGTGGCGGGATCGAGGGTCTCGAAGCTGCGGCCGTCGGCCGCGTCGTGACGCTCGCCGCCGTAGAGCAGGCGATGCGGGCCGGCGGCAAACGCTCGGGCCGGCTCGGAGAGGGCCTCGGGCAGGGCGGCTGCGGTGGTCATGGCGCGAAGTGCAGCTCAACGCCCCCCGCCGCCTCGAGCTCCAGGCGGAGGGTGTCGCCCGGCTCGGCGGTGTGCGGCGGCGCCAGCACACCGGTGATTATCACTGCGCCCGGGCGCAGCTCCTCGCCGGCCGCGTCCAGCCGGCGGGTAGCAGCCTCCACCATCTCGGTGAGTCGGGCCCCGGCCTCCTCGGCCGAGATCGCGGCGGTCTCCTCGCCGTTGACCAGGATGCGCGCCGCGCCCGGGGAGCCGGTCTCGGCGCGCGGTCCGAAGGCGACGCCGCGATGGAAGATGTTGCCGGCCAGGATGGTGTCCACGCCCAGCTCGAGGTCGGGCGGGTCGGCCAGCTCGAGCGCCGGCAGCAACGCGACGATCGAGCGCCCGTCCGGCCCGATCTCGACTCCCACCTCGGACTCCACGATCACCTGGCCCTGCTCCCCCAACGGCCAGGTGGCGCCGCTCTCCAGCAGAGTGTCGCTGGTGAGAAAGCCCGCGAGGGGAGCGTCGATTCCCAGCTTCTCCTGCGGGGCGGGCAGGTTGAAGCCGATTTTCCAGCCGAGCGGCTCGGCCCCCCGCGCCAGCTGCTCGCGACGGCGTACCAAGAGCGCGCGCGTGCCGGTGGCGACGGGGTCGTCCACGCTCACGGCGCCATCACGATCTTCAGCGCCTCGCGCCGGTCGTAGACCGCGTACGCCTCGGGCGCCTGGTCGAGGCGCATGTGGTGGGTCACGAGCGGAGCGGGGTCGAGCACGCCGCCCGCCATCATGGCAAGCACGCGGTCGACGTGGCCGATCACGTTGGCGTGGCCGGTCCGTAGCGTGAGCGCCTTGATCCAGACGATGCCCATGTGCAGCTCGATGCGCTCGGCATAGACGCCGATCGCGACCACGGTTCCCGCCTTGCGGGTCACGCGGCAGGCCAGCTCGAGCGCGTCGGGATGGCCGACGGCGTCGATGGCCGCGTCCACCCCGCGGCCCCCGGTCGCCTCCTTGGCCGCGGCGCGGGGGTCGTCCTCCGTGAGATGAACCGGCCGGGCGCCGAAGGACTCCGCGATGGCCAGGCGCTCCTCCACGGTGTCGATCGCGATCACGCCGGCGGCGCCGGCCGCTCGGGCCGCCTGCACGGCGCAGAGGCCGACCGGCCCCAGGCCCAGGACGGCGGCGCTGTCGCCGGGCCGGATGCCGGCCTGGTCCACGGCATGCCAGCCGGTGCCCATGACGTCCCCCGCGAACAGCGCCGCGTCATCGGACATCCCGTCGGGCACCCGCCGGAGCGTCAGGTTGGCGTGCGGGACCAGCACCTGCTCCGCCTGGGCGCCCTGCAGCGAGCCGAGGGTGCGGCCGTGCCCGAACACGCGGCCCTCGTCGCACTTGTGGAAGTCGCCCCGCCGGCAGAAGAAGCAGTTGCCGCAGGCCGTGCAGTAGCAGCCCAGCACGCGGTCGCCCTCGGCCACGTCGGTCACGGCGTCGCCGGCGGCCAGCACGGTGCCCACGAACTCGTGGCCGAGCGTGAAGCCGGGCTCGATCTGGACCCGCCCGTGGTAGATGTGCAGGTCGGAGCCGCAGACCCCGGTGGCCTCCACGCGCACGACCGCGTCGTCGCGGGCAAGCAGCTCCGGCTCCGGACGCTCCTCCACGAGGACCTCGCCGGGCGCTTGGAAGGTCACCGCCTGCATCGCGGCTGCAGGCTATCCGGCCGTCTTAGGATGAGGCCGCGATGACCGGCGCCTTCTATACCGCCCAGGACGGGCTGTTCGTCCCGAGCGAGCTCACCCGCGGTCCCTGGGACCCCGACTCCCAGCACGCCGGGCCGCCCGCCGCGCTGCTGGGGCGGGAGATCGAGCGCTGCCAGCCGCGCGCGGAGCTGCAGCTGGGCCGGGTGACCTTCGAGATCCTGGGCCCGGTGCCCCTCGCGCCACTCGAGACGAGCGCCCGCCTGGTGCGCCCGGGGCGCAGCGTAGAGCTGCTCGAGGCATCACTCAGCGGGCCCGAGGGCGAAGTGATGAGGGCGCGGGCCTGGCGCCTGGAGCCGGGCGAGATCGACCTGCCCGAGGACCCCGACGGCCGGCCTCCGGGGCCCGAGGAGGGCACGGGCGAGGACTTCTTCGCCACTGGACAGGACGTGGGCCACCACACGGCCATGGAGTACCGCTTCGTCCGCGGCGCGTTCCTCGAGCCCGGTCCGGCGACGGTCTGGCTGCGTTCGCGGGTCCCCCTGGTGGAGGGGGAGGAGCCCACTCCGCTGGAGCGCGTGTTGGTGGCCGCCGACTCGGGGAACGGGGTGAGCGCCGCCCTCGACCACCGCCGCTTCCTCTTCATCAACACCGACCTGAGCGTGCACCTGATTCGCCCGCCGTCCGGCGAGTGGGTGTGCCTCGAGGCCACAACCTACGTCGAGGGCGTCGGCCTGGCCGATACCGTGCTGTGGGACGAACGCGGCCGGGTGGGCCGCTCGGCCCAGACGCTGCTGGTACGAGAGCGTCCGGACGCCTAGGCTGCCCGCCGCACGAACAGAACACGAGGAAGGATCAGCAGTGGCGTATTTCAAGGACGCGGACGAGCTGTACGCGTATATCGGCCGGCTCTTCCGGGAGTTGGCCGAAGATGACGAGCTGGCCCCCCGCTTCCAGCGGGCGAACACGATCGTGCAGTACCGGTACCGCGACCCGGACTCGCAGATCACCGTGAAGGTGATGGAAGGTGAAGAGAGCCAGGTGGATTGCGGCGACACGGCCCTCGAGCCCGAGGTCGTCATGGCCATGGAGGCCGACACCGCGCATCTCTTCTGGCTCGGCCAGGTGAACGTGACGGTCGCGCTGGCCCGGGGCCAGATCAAGGCCAAGGGCCCGGTGGCGAAGATACTCAAGCTGGTCCCCCTGACCAAGCCGATCTTCCCCCGCTACCGCAAGATCCTGGAGGAGGCCGGAAGGCCGGACCTGCTCGAGGCGGCCTGATGGAGGCCTTTCCGGCGGACCCCCTGGCCCGCCGGATGGCGGGCTTCAAGGACTTCTACCAGTACGTGTCCACCACCCGGGTGATCGCCGGGCGCGACCTCCTGGGCTCGGCGGGATTCGAGTTCCAGAAGGAGGGCGCGCAGCGGGTGCTGCTCGTGACCGACCAGGTGGTCCGCGGCACCGGGCTGGTCGAGCGGGTTGAGGCCGGTCTCGCGGACGGTGGACTGGAGGTAGCCGGGGTGTTCGACGAGGTGCCTCAGGACTCCTCGACCGCCACTGTCGAGCGCTGCGCCGCGGCGGCCCGCGAGGCGGGAGCGGACTCCTTCCTCGCGGTCGGCGGCGGCTCGGTGATGGACACGGCCAAGGTCGCGGATGCGGTGTTCAGCCACGGCGGGAGCGCGGAAGAGCTGGAGGGGATCTACCTCCTCCCTCGCGCCGGCGACGGCATGGGCCGCCCGCTGGACATCGCCCCGCTGGCCTGCATCCCCACCACCGCGGGGACGGGGAGCGAGGCCTCGATGGCCGCGGTGATCAAGGATCCCGAGCGCAAGGTCAAGCTGGAGATCGCGGACTTCCCGCTCTTCCCGCGGCTCGCGATCCTCGATCCGGAGAGCACCCGGACCCTGCCCCCGGCCGTGGCCGCCGCAACGGGCATGGACGCGATGACCCACGCCATCGAGGGCTACGTGTCGGCCGACTGGAGCCCGCACCAGGACGCCCGCTCGCTGCAGGCGCTGCGGCTGATGCGCGACAACCTCCGGCGCGCCGTCGAGACGCCCGAGGACGAGGACGCCCGCGGCAACATGCTGGTCGCCGCGAACCTGGCCATCACGATCTCGCTGGGCTCGGTCCACGCCATGTCGCATCCCGCCGGCGCCCAGCACGGCGTGCCCCACGGCGTGGCCAACGCCATCCACCTTCCGCACGTGATCCGCTTCAACGCGGCCGGCGGCCCGGACATTGCCGACCGCTACCGCGACCTGGCCGACGTGCTGGGCGTGAGCGGGCCCGAGATCGGCGATGCCCTGGCCAGCTGGGTCACCGAGCTGGTGGCCGCGCTGGGGCTGCCGACACGGCTCTCGGAGGTCGGGGTGCCCGAGACGGCCATTCCCGAGCTCGTGGAGGGCGCGCTCGGCGACGGCACCACGCTGCTCAACCCGCGCGAAGCCGAAGCGGAGGATTACGCCGAGCTGTACCGCCGGGCGCTGTAGTGGATCCGCGCGCAGCCGGCCGAGCCGGCTGCTTGCGGCTAGCGCACCGGCGGCGCGGCCTGGTGCGCTTCCACCATCGCCTCGAGCGTCGCCTTCGACGTGTGGCGCGGCCGCCAGCGCAGCAGTCGCCGCGCCCGGGTGGTGCGCATCAGCACCGGCTTTCGCACCGAGTGGATCCATGACGCCGCGTCCGGCACGAGCGGGAGCCGCGTGACGACCTCGGCCGTGGCCTCGACCACGGGCTTCGGCACCGGCACCGAGTACCACCCCAGCGCTGCGGCCAGGTCGGCGGCCGTCAGCGTGCCGCCGGCGGCGAGGTTGTACGGGCCCGGCTCGCCCACACCGCGGACGCCGGCGACGAACGCGCGGGCCACGTCGTCCTCGTGCACGAGCTGGAAGCGCGTGCCCGGATCCGGGATCACGGGCTTGAGGACCGGCATGGTCGCGAGCAGCCGCCCCACCGTCGCCGGCATGGCATCGCTGAGGCGGTAATAGGGAATCTCCTCGAGCATCGTCCGGGCCTGCGGTCCGGAGACGATGCAGGGGCGAAAGACCCAGGCCGCGGTGCGCCGCCGGCGCCGGAGGACGTCGGCCAGCACACCCTCCACCTCGGCCTTCTGCTCGGAGTAGGGGTGCGCGGGCGAGCCGCGCGGCGGCACGTCCTCGGTGAGCCAGTCGGGGTTGTCGTCATGAAAGCCGTAGGCGGCCACGCTCGACGCGTAGCAGATGCGCGCGACGCCGGACTTGGCCGACTCCTCGAACACCAACCGCGAGCCGGCCACGTTGAGCTCGCGGGTGGCGTCGCTGGCGCGCAGGATCGCGAAGGCCAGGTGCACCACCGCGTCGGCGTCCTTCACCAGCCCGCGCACGGCCGCGCGATCGGTCACGTCGCCCTCGCGGTACTCGGTCTTGCGCCAGCCGCGCCCGGCCGGGTCGAAGGGCCGGCGGGCCATGCCGACGATCGTCTTGACCGAGCGCGAGCGCTCGAGGGCGGAGACGATCGCGATCCCCAGGTCGCCGGTGGGGCCCGTGACCGCCACGGTGAGGCCCGTGGTCGCCATTGGCCGGTTCTACAGGAGTCGGCCTCGCGGTGCGGTCGTCAGCGGGCCCGGCGTGCGCGGGCGAGGGTCCCTTCGCAGCCGGTCAGCAGGTCGGCGGGGTCGGCCGCCACCTGGTCGCTGCCGTCGCCGCAGTCCACCCGGTCACGCCTGCGATCGCGCACGCGCACAACGTCGTCGCCCGCTCCCGTCTCCAGCGCGTCGCGGCCGCCGCCCCCGGACACGCGGTCGTCGCCGTCGCCCGTACGGATGCGGTCGTCACCGAGGCCGCCCTGTACCTGCACGTCACCTCCCGCGGCGCCGACCGCGTCCCGGCCCGGACCGGCGTCGATGATGACGTCGCCCTCCTCGGAGCTCACCCAGTCGGCGCTGGAGCCGGCGTCCACGTAGTCGGGCCCGAGGCTCGCGTAGACGCGGTCGCGGCCGGATCCCCCGAACAGACGGTCGGGGCCGGCCTGGCCCAGCAGGGTGTCGGCCCCCTGACCGCCCAGCACCAGGTCCGCGCCGGCGCCGGCGTAGGCGACGTCGTCACCGCGGCCCGCGTTCATGCGGTCGTCCCCCGTCCCCCCGATCAGAAGATCGACGCCGTCGCCTCCCTCCACCGCGTCCGCGCCGGAGCCGGCCTCGAGGTAGTCGTTGGCGCCTTCGCCGCTGAGGGTGTCAGCGCCGGCCTCGCCGTAGACCTGATCGGGCTCCGGGCTTCCCGGCAGGCGGTCATCCCCCTCGGTTCCCAGCAGGGTCGCCCCGAAGGCTGCCGCCGCGAGGCAGCTCAGCAGCGCAAGCGCCGCAAGCAGTGTCAGTGCGCCACGTCTCATTTCTCTGAGAACAAGCGCCGGCGGCCGCGGTTGCGGCGCTCACGGCTCGTCGTATCCCGGCTCGCCGGGCAGCAGGACCCGGGCCGAGCCGGCGCGCGTCACGACTCGCGGCAGGATCGGCTCGATCCTCCGCGCGCGGGCGGTCTCGAGCGCCTCGGCGACCGAGCCGAAGCCGCCCAGCTCCTCCAGGTGCTTGATCGTGGGGAAGACCAGCATCAGCTCATCCCGGCGGTGTTCCTCGAGCGCGGTGGCGGGACGCAGCCAGCGGGCGTCCACGCACTCACTGCCGTCCGGCGTGGCGGAGGCGCCGGGCGGCGCCGCGGCCACGAAGAACCAGGTGTCGAAGCGGATCTTGACCTCGGCGGGAGTGATCCAGCGCGAGTAGGCCACCACCGGCGTGCCCGCGGGCAGCGCTATCCCCGCCTCCTCCTCCAGCTCGCGCACGGCGGCGCCCGCGTGATCGGCGTCCTCGTCGTGCACCGCTCCGCCCGGGAAGACCCAGGCGCCGCCCATGAAGCGCTGCTCGGGGTTGCGCTCGACCAGGAGCACTTCGGGCCCTTGCGGAGAGTCGCGCAGCACCATGAGCGAGGCGGCCTGCCGCGGCTCGGTCACGGGGCCGCGATTGATCTCCTCGCCCGGCGGCGGTCGGTCCACCCGCACGGGTCCAGCCTACCCCGGAGGGGCGCTAGTCTTCCGCCCCCCGCGATGGAAGCCGCCACCAGCCAGCTCTACATCTGCACCTCGTGCGGGTTCATCTACGACCCCGCGGAGGGCGACCCCGATGGCGGCATCCCCGCCGGCACGGCGTTCGAGGAAATCCCGGACGACTGGTTCTGTCCGGTGTGCGGGGCACGCAAGCGGGACTTCGAGCCGTACGACGGCTGACTCCAGCCGCGCGGCCTCAGGTGCCCTTCGCCTGCTCGAAGGTGAGCGGCCTCAGGAGGATCGGCGAGATGCCCATGTGCAGCCCGCCGGTGACGTCGACCGCGAAGTACCCCTTGATCCGGGGCACTCCGTGCTCGAAGAAGGTGCCCGAGTCATCGTTCTCGGAGCCGTGGATCGAGAGTGACGAGCCCTGGCAGCCGTCGAACACCGTGGGGTTCTCCTCCTTCGTCGGCGCTCCCGGCTTGCATTCGGTCATCAGCTCCACCGACTTGATGACGATCTTGGTGCCCCCCTTGTACGGGACGGTCTCTGTGAAGACGTTGTCGTCGACAGCCGGACCAAACCCAATGTCGGGAAAGCCGATGTCGAGGTAGACAGTCTCGTGATCGTTCTGATCGAGGAAGTCCAGCAGCGCTCGGGAGTCCTCCAGGTGTCCGGCCACGCCGTCATAGCGAGGGATCTCGGCTTGAGGGGGCGTCGGCGTCGCGGTCGTCGGGGTCGGGGGAGGGTCGTCATCGGGGAAGAGCTGATCCCTCAGGGTCAGCACTCCGGTGGCCAGCCCGACGACGGCCGCCGCTGTCGCCAACCACACGCCTACACGTCGAGGCTTCGGTGTCCCGTCTGGTGATCCGTCACCCATGCGGCCTCATGCGAGTCGACCTCCAGTATGACCCAGAGCACTGCAATCTACGGCGAACGCTCCGCGTCGAAGGCCTTCACCGCCGTCTTGGACGCCGTCAGCCGCCAGGCCTCGGTGAGAAGCTCCTCGAGCTCGCCCGGATCGACCGTCGCCAAGTGGACTATGACCCAGGGGTAGTTCTCGTAGTGCGGGGTCACCCGGAAGGTCTCGGGCTGCATGGCGGTCAGCGCGCTGCGCTCGCCGTAGTCGATCTTCAGGGCGATCGTCTCGCCGTCCTCGCGCTCGCGGGCGAACATGCCCCGGCTCTTGACGCGAAACCCTGCCGTGCCGTTGTAGGACGGCCGCTCCTCGGTGCGCGGAAGCGCGAGGGCGATGCGCCGGACCGCATCGAGATCTGGCGGCATGGAGCGAGATTACGCGGCGGCCGCAAGGGAGGCAGCGGACGTCGCCGCCTCGATCGCCTCGGCGGTGATCGCCACCAACCGGCGCAGGTCCGCCTCGGCGATGGCCAGCGGCGGCATCAGCACGACCACGTCGCCGAGCGGCCGGATGATCGCCCCCCGGCGCCGCGCTTCCAGGGTCACGCGGTGGCCCATCCGGGCCTCGAGCGGGAAGCCGTCCAGCTCGATGCCGACCATGAAGCCGCGGCGGCGTACCTCGCTCACGGCCGGATGGGCGGCGAGCTGCTCCAGCAGCCTGCCCAGCAGCTCGATCTTCGGCTGCAGGCGCTCCAGCGTTCGCTCGGCCTCGAACACGTCGAGGCTGGCCAGCGCGGCCGCGCAGGCCAGCGGGTTGCCGGTGTAGGTGTGGCCGTGGAAGAACGTGCGGAATTCCTCGAACTCGCCCAGGAAGCCCTCGTAGATCTCCTCGCGGGCGAGGGTGGCGGCCAGCGGCAGGTAGCCGCCGCTGATGCCCTTGGCCAGGCAGAGCAGGTCGGGGGCGACGCCCTCGTGCTCGCAGGCGAACATCCGCCCGGTGCGCCCGAAGCCGGTGGCCACCTCGTCGAGGATCAAGAGCACGCCGTGCCGGTCGCACAGCTCGCGCACCGCGCGCAGGTAGCCCTCGGGATGGACGAGCATCCCGGCGGCGCCCTGCACGAGCGGCTCCATGATCACCGCCGCCACCTCGCCCTCGTGCCGGGCCAGGAGCGAGGCCATCGACGCGATGTCGCCCGGCTCCGCCTTCAGGGTGTCGAACAGGAGCGGGCGGTAGAGCGAGTGGAACAGGTCGATGCCGCCGACCGACACCGAGCCGATGGTGTCGCCGTGGTAGGCCATGCGCAGGGCGACGAACCGGGGCCGCTCCTGGCCGCGCTGCTTCCAGTACTGGAAGGCGATCTTGAGCGCGATCTCGGTGGCCGTCGAGCCCGAGTCCGAGTAGAAGACACGGCCGAGCCCGGCGGGGGCAAGCTCGACGAGCCGCTGCGCCAGCTCGATCGCGGGCCGGTGCGTCAGCCCGAGCATCGTGGAGTGGGCGACGCGCTTGAGCTGGTCCCGCAGGGCGGCATCGATGTGGGGGTGGCCGTGCCCGTGCACGTTGCACCACAGCGAGGAGACGCCGTCGATGTAGCGGCGGCCTTCGGTGTCCACCAGGTTGGTGCCCACGGCGCGCTCGATGATCAGCGGCTCCTCCTGCTCCCAGCCGCGTTGCTGGGTGAACGGGTGCCAGAGGTGAGCCCGGTCGGCGGCGGCCAGATCCACGACGAGCGACGCTACCGGCGCCGCAGGTCGGAATCGCCGTATAGGGTGCCCGCCCGATGAGGAGGCGATGCGGGGTGGTAGGGGCGGTCCTCGCCGTGACGTTGCCGGCGCCGGTGGCCGCGGAGGCGCAGGGGGAGAGGCCGTCGGAGCGCTGCGACTTCACGGACCCGGCCGTCTGCCTCTACCCGTGGCCGAACGACCTCTACACGAAGAGGGACAGGTCCACCCCCACCGGGCGGCGGCTCGCGCTCAAGCGGGTGTCGATGCCGGCCAACGAGGACGGGGTGCACATCGATCCCACCGACATGAACCGGGCCGACGGCTTCAGCCCCGGCTCGATGCTCCTCACGAAGGTGCCGGGCCTCGAGACCCTCGAGGCCGCCCGCGCAAGCCGGCTGCCGCCGATCGGCGATGTGTCGCGCAGCCTGGCCCGGCGCTCGCCCGTTGTGGTGATCAACGCCCGCACCGGCAGGCGCCATCCGGTCTGGGCGGAGATCGACTCGAACCCCGAGACCGAGGCCGACCGCGTGCTCATCATCAGGCCGGCCAGGAACTTCAGTGAGGGCGAGCGCTACATCGTCGCCCTGCGCAACCTCAAGCGGGCCGACGGGAGCCCGATCCGTGCGGGCCGGGCCATCAGGCTGTACCGGGACCGGCGGCTGACCGGCCGCCGCCTGATCGAGCGCCGCCGGCCCCACTTCGAGCAGCTGTTCGCAAAGCTGCGCAAGGCGAAGGTCAGGCGCGGCAACCTGTTCCTGGCCTGGGACTTCACCGTGGCCAGCCGGCGCAGCCTCAGCGCGCGGGCGCTGCACATCCGCGACCGCGCCTTCGCCCAGCTCGGCGACCGCAACCTCCGCGACCTGGAGGTCGAGGGGCGCTCGCCGCGGTTCACGGCGAGCTTCACCGACGTCCCGCCCGCGCAGAACGAGCGCATCGCCCGCATAGTCACAGGCAGGATCACCGCGCCCTGCTTCCTCACCAACGGGTGCGACCCGGGTGGCCGCTTCGTGCTCGACCGGCGTGGCCTGCCCACCCAGCGCGGCAGGGTCGAATACGACTACATCTGCCAGATCCCGCGTTCGGCGCTCGACCCCGCCGCTCCTCCGAAGGCCCGCCCCGGGCTCTACGGGCACGGCCTGCTGGGCAGTCGCGACGAGATCGACGCCGAGAACGTCGAACTGATGTCGAACGAGCACAACTTCGTCTTCTGCGCCACCGACTGGGCGGGCTTCTCGCGACCGGATCTGCCCACCCTGATCAACGCGCTGGGCGACCTGTCGGGATTCAACACGATCACCGACCGCATGCAGCAGGGCTTCCTCCAGCAGCTCTTGCTGGGCCGGGCTCTCATCCATCCGCGGGGCTTCGGGTCGCATCCCGCCTTCCGGAAGAACGGCCGGCCGCTGATCGATACGCGGCGCCTCTACTTCGACGGCAACAGCCAGGGCGGCATCATGGGCGGGGCGCTGACCGCGCTCGCGCCGGACTTCCAGCGCGCCGTGCTGGGCGTTCCCGGGATGAACTACTCGACGCTGCTCCAGCGCAGCATCGACTTCGCCGGCTACGCGCCGATCCTCTACGGCAGCTACCCGAACCAGCTCGAGCGCCAGCTCTGGCTCTCCCAGATCCAGCTGCTCTGGGATCGCGGCGAGGCGAACGGCTACGCGCACCACATCACCAGCCGGCCGCTGCCGGACACGCCCGCCCACAAGGTGCTCATGCACGTCGCCCTCGGCGACCACCAGGTGGCCGACTTCACCACGTCGATCATGGCCCGCACCTTTGGCGCCCGCCTCCGCCGGCCCGCGCTGGACCCGGGGCGCTCGCCCTTGCGGAACCCATGGTTCGGCCTGAGGCGGATCCCCTCATTCCCCTACCGAGGGTCCGCCGTCGTCTGGTGGGACACAGGCCCGCTGCGCCAGCAGAACGGGGAGGAGGTGGGCACGCCTCCGCCGCCGATCGTCAACAAGCCGCCGGGGGCGGGCCAGGACCCTCACCGCGCGCCGCGCAACGAGGCTCGGGCCCGGTTGCAGAAGTCCGAGTTCCTCAAGCCGAACGGGCGCGTGGTGGAGGTCTGCGGCGCGGCGCCCTGCTACGCCCGCGGCTGGACCGGCGCGGCCGGCCCTCCGTAGACGCCGGGTTGCGTCAGCGGTGGGATCCCAGCCAGGCAGCCTCCCGCGCCGCCGCGCGCAGGTCGTTATCGGTCACGTTGGCCCGCAGCTCGACCAGTCGAGCGTCGAGGCGGGTCAGGTCAACCCTGTTCAGGGTGTGGGCGAACCGATCTCGGATCCACTCGAGGGTCGCCAGGTCGCCCCTCACCCCTGCCGTGTCGCCGGCCTCCGCGTCCGCCAGCAGCTGACGGGCCCAAAGCTCGAACCGATCGCGGTCGATCGCGGCCGCGGGCCGGTGACGGAGCTCGAGGTCGAGACCGCCTTGGGCGACGGCGATGGCCGCGAGCCGGGCCCGTGTCACGTCCTGGGTCTCGACCGCACCGGTGAGCTCCTCGAGCGCGCGGCTCACACGCGCCTCCAGCCGCGGCGGGACCTGTCCCTGCCGGAATGTGCGCCAGGCGCCGGACATCCTCCGCACGGTGGCCGAGGCGCCCTTCCAGTCCCGGCCCTGGGCCTGGCTCAGGACGTCGCCTGCGCCTGCCGACAGCATGAGGAGCTCGGCCGGCGGGGGGCCGGGGAGCTCGTCGGCGGGCAGGGCGAGCGTCATGGCCTCCACGTCGCCTCCTGAGGCGGTGTAAAACTCCCCGTAGCCGGGCGCAAAGATCTTGTCCTCGCGCGTCCCGTCCTGGTGGAGCTCCGAGCCGACGATCGCGTCCTCGACGCGTCCGTGCGGCCCGGCGACGGTCGCGCCGACCGTCTTGACTCTGACCTCCTCGAAGACGAGGCCCGGGATGTTCTCGGGACGGTAGGTGTCCCCGACCTTCGGCTCGGCCGGCATTATCAGCGCGGGTGGGCCCTCCCTGCCGGCGAACCAGGTGCCCTCGGTGTCGGCGACGAAGCCGTTCTGGTAGTTGAAGACGTCCTCGCCGAGGTACCAGACCGACCCGTCGTCGGCCTGCGCGTAGTGGTCCAGCGCCACCTCCTCGATCCGTCCGTCGAGGTACGCGACGTACTGCGACACGCGCGCCTCGATCTGCCCGCCGCGCCACTTCACGATGCGCGTCTCCGGCAGCAGAGTGGTCTCGGTCTTGAAGTCCTTGCCGTCGACCTGACCCGAGAGGATGGCCGACCTGAGGCGGCTGATCGGGAACAGCGGGTTGTCGATCCTGGTCGAGTGCGAGAACGACGGCGCCCGTAGGTCGACGCGGTTGCTCCTTGGGGCAACGGGGATGTCGAGGTTGGCCGCCTCCAGCTGAGCGGCGGTCGGCTGCGGGATCAGCGAGGACCTCGAAGCGGCGCCCCGGCCGTCGTTGTCGTCGGACGAGCAGCCGGCAACGGCCGCCGCGCAGGACACGGCCACGATGCCGAGGAGTGTTCGATTCCGGGTCATGGCGGCAACGTAGGCCCGCGGCCTGAGCCGACACTGAAAGCCCGCCTGTCTAAGGTCCAGAGCAGCTATGCCGCCCCTGCCGTTGCTGGTCTTCGTGGTGGGGACGGGCTCCCTCGGCGCGGAGATCGCCGCCGTGCGGTTGCTCGCCCCGTACTTCGGCGCCTCCACCATCGTGTGGGCGAACACGATCGGAATCGTGCTGGTCGCCCTGTCGCTGGGCTACTGGCTGGGTGGGCGGCTCGCCGACCGGCACCCGCACATGCGCGGTCTCTGCCTGCTCGCGTTGGTCGCCGCGGGGCTGCTTGCGCTGGTGCCGTTTGCGGCCGACCCGCTGCTCGACGTGGCGGTGGACGCACTCGACGAGATCTCGGCGGGGGCGTTCCTGGGCTCGCTGGCGGCTGTGCTCGTGCTGGTGGCGGTGCCGGTCATGCTGCTGGGCGCGGTATCGCCCTGGGCGATCCGGCTGGCGGTCTCCTCGGTCGAGGAGGCCGGGCGGGTGGCAGGCCGCCTTTACGCCCTGTCCACCGCCGGCTCGCTGCTGGGCACGTTGGTCTCGGCACTCGTGTTCATCCCGCTGGTGGGCACCCGGCGCACGTTCCTGATCTTCGCCCTGGCGATCTCGGTCGTGGCGGTGTGGGGACTGCGTCCCGTCCGCCGTTACGCCCTGGCGCCCGCCGCCATTGCGGCGTTGATCGCCCTGCCCGTGGGAACGCTGAAGGCCTCGGCCGAGGAGGGGCGCGTGATCTATGAGACCGACACCGAGTACCAGTACGCGCGGGTGATCGAGCGCGACGACGGCAGCCGGGCTCTCGAGCTGAACGAGGGGCAGGCCCAGCATTCGGTGTGCAGCGCCGAGTGCGACAACCCGCGGGCCGGGGTCGAGGATCCGGCGTCCGTCCTCACCGGCGACGTCTGGGATGGCCACCTGGTGCTCCCTTTCGCGGGCCGCTCGGCGCCGCCCCGGCGCGTGGCCATCCTGGGCAACGCCGCGGGCACGACCTCGCGGGCCTACGAGGAGTTCTTTCCGGAGACCCGCGTCGACGGAGTGGAGATCGACGGCGAGCTCTCCGACATCGGGCGCGAGTACTTCGACATGAACAACCCCCGGCTGCACCTCTACCACGAGGACGCGCGCCCGTTCCTCCGCCGCACCGACGCTCGCTACGACGTCATCTCCGTCGACGCCTACCGCCAGCCGTACATCCCCTTCTACCTCACCACCGAGGAGTTCTTCGAGAGCGTCCGCGAGCACCTGCGCCCCGGCGGCGTGCTGGTGGTCAACGCCGGGCATCCCGAGGGCCAGGACGAGCTGGAGAAGGTACTGACCGCGACGATCGGCGAGGTCTTCCCCCACGTCCTGCGCGACCCGATCGAGCCCACCAACACGCTGATCATCGCTGGCGAGCGCCCGCTGTCGGCCGAGCGTCTGCGTGCAGCGCTGCCCCGCCTCCCCGACGGGCTGCGCGGCACGGCCCTCGCCGCGGCGGGCCGGCTCGAGCAGCCGCTCCGCGGGGGGACGGTCTACCGCGACGACAAGGCGCCCGTCGAGTGGCTGATCGACAAGTCGATCGTGGACTACGCCTCGGACTGACATGACCGGCTTCCCCGACGTCGCGATCATCGGCGGGGGGATCGTGGGCTGCGCGGCGGCGGCCTTCCTCGCGGAGCGCGGCGCGCGGGTGGAGCTGTTCGAGCGCGGCGAGCTGGCGGGCGCGGCCTCGGGCCGCAACTCGGGGGTGATCCAGCATCCCTTCGAGCCGCTGCTGGCCGACCTGTACATCGAGAGCCTGCGGCACTACCGCGGGCTGGAGGGCTTCGACCTGCCTGCCGAGCCCGCCGGGATCCTCATGCTCGGCCCCGGGCGCTCGCCCCTCGAGCAGGCGCGAGCCGAGATCGCGCGCAGCTGTCCGGAGCTCGAGCCGAGGCTGCTCGAGCCGCGCGAGGTGCAGCGGCTCGAGCCGGGCGTGGGGCGCCGGCTGTGGGCCTGCCGCCTGGAGACCGGCTTCCCGGTCCGGCCGGCGTCGGCCACCCTGGCCTTCGCCGAGCGCGCTCGCCGTGCGGGGGCGCTCCTGCACGAGGGCGTGCCCGCGTGGCCCTGGGTCCTCCAGGGCCGCGCACGTGGGGTGATCGCCGGGCACGAGCACTGCGCGGCCGAGGTGGTGCTCGTGGCCGCCGGGCCCTGGACCCCGGAGGTGATCGACCCCAGTCACGACTGGCGACCGATCCTGCCCGTGTGGGGGGTGGTGGTGGAGGTAGGGCTCGAGGAGCCACCGCATCACGTGCTGGAGGAGGCCGGGGTGGAGGAGGTGGCCTCCGGCGGCCCGGGACCGCTGTTCAGCCTGGTCGCGGCGGGTGGCGCGGTGTCGGTGGGCTCGACCTTCCTCGGCGAGGAGCCCGACCCGGCCGCCTGGGCCGGCGCGCTGCGCGATGCCGGGGCGCGCTTCGTGCCCGCGCTCTCCGGCGCGCCCATCCTGCGCACCCGTGCCTGTGCCCGCCCGCAATCGTTCGACGGCCGTCCTCTGGTCGGCCCGGTGCCCGGCACCGAGGGCATCTGGGCCGCGGCCGGCCATGGTCCCTGGGGCATCTCGGCGGGGCCCGCCACCGCTCGCGTGGCGGCGGACGCACTGCTCGGGCGACGGACGGTGCCGCCCGCCCTCGACGCAGCGCGGGCGCCGTTGTCTGAGAGCATAGGTCGGGCTCCCGGCGGGTAGCCCTTTTCGGGTGGAGGTGTGAGATGAGCTTCAGGAAGTACGAGCTCGACGACTACCAGGCGATGTGCGAGCGGCACAGCTGGGACGTCCCCGAGCGCTACAACATCGCGCACGACGTGTGCGACAAGCACGAGCGTGACCGGCTCGCCATGGTCTGGGAGGACTGGGAGGAGAACGAGCGCCGAGTCAGCTTCGGCGAGCTCCAGGACATGTCGAACCGCTTTGCCAACGTGCTCCGCGCGCACGGCGTGGAGCGCGAGGACCGGGTCGCGACGCTCCTGCCCTCGCTGCCGGAGACGGCGGCCGCGTTTCTGGGCACCTACCGGGCCGGCGCCATCCTGCTGTCGCTCTCGGTCCTCTACGGGGACGAGGGGATCCAGCACAGGCTGCACGACTCCGAGGCCAAGGTGGTCGTGACCGACGCGGCCAACCGTGACCGCATTCCGGACGGCCTGGCCGAGAGCGTGCTCGTGCTCGACGACGGCCTGCTCGACGAGATGGCCGGCGCCTCGGCGGAGTTCGACATGGTGGACACCGCCGCCGACGACCCCGCCCAGCTGTACTACTCCTCCGGCACCACGGGCCTGGCCAAGGGCATCCTTCACGCCCACCGCTACCTGCTTGCGCACGAGGAGTTCGAGTTCTGCCACGACGTGCGTGACGGCGAGCTGTTCCACGGGTCGGGCGAGTGGGCCTGGGCCGCGGGCATCTGCCCGCTGCTCGGCCCCTGGCGCTACGGCGCAGTGGCGCTCGTGCAGGCGCGCAAGGGGGGCTACGACCCGGAGGAGCACCTGCGCTTCCTCTCCAAGCACGGGGTGGAGAACATGTTCACCACCCCCACCGCACTGAGGGCGATGACCGGGGTCGAGAACGCCGGCGAGCGCTATCCGCTCGACAAGCTGCGGATCACCTGCTCGGCCGGCGAGCCGCTCAACCCCGAGGTGATTCGCTGGTTCCGCGACCAGTACGGGATCACGGTGCTCGACTTCTACGGCCTCACCGAGAGCTACCCGCTGTGCGGCAACTTCCCCAACATCGAGGTCCGCGAGGGCTCGATGGGCCGGCCCATGCCGGGCTGGGAGGTGGCGATCCTGGACGAGGACGAGATGCCGCTGCCGGTCGGCGAGCGCGGCGAGATCTGCCTGAAGGCCCGGTCCAACCCGCACTACCCGCTGGGCTACTGGAACCGGCCCGAGGACAGCGAGGAGGACTTCGGCGGCGAGTGGTTCCACACCAAGGACGCCGCCACCACCGACGACGAGGGCTACGTCTGGTACGCCGGCCGCGCCGACGACGTGATCATCTCGGCCGGCTACCGCATCGGCCCGTTCGAGGTGGAGTCCGCGTGCGTTGAGCACCCGGCCGTCAAGGAGGCCGCGGCGGTGGCGTCACCCGATGAGCGGCGGGGTGACATCGTCAAGGCCTTCATCGTGCTGACCGGCGAGCGGGAGCCTTCCGACGAGCTGGCCGACGACATCAAGCAGCACGTGCGCAAGCACCTCTCGGCCTACGCCTATCCGCGCGAGGTCGAGTTCGTGGACGACCTTCCCAAGACCCTGACCGGGAAGATCCGGCGCGTGGAGCTGCGCGAGCAGGAGCGGGAGAAGAAGAAGGCGGACGCGCGGGCCTGACCCACGCCCCGGAGTGCCATGAGGGTCCTCGTCACCGGCAGCTCCGGGCACCTCGGCGAGGCGCTGGTCCGCGTGCTGGGCGCCGAGGGGCACGAGGTGGTGGGCCTCGACATCCTCGAGTCACCGTGGACCGAGGCGGTCGGCTCGATCGCCGACCGGGCCCTCGTGCGGCGCTCCGTGCGGGACGTCGAGGCCGTGCTGCACGCCGCCACGCTGCACAAGCCGCACCTGGGCACGCACGACCGCCAGGACTACGTCGACACCAACGTCACGGGCACGCTCAACCTGCTCGAGGAGGCCGTCGCCGCCGGCGTCGGCCGCTTCGTGTTCACGAGCACCACCAGCGCCTTCGGCCGCGCGCTGATCCCGCCGCCGGGAGCGCCCGCGGCCTGGATCACCGAGGAGGTGGCATCGCTGCCGCGCAACGTCTACGGCGTGACAAAGACCGCCGCCGAGGACCTGTGCGAGCTCGTGCATCGCGATCACGGCGTGCCCTGCCTGATCCTGCGCACCTCGCGCTTCTTCCCCGAGGGCGACGACCGCGACGACGTCCGCGCCGCCTACGACGACGCCAACCTCAAGCTCAACGAGTTGCTCTACCGGCGGGTGGATCTGGAGGACGTGGTCAGCGCCCACCTGCTGGCGCTGGAACGAGCGCCGGCGCTCGGCTTCGGGCGCTACATCATCAGCGCCACCACCCCCTTCGACCCCGAGGACCTGGCCGGGCTGCGCAGTGACGCTCCCACTGTGGTGGAGCGACGGTTTCCCGACTACGTCGACGCCTACGCCCGCCGCGGCTGGCGGATGTTCAGGGGCATCGAGCGCGTCTACGTGAACGAGCGGGCGCGGAAGGACCTGGGCTGGGCGCCGCGCTGGGACTTCCGCTACGCGCTCGACCGGCTCGAGGACGGCGAGGAGGCTCGCAGCGACCTGGCGCAGCTGGTCGGGGCCAAGGGCTACCACGCGGCACCGACAGGCCCATACACGATGCGTGACCGATCTCACTGAACGGGGGGTCCGCTCTGTTCTACCCGGTCTACTTCTGCGTGGTCAACGGCGCCCTGGCGCTGATGCTCTACCAGCGCCGGGCCGTGCTCGACGGCCGGGTGGTTTCGCTGGCCTTGCCGTCGCGGGCGATGACTTCCTGAGGCCGCGCCGGTCTATTGCCGTATGCAGCCGCCTACTGGACTGAGCAGCGCCCGCGTCCGCCCCTCCGTCCCCGTGTCGGACCTGGCGCGGGCCGACCAGTTCTACCGCGACACCCTGAACCTCCAGCCCGGCGAGGACCAGCCCGATGAGAGCCGCGTCTACGACTGCGCCGGCGGCACGTCCCTGCACGTCTACGAGTCGCATGACACCGCCGGCAAGGCGCCCGGCACGCTCGCGACCTGGTACGTCGATCGTCTCGAGGAGCTGGTCGACGTGCTCGCGGCGCGGGGCCTGACCTTTGAGCGCTACGGCGAGCCCCTGGAGACCGACGCGAAGGGGATCCACCGCGCCCCGGGGATCGTCGTGGCCTGGTTCACCGACCCGGACGGCAACACGTTTGCCATCGAGGAGGGCAGCTGAGGAGGCCGCTACCAGCCGCTCAGACGAACGGCAGGAGCGGAATGTCCCAGCGGATGGCCGCGACCACGAAGCCCGCGACCGCCGCCGCGGCCACCAGGCCGAAGGCGATCTTCTGGCCTGTGGTGCGCCGCTGGGCCCAGTCGCCCAACTGGTCGCCCCAGACGATCGCCCTCTCCAGCAGCCGCTCGGCGCGGTCGAACTCCAGGGCCACGAAGGCCAGCCCGATGAGGATCACGAGGAAGCCGGGACCGGGCACGCCCGGTCCGGACAGCACGATTCCGGCCAGGATCAGGAAGATCCCGAGCATCACGACGGCCACCCGGTGGATCGGGTGCTTCTGCTTGTGCCGCGCCTTGCGCTCCTGGAGCTTGACCAGCAGCTCGGGCCGGTCGTCGGCGTCCGGGGCCGGCGGACGCCCCTCCGCGTGCTCGGTGGCCATCGACCGAGCTTAGAGGCTGGCTGAGAGCCAATCGTCCAGCGGCAGCTTCGCTCCGCCGCCGGCCAGCGATTCCGGCGCTGTTGGCGCCAGGCCGCTCACCGGCACACCCGACAGGCGCTCCACCGTCTCTCGGTTCGACTCCTCGAGCGGCGATGGCCGGCCGGGCCAGGGGGTCATCACCACCCCTGACACGACCAGGCCGGCGGCCCGCGCCGCGTCGACCGTGAGCAATGTGTGGTTGATGGTGCCGAGCCCGGCGCCCGCGGCCACCACCACCGGCAGCGCCAGGTCCACGGCCAGGTCGCGCACGAGGTAACCGGGCGTCAGGGGCACCATCAGCCCGCCGACTCCCTCGCAGACCAGGACGTCGGCGCCGGCGGCGGCCCGCGCGGGCCGCGCGCGCGAGCCCTGTGGGCTCGATCGTCACCCGGGCCAGCTCGGCGGCGTAGTGCGGCGACAGCGGAGGCCCGAAGCGGTAGGGCGCCACCGCCTCGGCCGTCTGCCCGGCGCTCGCGGCGCGCGCGAGCAGCTCGTGATCGTGAGGCCATCCCGACGGCGGCGGATCGTCCAGGCCGGTGACCGCGGGCTTGAAGGCCGCGACCCGCGCACCGCCCGCGGCCAGCGCCGAGCAGACCGCGGCGGCCAGCACCGACTTGCCGACCCCCGTGCCGGTGCCCGTCACGAAGATGCCGCGCATCAGCGGCGGCTGAGGGCCAGCCACCAGCGGCGCACCGCCCAGCAGCCGCGCCGGGGGCGAGCAGGTCCGCTCGCCGGCACCAGCCGCGCACACGGCGGCCGCCGGACGGCGGTGTTCCCTCCCCGCACCGGCGTTACGCGGCGTCGCGCAGGCCGTCGAAGACGCCCGAGGGCTTCGGTTCGGCCGCGGGTGGCGCCGGCGCCTCGAGGGCGGGCGCGGGCACGACGGCGGCCAGGGTCTGGGCCGCCTCTCGCAGCTCGGACCTGGTGTGTGAGGCCATCACGGCGAGGCGGAGGCGCGAACTGCCCTCCGGGACGGTCGGAGGGCGGATGGCCTGGGCGAAGATGCCGCGCTCGAGCGCCCTCTCGCTGGCCCAGACCGCGGCGGAGGCCTCGCCGACGACCAGGGGGACGATCGGGGTCTCGCCGGGAGGCACGGGCAGGCCGTTGTCGGCCAGCGCCCCCCGCAGCACGGCCCCGTTTCGCTGCAGCTTCTCGACCCGGCGCGGCTGCTCGGCGAGCAGCCCCAGCGCGGACATCGCGGCCGCCACCGCCGGAGGCGGCAGAGCGGTGGAGAAGATCAGCGTGCGGGCGCTGTTGATCAGGTACTTGGCCATCTGCTCGTCGCAGCATACGTACGCGCCGTAGGAGCCGAGCGCCTTTCCGAGCGTCCCCACGATCACGTCGATCTCGCCCTCCAGCCCCGCCGCCGCGACCGCGCCGCGACCGTCGGGGCCGAGGACGCCGCTGGCGTGCGCCTCGTCCACCATCACCCGCGCGTCGTGGCGCTGGGCGAGCTCCACTATCCGCTCCAGCGGCGCGACGTCGCCGTCCATTGAGAACACGCCGTCGGTCACGATCAGCGAGCCGCGGCCCTCGGCCTGGCGCAGGCCCCACTCCAGGTGATCGGTGTCGGCGTGGTCGTATACGAAGGTCTCGGCGCGGGCCAGGCGGCAGCCGTCGATGATGCTGGCGTGGTTGAGAGCGTCGGAGAAGACGACGTCGCCCTCGCGCGCCAGGGCGGAGACCACGCCCACGTTCGCCAGGTAGCCCGACCCGAACAGCAGACAGGACTCCGAGCGCTTGAAGGCCGCGAGCTGCTCCTCCAGGCGCCGGTGGATCGTCATGTTCCCGGAGACCAGCCGGGAGGCGCCCGCGCCTGCGCCGTAGCGCATCGCGGCCTCGGCGGCCGCCTCTCGCACGCGCGGATGGTCGGCGAGCCCGAGGTAGTTGTTCGAGCAGAGCAGGAGCACCGGCCGCCCGTCGAGCAGCACCCGCGGTCCCTGCGGCCCGGAGACGCAGCGCATGCGCCGGTACAGACCCCGGTTCCTGATCTCCGCCAGCCGGTCGTCGATCTCTGCGCTCATGGCTCCACCTGGATGACCTCGGGGTACGTGTTCGGCGCGCCGTCGGGGCGCGGCGGCACCGAGCTCTTCTTCTTGTGGCGCAGCTGGGCGGACGGGTCCCACAGGCCGTCGTCGATGAGCTCGTCGACCGGCGTGCGGGGGCTCTCGCCCTCCAGCCAGCCGGAGCGGTTGTCGGGGCGCGGCTTCGAGCCGTTGTCCGGCTGGCGGGCCACGTTGAGGCCGAGGCCCTCGAACATCGCGCGGTCCTGCTCGGGCTCGGAGCCGAGCGTGGTGAGGAAGTTGCCCATCATCACCCCGTTCAGCCCGGCCCTGACCGCCAGCTGCTGGACCTCGCCGCTGCCCAGGTTCTCGTTGCGTCCGCCGCACAGCCGGAAGAGCGCGTCCGGGAGGATCAGCCGGAAGATCGCCACCCACTTGACCGCCTCGAGCGGGTCCATCAGCTCCCGGTCGCCGAACTTCGTGCCTGGGCGCGGGTTGAGCAGGTTGATCGGGACGCTCGTGGGATCGACCCGTGCGAGCTCGAAGGCCATCTCCACCCGCTGCTCGCGCGTCTCGCCCAGGTTGAGGATGCCGCCCACGCAGGTCTCGAGCCCCGCCTCCCGCACGGCGTCGATCGTGCGGAGCCGGCCCTCGTAGCGCACCGTGGTCGTCACCTCGGGGTAGTAGCTCTCGGCCGTCTCCACGTTGTGGTGCACGCGCTGGATCCCGGCCTCCCTGAGCGAGCGGGCCCGGGCCACTGACATGTGGCCGATCGAGGCACAGCGCTTGAGGCTCGTGTGCCGGGCCACCAGCCGGGCGCCATCGAGGATCGTCTCGAAGTCCCGCTTGGACAGCCCCTGGCCCTGCGTGACCATGCAGAAGCGGTGGGCGCCGGCGGCCTCGGCGGCGCGCGCGTGCTCGAGGATCTGCTCGGCGCTCATCATCGCGTGCATCGGCGTATCCGCCTCGGCGAAGCGGGACTGGGCGCAGAAGCCGCAGTCCTCGGCGCAGCCTCCCGACTTGGCGTTCACGAGCGAGCACATGTCGGTGGAGTCGCCGAAGCGCTCCACCCGCACCCGCCAGGCGCGGTCGACCAGGGCCTCGATCTCGGATCGGTCTTCGATCTCGCCGAGCCGGAGCGCCTCTTCGCGGGAGATGAGGGGCGGCACTGGGGCCACCGTAGGAGGCGTCCCGGACGGACTTCGCGGCGCTGTCCTGCATTTGGTACCCATAGGGGCCCAAAGTCAAGACGGTGCGCTGGACTCAGCGGTCGCGCCAGACCGGCGCGCGCTTCTCCGCGAACGCCCGGACGCCCTCGCGGAAGTCCTCGGAGCGGAAGCACGACTCGCGCAGGTCGACCAGCTCGCGCTCGACCTCCTCGGGCAGGCGGTGCTCGCGCAGCGCCCGCAGCACCCGCTTGTTGCCCCGCAGGGACAGCGGCGCGTTGGCGGCGATCTCGCCTGCCAGGTCGAGCACACGCTCACCGAGCTCGCTCGGGCCGAGCACCTCGTTGACCAGCCCCATCCGCTCTGCGCGATCGGCGTCGACGGTGCGCCCGACGTAGAAGAGCTCGGCCGTGTTGGCCGGCCCGCAAGCCCGCAGGAACTTGAGCAGGCCGGTGTGCGAGTAGATCAGCCCGAGCTTCGCCGGCGGCATGCCCAGCTTCGCCCCTCGGGCGGCCAACCGGATGTCGGCCGTCATCGCGAGCTCCAGTCCACCCCCGATCGCATGCCCGTTCAGCTCGGCCAGCACCGGATACTCGTAGGCGTCGAGCGCCTCCAGCGCCGCCTGGAAGGGGTGCGCCACCAGGCGCTCGGCGGACTCCTCGAAGCTCTGGTCCTCGAGATTTCCGATGTCGTAGCCGGCCGAGAACGCCGGTCCCGTGCCGCGGATCACGAGGCAGCGAGCGTCGAGCGTCCGGGCGTGGCCGGCGAGCGCGTCGAGGATCTCGTGGTCCAGTGCGCCCCGCCGCTCGGGGTTGTCGATCGTGAGCCGCGCGACCCCGTTCGCGGGCTCGTCGAGAACGAGCTTCCGGGTCACTCCAGGACGACGAGGGTGTCGCCCTCGGAGACGGACTGGCCCTCCTCGCAGACGATCTCGCGGACGGTTCCCTCGTCCTCCGCTTCCACCGGCATCTCCATCTTCATGGACTCGAGGATCACGAGCGTGTCGCCCTCGGTGACCTCCTGGCCGATCTCGCACTCGATCTTCCAGACCGTCCCGGTGATGTGGGCCTCGACGTCGGACAAAGTGGCTTCCTCCCGGTCGGAACTCGCGTCGCGGCACGATATACGGCCAGCGGGAGACGTAACGAAGGCTCCCGCGGCGGGTAGAAGAGGCGCGGGTGAAGGAGCAGGTCTACAAGGATCCGCGTCCGGCGGAGCACTTTGCGCGCTTCCACGAGCGCACCCGCTCACGACGGCCGGACTGGGTCTACCAGGCAGTGCGGATCGTCCTCACGCCTTATCTCTTCTTCTTCTACCGGGCCCGCTGCATCGACTCCGCGAACGTGCCGGCCGACGGCCCGGTGATCATCGCGCCGAACCACTTCTCGTTCCTCGACCACTTCTTCGTGGCCGTCTACCTGCGCCGCAGGGTGCACTTCATGGCCAAGTCGCAGCTGTTCACGCGCCCGCTTCAGTTCGTGTTCACCCACGGCGGGGTGTTCCCGGTGCGGCGCGGGCACCGCGACGAGGAGGCCTTCAAGACCGCGCACGCCGTCCTGGAGCGTGGCGACGTCGTCGTGATGTACGCGGAGGCGGGCCGCTCGCGGACCGGTGAGCTGGGCAAGCCGCGCCACGGGCTGGGCCGGCTCGCTCTGGAGACGGGCGCGCCGGTGGTGCCCGCGGCGATCGCCGGGACCGAGCGCGTGCGCAACTGGAAGCGCCTGCAGTTCCCGCAGGTCACCGCGCAGTTCGCGCCGCCGCTGCAGTTCGAGGCGGTGGAGCAGCCCACGCGCGAGCAGGCCCAGGCGGCCTCCGAGATCGTGTTCGAGCGGGTGCGCGCCCTGCACGGGCGGCTCCAGAGCCAGGGCCACAAGAGCGCGGCCCGGGCGGCCCGGGCCGCGCGCCGGCCGGTCGACGCTTAAGCCTCAGCCGGCCAGCAGCGCGCGCAGCTCTCGTCGCAGGATCTTCCCGGTGGGCGAGGAGGGGATCGCGTCGACCCGCTCCACGCGCCGGATGCGCTTGTGCGGCGCCACGCGCTCGGCCACCCAGGCCATCAGCTCGTCGTCGGCCACCTCGCCCCGGGTGACGATGAACGCCGTCGGGATCTCACCGGCCTCCTCGTCGGGCGCGCCCACCACGGCGGCGGCCGCGATGGCCGGATGCGTGCACAGCAGCGCCTCCAGCTCGGCCGGCGCCACCTGGTAGGCCTTGAACTTGATCAGTTCCTTGATGCGGTCGGTGATGTACATCCGGCCCTCGTCGTCCACGCGGCCGATGTCGCCGGTGTGGAGCCAGCCGTCCTCGTCGATCGTGGCGGCCGTGGCCCCGGGATTGTTGAGGTAGCCGCGCATGAGCTGTGGTCCCCGAATCCAGATCTCACCGGTGCCGCCGGTTCCCAGGTCGGCGCCGGACTCGGCGTCGACCACGCGGGCCTCGGTGCCCGGCAGCAGGATTCCCACCTGCTCCGGGTCGTTGCGCTCCTGCTCGCCCATGGAGGAGATCGCGATGCCCGCGGTGGCCTCGGTCATGCCGTAGCCCTGGGCGACCGGGCAGCCGAGGCGATCCTCCGTCTCCTGCTGCAGCTCCACTCCGAGCGGCGCGGCGCCGCAGCCCACGAAACGCAGGCTCGAGAGGTCGTAGTTGTCGACCGCGGGATGGCGGGCGAGCGCGAGGGCGATCGGCGGGACCACCACGGTGCCGGTCACCCGGTGGTCCTGGATGGCAGCGAGGAAGCCCTCCAGCTCGAAGCGCGGCAGCGAGACGATGGTGGAGCCGAACGCGAGCGCGGAGTTCATCAGCACGGTGAAGCCGAGTGCGTGGAAGAACGGCGCCACAGCCGCGATGGTGTCGCTCTCGCTGAAGTCGACGAGCCGGCCGACCTGGAGCACGTTGGCGGCGCAGGCCCCGTGGGTGAGCTCAACGCCCTTGGGCAGGCCCGTGGTGCCGCTCGAGTAGGGGATCACGGCCGTGTCGTCGGGCTTGATCTGCGCCTGCGGTGGCTCATCGCCGTGCTCCAGCAGGGAGGCGAACGGCGTGGCGCCCTCGGCCTCGCCAAACACGATCACGTCCTCGCAGCCCGCGGCGCGGGCCGCCTCGACGAACGGGGGAACGGTGACCAGGGTGCGGGCGCCGGAGTCCTCGAGCTGACGGCCCAGCTCCTCCGCGGTGTAGAGCGGGTTGGCGGTGGTCACTATGCCGCCGAGCGACAACGCCGCATGTGCCGCGACCGCGTACTCGGGGAGGTTCGGCGAGAAGATCGCGAGGACGTCGCCCTGGCCGAAGCCGCGCGCGGCCAGACCAGCGGCGGTGCGGCGCACCAGCGGCGCCAGCCGGCCGTAGGTGATCGTCCGGCCGCTGGGGGCGTCGATCAGCGCGGGGCGCTCCCCGAGGCGGGGGGAGTGCCTCAGCACGAGGTCGCTCAGACCCCCCTTCGGCACGTCGGGCGCACTGAACGGGCTGCGCACCACAGGCTGCACTGCCTCCACGGTCATCGAATCATCTCCTCGGGTCGCGGTCCTGACAAGGGGACGCGCTGGGCGGCCGCCCTATTCCCGCCTGCCACCCTGACCCGGGTGCCCCGCGTCGCCCTCCTCATCGGGCTGCTCGTCGCCGGCGTCGCCCTGGCGGGCTTCGTGCTGCTCGGCGGCGGCGACGACCCGGCCGACTTCGGCCCCGCCCTGGTCGAGAACGACCCGTTCGCCTGGGAGCCCGGGCGGGAGGCGGAGTTCGAGGCCCGGGCGGCCGCCGGTCACAGCCACGTGCTCTACGCCAACAGCCCCGGAGGCGTGGCCGCCACCGCCCGGCGCGTGGAGCGTTACCGGCCTGACATCGAGCGTGCGGCGGCGGAGGCGGGGGTGGAGCCGGACCTGCTGGAGGCCATGGTCTTCCTCGAGAGCGCGGGGCGCCCGGACGCCATGGCGAGCAGCGACGTCGAGGGAGCGGTGGGCCTGACCCAGATCCTCGCCGGGACCGCGACCGCGTTGCTCGGGATGCGAGTCGACGTCGAGGCCAGCCGGCGCCTCACCCGCGCGCTGCGGCGCGCCGAACGGCGCGAGCGAACCGCCGAGGCGGCGCGCCTTCGGGCCCGCCGCCGGGCCCTCGACGAGCGCTTCGACGCCGCCAAGGCGCTCGACGGCGCCGGCCGCTATCTGGCGATGGCGCTGGAGCGCTTCGGCCGCCCGGACCTGGCGGTGGTCTCCTACCACATGGGAATGGGCAACCTCGAGCAGGTGCTCGACGCCTACGGCGAGCGCGACGTGAGCTACGCGCGGGTGTTCTTCGACGCCACGCCCGCTCGCCACCCGCGCACCTACCGCCTGCTCGCCGGCCTGGGGGACGACTCCAAGACCTATCTCTGGCGGGTCTACGCCGCGCGCGAGATCATGCGGCTCTGGCGCGAGGACCGCGACGAGCTCGAGCGGCTGGCCCGGTTGCAGACGGCAAAGGCCTCGGGCGAGGAGGTGCTGCACCCACGCGAGGAGACCAGGGTGTTCGAGGACCCCGGCGACCTGGAGGACGCCTACGACGCCGGGACGCTGCGGCCGTTCGCCCCAGGCCATGGCCTGCGCGCCGACCCTCGCATGGGCGAGCTGGCTCGCCGGCTGGACGCGGAGCGCGCGCTCTACCGCGGCCTCCGCCCGGAGGCTTACGCGCTGGCCGCCTACGTCGCCGCCGGCGTGCGCTCGCTGTCCGGCACGCGGGCGCCGCTGAGCGTGACCAGCACCGTGCGCGATCTCTCCTACCAGCGGCTGCTCACGCGCGAGAATCCCTACGCGACTCGCGCCTACTCGCTCCACACCACCGGCTTCGCCTTCGACGTGCGCCGGCGCTACCGCTCGCGGGCGCAGGCCGCGGCCTTCCAGTACATGCTCGACCGCCTTCAGTCGCTGAACCTGATCGCCTGGGTGCGCGAGCCGGGAGCCATCCACATCACCGCCTCGGGGGAGGCCGCCGCGCTGGTCCCGTGAGCGAAATGTCCATTTCGGCCTCGCTCGATCGTCACCTTGGCGAGGAGCCAACCAACCGACATGGAGGTGCCGCATGCTCTCCGTCAGCAAGTACGAGCAGGACTACATCGACCGCTGCCACTCCGACACCGCCGCGCGCATCCGGGCCTACCGGCAGCTGGCGTCCGAGGCCAGGTACATCTAGGGCGACCAGGTCTCGAGTGCCCGCCGGGCCCGCGGGACCCACCAGGCGAGCTCGCCGCGGGCCCACTCCCGCTCGGCCGGGTCGGGGTGGCGGGCGGCGCTGTGGCCGAAGACCCAGCCGTACATCACGAGCCCGGCCAGCACGCCCAGCTCCAGCGCGCGCGGGTCGTCGCGCTCGCCGCGGACCCGCCGGTAGTCCTCGACCAGATCGTCGTGGCCGGCGTCCACCCGCCAGGCGTTGTGGCAGATGGACCAGAAGAAGTCGACCACCGGGTGACCCTGGCTGGCGCGTCCCCAGTCGAGCAGGATCAGGCGGTCGCGCTCGAGCCCGATCTGCTCGTCGCGGATGTCGGCGTGGATCAGGGTCGTGCCGCAGGCGTCGAGCTGCGCCACCAGGGGCGCCGGGTCGTCCACCAGGCGCAGCAGCGGCTCGGCCACGTCATCGTCCACCGCCTCGGCGAAGGCCTCCCAGAAGGCCTCGTACTGCTTGGGCAGAAGGTCGAGGCCGTCTCCTCGGCCGCGGCGATCGCGGGGGAGAAGAGGCGCAGGCAGTCGTCCAGAGGGCACAGGTGGGGTACCTGCTCGCCCCAGAACTCCTCCCACATCCCGTTCGCCGCCTCGAGGACGCGCCGGTGCTCCTCCCGGGTGAGCCGCTTGCCGTCGGGCAGCAGGGAGTCGGAGACGTCGCGCATCACCACCCACCAAGCGTCGCCGTCCCGCTCCGCGGCGACGATCGCATGGTCGATCGTCCTGCGGAAGGCGATCGAGCACGCCGGAGGTGAACAGCAGGCGCCTCGCGGCCCTCGTCCCCGGTGTGGCGGTCGATCCAGTTGCTGCCGGGGATGATCCGCTTGGCGACGAGGCGGCGGCCGTCGGCGAGCACGAGCCGCTCGAGCACGTTCCCGGACCAGCCGATCGAGATCATCGGCTCGTGATCGGCGACCTGGCCGAGCCCCGACACCAGCCGGGGGTCGAGAAGGAGGCCGTCGTTCGCCTCCCGAGAAACCGTGCGGGGAGGGGCGCTATAGGCCCAGTGGCGCTCGATGCGGCCGTCGCGGAGGTGCAGGTAGTGGCGCTGGCGCACGGCCGCGCCGCCGTCCGAAACGCGCTCGAACCAGAGCGCCACCCCGTCCGGATGGAGCTGCGGCGACCACTCCACCAGACGCCCCGGCCCGGGAAACCGCGACCCGAGAAGCGCGACCACCGCTTCCGGTCCGCTGACCCTGCAGCGCCCCCCAGGCAGGCTCGCGTCGAGCAGCGCGTCGTCGGCGTAGTGGTCGCTCAGCGCGGTGAAGTCGCCGCTGGTCAGGGCGGCGCGCAGCACCGCCGCGACATCCCTCACGGCTTCCTCCCGCACGCGAGCCTCGCCCGGACGGGAATGGCCAGCTCAGCGCCGCTGCGATGCTGCTCGGCCAACCGTTCCAGCGTCGCACGGATTCGGCGCCGCATGGCGGGTGATTGGTCCATGAGCAGCCCGGCGGTTCGCAGGCTGCCCCCGAGCAAGCCGTGCCAGAGCTCGTCGGTGTTCGACACACGGTGGGTGAGCGCGAGCGCGCGCACCTCGACGTCCACCAGGCCCGCGCCGGCCAGCAGAGCCCGGAACTCGTCGTCGGCGGCGAAGCGGTAGGGGTCGGGAGCGGCGGGCGGGCGCGTGACGCCGTACGCGCGCAGCGCGTCGACCAGGATGCCGAGGAAGCGGTTGCGCTCCGGCAGGTCCCAGGTGGTGAGCGCGATCCGCCCTCCCGGCAGCACCACGCGCGCGAACTCCCGCAGCGCCCGCTCGGGACGCGGGAAGTGGTTGATCGCGAAGCCGCACACCAGTGCGTCGAAGGTGCGCTCGGGGAAGGGAAGCTCCTCCGCATCGGCGCGCAAGAAGCTGATCCCTCCCTGACGCCGCCGCGCAAGCGCCACCACCTCGTCGGAGATGTCGATACCGGTCACGAGCGCGCCGCGCTCGCGCGCGCGCCGAGCGGCATGGCCCGGTCCCGTTGCCACGTCGAGCACCCGCGTGCGCGCCCTTGCCCCGGCGGCGTCGAGCAGCGGCTCTGTGAAGCGAGCGGTTATGCGCCCGGTGAGCAGTCCGTAACTCTCGGCCTTCTCGCCCCAGCCGCTGCGCTCGAGGGCCTTGACGGCGATGTCGGCCGCCGGGGGCACCTTGGCGGCGTCGCTCGTGCTTCTCACGGTCTGCTTTGCTCCCTTTCTGGAATTACGACCGTTCGTGCTGAGAGAGAGAGTACGACCGCTCGTGCTATCTTGTCAAGCGGCGCGACCTTGGAGAAGTCACGGCGACCCATCCGACACGCAAGCGACGCACCCGCTCCGACGGCGAGCGCAGCTACCGGCTGATCGTCGACGCCTCCGCCCGCTTGGCCACCCTGGAGGGGCTGGAGGGCCTCTCGATCGGCCGCCTCGCCGAGGAGATCGGGATGAGCAAGAGCGGCCTGTACGCCCATTTCGACTCCAAGCAGGACCTGCAGCTGGCGACCATCGCCGCCGCCGAGGACCTGTACACCGCCGAGGTCATCGCGCCGGCGATGGAGTCCCGGGAGGGGCTCGAACGCCTCCGTGCCCTCTGCGAGGGCTACCTGTCGTACGTGGAGCGCGGCGTCTTCCCCGGCGGCTGCTTCTTTGCCTCCACCGCCGCCGAGTGGGACAGCCGCAGGGGCCCGATCCGAGACCGCGTACGTGCGGTGCTCGCCGGCTGGAGCGAGCTGCTCCAAGCCAACCTGCGCCGGGCCCGCGAGGACGGCGAGCTGGGCCGGGACGCGGACCTCGACCAGCTCACCTTCGAGGTCAACGCGCTGCTGCACGAGGCCAACGGCCACTACCTGCTCTTCCGCGACCCAGCCGCCCTGGACCGCGCGCGGCAGGCCATCGCCAACCGGCTCTCTCAGTCGTAGACGGGGTCCAGGGCCTCCCAGGCCTCCCAGTCGTGACCCGGTACCACGAGCGCGTCCGGCGTCTCCTTGACGTACTGGCGGATCTCCCGCAGCGAGCGTGAATAGAGATGGTCGTCGGCGCTCTTGTGCGGCGGGTGCATCTCGTCGAGGTTCTTCCGCAGGTAGACGGCGTCACCCGCCAGCAGCACCTCCCGGCTGCGCAGGCGCAGGACCACCGAGAGATGGCCGAGCGTGTGGCCCGGCGTGTAGACGCAGCGCACGCTGCCGTCGCCGAAGAGGTCGAAGGAGCGCCCGAAGCCGGCGAACGACTCGGCGTCCGGGCCGTCGAAGTCGATCAGCCGATAGTCGAATGCGTGGTCGAACTGGCGCTGCGTGTAGCCCTGGCGGGGCCCGCCGTGCGTAGCGCCCTCCCACTCGGCCCGGCTGACCACGAAGGTGGCGTGGGGAAACTCGGAGATCGCGCTGGCGTGGTCGACGTGGAGGTGGGTCATCACCACGACCTCGACCCGCGCCGGATCGATGCCCTCGGCGCGCAGCTGAGCCGGCACCGCCTGCTCGGGCTCCATGCGCAGATCCCTGAAGGCCAGCAGCGGGAGCCGGCCGAAGTTCTCCTGAGGCTTGACGGCGACGGATGGGTGGAGGCCCGTGTCGACGAGCACCGGCCCCGCGCGCGGGTGCTCGACCAGGAAGGCGGGCACCGGCGCGTCGAGCCATTCCCGCCGCGACAGGCCGATGCCGAGCGCGCGGCGCCAGGCCAAGCGCCCCTCCTCGCGCAGAAACCACGGGCGGGGGGCGATGAAGCGGCCGGTCAGGAGCGGCCGGAGCCGCACGCTGGCGCGTTCGGCCCCGCCGGGGAGGGGCAGCTCGGCCGGCCGGGGCTCAGCGGCGGTCGCCATGGCGGGCCAGGGTAGTGCGTCATCCCGACGCCAGCTCGCTCCAGAACTGGATCCAGACGTGCTCGTGGCGGATGCCCGCCTCGAGCGCCAGGACGTTGCCCGGCTTCGCCTCGGACGGGATTCGCTTGCGGATCTCCTCGTATTCGGCGAGGCGGCGGCGGTGGGCGCTGAGCTGACTGTTCGCGAGCTCGGCCGGATCGGCCCCGAAGAAGAGCTTGAGCAGGGCGGGCTCACGCATCTCGGCCAGCTCCTCAGGCGGCTCCGCGCGCCAGGCGGCGATCGCCTCCCGGCCCCGAGCGGTGATCGCGTAGCGCTTGCGCCGCCGCCCACCCTGCTCCTGGTCCTCGGTCAGGTAGCCGGCCCGGGCCAGCCGCTCGGGCTCGCTGTAGAGCTGCGCGTGCTGCACGCTCCAGAAGTAGCCGACGCTCATCCCCACCAGGCGCTTCAGGTCGTAGGGCGTGGCCTCCCCGACCTGGTCGAGCAGGCCGAGGACGATGTACGAGGTGGGGGTCAGCCGGATCTCTTGCAATAGTCCAAAATAGACGGTACAGTTTCGACCATGGCGACGACGACAGTAGCGCAGCGGGCGGACCACCGGCTCGGCTTCGAGAGCCTCGAGGAGGAGACGGCGCTGGACCGGCTCCCGCTGACCGGGGAGGTGCCGGCCTGGCTCACCGGTGCTCTGGTGCGGGTCACGCCCGCGCTGCTCGAGGTCGGTGACCGGCGCCTGAGCCACTGGTTCGACGGGCTCGCGATGCTGAACCGCTTCGGCTTCGCCGACGGCCGGGTCTCCTACAAGAACCGCTTCATCGAGAGCCGCTCCTACCGCGACGCGAAGGAGGGCCGCTGGACCCGCGGCGGCTTTGCCACCGATCCCTGCCGCTCGATCTTCAAGCGCGTGCAGTCGATCTTCTCGCCCGACCCCACCGACAACCCGAACGTGAACCTGGCTCGCATCGGCGAGCGCTACATCGCCATGACCGAGACGCCCCTGCCGATCGAGTTCGATCCCGAGTCGCTCGGCACGGTGGGCCCGCTGGCCTACGCCGACTCGCTCAAGGCCCACGTGACCACCGCCCACCCGCACCACGATGCCGCGCGCGGCGAGCTGGTCAACTACGTGGCGCGTTTCTCGCGCGAGAGCGAGTACGTGCTCTACGGGCTTCCCGCCCGGAGCGCGAGCCGGCGCGTGATCGCCCGCCTGCCGGTGGCCGAGCCGGCCTACATGCACGCGTTCGGGATGAGCGGGCGCTCTCTCATCCTGGCCGAATACCCGCTGCGCGCAAACCCGCTGCGGCTCGCCTTGTCCGGGAGGCCGTTTATCGAGAACTACCGCTGGCGGCCCGAGCAGGGCACCCGCTTCCTGGTCGTCGACCGCGAGACCGGGGCCTTGCGGGGCCGCTACGAGACGGACGCCTTCTTCTGCTTCCACCACGTGAACGCCTTCGAGCGCGGCGCGTCGGAGCTGGTGGTGGACCTCGTCGCCTACGACGACCCCGCCGTGATCGACGCGCTCTACCTCGACGAGAACGGTCCGCGCGGGACACTTCCGCGGGCCGAGCTGCGCCGCTACGCGATCGATCTCGATAACGGAGCGGTGCGATGGGAGCCCCTGGCCGAGGGCTCGGTCGAGCTGCCGCGGATCGACTACGGCCGCCGCAACACGCGCGACTACCGCTACGCGTACTTCGCCGGCGCGGAGGACGGCTGGCTCGACCGGCTGGTGAAGATCGACGTGCGCGAGGGCACGCGCATCGAGTGGAGCGCGCCCGACAGCTACCCGGGCGAGCCGGTCTTCGTGCGCGAGCCCGGTCAGGAGGCAGAGGACGGGGGCGTGGTCCTGTCGGTCGTCCTCGACGCCGCCGCCGGCCGCTCCTTCCTGCTGGTCCTCGATGCCGGCTCGTTCGAGGAGCTGGCCCGCGCCGAGGCCCCGCACCACATCCCGTTCGGCTTCCACGGGGGGTTCTTCCGATGAGCCCGCTGTACCTGAGGGCCTCGGACGACGACCGGGAGCGGGTGGTGGACGAGCTGCGCCGCCACGCCGCCGAGGGTCGCCTGAGCGTGGACGAGCTGGAGGAGCGGACCGAGCGCGCGCTCGCCGCCCGCACCGTGGGCGAGCTCGCGCTGCTCACGCGCGACCTGCCCGAGCCCAGGCCGGAGCCGGCGCCGCGCCCCCGCGCGCGCCCGCGCCCCGACCTGCGGGTCTTCGTGGCCGTCATGACGCTTCTGATCGTGATCTGGGCGCTCAGCGGCGCCGGCTACTTCTGGCCGCTCTGGCCGCTCCTCGGCTGGGGCTTCTTCGTGCTGGGACCCGGCCGGGCATTTGGACTCTGCGGCCGACGGCAGCGTCGCCACCGCTCCGCCCGGGGCACCGTCTGAGGGGGTCGCCCCGGCGCTGCGGCTAGCCTGCCGCGGATGCCCTCCAAGCTCTTCGCGCCCGGGCTACTCGACGGGCAGGTGGCGATCGTCAGCGGCGGCGGCACCGGGCTCGGCCGCGCCAGCGCGCTGGAGCTGGCGGCGTTGGGCGCCGGGGTGGTGGTCTGCGGCCGGCGGCGCGAGCCGCTGGAGGAGACGGCGGCCGCTGCCGAGGACGGGCGCTGCGAGGCCCAGGGCTGCGACATCCGGGAGGAGGACCAGGTCGAGGCGCTCGTCGACGGCGTGCTCGAGCGCCACGGCCGCATCGACCTGCTGGTCAACAACGCCGGCGGCCAGTTCCTGACGCCGGCCGAGGACATCACGCCGAAGGGCTTCCGCACGGTGGTGCGCCTCAACGTGGAGGGCACCTGGCTCATGACCCACGCCGTGGCCACCAAGGCGATGATGCTTGAGGACGAGGGCCGGCCGCGCGGGGGCAAGATCCTGAACGTCACCCTCTCCCCCCACCACGGGCTGCCCGGGATGGCCCACTCGTCGGCGGCCCGGGCCGCGGTGGAGAACCTCACGCGGGTGCTCTCGATCGAGTGGGCCCGCTTCGGGATCCGGCTCACCGCGCTGGCCGCCGGGCACTTCGCCACAGAGACGCTCCGCTCCAAGTACCCCAAGCCCGTAGTGGAGGGAGTGGCCGGAACGGTGCCGCTGGGCCGGCTCGGCAGCGAGGAGGAATTCGCCTGGCTCGTGGCCTTCCTGGCCTCGCCGGGCGGCGACTACTTCTCCGGCGCCGTGCTCACGATCGACGGCGCGCGCGACAACTGGTTCGGCTCCTGGCCGCCGGGCGGCCTGGCCGACCAGGGCGGCAGGCCGCTCGCCGAGGAGCGCCGTCCCAAGGCGTGATCGAGGTGCCGGAGGTCCGGACCGAGCGCTTGAGGACGCCTGGCGCGAGATGGCCTTCCCGGCCGGGCACTGGCCGCGCCCTCAGCGCTCGAACAGGGTCGAAAGCACCACCTCGGTCACCGTGCGGGTGATGCCTTCGGTGGCCCGGATCCGCTCCAGGCAGGACTCCAGGTCCGCGGTGTCCGCGGCGCGCACGCGCAACAGCGCGCTGGCCTCGCCCGCCACCGTGTGGGCCGCCACCACACCCGGCTCACCGCTCACCGCGTTCTTGATCGCCGCGCCGGGCATGGCGCCCTCGCAGTAGAGGTCCACGAAGGCCTCGCTCTGCCAGCCGAAGGCCTGCGGGTCGACCACCGCGGTGTAGCCCAGGATCACGCCGTCGCGCTCGAGCCGGTCGATGCGCCGCTTCACCGCCGGCGCCGACAGATGCACGTGGCCGCCGATGTCCTGGAACGAGCGGCGGGCGTCCTCGCGAAGCAGCGCAATGATTCTCCGGTCTGTGTCGTCCATTCGTTGCAGGATTGTCGCAATCTTGCAACGAACACGCATTGTCTCGTCGGCCGGAGGCGGGAATCATTACGTAAGCACCGCTAGAGAGGAGATACATGGCCACGGACGAGATGGCGGCGAGGGCCGTCGCTCCCCCGCGCAGCGAGCGGGACGCGATGCCGATCCACGGCATCGACCACGTCGAGTTCTACGTGGGCAACGCAGCACAGGCCGCGCACTTCTTCACCACCGCCTACGGCTTCACCGAGACCGCCTACAGCGGCCTGGAGACGGGTCGCCGCGACCGCCGCTCCCACGTGCTCGAGCAGGGTCGCATCCGCCTGGTCCTCACCGGGACCCTGCGCGGCGGCGACGAGATCGCCGAGCACCATGTTCGCCATGGCGACGGCGTGCACAAGATCGCCCTGAGCGTGCCGGACGCCGCGGCGGCGTATGAGCACGCGGTCGCCCACGGCGCGCGCGGGGTCCACACGCCGCACTGGGTCGAGGACGACCACGGGCGGGTCGGGCTCTCCTCGGTCGCCACCTACGGCGACACGCTCCACCTGTTCGTGCAGCGCGAGGGCTACACCGGGGCCTTCCTGCCCGGCTACGAGGAGCGCGGCCGGGCGCCGAGCGACGCGGACGACCTGCTGCTCATGGCGATCGACCACATCGTCGGCAACGTCGAGCTCGGCCACATGGACGAGTGGGTCTCCTACTACGAGCGCGTCTTCGGCATGACCGAGATGATCCACTTCTCCGACGAGGCCATCTCCACCGAGTACTCGGCGCTGATGTCGAAGGTGGTCACCGACGGCAGCGGCCGGATCAAGTTCCCGATCAACGAGCCGGCCGAGGGCAAGCGCAAGTCGCAGATCGAGGAGTACATCGAGTACTACAACGGCGCCGGCGCTCAGCACATCGCCATGGCCACCCAGGACATCGTGGGCTGCGTCTCCGCCCTCCGCGAGCGGGGGGTGGAGTTCCTTCACATCCCCGAGGAGTACTACGACGAGGTGCCGGGGCGGATCGGCGAGATCCAGGAGGACGTCGAAGACCTGAAGCGCGAGGGCATCCTGGTCGACCGCGACGACGAGGGCTACCTGCTGCAGATCTTCACCAAGCCGGTCGGCGACCGGCCGACTGTGTTCTTCGAGATCATCGAGCGGCACGGGGCCCGCGGCTTCGGCGAGGGGAACTTCAAGGCCCTGTTCCAGGCCATCGAGCGGGAACAGGACAGGAGGGGAAACCTGTGAGGTACGAGCGCAGGGGCGACCTGCCGCGCAAGCGGCACACGGTCGCCCGCGAGAACGGCACGCTGCTGACCGAGGAGGTCATGGGCTACGAGGGCTTCTCGGGCAACGAGTCGATCCTCTACCACCTGCAGACGCCCTGCCGGGTGAAGGAGCTGGGGGCGTTCACGCCGATCGAGCGGGAGGAGTGGGTGCCGGACGCCCACGCCTGGCACCTGATGAACAGCGCGGACGTCGAGCCGCAGGGTGACGTGATCGACGGGCGCCGCCTCCTGATGTGGAACTCCGATGTGGAGCTAGCGCTCTGTCGGCCCGAGCGCGAGCAGGAGGCCTTCTACAAGAACGGCGAGGGCGACGAGGTGATCTTCGTCCACGAGGGCTCGGGCGAGGTGGAGACCACCTTCGGCACGCTGGCCTACCGCGAGGGCGACTACATCGTGATCCCGCGGGGCACGGTGTACCGCTTCCGGCCGGAGGGCGAGCAGCGCTACCTGACCTTCCACACGCCGGGCGAGATCGAGACCCCGAAGCGCTACCGCAACCGCTACGGCCAGCTGCTCGAAGGGGCGCCCTTCTCGCACCGCGACATCCACGCGCCCACGGAGCTCGAGACGCACCGCGAGCGCGCCGACTTCGACCTGGTCGTCCGCGTGCGCGACGGCTTCCAGCGCTACGTCCTCGATTACCACCCGCTCGACGTGGTCGGCTGGGACGGCTACGTCTACCCGTACACCTTCAACATCCACGACTTCGAGCCGATCACCGGGCGCATCCACCAGCCGCCCCCGGTGCACCAGACCTTCCAGGGCCCGAACTTCGTGATCTGCTCGTTCTGCCCGCGGATGCTGGACTTCGACCAGAACTCGGTCCCGATCCCCTACAACCACTCGAACCTGCAGTCGGAGGAGATGATCTATTACGTCTCCGGCGAGTTCGGCTCCCGCAAGGGCATCGACGTCGGCTCGATCACGCTGCATCCCTCGGGACTGCCGCACGGCCCCCAGCCCGGGCTGGCCGAGAAGTCGATCGGCCAGACCTGGACGAGCGAGCTCGCGGTCATGTGCGACACCTTCCGGCCGCTGCGGCTGAGCGCGTTGTCACGCGAGCTGGACGACGGCAAGTACGCCCTGTCGTGGTACGAGGCGGAGGCCGTCGACGCCGGCAGCCCCGCCGGGGTCACGAGCCACTTCTAGCGCCGGGCCCGGCGCTTGGCCAGGGCCGAGCGCAGGAGGTAGAGCGGGGTGGGAGGCACCCAGCCGAGCTGGAGCGCGGTGCCCAGGTCGTCGCGGTTCGCCCAGTGCTCGATCACCTGGCCGTCCGCGATCCGCAGCCAGTGGGTCTGGGTGGTGGCGAAGCGCTTGCCCGTCGGAGGGAAGACCTGGTCGACCTGGGCCTGCTCGTCGTACTGGACGAAGGGCCGCACCTGACGGCCGGACATCGTGCAGTGGACGACCACGAGGTCGCCCTCGGACACCGTCTCGTGGATCTCCCAGCGCAGCCCCTCGAAGGCGTCACGCAGCCACAGCGCGGTGGCGTAGGCGGTACCCGGGCCGCGCCCGCGCGAGGCTGGCGGCTCGTCCTTGGCCTCGTGGTTGAGGAACTCCGGGTGCAGGACCTCGTCGAAGTCGGCGCGGCTCCCGTCCTCCATGATGCGGATGGAGCGGAGGGCCAGGTCCTTGACGAGGCCGGCCTCTGTTGCTGTCTCGGTTGGCGGCATCCCGATTGATGACGCCCCCGGCCGGGATCTATTCCCGCTAGAGGTACATCCCGCCGAACTGTCCGCCGGTCACGTTGAGCACCTGGCCGTGCACGTAGTCGGCCCACGGCGAGCAGAGGAAGAACACTGGGCCGGCGGCCTCCTCGGGGCTGGCGGGCCGGCCGAGCGGGATCACCATGGCCGCCATCTGGCGCATCTGCTCCGGGATGCCGAGCTGGATCTCCTCGCCGTCCTTGACCATCACGTTGCCGGACTCCTTGGCTGCCGTGAGGCGCGTCTCTACGAAGCCGAAGGCCACGGCGTTCACGTTGATCTTGAACTGGCCCCACTCCTTCGCGAGCGTCTTGGTCAGGCCCACCACGCCGGCCTTGGCGGCCGCGTAGTTGGCCTGCCCGGCGTTGCCCATGGTCCCGGAGATCGAGGAGACGTTCACGATCTTGCGGAAGACCTCACGGCCCTCCTCGCGCTCCTGCTTGGCCGGGTCGCGCATGAACGGCGCGGCCGCGCGGATGATGCGGAAGGGCACGACGGTGTGGATGTCGAGCATGGCCTGGAACTCGTCGTCGGTCATCCGGTGGGCCACGGCGTCGCGGGTGTAGCCGGCGTTGTTGACGAGGATGTCCAGCTTCCCGAACTCGTCAACGGCCTTCTGGACCAGCTGATCGGGCACGCCCTCCTTGGTGAGGTCGCCGCCAAAGACGGCCGTCTCGCCGGCGATCTCGGAGGAGGCCTGCTCGGCAACGTCCGCGTCGAGGTCGTTGATGAGGACGCGCGCCCCCTGCTCAGCCAGCAGCTCTGCGGTTGCGCGGCCTATTCCCCGGGCTGACCCTGTGACGATCGCCGCCTTGCCGTCCAGTACTCCCACAAATGTCTCCTTCTCCGGTTGCTCCGCTTGAGAGCGGGCCATCATGACGATCGCGCGGTACGGTGGGCGCCGATGAGCCCGCTCGTGCTGAACGCGGTTCGTTACGGAATCCCGGCGGCGCTGGTCATCGCGGGGGTGGTGGTGTCCGCCACCGGCGGGCTCGCCGCCGGCGCGCTCTTCATCAGCGCCGGCACCGCGGTCCTGCTCCTGAACGTGCTCCACCGCATGGGCGTGGAGGGCGACCGCGATCGGGACAGAGGAGGACGCCGCACGCCGCTATTTCGACGAGCACGGCCACTGGCCGGACGAGCGCCCGCGCTGAGCGTCGGGCCGCGAGTGCGCTGGAGGGCCTACAGCCCCAGCTGCTTGCCCAGGATCTCCTTCATCACCTCGTCGGTGCCGCCGCCGATCGGGCCCAGCCGGGTGTCGCGCACCACCCGCTCGATCTCGTACTCGCGCATGTAGCCGGCGCCGCCGTGGATCTGGAGCGCGTCGTCGGCCACCTCGTAGGCGGCCCGTTGCGACAGGAGCTTGGCCTCGGTCACCTCGCGCAGCGCGTCCTGCCCGGAGGCGAACAGGCGCAGCGCGTGGTAGGTGAGCGAGCGTGAGGCCTCGAGCTTCACGGCCATCTCGGCCAGCTTGTGGCGCAACGCCTGGAACTTTCCGATCGGGCGCCCGAAGGCGCTGCGCTCCTTGGCGAAGGCCAGCGTCCGCTCGAGCACGGCCTCCATCGAGCCGATCGCGCCCAGCGCCATGGCCAGCCGCTCCCACTGGAAGTTGGCCATGATCAGGTAGAAGCCCTTGTTCTCCTCGCCCAGCAGGTTCTCGTCGGGCACGAACACGTCCTGGAAGGCCAGCTCCGCGGTGTCGGAGGCGTGCCAGCCGAGCTTCTCCAGCTTCCTCGAGACCGAGAAGCCCTCCATCCCCCTCTCCACCAGCAGGAACGACAGGCCGTGGTGGCCTCCCTCCTCGGTGGTCTTGACGGCCGTGACCACGAAGTCGGCGCGCACGCCGTTGGTGATGAAGGTCTTGGAGCCGTTGACCACCCAGCCCCCGTGCTCGCGCCGGGCGACGGTGCGGATGCCGGCCACGTCCGAGCCGGCGCCCGGCTCGCTGATCCCGAGGGCTGCGATCCGCTCGCCGCGGATGGCCGGGCCGAGGAAGCGCCGCTTCTGGTCCTCGGTGCCGAACCTCCAGATCGGCGGTGTGGCGATCGAGACGTGGGCCCCGATCCCCGCGGCCAGACCGCCCGAGCCGCACCGCGAGAGCTCCTCGGCCAGGACGGCGTCGTGCACGTGGTCGCCGCCCTGGCCGCCGTACTCCTCCGGGTACTTGAGGCCCAGGAAGCCGAGCGCGGCCATGCGCCTGAAGACCTCGTCGGGAAACCAGCGCGCGTCCTCCCACTCCTGGGCGTGCGGGCGCAGCTCGCCGGCGATGAAGCGCCGCAGGGACTCGCGCAGCTGCTCGTGCTCCTCCTCGAACGGCGGCACGGGCCGGCGAGCGGCAGCCTCGGGCAGGCCCTTCCCGGAGAGGGCGCTCACGACCGCGTGATCGTAGCGTGGGGTTGCTCCCGCGCAGCTAGCTTCGGCGGGCTCCCCATCCCGGCGGGCAGGGGCGGTCGGGGCGGAGGCGGCCTGGGCCTGATCGGGGTGCTGATCTTCGTCGCGCTGCAGGTCTTCGGCGGCGGTGGAGGCGCCTTCAGCGTCGATCCGGGCTTCGGCAGCGGGATCAAGGCACCCGGCCAGCCGGCGGGCATCCCGGCCGAGCAGGACCCCGAGCGCGAGCTCAAGGAGTTCAGCACGTACGTGTTCACCGACGCCCAGTATCGGGGCGGCGTGAACACCGGCTGCGGCGGGGCGAGCTCGGCCGTGGGGCCGTTCTACTGCCGCGCTCGGCACGAGCGACCAGGTCCGGCAGCTGCAGCGGCGAGGACGCCGGGCCAGCGCCAACCCGCTGTCGGTGCGGCTCGAGCTGCAGGCCGACTGCTACGCCGGCGTCTGGGCCAACACGGTCTATCAGATCAGGGCAGCTCGGCCCGGGGCCGGCCGGCCTGCCACGGGGCGGCCGCAGCCGACGCGGGGCCTACGCCTCGAACACGTCCAGAGGCAGTGCCGCCGACACCAGCGCGTTCGGCGCGTCCACCAGCTCCGATACCCGCAGGTCGGCCGCGACGCTCATGAGCACGTAGGCCGCCTCGCGCCCGAGGCCGCGCTCGGCCACCAGCCAGTCGAGCAGCTCGATCAGCGCGCGGCGGGTGGCCAGGTTGAGGTCGCGGTCGGCGTTGCGACCGTCGTCGTCGAGCGGGATGCCCGTGGTGGCGAAGCAGCGGCGGCCGGGGCGGGGCGGCGCCTCCCAGCTGGGGAAGCGCAAGCGGCGTTCCGTCGCGCCGCAGCCCCACGCGCACGGTCGCGCTGCCGCCGGTCTCGATGGCCGCGATGCAGACCTCGCCGTCGCCCTGGGCGAAGTGCAGGTCGCCGATCGAGAGCCGGGCGCCGGGCGCGAACACCGGGAGCCAGAGCGTGGCGCCGGCCACGAGGTCGCGGATGTCCATGTTGCCGCCGTTCTCGCGCGGCGGGAAGGTGCGGAGCCCCTCCGCGGCCTCCGGCGGCCAGGCCAGATCGGGCGTCGGCGGATGCTCCGACCCGCCGGCGGCGCCCAGCGCAGCCTCGCGCGACCGCGCCCGCTCGAACAGCTCGTGCGAAGGGCGCGACGCCGATGACTCCGGCGAAGACGCCGGCGGGGACCGCCACACCGGGCAGTTCCTCGGACCGGGCGTGGGCGCCGTCGAGCTCCCAGCGGGCGAGGAAGGGACGCTCGAAGAGGTCGCCCAGGAAGCCCGAGCCGGGCCAGATGCCGGTCCAGCCGAAGTCCTCGGTCTCGTAGGCGAGGATCTCCACCTCGAGCACGTCGCCCGGCTCCGCGCCGCGCACCTCCAGCGGGCCGGTGAGCGGGTGGGCGAGCGAGGGCGTGCGCAGCAGATCCTCGTGGCGGGTGCCGCGGCCGAGCTGGCGGTCGCGGGAGTCGCGCAGCTCGAAGGTCACCTCATCGCCCGGGTCGACGGCGGCCACGGGGGCGATGTCGGGGTGCCAGCGGTTGTGGCCGTTCGCCGCGCCCTCGTGGACCGGGCGCGCGCGGTCGATCTCGATGCGTGTGCTCAGAGCCCGTAGGAGCGGCCGATGACTTCGAGCATGACCTCGTCGGTGCCGGCGCCGATCCGGTTGAGCCGCAGGTCGCGCCAGGCCCGCTCGATGCCGTACTCCTTCATGTAGCCCGCGCCGCCGTGGATCTGCAGGCACTCGTCCGCGACCTCGCAGGCCATCCGCGCGGTGTACAGCTTCGCCATCGAGACCTCGCGCACCGGGTACTCGCCGTTCTGGACGCGCCAGGCGGTCGTGTAGACCATCTGGCGGCCGGCCTCGATCTTGGTCGCCATGTCGGCGAACTTGTGGCGGATCGCCTGGAAGCGCCCGATCGGGCGGCCGAACGCGTGGCGCTCCGTGGCGTACGCGAGTGTCTTGTCGAACAGCCGCTGGGCGCCGGCCACGCAGCCCGCGGCGCCGATCAGGCGCTCGCCCTGGAGCTCCCACATGATGTGGTAGAAGCCCTTGCCCTCCTGGCCTAGGAGGGCCTCGCGCGGCACGCGCACGTCCTGGAAGGCGAGCAGGGCGGTGTCCGAGGCGTGCATGCCGAGCTTCTGAAGCTTCTCCTCGCGGATCACGCCCGGGGTGTCCATGTCGACGAGGAAGAGGCTGAAGCCGTCGTAGCCGGCCTCGGGATCGGTCTTGGTCACCAGCACGATGTAGTCCGCCCGGTGGCCGTTGGTGATGTAGGTCTTGGACCCGTTGATCACCCACTCGTCGCCGTCGGCCACCGCGCGGGTCTTGATGCCGGCCACGTCGGAGCCGGCGTCGGGCTCGGTGATGCCGAGGCAGGAGATCCGCTCGCCGCGGATCGAGGGAACGAGGTACTCCTGCTTCTGCTCCTCGGTGCCGAACAGGAACACGGGCGGCGTGGCCATGTCCGTGTGCACCGCCACGCCCATCGCCAGCCCGCCGCAGCCTGCGTGGGCCATCTCCTCGGCGAGCACCAGGTTGCAGTAGTAATCGCCGCCCTGGCCGCCGTACTCCTCGGGATAGGAGAGGCCCAGGAAGCCGAGCTCTCCCATGCGGCTGAAGACCCAGTCCGGGAATGTCGTCTCCTCCCACTCCTGGGCGTGGGGTGCCAGCTCCTTGAGCACGAAGGCGCGGATGGAGTCGCGCAGCTGGTCGTGCTCGTCGGTGAAGATGAAGTGCTTGCGCCGGGCGCCGTGATCGGGCCGGGCGACCGTGTCCGCGGTGGCCATTGAGCCACGCTACCGCGCGCGCCACGAAAAGTAAACAGTGGCACTTCCTACTTTCCGCTTCAGCAGGGAAGCCCGGCACCGTCTTCAGTTTGGGCCTGTATGGGGCCCAAAAACAAGACGGCGGAGCAAAGAGCGCGGCCGCTGTAGCGTGCCCGCCATGACAGAGCACGAGTTCGACGTGGTGGTCCTCGGCGCCGGTCCCGCCGGCGAGGTCTGCGCGGGACGGCTGGGCGAGGCCGGCCTCGACGTGGCGATCGTGGAGCCTCACCTGATCGGGGGCGAGTGCTCGTTCTACGCCTGCATGCCCTCGAAGGCCCTCCTGCGCCCCGGCGAGCTGCTGGCGGAGGCCCGCCGCATCCCGGGCGTGAGCGAGGCGGTGACGGGCGGGCTCGACGTGGCCGCCGTCCTGGAGCGGCGCGACGAGATCATCCACGGCCTCGACGACTCCCATATGGAGCCGTGGCTCGAGCAGCGCAACTGCACCCTCTTCCGCGAGGCGGGACGCCTGGAGGGGGAGCGCCGGGTGCGCGTGGGCGACGACGTGCTGACGGCGCGGCGGGCGGTGGTCGTCGCCACCGGCAGCGCGCCGCTTCTCCCCCCGATCGAGGGTTTGCGCGAGGCCGAGCCCTGGACAAACCGCGAGGCCACCACCGCCGAGGAGCCGCCCGAGCGGCTGGCCGTGCTGGGCGGCGGCGTGGTGGGTGTGGAGCTCGCCCAGGCCTGGCGCAGCCTGGGGTCGCAGGTGACCCTGGTCGAGGCCGCCGACCGCCTGATCGCGCGCGAGGAGCCATTCGCGAGCGATGACGTGGCCGAGGCGCTGCGCGGGCGGGGTGTGGACGTGCAGGTGGGCGTGAAGGCCGAGGCGGTCCGGGCTCAGGACGGAGAGGTCGAGGTCGATCTGGACAGCGGCGGCCCGCTGCGGGCCGACCAGATGTTGGTGGCGATCGGGCGGCGCCCGAACACCGACGAGCTGGGCCTCGACAGCGTGGGTCTCGAGCCGGGCAAGTCGATCGCGGTCGACGACTCCATGCGTGCGAGCGAGTGGCTCTACGCCATCGGCGACGTGAACGGACGCGCGCTCCTCACCCACATGGGCAAGTACCAGGCCCGGGTGGCCGCGGACGGGATCCTGGGCGAGCGCGCCACGTGCCTGGTCACCGACGGCGAGCGCTCACCGCGCGTGATCTTCACCGATCCCCAGGTGGCAGCCGTGGGCTACACGCTGGCCGCAGCGCGCGAGGCCGGTCTGAACGTCCGCGCGGCGGACGTGGCGACCCAGGGCAACGCCGGGGCCAGCTTCTACGGCCGCGACAGCGCTCCCGGCACGACCCGGTTGGTGGTGGACGAGGATCGGCAGCTGATCGTGGGAGCCACCTTCACGGGCCCCGAGGTGGCCGAGTTCCTCCACGCTGCCACGCTGGCGGTGGTCGGCGAGATCCCGCTGGAGCGCCTCTTCCACGCCGTGCCGGCGTTTCCCACGCGCTCCGAGGTCTGGCTCTACCTGCTCGAGCAGCTCGGCATCGCGGGTCCTTGTCAGCAGTTCCCGTAGCGGCACGCCACCACCCGCGGGCGCTCGTCCGGCTATGCCCCCGGGTCGTTGAGATCACGGGTGCGGTTGACTTCGGCTCTCACCGAACGTAGGGATCTGGAGGAGCGAACAGATGGACGTTGTCATCGCCGGAGGCCACGGGAAGATCGCGCTGCGGCTGTTGCGGCTGTTGTCCGAGGGCGGCGACCGGGCGCGCGGCCTGATCCGCAACCCGGACCACGCCGCCGACCTGGAGGCCGCGGGCGCCGAGCCCGTGCTCTGCGACCTCGAGGCCGAGGCGGACGTGAGCGGCTGCGTCGAGGGCGCGGACGCCGTGGTCTTCGCGGCCGGCGCCGGCCCCGGCAGCGGCGCCGACCGCAAGCAGACCATGGACCTCGGCGGGGCGGTCAAGCTGATCGACGCGGCGCGCGCGCAGGGAATCTCCCGCTACGTGATTGTCAGCTCGATCGGAGCCGACGATCCCGAGCGGGCGTCGGGGCCCATGGGGCCGTACCTCGAGGCGAAGGCGGAGGCCGACCGGCGCCTGGCCGAGAGCGGCCTGGACTACACGATCGTGCGACCGGGCCGGCTGACCGACGATCCGGGCACGGGCCGCGTGCGAGTGGGGCAGGGCATCGGCTCCGGCGAGGTCACGCGCGACGACGTGGCCGCCACCCTCTTCGTGGTCCTGGGCGCCGACAACACCATCGGCGTCACGTTCGAGCTGTTCGAGGGGGACACCCCGATCGAGGAGGCCGTGCGCGGGCTGTGAGCTCCGAGCGCGCCGAGGAGGTCCTCCGTCGCGTCCGCTCTGTCCGGAAGGGCTTTGTCACGACCTACGGCGACCTGTGCCCGGGGGCGCCGCGCTTCGCCGGCGCCGTGCTATCCGAGTGCCACGACCCGGACGTGCCGTGGCAGCGGATCGTCCGCGCCGACGGCTCGCTCGCCAAGGGTGAGCGCCAGCGCCGCCTGCTCGAGGCCGAGGGGGTCCCCTTCCGGGGCGAGCGCGTGGACATGCGCGCCGCCTGGACGCCGGTGTGACAGTCAGGTCGTCAGCACGACCAGCACGTCGCAGGGCGCGCGATGCGAGACCGTGTTCGGGACACTCCCGAGCAGTCGTCCCGCGCCCTTCATTCCCACGCTGCCGAGGATCACGACGTCCGCCCCCTCCTCGCGGGCGACGGCGACGATCTCCCGCGGCGGGTCTCCGGTCCTGACGTGTTGCTGCACCTCGAGCTCGCTGCCGCCATGGCGGTCGAGGGCCGCCCGGAGAGCGACGTCGGCCTGGAAATCGGGGCGTGAGGCAGGGGCCGTCTGCTCGAAGGGGCTCGAAAGCGTCGGCTCGGGATCGGCGACGGTGACGACGTGCAGCGTGGCGCCGGTCAGCCGGGCGAGCTCGATCGCTCGGGCGAACGCGATCTCGGCCGTGTCCGACCAATCGGTTCCGACGACGACGGTCTTGTAGACGGCTCCTCCTCCGCTGCGCTCCGGGAGCACTGTAGTAGAACTGCCGCGTGCCCTACGAGACGATCCACTACGAGCCTCGCGAGGACGGGGTGGCGTATCTCACCCTGGACCAGCCGGACACCCGCAACGCGCTGTCCAATCAGCTGCTGGATGAGCTGCTCGACGCGCTGGAGGCGGCCCGCGCCGACGACGCAGTCCGCTGCGTGGTCCTCGCCTCCTCGCACGAGAAGGTGTTCTCGGCGGGCGCATCGCTCGACCAGTTCGCGGCCGACGTGCCGCTCGTGCACAAGCACTTCGGCACCGAGCGCTTCCCACGTCTGTTCCGGACGATCATGCAGCTCGGCAAGCCCACCCTCTGCGCGGCGAACGGGCACGTGCTCGCCGGCGCCCTCGGGGTGGCGCTGGCGTGCGACCTGATCGTGGCCTCTGAGGTGGCCACCTTCGGCACTCCCGAGATCAACGTCGGCGCCTTCCCCTTCATGATCATGGCGCTGATCTACCGCAACGTGCCGCGCAAGAAGACGAACGAGCTGCTGTTACTGGGCGAGCGCATGTCGGCTGAGGAGGCGCGCCAGGCGGGAATCGTGAACAAGGTGGTGCCCGCCGCCGACTTCGACGCTGCCGTGGACGACTGGGCCACTCGCCTGGCGGCCAAGTCGCCGCTGCTGATGAAGCTGGGCAAGGACGCGATGTACCGCCAGCTCGACATGCCCTTCGAGGACGCGCTGGACTACCTGCGCGCCCAGCTGGCGGTGGCCTTCACCACCGAGGACATTCAGGAGGGCGTGCGCGCGTTCTTCGAGAAGCGAGAGCCCCGCTGGACGGGCCGGTGATGGCCGTATCGCTCGTCGTCCTGCGCTGCCGCACCTCGGACCGCACGCCGCGGGCCGGGATCGGCGCCGCCACCCTGGCCCCGCTCGTGGCCGAGCGGCTCGGCGTCGAGGCCCGCCAGATCGGCACGGCGGGTGAGGCCCGCGCGGCCCGCTGGGACGACGACCTGCGTGATTCGCGCGGCTGCCTGCTCGAGGCCGGCGGACAGGTTGACGACGCACTGAGCGGCGGCAATGTGCCGCTGCTCCTGGGCGGGGACTGCTCGCTCTGTTTGACCACGCTGCCCGCGGCGCTGCGCCACCGGCCCGAGGCCCGGGTGCTGTGGCTCGACGCCCACGGCGACTACAACACGCCCAGCACCACCGGAAGCGGCTTCCTCGGCGGCATGTGCCTGGCCGGGGCATGCGGAGAGTGGTCATCCGGCCTCGGGGAGCCGATCCCGCCGGAGCGGGTGGTGCTTGCCGGCGTGCGCGACCTCGACCGGGGCGAGCGCGAGCTGCTGGAACGGAGCTCCGTGACGGTGATCGGGGCGAGCTCCATCGAGACGCTGGTGGCCGTCAAGAACGCGCTGGACGGCGCGCCGGTTTTCATCCATCTGGATCTCGACGTCCTCGATCCGGAGCGCTTCCCGGCTCAGTTCCCCGCCCCCGGCGGGCTTGACGAGGACAAGGTCTTCGACCTGCTCGACTCGGTCGTTGAGGACTGCGAGATCGTGGGGCTCGAGGTGACGGCCTTCGAGGCGCCCGAGTCCGAGCCGGAGCGGCAGGCGGCGGCCAAGACGGCGATGCATGTGCTCGGACCGGCGCTGGACGCCCTCCCGGCCCGGGCCTGAGCCGCCTATCCCTGCTTCATCAGGGTCAGCAGGCTCGCTGCGAGTGCCAGCGCGGCGGCGACCAGCATCGCCGCCCGCATGCCTGACACGAAGTGGTCGGGATCGCTGAGCGGGCCCGCGGCGGCCGCCGTCGCGATCGATCCCAGGGCGGCGAGACCCACGGCCGAGCCGACCTGGCGCGCGGTGTTGAGCACCCCCGACGCCACGCCGGCCCGCTGCACCTCTATCGCGCCCATCGCCACCGCGGAGATGGCCGGCACGGCAGCGCCGTAGCCGACGCCCACGAGCACGTAGCCGGGGACCGCCTGGAGAAAGGTCGAGTCGACGCCGAGCAGCCCGAGATCGAGCACCCCGAGCCCGGCCAGCAGCGCGCCCACGACGACGACCGCGCGCGCGCCGAGCCGTTGCTGGAGGCGGCCGGCGAAAGGAGAGACGAGAAGGAAGGGGACGTTCATCGTCAGCCAGGAGACCCCGGTCTCGAGCGCCGAGAAACCCTTGACGTTCTGGAAGTAGAGGGAAACGAAGAAGAGCGTCCCCGTCAGTGCGGCGTACATCAGCAGGTAGTCGAGGTTCGCGACCGTGAAGGCCCGGCGCCGGAAGAAGTCGAGCGGGAGCATCGGGTCGGCGTGCCTCGCCTCGTAGACCACGAAGCCCGCCGCGAGCACCACGGCGGCGCCGAGGAGGGTGAGCGTGAACGCCGACGTCCAGGCGTGATCGTCGGTCTCGACCAGACCCAAGGTCAGGCAGAACAGCGCGCCCGCGGAGAGCGCGGCTCCAACGAGATCGATCCGCCGCGGCGTCGGGTCGCGGGACTCGCGCACACGGGCCAGCGTCGCGACCAGGCCGGCGACTCCGATCGGAACGTTCACCCAGAAGATCGCCGACCAGTCGAAGGCCTCGATCAGCGCCCCTCCGAGCACCGGGCCGAGACCGAACCCGAGGCCGGCGATCGTCGCCCAGATCCCGATGGCCCACGGTCGCCGCTCGGGCTCGAAGGCGTCGACGAGGATCGAGAGTGAAAGCGGCGCCAGTAGCGCCGCGCCGACTCCCTGCAGGGCGCGGAAGGCGATCAGGAGGTGGTCGCTCGTCGACAGCGCGCACCCGACGGAGAAGAGCGTGAAGAGGGCGAAGCCGAGGGCGAAGACCCGCTTGCGCCCGTAGCGGTCGCCGAGCGCGCCGCCGACGAGGATGAACGACGCGAGCGGGAGCACATAGGCGTTGATCGTCCACACCAGGCTGCCCGCGCTCACGTGCAGCTCGCGCTGGATCGACGGCAGGGCCACGTTGACGATCGTGACGTCGAGCAGGATCATGAACTGGGAGGCGCAGGCGGCGAGCAGCGTCCAGCGCTGGCGGCCCGGGCTCATGTCGAGCCGACCCTAGACCACTGCGGCGGGCCGCCCCTTGACCGTCGCGCCCGGCATCCGTCAAAGTAGGGAGTAGCACTTCCTACTTATGACGATCACCGACCGCGCCTCCGCCGACACCCTGATCGCCCGGCCCTCGCTGCGCTCCCTCGTGGATGACCTGCACGAGCGCCGCGAGCGGGCCCGCCTGGGCGGGGGCGAGGAGAAGATCGCCCAGCAGCACGAGCGCGGCAAGCTGACCGCGCGCGAGCGGCTCGCCCTCCTCATCGACGAGGGCACCTTCACCGAGCTGGGGATCCACGGTCGCCCGCACTTCTCCCAGCGGGCGATGGAGGGCCGCGAGGCCCCCGCGGACGGGGTGATCACCGGCTACGGGAGGCTGGACGGCCGGCTGGTGGCCGTGGCCGCCTACGACTTCACCGTGATGGCGGGCTCCATGGGCATGACCGGCGAGATGAAGGTCGCCCGCCTGCGCGAGCTCGCGCTGGGCAAGCGCATACCGCTGATCTGGCTGCTGGACTCGGCCGGGGCCCGCATCCAGGAGGCGGCCGGCTCGCTGTTCGCCGGCTCGGGCCACCTGTTCCGCGAGGAGGTGGTGATGAGCGGCGTGGTGCCGCAGGTGGCTGCGCTCATGGGACCGTGTGCGGCGGGCACGGCCTACATCCCCGGGCTGGCGGACTTCGTCCCGATGGTCAAGGGCCGCGGCTCGATGGCCCTGGCCGGCCCGCACCTCACGAAGGCGGTCACCGGCGAGGACGTGACCCAAGAGGAGCTGGGCGGCTCGCGGGTGCACACGCGCGTGTCGGGCGTGGCGGACCTGGAGCTGGGCTCGGACGAGGAGTGCATCCAGGCCATCAAGGACTACCTCGCCCACTTCCCCCAGAACAGCGAGCAGCCGCCGCCGCGGTCGGATACGGCCGATCCGATCGACCGCGGGGACGAGGAGCTGCTGGACATCCTCCCCGACTCGCCGCGCCACCCCTACGACATGTACGAGGTGATCAGGCGCATCGTGGACGACGGGCGCTGGTTCGACCTCAAGCCGCGCTGGGCGCGCACGATCATCACCTGCCTGGCCCGCATGGGAGGCCGGCCCGTGGGCGTCGTCGCCAACCAGCCGCGGCACCTGGGCGGCATCCTCGAGAACGACTCGGCCGACAAGGCGGCGCGCTTCATCAACCTCTGCGACGCCTACGGGATCCCGCTCCTGTTCCTGATGGACGTGCCCGGCTTCATGGTGGGCACCAAGGTCGAGCAGGCCGGGATCATCAGGCACGGGGCGAAGATGCTCTACGCGGTCTCCCGCGCCACCGTGCCGAAGGTGACCGTGGTGATCCGCAAGGCCTACGGGGCGGGCTACTACGTGATGTGCGGCAAGGCCTACGAGCCCGACCTGATCGTCGCCTGGCCGAGCGCCGAGATCTCGGTGATGGGCCCGGAGGGGGCGGTGAACATCATCTTCCGCAAGCAGATCGAGGCGAGCGACGACCCCGATGCCACCCGTGCCGAGATGATCGAGGGCATCCGGGCGACGATCGACCCCTACATCGCCGCGGGCAACGCCCTGATCGACGACGTGATCGACCCGCGCGAGACCCGGCCCACGGTCATCCGGGCGCTGGAGATGGCCGAGACGAAGCGGGTGGCGCGGCCGTGGAAGAAGCACGGGGTGATGCCGGTCTGACCCGCTTCGAGGACCCCTGCGTGATCACCTGCTCGATCTCGGGCACCGTGGCCAACCGCAACCAGTGCCCGGCCATTCCCTACACACCCGAGGAGTACGCCGTCGAGGCCCGCCGGGCGGTGGACGAGGGCGCGTCGATGATCCACATTCACGCCCGCACGCCGGATGGGCGTGCCCAGCTACGAGGTGGAGGACTTCCGGGCGATCACCGAGGCGATTCGGGGCGCGGTCGACGACGTGATCGTCAACTACTCGACCGGCGCCATCGGCGTGCCCGTCGAGAAGCGCATCCAGTACCTGCGCGAGCTGCGCCCCGACGTGGGGGCGCTGAACATGGGCTCGATGAACTACGCGAAGTACTCGAGCCGGCGCAGGGACTTCGTGTTCAAGGCCGTGTTCGAGAACTCGTTCGACACGATCATGGAGTTCCTGGTCGCGATGAACGAACTCGACATCCGCCCCGAGCATGAGTGTTTCGACTCGGGGCACGTGGCCAACCTCGACCCGCTGCTCGACATGGGGCTGTTGTCCGAGCCGCTGCAGATCTCGTGCGTGATGGGGGTGAACGGAGGCATCCGGCCCACGCCTCAGAACCTGGCCCACATGGCCGGCCAGATCCCGGGCGGCGCCGAGTCGGCCAACAACTGGGGCGTGATCGGCATAGGCCGCGGCCAGTGGCGGCTGGTGGCCGCGGCGGCCGCCTTCGGCGGGAACGTGCGAGTGGGCCTCGAGGACAACTTCTATCTCCCCGACGGCGAGATGGCCGGCTCGAACGGCGACCTGATCGCCCGGGCCCGGCGGCTGGTGGAAGACGTGGGCCGGCGCGCCGCCACCGTCGAGGAGGCACGCGAGTTGCTGGGCGCGCCGCGCAGGGTGGGCGCATGAGAGGCGCGCTGGCCGGTCTCAAGGTCCTCGACCTCTCGCGGCTGCTCCCCGGCGGCTTCTGCTCGCTGCTGCTGGCCGACCTGGGCGCCGACGTGCTCAAGGTCGAGGACACCGGGATGGGCGACTACCTGCGCTGGTCCCCGCCCTACCACGAGGGGGCCGAGGATTCCGCCAAGTCGGCGCTCTTCCTGGCCCTCAACCGGGGGAAGCGCTCCATCCGCCTGAACCTCAAGGAGGAGGCCGGCCGCGAGGTGCTGCTGCGGCTGGTGCGCGAGCACGACGTGCTGCTGGAGTCGTTCCGACCCGGCGTGATGCAGCGCCTGGGCGTGGGCTACGACCGGCTGCGGGAGGAGAACCCGGGGCTCGTGTACTGCGCGATCACCGGCTATGGGCAGGACGGGCCCTACACGGCGCGCTCCGGCCACGACATGAACTACCTGGGCCTCAACGGCCTGCTGGGCCTGACCGGCGAGGCGGGGGGCCCGCCGGTGCAGTCGGCCGGCCAGATCGCCGACCTGGGCGGCGGCGCGCTGATGGGAGCCGTGGGGATCCTGGCCGCCCTGCGCGAGCGGGAGCGCTCCGGCGAGGGCCAGCTCGTGGACGTCTCGATGTTCGACGGCTCGCTGTCCTGGCTGGCGCTGGTGGCGGCCAAGTACCTGTGCGAGGGCGTCGCGCCGGCGCGCGGAGAGCTCGAGCTGGCGGGCCGCTTCCTCTGCTATCGCCCGTATGCCTGCAGCGACGGCTGGGTCACCCTGGGCGCGCTCGAGCCCAAGTTCTGGCAGGCCTGGTGCCGGGGGGTGGACCGGGAGGACCTGATCGACCACCAGTTCGACCCACCCGGGTCGGAGGCCCACGCTGCGGTCGAGCGCGTCTTCCTCGAGCGCAGCCGCGCCGAGTGGCACGAGTTCGCGGAACGACACGACTGCTGCCTCGAGCCCGTGCTCGGTCTCGACGAGGCGCTGGACTCGGAGCTGGTCCGGGCCCGCGAGATGGTGGTGGAGCTGGACCAGCCGGGCACCGACGGCGTGAGGCTGCTCGGGGTCCCGGTCAAGCTGTCGCGCACGCCGGGCGCGCCGGCCGGACCGGGGCCCGCACTGGGCGAGCACACCCACGAGGTGCTGGCCGGGCTGGGCTACCCCGAGCACGAGATCGCCGCGCTGGAGGCGGCGGGCGCGGTGGCCGGGCCCGGCGCGCGGCCCCCAGGGCTCCTTCCGGGCATGACGGAGAACGGCCTCCTCAAGATGAAGGAGCTGGCCGAGGCCAGCGGGGTGAGCGCCGGGACGATCAAGCACTACCTGCGCGAGGGGCTGTTGCCCGAGCCGGTCAAGACCTCGCGCAACATGGCCTATTACCCGCCCGAGTTCGTGGAGCGGATCCGGCTGATCAAGCAGCTCCAGGAGGAGCGCTTCATGCCGCTGAAGGTGATCCGCTCGATGCTCGACGACGATCCCGAGCGGACGCGGGCGCTGGTGGCGCTGGAGGATCGGATCCTCGAGCGAGCGGTAGCCGGCGAACGCGCGCGGGTGTCGGCGGCCGAGCTGCGGCGGCGCTACGACGTGCCCCAGGAGGTGCTCGACCGGCTGGCCGAGCTGGACGTGCTGACCCCCAACAGCCGCGGCTACGGTCCGCGCGACGTGGAGATCGTGGAGGCCATCGGCCGCTTCCGCGCCGGCGGCTACGACGAGCGGATCGGCTTCACCGTCTACGACACGCTGCGCTACAAGCGGGCGATGGAGGAGCTGGTCAAGGAGGAGGTCCGGGTGCTGATGGACCGCCTGGCGGGAGAGCTCGACCCGGACCGGGCGGCCGATCTCATCGCGGCCGGCGTGGAGCCCCTCAACGAGCTGCTGGCCGCGCTGCACCAGAAGCTGCTGGTGGCCGAGCTGCGCCGACAGCGGGCGGCGCGGGGCTAGGGCCAGGCCGGCGGATAGCGCACAGTCCCGCGGATCTGCGGGTCGTAGGCAGGCAGGCGCAGTGCCATCCAGGCGTCGTCGGGCGCGTCGTAGTACGTCTCGATGCCCTAGCGGCCGCGCCGGCACGAAGCCGAAACGCGGGTAGAACCCCGGATGGCCCAGGACCACCACCAGCGGGTGGTCCGTCCGCTGCGCAAGCTCCAGGCCACGTCGCACGAGCCGCGTTCCGATCCCGCCACGCTGGCGGCTGGGCAGGACCGCCATCGGGCCGAGTGACAGCAGCTCCGGTCCGGAGTCGAGCACCACGACGCTGAAGAGGACATGACCGACGATCCCGCTCTCGTCCTCGGCGACCAGCGAGAGCTCGGGCAGCCACGCCTCCGAACCCCGAAGCGCGTCGACGAGGCGGGCCTCTACGTCGCCTTCGAAGGCGAGCTCGTTCAGGCGCCGGATCGCCTCGCGATCCCCTGCCGTCTCGGGGCGAACGACGGGGCACCATGGGGGCCTTAGACCGACGAGCTCCCCGGTGGCCGGGCGGGGGTGCGGCGCCTTATGTCGTCATCTCGCGGCAAAAGGCGCCTAACCCCCGCCTGCCTACCGGACCTTCGCCGCCACCACGGCGGTGCCGAGAGTGGCCCCTTCGGTCGCCGGCAGGCCGAACACCGAGGTGAGCGTGTCCGAGGCCGCCTTGTTGATCTTGGCGACCACGCCGCTCACCCGGACGCGCAGGCCGCGCACGCGGGTCCTGGCGTCACTGAGGTCGAGGTTGAGGATGTCGACCTTGTCCGACCCGCCGGCCACGTTCGCGGCCAGGGTCGGCTCCGCGCCCAGCCTGATGTCGAAGTTGGTCAGCGTCGCCACCGTGGCGCCCTGGGTGAGCGAGATGCCGCCGCTGTGCTTGATCGTCCCTCGGCACGAGGTTCACGCGGACCTTCGACTTCGTGATCGGGAACGCGAACGCGCCGGCCGTGTTCGCCGCCGCCGGAGGCACCAGACCGGGAGTGATCCCGGCGCCGGTGAGCACGCCGACCGTGCCGGCGTCCGGGGTGAACGTGGTGTTTCCGCCCTCCAGGATGAGCTGCGCCGGCTTGGCGTCGACCACGGCCGTGCCGAGGCGGAAGCCCGCCTGCAGGGCCTTCGTGCCGAAGGCGGCGTTCAGCGCGCTCGCCCCGGACCTGTTGAGGCGGACCGCGACGTTCGACACCTTGGTGCCGAGGCCCGGGCGCGTGATCCTGGCGTTGCCGAGGCCGAGCCTGATGATCGGCACCCGGTCGCCACCCACGGCGGCCGAGAGCGTCGTGCCCCGGATGCGGAAGTTCCGCAGCCGCACCACGGTGCCGTGGGCCGAGAGGCGCAGGCCGCCCGAGTGGTTGATCACGCCCGCCGCGGTGCTGGGGTCGATCTCACCCCCTGTGATGGGGAACCTCACGGCGCCCCTTCGATTGAACTTCGACGGCTTGATCGGCGCCACCGAGACACCCAGCGATCCCAGCGCGTTGGCCGCGCTGCGGGCGAGGGTGAGACGAGTGTCGCCCGCCTTCCTGAGCTTCACGGCGTTCCCGCTGTGAGCGGTGGCCGTGGGGGCGCCGACGACTGCGAGCGCTCCCGCCGCGGCCAGGGTCAGCGCAACTTTGCCTCGCGGAAGCATCCGGCTCGGCCGGATGCGCACCGTTTCTTGACGTTTCATGCTGCAAACCTCCGGTCTGGATCGGGTCGCAGCGTCTACGAGGGGGCGCGCCAAAGCGGTTGGCGCATCTTCGTCCCTACGGCGAGGGCGTAACCGGCCGGAGGTAGCTGCGGCGTCCCACGACCCCGATGGTCCGGCGCCGGGAGAAGGCCGGCGCCGGCACAACCGCATAGTCGGGCCGGCGCACCCAGACCGGCACATACGAAGCCCGCTCGACGCGGGCGTTGCCCCCGGCGTACTCGAGGTCGAGCAGCGCGATCAACCCGTCCTGGGAGGCCGCCGGGCAGCAGGCCGACGACTGGTTCGAGACCAGGTTGCCCTCGCCGAACACGACGATCTTGCCGTTGACCCGCCGGATCGGCTGCACCACGTGGGCGTGCTGGCCGACGATCGCGGTGATTGCCGGCGAGCGGGCGAGCCGCCGGGCCAGCGATCGCTGCTGCGGCGTGATCGCGTGCTGATACTCCGCCCCCCAGTGCAGGGCCACCAGTACCGCGTGCGCACCGGCCTCGCGGGCGGCGCGGGCGTCGGCCAGGATGCGCCGCGCCGAGGCGAAGTTCACCGACCAGGGATGGGGCACCACCTGGCCGTTGGAGACCGCGGTGTAGCTGAGCAGGGCGACGCGCACTCCCCGCGCCTCCAGGATCGGGAAGCGCCGCGCCCCGCGCGGGGAGCTGGCGCTGCCGTCGTGGGCCACCCCGGCACGGCGCAGGGCACGCAGGGTCGAGTCGATCCCGGCCTGGCCCTGGTCGAGCGAGTGGTTGGAGGCCGTGCTGCAGACGTCCCAGCCCGTCGAGCGGATGGCCCGGGCCAGCGCGGGCGGCGTCCGGAACAAGGGGTAGCCCGTCGGCGGACCGGCCTGCATCGGGGTCTCGACGTGGCAGACCGCGAGGTCCGAGCCCTCGATCCAGCGCCGGACACCCTCGAACATCGGGGCGAAGTCGTAGCGCCCGCCCCCGTTGGCGAGCGCCCGGTCGAACACGGGCGAGTGCACCAGGAAGTCGCCACTGGCGGCGATGGTCAGGCGCACCGGCTCGGCCGGCGGAGGCGCCGGGCCCGCGCCGCCCTGCAGTCCCGCGGCGGCCACAACCACGGCGGCGACGGCGGCGAGCATTCAGCCGCCCTCGCCGACCGGCGCGATCCCCGGGCGCTGCCCCACCGTGGCCACCGTGCGCTGGTAGGACTCGGGCGGCGCCCGGACCACGCGGTACTCGGGCTGCTGGACCCAGGTGGGGATGTAGCGCACCCGTTCGACGCGCGTCCCGCCGGGCCCGGAGCGGAACTCGAGCAACGCGACGAGGCCGTCCTGGGACTCCGCCGGGCAGCAGGCCGCCGTCTGGTTGGAGAGCAGGTTGCCCTCGCCGAAGACCACCGGCTTGCCGTTGATGCGCCGTATGGGCTGCACCACGTGCACGTGCTGGCCGATCAGCGCGGTCACGTCGGGCGACTTGGTCAGGCGCCGGGCCAGCTGGAGCTGGATCTCGCTGGGCGCGGCCTGGTACTCGATGCCCCAGTGCAGGCTCACGATCACCGCGTCCGCTCCGGCGCGGCGGGCGGCCTTGGCGTCGGCGAGGATGCGCTCCGCCTCGGCGAAGTTCAACGTCCAGTCGTTGGGAGGCGGCGGGATGCCGGGGACCTCGTTCGATACGTAGGCGAGGAAGGCGACCTCGACTCCCTTCACGCGCATGACCGCCGCCCGCGGCGCCTGGGCCGACATGTTGGTGCCGGAGTGCTTGATCTGTCGCCGGTCGAGCTGGCGCAGCGTGAAGGGGACGCCGTCCGGCCCGGCGTCCTGCGAGTGGTTGGAGGCCGTGCTGCAGGCGTCCCAGCCCGTCCACTTGATCGCGTCGGCGAGCGAAGCGGGGGCCTGGAAGGCCGGAAAGCCGGTGGGCGTGCCGGCGGTGAGTGGCACCTCGAGGTGGCAGATGCCGAGGTCGGCCTGCCGCACGATGCGCCGCACGTCGGTCAGCATCGGGCGGAAGTCGTAACGGGCCCCGCCGCCGTACTCGAGCGCCCGGTAGAAGACGGGGCTGTGGATCAACAGGTCGCCGCTGGCGGCCACCGTAAAGCGCACGGTGGGCTTCTCCGCCGCCTCCTCGTCCCCGCTGTCCGCTGAGCCGCCAGCGCCGTTGCTGCCGCCGTCGTCGCCGCCGGCCAGGCTCCGCACGACCAGCACAACGGCGAGCAGGGCCACGGCCAGAGCGGCCAGGGCCGCGATCCGCCGGCGCCAGTAGATCCCCGCCGAACGCCGCCCCGGCGTCACCACAGGACGTCGTGCCATTCCATGACACCGTACCCGGCGGCCAGGCGTATTCCCCCCGGCAGCTCGCCGGAGAAGGTCCCGAAGGGCTGGCGGTACTCGCTTCGGAGGACCAGCCGGTTGGTGTTCTCGGTCCGCTCGCTCCAGGGCTCGAAGCGAAGACCGCCCACGGCCGACAGGTCGCCGGCGAAGCGCTGCGGCTCGGCCTCGCGGGGGCGGCCGTCGACCCACACCGTCCGCTCGCTGGCCTCCGTGGCGTCGTGCACTCCCTCCACGAGGTTCCACGCCAGCTGCTCCCCCGACTCTCCCCGGCCCACTCCGGCAGACCAGCGCCAGCGGGTGCGCCGGGCGTGATAACCGGCGGAGTCGTCGACGAAGCCCTCGTCGCCCGCGAGCTTCCATGTGCGACCGGCGATCCGCACCTGGGCCCGCGCCGGAATACCGGCCTGCTTGCGCGTCCAGATATAGGAGCGGCCGTGGCGGGAGACCACCTCCACGCCGGGACCCTCGTCGAGCTCGACGTCGATCTCGGCCTCACCGTTTCGCACCCGTGCGCGACCGGGCGCCAGCTCCACGCCGCGCGAGCCCTCGTGCAACGCTCCGTCGGGCTCGGCCAGCGCCCACCAGCGCCGAGGGACTCCCGCCACGCGCGCGTGGGCCACACAGAGCATCAGCTCGGGCCGGTACACGGCCACGTAGCGCCAGCGCTTCAGCGGCCGCAGGGACCGCAGCGGGCGCATGCGGGCGGGGGGCAACGGGAGCCCGAGCTCACGCACGGCCGGGCCACGCACGGGAAGCGCATCCACCGGCGCAGTACACTGCAGATTGACTGGTCAGTCAACGCGAGGGGGGAGGACCTTGCGCGCAGCAGCCGTTCAGCTCACTTCGGACGACAACAAGGAGCGCAACCTCGAAGCTGCGGACCGGCTCACCCGAGCCGCCGCCGCCGACGGCGCCGACCTGGTGGTGCTGCCCGAGAAGTTCAACCTGCTCGGCGGGCCCGAGGTATACCTGCGCGGGGCGGAGACGCTCGACGGCCCCACCATCGGCTGGGCGCGCGAGGCCGCCCGCGAGCTGGGGATCGACCTCGTGGCCGGGTCGATCACCGAGCGCCGCGAGGGGCGCGAGAAGCTCTCGAACACCAGCGTCCACGTCGGCCCCGACGGAGAGCTGCGCGCCGTCTACCGCAAGATCCACATGTTCGACGTGGAGGTGGGCGGCCAGGTCTACCGCGAATCCGAGGCCGAGGAGCCGGGCGAGGAGATCGTCCTGTCCGAGACCCAAACAGGGCTCCCGCTCGGCCTCACCGTCTGCTACGACCTGCGCTTCCCCGAGCTCTACCGCATCCTGGCGGTCCGGGGAGCGCGCGTGGTTACGCTCCCGGCGGCCTTCACGAAGTTCACGGGCCAGGCCCACTGGGAGATCCTGATCCGGGCGCGGGCGATCGAGAACCAGGCCTTCGTGGTGGCCTCCAACCAGATCGGACTGCACCCGGAGGACAAGGAGAGCTACGGCGGCTCGGTGATCGTCGATCCGTGGGGCGAGGTGCTAGCCCGCGCGCCCGACTCGGTCGAGGGCCCGCTGGAGGAGTCCTTCATCGCCGCCGACCTCGATCTCGGGCGCCAGGACGAAGTGCGGGAGAAGCTTCCCAGCCTGGCGAACCGCATGGCGCAGGCCTACCACTGGCCGCAGCTCGAGGAGGCGCGTAGCTGATGGCCACCGCCTCCCGGACGACAGCGGCGGACAAGCGGCGGCTGATCCTGGACGCCGCCGTGCGCGTCTTCGCCCGGGACGGCTTCCACCACTGCCGGGTGTCCGACGTGGCCGACGAGGCGGGCGTAGCCTACGGCCTCGTCTACCACTACTTCGACTCGAAGGAGGAGATCCTCAACACCCTCTTCCTCGAGCGCTGGCAGGTGATGCTCGACGCCATCGCGGAGATCGACTCTCGCGACCTGCCTGCCCGCGAGAAGCTCCACGAGGTCGCCGGCTTCATCATCGAGTCCTACCGCCACGACCCCGATCTGATGAAGGTGATCATCGTCGAGGTCACGCGGGCCGCGAACTCGTTCGGCCGCCTGCACCTCGAGCGAATCCGGGAGGCCTACGATGGCATCGCCGACATCGTCGAGACGGCCCGTGCGGAGGGATCCTTCAAGTCGGACATCCCGGCCGAGTTCGCCGCGATGTGCTTCTACGGCGCGATCGAGCAGCTCCTCACCGGCTGGATCTTCGAGGTGTTGCCGAGCACGGACGAGGAGTACGAGCGCGCCAAGGGCCTCGTGGTGGAGGCCATATGCGGCGGGCTCGAGTCGGCGGGCCGGGGCGCCCCCGCGGCGTCTGCTTGAATCTCGCGCTGCAGATGAACGATGTGGTCAAGAAGCTTCTCTGGACCGGCCTTCTGGCAGGGGTGGGCGCGGTCAGCTCCACGGTGACCTACCGGATCGCCACCGAGATCTGGGTGCGGGTCTTCAAGGAGGACCCGCCGGTCGACTGATGGCCGCCGAGCCCCCGCAGGCCACCGGCGACGAGCCGGTCAACCAGGGCGCTCCCGGCGGGCGACCGCTCGGCGAGTCCCCGGCCAGCGTCGGCAGCGACAGCGATGCCTACGACGAGCGCCCCGAGGCCTTCGTGGGCGGCGCCTTTGCCGGCGGTCTCCTGCTGGCCCTGATCCTCAGGTGGCTGGCGAAGTGAGCACGGGCGGCCTACCTCCCCGCGACAACGCCGACAAGACGCTCGGCGACATCGTCGCGGAAGTCTCCGACAAGGCCTCGCTGCTGGTCCGCGAGGAGATCGAGCTCGCCAAGGCCGAGGTCACCACCAAGGTGTCGAAGCTGGGCAAGGGGGCGGGCATCGCCGCCGCGGCCGGCGTCTTCCTCGTCTTCGCCATCACGATGCTCTTCCACGGCCTGGCCTGGCTGCTCGACGACCTCTTCGGCTGGGACTCCATCTGGCCCGGCTTCCTGATCATGTTCGCCGTGCTGACGATCCTCGCCGCTATCGCCGGCTACATCGCCTACCGCCTGTTCCAGAGCGGCGCTCCGCCCACGCCCGACCTCGCCATCGAGCAGGCGAAGGCGACTCGAGCCGAGCTCGAGGCTCAGACGATTCAACGCGACCAGGTCGAGCGGACGCTCGAAAAGGGAGACGAGGTGAAGGCCTGATGGCGAACGGCGTCCGCAGCCCGGAGATGATCAAGCAGTCGATCGAGGAGACCCGCCGGGAGCTGGCCTTCTCGGTGAACGACCTGCGCTCGAAGGTGGACGAGCTGGCGGACTGGCGCGGTCACCTGCGCCGCAACCGCAAGGCCGCCCTGATAGGCGCCGCGGTGGCCGGCTTCGTGATCGGCGGCGGGGTGGCCGCCACCCTGTCGATCGTCACCCGGCGCTAGATTTCCGGCCGGTCAACGCACAAGGGGGAACCAAATGAGGATGATCGGAGTGGGCTTCGGCCGAAGCGGCACCATGTCGCTGAAGGCCGCGCTCGAGGAACTGACGGGCGAGCCCTGCTTCCACATGATCGACCTGATCATCGGCGAGAACCGCGACCGCGACCTGCCCTACTGGAGCAAGATCGCCGACAAGGAGCCGGTCGATTGGGACGAGGTGTTCGAGGGCTGGGGGACGACGGTCGACTGGCCGGCGTGCTCACGCTGGGAGCAGCTCGTCGAGCATTTCGAAGACGTGCCCGTGCTCCTGAACTACCGTGACTTCGACGGCTTCTACAAGAGTTGCCAGAACACCATCCTCGCGGTCAAGCAGGCCGCGATGGCGGGCGAGCTGCCCGAGGACGCAAGCCGCGAGGGCCCGTCGCCCGAGCTGTGGGTCGCGATCGAGAAGCTCATCTGGCAGGGCGACTTCCAGGGCCGCTTCGAGGACAAGGAGTGGACGCGGCAGATGTACTACGACCGCATCGAGACCATCAAGCGCACGCTGCCGGCCGAGCGCCTGATCGTCTGGGAGCTGGGCGTGGACGGCTGGGAGCCGCTGGCCGACGCGCTCGGTGTCGAGGCGCCGGACAAGCCGTTCCCGCGTCTCCACGACACCAACGAGTTCCGCACCGAGTTCGGGCTGGAGCCGCTGCCGGCCTAGACGCAAGCGGAGAGGCCCTCACAAACTTCCGGCGCCGGCGGCCGTGCGGGCGGCCGTCGGCGACCGGGGGCCTCGCCTCAGCCCGCCCGGCTCTCCACCTGCTTCATGGCGGCGGCCTCGTCGAGCTGCCCGTAGAGCCGCCGGTGCACGATCGCCGCCACGGCGCCGGCCGGGATCGGCAGCCAGAACGACACCAGGCGGTAGGCGAGCGTGGCCACCACGGCGGCGCCGGCGCCCACCCCGGCCAGCGCGAGCGTTCCCGTCAGGCCGGCCTCCACGAACCCCAGCCCTCCCGGCGTGAGCGGGAGGGTGCCCAGCAGCTGGGCCGCGAAGAACGCGAGCAGCACCAGTGAGGCCCGCGGCTCGGACCCGACGGCGTAGAGGGCTGCCAGCAGCGTGAGGTAGTCGAGCACCCAGCGCCCGCCGGCGGCCAGCAGCGCCTTCCACCACTGGCGCCCCAGCACGTCGAGGACCACGTCGCGCTCGGAGATCAACCGCTCCGGCAGGTGGGTGAGCGGCTCACGCCTGCGCAGCACGCGATTGCGCACCGCCTGCGCCGCGCGCCCGATCACCTGCAGCGGGCGGTCCCAGACGATGCAGGCGGCGCCGACGCAGAACATGGCCACGAACACGACTGCGCCCGCGATGGCGGCGTGCACGAGGTTGGGGTCCACGGCGGTGCCGCCGACTACGGCCGGCACCGCCAGCAACGGCAGCGCCAGCAGCGTGCCGAAGACAAGGATCGACGAGGCGGTCATGCCCGAGGCCGCCGCAGCCCCCGGAACCCCGCCGCGGGCGAGCATCGCGTACTGCATCGCGCCGGCGGCGGCCACGCCGCCCGGCACGATCCGGCCGAAGGCGTTGGAGGCGAGCTGGGACGTGATCACCGGTCCCCAGCGGTCCACCCGCAGCGCCAGGCGCTGCACCCACCACATGGAGGCGTAGCTGCCCACCTGCAGCGCCAGCATCGCCACGAACCAGAGCGGGTCGATGTCGCCGAGCTGGTCGAACGCTCCGAAGACCTCGAGCAGCGCGGGCGCGAGCAGATAGAGCGACACGCCCGTGACCGCGAGCAGCAGTCCCTGGCGGGCGAGCGCGGCCGGAGCCATGCTCAGAGGCTACGCGGGCGCCGGATCGACCGCGGGCGGCGTCTGGTCAGGTGGGGAGTCGTCCTCGGGAGGCTTGATCGACATCGTGCGCAGGTCCACGTACTCGCGGATCAGGATCTGGATCGAGGCTGCGACCGGGATGGCCACGAGCGCCCCGAGCACCCCGAGCAGCGACGCGCCGAACAGCACGGCGACGATCGTGATGAACGGTTGCACGTGAACGGTGCGCTTCTGGATCTGCGGCTGGATCACGTGGTTCTCGAACTGCTGGTAGACGATCGCCCACACCACCCAGACGATCGTGGCGGTGGGGAAGTTCTCGAAGAGCGTGACCACCGCGATCAGAACGGCGGCGATCGTCGCGCCGATGAGCGGGATCAGGGAGAACAGCCCGGCGATCACGGCCAGGGGCGCCCTGAAGGGGACGCCCAGGATCGTGAGGACGATGTAGGAGGTCACTCCCGCGATCACGGCGATCGTCAGCGCTCCGGCCATGTAGCCGCCCACCGCGCTGGCCATGTGGTCGAGCGAGCGGCGCAATCGCTCCCGCTCCTCCTCGGGGCGGGTGGTCAGTATTCGGTCGGTCCACGCGCGACCGTTGGCCAGCAGAAACGCGGTGAGCACCAGGATCGTGACGAGAGCGAAGAGGGAGTTGACGATCCCGATGCCCACGTCGCGCAGGGCCCCCGCGGCGCCGCCGAGCTTGTCGGGCAGCTTGCCGGCCTCCTCCTCCAGCTTCGAAGTGATGTCGTAATCGCGGTTGAGCTCACGCAGCCGCCGGTTCTCCCGGACGAACTCAGTCACGTCGCGGGAGTAGGCCGGCAGGTTCTGGGCGAAGCGGTCGCCCTCGGTGATGATCGGCGGCACCAGCAGGGCGATCAGCAGCAGCGGCAGGGCGAGGAGCCCCACGAGCACGATGGCCACGGCAATGCCGCGCCGCATCCGCCGGGCCAGGACGTTCACCGGGCCCGACAGCGCCGCCGCGATGAAGATCGCGATCAAGAGCCAGAGCAGCGGTCGTCGCACCAGGTAGACCAGGTAGAGGCAGATCGCGACCGCGACGACGATCAGGACGATCCGCACGATCATTCGCGCGGAGTACACGGGACGGTATTCGCCCCGTAGCCGGAGGCTCCTACTCCACGAAGCGGCTGGGCAGGGCCCCGAGCCCCAGCAGCCCCGGCCCCGTGTGGGCCGCCAGCACGGGGCCGATCTCGCTCACCAGGTGAGGTGGCCGGCCGAAGACCTCGGTGCCCCGCTCCACGAGCCGCGCGCACTGGTCGGGCGCGTTGATGTGCTGGGCCGACCAGGCGTCGGCGCCGGATTCGTGGCGCTGGGAGGCGTAGTCGACGAGCCGCTCGAAGGCCCGGCCGGCGGTGCGCACCCGCTCCACCGGGACCATCTCGTTCTCGACGGTGAGAATCGGCTTGACCTTGAGCGTCGAGCCGATCCACGCGCTCGCCGCCCCAATGCGCCCGCCGCGCCGCAGGAACTCGAGGGTGTCGACCGCGAACCACATCTTCAGCTCGCCGCGGGCCTCGGCCACCCGCGCGGCCACCTCGGAGCGGTTTGCGCCCTGCGCCGCCGCGTGGGCCGCGGCGAGGGCCATGAAGCCCAGGCCGCCGGCGGCGGTCATCGAGTCCACGACCTCGATGCGCTCCCCGCCGCCGCCGTCGCGCTCGAGCGCCGCCTTGGCCTGGCGGGCGGCCTCGGGCGTGCCCGACAGGCCCCCGGAGATGTGCACCGAGACGATCTCGTGGCCCTCCGCCAGCAGCGGCTCGAAGGTCGAGTTGAAGTCGCCCACCGAGGGCTGCGACGTGGTGGGCAGCTTCTCCGCCGTGCGCAGCTCCTCGAAGAAGGCCGGATAGTCGGTGATCTCGTTCTCGGGAACAGGCCGATCCCCCCCGAACACCACGTACAGGGGGACCACCCGAATGCCGTGACGTTCGACGAGCTCCGGTGGCAGTGATGCGGTGCTGTCGGTCACCACGACGACGCTGCTCATGCGCGCGGGAGCCTATAGGGCCGGTTGCAGGTTTCCGCCACCACGCTTGGGGGCTATCGTCGGCCCATGGCCCGCGTTCTGGTCACCGGCGCCACCGGCTTCATCGGCTCCCATGTCGCGCGGCTCGCGGTAGAGCGTGGCGATGAGGTTCGCCTCGCCGTCCAGGCGGGCTCGGCCGACGAGGCGATCGCGGAGCTCGACTGCGAGCGCGTTCGCTGCGAGATCAGGGACCGGCGCTCGCTGCGGCGGGCGCTCAAGGGGACCGAGCGGGTCTTTCACTGCGCCGGTCTGACGTCGGTCAGGGCCGAGGACAGCGAGCTGCTGTTCGACGTGAACGTGCGGGGCACGAAGACGGTGCTCGAGGAGAGCCTGAGGGCGGAGGTGGAGCGGGTGGTCCTCACCTCGAGCGCCGCGGCGGTGGGACCGGCGGAGCCGGGGAAGGCCGCCGACGAGAATCAGCTCTTCACCGCCGGCCGGCTGGGGATCCCTTATGTGAACTCGGTGCACGAGGCAGAGGTGGAGGCGCTGCGTCTCGCCGCGCGCGGCCTGCCGCTCGTGTGCGTCAACCCGGCCGTGTGCTTCGGGGCGGGCGACGTGCACCTGGCCTCGACGCGCCTGGTGCGTAGCTTCATCCTGGGCCGGGTCCCGGTGTACACCGATGGCGCGGCGAGCATCGTGGACGTTCGTGACGTCGCGGAGGGGCACCTGCTGGCCGACGCCCGCGGGAAGGTCGGCGAGCGCTACATCCTCGGCGGGCGCAACTTCACCTTCGAGCGCCTGTTCGCGGACCTCGGGCGCCTCTCCGGGGTGGAGCCGCCGCTGAGGCTCCCCGGCCGAGCGGCCGCGCTCGCCGCCACGGTGCTGGCCGCCAGTGGCCGCGGGGGGCCGCTCACCCCGCTCGAGGTGCGGGCGGCGAGCCAGTGGTGGACCTACCGCTCGACCAAGGCTCGCCGGGAGCTGGGCTGGCGGGCCCGGCCGCACGAGGAGACGCTCGAGGCCACGGTGGCCTGGCACACCGAGCGCGAGCACGAGCGGCTGGTGCGGACGCGGCGCTCACAGCCGCTTCACTACCGCGCGCTGGGGCTCGCAGCGGGCGCCGCCGGCGAGACGCTGGCGCTGTTGCGCCGAACCGCTTCGTAGCTACTCTCAGCCCGGTGGCCACGCTGTACCGCTGCAAGGCTCCCACTGACCTGGTTTGCCGCTGCGGGAAGGTGGCCCGCAGGCTACGCTCGCTCGGCATCGAGTTCGACGAAGTGCGTGTGCCTTACCTGAAGAGGGACCGTCCTGAGGTCGAGTATCTGACCGGTCAGCGCTGGGTACCGGTGCTGGTGCATCAGGACGAGGTAGTGCACGACTCACACCGGATACTGGAGTACCTGGAATGGCTGGAGATCAGCGAAAGCAGGTAGGCGGCGGACGCGGCGCCCGCGCCGCCCGCGGCGTGCGCAAGGCCTGGCCCTTCGTGCTCATGGCCTGGGAGCGCTGGCAGGCGCTGTCGCCCGAGCAGAAGGAGCGCTACAAGCAACAGGCGCGCGAGTACGCCGAGAAGGGCCGCCAGACCCTGAACAAGCGCCGGCGGCCCTGAGCGCCCTCAGTTCAGCCGGTTCTCGAGCCCGATCGGGCGCTTCTGCGGCTGGGGCTGCGGCTCCTCGGCCTCGGTCGCCTCGGGCTGCTCCACGCCCAGCGTCTGCGCCAGCTCACCGGACTCGAACATCTCCATCACGATGTCCGAGCCCCCGATGAGCTCGCCCTTGACGAACAGCTGGGGGATCGTGGGCCAGCCGGACAGGCCCGAGAGCTCCTCGCGGATTCGCGGGTCGGGCAGGATGTCCAGGGCCGCGTACTGAACGCCGAGCGTGTTGAGAGCCCCGGCCGTGCGGGCCGAGAAGCCGCAGGCGGGCTGGTTGGGTGTGCCCTTCATGAAGAGCATCACCTGGTTCTCCTCGATTGCGTTCTCGATGAAGGCGCGGATCTCTTCGTTGGTCATCGTCCGTCTCCGGGGGTCGAGGTCTTGATCGAAAGCGCGTGGATGGGTCCGCCGACCTCGTCGCCGAAGACGTCGTAGATCAGCTTGTGCTGCTGCAGGCGCGAGAGGCCGTCGAAGCGCTCGGACACGACCTCGGCCCGGAAGTGGTCTCCACCGCCGGTGAGGTCCTCCACCGCCACCCGGGCTCCGGGCAGCGCCTGCTCGATGCGCTCCTTGAGGTCGTCTTCGCTGGGCATGACTGTCAGGGAGGGTACCGACGCTGGCGCAGATACAATGGTGGGCGATGGTCATTCTCACCGACATCGCTGCCCGCAAGGTAGAGGAGTTCATCGCCGGCCAGAACCCCGAGGGCGACGTGGGCCTCCGCGTGGGCGTGCGCGGCGGCGGCTGCTCGGGCTTCCAGTACGCGCTGGCGCTGGACGAGAAGCGGGATGACGACCACGTGTTCGACGCCGCCGGCATCCGCGTGCTCGTGGACCCGGCCAGCCTGCAGTACGTGGACGGCTCCACCGTGGACTTCACCGAGAGCTTCCAGGGCTCGGGGTTCGAGGTCACCAACCCCAACGTGGTCGCCTCCTGCGGCTGCGGCTCGTCCTTCCGCGTGGCGGAGGAAGAGCCCAGCTGCGGCGCCTCCGTCTAGCCGAGGCCCGGCCCTAGGCCGGCGTGTTGTCCAGCGAGCGCCAGAGATAGAGGCAGGCCAGGGAGCGGTGCGGCCGCCAGGGCTCGGCGATCCGCTCGAGCTCGGCAGGGTCGGGCAGCTCCTCTAGGCCGTACTCCGCCTGCACCGCCCGCTTGATGCCGAGGTCGCCGACCGGAAGCACGTCGGGCCGGCCCAGATGGAACAGCAAGAACATGTCCACGGTCCAGGGACCCAGGCCCTTCACCTGGACCAGCTGCTCGAACACCTCGTCGTCGGGAAGCTCCGGCAGGCGCTCGAGGTCCAGGTCGCCGTCCTCGATGTGCTCGGCCAGGTCGCGCAGAAAGGCGACCTTCGCTCCTGAGAGCCCGGCGCCACGCAGAACGTCGGGATCCGTGTCGAGCAGTTCCCGTGGCGTGGGCGTGCGGTCGCCGAAGAGCCCGATCAGCCGCTCGTAGATGGTGCGGGCGGCCCTTGCCGAGAGCTGCTGCCCCACTATGGCCCGCACCAGGGCTCCGTAGGCGTCGCCGGGGCGCCGGCCGCGACGGGCCCGGACGCCGTCGGGGTCCTCGTAGCGGTCGATCAGCGCCGCCAGCACCGGATCGGCTTGCTTCAGCTGCTCGAGGGCGCTCGACTCGTCGATGCCCTGATGCTATGCGGCGGCGCGCAGGTGGAAGGGCTCCTCGGCCGCGCCGAGCTCGGTCGAGGCCGGGTCGCCGAACAGCCACTCGCGAGCGATCCGGTGCCAGTTGGCCGTGGCCTCGAGCTGCCCGAGAACCGCGAGCGTGAGCGCCTCCATGCGCCGCGCCAGCATCGACTGCGGCGGCATGGTCTCACGCTTCATCAGCGGCCAGTGCCGCGAGCGCGGATCGCCGAAGTCCACCATGATCTGTGCCACCAGCTCGCGGTCGACCGTGACCTCGCCGTCCTCGATGTACCAGGCGGTGACGTCGTGGAAGTGGTCGAACACCGCCTCGGGGGAGACCTGCTCGTCGCCGGGGTCGAAGAAGCCCATCGCGCCGAGCCGGCGATGGAGCTCGGCCGCGTCGCCGTCCATGGCGGCGCCAATGGCCGCCACCTCGGCGTCGAGGTCCTCCCGGGCCACCCGCTTGGTCATGCCGAAGTCCATGAAGGCCACCCGTCCGTCGCTCATCAGGCGGTAGTTGCCGGGGTGGGGGTCGCCCGAGAAATGGCCGTTGCGGTAGAGCGCGCCGAAGAAGAAGCGGAACACGATCTCGCCGAAGCGGTCACGGGTCGCGCGGTCCATCTCCTTGATCTCCTCGAACCCGGCGCCGTCGACCCACTCCGTGACCAGCACGTGCTCGCTGCAGAGGTCGGTGACCACCGGGGGCACGTAGATGAAGGGGTGGCCGCGCCACGTGCGGGCGAACGCCCGGTGCTGCTGGGCCTCGTGCTCGTAGTCCAGCTCGTCGGTCAGGCGCTCGCGGATCTCGCGCGTCATCGCCTTGACATCCATCCCCGGGGCGATGCGCTTGGCCACCCGCATGATCAGGCCCAGGTTCTGCAGGTCGGCCCGCACGGCCTGAGCCACGCCGGGGTACTGCACCTTCACCGCCACGTCGCGGCCGTCGGGCAGCCGGGCCCGGTAGACCTGGCCGATCGAGGCCGCCGCCACCGCGTCTTCGCCGAAGTGGGTGAACGTCCCTTCGAGCGGCTCGCCGAGGTCGTCCTCGACGAGCTTGCGCATCTTCTCGAAGGGCACGCGCGGCGCGGCGTCCCTGAGCTCCGCGAGCTTGGCCTGGATGCGCTCACGGAACTCGGGCGTGAAGGCCCCGGTGTCCATGAACGACGCCACCTGTCCGACCTTCATGGCCGCGCCCTTCATTTGCCCGAGCACCTCGAAGATCTGCTCGGCGGCCTCCATCTGCCGCCGTTCGGCGGCGGCGTGCCGCGCCTCCTCGTCCCGCGTCAGGTTGGCGGCCTTGGTCGCGTAGCCGCGGGCGGTCTGCCCGCCGGCCAGCCGGCCGACCTTGGCGGCCCGGCGAATGCGTCCGGTTGGAAGCTCTTTGGCCACTCGCCTGACTGTACGCGTAGGGTGTGCGCCGCGATGAGGTTGGTCAGCTTCGACGCCGGTGGAGGGCCGCGGGCCGCGTTGCTGCGCGAAGGCCGCGTGGAGCCGGTTGCCGGGGGGCGCTCGCTGGAGCAGCTGCTGGCCGATGGGCGGCTCGACGGCCTGGAGACCAGCGGCGAGTCGGTATCCCTCGACGACGTGACGCTGCTACCGCCCGTGACCAGGCCGGGCAAGATCGTCTGTATCGGTCTCAACTACCGGGCCCACGCCGAGGAGCTGGGCACGGAGGCGCCGGAGACGCCCGCCGTCTTCGCCAAGTTCGCGAACGCGCTGGCGGGTTCGGGCGCGACAGTGAAGCTGCCGCCCTGGTCCGACAACGTCGACTACGAGGCCGAGGTGGCGTTCGTGATCGGCACGCGCGCCCGCGGTGTGTCCGAGGCAGACGCGCTCGATCACGTGGCCGGCTACACGCTCTTCAATGACCTCTCGGCCCGCGACTACCAGTTCAGGACGCCGCAGTGGATGCCGGGCAAGGTCTTCGACGGCGCGGCTCCCTGCGGCCCCGCGCTCGTTACCCCCGACGAAGCCGGTCCTCCCGACGCGATCGGGATCGGCCTCACCCTCAACGGCCAGACCATGCAGGAGAGCTCCACCGCCGACCTCGTGCATTCGGTGCCGGCGCTGGTGGCCCAACTCTCCCAGCTGATGACCCTCGACCCCGGCGACCTGGTCGCCACCGGGACGCCGTCCGGCGTGGGCATGCACCGCGACCCGGAGGTGTGGCTGCGCCCGGGGGACCGGACGGAGGTCTTCTCCCCTCAGCTGGGGGTGCTGGAGACGAGCTTCGCCTGAGGCAGCGCCGCCAGCACGGCGCACAGCACCAGGACCGCCGTCAGCATCCAGCCCGCGGCCGCGAGCCCGTCGCTCACGGCCGCGTCGAAGGAGGCGCCGCCGTCGCGGCGGCCGGACTCCACGGCCTCGGCGAGCCAGCCGCCCGCGAGCAGCACCAGAGCGCTGCCGGCCAGCACCAGGGCGCCGTTCCAAGCCGCGCCGTCGAGGACCTGCGGCAGCACTAGCCCGAGCCCGGCGCCCAGGAGCAGTACGCCGGGCAGCAGAGCCCGGAGCCCTGTGTCGGCGTCGACGAAGCCGACCGCCAGCATGCCGCAGGCGGCACAGGCCAGCCCGCCGATCAGCAGCGGGCGTGCGCCCACTCGTCCCCCAAGCCAGGCCGCGGGGAACGACAGCGCGAGCAGCGCCACGCCGGCGGGCAGGAGTAGCAGGGCGGCGTCCCGTGCCGAGTGCTCCAGGACGAACTGGCCGTACTGGGGGACGAGCAGCGCCATGACCCCGTACGCGCCAAGCAGCCCGCAGGCCGCCACGGCGTTCCCCGCGGGCCGGCGGCCGGCCGGGTGAGGCGCTGCGAGGGCCAGTAGCGCCGCGAGAGCGGCGGCCGGCAGGGCCAGCCAGAAGACCCAGCGCCAGCCCACGGCGTCGACCAGGAATCCCCCGGCCAGCGGCCCCGCGCTGAGGGCCAGCCCGCACGCGGCGGCCTGCAGAGCGGGCGACCCGAGCGCCGCCGAGTGCGCCAGCAAGGCCCCCGCGCCCAATCCCAGGAGCACGCCGGCCCCGATCAGCACGGCGATGGAGCCGGCCAGAGCGCCCGCGATCCCACCGGCGGCGAGCAGCAGGCCCCCGGCCACCAGCGCGGGCCGCCGGCCGAGCCGCCCGGCCGGGACAAGGAGGGCTGCGGCGGGCACGAGGAGGGCGAGCAGCAGCACCTGCACGCCCGTCGCGGAGGCGCCCAGCTCGAGCCGGATCGCCGGGAGCGCCACGGCGACCGCGCTCCACCCGGCCAGCAGCACCAGCGGGAGTGCGCTCACTCGCCGATTTCCACCGGGCGACCCACCGCCTCGGCCAGCAGGTCCGCGTTGCGGCTGGCGGCCCAGATCGGCACCCTCGGGTCGCGCTCCGGATCGGTGTCGGTCTTCAGGGCCACCCTGCCGTCGCTGGCGGCGACCCGCACCGCGCGGATCGAGCCGTCGCGGCTGCGCTCCAGCTGCTCCGCGAGGCGGATCATCCCGCACAGCAGGCGCAGGCGGGCCTCGTCGCCCTTCTCGGCGAGGTCCCCGAGCTCCGACGCCGACGGGTCCCCCTTTCGGTGGTAGCGGGCGATCAGCCCGATCAGCACGAGCTCCCGGGGCGAGAAGCCCGGCAGGCCGGCACTGAGGATGAGGTAATGGGAGTGGCGGTGGTGGTCGTCGTAGTCGATCGCCGTCCCGATGTCATGGAGCATGCAGGCCGCCCACAGGAGCTCGCGCTCCTCGGGCCCGAGGTCGTGGAGGCCGGCGGCGGCCAGCCCGTCGAACATCGCCAGCGACAGGTCCGCCACGTGGTTGACGTGATCCGGGTCGCTGTTGAAGCGGTGGGCGAGGTTCTCCACCGACTCGCGCCGCACGTCCGCGAACGCCCCGTCCTCGCCGAGCAGGCCGTCGAAGAACACACCCTCCCGCAGGCCCGCCTCGGTCACCTCGATGGCCTCGAACCCACCGGTCTCGAGCGCCGCCGCCAACACAAGAGCGCCGCCCAGGATCACGTCGCCGCGGTCCGGCTTGATCCCGCTCACCGAGCCGCGCTTGGAAGCCGGGCGGTCCGCCAGCACCTCGATCAGCTCCTCGAGGGCGTCGCGGGTGAGCAGGAAGCCCTGCACGTCGATGTCCGGGAGATCGAGCCGCTTCATCGCCGCCGCGGCCAGGTTGCGAATCGTGCCTCCGATGCCCACCAGCCGCCCGCCGCCGTCCCACCAGCCCAGCGCCTCGAGCGCCTCGCTCGTGCGCCGGCGAACGGCCTTCATCCCCTTGCTGGTGGCCTTCTCGCCGGGCAGCAGCTCCTCGCTCACGCGAACCGAGCCGAGCGGAAGCGACTCCGCGGCCGCCGCCTCGCGCTGCTCGATCAAGAGGGTCTGGATGCTGCCGCCGCCCATGTCCAGCCCGAAGCCGTCCTCGATCGTCGTCGAGTTGACCATCGCCTGGAAGCCGTAGTGCGCCTCCTCGGCGCCCGTGATCACCCGGGGCTCGAGTGCCGTGCGGGCCTTGATCGTCTTCAGCAGCTCGCCGCCGTTCTTGGCGTCCCGTATCGCGCTGGTGGCCACCGTCTCCACCCGCTCGACACCGGAGGCGCGGCAGAAGGCGTCGAACACGGCGGCGGTGTGCACGGCGATGTCCATGCGCTCGGGCTGAAGCAGCTGTTCCTCGCCCATCCCCGCCCCGATGCGGACCGCCTCGCGGATCTCGTCGACGAGGCTCCACCAAGGGGTGCCCGGCTCGTATCCGAACACCACCAGGCGCCAGGAGTTCGAGCCCATGTCCACAACCGCGATCCGCTCCACGGCTGGATCATCGCGCAGGTGGGTCGGTAGCGTGGAAGGGATGGCCGGCTCCGCCGAACATCCTCTCCGGGTGGCGATCGTGGGCTCCGGGCCCGCGGGCTTCTACGCCGCGGGGCACCTGCTGAAGAGCAAGACGCACCCGGATCTCAACGTGCAGGTCGACATGTTCGACCGGCTACCCACGCCCTGGGGGCTGGTGCGCGGTGGCGTGGCGCCCGATCATCCCAACATCAAGGCCGTCAGCCGGGTCTACGAGAGGACGGCGCAGCACCCCGAGTTTCGCTTCTACGGAAACGTGGAGTTCGGCCGAGACATCGACCATGCCGATCTGTCCGAGCGCTATCACGCGGTGATCTATGCCGTCGGTGCGCAGACCGACCGGCGAATGGGCATTCCCGGGGAGGACCTGCCCGGCAGCTGGGCGGCCACTGAGTTCGTCGCCTGGTACAACGCCCACCCCGACTACCGCGACCTCGAGTTCGACCTCTCACACGAGCGCGCAGTGGTGATCGGAAACGGCAACGTGGCTGCGGACGTGGCCCGCATGCTCGCGCTCACGCGCGACGAGCTGGCCGAGACCGATGTGGCCGACCACGCTCTCGAGGTCATGGCCCGGTCGAAGGTGCGCGAGATCGTCGTGCTCGGCCGCCGCGGGCCCGCCCAGGCCGCGTTCACCAACCCCGAGCTGCTGGAGCTCGGCGAGATGACCGACGCCGACGTCTTCGTCGAGGCCAGGGACGTGGAGATGGACCCGCTCAGCCGCGCCTGGCTCGCGAGCGAGGCCGCGAGCAACACCGCACGCAAGAACGTGGACATACTCAGCGGCTACGCGGAGCGGATCCCGGAGGGCAAACGGCGCCGGATCGTCCTGCGCTTCCTGGTGTCGCCGGTGGCGATTCTCGGCAGCGACCGGGTGGAGGGCATCCGCATCTGTCGCAACCAGCTACAGGAGCAGGACGGCCGGCTGCGCGCCCGCGCGACCGACGCCACCGAGGAGCTGGACTGCGGGCTCGTCTTCCGCTCGATCGGCTACCGCGGCACAGCGTTGCCGGGACTGCCCTTCGACGAGCAGCGAGGCACGATCCCGAACGACGGCGGCCACATCCTGGTGGGCGAGGAGCCGCTTCTGGGCGAGTACGTGGTCGGCTGGATCAAGCGCGGCCCGACGGGGATCATCGGCACCAACAAGCGCGACGCCCAGGAGACCGTCTCGCTGGTGCTCGCCGATCTCGACGCGGGGCGGGTGCGCCAGCCGGCCGATCCCGACCGGAGCTCGCTCGAGGCTCTGCTCGCCGAGCGCGCCCCGGACCACGTGACCTACGCGGGCTGGGAGGCGATCGACCGGACCGAGAAGGAGGCGGGCGAGCCGCACGGCCGGCCGCGGGTGAAGCTGTGCAGCTTCGACGAGCTGCTGGAGGCGGCCCGCGAGGCTACGCCGGCGCCCTGACCGCCTCGCCGTCGAGCGCGTCGAGAGTCCGCTCCACGGAGGCCGATATGCAGGTGAAGATCGGAGTCTCGAACTCGGTGTAGGTACTCGACTCGGTGCCCCGCAGCTCTTGCACCAGGTCGAGGAAATGCGCGGGGTCGTCGGCATCGAAGGCCACCACGAACTCCTGGTCGTCGAGGCCGAAGGAGTAGGCCGTATTGGTCTCTATGCCCGTGAAGCGGCGCGCCACGGCGATGTGGTCGCGCATGACCCGCATGCGCTCCTCCGCCGGGAGGCGGTACCAGTCGCGGCGCTTCCACAGCGGATAGACGATGAGGTAGCGCGAGTCGGCGCCCTCCCGCGGCGCCAGGGGCCGATCGGGCTCGTCGGAGTAGGGCGACTCCTTCGTCATGGCGAGATAGGAGTAGGGCACGTCGGCCCAGCGCATCAGCCCGCTCTGGTTGAGCAGCACGTGCAGCTCGTGGATCGGCTCGAGGCTGCTGGCGATCGCGCGGACCATCAGGTCGCAGTCCCCGCGGGTGCCGACCAGTGAGTAGGTGCGCACGTAGTGGTCCTCGCCGAACTCGGCGCAGGCGGCGGCGAACTCGCGCTTGTCGACCGCCCGCTCGGTGGACGGGCGCCTGCGCCAAGCAGGATCCACCTTGAGAAAGGTGTATTTGACGTAATTGCGGCTCTCGGTCACTTCGACAAGTCTCGCGTATAGGATGGATGGGGTGCGCGTAGCGCTGGTATCGCCCTACTCGTATACGTATCCAGGCGGAGTCGGGCGCCACGTCGAGGCGCTCGCCGACCAACTGGCGGCGGGCGGCCACGAGGTCCGTGTGCTGGCCCCGTACGACCCCGACGATCGCCTGGCGCGTGTCAGCCACCGGGGCGCCGCCCCGGAGCGGCGGCCCGTGCCTGCGCACCTGATCCCGCTCGGGCGCACGGTGGGGCTGCCGATGAACGGCGCCGTGTCGAACCTCTCGATGTCGCCCACGGCGCTCGGGGAGCTGAGCAAGGAGCTGCGCGGCGGCGGCTACGACGTGGTGCACGTGCACGAGCCCAACGCCCCGATGATGAGCTGGTTCGCGGCCGAGAACGCCCGCGTGCCGGTCGTGGGCACCTTCCACACCTACTCCACCAGCCGGCTCACGAACGGGATCGCGTCCAACCTGGGCGGCGCCCGCCGTCTGTACGGCAAACTGAGCGCGCGCATCGCGGTCTCGGAGGCCGCGCGCTGGACCGCTCAGCGCTTCTATGGCGGTCGTTATCGAATCATCCCCAACGGCGTGGACCTGGGGGCCGCCCGGCCCGATCCCGGCCGCCCCCACCCGGAGCTGCGGCTGCTGTTCGTCGGCCGGGCCGAGGAGCGCAAGGGCCTGCCCGTGCTGCTGCGCGCGTTCGAGGCGCTGCGCGGGGCAGGGGTGGAGGCGCGGCTGACGGTCGCCGGCGCCACCAGTGAGGAGGTCGAGCCGCTGCTCCTGGAGCCGGATGGGGTGACCGTGGCGGGACGGGTCAGCGACCAGGAGAAGTGGGAGCTGCTCGGCGGCGCCGACGTGCTCTGCGCCCCCTCGCTGGGAGGCGAGAGCTTCGGCATGGTGCTGACCGAGGCCTTCGCCTCGGGGACCCCTGTGGTCGCGTCGGACATCGCGGGCTACCGCGACGTCGTGCGCGACGGCCGCGACGGCATCCTTGTGCCGGTCGGCGATGCCGTCGAGCTGGGCGAGGCCGTCCGCAGCCTGGCGCTCGACCCGGCGCGCCGAAGCGCGATGGCCGAGGCGGCCGCCGAGCGCGCCCAGCGCTTTGCCTGGCCGCGCGTCGCGGGCGAGGTGCTCGAGGTCTACGAGCAGGCGCTGGCGCTTCCCCGCCCCGAGGGGCGGGCGGCCCGCGTTGCGCGGCAGACCGGGGTCACGCCGGCGGAGCCCGGCCGGCGGACGCCGCGGGGACGGCTGCCCTCGCTGGAGCCCAAGCTTCCCCACAGCGGACCGCGCCGCGCGGTCCGGGTGTGCGCGCAAGGCCCTCGTGGGCGCCGGCGTGCTGGCGGGCGCCGGGCTGACCGCCCTCGCCCTCCAGCGAATCGGGATCGAGTCCATCGGCCGGGCCCTGCTCGCCGCCACCCCGTGGTGGGTCCTCGCGGCCTTCACACTCATGTGCGCCTCGATGCTGCTCCGCGCCGAGGCCTGGCACGCCATCCTGCGCGCCGCGCTCCCCGGGGTGCGTCCGCGCCGCCGCGACACCGCGCGGGCCACGATGATCGGCGTCCTGATGTCGGCCACCCTGCCGGCCCGGCTGGGCGAGCCTTCGCGCGCGCTGATCCTCTCCCGCCGGCTGGGGCGCATGCGCGACCGCTTCCCCGTCGTGCTGGGCACGCTGGTGTCCCAGACCGTGCTCAACATCCTGGCGCTCGTCGTGCTGGGCTCGGTGATGTTCGCCACCGTCGGGCTGTTCCAGGGGAACGAGGACGCGCTGGTCGTGGCCACGATCGCCCCCGTGGTGGTGCTGGCCCTGGTGCTGTCCGCCCCCTGGATCCTCCGGCGCGGGAACCCCACCCGCTCACAGCGCGTCCACGAGGCCGCCGCGCGGGCACGGCGGGCGATGCTGCAGGTCCGCTCCGGGCTCGACGTGTTCCGCCGCCCGCGGCTCGGCGGCTGGGCCGCATTCACCCAGCTCTTGGCGTGGGCGGTGCAGTGGCTCGCGTGCTACGTCCTCCTGGTCGCGCTGGGCCTTGACCATCAGGCCGGCATGGGGGCCGCCGCGGCGGTGCTGTTCGCCGTGAACGTGACCGCCGCGCTGCCCGTCACGCCCTCGAACCTCGGCGTGTTCCAGGCCGCCTGTGTGGCGGTGCTCTCGGCCTACGGCGTCGGCAAGACGAACGCCCTGGCCTACGGGATCATCCTGCAGGCGGTGGAGATCGCGACCGCCCTGGCGATGGGGATGCCGGCGCTCGTGCGCGAGGGCATGAGCTGGAAGGACCTGCGCCTGCGCGCCCTGCACGCGGCTCCGGTGGAGCTGAGCCACATGGGCCGCCGCAGCAGCCGCGACGCGGCCGAGGCCGAGGCCTAGCTCGGCCCGGGGCTCGGCCGGGCCCCGCCCCTGCCAGACTCGCGCCCCGATGCTCGCCGTCGTGCTCGCCCTCGGCTCCTCGGCCTGCTACGGCGTCTCGAACTTCATCGGCCCCCTCCTCGCCCGCCGCCACACGCTGGTCTCGGTGCTGGTCATCTCCCAGCTCGCGGCGCTCGTGGCATGCACGCTGTATCTGGGCTGGTACGGCGGGGCAGCGCTGCCGCGCTCCGCGCTGTTGCTGGCCATCCTGGCGGGTGCCGGCAACGCCGGCGGCCTGATCGCCTTCTATCGCGCGGCGCAGCTGGGCGCGCTCGCCGTCGCCGCGCCGATAGGCGCGCTCGGCGCGATCGTGCCCGTCACCTGGGGCCTCGCCACGGGCGACTCGCTGCGCCCGACCCAGGCCGTCGGCATCCTGCTCGCCCTGGCCGGCTCGGCGCTCGCGGCCCGGCGCGCCAAGCCGGCCGGCGCGGCCGGCCTCGCCCACCCCGACCCGCGGGCCAGCGCTCTCTGGGCGGCCGCGTCCGCCTTGGCCTTCGGCGTGTTCCTCACCGCGCTGCCGCTGGCCTCAGAGGACGGTCGTGCGTGGGCCATCTTCGACGCCCGGGTCGCCCTGGTGGTCATGCTCCTCCTCTGGGCAGGGCGACGCCTGGCCGATCTCCGGGTGACCCGCGACCTCCCGCTGCTGGCCGTGCCCGGGCTGCTGCTGGTGGCGGGCACCGTGGTCTACACGTTCGCCTACGACAAGGGCCAGCTGTCGCTGGTGTCGGTGGCCGGCTCCCTGTTCCCGGTGTTCACCGTGAGCCTGGGCGTGATCGTGCTGGGCGAACGGCTGTCGAAACTGCAGGCCGTGGGGGTGGTGGCGGCCATGACGGGCGTGACGCTGATCGCTCTGTGAGCCCGAGTTCCGCCAGGGGCCGCCCCGACCGGCTCGGGCTCAGAAGTCGAGCGGCTTCCCGTCCCGGAAGAAGCCCCCGGTCGGGCCGTCGTCCGGCAGAGTGGCCAGCCAGACGATCCCGGCCGCGCCGTCCTCCACGGTCTTCTTGGCCCCGAACGGTCCGCCCATGTCGGTGGCCACGAAGCCCGGGCAGGCGGAGTTGACCTTCACGCCCGCGTCCTCCAGCTCGTCCGAGAGGATGCGGGTGACCACGTTGAGCGCCGCCTTGGAGACCCGGTAGCCGGGCATGTAGCCGTTCATCCGGGAGAGCGCGCCCGCTCCGCTGGAGACGTTGACGATGCGGGGGTGCTCGCTCTCGCGCAGCAGCGGCAGCAGCGCCACCGTCACGCGGTAGGCGCCGTAGAAGTTGGTCTCCAGCGTCCGCTGGACGGCCTCGAAGTCCGGCTCGGTGCCGGACACGCCCCAGTCGCTGCCGATGCCGGCGTTGTTGACCAGCACGTCGAGCGCCCCCGGATCCTCCTTCACCGCGGCGGCGGCGCGCTCGATCGAAGCCGGGTCGGCCACGTCGAGCTCGAGCGGGCGGCCCCCGATTGCATCGGCCGCATCGCGCGCCTTGGCCTCGTCGCGGGCGGTGACGATCACGTCGTAGTCGCGCTCCGCCAGCTGGCGCGCGGTCTCGCGGCCGAGGCCGCGGTTGGCGCCTGTGACCAGGGCGATGGGCACGGGCTCAGGGTATCGCCGGGCAACCCTGACACAATCGTGTCAAGGTTGGTAGGATTGCCGCCTTGGCCCAACGGGACTTCATCGACGCCGTTCGCCGCCGGGTCGTCGTCTTCGACGGCGGCATGGGCGCCACGCTCGAGCAGTTCGACCTGACCAGCGAGGACTACGGCGGCCTGCCCGGCAAGTGCCACGAGGCGCTCGTGCTTCAGCGGCCGGACGTGATCCAGGGCGTGCACGAGTCGATGCTCGAGGCCGGGGCCGAGGTGGTCGAGACCGACACCTTCCAGGGCAGCCGGCTCAAGCTCGAGGAGTGGGGCCTCGCCGAGCACACCGAGGAGATCAACCGGCGGGCCGCCGAAATCGCCCGGGCCGCGGCGGGCGAGCACCGCTTCGTGGCCGGCTCGATCGGCCCCACAGGGCAGCTGCCGGCCAGCGACGACCCCACGCTCGGCCGCATCGGCTTCCGCGAGCTGATGGAGATCTTCACCGAGCAGGCCAAGGCGCTCGTCGAGGGCGGCGCCGACCTGATCATCATCGAGACCGCGCAGGACATCCTCGAGGTCAAGGCCGCGGTCTTCGGGGCCCGTGAGGCGTTCCGGCAGACCGGCAAGCGGCTGCCGATCCAGACCAGCGTCTCGCTGCTGCCTCAGGGCGGCAAGATGCTGCTGGGCACCGACATCCAGGCCGTCCTCACCACGCTGACCGCGCTCGACGTGGACGTGCTCGGGCTCAACTGCTCGACCGGGCCGGAGGACATGCGCGACGCGATCCGCTACCTGGGCGAGAACAGCCCGCTGCCCGTCCACTGCATCCCCAACGCCGGCCTTCCGCTGCAGGGTCCGGACGGGGAGACGATCTTCCCCGAGAAGCCCGACCCGCTGGCCGGCGTGCTGCAGGAGTTCGTGGAGCGCTACGGCCTGACCATCGTCGGCGGCTGCTGCGGCACCACGCCGGACCACATCCGCGCCATCGTGGAGCGCGTGGGCGGGCGGACGGTCGAGCAGCGGCCCACCGCTTCTCAGCCGCTGGTCTCCTCGATGATGACGGCCACGCCGCTGGTGCAGGAGCCGCGGCCCACGCTCGTGGGCGAGCGCGTGAACTCGCAGGGCTCGCGCAAGGCCAAGGAGCTGCTGCTGGCCGACGACTACGACGGTCTGGTGCAGGTGGCCGAGGATCAGGTGCAGGGCGGCGCGCACGTGCTCGACGTCTGCGTGGCGCTCACCGAGCGCCAGGACGAGGACGAGCAGATGCGCGAGCTGGTCAAGCGCATCGCGCTCACCCAGCCCGCGCCGATTCAGATCGACTCCACCGAGCCGGACGTGATCCGGGCCGCGCTGGAGCAGATCCCGGGCCGCGCGATCGTCAACTCGGTCAACCTCGAGGCGGGCCGGGACAAGCTCGACGTCGTGGCGCCGCTGGCGAAGGCCCACGGCGCCGCGCTGATCGCGCTCACGATCGACGAGGTGGGCATGGCCAAGACGCGCCGAGCGCAAGCTCGAGGTGGCCAAGCGCATCGTCGAGCTGTGCGCGGAGCACGGGCTCGAGCGCGAGTCGCTGATCTTCGACGCCCTGACCTTCACGCTCACCACCGGCGACGAGGAGTGGCGGCCCAGCGCGGTCGAGACGATCGAGGGCATCCGGCGCATCAAGGCCGAGCTGCCCGGGGTGCAAGACCTCGCTCGGCGTGTCGAACGTCTCGTTCGGCGTCTCGCCCGGCGCCCGCGCCGTGCTCAACTCGGTGTTCCTCCACCACTGCGTGGAGGCGGGGCTGGACCTGGCGATGGTCAACCCCAACCACATCACCCCCTACCCCGAGATCCCCACCGAGGAGCGCGAGCTCACCGACGACCTGGTGTTCAACCGGCGCGACGACGCCCTGGAGCGCTTCATCGCCCACTTCGAGCAGAAGGGCGAGAGCGACGAGGACACGGGCGTGGACCCGACCGCCGACATGGAGCCGGAGGACGCGCTCCACTGGCACATCCTGCGCCGCAAGAAGGAGGGGGTGGAGGACTGGATCGACCGCTCGGTGGAGAAGATCGGCGCCGTGCCCACGCTCAACCAGGTGCTGCTGCCCGCGATGAAGGAGGTGGGCGACAAGTTCGGCGCCGGCGAGCTGATCCTGCCCTTCGTGCTCCAGTCGGCCACGGTCATGAAGCGCGCGGTGGCCCGGCTCGAGAACTATCTGGAGCGGATCGAGGGCCACACCAAGGGCAAGGTCGTGATCGCGACCGTCTTCGGCGACGTGCACGACATCGGCAAGTCCCTGGTCAACACGATCCTCACCAACAACGGCTACACGGTGATCGACCTCGGCAAGCAGGTGCCGGTGGACACGATCATCAACGCCGCTGTGGAGCACGACGCCGACGCCATCGGCCTGTCCGCCCTGCTGGTCTCGACCTCGAAGCAGATGCCCATCTGCGTGCAGGAGCTGCACACCCACGGCCACGCCTTCCCGGTGCTGGTGGGCGGCGCGGCCATCAACCGCGACTTCGGCCGCCGCATCCTCTATCCGCACGGGCAAGGAGTCGGACGAGGTCTACGAGCCGGGTGTCTTCTACTGCAAGGACGCCTTCCAGGGCCTGGACACGATGGACGCCCTGATCGACGAGGAGGCCCGCGAGGCGGCTGGTGAGAAAGACGCGGGACGCGGCGCGCAAGCTGCGCGAGCAGGGGGAGAAGAAGGACGACGCGCCGCCGGTAACCGACGCCAGCGTGCGCTCCTCCGCGCGCACGGACACCCCCATTCCCGAGCCGCCGTATCTGGGCGCCCGCGACGTCGACGTCGACCTGGACGACGTCTACCCCTACCTCGACCGCCACGTGCTGTTCAAGCTGCACTGGGGCGGCCGTGGGAAGAAGGGCGAGGAATGGCGCCAGATCGTGGAGGGCAACGGCGAGGACGAGGGCTTCGCGCCGAAGCTGGAGCGCATGTGGCGCGAGCAGGACTACCTGCGCCCGCGCGCCCGGCTGGGCTACTTCCCCGCGAACGCCGACGGCAACGAGCTGGTGGTATTCGATCCGGACGACCCGTCGCGCGAGCTGGAGCGCCTGGTCTTCCCGCGCCAGCCGCGTCACGACCGCATCTGCCTCACGGACTTCTTCCGCCCGATCGAGGCCGGCGAGCGCGACGTCGTGGCGCTGCAGGGCGTGACCGTCGGCCCCGAGGTAACCGAGCTGATGGCGCGCCTGGAGCGGGAGGGCGAGTTCGCCGAGCAGCTCTTCACGCACGGCCTGGGAGTGCAGGCGGCCGAGGGCCTGGCCGAGTGGCTGCACGCGGAGGTGCGTCGCGGCTTCGGCATCCCGCTCGACCAGGGCCGCCGCTACTCCTGGGGCTACCCCGCCTGCCCCGACCAGTCCGAGCACGAGAAGGTCTGGCGCCTCCTGGGCCTGGAGCAGATCGGCATGACTCTGTCCGACGGCTACGCCGTCATGCCGGAGCAGTCGACGGTGGCCATCGTGGCCCACCATCCTCAGGCGGTCTACTTCGGCATGAAGTCCGGCTTCATCCCCAAGGACAAGGCGCCGGACGAGCTGATCGCAGGCACCGAGCGCGGCGGCGAGCTGCCGCCGGAGCGCGAGCCGGTCGCGGACGAGGTCCCCGCCTGAGCTAGGGTCGGGCGCCGTGCCCCAGCGCCCGGAGCCCGTCCCGGACCTCGACTGGAGCCCCGAGCGGGCCCGGCAGCTGGGCGAGGACGTGGTGGACCTGTGGATCGAGCTGCTCGCACGGCTGCCCGAGCTGCCGGTGAGCCGCGACTTCCGGGCCGACCGCGTTCGGCAGCGGCTGGCCCTCACGCTGCCCGAGGATCCGATGGAGCGCGGCGACCTGCTCGAACATCTCCGCGCGCTCGTCCTCGAGAACTCGATCTACCCCGGGCATCCAGGCTTCCTGGCCTACATCTCCGGCGCCGGCACCGTGCCCGGCGCAGCCGCCGACCTGATCGCCGCCGGGCTCAACCAGAACCTCGGCCCCTTCCGGCTCTCCCCGGGCGGGACCACGATCGAGGAGCACCTCACGGGCTGGCTGGCCCGGCGCTTCGGGCTGCCCGAAGAGGCGGGAGGCCAGCTCGTGGCAGGCGGCGCCATGGCGAACCTGGTGGCGCTGAAGGTCGCGCGTGACCGCGCCCTGGGCGACGGCGCGCGCGAGCGCGGAGTGGGCGAGGGTCCGCCGCTGGCCTTCTACGCCTCCACCGAGTCGCACGTGGTCCAGGCGCGCGCGGCCGACGTGCTCGGCCTCGGCACGGCCGCCGTCCGGCCCGTGCCGGTGGACGAGGGCTGGCGCATGCGGACCGACGCCCTGGCCGATGCGCTCCAGCGCGATCTCGAGGCCGGCGTGCGGCCGGCCGCCGTGATCGCCACCGCGGGCACGACCGCCACGGGCGCCATCGATCCGCTCCCCGAGATCGCGGAACTGTGCGAGAGCCATCGCGTGCACTTCCACGTGGACGCCTGCTACGGCGGCCCGGCGGTGCTGGCGGACGACCTGCGACCGCTGCTGGAGGGGATCGAGCGGGCCGACTCGATCGCGGTCGACGCCCACAAGTGGCTCTACACGCCGCTGCTCGGAGGCTGCGTGCTGGTCCGCGAGCGCGAGATTCTCCCGACCGCCTTCGCGAGCGAGGCCAGCTACACCTGGCTCCACGAGGACGCCCGCCAGGGCGTCGACTTCGCCATGCACGGGCCCGACTTCAGCCGCAGCTTCGCGGCGCTGCGGATCTGGCTCTCGCTGCTGGCCCACGGCACCACGGCGTACGGCCGCCGGATCAGCCACGACGCGGCGCTTGCCGGCTATCTCGGCGAGCTGGTGTCAGAGCACCCCGACTTCGAGCTGATGACCCCGGTATCGCTGTCGATCTGCTGCTTCCGCTACGCGCCGGAGGCGCTCGCGGGGGACCAGGAGGGGCTCGACCGGCTCAACCAGGACCTCTTGACGGCGCTGATGGCCGACGGGCGCGTCTATTGCTCCAACGCAGTGCTCGACGGGCGCTTCTGCCTGCGGGTCTGCATCGTGAACTTCCGCACCGAGGCGGTGCATCTCGAGCTGCTGCTGGAGGTGGCCGGCGAGCACGGCAGGCGGTTGTCCGACATCGCGGCGAAGCCCGGCCCCTGAATCTTCGACACAGGGCCAAAGACGCCCTGCCGACGCGCTCGTACCTTGGCCTCGAACCTAACGGAAGGAGGCCAACACCACCATGTCATTTGTGCTCGCGACCGCCGACGACCTTCGACAGGCAATCGACGGCAGACTTGCGGAGACGGTTCCGACGAACACCCTCTGGGTGGTCATCGCCGCCGTGCTCGTGCTCTTCATGCAGGCGGGCTTCGCCATGCTCGAGATCGGGTTCTCGCGCGCGAAGAACGCCGGCACGGGGGTCGCCAAGATCCTCACCAACCTCTCGATCGCCGCAATCTGCTACTGGGCGGTCGGCTTTGCCTTTGCGTTCGGCAGCGCCGACGTGCTCGGAGTCTCCAGCTCGATCATCGGCTCGAACGGGTTCTTCCTGCAGTACTCCGGGAACGGCTCCGAGGCGTTCCCGGTCATGGGCCTGTCCGACGCCACCGTCGACTCGAAGTTCCTGTTCCAGTTCGCGTTCTGCGCAGTCTCACTGGCCATCGTCTGGGGTTCGACCCTGGAGCGGATCAAGTACAGCGCGTACGTGATCTACGCGATCGTGTTCGCGGCGTTCATCTACCCGATCGGGTCGCACTGGGTGTTCGGCGGCGGCTGGCTGCAGAACGGCGACACGCCGCTGCTCCCGACCGGCATGCAGGACTTCGCGGGCTCGACCGCGGTGCACCTGATCGGCGCCACCGGCGCGCTGGCCGCGCTGCTGTTGCTGGGCCCCCGGCGGGGCAAGTACGGCCCCGACGGCAAGCCGCGGGCCATCCCCGGGCACTCGATGCCGCTGGTTGGCCTCGGCGCCCTGATCCTGTTCGTCGGCTGGTTCGGGTTCAACCCGGGCTCGACGCTGGGCATCTCGGACGTCCGCATGGGCGACGTCGCCGTGGTGACGCTGCTCGGCTGTGCCGGCGGAATCATCGGCGCCTTCGTCGCCACCCAGTTCAAGCACAAGACGATCGACATCGGCATGGTGGCCAACGGCGCGATCGCAGGCCTCGTCGCCATCACGGCGCCCTCGGGCTACGTGGAGGCTTGGGCCGGCCCGATCATCGGCTTCGTGGCCGGGCTGATCGTGGTGTTCGGCGTCATCTGGATCGACAAGCGGATCGACGACCCGGTGGGCGCCACGTCGGCGCACGGCCTGGCCGGCATCTGGGGCACGGTCGCCTGCGGAATCTTCACCGCACCGCGGCTGGCCCAGTACAACGCCTTCGGCGATCCGGACGGCGGCCTCGTCTACTCCGGCGAGTTCACCCAGCTGATCGCGCAGGCGGTCGGCGTGCTCGTGGCCTTCACCTTCGTGTTCGCGCTGAGCTACGCGACCTTCGCCGCCATCAAGGCGACGGTCGGGCTGCGCGTGAGCGCCGAGGAGGAAGAGGCCGGCCTCGACATCGTCGAGCACGGCATGTACGGCTATCCCGAGCAGTTCATCCCGCCGTCGGAGATCGGCGGGCCTACGGGCGGTCCGCCCGAGGCTCCCGCGCCGGTCCCAGCCACCCCGCGGGCGAAGGAGGCGACGGCATGAAGATGGTCGTCGCCTACATCCGACACGAGGCCTTCGAGCCGATCCGCGCGGATCTGCTCGAGGCCGGCTTCCCGAGCCTGACGATCAGCGAGGTCAAGGGCTCGGGACGACAGAAGGCGATCACCGAGCACTACCGCGGCTCGGAGCTCGCAGTCCATCTACGGCCGAAGCTGAAGCTCGAGTGCGTTGTCGAGAGCAAGGACGTCGGCCTGATCAAGACGGTGATCCTGCGGCACGCCCGGACCGGCTCGGTCGGTGACGGGAAGCTGTTCGTCATGCCGGTGGAGGACGCGGTGCGCATCCGCACCGGCGAAGAGGGCGAGCTGGTGCTGCAGGCCCACGAAGGAGAGGAGGTGAGCGTCAATGGCGGTGGCTCCTGAGAGGACCACGGCCCCGAGCGACGTGCTCGCTCTGGTCGAGGAACACAACGTCGAGTTCATCCGGTTCTGGTTCACGGACATCTTCGGGGTCCTGAAGTCGTTCGCGGTCGGCCGCGAGGAGCTTCCGGACGCACTCGAGGACGGCATGGGCTTCGACGGCTCGTCGATCACAGGGTTCAACCGGATCGAGGAGTCGGACATGATCGCCATGCCCGACCCGTCCACGTTCCGGATCCTGCCCTGGCGGACCGGCGAGACCCATACCGTGGGCCGGCTGTTCTGCGATGTGCTGGTGCCCGGGGGCGAGCCCTACGAGGGCGACCCGCGCTTCCAGATGCGCAGGGCGCTCGCCCGGGCGAAGGACATGGGCTTCGACCACTACTACCTGGGGCCGGAGCTCGAGTTCTTCCTGTTCAAGTCCGACGAGGACACGGAGGTGCTGGACAAGGGGGGCTACTTCGACCTCACCACGCTCGACGTGGCCTCCGACTTCCGGCGCGACTGCGTGTTCACGCTGCGTGAGCTCGGCATCCCGGTGGAGTACACCCACCACGAGGTGGGGCCGTCGCAGCACGAGATCGACATGCGCTTCGCGGACGGTCTCGAGATGGCCGACAACACGATGACCTACCGCATCGCGGTCAAGGAGGTGGCGGCGAAGCACGGCTGTTACGCCACCTTCATGCCAAAGCCGCTGTTCGGGGAGAACGGCTCGGGTATGCACACCCACCAGTCGCTCTTCCGGGGCGAGGAGAACGCCTTCTTCGACGGAGACGACGAGTACTACCTCTCCGACGAGGCGAAGGGCTTCATCGCCGGCCAGTTGCGGCACGCCCGCGAGCTGTCGGCGCTGTTCGCGCCCTCGGTGAACTCCTACAAGCGGCTGGTGCCCGGCTACGAGGCGCCGGTGTACATCGGCTGGTCGCGGCGCAACCGCTCGGCGCTCGTGCGGGTGCCGGTCTACCACCCGGGCAAGGAGAAGGCCACCCGGGCGGAGCTCCGCTGCCCGGACCCGTCGTGCAACCCCTACCTCACGTTCGCGGCGCTGCTGCACGCGGGCCTGGAGGGGATCGAGAAGGGCTACGAGCTCCCGCCGCCGATCGAGCGCAACCTCTACGATCTGAGCGAGGAGGACCGCCAGTCGATGGGGGTCTCCCACCTGCCCGAGTCGCTGGGGGAGGCGATCGAGGAGATGGCGGGCTCCGAGCTCGTGGAGCGGGCGCTCGGCCCGCACATCTTCTCGCGCTACATCGACCTCAAGCGGGAGGAGTGGCTCGACTACCGCGTGCAGGTCACGCCGTGGGAGATCGAGCGCTACCTGCCGACCAGCTAGGCGTCCGCGCGCAGCCGGCCGAGCCGGCTGCTTGCGGCCCGGCCGGCGCCACACCGCGCGGCGCCCACCTGGAGATGGTGGGCGCCGTGCTGGCCGGCGATGGGCTCGAGCGGGTGGCGGAGATCGCCTCCGCCTACGCCGGAGCCCGGGTGGCGGTCATCGTGCCGCGGCTGGGCGCGCGCGGCGAGGGCGGGGCGCTGGAGCGCTACGTGGCGGCTCGCCTGGCGGGCGGCCGGTCCCAGCGCCCGCCCGAGGTCGCGGTCGAGGTCCCGGTCTCCTCGGGGGGCCGGGACCTCGGGGCCGTGCTCCTGCTGGGCGCCGGGGGCCCGGACGCCGGCGACTACCTTCACATGGCGGCCATCGCCGCTCTCACCGAGGTCGCCGTGGCCGAGGCCCGGGACGAGACCGAGCGGTCGCTACGCGGATCGTTCATAGAGGATCTGCTGAGCCGCCCGGACCTCGAGCCCGATGACGTGGCCCGCCGCGCCTCCCGTTTGGGCTGCGACCTGAGCGTGGGCTACACGGCTCTCTGCGCCGACCCCAATGGCCGCGGCCCCGGACGCATCGTGGCCTCGCTGGTGGCGGAGGTTCCGGGGGCGCTCGCGCAGGTGGCGGAGGGCAAGGTCTACGCCCTGTTGCCCGGATCGCCCGAGCAGGCGCGGCACGCCGCCGCCCACCTGGGACGCCACGCGCAGGTGGGCGTCTCCTCGCACCGCAGCGGACCGGCCGAGGCCCGCCGCGCCCTCGACGAGGCCGAGCTCGTGCTGCGCGTGCGGGCCGAGGGCGGCTGGCCGCCGGGAGAGGAGATCGGCGAGGGGGCCTACCGGCTGCTGTTCCGCGTGCTGGCCAGCCACCCGCAGGAGGTACGCAGCTTCTACGAGGACACCGTGGCGCCGCTGGTGCGCTACGACGAGCAGTACTCGAGCGACCTGCTGGGCACCCTCACCGCCTACCTGGGCAACAACTGCAACATGAACGCCACCGCGCAGGCGATTCACGCCCACCGCCACACGGTCGGCTACCGCCTCGATCGCGTGCGCGAGCTGACCGGCCTGGACCCGCTACGAAGCGAGGATCGCGAGCGCCTGGGCGTGGGCCTGAAGGCCCACCGCATCATCGCGCCGAGCCTGCCGCGCTGAGGGCCGAGCCGCGCGGTGCGGCGGGGTCGAGGGGTGTGAGGAATAGGCTCCCCTCGTGGCCACCCCAGCCCCCGAACGCACGGCCCAGGCCCCTCGGCGGCTCCCGGCGGAGGAGTTCGAGCTCAAGGAGATCGAGCTCCACGGACACCGTGTGGCCTACCGCTGCGCCGGCAGCGGGCCCGCGATCCTGCTCGTTCACGGGATCACCTCCACGTCGGCCACGTGGGAGCGGGTGATGCCCTACCTGGCCCGCCAGTTCACCGTCATCGCACCCGACCTCATCGGGCATGGAGAGTCGGCCAAGCCGCGCGGCGACTACTCGCTCGGCGCATACGCGAGCGGCGTCCGTGACCTGATGGTGTCACTGGGCCACGAGAGCGCCACCTTCGTGGGCCACTCGCTCGGAGGCGGGGTGGTGATGCAGCTGGCGTACCAGTTCCCGGAGCGCTGTGAGCGCCTCGTGCTCGTGGACAGCGGCGGGCTCGGCCGGGAGGTGAACATCCTCCTGCGGGCCGCCGCGCTCCCGCTGTCCGAGCTGGCGTTGCCCGTTCTCGCCCACACCCGGCTGCTGGACGCCGGCCGCACCGTCGCTGGGCTGCTGGGAAAGATGGGAATCAGCGTTGCCACCGACCTCGGCGAGCTCGGCCGCGGCCACGCCTCCCTGGAGGATCCCGAGGCGAGGTCCGCGTTCCTGCACACGCTGCGCACCATCGTGGACCCCATGGGCCAGCGGGTGAACGCCACCGACCGCCTGTACCTCGCCGAGAACATCCCGTTCATGCTGGTCTGGGGCGAACGCGACCGAATCATCCCGGTCGAGCACGGCCTGGCGGCGCACGAGCTGGTGCCGTCGAGCCGTCTCGAGGTCTTCGAGGACACCGGCCACTTCCCCCACCTCGACGACCCGCAGCGTTTTGTCGACGTGCTCCTCGACTTCATCGAGTCGACCGACCCGGCCGACGTCGACCCAGAGGACTGGCGGAAGGCTCTGAAGGTCGGGCGGCGCAGCTAGCACGGCGGTGCGCAGGTTCGGTCTGACGGGTTGGGAAGGAGTCATGCCCCGACGCCCGAACCTGGTGGGTGATGCCCAAGAGCGGGAGATCGCGACGCGCCTCGATATGAACGAGGAGGTGGTGGATCGCTGGAGGCGACGCTTCCACGCCGAGCGCCTCGAGGGGCTTGAGGATCGAGCGCGGTCTGGTCGCCCGCGCCGTTTTCCCCCCGGAGCCGATCGCCGAGGTCAAGGCGATCGCCTGCGAGCTGCCGGCTACGCACGGCCTGCCGCTCGGCCGCTTTACGCGCACTGAGCTGCACAGACTCGTCGTGGAGTGCGGCGTGACCGACGCCTCGGCGTCGACGATCTGGCGCTGGCTACACGACGACGCGCTCAAGCCTTGGCAGCAGCGCTCTTGGATCTTCGTGCGCGACCCCCGCTTCCGCGAGAGGGCGGGGCGCGTGCTGGACCTGTACCAGCGGCGCTTCGAGGGACGCCGGTTGCGCCCCACGAGCTTGTGATCTGCGCCGACGAGAAGTCCCAGCTGCAGGCGCTCGGCCGTCGCCACGAGACCGTCCCCCCACGGCCTGGCCGTCCGGCGCTGGTCGAGCTCGAGTACCGCCGGCTCGGCACACTGGCCTACCTCGCCGCCCGGGACGTCCACCACGCCAACCTGTTCGACCGCGTTGAGCCCAAGACCGGGATCGAGCCGTTCGGGCGGCTCGTCGAGCAGGTCATGACCAGCGCGCCCTACGCCTCGGCGCGCACCGTCTACTGGATCGTCGACAACGGCTCAAGCCACGCCGGGCGCGCCTCGATCGAGCGGCTCGAGGGCACCTGGCAGAACCTGCGGCTCATCCACCTCCCGATCCACGCCTCCTGGCTCAACCAGATCGAGCTCTACTTCTCGATCGTCCAGCGCAAGGCGCTCAGCCCCAACAGCTTCGACTCGCTCGACGAGCTCACCGATAGGTTGCTGCGCTTCGGCGAGCACTACCGCCAGATCGCCCGACCGTTCGACTGGACCTTCAGCCGCGCCGACCTGGACCGCGTGCTCGCCAAGATCACCGAGCGCGAGCCACGGCTTGCGCTTGCGGCGTAACGGACCGAGATCGCGCGGCCCTCTCGCAGCTCAAGGGCGCTGCCAGACGGCGTTGACGATCTTCCATCCCGCGCGCGTACGCACCAGGTGCAGGTATTCGACGTAGACGGCGGAGCGGACGGTCACGTTCGCGATCTCGCGATGCACGTGCTCGACTTCGATGTCGATTCCGCGATCAGGGACGTCTCGCGTCTTCCCGATCCCCTTCGCCGTGGCCTCGATCATCTCCGGCGCCGTGAGCTTCTCCAGTTCCCCGGGGGCAGGAGCGTCGTCTGGGGATCGCTTGGCCAAATCGGGATGGAGCGTCCGTTCCATGCGGGCGGCGTCGCCATCGAACCATCCCTCGAAGTAGTCGAGCGCCACGCGCACGATCGCGTCGTGGTCAGCCACCTTAGATTCGTCCTCAGCCACGCCCGAACGATAGCCGCGGTCCATCACGCCGCGAACTCTCCGGCGACCCAGGAACCGGCGGAACCCGAACCCGACCGAACTTGCGGACGGGTCTACTAGCCCCCGGTGGTTGAGACACCCGCCGCGTGGGCGTTTGGCGCCGGGTAGGGAGGGGTTTCGCACGAAACGTCCGATAGTTGGACGCAACGTCAGGAACCCCCCCTCGCCCGGCTCGGTCCCGGTGCCCCCCCGCGCACACGCGGCCGCGGAATCAATCACCTAGAGGACGGCGTCGAGCACCCGCCCGGCGCCGAAGCGGACCACGTCGTCGGCCGTCAGTCCCGTTTCGTTCTCGGCTGCTGCGATGGCGGCCCGGGCCTCGGCCTCGTCGAGCGTGCTGGTGTTCAATGCGAGAGCCGCCACCCGCGCCGGCCGGACCGGGGCGGCCACCTGCTCGTACGCCGCGATCAGCTCGGGGAGCGGGGGGATCGGCAGGTAGGGGTAATTGCGGATCGCGTCCGCGCCCGCCTTGTGCACCAGCACCAGCAGGTCGGGGGTCGAGCCGTGCAGCAGGCCCAGGGTCACGCCGGAGTACGCCGGGTGGAATAGCGCGCCCTGCCCTTCTACGAGCAACAGGTCGCCGTGCTCGGCGCCCTCGTGCACCAGCCGCTCGGCGGCGCCGGCGACGTAGTCGGAGATCACGTGGTCGACGGCGATACCCCAGCCGGCGATCGCCACGCCCGTCTGCCCGGTGGGCACGTAGACCGAGCGCAGCCCGCGCTCGCGAGCCGCGCGGTCGAGCTCGAGGGTGACCACCTTCTTGCCGATCACGGTGTCCGAGCCCACGCTGTGCACCACGCGCACCCCCTCCGGACGGCTGGCCGGCCCGTCGGGCACCGTGAGGTCGGCGGGGGCGGCGCGCAGGTCACGCAGGCGGGCCCCGCTCCTCTCGGCCGCGGCGGCCAGCTCCTGGTCGTCGGCCAGCTGGGTGTGAAGGCCGGCCTCGAGCGACAGGCCGGCCCCCAGCGCCTCCATCAGGGCCGGGCGCCAAGCCGGGTCCAGCTTGCCCCCGCTCGGGGCCACGCCGATCAGCAGCGCCGTCGCGCCGCGATCGATGGCCTCGCGCACGGTGGCCACGATCGGCACCGCGTGGAGGCAGAAGGGCTCGACCTCGCTGGCCGTCCGCCCGGCCTGGGTGGAGTCCACCACGGCGACCACGTCGCGCGTGCCGTAGCGGATCACCCCGTGCGCGGTCTTGCCGGTGTGGCGGTCGAAGAGGCCTTCGGCGAAGATGGCGAGCCGCTCGCTCACGCCGGCGAAACCCCCAGCCCGGGCCCAGCGCCCGGCAGGACCCGGCCGTTGTGCAGCTGGAGGCCGGTGAAGGGCTCGTCGGCCAAGAGCAGGTGCCCGTCGAGGTCCACCCAGTCGGCCAGCGACGCGATCGCGGCGGCCGGCGCGATCGCGAGCTGCGACTCGACCATGCAGCCCAGCATCACGCGCAGTCCCAGGGCGCGGGCCGCGTGGATCATCCGCACAGCCTCGCGCACGCCCCCGGACTTCGCCAGCTTGACGTTGATGGCGTCGGCGTAGCCGGCGGCCGGAGCCACGTCGGCAAGGTCATGGCAGCCCTCGTCCACCACCACCGGCGGGCGGGAGCGAAGCTCACGCAATCCGCGAAAGCTGTCGAGGTCGCCGGCCGGGAACGGCTGCTCGACGAGCTCCACGCCCAGCTCCACGAGCTCAGGCAGCAGCTCCCGGGCCGACTCCAGCGTCCAGCCCTCGTTCGCGTCCACCCGAAGCGGGGCGGCGGATTCGCCCCTCACCGCCCGCAGCCGCTCGAGGTCCTCGGCCCCGCCGACCTTGACCTTCAAGGCCTTGTAGCCCTCGGCCCCGCGCGTGCGGTTGCGGGTCCCCTCCAGAGTGTCGATGCCGATCGTGTAGGAGGTGGGGGGCGCGTCCGGCTCGAGGCCCAGCAGCCGCCACAGCGGCAGCCCGAGCCGCTTGCCGATCCAGTCGTGCAGGGCCGCGTCGATCGTCGCCTTGGCCGCCGCCTGGCCGTCGACGTCCTCCAGCCGCTCGCCGATGGCCTCGAGCGCGAACGGGTCGTCGCCCACGAGCACGGGCGCCTCCTCGGCCAGGAACGCCACCGCCGACGAGACCTCCTCGTCGCGGTAGTAGACCGGGCCCGCCTCGCCGTAGCCCACGACGCCCTGGTGCTCCAGCTCCAGCAGCACCGTCTCGGTGGTCGAGATCGACCCGCGGGAGATGGCGAACTCCTCAGCCAGCGCCAGCGTCAGGATGCGGGGGCGAAGCTCCACGGGCGGGACAGCATGACGGGTCGCACCCGACCCGTGAGGGCTACGCTCGCTCGGCGACCGCCTGGGCCAGCTCCTCCGAGCGCGCGCGCCGGAGCGCCTCCAGTGCGCCCATGGGCGCGACGTCGAAGAGCGATGCGGGCGCCGGATCGGTGACCACGGTCTCGCCGGCCAGACTCTCGATCAGTGGCATCGCCACCCCGGCGTCGACGGGCGTGACCAGTCCGATCCAGTGCGAGGACAGGCGCGGGGAGAGCAGCGGCACGGGCAGCTGCGGCCGCCGGCGGACCTCCAGCACGTCGGCCATCATCTCCATCAGCTCGCCGTAGGTCACGACATCCGGGCCGCCGATCTGGATCTCGCGGCCGGCGGAATCCTGGCGCTCGGCTCCCTGGGCCAGGTACTCCAGGACGTCGCTGACGGCGATCGGCTGGGTGCGGTTGCGTAGCCAGGAGGGGGTGATCATTGCCGGCAGGCGCTCGACCAGGTGGCGCACCACACGGTAGGACTCGCTGCCCGCGCCGATCACCATCGCCGCCCGGAAGTAGGTGAGCGGCGGTCCCTCGGCCGCCAGGGTGGCCGCGGTCTGGGCCCGGCTGCGCAGGTGCTCGGAGTGAGGCTCGCCCAGACCGCCGAGGTAGATCACCCGCTCCACGCCCTCGGCCCGGGCCATGCGCGCGAAGTTGGAGGCCGCCCGCTGCTCGCGCTCGGCAAAGCCGGAGCGCATGCCCCCGCGCCCCATCGAATGCAGCAGGTAGTAGGCCACCTCGACGCCCTCACCGGCGCCGCGCAGGCTGTCGCGGTCGAGGGCGTCGGCCTCGTGCAGCTCGTGGCCCTCCTCGGCGAGGGCGCCGGCGCGGCCGCGGTCGCGGACCATGGCCCGCACCTCCCAGCCGCGTTCGGCCAAGGCGGCCACAAGGCGTCCGCCCACGAAGCCGGTGGCGCCGGTGACCAGCGCCCGGCTCAAGCGATTATCTCCACACCCCGGGTACGGCCCGGCCGGCGCCCGGGATCAGGCCGTCGTGCCCGCCATTCCCTGCCGGTGCGCCACCGCGGCCGCCTCGGTACGCGAGCGCACGTCGAGCTTGGCGAGGATGCGGGAGACATGCACGCTGGCGGTCTTCTCCGCCATGTGAAGACGCTCACCGATCTCCCGGTTCGTGGCCCCCGAGGACACCAGCGCGAGCACCTCGCGCTCCCGCGCGGTGAGCCCGAAGGGATCGTCCTCCGGGTCCGGCGCGGCGACCGGCTCCAGCCCGGCGAGCGGCAGCCGGGCGCCGGCCGCCAGCGACTCGAGCTCGGACACGAGCCACTGGCTCCCCAGGTCCCGCGCTCGCTCCAAGGCAGCACCGGCGGCCGCGGCCGCGGCCGTGCGGTCGCCGGCGGCCAGCCGGGCCTCGGCCTGGCGTAGCCCACAGTAGGCGGCGGCGTAGGGGCGGCCGGCGGCCTCCCAGGCGGTCACGGCGGCGTCCCAGGCTGCCTCGCGGCCTTCGGCGCGGGCCTCCTCGGCGTCGGTCTCGGCCAGCAGCGCGCGGGCGGTGGGGCGCTCGTGGACGCTGGCCAGACGGACCCGCTCGGCCATCATGCCCGCGCGCTTGCGGGCCTCCGCCTCGGCCTCGGGGTCGCGGCGGTCGCGGGCCGATTCGGCGGCGTCGGCCTCCACCCGCAGGCCCGCGGCGGCGACCTGGGCGATGCGTATCAGGTCGTCGGAGCAGTACTCGATCCGGTCGAGGCTCTCGTCCACAGCGGCTCGCGCCGCGGTCAGGTCTCCGCAGCGGCGCTCCAGCTCGGCCCGCAGCACGCCCAGTGGACCGACGAACTGGGGCTCGGTGGAGTCGCGCGCCGCACGTTCAGCGGCGTCGAGCTCGCGGCGAACGGCGGGGTGGTCACCCCGGCCGAGCAACTGCTCGCTGCGCCGGACGCGCCGCTGCAGCTGCGTGATGCCCACATAGCGGCGGTCGTCCGGCGGCATCGCGCGGCGGGCCGCCTCCCAGTCGCCGATCTCGAAGCTGATCTCGGCCACCAGCAGCTGGAGCCAATCGGAGCCGAACCCCTTGGAGGTGAGCTCTTCGAGTCCCCGGTGCGCCACAGCGAGTGCGTCGTCGGAGCGGCCCGCCACGTGCAGCACGTCGGCCAGGTTCAGGTACGCCCGCGACTGCTCGTTCGGCAGATCCGCCTCGTGGGCCAGCTCGAGACCACGGCGCAGCGACTCCGCTCCGCCCTCCACGTCGCCGCTGCCCGCAAGCGCCACGCCCAGCGTGTTGAGCGCCCGGGTCTCGACCGCCGTGTCGCCCATGGCGTTGGCGGCCGTGAGCGCCTCCCTGGCGGCGGTGGTGGCCTCATCGAAGCGGCCCTGGAGCATCCGTGCCCGCGCCTTGGCGGCCACGAGGGCGGCCCGCTCGGCGGAGAGCTCGTCCGGCTCGAGCAGGCCCAGCGCGCGATCGAGAGTGGCCACCGACTCCTCCTGGCGGTTGAGCTCCCACTGGGCCCAGTGCAGGCGCTCGAGCAGGGCCGCGACTGCATGCGGGTCTCGCTCCGCGTCCATCAACGCCAGCGCGCTCTGAAGCAGCGCCTCCTGGCGCAGCGGGTCGCCGCTGTGGTCGGCGGCGCTGGCCGCGCGGGCCAGCAGCGCGATCCGGCCGGCCCCGGCCACCTGCTCGGGATTCGGCACCCGTTCCCACAGGCCGAGCACTCGCTCCAGCAGGGCCAGCGCCTCCCCGAAAGCGTTCACCCGCACGGCGGCGTCGGCGGCCCGCACAGCGCTGGCGAGCGCCGCGGGCTGGTCGCCGGCCGCCAGCCGGTGGTGGGCGATTTGCGCCGCAAGGTGCGCGCCCGGGCCCTCCTCGGCCACGCGCGCCTCCAGCGCTTCGGCCAGCGCGGCGTGCAGCTCGATCCGCTCCCCCGGCAGCAGGTCGTCGTGCACGACCTCGCGCAGCAGGGCGTGCCGGAAGGAGTAGGTGCCGTCGGGCAGGGTCACCACGATCTGGCTGGCCACCGCCTCGCGCAGAGCATCGCGCAGGGCCGCCTCGTCCAGCCCACCCACCTCGGCCAGCAACGCGTGGTCGAGCGCTGGCTGGCAGGCCAGCCAGCGGAGCAGGTCCTGCGCGGGGGCCGGCAACCGCTCCACCCGCAGCATCAGGGCGTCGCGCAGCGTCGGCGGCAGGGCGCCGCGCCCGTCCAGGCCGGCGGCCAGGATCTCCTCGGTGAAGAGCGCGTTGCCCTCGCTGCGGGAGTAGACCCGCTCGGCCAGCGCCGGCTCGGCCGGTGTGGCCAGGATGCCCTGGAGCTGCTCCGCCAGCTCCTCCCGGGTGAAGGGGAGCAGCTCCACCACAAGGGTTCCCGGATCGCGCGTCAGCTCACCGAGCAGGGGACGTAGAGGATGGCGGCGGTGGAGCTCGTCCGACCGGTAGGTGGCGATCACCAGCACCCGCTCGAGACAGAGGGTGCGGGCCAGAAAGGCGATGAACGAGCGGGTTGAGCTGTCGGCCCAGTGGAGGTCCTCGACGAGCAGGAGGACGGGCGTCTCCGCGGAGAGGGTGTCGAGGAGCGCCAGCAGAGCTTCGAAGACGGCGGCCTGCTCGGCCGGCTCGGCGCTCGCGGGCCCGGGCAGGCCGGGGAGGATCGCCGCGAGGGCGGCGCGGTGGACTTCGGGAAGCGCTTCGAGCGCCGGGTCGCCGGCGCGCACGAGCGGCCGCAGGGCGCCCAGCAGCGGCGCGTAGGGCAGCTCGCCCTCGCCCAGCTCGACGCTGTCGCCGCTCAGGACCCGAGCGCCGTGGCCCCTGGCGCGGCCCGCCAGCTCGGACACCAGCCGCGACTTGCCGACGCCCGAGTCACCGGCCACCAGCGCCAGCGAGGAGCGGCCATGGGCCGCGTCCAGCAGCGCCGCCTCCAGCTCGGCGAGCTCGGCCGAGCGCCCGACGAAGTGCGTGCTCGTCATGCGGGTGGTCATGACGATTCAATCGTCGCAGGTGGGATCATCGGAGCCGATGGCCCGCGCCGGCCTCTGCGACAGCTGCCGTCACCAGCGGATCGTCCGCAACACCCGCGGCAGCTCCTTCTCGCTCTGCGAGCGGTCGCGGACCGACGAGCGCTACCCGAAGTACCCGCGGCTACCGGTGGAGCGCTGTCCCGGCTTCGAGCGCCGGGAGGTCAGCGCGAACCGCTGACGATCGTCTTGCCGTCCTCGCCGATGCGGGTCTGCGGCGCGGCGTCGGAGACGATGCCGCGGAAGCTCCCCTCGGCCGGCTCGCCGGCCGCGGCCACGGCCCGGGCCTTCCCGTCCAGCCCGGCGCCCACGCGGTAGTCGATCCGGAAGGGCCCGGCCACCACCGGGGTCACCGACCAGCGGAACTCCTTCTCGGCGTTCGGTCGCAGCGGGCCGCAGGCCCAGGTGTTCACATAGGCGGTGTCGCAGCCGCGGGGCACGTCCTCGCGGGCGTCCGGGGTGCCGCCGATCTCCACCGGCACACCGTTCACCGCAAAGCGCGGGCGCGAGGGGTCGGCCAGCTCGCTGTCGCCGCTGCGCTCGAAGTCGAACCCGTCGACGGTGACGGCGACGTTGGGGATCGTCTCGTCGCCGGCGTTGCGCACCGTGATCCGCATCGTGGAGCGCTGTGCCAGCCGCTGGCGCGCGGGGAAGCCGGCGTCGGTGATCTGCACCGCGAACTCGCCCTCGGGCTCGTTCTCGTCCTGGCGTTCGCCGCCGCCGCACCCGGCCAGAGCGACGAGGCCGAACACCGCTATGGCTGCGCTGAGCCTGCCCAAGACCGCGCGAACATAGCACCCTGAAGCCCCGCTCCGGAGCGGCTTGCGCTGGCACGCTTGCCTCTGGCGGCGGCCCCGACCATGACATAGGCTTCCGCGCGAGAGAGGTGATTCTGCGGGGAGAGCGCTCGGCTTTCCTCGGGAGGAGTTCGCGAAGTGGTTCGAGCCGCAGCCGACCGGGTCTTCCTGCCCACCAAGAACCTGCTCGAGCAGGTCGGGGACATGATGATCCTCACCGGCAAGACGCTCCTATCGGCGCTGCGCCCGCCCTACCCCTACGGCACGGAGTTCGTCCAGCAGTTCCTGTTCATGCTGCGGCTCTGCTGGCTGCCGCTGACGATCTCCACGATCGCCTTCGGCTACGGCGCGCCCGGGCTCCAGGCCGGCAACTTCTCGATCCTCTTCGGGGCCATCGACCGCCTCGGCGGCTTCTTCGTGCTCGCCTCGATCCGCGAGTTCGCGCCGTTCGTGACCGCGATCATCCTGGCGGGCGTCGGCGGCACGGCCATCACCGCGGACCTGGGCGCGCGCAAGATCCGCGAGGAGCTGGACGCCCTGCAGGTGCTGGGTGTCGACCCGATCAAGAACCTGGTGGTCCCGCGCTTTCTGGCGCTGATGGTGGTCACCGGCCTGTTCAACATCTACGCGCTGATCTTCGGGATCTTCGGCGGGGTGCTGGCCACACTGACCTTCGACGCGCCCTTGGGCCCCTTCTTCGCCACGCTCCTCAACAACGCGAGCGTCACCGACCTCTGGGGCTCCGTGGTGAAGACCACTCTGTTCGGGGCGATCATCGCCATCGTCTCCTGTTACAAGGGGATGACTGCGTCCGGAGGGGCGGAAGGGGTGGGCCGAGCCGTGAACCAGGGCGTGGTGATCGAGTTCCTCGGCATCTTCGCCTTCAACTACGTCTTCACCCAGACGCTGCTGGCCACCCACCCCGAGATCTCGGTGATCAAGTAATGGGCAAAACGTGGCTCAGCGTTCCCCAGGACTGGATCTCCTCGTTCGGGGACATGGCCCGCTTCTGCGCCCGGGTGGCGGTCAACGTGTTCAACGGCCGGGTCTTCCACTTCTTCGGCGAGGCGCTGCGCCAGGCGGGCATCCTCATCCTGGGGTCGGCCCTGGTCATATGGGGGCTCGCGTTCATCCTTGGCCTGCAGTGCGGCATCGAGGGGGCCTATTTCAATCGCTCCCTGGGCGCGCCCGCGTACGCCGGCGTGTTCGCCGCCTGGTGCGACCTGCGCGAGATCATGCCCTACGCCTTCGGCTACATGATGTCGGCCAAGGTTGGCACCGGCCTGGTGGCCGAGATCGGCGCGATGCGCATCTCGGACGAGATCGACGCGCTCGAGGTGATGGGTGTCAACTCGCTGGTCTTCCTCTGCGCCACCCGGCTGCTGGCCGCCTGGATGGTGCTGCCGTTCATGTACATCGCGGCGGTGGGAGCCGGCTTCTTCGCCAGCTACCTGGCGGTGGTGCAGCAGATCGGAGAGGTGTCGTCGGGCGGCTTCTTCCTGATCTTCTGGATGTTCCAGAACCCGCCCGACCTTCTGTACAGCCTGATTAAGGCCATGACGATGGCGACCGTGATCGTGCTCGTCGGGTGCTATTACGGATACAACGCGAGCGGGGGCCCGGTGGGGGTCGGAACTGCGACGGCGAAGTCCATGGTGCTGAACACTGTGATGGTCCACGTGGTGGGGATGGTGGGCACACAGATCTTCTGGGGAGCGAATCCGAGGGCGCCGATAGGCGGTTGAGGGAGGAGGCAGGTGGACGAACGGCCAGAGGAGCAGCGGCCCACGGAGGGCGGCGATCCGAGCGGCGAGCAGCCGCTCGACCCGCGCGACTGGGAGGAGACCCGGGGCCAGGCCGAGCAGGAGCCGCACGCGCCTCACGAGGCGGTGCCCGACAACATCAAGGCGCAGACCCGTGAGGGCGAGGACCCCTACCGGTGGCACAGCGGGCGGACCCGCGAGCACGGGACCACCGACGCGGTCGAGTTCATCGACGTCAAGAAGTCCTTCGGGCGCAACACGATCCTCAACGGCCTGAACCTCGGCCTGCCCGACGGGCAGATCTCGATGATCCTGGGCCCGTCGGGCACCGGGAAATCGGTCTGCATCAAGCACATGGTGGGCCTGCTCTACCCCGACCAGGGCGACGTGCTGGTGCACGGCGAGTCGGTGCCCAACATGCCCGACGAAGACCTGTTCGAGATGCGCAAGAAGTTCGGTGTGCTGTTCCAGGACGGCGCGCTCTTCGGCTCGATGAACGTGTTCGACAACACCGCATTCCCCCTGCGCCAGCACACCGACAAGGGCGAGGACGAGATCCAGGAGATCGTGCTGCGGCGACTGGGGGAGGTCGGGCTCGGCGGAGCGCTCGACAAGATGCCTAACGAGCTCTCCGGCGGCATGCGCAAGCGCGCCGGCTTCGCCCGCGCGCTGGTGATGGACCCGGACATCGTGCTGTTCGACGAGCCCGACTCGGGGCTCGACCCGGTGCGCACGGCGCTGTTGTGCGAGCTGATCATGGAGGTGCACGAGGAGAACGGCGGCGCCTACTGCGTGATCACCCACGACATCATGTCCGCGCGCCGCGTGGCCGACTACATCGCGATCCTCTGGAAGGGCCGGATCGTCGAGTCGGGCCCGGCCAGCGAGCTGTTCAACTCGGACAACCAGTTCGTCCGCCAGTTCCTCTCCGGCGAGGCACAGGGACCCCTGGGAATGGAGTGAGAGAGGGAGGGGGCCGCTTGGGGGCGAGCGGGGCTCCGGCATGGCCAGAGTCATAGCCGTAGCGGCCGTGGTGGCCGCTGTGGCGCTCGTCGCTCTGGCCATGTTCGGCGGTGCCGGCTCCTACCGGGTCAAGGCGACCTTCCAGAACGCCGGCCAGCTGGTTCAGGGCAACGCCGTGCAGGTGGGTGGCGGGGTGGTGGGCTCGATCACCGACATCGAGCTGGACGACTCGGCCCAGGCGGTCATAACGATGGAGCTCGAGGACGACGTGGCCCCCCTGCACGAGGGGACGGAGGCCACGATCAGGTCCACCTCGCTGTCCGGCGTCGCGAGCCGCTACGTCTCGCTGCAGCCCGGGCCCCAGAGCGCCCCCGAGCTGGAGGACGGCGGGGTGATCGGCGCCGACGAGACGAGCGCGCCCGTGGACATCGACGTGCTCTTCAACACGCTGGACGAGCGCACCCGCGAGGGCCTGATGAACGTGATCCGGGGCTCCGGCGACTGGTACGACGGCAAGGGGAAGAAGGCCAACCGGAGCGCCAAGTACTTCAACCCGTTCCTGGTGAGCACGACCGACTTCACGCGCGAGATCGCGCTCGACCAGGAGGTCTTCAACCGGCTCGTGCGCGACACGGCGGCCACGGTGTCGGCGATCGCCGAACGCCGGGACGACCTGGCCGGCTTGGTGACCAACACCAACACCACCTTCCGTGCGATCGGGGACCAGAACGTGGCCCTCGAGCGCACCCTCGAGCTGCTGCCGGACACGCTGCGCAAGGCCAACACGACGTTCGTGAACCTGCGCTCCACCCTCGACGACCTCGACCGGCTGGTGGCGGTGTCCAAGCCGGCCACGCGCGAGCTCGCCCCCTTCCTTCGCGAGCTGCGCCCGGTCGTGCGCGAGGCCCGCCCCACCGTGGCCGACCTGCGCACCCTGATCCGAAGCCCGGGCGAGGACAACGACCTCATCGAGCTCACGGCCAAGCAGCCGCGGCTGGCCCAGCTCACGTCGAGCGTCTTCCCCCGGGCCATCCGGACGCTCGACCGCGCCCAGCCGGTGTTCGAGTACGTGCGCAGCCATACGCCCGACTTCGCCTCCTGGATCGCCAACTTCGGCCAGGTGGCGGCCAACTACGACGCGAACGGCCACTACGCCCGGGTGGCGCCGATGTTCCTGCCCTCCAGCCACAACGCGGCCGCGAACACGCTCAGCGTCGCCGCCGACCAGCCGGCGCTCAAGCTGAGCCAGCTAGAGCGCGGCGTGCTCAACCGCTGCCCCGGCGGGACGGTGCAGCCCTCGCCCGACGGCTCAGCGCCGCTCGACGTGGACGACTGCAACCCCGCCGCGACCCCGCCCGGACCATGAGGCGCCTCGTCTACATCGGGCTGATCGTGGCGCTCGTGCCCTTGCTCGTGATCGGCGTGATCGACGCGGCGGGCGACGGGGACACCGACGACCACTACTTCGTTCGCGCGATCTTCGACAACGCCTCCAACATGGTCGAGGGCGAGGACGTGAAGGTCGCCGGGGTGCCCGTGGGCGTCGTGTCGCAGCTCGAGGTGACCGAGGACGAGAAGGCGGCGCTGGTGCTGCGGATCGACGACGAGCAGTTCACGCCCTGGAAGGCGGACGCGAAGTGCACGATCCGGCCCCAGTCGCTCATCGGCGAGAAGTTCGTGGAGTGCGAGCCGGGTTCGGCCTCCGCCCAGCCGCTGCCGCGCCTCCGCCGGGGCCCCGGCGAGGGAGAGCGCCTGCTGCCGCTCGCCCGCACGAGCTCGCCGGTGGACATCGACCTGATCAACAACATCCTGCGCCTGCCCTACCGCCAGCGCCTCTCGATCCTGCTGAGCGAGTTCGGCACCGGCCTGGCCGGCCGCGGCGAGGAGCTGAACGAGGTGATCCACCGGGCCAACCCGGCCCTGCGCGAGACCGACCGGGTGCTCGCGATCCTCGCGGACCAGAACCGGGTGCTCGCCGACCTGGCCCGCGACTCCGACGCCGCACTCGGCCCGCTGGCCCGCGAGCGCCGCCGCGTGGGCAACTGGATCGTGGAGGCCGACAACGTCGCCGAGGCCTCGGCCGAGCGGCGAGCCGACCTCCGGCTCGGCATCAACCGCCTGCCCGCCTTCCTGGGTGAGCTGCGGCCGCTCATGGCCGACCTCGAGGGTGTGGCGGAGCAGGGCACGCCGCTGCTCCGCGACCTCGGCGAGGCGGCGCCGCAGATGGACCGTCTGATCCGGGGACTGGGGACGGTCTCCCAGGCCGGACGGGAGAGCCTGCCCAGCCTGGGCGACGCCCTCGAGCGCGGGCTGCCGGCGCTGATCGAGGCCCGGCCGCTGTTCGGTGACCTCACGCGCCTCGGCCGGCAGGCGGATCCGGTGAGCGAGGACCTGGACGACCTGACCGCGAGCCTGGACCACAGCGGCGGGATCGAGCGCATCAACGACTTCCTCTACTACCTCGCGCTCGACATCAACGGGTTCGACTCGGTCGGCCACTACCTGCGGGCCGGGCTCGTGGTCAACGAGTGCTCCACGTACGTGACCGTTCCCGACGGGCCGCCCTGCAACGCGACCTTCGGGGACACTGGGGTGGGCGCCGCGGCCGCCTCCACGGAGGCCCGTAACGCGCCCGCCCCGCGGCGCCGCGGCGGCGAGGGCAGCGTGGCCCCCAAGGGCACGCTGCTCGGTGAGCTGCTGGGCCCGGCCGAGAAGGCCGCCGACCGGCGCCGTCGCGAGGCCGGTCTGCGCCGCCTGCGGGCGCGGGCCGCGACGGGCTCGCCCGCGCTGGGCGAGGCCGAGCCCGCGCTCGAGTATCTGCTCGGAGGCGAGCGGTGAGCCGGCGCACGGGCCCGGCGCTGGCCGCCAGCCCGGTGCTGGTCGGCGCCGTGACCGTCCTGGTCACGATCGTGGCGGTCTTCCTCTCCTACAACGCCAATACCGGTCTGCCCTTCGTCCCCACCTACGACCTCAAGGCCAACCTGCCCAACGCCTCGCAGCTCGTGGAGGGCTTCGAGGTCCGGATCGGCGGCGCCCGCGTCGGGCAGGTGGCGGAGATCGAGCCCGAGCAGCGCGAGGACGGCTCCACCTACGCGCAGATCACGATGAAGCTGGACAAGGAGATCGAGCCGCTGCCGGCCGACACCGCGCTGCTCGTGCGTCCCCGCTCCGCCCTGGGCCTGAAGTACGTGGAGCTGAGGCCGGGCAGCGGCCGTGCGGGCTTCGGCAGCGGGGCGACGATCCCCGTCCGCCAGGCCCGGCCCGAGGTGGTGGAGATCGACGACCTCTTCAACATGTTCGACGAGAAGGCGCGCGCCGGGTCGCGCAACTCGCTCGACGGCTACGGCGAGGGCCTTGCCGGCCGCGGCCGTGACCTCAACCTCGCGCTGGCCGAGCTGCGCCCGTTACTGGAGGACCTCGAGCCCGTGGCCGCGAACCTGGCCGACCCCGAGACGCGCCTCGATCGCCTCTTCCGCGAGCTGGGCGACGCCGCGGCCGAGGCGGCTCCGGTGGCCGAGCAGCAGGCCGAGCTGTTCGCGAACCTCGACACGACCTTCACCGCGCTGTCGTCGATCGCACGCCCGTACCTGCAGGAAACGATCAGCGAGGGGCCCGTCACCGAGGAGGTGGCGATCCGGGACTTCCCCCGCCAGCGGCCGTTCCTGCGCAACAACGCCGCCCTCTTCCGCGAGCTGCGCCCCGGCGTGGCCCGGCTCCCGCGACTGGCGCCCGTGCTGGCCGACGCCTTCGAGGCGGGGACCGAGGTGCTGCCCAAGACACCGCCGGTCAACGCCGAGCTGGCGGACGTGTTCGACGAGCTGGCTGCGTTCTCGGAGGATCCACTCGTTCGGCAGGGCATCCGCCAGCTCACGCGGCTGTCATCGTCGCTGCGGCCGACGCTCGACTTCGTGACCCCGTCCCAGACGGTGTGCAACTACGCGACGCTCTTCTTCCGCAACGTCGCGAGCCTGCTCTCCGACGGGGACTCCAACGGCACCTGGCAGCGCTTCCAGATCGTCTCTGGACCTGGTGGCCCCAACAGCGAGATCGGTCCCTCGTCGGCCCCCGCCGACGGGCCCGCGCCGAACAACCACCTGCACAGCAACCCGTACCCCAACACGGCGTCGCCGGGTCAGACGCCACGGGAGTGCGAGGCGGGCAACGAGCCCTACGTCGAGGGCCGCACGCTCATCGGGAACGCGCCCGGCAACCAGAGCACGAGGACCGAGGGGCAGCGCGGAGGCGGCCGGTGAGGAGCCCGCGTCACGCACCCCGGCTGACCGCTTTCCAGGCGGGCCTCATCGGCCTCGTGCTCTTGGTCGTGCTCGCCTATCTCGGCTTCAGCAAGGACATCCCGTTCACGCGGCCATACGAGCTCAGCGCGGTGTTCGAGAACAGCCCGCCGGTGCGCGTGGGCACCGCGGTGCGGGTCGCGGGCGTGGACGTGGGCAAGGTGTCGGCGGTCGAGCCGATCGGCGCCGACTCGCCGGGCGTGCGGGTGACCATGAAGCTGGAGGACGAGGCGCTCCCGATTCACGAGAACGCCGAGATCAAGGCCCGCGAGCGCATCTTCCTCGAGGGCAACCTCTTCCTCGACGTGCGGCCCGGGACCCCGGACGCCGGCGAGATCGGCGACGGCGGCACCATCCCCGCCTCCCAGACGTCGGCTGCAGTGCAGGTCGATCAGGTGCTCGGGACGCTCACCAGCGGCACGCGCGAGGACCTGCAGCGCCTGTTGGAGGGCTACGGCGAGGCCTTGAACGGCGCGCCGGAGCCGGGTGAGGACGACGATCAGGACGCCGACGTCCAGGGCGAGACGGGCGGGGAGGCGCTGAACGACTCGTTCGACTACTCGGCCGAGGCCCTGCGCGGCACGGCGGTGGTCAACGACGCCCTCCTGGGCAGTGAGCTGCACGACCTCTCGAAGCTGGTCGCCGGCCAGCAGAAGTTCATGCGCGCCCTCTCCAGCCGCGAGCAGCAGCTCAAGGACCTGATCACGAACTTCAACGTGACCATGGGGGCGCTGGCCTCCGAAGAGGTCAACCTGCAGTCCACGCTCCGCGAGCTGCCCGCGGTGCTGGAGGCGGCGCGCCCGGCGCTCGACAACCTCAACCGGGCCTTCCCCTCCACACGCGCCTGGGCGCTCGAGATGATCCCCGGCGTCCGGGAGACACCCGCGACCATCGAGGCCGGCTTCCCCTGGCTGCGCCAGGTGCGGGCGCTCGTGGCCCCGGCCGAGCTGCAGGGTCTGGTCGACGACCTCCAGCCAGCGGTCGACGACTTCGCCCAGTTCGTCGACGGCCAGGTCGAGCTGCTGCCGGTCTTCGACGACTTCAACCGCTGCCAGTACCGCGTGGTGCTCCCCAGCGGCGAGACGGTGATCGACGACGGCGCCCTCAGCACCGGTCTGCAGAACTACCAGGAGTTCTTCCAGGCGCTGCAGGGGTTCGTGGGCGCCGGGCAGAACTTCACCGGGAACGGGGTCTACACGCGCTTCCAGCCGGGCGGAGGCGCCTATCCGGTAGAGACCGGCTCGGTTGGCCCCGTGGGCCCGCGCTTCGGGAACGCCACGGCGCCGCCGCTGGGAACGCGCCCGGCGCGCGGCCCGAAGCCTCCCTACCGCCGGGAGGCCAAGTGCCGCCTCCAGCCGGTGCCCGCCCTGAACGCCGCGAGGATCGGACCGGGGCCGTGAGGCGCCAGATAAGGAAACAGGCCCCCGTGTTCGTGGCGGTGATCTGCCTGGTGGCGACCGCCCTCGGCATCGCCGGGTTCATCCTCTCCAACCAGCGCTTCTATCTCCCGGCTTGGGTGCCGCTGATCGGCACCGACTTCTACGAGGTGGAGGCCCAGCTGTCCACCGCCCAGGCCGTGGTCCCGGGTCAGGGCCAGACGGTGAATGTCGCCGGAGTCAAGGTCGGCGAGGTCGGCGAGGTGACCCTCGAGGACGGCACAGCCGTCGTGAAGATGCAGATCAGGGAGGAGTACCGGCCGATCTACCGGGACGCCTCGATCCTGCTGCGGCCGAAGACCGGCCTGAAGGACATGATCCTGTCGCTGGACCCGGGCACGCCGGCGGCCGGCGAGGTGGACGAAGGCGGCCGCGTGCGGGTGGGCAACACGCTGCCGGACGTGAACGCCGACGAGGTGCTGGGATCGCTCGACGGCGACACCCGCGCGTACCTGCGGATCCTTCTCAACGACGGCGGCCGGGCGCTGGCCGACGACGGCGGCGAGGGGAGCCAGGGCGCGCCGCAGGACCTGCGCGAGACCTTCAAGCGCTTCGAGCCCAGCGCCCGCGACGCCAAGCGCCTCACCGCCCTCCTGGCGGAGCGGCGCCGCAACATCCGCCGGGCCATCCATTCCTTCCAGCAGCTCTCCACCGAGCTCGGCAGCAAGGACGAGCAGCTGGCGTCGCTGGTCGACGGCGCGAACGCGAACTTCGAGGCCTTCGCTCAGGAGGAGGCCAGCCTGCGCGAGGCGCTCCGGCTGTTCCCCGGCGCGCTGGCGCAGACCGCGGCGACGCTCCGCGACGTGGACGCCTTCGCCGGCGAGCTGGGGCCGACCCTCGCGGGCCTGCGTCCCTTCGCCCGCGAGCTGGCCCCGGCACTGCGCGCCCAGCGGCCCTTCTTCGCCGAGACCACCCCGATCATCCGCGACCAGATCCGCCCGTTCGCCCGCGGTGCCCGGCCCGCGGTGCGCGACCTGCGTGCGGCGACGGACGTGCTGGCGCCGGTCACGCCGCGTCTGACGCGCAGCTTCAAGGTGCTGAACTCGTTCTTCAACACCCTGGCGTACGACCCGTCCGGCGCGAACAGGAACTCGTACCTGTTCTGGAGCGCGTGGGCGGCCCACAACGGCGCGCTCCTGAGCACCACCCAGGATGCACACGGGCCCATGGTGCGCGGCGTGGTCCTGTTGCCCTGCCCCGACTTCTCGACGCTGGAGCAGATCGTCCTGGGCAGCGCGCAGCTGGGAATGCTCACCCGGCTCGCCAACTTCCCCAACGAGGCGACGTTCTGCCCCCAGAACACGCCGCCGCTGCTGTACGAGCGTCCGCTGACCCAGCCGGGGAGTGCGCCCCCGATCACGGGAGTGAGCCCGTGATCAAGCAGGCGCCGAGCATCGGCCGCATCACCGCGATGGTCGCCTTCACGCTGTCCTGCTTCGGGATCCTGCTCTTCCTCTGGCTCTCGTTCGGCGGCTCCGTGCCCCTGCGCCCTGACAGCTACCGGCTCAAGGTCGCCTTCCCGGAGGCAACGCAGCTCGCCCAGGAGGCCGAGGTGCGGATCTCGGGCGTGCCGGTGGGCACGGTGAGCAGCGTCCAGGCCAACGAGCAGACCGGCCTGACCGACACGGTCCTGGAGATCGACGCCCGCTACGCGCCGATCCCCCGCGACGCTCGCGCCATCCTGCGCCAGAAGACCCTGCTCGGTGAGACCTACGTCGAGCTGTCCCCGGGCAGCGACGAGGCCGGGACGGTGGCCGACGGCGGTGTCCTGGCCCAGGGCCGGGTGTCGGAGACGGTGGAGCTGGACGAGATCCTGCGGACCTTCGACCCGCTCACCCGCAGCCGCTTCTCCACCTGGCTGGACCAGCAGGGCCAGGCCGTGCGCGGCAACGGCGAGGAGATCAGCGCCGCCCTCGGCAACCTCACGCCCTTCGCCGAGGAGACCGACGAGGTGCTGGCCGCTTTGCGGCGCCAGAGCGGCGACACGCGCCGGCTGGTGCGTGACACGGGCGCGGTGTTCGAGGCCCTGACCGAGCGGCAGGGCCAGCTCCGCGAGCTGATCGTCAACTCCAACCGGGTCTGGGAGGTCACCGCTCGCCGCAACGAGCAGCTCGCGGACACCTTCCGCGTGCTGCCCACCTTCCTGCGCGAGGGCCGCACGACCACGCGCCGCCTCACCCGCTTCGCCCGCGACACCGATCCGCTCGTGACCCAGCTGCGCCCGGCCGCGCGCGAGCTGTCGCCGACCCTGATCGACCTCGAGGCGCTCGCTCCCGACCTGCGCGACCTCTTCCGGGACCTCGACCCGCTGGTGCGTGTGTCCCGTCGTGGCCTCCCGGCGATCGAGCGGGTGCTCGACAACACGCGGCCGTTGCTCGGCCGGCTCGACCCCTTCCTGCGCCAGCTGACCCCGATCGTGGACTACCTCGGCCTGTACCGGCGCGAGATCACGGCCTTCTTCGCCAACGACACGGCTGCCACCCAGGCCCAGACGGGCGGCCAGCGCGACCCGAGCCAGGTGCTCCACTACCTGCGCACCCAGAACCCGACCAACCCGGAGATGATGGCCGGGTATCCAACGCGGCTGGCCACGAACCGCTCCAATCCCTACATCGCGCCCGGCGGCTACGACAAGCTGCGCACGGAGGGGCACCTCGAGGTGTTCGGCTCGTACCTCTGCGGCACCACCCCGGTGCCGAATGAGCCGGCGCCCCAGGCCGAGTGGCTGCCCGAGCCGCTACTCAACCTCATCAGCTACTACACCTACGGCGACGGCGGCGGAAGCCGCGGAGCGGCCCCGCCCTGCGACCCGCAGACCCCGCTCGGCCGCCAGGTGGGGCAGGGCGGCGTCTTCCCCCGCCTCGAGCCGTTGCCGTAGGGCGGGGTAGGGGTTCCGCACGAAACGTCCAATAGTTGGACGGAACGTCAGGAACCCCCCCATCTGGGCCGGACGGGTTTCTAAGCTGACCTCGTGAGCGAGGAAGTCTTTCGCCGCATCGTGCGCGTGGTCACGCGGCGGCCGCTCCTGGTCCTGGCCCTCACCGCGGCGGCCGCCCTCGGAGGTGCCGCGCTGGCGCTGCGCCTGCAGCCGAGCGCCGCCACCGAGACGCTCGTGGACAGGGGCTCGGAGAGCTTCTCGGCCACCGAGCGCTTCCAGCGGGACTTCGGCGACGAGGCGGTGCTCGTGCTCGTGAAGGGCGAGCTCACGCGGACGGTGCTGACCGCCGATCTCGGGCGCGTCCTGGCGCTCGAGGGCTGCCTCTCGGGCAACGTGCCCGACAACGAACGGGGACTCGGCCGCCTGCCTCCGGTGTGCCGCGAGCTGGCCGAGCTCAACCCGGCGAAGGTGGTGTACGGGCCCGGCACCTTCATCAACACGGCCGCGAACCGGATCTCCGACGAGCTGGTGGCCCGCCAGCGCGCGAGCCGCGCCCGCGCCCGTCGGGCGGCGGCGGCCGCGCGGGCGCTCTCCCGCCGGCGCGGCGACCCGCCGGCCGAGCAGCGGCGCCTCGGCCGGGCGGCCGCCGCGGCGGTGAGCGCGGACTTCACGCGCTCCCTGCTCTCCCTGGCCCTGCGCTACGGGCTGAGCCCGTCGCCGCCGACCATCGACAACCCCGAGTTCGTCTCCACGCTCGTGTTCGACAGCAGCGCGGGGGCGCCGGGGGTGCCGAAGTCGCGCTTCGCCTACCTGTTCCCCTCGAAGAACGCGGCGCTGATCCAAGTCCGCCTGCGGCCCGCGCTCAGCGAGAGCGAGCGCCGACGGGCGATCGCCCTGATCGAGCAGGCCACGGGCGAGAAGGCGTTCCAGCCCCGCGAGGGGGCGCGTTATGTGGTGACCGGAGTGCCGGTGGTCGTCAACGGCCTGGCCGACGCCGTGGAGCGGTCGATCCTCGTCCTGCTGGCCGCGGCGCTGCTGGTCATGGCCGCGACCCTGGCCCTAGTGTTCCGCAGCCGGCTGCGCCTGCTCCCGCTGGGACTGGCCCTGGCCGCCACAGGAATGACCTTCGGCGCGCTCTCGCTGGCCGGCGGCGGCCTCACGATGGCCTCGATCGCGGTGCTGCCCGTGCTGATCGGGCTGGCGGTCGATTACGCCATCCAGTTCCAGGCGCGCTTCAACGAGGAGCGCGAGCGCCGCCCGGAGCGCCCGGCCTCCGCATCTGCGATCGCGGCCGCGGGCGCCGGAGGCCCGACGATCGTCACCGCCGGTGTGGCCACCGCGGTCGGTTTCCTGGTTCTGCTCAGCTCGCCCGTCCCGATGGTGCGCGGCTTCGGCGCGCTGCTGGTGCTCGGCATCGCGCTGGCACTGGCGTGCGCCCTGTGCGCCGGCTTCGCGGCCCTCACCCGCTTCGGACGCGGGTCCGGGCCGGCCGCCGCGCCGTGGCGCTGGCCGCGGGTGCCCGAGCGTATTGCCGACGCCGCGTGGCGCGCGCTCGGGGTTGCGCTGGCGCGTCCCCGCCGCGTGCTGGGGATCGGCCTCGTGCTGGCCGTGGCGGGGCTGGCGCTCGACACCCAGAGCGAGGTGGTGTCCGACGTCCGCGAGCTCGTTCCCCCTGACCTGCCCGCGCTGGAGGATGTGAACGTCCTCCAGGAGGAGACCGGCGTGGCCGGAGAGATCGACGTGACCGTGCGCGCCGACGACATCACCGACCCCGAGGTGGTGGGCTGGATGACCGGCTTCCAGAGCGCCGTGCTGCGCGCGCACGGCTACCGTCCCGGCAAGCGCTGCGGCCAGGAGAACAACCCGCCCGAGCTGTGTCCGGCGCTGTCGCTGCCCGACCTGTTCGCCACCGCCGGGGGAGGAGGCGCCGGCGCCCGCCGCCTGCTCGACAGCGTGCCGCCCTACTTCTCCCAGGGCGTGGTGACCAGCGACCGCCGCACCGCCAACCTGGCCTTCGGGATCCGGCTGATGCCCCTTGCGCGCCAGAAGGAGGTGGTGGACGACATCAAGCGCCGGCTCGACCCGCCGCCGGGAGTAGAGGCCGCGGTGGCCGGCCTGCCGGTGCTGGCGGCGGAGGCCAACGGCGCGCTGTCCTCGCCCTGGCGGCGCGGGCTGGTCCTCGTGGCCGCGCTGCTCGGCGTCTTCCTGGTGCTGTTGCTCGCCTGGCGCTCGCTCCGGGCGGCCGCGGTGCCCCTGATCCCGATCGTCCTCGCCACCGGCTGGTCGGGCGCGGTCGTGTTCCTGCTCGGCCTCCTGCCCGGGCCGCTCGAGGTGAAGCTGAACCCCATGTCGGTGACCCTCGGCGCCCTGGTGGTCGCGATCTCGACCGAGTTCAGCGTGCTGCTGTCGTCGCGCTACCGCAAGGAGCGGGCGGCGGGCGCCGGAGCGGCCCGGGCCATCGAGCTGGCCTATGCGTCCACGGGCGCCGCCGTGCTCGCCTCGGGGGCGACCGCGATCGCGGGGTTCGCGGTCCTGATCGCGTCCGACATCCGGATGCTGCGGGACTTCGGCATCGTGACCGTGGTCGACCTCGCGGTCTCCCTGCTCGGCGTGATGCTGGTGCTGCCGGCCGCCCTGGTGTGGGCGGAGGAGCATGGGCCCTTCCGCGTGCGTGATCTCGACCCCCGGCCCCGGCTGCGTGCGGCTCGCGCCCCGCGCCGGCGCCGGGCCCAGGCCGACGCCCCGTGAACGAGCAGGTCCCGAGGCGCCCGGAGGTGCCGCGGCCCCAGAACAAGTACGCCTGGCTGCTCGCTCTCCTGGCGCTGATGGCGCTGGGCGTGCTCCTGTTCGTCCAGACCCTCCCCAACAGCGGCGCGGGGCTCGACGGCCCGGCGCGCGGTTCCAAGCTGAAGGTCTTCGCCGCGCCCGCGGCGCTCGGCGACCTGGAGGGCGACGCAAACGTCTGCCAGCGCCGGCCCTGTCCCAAGCGCGCCGGCGACGTGCCCGCCTGCGAGGTGGTCTCCGAGGAGGTCGTGAACCTGTGCCGGCTGCGGCGGCGGCCGCTGGTGCTGACCTTCATCTTCGACCGCGGAGCCGACTGCTACCCGCAGGTGGACCGCACCGAGCGGGTGAGGGGCGAGCTCGAGGGGGTGCAGTTCGCGACGGTCTTCTTCAGCCGCAAGGAACGGGACGAGCTGCGCCGCCTGGTAGCGGCACGCGGCTGGCGCCAGCCGGTGGCGCTGGACGAGGACGGCGCGGTGGCCAACCTGTACGGCGTGGGCGGGTGCCCGTTGACCGTGTTCGCCCGCCGCGGCGGTGAGGTGCGGGCCACGCGGCTGGGCAACCTCACCGAAGCCCAGCTGCGACGCGCCGCCGCCCGGCTGCTGTGACCGAGCTCGCGCTCGAGCTGAGCGACGGCTGGGTGGAGCCGGAGCTGGCCGAGGAGTTTCCCGAGCTCGGCCTGGTGCACGCGCCGGTGGAGGCGCGGCCGGGCCGCACGCCTGCGGAGGTCAAGCGCCGGCTACGCTCCCTCGCCGATCGCTACACCGGCGGCAAGGTGATTCATCTGCGCCAGGACCCGGTGCCCTGGGCCTACCGGGTGTTCGCGCGCCAGGTCGGCATCGATCCCGACCGCGATCGCACGCCCGTCGAGGCCATCGCGCTCGAGCGCCTTCGCCACGGAGGCCTGCGGTCGGAGAACCTCCTCGATGACGCGCTCACGATTGCGATTGCGGAGACCGGCGTGCCGCTGACCGCCCTGGATGCCGACCGGGTGGATCCCGACCTGGGGCTCCGCGTGGCCGCGGCGGGCGAGTCGCTGGGCCCCACCCGCCCCCTGTCAGCCGGCCAGATCGTCATCGCCGGCGCCGCGCGGCCGGTGGCGCTGGTCCTGGGTGCGGCGGGCGACGACACGGGAGTCACTCCGCGCACCGAGCGCATCGCCCTGTGCGCACTATCGGTCAAGGGCGTGCCGCGCATCAGCGTCGAGGAGGCGCTGTGGATCGCCGCCGAAGTGATGGTCAAGCCGTAAGCAGCCGGCTCGGCCGGGTGCGCACGGATGACTTGAGCCGTAAGCAGCCGGCTCGGCCGGGTGCGCACGGATGACTTACACTGACCGCTGGGAGGCCCGTGCCAGAGGTCCTGACACCGACAGCCCCGCCTCATGCGCCGCTCACGCTTCCCGACGAGCGCGCCGCGCGCAGGAACCTGCGCGATCAGGTGGCGAGGCTGGAGGACGAGCTCGCGCAGCTCTTCTGCTCGAGCTGGCCGCGCAAGGGGCTCGACTGGGAGGTGTCCGGCCGCGGTGGGCCGCGGCTGCTGTCCCTGGCCGAGCTGGAGGAGCTGCGCGACGAGCTGGCCGCCCGCGTTCAGCACGCCCGGCGTTCGCTGTCGGAGCGCACCTACGCGGAGGAGTGCAAGCGGGGCCTGATCGAGGAGATGCTGCTCGCGCCCGAGCGCCACAAGTGGGTCCGCGTCTCGGCCGAGGACATCGGGGAGCCGGGCTGCCGCCATTGGCACGTGCGGCCGCGCTGGAGCTTCCTGGGCATGCTCATGGGCTGGTGGCGCGTGATCGTCAGCTCCGGCTGCCCGTTACCCCGGCTCGGTGGGACGTCGTAGCCGCAAGCGGCCCCCCGCCTCCTCCACGCGCGCCGGGCGCGACGCCGCGCGCCGTGAGCGCGCCGCGCGAGGCTCGCCGGAAGCCCCCGCTCGCCCGCATAGGGACGAGCGCCCGCCCCCGCCCTGGGGCAGCTTTCCGCTCAGCGAGCTCCTGATTCTCGCGGGCATCGTCGTGATCCTCTGGGGCCTGGTCGGTGGCCGCGGCAACGAGGAGCGCGTGGCCGGCGGGCTCTTGATCGCCTCCCTCGGAGGCGGGGAGCTCGCGCTGCGCGAGCACCTTGCCGGCTACCGCTCCCACTCCGCGCTGCTCGCCGGTGTTGCGGCCTTCGTGGTGGTTACGGGCGTGGCGCTCGGGCTGGGTCCGGTCAAGGTCTGGGTGCTGCTGCTACTGGGGGCGCTGGTGTTCGGGGCAGCCCTCTACGGGCTGCGCGAGCTGTTCAAGAGGCGCTCCGGCGGGCTGGGCTTTCGCTAGGTACAGTCCCCGGCGTGCCGGCTTCCGCCTCGCCCGACGCGCCCCAGCGCCGGCTTCGCATCGCCGGCCTCCACCACTTGACGCTGTTGTGCGCCGACGTTGAGCGGTCGGCCTCGTTCTACCGCAACGTGCTGGGCATGCGGCTCGTCAAGCAGACCGTCAACGAGGACGACCAGCGCGCCCGCCACCTCTTCTTCGGTGACGAGGAGGGCAGGCCGGGCAGCCTCATCACCTGCCTCGAGTACCCCGAGCTTCAGGAGGGGGTGGTCGGCCGGGGCTCCACCCATCACTTCGCCCTGGCGGTGGAGTCGGAGGAGGAGCTCCTGGCCTGGCGTGAGTACATGCAGGGACGGGGCATCCCCTGCACGGAGGTCCTGGACCGGCTCTACTTCAAGTCGCTCTACCTGCGCGACCCCGACGGTCACATCGTCGAGCTGGCCACGCTGGGTCCCGGCGTGACCGCGGACGAGCCGCTGGAGGAGCTGGGGCGCAGGCCGGTCAGGCGGCGGTAAGCTCGCGGGAGCTCAGCGTGCCGGCGTCGGGCCGGGCGGCCTTGTGCGCCAGAACGGTGGCGAGCGCCTGCCGCTGCCGGTCGGTGAGCGTGCCCACCTGTTTGTTCTCGGGCACGCTCAGAGACACCAGCAGCCGGCGAGAGCGGGTCCGTCCCCAGCGCTTCTGGCTCATCAGGAGGTCGCTGATGGACATGCTGTACGCCTGCCAGGGACAGCTCAGGACGACGTCCTGGACGGGCAGCTCGCCCGCCGCGATGCTGCGCTTCATGCTGGCTCGGGCCAGCCGTACGCGGTTCGCGTACTCCAGCGCTCGCAGATGCTGATCTTGCCCAGCGTCGACCCTGGCTCTCTGACCCATCTAGACCTCCCCGCACTACTCTCGTTCTCGGGCGGATGCAGGTTCCCCGTTGCCTGGCAATGGCCCTGACGGAGGGAGAGGCCGGTCGAAGCCGAGGCCGTGGTGACCGACCACTGCCGGCGCCACGCCCCTCAACCTCGTCGAGTCCACTGAGGCAGGGGGGAAGTAGACCCGTTCAGTGAACAACCGTCAACAGGGTTCGCGGGGCCTCTGCCGCTAAGAGCGGCCTTTTCAGGAACGTCCAGGTTTGACCGCCCGAGAAGAGCCCGGGCCGACCCGCCGAGTATGTTCCAGTCGGCCATGCGTTCCACCAAGATCGTCGCCACCATTGGCCCCGCGTCCAACCGGCTCGAGGTGCTCGAGCAGATGATCTCTGCGGGCATGGACGTGGCCCGGCTCAACTTCGCCCACGGCACACCCGAGCAGCACGCGGAGCTCGCGGGGACCATCAGGGCGGCGGCCGAGCGGGCCGGACGCGAGGTGGCGATCCTCGGCGACCTGCCCGGCCCGAAGCTGCGCATCGGGCCGGTGGCCGGAGGTGTCGCCGAGCTTCCCCGGGGCACGCGCGTGGTGCTCACCGGCGACGACGTGGAGGGGACCGCCGAGCGCCTTCCGGTTGCCTGGCCGGGCTTCTCGGAGCTCGTGGACGAGGGCGACATCTGCTACCTGGCCGACGGCGCCGTTCGGCTGCGGGTGGACGACGTCTACGACGGGGAGGTGGTCACCCGCGTGGAGGTGGGCGGCAGCGTCGCCTCGCGGCAGGGCCTGAACCTGCCCAACGTCACCGTGTCGCTGCCAGCGGTGAGCGATGAGGACATCGCCCTCATGGACGCCGGGCTGGCCATGGGCCTCGACCTGTTTGCGCTCTCGTTCGTCCGGCGACGTGAGGACCTCGACCCCGTGCGCCGGCATCTGGCCGAGCGGGGCTCCGATGCCCCGCTCATCGCCAAGATCGAGAAGCCCCAGGCCGCCGCCAACGCCGAGGAGATCATCGACGCGTCCGACGGGATCATGATCGCGCGCGGAGATCTGGGGATCGAGCTGCCAATCGAGGAGGTTCCTCTGGTCCAGAAGCGCCTGCTGGCGGTCGCGGGGCGGCGTGCCACCCCGACCATCACCGCCACCCAGATGCTCGAGTCGATGGTTCACTCGACCCGGCCCACGCGGGCCGAGGTAGCGGACGTGGCCAACGCGATCTTCGACGGGACCGACGCGGTGATGCTTTCGCAGGAGACCGCGGTGGGCCGCCACCCGGTGCTGGCGGTGGAGATGATGGCGTCCATCGCCGAGACCGCCGAGCGCGAGCTGCCCTACGGCCGCTGGCTGGCGGAGCGCGGGCCGCAGGCCAACAACCAGTACCACGCGATCGCCTTCGGCGCGGTTGGCGCCGTGTACCAGCTGGGGCTCAAGGCGATCGTCTCTCCGACCAACACAGGTACCACGGTGCGACTGATATCGGCCTACCGCCCGAAGGCGCCGGTGCTGGCGCTCTCACCCCACCCCGACGTCGTGCGGCGCTGCCTGCTGCTCTGGGGGGTGCAGCCTCAGCTGCACGAGGAGCCGCTCGACACGATCGATCTCATCGACGCCTGCGCTGACGCCGCGGTCCGGGCCGGGCTGGCCCGGGCCGGCGACAAGATCGGGATCACGGCCGGCCTCCCAGCCGGCAGCGCCGGCGGCACCAACCTGTTCAAGGTTCACACCGTCGAGTAGGGGCTAGGCTGCTCGACCGACGGCGCGGGCGAAGCGGCCCGTCCACGCGTCGTACGTTGAGGTCCTATTGCACCCCTAACGTACGGAGCGCGGTCGGCAGTCACGGCTGCTCGGCCACGTCCCCGATCAGGACATGAAGCGAGAGGGGGCCGGCCTAGTGCGGGACGGCCCGCTGGCGCTCGCGGAAGGCACGCGCCTTCTCGATGTTGCCGCAGCTGTCCATCGTGCACCAGCGGCCGGAGCGGTTCTTCGAGCGGTCGTAGAAGGCCCACTCGCACTCGTCCCGCGGGCAGGCCTTCAGCCGCTCCCAGCGCCCGTGCTCCACGGCTGCGGCAACGATCGCCATCAGTCGCGCCAGCGCTCCGTCCACCCCGGCGACGTCGGGCACCAGCTCCGGGTCCTGGCCGGGACGGAAGCGCACGCGCACCCCCGCCCGCCTGACCGCTTCGTCGAGGCGCGCCACACGCTCCTCGTCCAGGGGCAGGCCGTTGTGGGTCAGCAGCACCGCCCGTAGGCCCTCGCGCGCGTCGACCGCCCGTCGCAGGTCGGCCTTGCTCACCGGCTCGCTCGTGTCCATCAGGCCCCGCTCGGCCAGCCAGGCGCCCAGCGCCTCAGGGTCAGCCAGCTCGTCCTCGCCGGACTCGAGGTCCACGCTGTTCACGAAGCGCTGTACGAGGTAGAGCGGCTGCGGCGCCGTCTTCTCCGGTGTGGATTCGCCGGGGGCCATCGCCTATCAGAAGAGCCTATCCCAGGTATAAGTCATCGTAACTGTCATTCGACTTTAGCTGGTGTTAGGCTACCACTAAACGGGTATAGAAGGTTACGATCTCAAAAGGAGTCGAAATGACCGAAGCCATCACCATCAGGCACTCCAGCGCGGACGACATCGCAGCGATTCGCGAGCTGGCCGAGCTCGACAGTGGTCGCGCGCCCGCCGGTCAGGCGCTCCTCGGCTTGGTCGACGGGCGGCTGGTGGCCGCTGTCGGCATCGAGGACGGCCGGACCGTGGCGGACCCGTTCAGCTACACCGCGAACATCGTCAAGATGCTGAGCGTCCGCGCCGCCCAGCAAGGCCCGCAGAAGGGCACGGGACTGCTGCGCTGGTTCCTGCTCGGGCACCGGCTCGGGCGCCAGGGGATGGTCGCATGAACGCCGCCCTTGCCTGGGCGGTCGCGACGGCCCAGACGACCGAGATCGAGCGTCAGTCGAGCGGCAGGAGCTCCGTACCCTCCACGCGGGCGAACACCAGGGAGCTCTGGACACGACCCACCTCGCGGCGCTCGATGAGACGCCAGACCAGGTCGCGCAGGTGGTCCATGTCGCGGACGGCTACGTGAACGATGAAATCGGTCGTGCCGGTCAGCGCCATCACGCGTATGGTCTCGGGCATGGCCGCAGCGTCCGTCAGCAGGGTGTCGATGGCTCCGCGCTCGGCGGCGCGCTGCTGAATCGAGAGGATCGCCTCCATCGGCCGTCCCACTGAGGCCGGATCCACCTCGGCGCGAAAGCGGCGGATAATCCCGCGAGAACGCAGCTCGCGGATGCGCTCGAGGCAGGTGGAGGGCGCCACGCCGACCTTCTCGGCGAGCGCCTTGTTGGTCTGGCGCGCATCCTTCTGCAACTCGCTCAGTAGCCGGCGCCCCACCGAATCAAGTTCGACTGGATCGGCCATTCGTCACCTATTCTTCGACCTAGGTCGCGGTTTCGGCCTCCAGCGTTAGCGTAGCGGGCTCGATGACGGAATCGCGGCAACAATCGGCCGGCTACGGCGCCGGAGTGCGGGCCATCGTCCCCCTGCTTCCGGCCGTGCTCGCCTTCGGCGTCTCCTTCGGCGTTCTGGCGCAGTCGGCCGGGCTGGGCCCGGCGGCCTCGCTGGTGATGTCGGCCACGACCTTCGCCGGCTCGGCCCAGTTCGCGGTCGTCTCCGTCCTGGGCGGCGGCGGGACCCTGCTCGCGGCAATCGCGGCGGCCGTGCTGCTGAACGCCCGCTACGGCCCGATGGGCCTGGCGGCCGCGAGCGTCTTCCGTGGTGGGTGGCTGCGGCGGCTGCTCGAGTCGCAGCTGCTGGTGGACGAGAGCTGGGCCCTGTCGAACCGCGACGGTCGCTTCCACCGGCGCGTGATGCTGGGCGCCGGCGCCGCTCTCTACATCGGCTGGAACGCGGGCACGGCGATCGGCGTGCTGGCCGGCGACCGGCTCGGCGACCCGGCGGCCCTGGGTCTCGACGCCGCCTTCCCCGCGCTCTTTCTCGCGCTCCTGGCTCCGCTGCTGGGCTCTCGAACCGCGGTGGGCGCGGCGGTCCTCGGCGCGGGGATCGCGCTCGTGCTCACGCCGGTCACCCCGCCCGGCGTGCCCGTGATCGCCGCCACCGCCGCGTGCCTCGTCGGCCTCGCGCGGCCGCGCCCGGCGCGCGCCGGACGGTCCCAGGAGGCAACGTCGTGAGCGCCGCCTGGACCGCCGTGGTGGTGGTTGGGCTGGCCACTGTCGCCATCAAGGCGGCCGGCCCGGTGCTCGCCGGCGAGCGCGCCCTGCCGGAGCGCGGCTCGCGCGTGCTCGACCTTCTAGCGCCCGCGCTGCTCGCCGCGCTGGTGGCCACGCAGGCGTTCGGCGACGACGAGGCGCTCGTGCTCGACGAGCGAGGCGCCGGCCTGCTCGCGGCAGGGGTGGCCGTGCTGCTGAGGGCGCCGCTGCTGGTGGTGGTAATGGTCGCCGCAGGCACCGCGGCGGGGCTGCGAGCGCTCGCGTGAGCGCACGCGGCTGGACTCTGTTCGCGGCGGTCTCGGTGATCTGGGGCACGCCGTATCTGTTCATCAAGATCGCGGTGGACGAGCTGACGCCAGGCTTCGTGGCCTGGTCGCGCATCGCGCTGGGCGCCGCAGTGCTGCTGCCGGTGGCCTGGAAGCTGGGTGCGCTCGACGGGCTGCGCGAGCGCTGGCGCGCTCTGCTGGCGTTCGCGATAGTCGAGATGGCGATCCCCTGGCCGTTGATCGGCTTCGGCGAGGAGCGCGTCTCGTCCTCGGTCACCGCAATCCTCATCGCCGCGCTGCCGCTGGTGGTGGCGGCCCTGGCGCTTCGCTTCGACCACGCCGAACGCCCCACGCCCACACGCCTCGTGGGCATGTTCGTGGGGCTGGCCGGGGTGGTGGTGCTGGTGGGAATCGACATCGGCGGCCGCACCGCCGAGCTGCTGGGGGCGGGCGCGATCCTGCTGGCAACGGTGGGCTACGCGATCGGCCCGCTGATCGTCAAGCACCGCCTCTCCGACGTCGACCCGCTCGGCCCGGTCACGGCCGCGCTCCTGATCGCGACCGTCGTGCTGGCGCCCGTGGCCGTGGTGGACTGGCCCACCGAGGCGCCCTCGGGACAGGCGCTCGCCTCGGTGGCGATGCTGGGCGTGGTCTGCTCGGCGCTCGCCTTCCTGCTCTTCTTCGCCCTGATCGCCGAGGTCGGTCCGGCCCGGGCCACCGTGATCACCTACGTGAACCCCACCGTGGCGCTGGCGCTCGGGGTGGCCGTGCTGGGCGAGCAGGTGACCGCCGGCGCGATCGCCGGCCTGCTGCTGATCCTGGCCGGCTCCTGGCTGGCCACCGACGGACGGCTGCCGCCGGGGTTGGGCGCGGTGGTGGGGCGCCTGCCGGGCAGGGGCGCGGCAAGCCGGCTCGGGACGCGGGCGCGGCGACCGCGGTCGGCCGACTCCCGCCCGGCCTGAAGCTGGCGCCTGGTCACGTGGCCGGCTCGCTGGTGTAGAAGTCCGTCGTGCGCGCCGCGGCTGCCTGTGCCTCTGCGGGGTCAGTGCCCGCGGCAATGCTGGCCTCGGACCAGCGCTCGCTGGAGAGCCTGGCGAAATGGCGGCCGTCATCGGATGCCTGCCAGGCCTCGATGGCCTGGGGCTCGGGCGGCTCGCCTCCGCTGGTGAGGTGCAGGGTCAGGGAGAGGAGGGCCAGGTCCCAGCCGACGCCCGCCGCGCCCGGGCCGAACTGGGCCCAGAGCTCGTCTTCAACGTGCGCGATGTGCTCGAGCGCGAACCGCGTGCGGCCGTCGCGCTCGGGCGTGAGGCGCAGCTCGATCCACGAGATCTGCCCGCCGTACTCCCACGTTGCGGCCAGGCTGTGCGGCGGCTCGCAGCGCTCGATCGTCCCGGACGCGTTGCCCTGGAGCTCGTAGCGGCCCCCCGGGCGCAGGTCGCCGGAGATCGGCAGGAACCAGCGGGGGATGCGCTCGGGGTTGGTGCAGGCGTCCCAAAGATCGTCGACGGGCGTGTCATACACCCGCGAGACCGTGAGGGTGCGAGCCTCGCCGGCCTCCAGTGTCCGGCTGCCGAGGTGGCGGTCGACGCTGTTGATCTGATGGCTGACGTCGATCATGGGTTGCTCCTCTCGTTGGGGGTGGCGCGGAGCCGGCGTTGGCGCCGGCCGCGGGCTACCTCGGTGGCGAGCGCGTCCAGATGGGGAGTCCAGAACGCCCGGAAGTGGTCGAGCCAGGCGTCGACGTTGCGCAGGGGCTCCGGGTCGACGGCGTAGAGCCGACGGGCGCCCTCGGGGCGTACCGTCGCGAACCCCGCCTCGCGAAGGACGCGCAGGTGCTGGGACACCGCGGGCTGGGAGATCCCGAACTCGGACCGGATGACCTCGGTGATATCGCCCGACGCTCGCTCACCGCTCGCGAGCAGCTCGAGGATGCGCCTACGGACGGGATCGCCGAGAACGTCGAACGCCTGCACACGACCATAATATCACAATAGACTTATATAAGTGATAGTTGGTATTAGCGGCATGTACCCGCGCGGGGGATTAGCGGAGGCCCCCATCGGGGATTGAGAAAGCGCGCCGACGGGAATACTCTCGCGCGCGGCTTGGAGCGCCCTGCGGGTGGTTGCTCGGCCCTCACACTGGGAGGAGATGGAATGCGGACGAGGTTTTTCGCCCTGGTCGGACTCGCAGCGGTGGCGACCGCTCTGGCGATCGCGCCGACGGCGGCAGGCCAGGGCCGTGAGCGGCTCGAGATGTACACCCTGAAGGGTGGGACGCAGAAGATCCTGCGGGCCACCGGGGGCGTGGAGCTCACCGGAGTGCGCTACACGCGCCGCGGGATCCGAGCCGATGCCGTGCTTACCCGGGGGCAGCGGGCGAAGCTGCTTGCGTCCGGCGTGAAGGTACGGGTGAAGCGCAACCGCAGGGGCCGGTCGGTGAGCGCACAGGCCCGCGCGCAGCAGGTCGGGGGCTACAACGTCTACCGCTCATGGGACGAGCCGGGCGGCATTCGCGACGAGCTGTACCGTGTGGCCCGCCGCAATCCGGGGATCGTCAAGCTCAGGGTCATCGGCCGTACCACCCAGGGCCGTGAGCTCATCGCGCTCAAGGTCACCCGCCGGGCGCGCCGTACGCGCGACGGCTCGCGGCCGTCGGTGCTGTACTCGTCCAACCAGCACGCGCGTGAGTGGATCAGCCTCGAGGTCAACCGGCGCCTGCTGCACTACTTCGTGCGCGGCTGGCGCAGGGGCAACCGAGAGATCGCGCGCATCTTGCGCAGGACCGAGCTCTGGTTCGTGATCTCGGCCAACCCGGACGGCTACCAGTACACGTTCGAAGGGGAGCGCCTGTGGCGCAAGACCCTGCGCGACAACAACGGCAACAGGCAGGTCGATCCCGGGGACGGCGTTGACCCGAACCGCAACTTCGACGAGCACTGGGGCTACGACAACGAGGGCTCGTCGCCGGACCCGGCCGACGAGACCTATCGCGGCCCGAGCGCCGCCTCGGAGCCCGAGACGCGCGCGATGCAGCGCCTGATCAACCGCGTCAGGCCGAAGTTCCAGTCGAACTTCCACTCCTTCGGCGAGTGGCTGCTCGCTCCACAGGGCTGGCAGACCGGCACCCTCGACGCCGACTATCCGCTCTACGTTGCGCTCGGCGGTACCGACGCGAACCCGGCTATTCCGGGGTTCAATCCGGGCCAGTCGGCGGACACGCTGTACGTGACCAACGGCGAGACGACCGATTACGCCGAGTCGAGCGCGGGCACGATCGCCTACACGCCCGAGCTGGGCGAGGGCACGCCGGGTTCGGGATTTGTGTTCCCGGACAACGAGGAGCTGATCCAGGCGGAGTTCAGGAGGACGCTCGACTTCGACCTCGGCCTGGCCCGGTCGGCGGCCGATCCCGCCGACCCGGAGTCGCCCGTCGGCATCGACGTCGAGCCGTTCTACCTCGACGCGGACGAGATCGACCCGCAGAACGGCCAGACGTCGCTGTTCGACTTCAAGTTCGCCAAGTCCTACGGCGATCCGCAGGAGGTCCGGGTGCTCGCCAGCCGCGAGCTCGGCCGGGTGCGGCTCAAGTACCGCATCAACGGAGGCCGGGTCCGGACCGGCCGCACCCGCGAGTGGGAAGGCGGTGAGAAGTACACCCCGGGCAACGCCACCTACTACCACGTGGTGCGCGGCCGGGTCAGGGGCACGGACCCCGGAGACAAGGTCGAGGTGTGGTTCGAGGGAGGCGGCGAGCGGAGCAACTCGTTCACCTACGACGCGGTCTCCGACCGCAATCGTCGGGTGCTGGTGCTCTCGGCCGAGGACTACACGGGTGCGTCCCCCGCCCAGCCGGCGGGAGGCCCGTTCTACCTGAAGTACTACACGGACGCGCTGACCGCGAACGGCGTGGAGTTCGACGTCTATGACGTGGACGCGAACGGCCGTACCGCACCCGACAACCTGGGCGTGCTCAGCCACTACGACGCCGTCGTCTGGTACACGGGCGACGACGTCGTGACGCGGGAGCCGGGCTGGGGCCCGGGTAACGCGTCGCGGCTGGCGATGCAGGAGCTCTACGAGGTGCGGGACTTCATCAACGAGGGCGGCCGCGTGCTCTACACCGGCCAGGCGGCCGGCCAGCAGTACACGACGGGTCTCGGCACGCAGCTCTACGACCCGTTCGAGAATCAACAGTGCCGGGCCGATCCCGACATCGAGGCCCGACTGCCTGGCCCTTTCCGGGTCGGGGGACTCGCAGGGCGACCCGATCCAGTACTGGTTCGGCGCGACCGTCACCACGCCGGACGGCGGCAGCGATCCGGACACCGGAGACCCATTCGACGTCTCCGGCATCGACGACCCGCTCGCGGGGCTGACTTACGGGTTCAACGGCGAGGACAGCGCCCAGAACCAAGCCACGAACTCGTCGTTCATCGCGACCAGCGATTTCCTCCAGGTGACCGACCCGACGAGCGATTTCCCGCAGTTCGATAGCTGGCCGGCGGCCGAGTACTTGAGCGGCCTCTCCGGTCCGCTCGATCCGCACACGGGGCAGTCGTTTATGTGGTCGGATCGCGCCGACGAGGCGTACAAGCGCCTGGCCCGGACGATCACTGTCCCGGCGGGCGGGGCTACGCTGTCCTTCTGGACGAGCTACAACCTCGAGCTCGGCTTCGACTACCTGATCGTCGAGGCCCATACCGTCGGACAGGACAACTGGACGACGCTGCCGGACCAGAACGGGCACACGACGGACGACCTGGCCGACGACCAGTCGTGCCCCGGCGGCTGGAGCAATCCCGCCGACGCGGCGAACGTGCTCCATCCGTTCCTGACGCACTACCAGACGTTCCAGGCGGGCGGCACGTGCACGAACACCGGAACCACGGGAGCGTGGCACGCGGCGAACGGCAGCTCGAGCGGCTGGCAGCAGTTCCAGGTCAACATCCCGGGCGACCTCGGTCCGCAGGTGGAGGTCTCGATCACCTCGCTGAGCGACTGGGGCTTCCAGCAGTTCCCGGGCGTGTTCATCGACGACATCACGACCTCGACGGGCGAGGGCAACACCTCGTTCGAGGACGACACCATGGGCGGCTGGACCGTCCCCGGCGCCCCGCAAGACCCCGAGGGAGTCGAGGGGCTGAACCGCAACGACTGGATCCGCCGCGGCGGCCTCGGTATCAAGGAGGGCGCCGTGGTCGCGACGCCCGACACGGTCTACCTGGGCCACGGCCTCGAAGGCATCACCGGCGCCGACACGCGCAACGAGATCATGGGCCGCGCGGTCGGCCACCTGCTGCGGGAGGACTAGCGCCGGCCGGAGTAGCTCAGGAGGAAAGCTGGTCGCCGCCCGCCTCGGGGGCGGCGGCCGGCGCCTCCACCTCGGGCGGGGCGCCCACGTCGTCCCTCACGCGCTCGAACGCGGCAAGCGCGCGGTCGAGGTGGTCGCGCTCGTGGGTGGCCATCACGCTGGTGCGCAGCAGGGCGCCGCCGCGCTGCACGGCCGGGTAGATGGCCACGTTCACGTACAGGCCGGCGTCGTAGAGCGCCTTCCAGTGCATCACGGCCCGCCAGTCGTCGCCGATCAGCACCGGGACGATCGGGGTGATCACCTCGCTGTCGCCGATCCGGTTGGGCTCCATCACTTGGTAGCCCAGGTCGGCGAGCCCGTCGTGCAGGTAGCGGGCGTTGTCGAGGACCCTGGCCATCAGCTGCGGGCCCTCGTCGGAGCGGATGATGCGCAGAGCGCCCTGCGCGGCGCCGACCGCCGCCGGCACGGCCGCGGCCGTGAACATGAAGGAGCGCGACTGGACGCGCAGGAAGTCGATCACGTCGGCCGGTCCGGCGATGAAGCCGCCGCACGAGGCGAGCGACTTGGAGAAGGTGCCCATGCGCAGGTCCACTTCGTCCTCCACGTCGAAGGCCTCGCAGGCCCCCGCTCCGCGAGCGCCGAGCACGCCCACGCCGTGGGCCTCGTCCACCATCAGCCGGGCGCCGTGCGCGCGGCACAGGGCGGTGATGTCCGGAAGCGGGGCCAGGTCCCCCTCCATGGAGAACACGCCGTCCACCACCACCAGCACGCCGCCGCCGTCGGACTCTGCCCGCCGGAGCATCGACTCGAGCTTGTCCAGCCGGTTATGGCGGAAGGGGCGGATCCGGGCCCGTGACATCGATACGGCGTCGAGGATCGAGGCATGGTCGCCCGAGTCACAGATCACCGTGTCGGCCGGCTCCAGCAGCGTGCCGATCGCGCCGGTGTTGGCCAGGTAGCCGGTGGTGAAGACGATGGCCTCCTCGGCTCCCATCCAGTCGGCCAGCTCGCGCTCCAGCTCCAGGTGCAGCGACAGCGTGCCGTTGAGAAAGCGGGAGCCGGTGAGCCCGGTGCCGAAGCGCTCGAGCGCCGCGCGCGCCGCCTCCTTGACGCGCGGGTCGCCGGTGAGCCCGAGGTAGTTGTTCGAGCCCAGCATGATCCGCTCGCGGCCCTCCATCTCCACGACCGGGCCGGCCGGCCCCTCGAGCACGCGGAAGTAGGGCATGAGGTCGTGCTCGCGCGCGGCCCGGAGCTGCTCGACGCGCTCGTGGCGGCGGGCCTTGGCGAATAGATCGGTGGCAGTTGGCATGTAGGGTGCCGCGCCGTGTCCGTGGAGGTCCGACCGGTCGGGTCGCGTGCTGACCGGCGCGAGTTCGTCGAGCTGCCGTTCCGGCTGCATGCTACCGGCACCCCCTGGATCCCACCGCTCAAGATCGAGCGGCGGCTGTTTCTCAACCGGCACGTGAACGCCTTCTTCAAGCACGGCGACGCGCAGCTGTTCCTGGCCCGCCGCCAGGACCGGGTGGTGGGGCGCATCAGCGCGCAGATCGACCGCAGCTTCAACGCCTTCCACCACAACGAGTGGGGCATGTTCGGATTCCTGGAGACCGAGGAGGACCCGGATGTGCTGCGCGCGCTGATAGACGCCGCGGCGGCCTGGCTACGGCTGCGCGGCCGCGACCGCATGGTCGGCCCTATGGACTTCACCATGAACGACGAGTGCGGCGTGCTGATCGACGGCTTCGAACGCGAGCCGCTGCTGCGGCAGTCCTGGCACCCGCCGTACTACCGGCGGCTGTGCGAGGAGGCCGGGCTGGAGAAGGCCGTGGACCTCTTCATGTGGTCGCTGCACATCTCCGGGCGCGACCAGGTCATGCCGATCATCTGGGACCTCGCCGCGCAGCTCGAGCCCAAGCACGGGATCAAGATCCGCAAGATGAGCCGGCGCGGGCTGCGCCGCGACCTCGACGCCTTTGCGGAGATCTACAACGAGGCCTGGTCGCGCAACTGGGGCTTCGTGCCCTACGAGAAGGAGGACCTCGACGCCTACGCCCAGGAGCTGCAGCTGGTCTTCGACCGCGACTGGTTCATGGTGGCCGAGGACGCCGACGGCCGCACCGTCGGCGTGGCCATCACCGTTCCGGACATCAACCAGGTGCTCAAGCGCATGCGCGGCCGGCTGCTGCCGCTGGGCTGGTGGCACTTCCTGCGGCGGCGCCGGCTAATGGACCGCTGCCGGGTGGGCTTCCTCGGGGTCAAGCCGGCCTACCAGCACACGGGGGTGGCCGCCGGCCTCTACGCGGAGCACTTCGACATGGCCGAGGTCACGCCGATCAAGGGCGGCGAGATGGGCTGGATCCTCGAGACCAACAAGGCCATGAACCGCGCGATGGAGGCCATGGGCGGCGAGATCGTCAAGCGCTACCGCGTGTATGAGCAGGGGCTTCTGGAGAACCCCTGACCTTCGCCGAGAGGCCCGGTACACTCGCCCACCTGTGCCTGAGCCCGCCGCAATGCCTGAGCCCGAGGCCGACGTCCGGCCACTGCCGGTGCTGGCCGAGCCCCGCCCGGTGGACCGGCCCGCGCCGGTGTCGCTGCCGGCAGCGGTTGTCGCGGCCACCGGCGGCTTCCTGCTCGGGGTCGCCACCTTCGTGCTGGTGCGGATACTGAGGCGCCCGCGTCCGGCGACCACGCTCCGCCTCGGCCGGGGTTCGCGCCGGCGCGCCGAGATCGCGGCTTCGCGCTCGTTCCTCGTCGACATCCACCTGCTGAAGGACCGATAGCCACCGCGATCGAGCACGACGTCGTGCCCGCCGGTCCCTACCGGCTTCCAGGGGCGGGCCGCGACGGTGTGCTGCTGCGCCGGGAGGGCGCGCTCGTCCGGCTGCTCCACGTTGACGACGAGCCCGTTCGGGTGCGGGCCTGGACCGCCGGCGGGAGGGTCCGCTTCAGAGCCGAGGCCGCGTCGCGCGAGGCCGCTGCGCTGGGCATCGAGCGCATGCGCTTCGCGCTTGGCACCGATCACGACCTCAGCGACTTCCACAGGCGCTTTCGCCGCGACCCGCTGCTCGGGCCGGTGATCCGCCTTCGCCCCTGGGTGCGACCCCGCCGTCGCCCGGAGCCGTTCGAGGCGCTCGCCTGGGCGATATGCGAACAGCTGATCGAGTCCCGCCGCGCGGGGGCGATCGAGCGCCGTATCGTGCGCCGGCACGGCCGGCGGAGCGACTGCGGCACCCTGATCGCGCCACCCTCGGCGGCGTGGCTCGCCGGTCGCTCGCCGGCCGAGCTCGACGCCTGCGGCCTCGCTCCGAAGCGCTCGCTCGCGCTCATCCGGGCCGCCCGCGAGGTGGCCTCGGGCCGAGCGAACCTGCACAACGAGCACGAGCCGGCCTGGCGGCGGCTGCGGGCGATCCCCAACATCGGCTCCTGGACGCTCGAGATGCTCGCCTTCGAGGGCCAGGGCCGCGACGACCAGCTGCCGGGCCTCGACGTGGCCTACCTCAAGCTGGTGGGCCGGCTGGCCGGCCTCGGCCGCCGCGCCAGCGAGGAGGAGGTGCGCGCCTTCTTCGCCCCCTACGACGAGTTCGCCGGCCTAGCCGGCATCTACGCGCTGAACCGGCGCTACCTTTGAGGCATGACTGAGAAGCTCGAGAAGACCGACCAAGAGTGGCGTGAGAAGCTCGACGCCGAGCGCTTCCACGTCCTCCGCCAGAAGGGCACAGAGCCCCCGTTCACCGGGGCCTACACGTACTCCAAAGCGGACGGCACGTACCGCTGTGGAGCCTGCGGCAACGAGCTCTTCCGCTCGGACACGAAGTTCGACTCCGGCACCGGCTGGCCGAGCTTCACCGAGCCGGCGGTGGCCGACGCCGTGGAGCTACACGAGGATCGCAGCCTCGGCATGGTCCGCACCGAAGTGACCTGCGCCCGCTGCGGAAGCCACCTGGGCCACGTTTTTCCCGACGGCCCCGGCCCGACCGGCCAGCGCTACTGCATCAACTCGCTCGCGCTGGACCTGGAAGAGACCGACAGCGGCTGAGGCCCCTGATCGATTTCCTCAACTTCGACGCCGCGCCGCCGCCTCCACCGACGGCGGCCTACAGCCACGCCGTGAGGGCGGGCGACTTTCTCTTCGTCACGGGCCAGCTCGGTGTCGATCCGGAGACCAACGAGCTGGTGTCCGACGATGCCGCCCGGCAAGCCGAACAGGTCATGCGCAACCTGGAGACGGTGTTGCGCGAGGCCGGCACGAGCATCGACCGCGCCGTGATGGGGCGCATCTTCCTCGTCGATTTCGAGGCTGACTACGCGACGGTCAACAAGATCTACGCCTCCCGCTTCGAGCAGGGCCGTTATCCCGCGCGGACAACCGTGGGGGTCACGCAGCTCGCGCTCGGGGCGGTGGTCGAGATCGACCTGATCGTGCGGCTACAGCCCTGAACCGGGCAGCAGGTGGTTGCTGGCCGCCGTGACGGGGTCGGGCGGGCGCTCGAGCAGCTGGTTCTCCTTCATCCAGGCCGAGAAGGCGTCCCACTGCGGCGGTGACTGCCAGCCGAAGGGCCTTCCCTGCGGGGGGAAGAACAGCGGCAGGGTGACCTTCACCACCGCCCGCTGGAGCTCGGGGTCGAGGTCGGGGTTGGCCTCCAGCAGGCCGTTGATCGCCTCGTCCGGGTTGGTGCGCAAGTCGCGCGTGCCGCGCGAGACGGCGCCGATGAAGGCGCGGAACTTGTCGGCGTCGCGTTCCAGCGACTTGGCGTTGGCCACCAGCACCAGCTCGTTGTAGGTGGGCACGCCGGCCTGCTCCATGCGGATGATCCGCGGCTTCTTGCCCCGCAGCCGCAGCTCGGTCCCCTCGTAGTTCCAGAACGCCCCCAACGTGGCGTCGACCCGCCCGGTGAGTAGCGCCGGGGTGAAGCCGAAGCCGACGTTGCGCTCGGTCACGGTGTCCGGCCTCACGCCGGCCTCGAGCAGGATCGTGCGCAGGTAGGCGGACTGGTAGTCGATCCCTGCGGTGCCCACCGTCTTGCCCTCCAGGTCCGCGGGCGTGCGGATCTTCGCTTCGGGCAGGGACATGATCGAGGTCAGGGGCTTCTGCACGATCGCGGCGATGCTCACCACGTCGAGGCCCTGGTCACGCGCGCGCAGCACCTCGGGCTCGTACGAGATGGCCAGGTCCACGCGGCCGGCCGCGACCTGCTTGATGGGCGCCGCGGGGTCGGGGGGCTGGCGGATCTCGACGTCGAGGCCGGCCTGCGCGAAGTCGCCGCCCGCCTGGGCCGCGTAGATGCCGGCGTGGTCGGCGTTGGGGAAGTAGTCGAGCATCAGCTCGACCCGCTTCGAGCCCGCCGGCTCCAGCACCTCCTCCTTCTCGCCGCAGGCGGCCAGGGCCAGGGCGAGCGCGGTGGCCAGCAGGAGCGTCAGCGCGGCCCTCATGCCAGAGTCTTCCGCCGGTTCCAGGGACACGTCACCCGCTCGAGCAGCGCCACCAGGGCGAAGAGGGCGACCGCCATCAGCGTCAGCAGCACGAGGCCGGCGTACACCCGCGGCGTCTGGAGCTGGTTGTTTCCGAGCAGCACCAGGCGGCCAAGCCCCTCGTCGGCGCCGGACCACTCGCCGAACACCGCGCCGATCACCGACACGGTGGCGGCCACCTTGAGGCCGCTGAAGAGGGAGGGCAGCGAGCCGGGCAGCTCCACGCTGCGCAGGGTGCGCAGCCGGGAGGCGCCCAGGCTGCGCATCAGCTTGAGCAGGTCCGGCTCGGTCGAGCGCAACCCGTCGAGCAGGTTGACGGTGATGGGGAAGAAGCAGATGAGCGCGACGATGGCGAGCTTGGGGCCGAGGCCGTAGTCGAAGGCGAGCACGAAGATGGGCGCCAGCACCACCACTGGAATGGCCTGCGAGGCCACGAGCAGCGGGTACGCCGCGTCGCGCAGCGGCCGGACCAGGTGCATGGCCACGGCAAAGGTCACGCCGGCGGCAACCGCCAGCGCCAGCCCGAGCAGGACCTCCACCAGCGTCACCCACGCGTTGTCCACAAGCAGCGCCCGGTCCTCCCGCAGCGCCTCCCACGTCTCGACCGGCGAGGCGAGCGTCAGATCGTCGACCGAGTCGAGCGAGGCCACGCCCTGCCAGGCCAGCACGAAGGCGGCGAGCAGCGCGAGCGCCAGCAGCACCCGGGTCATCCGCGCAGCACCTCCAGGGCCCGCGCGCGCAACTCGAGCAGGTGCGGGTCGGTCAGCTTGCGTGGACGGGGCGCCTCCACCGCGAGCGTCGCCAGGATGCGGCCCGGCCGGCGCGACATCACCGCCACCCGGTCGGCGAGGAAGACCGCCTCCTCCACGTCGTGGGTCACCAGAAGCGTGGTGCGCGGCTCGGTGATCAGGGCTCCGGCCAGCCACTCCTGCATGTCCGCGCGTGTGATGGCGTCCAGGGCCGCGAAGGGCTCGTCGAGCAGCAGCACCGGGCGGCCCGGCAGCAGCGTGCGCAGGAAGGCCACCCGCTGTCGCATACCGCCGGACAGCGCGTCCGGGCGCGCCCGCTCGAACTCGGCCAGCCCGAAGCGCTCGAACAGCGGCTCGGCCCGGCGGCGGGCCTCGGCCCTGCGGATGCCCTGGCTCTCGAGTGCCAGCGCGGCGTTGCCGAGCGCGTCGCGCCAGGGAAGCAGCAGGTCGCGCTGGGGCATGTAGGCGCAGGCGCGGCGGCGCGCCTCGGGCTCGCTCGCACCGCCCACGGTCACCGTGCCCGTGTCCGGCTCCTGCAGCCCGGCCACGAGCTCGAGCAGCGTCGACTTCCCGCAGCCCGAGGTGCCGACGACCGCAAGCACCTCTCGCGGCCGGAGTTCCAGGTCGAGACCGTGCAGGGCGGCCAGCGCGCCGAAGCGCCGCCCGACGCCTCTGAGTGTCACGCCTGTGTCCGAAAAAGAAAGAGGCTCCGTTGCGGGAGCCTGGGCCTCGGTCTGCATTGCTCCCTCCGCGGGCATTACCCCACAGGTTCGAAGGGTCAGCGCCGGCCGGCAATCGGATCCACCGAGGGCGCTATCTCAGCCCGCTTGACCGCGAGCCCCCCTGGCTTTGTCGTGCCGTGCAGTCTACCGGCCCGGCGCGTGCAGCTCCGCGATCGCGTTCACGAACGTCTCCAGCTGCTTGGTGGTCCAGCACTCGAACACGCCGTCGCAGTGGGGCTCGTAGGTGGACATCACCGAGTCGCCGTAGTTCCAGTAGAGGCGGGGCTCGGGGTTGATCCAGAAGGTGTGCCCGGCCCCCTGGGCCACACGACCAAAAACGCCCGCATGGGGCTCGCGTCCGTTGGTGCGGGCGTCGCCCAGCACGATCACGGTCGAGCGGGGGTCGAGGTCGTCGGCCACGTTGTCGAGGAACTCGAGCCAGACGCGGCCGTAGTCGGTGTAGCCGGACACGTCGGCCACGCCGGCGTCGGTGGCGATCCGGCGCGACACGCCGGCGAACGAGCGCTCGCGCTCGAACACGTCGGTGACCTCCGAGATCCGCTCGACGAACACGAACGAGCGCAGCTTGCGGAACTGGTCGTGCAGCGCGTGGAGCACCGACAGGAAGAAGACGCTGGCGCTGGTGACGCTGGTGGAGACATCGCAGAGCACGTACAGCTCGGGCCGCCGCGGACGCCGCGGCCGGTACTTGAGGTCGAGCGGCACGCCGCCGGTCTGCAGCGAGGCCCGCATCGTGCGGCGCACGTCGACCTGCCAGGAGCGCCGGCGGCCGCGGTGCTCGCGCCCGTGCGAGGCGAGGCGCTTCTTCAGCTGGGCCACCACCCGGTGGACCTGGGAGAGGTCCTGGGCCGGGTTGGAGGGCAGCGCGCGGTCCAGTTCCCGCAGCGGCCGGGCCGGCGGCAGCGAGCGTGTGCGCTCGATCATCTGACGCTCCAGCTCGGCCCGCACGTGGCGCTCGAACTCCTGCAGGCCGTCGCGGGGCACGGCGTCGGGATCGGGCAGCTCGGCGCCGGCCTTCTCGCTGCGCAGCCCGAGCGTGCGGCGGATGCGCTGCACGTCGACCCCGATCACACCCGAGCCCTCGCCCTGGCGCCCGAAGGCGGCGATGGCCAGCCGGGCGAGGTCGCGCATCTCGCCGTCGGAGCCGGCCCGGATGGCCTCGCGGATCCGCTCGCGCAGGCCCTCCAGATCGAGCTGCTCCGCTCCCTGGAAGCGCTCCTCTGTCAGGCCGCGGTCCACGGCCTCGCGCTCGGCGGCGCGGAAGAAGAAGCGCTCGAAGAGCACGTCGAGCACGTGGCGGTCCTCCTGCGACTTGGCCAGCGTGGCCGCCAGGGCCTCGCGGAAGTCCTCCCGCGAGGTCCAGCTCACCGCGTCCAGGGCGTGGAAGGCGTCGAGCAGCTCGGAGGTGCCGACGGCCACGCCCTCTGTGCGGAGCTCGTCGGCGAACTCGAGCAGCCGCGGGGCCATGCCTGCCGGACCGGATGCCGGCGGCATCCCGCCGTAGAGGCCGGGGTTCGTGCTGCCTCCGCGCGCAGCCGGCCGAGCCGGCTGCTTGCGGCTATCCCGCTTGTCGCCCGAGGAGCCCATCGCCCAGCTTCACCCCCACCCGCTCGGCCACCAGGTCCAGGTCGGTGCGGTGCTTGACGATGATCGAGAGCGTGCGCTCGAGCACCGCCTGGTCGACGTCCTCGGCTCCCAGCAGGAGCAGGGCCCGAGCCCAGTCGATCGACTCGGCGATCGACGGCGGCTTCTTGAGGTCGAGGGCCCGCACCATGTGGATCACCTCGACGAGCTTGCGCGCCATCTGCTCGCTCAGGTCGGGCGCGTGCAGCCGGACGATCTCTAGCTCCCGCTCCACGGTCGGGTAGTCGAGCCACAGGTACAGGCAGCGCCGCTTGAGCGCCTCGGTCAGCTCGCGCGAGTTGTTCGAGGTGAGCAGCACGAGCGGACGCGTGCGCGCCTCGACGACCCCCAGCTCGGGGATGGAGATCTGGAAGTCGGACAGGACCTCGAGCAGCATGGCCTCGAACTCCTGGTCGGTCTTGTCGATCTCGTCGATCAGGAGCACCACCGGCTCGCCGGCGGAGATGGCGGTCAGGAGCGGGCGGGCGAGCAGGAAGTCCTCCCCGAAGATGTCGTCCTGTACCTCGCGCCAGCCCGCGTCTGCGGCCTCGGTCTGGATCCGCAGAAGCTGCTTGCGGTAGTTCCACTCGTACAGCGCCTTGGCCTCGTCGAGGCCCTCGTAGCACTGCAGGCGGATGAGCTTGCGCCCGGTCGCCCGGGACACCGCCTTGGCCAGCTCCGTCTTGCCCACACCTGCGGGGCCCTCGACCAGCACGGGCTTGGCAAGCTGGCCCGCGAGGAAGGAGACGAGCGCGGCGGGCTCGTCGGCCAGGTAGCCGACCTCCGCCAGCCGCTCGCGGGCCTCGTCGATGGAGCCGAAGTGCTCGCTCACCGCACTAACGATACTTTCGCCCTCCTTGCTCGCTGCCTACCCCGACGTCTCGCCCGGGCTGCTCTTCGGGCTCCTGGCCCTGGGCTTCCTGATCGGGATCCTCGGCCACCTGGCCGGCTCGCGGCCGCTGATCGCGCTCGGGGTGGGGCTGGTGTTCGCGGCCACCGTGCTGCTGCCCATCGTCTACCGGATCTAGATGACTGATTCCACGACCCCGCGCACGCGGATGACGCACGGGACATCGTCGGCCCGGGCCAGGCCGGCCCTCGCACTACCGTCGCCGGATCGGGGTCATCGGCGGACGTCCTCGCTCGGGCCGGGCCAGCCGGCCCTCGCGCACTGCCGATACCTCCGGGTATCGGGTCCGCGCGTCGGCCGAGCCGAGTGCTTGCGGCTTGGGCTTCGCCGCTTCCCCCGCCCGGCTCGGTCCCGAGCGCCCCCGCGCACACGCGGCCGCGGAACCAATCATCTAGCGCGGCGCCGGGGCGCCCCGCTCGCTCTGCAGCATCCAGGCCAGGAGCACCGCGGCCAGCCCGAGCGACAGCGCGTTGGCGGGTCCGAGCCATGACGGGTCGGCCTCGCCCACATCGAGCAGGTGGTTGAAGGTGTGGAGCGCGTACTGGATCAGCGCGAGCGCGAGCAGCGGCATCCGCCAGGAGCTGCGCGTGACCGCACCCAGCAGGACGACGCCGAGGGCGAGATACCAGGTGGCCATGTCGGCCATGTAATGGTCGTTGCGCACGCCGTAGGGGCCGATCTCCTCGAAGAAGAACCCGGGGGTGAGCCAGAGGAGGGCGCCGAGGAGCAGCTGCGAGCAGGCGAAGACGATCAGGAGGGCTCTCATGGCTGGATTGTTGCGCGGAGGATCAGCCGCGGCGGGCGGCCAGGCCGATCCCGTCGCCCACCGGCAGCACGCAGGCGAGCCAGCGATCGCTGCGCAACAGCTCCGCGTTGAGCAGCCGCGCAGCCGCCACCGACTCGGGGTTCCAGCCCGTCTCGGCACCCGGCGGCAGGGCGACCTGCCCGAGCATCAGCAGGTTGTCGACCACCATCAGAGCCCGCTCGGCGAGCAGCGGCTCGGCGAGCTCGATGTAGCGCGCGTACTCGCCCTTGGAGGCGTCGACGAAGAGCAGGTCGAAGGGACCCTCCAGGCCGGCGATGGTCTCCAAGGCGTCGCCCTCGACCAGCTCCACCCGCCCGGCCACGCCGCCGCGCTCGAGATAGTCCCGGGCCTGCGAAGCCCGCCTCTGATCGCGCTCGAGGGTGACCACCCGGCCGCGCTCGAGCTGCTCGGCCATGTGCAGCGTGCTGTAGCCGATGGCGGTGCCCACCTCGAGCACGACCGGGTCGAGCGCCCGGCAGAGGGCGGCGAGGAAGCGGCCGGTCTCCCACTGGACGATCGGGACCGAGTCGCGCTCGGCCACCGCCTCCATCTCGGCCATCAGCGCCGAGCGCTCCGGTCGCAGCTCGCGCAGGTAGCGCGCCACCTGGTCGTCGAGGATCGGCACGGCGGGCAGGGTACTCTGCCTCCATGGCCGGCTCCGTCGAAGGCATACACGTCTCAGCGGAGCACGAGAGCCTGCCGGAGCCCGTCCAAACGGTGGACGTCACCGAGGAGGGAGTGCGCGGTGACCGCTACTTCGGCGAGCGCAACCTCACCCTGATCGAGGCGGAGGCGCTCGAGAGCTTCGTCGCCGAGACCGGCGTCGAGTTGACGCCGGCGGAGTCCCGCCGCCAGGTGCTCACCCGCGGCATCCGCCTCAACGACCTGGTGGGCCGGCGCTTCAGCGTCGGCGAGGTCGAGTGCGTGGGCGAGGAGTGGTGCGAGCCCTGCAGTCACCTTCAGGGCCTGACCCGCCCGGGCGTGCTGCGCGGGATGGCCCACCGGGCGGGCCTGCGGGCCGACATCGTGAGCGGCGGCCGGATCGCCGTCGGCGACGCGGTCACCGAGGGCTAGCGAACTAGAGCACCAGGCGCATCAAAAGGTTCCGGCCGCCAAACGCGTCCGACCTGTTCGAGAAGCCCACCGACTCGTACAGCGCGACGGCGGCCGGGTTGTCCTCGTTCACGTCGAGCTCGATGCGCACGCAGCCGCGCTCGCGGGCGCGCGCCACCGCGGCGTCGGTCAGCTCTCGGCCAACGCCGGCCCCGCGCGCCTCCTCGTGCACGTACAGATCCTCGAGCAGGCAGTCCTCGCCGTCGTGCCAGACGCCCCATCGGTAGCGCAGCTGGCAGATCCCAACTGGCGGGTCGCCGGCGAGCAGGTACTCGCAGCCGGGATCGTCGAGCAGGCGTGGGACGCTCCTCACGAAGCTCTCCGCCGGGGGCTCCTCCCGCCCCAGCCAGTCGCGGAAGGCAACGAGCAGCTCGGCGACGGCCGCGGCGTCGGCCGGGGTGGCGAGTCGGACCGCGGTCATGTCCGCAGTATTCTCACGCCTCGGTCCCGACGTGGAGATGGAGGTGGAGATGGCCGACCTGATTGAGGTGCCCTCCGGGCTCGAGGGAGTCATCGCCTTCCACACGTCGATCGCCGAGCCGGACCGGGAGGGCGGTTCCCTGCGCTACCGCGGGGTGGACATCGAGGAGCTCGTGGGCCGGGTGCCGTTCGAGAAGGTGTGGGGCCTCCTCGTGGACGGCCAGTACGAGCCCGGGTTGCCGCCCGCCGAGCCCCACCCGCTCGCCGTCCGCACCGGCGACCCGCGCGTCGATCTTCAGGCCGCCCTGGCGATGCTCGGACCGGAGTGGGGCCTCGAGCAGCTGATCGACGTGTCCGACCGGCGGGCCCGCGACGACCTCGCCCGCGTGTCGGTGATGGCGCTGTCCTTCGTCGCCCAATCGGCCCGGGGAGTGGGCCGCCGGCCCATACCGCAGCGGGAGATCGACAGGGCGACCTCGATCCCCGAGCGCTTCCTCATCCGCTGGCGCGGGGAGGCCGATCCGCGCCACGTCAAGGCCATCGACGCCTACTGGATCTCCGCCGCCGAGCACGGCATGAACGCCTCCACCTTCACCGCCCGGGTGGTCGCCTCCACCGGCGCCGACGTGGCCGCCGCCCTCTCGGGCGCCGTGGGCGCCCTCTCGGGGCCGCTTCACGGCGGCGCGCCCTCGCGGGTGCTGAAGATGCTCGAGGAGGTCGAGGCCAGCGGTGACGCGGACCGTTACGTCAAGGACGCCCTCGACCGGGGCGAACGCCTGATGGGCTTCGGGCACCGCGTGTACCGGGCCGAGGATCCGCGCGCACGGGTGCTGCGCCGCACCGCGCGGGAGATCGGGGCGCCGCGGCTCGAGGTGGCCGAGCGCCTCGAGCAGGCGGCCCTGTCCGAGCTGCAAGCAAGGCGACCCGACCGGGTGCTGGCCACGAACGTCGAGTTCTGGTCGGCCGTCGTGCTCGACTTCGCCGACGTGCCGCCGCAGCTGTTCACCCCGCTGTTCGCCTGCGCGCGTGTCGGCGGCTGGGCGGCGCACATCATGGAGCAGAAGCGCGAGGGGCGGCTGATCCGGCCCTCGGCGCGCTACGTCGGTCCCCAGCCCCGCTCCGCCGAGTCGGTGAACGGGGCCGGACCGGGATAGCCGCAAGCAGCCGGCTCGGCCGGCTGCGCGCGGATCGCTCACAGCCGCAAGCAGCCGGCTCGGCCGGCTGCGCGCGGATCGCTTAGTATCGGCCGATGGCCCAGCTCGACCGCCGTGAGCTGCTCGCCGGCGGCGCCGCCGGCCTCCTCGCCGGGGCCCTTCCGTTCGAGGCGAGCGCGCTCGAGCGGCTGCTCGCCGAGGCGGCCGCGCTGCCGCGGCCCGCTGCCCGCGCGCTGCGGGCGGCCGTGCGGGGCCCGGTCATCTTCCCGCGCAGCCCCGGCTACAACCGCGCCCGAGCGGTCTACAACCTGCGCTTCGCCGGCGTGCGGCCGGAGGCGGTGGTACAGCCCCGCGACACGCGCGACGTCCAGGCGATCGTGCGCTGGGCCGACCGCTTCAACGTGCGCCTCGTGGCCCGCAGCGGCGGGCACAGCTACGCGGGCTACTCCACGCTGGGCAACGGCGTGGTCGTGGACCTCAGGCGCATCCGCGGGGTCCGGGTGGCCAGCGGGCGGGCCACGATCGGCGCCGGCGCCCAGCTGATCGACGTCCAGCGGGCGCTCACCCGCAGGGGGCTCTCCACACCGTCCGGCTCCTGTCCGTCGGTCGGGATCGCCGGGCTCACGCTGGGCGGCGGCCATGGCCTTGCCGGCCGGCGCTTCGGCCTCACCACCGACAACCTGCTCGCGGCCACCATCGTGACCGCCGACGGCCGGATCCGCCAGGTCGATGCCGACACCAACAAGGACCTCTACTGGGCCTGTCGCGGCGGGGGCGGCGGCAACTTCGGCATCGTCACCAACCTGACCCTCCAGACCCACCGCGCCCGCAACGCGGCCTACTTCTTCATCAGCTGGCCCTGGGGCGCAGCGAATCAGGCGCTCGCGGCGTGGCAGAGCTTCGCTCCGGAGGCGCCGCCCGCCCTCACCTCGATATTCAGCCTCGGCACCAGCGGCGGCTCCGGGCCGCCACGCGTCACCGCGCTGGGCCAATACTTCGGCTCCCCCTCCGCGCTGCGGCGGCTGGTGCGCCCGCTGACCCGCGTGGGCGGCGCGCGGCTCAGCGTAGGCAGCGCGTCGTACTTCGACCTCGTGTTGCGCTGGGCCGGCTGCCTCGACGAGGGCTACCGGGCCTGCCACACCCGCGGCACCAGCCCAGGAGGCCAGCTCCCGCGCGCCTCGTTCTTCGCGAAGTCGGACTACTTCGACCAGAAGCTGCCGGCCCGCGGGCGCCAGGTCATGATCAACTGGATCGAGCGCCGCCAGCGCAACCCGTCGCTGGGGTCGGGCGCCCTTCTGCTCGACGCCTATGGGGGCGCGTACAACCGCCCGGCGGCCGACGCCACGGCCTTCGTCCACCGCGACATGCTGTTCTCGCTCCAGTACGGCGCCTACTACAGCGGCGGCGGCGCCCGCGGCGCCAGCAAGTCCTGGATCAACGGCGTCTGGCGGGCGCTGCGCCCCTACGCCTCGGGCCAGGCCTACCAGAACTACATCGACCCGCAGCTCACCTCGTGGCAGCGGGCCTACTACGGCTCCAACCTGGCCCGGCTGCGCCAGATCAAGCAGGACGTCGACCCCGACTTCCGCTTCCGCTTCCGGCAGGCGATTCCGCCGGCGTCCTGAGGGCGGAGTTCCGCCAGACCTCGCCCGAAGCGTTGTCCGCGGTCCTGAGCGAGGTTCGGCCTGTCATTCGTGCCGAAGCTCGCCCGAATCTCCGGGGCTAGCTCACCCCTCCGAGGGCGGCAGCCGCTGTGTGTCCGCGTCCTCGGCCAGGTGCAGCTGCTCCCCGGGGGCGGGGCGGTGGGGCTCGAACTCGGGCGGGGGCAGCGGCTCGGTCTCGTCCTCGTCGCTCGTGGGCCGGCGTGGGCGCGGGGCGGGCTCGGGCGGGGGCGGCGGCGCCGGTGGCGCCTGTCCGGTGGGCAGGTCGTCGGCCGGGCGCTTGGCCCGCTCGCGGGCTCCGGCGAGAAACAGGATCGCCGCGCAGGCGAGGGCCAGGAGGTTCTGCCCCAGCGGCCGGTCGAAGAGGCGAACGACGATCAGCACTGCGGCCCAGATCCCCGCGGCGGCGATCACGGTGCCGTCGCCGAACGGTAGGTGGAAACGGCGGCCACCGGCCCGGGCGCGCAGCAGCGCAAGCACGCCGAGCGCGACCAGGATCTCGGCCGCCTCGACGAACGAGAAGGGGCCGAACGTGCTGACTATGAGGAGCACGGCGCCGACCGCCGCCGCCTTCTGCTCGGCGTTCAGGACGCGGAAGCTCCGCAAGGCGCTGCGAAGCGCGTCAGCCATCGTCAATCGGCCGCCGGCCCGCAAAGCCCGCGTCCGGCGTGTGCCAGAACCCGATCTCGTCCTCGCCCTCGCGCCAGCAGAGGTAGACCTCCTGACCGTCGCGTAGGGAGGGAAAGTCCACCAGTCCCCGGTCGAGGTCGCGCAGGACCAGATCGCGCTCACGCAGCTCGCGCATCGACTCCCGCAGCTCGAGGAAGCCCTCGGAGACCGTGCGCCCGGGCGCGCCGCCGCCGTTGGTCGCGCCCGCCTCGGCGAGCGCCTCGCGGGCCTCGCGGTCCCCGAGCCGGTCGCGAGCCGTCCGCATCACCGCGATCAGCTCCTTGACCCGCGGCAGCAGGGCGGTGGCCTGCTGCAGGGTGTAGTGGCGCGAGTGCAGCCGGTCGCCGCTCACACCGCCGCGCGGGCGCTCTCGCGGAGGCGGCGTTCGAGCAGCTTCGCGTCGCCCTCCGGCAGCGTCCGCAGCTGGCCCTGGAACGCCAGCTGCCAGTGCGCGGCCGGCCACTTGCGGACGTGCTCGAGCTCTCCGGCGAGCTCGACGGCCGGCACGAACTCGTCGTCGGCCAGGATCACCTCGGGCTCCGTCTCGAAGCGCCACGGGTATGGGTCGGGCTTGCCCGGCTTGCCCGGCCACAGCCTCGTGCGGTCCTCGTACATCTCGCCGGTCACCCGGACCATCCCGCCGAAGGCCTGGATCCCCGTCAGGTAGAAGACGATGCGGTCGCCCGGCTCGATCTGCTCGGCCATCCCGCGCCGGCCCTCCTTGGCACCGATGATCCGAAAGCCGTGCTCCCGGGTGACGCGAAAATTCTCCGGTGATCCGGTGAGCACCCAGGTCTTGGCCACCGCCCGTAGGCTAGCGCGACCCTTTGTACTGTTCCGGCTCAATGGCAGACGACGACATCGAACTGATCGGCCCCGATGACGTGGCCTACCGGCTGGACCTGACCCCGGCGCAGCTCAAGATCACCTGGACGGCGCTGAAGTCCTACCTCGACGACTTCGGGCACGACGAGCGCGAGGTGCAGGCCATCGCCCGCGAGGTGCTGGCCAAGCTGCCCGACGAGCACGCCATCCGCAGCATCGACATCGCACGGGGCCAGCGGTAGCGCGTCCGTGTCTTCGGACCTCACCCGACGCGACCTGATCCGGGCCGGCGGCGCCGGCGCTGCCGGGTTTGCGCTGCTCGGATCGAGCGCCTGCTCCGAGGACCAGCCCAGCTTCGTCCGGGCGCCGGCGCCGCCGGGCGCCAAGAACGTGGTCGTCGTCGTGATGGACAGCCTGCGGATGGACCACATCTACGGCCGCCGGGCCCGCACCGAGCGGATGGACGCCTTCGCGAGCGAGTCGCTGCGCTTCGCCAACGCCTACCCGGAGGGGATGCCGACGATCCCCGCCCGGCGCGCGATCATGTCCGGCCGCCGGACGTTCCCCTTCCGCCATTGGCACAAGTACAACGAGCTGCCCCCGGAGCCGGGCTGGGAGCCGGTCGGCAGCGACGGCCAGATGTTCACCGAGTTCCTGCGCCGGCGCGGCTGGACCGTGGGGTACGTGACCGACAACCCGCATCTGCTGCTTCCCGTGCATCGGCGTTTTCGCGCGACCTTCGACCGCGTGGAGCTCGTCGACGGCCAGGTGCCGGTGCGCCGCAAGCCCAAGCGGCGCGTGTCGCAGGCCACGGTGGACAGGCACCTGCCGCGATCCATGCGCGGCGGCCGGGCCGAGCCGCGCATGCGGGCCTATCTCGCCTCCAACCCGCGCAACCGGCCGGAGGAGGACTTCAACGCGGCCAAGGTCTTCGGCGAGGGCATGGGCTGGCTCGACTGGGCTCGCACCCGGCAGCCCTTCGCGCTGGTGGTCGACTCGTTCGACGCCCACGAGCCCTGGGACGCCCCGCGCCGGCTGATCGACCTCTACGGTCGCGCCCGGCCGAGGGGGGTCGAGCCGATTCAGCCGTTTCCCACCCCGGCGGGCCTGACACGCGAGCTCGAGCTGAGTCGTGGCCTGCTGCGGCGCATGCGGCAGCTCTACGCCGCGGAGGTGACGCTGATCGACGTGTGGCTTGGGCGCTTCCTCGACCGGCTGTCCAACCTCGGTCTGGCGGAGAACACCGTCGTGGTGCTGGTGAGCGACCACGGCGTGCTTCTCGGCGAGTACGGCTGGGTGGGCAAGCGCTACTCGGAGATGCACGAGGAGCTGACCCACGTGCCTCTGATGATCCGGCACCCCGCCGGCAAGGCCAAGGGCCGCACGAGCAACTACTACGCCTCCACCCACGACATCGCCCCCACCGTGCTCGCCATGCTCGGCTTCGAGGCGCCGAAGCGCATGAACGGCGTGGACCTGTCGCCGCTGTTCGACGGCACCCGGCCCGGCCGGCGCCGCACCTATCGCACCGCCAGCTACAGCGACCACGTCAACGCGTCCGACGGCCGCTGGCTGCTGATCTCGGACAACCGCGGCCGGGACAAGCGCCTGTACCGCATCGGGCGCGAGGGACGCAACGTGGCCCGCAGGTATCCCCGCCAGGTGCGGCGCATGTGGAGGCTGATCCAGCGCGACGCCGGCCCCAAGGGCCTGCCGCGCTTCCCGGAGTAGAAGCATCCGGGGGGCTCACGCCCCCCGGGCCCCCCGCTGCGCCTGGCCGGTCGCGTCCATCCGGGCTCACGCCCCCCGGGCCCCCCGCCGGTCGCGAGACCATCCGGGGCTCACGCCCCCCGGGCCCCCCGGCTGCGCCTGGCCGGTCGCCGTCCATCCGGGGGCTCACGCCCCCCGGGCCCCCGCTGGCGCCTGGCCGGTCGCCGTCCATCCGGGGGGCTCACGCCCCCCGGGCCCCCCGGCGGCGCCTGGCCGGTGGCTGTCCATCCGGGGCTCACGCCCCCGGGCCCCCCGGCGGCCCGCGCCGGTGGCTGTCCTCACTCGATCGGGATGTCCTCCATCTCCGGCTCGCGCCGCGGGTCGTCGAGCCGCTCCAGGTACCAGTCGATCAGTGAGCGCAGGGTGAGCAGGAACTCGCGGATCAGCTTGGTCAGCTGAGCGTCGAGGTCGGCGGGGGCGGCACGGCGGAGCGCGTCGAGCAGCACGAACAGGCCGGCCGGGTCGAAGGTGCTGCCGCGCGGCGGCGGCGGAGCGCTGGGATCGGGCTCCGGGCCGCCGGCCCTGGGCGGCTCCCCTCCGGCCCCGGTCGGGTCAGTCGGGTCGGTCTGCATCCTCTTCCCTCTCGAAGACGATCTCGAGCCTGCCGTCGCTGAAGCGGGCGCCGCTCGTGGCGTAGGCCGCCAGTGCCGGGGGCAACAGGATGGTCCGCTTCTGGGCGCCCACCCTGACGATCACCTCCAGGCCGATCTTCTTCAGCTGGAGGTCCTGCTTTGCCGCCAGCGGCAGCGGCAGGCTGAGGGTGGCCCGGCCGTTGTCGGTCACCAGCTCCTGCGACATCTCCTCGTGCAGGATTGCGGAAGCGTCCACGCCGCCGAAGACCGCGCCGGCCAGCCGGTCGAGCATCTCGGGGCCGGCCACCTCGCGCTCGAACAGCGGCCCCTGGAGGATCGGCACCGGCTCGAAGGCCGAGCGGACCAGCTCCATCTGCCGGCCCTGCACCTCGCGCCAGCCCGCGAAGTAGCCCTCCGACGCCTCGTCGGGGAGCACCCGGTTCACCACGACGGCGTCGGTGAGATAGCCGTACAGGTTCAGGTAGGTGAAGGTCCGCATGGCCTCCTTGACCACCATGCGGTCGAGGCTCGTCACGAGCCGGACGCTGGTGCGGGCGCGGTCGCGCAGGATGCCGTTCATCGCCACCAGGTTGCGCGCCAGGCGCTCGACGTCGTCGAAGACGCCGTCACCGGGCAGGGGCACGTCGAACAGGGTGCGGGCGAACGGCGCGAGCTTGCGCTGGGAGGGCAGGATGCGCTCCAGCCACCAGGTGACGACGTCGGGGAACGAGAGCAGCCGCAGCGTCTCTCCGGTCGGGGCGCAGTCGACGATCACGCAGTCGAAGCGGCCCTCCTCGTGGTGGCGCTTGATCTGCAGGAGCGAGAAGAGCTCGTCCATCCCGGGCGGCACGGTCAGCTCCTCGGCCGATATGTGGTCCACGCCACGCTCGGCCAGGAGCTCGCCGAGCCAGCCCTGCACCCCGTGCCAGTGGCGCTCCATCTCCTCCTGCGCCTGGACTTCCTGGCCAAAGAGGTTGGGCGCGGCAGGGCAGGGGTCGGCGCCCAGCTCCACCTCGAGCGAGTCGGACAGGCTGTGGGCGGGATCGGTCGAGAGGACCACGGTGCGCAGCCCCGCGGCGGCGCAGCTCCGCGCCGTGGCCGCAGCCACGCTGGTCTTCCCGACGCCGCCCTTCCCGGTGTACAGGATGGTGCGGGGCGCCATGGAGGCGAGAGCCTAGCCCCGGCGGCTACTCGACCGAGATCTCGCCCGTCACCCGGTCCCTCTTGCCCAGCCCTGTGCGCAGCTCCTTGGCCGCCAGCCTGACGCGGTAGAGGCCCGGCGAGCGCGGCCGCCAAGCAAATGAGCCGTTGCCGCGCCGGAACGTGGCGAGGCGCTCGAAGGCCAGCCGTCCGTCCCTGTAGACCTTGACCTCGACGGCCGACAGCTTGCTCACCGAGAAGCGGATGCCGGTCCAGTCACCGGGCGCGGCCAGGTCCGGGCCCAGGTAGCGCAGCACGGGCGGGTCGACCTGATAGCCGCGGTAGCGGCGGGCGTAGTCGCAGTAGAGCTCGCCCAGCCGGCGGCTGCACATGCTGGCGAGGAACTCACGCAGCAGCTCGTGGTAGTCCGAGGTCGACTCCGCGCCCGCGTAGGAGTAGCGCGACCAGTCGCCGACGTCGCTGAGCGGCACCTCGGCACTGGCCTCGGGCTCGGCCCGCAGGTAGAGCCGGTGGGCGCGCTCGTCGCCCGTGAGCTTGAAGTAGTCGTAGAGCCCGATCAGCGACTGCAGGAAAGCGTTGAAGATGTAGAGCCGCGGGGCGAACGAGTACTGGAGGTAGTGAACGCCGCCGCCGGGGCCGCGGGTCTTCACCCCCCTGGGCGGACGGGCGGAGAAGGCTCCGAGCGCGCGCTTGGCGGCGGTGCGGTAGGCGGGCTCGCCCAGCAGGTCGGACGCCCGGCCCAGGGCCTGGATACCGGTGGCCTGGGCCATGCCGCTCATCCAGGGGGGCGCGCCCCCGCCGAAGTGGAAAAGGTACTCCCAGGCGACGAAGCGGCGGCCGCGGGCGACGCCGAGCGCATTCATCTCGTCCAGCAGCTCGCGGAGGGCGTCCGGGTCGCACTCGGGCTCGTCCCGGACACAGAAGCCGTGCAGGGCGTTGGCCTTCTTGAACGTGGAGAGCGGGTGGATCTGCAGACCCTCGCCGGGGAAGTACTGGAACAGGATCTGGCTGCCGCGGAAGCTGATCTGGTCGCCGACGGCCGGATAGGGCAGGCGGCGCCAGTACTGCCGGTTGCGCTCGACCTGGAGAAAGGCCGCCGGCATGCGCGTGGGGCTGAGAAGCCCTCCGAGCGCGAGCGCCTCCACCGAGTCCACCACGTAGCGCAGCTGCGTGTCGCGAGCGCCGCTCAGCGAGCGCAGCGCGCGCACGCCCCGGACGTACCAGCGCCGCCAGCGGCGCCGGTCGCTCGACGCGATGTCGTCCTTCGCCACCGCTCTGCCCAGCGCGCGGTAGACGGCGCGCCGTGTCTTGCGGCGACCGGCCGCCGCGCGGGCCTGCCGCCAGGCCGAGGCGCTGCGTGCCGAGCGGGCGCGCGTGCGCGCCGAGGTGGCCCCGGCCAGGCCGGGCGCCGCGCGGCCACCCTCCGGAGCCCCCAGCGCGATCTCCGCGCGCGTGGGCACCGTGGGATCGTTCACCCGCTGGGCGCTCGAGCCGTCGACAACGATCACCGGGGCCGCTTGAGCGGCCCCGCAGGCCAGCGCCGTCGCCACGAAGGCGAGGGCCAGGGTGCGTCCGATGTACCCCATCGAGGTCTCCAACGGGAATGATGACCACGAGTTGCGGTATGCACTACGGCTGGTCCTGGGGCGCCCACACGCGACTAGTACCCTGCCCTGGGTGCGCCGTCGGTTGTTTGTGCTTGTGTTCGCTGCCGTGGCGCTCGCATCGTGCGGTGGGGGTGGAAGCGACGCCACCGACGCCGAGGACCTGCTCGACCGCGCCTTCGGGACCGACATCCAGAGCGCCGACCTCCGCATCGAGGCCGAGCTCGAGCTCGAGGGCCGCGCCGGGCTCGACCGCCCGTTGCGTATCGAGGCCTCCGGCCCGTTCCGCGGCAACCAGGGCAAGCTGCCCTCGGCCGACCTCGAGCTGAAGATCGGCGCCGAGGGTGGGGGACAGACCGTGACCACCGGCTTTCTCTCCACCGGCGACCGGGCCTTCCTCAAGTTCCAGGACGTCTATTACGAGCAGTCCCGGGCTGCGGTCCGCCGCGCGAACCGGTCGCTCGAGGGGAGCCGCCGCCGGAGCTCGCTGCGCGCGCTCGGCCTGAATCCCCGCTCCTGGCTCCTGGCGGCGGTGGACGAGGGCGAGGAGGAGGTGTCCGGTGTGACCACGCGGCACGTGTCCGGCCGGCTGGATGTCGAGGCGCTCATGCGCGACCTGAACCGCTTCGCGCGCCGCTCGGGGCCGGCGGTGGAGGGGGCCGCGGGGGAGGAGCCGCCCGAGCCGCTCAGCCGGGAGGACATGCGTGAGCTCGGCGCCCTGGTGAAGGACCCGACCTTCGACGTCTACGTGGGCGTCGAGGACGACGCGATCCGGCGGATCTCTGGTCGGATCGAGCTCGACGTGCCGGAGTCGGAGCAATCGGAGCTCGAGGAGCTCGAGGCGGGCCGGCTCGTCTTCTCGGTCGAGCTCGCCGACGTCAATGGCGACCAGCAGATCGAAGCGCCGGCCCGGCCCCGGCGCCTATCCGCTCTCATCGGACGCCTCGGCCAGGGCGGGCTCCTGGGCGGCCTCGCTGGGCTCGCCGGCCCGGATGACTCCGAGACGGAACCTCCCGCCTCCGGCACGCCGACCCCCGCGGACCCGAACGCCGACGAGCTCGGCCCCGAGACCGAGGACTTCCGCGACTACGCGGACTGCCTGGAGGCGACCAAGCCGGAGGACACCGAGGGCCTTCAGCGCTGCGCCGACCTGCTCCAGCAGCCCTGACTACACGGCGGCGGCCAGCTTGCGCAGGTCGCGCTCGGGATCGATTCCCCAGCGCTCGGCCAGCGCGCCTTTTGCGGGGTCGAGCCCCCAGCGGTCCGCCCGCTCCTCGCCCTCGTGATCCGGCGTGGCTCCCTTGAGCGCCATGCTGCCCCGGTTGTCGCCGATGGCTCGGATCTCGGCGACCTCGGTCGGGGTGAGCGGGGACTCGACGGGCACAGCCGCCAGCTCGGCGCGCTTGGCCTCGATCAGCTTGGTGTCCGGGCCGGCCTCCTGGATCAGCGTCGGCGCCACGCACGCCACCCCGGCGTGGGCGAGGTTCCACGCGCATGCGAGCTGCAGGGGCGTGAGGCCGTGCCGCTCCGCGTAGGGCCGGACGCGCTCGAGCCGCTCGCGCCCCGCCTCCACCCAGCCGTCCGGCCGGAAGCTGCGGTGATCGTGCTCTGCGAACTCGTGCCCGGGCAGCAGGTCGTCGTGGAACAGGCCGCCGTAATCCACCACCCTGGTGATCACCGACACGCCGTGATCAGTCGCGGCCTCGAGGGCCAGCTCGCCCGGCCAGGGCTCGAAGGGATTGAGGATCAGCATCGCCCAGTCGATCAGCTCGCCGTGGCGCTCGAAGCAGCCGATCAGGTCGAGCGTGAAGCCGTTGGCGGGGCCGGGCGCCACCCCGAGCGCCGCGGTCAGGCCGTCGTCGCGGACCTGGCGCAGCGCGTCCCAGACCGCCGCGGACTCGAATCCGCGCCGGTCGGGGTTGTGCAGGAGAAGCAGGTCGAGGGAGTCCGCTCCAAGACGCTCCAGGCTGCGCTCGGTGGCCATCCGGACGTAGTCGCCGTATCCCTCCGGCCCCCGCAGCCGCGGGTCGGTGAAGCGCGGGAAGCCCTTCGCTCCCTCACGCTCGCCCGTGTAGAAGTCGTGACCGATCGCACCCACGAGCGTGTAGTCGCGCCGGGGGACTCCCTCCAGCGCGCGGCCGAGCAGCAGGTCGGCCGCTCCTGCCCCGTAGGCGTCGGCGGTCAGCAGCGTGTGGATGCCCCGATCGGGGCGCAGCAAGGCCTCCAGGCGCTCCTCGGAAATGGCCTCTCCGAAGCGCATGAAGCGCCCCCCGCTCCAGGTGCCAACCGCCACGTGGCCGAGCATGCCCCAACTCTAAGGGACCCCTTAGATCGGCCATCTACCGTCGTGGGCAATGACCGGTGCCGATCTTGCACTGCTCGGAGGGCTGCTGGTGGCCCTCTTCGTCTTCCTCTGGCTCGACCTGCATTTCTTCGCCCGCGGGCGCGAGCCGAACTTCCGCGAGGCCCTGATCTGGTCGATCGGATGGTTCGCGCTCTCGCTTCTGGCGGCCGTGCCCGTGTTGCTGCTGGAGGGAGGCGAGTCCGCGGTTCTCTACACGACCGTCTACCTGATCGAGCGTTCGCTGTCGCTCGACAACCTGTTCGTCTTCCTGCTCCTGTTCTCCTATTTCGGGGTGCCCTACGAGCGCCGCCCGCGGTTGCTGTTCTGGGGCATCGTGGGGGCCCTCGTGCTGCGCGGTGTGTTCATCATCGCCGGCGTCGAGCTGATCGCGCAGCTGCACATCGTCATCTACGTGCTGGGCGCCGCGCTGCTGGTTCTGGCCTACCGGATCTTCCGGGGGGTCAGCGAGAGCGTCGACCCGGACAAGAACCTCTTGGTTCGGCTGGTGCGCAGGGTCTACCCGGTGACCGACAGCGCACGCGATGGCCGCTGGTTCGTCATCGAGAACGGCAAGCGGCATGCGACGCCGATCTTTCTCTGCCTCGCGGCGATCGTCTTCGCCGACCTGGCCTTCGCGATCGACTCGATTCCGGCGGCCTTCGCGATCACCCGCGATCCGCTGATCATCTGGATGGCCAACATGTTCGCGCTGGTGGGAATGCGAGCGCTGTTCGTGCTGGTGGAGAGCCTGGTCGTGCGCTTCCGCTACCTCGACGAGACCATCGCGATCGTGCTCGGGCTGGTGGCGGTCAAGTTGCTGACCGAGGACCTCGTGTACATCGGCCCGCTGGTCAGCCTCGCCGTGATCGCGGTGTCCTTCACGATCGGCATGGTCGCCTCCGTCGTCGCCGACCGCCGCGACCCCGAGTCCGAGCGCAAGCGGGAGGAGCGGATGGAGAACATGATGGAGGGCGGATCGGGCTCGGCGGACGACAAGGGCCGGCGCATCCCGGCCGAGGCGGGCGCCCGCAGCGGCTAGCCGGGCTCAGGGCCGCGAAGGCACGTCGCCCGGCGCCCGGCCGCGAGCCAGTTGCCGCTCGAGCGCGGCCAGGCGGTCGTCCCATTGGCCCCCTACCTCGGCCATCCAGGCCAGCGCGTCGGTCATCGGAGCGGGCGTGGGCCGGTAGAGGACCTCGCGCCCCGAGCGGCGCGCGGCCACGAGACCGGCGCCCGCGAGCGTTCCCAGGTGCTTCTGCACCGCCTGGCGGCTGACGGGCAGCCCACGGGCCAGATCGGTGGCGCTGGCCTCGCCCCGGCGCCCGAGCTGGGCCAGGAGGCCGCGGCGGGTGCCGTCGGACAACGCGGCGAACACCGCGTCCGCCGGATCGGTGGGCATCAGCGCAGCAGGCCGGCGCCGGCCGCGCTGAGCTCCGGCGTGCCGGGCCTGGGCACGCCCAGCTCCAGCGCGAGGTCACGCCCGCGGGCGTCGAGCAGCGCGAGCGGCCGCGACTCGGTCACCCGCACCCGGGTGCCCTCCTCGACCTCGTCGATCTCCAGCTCCACGCGGCTCGACTCCTCGCCGGGCGCGCTCCACCAGAACACCAGCCGCCGGGGCGGCTCGACCTCCTCGACGAAGCCGCGTCGCTCGCCTGCCTTGACCTCGCCGGCGGGGACGGGTTCGATCGCGGCATCCGGGCCCAGCCACTCCGGCCGGGCGAGCGAGCGCCAGACCTCGTCGGGCGGCACGGGGACCACCAGCTCGCGTTCCACCACGTGATCCATGGTCTCGCTCCTGTGCGTCGATGTGCAACCAGGCGGTTGCGCTAATCTGGAGCGCAACCGTTCAGTTGCAGCTTACCGAAGGAGTCATCCGCCATGCAGATCGGCCGCGCCCACAGCTCCCTCGTTCCGATGGTCCTCGAGCAGACCCCGCGTGGGGAGCGCTCGTTCGACATCTACTCGCGCCTGCTCGGTGAGCGCATCGTGTTCATCGGCCAGCCCATCGACGACGATCTGGCCAACCTGGTCGTCGCCCAGCTGCTGCACCTCGAGTCCGACGACCCCGACAAGGACGTGTCCGTGTACGTCAACTCCCCGGGCGGCTCGCTGCATGCGGGGCTCGCCATCTACGACGCGATGCAGTACGTGCGCCCCGACGTCGCCACCATCTGTTACGGGATGGCAATGTCGGCCGGGTCGCTGATCCTCGCCGGTGGCGCCAAGGGCAAGCGCCTCTCACTGCCGAACGCGCGAATCCTCATCCACCAGCCGTCCTCCGGCTTCCAGGGCCAGTCCTCGGACATCGAGATCCACGCCCGGGAGATCCTGGAGCTGCGACGGCGCCTGGAGGAGATCTACGCCCGCCACACCGGCCAGGACACCGAGCAGATTCACGACGACATGGACCGCGACCGCTTCTTCGGGGCCGATGAGGCCGTGAGCTACGGGCTGGTGGACCGGATCATCACCGAGCGCGAGCTGCGGCGCAGGCCGTCGGGGTTCGCGGGGACCCGCGTGGGCTGATTCCCCCGGGCAGGCCCCGGCGCCTGCCATTCTGGATTCATGGCGAAGCTGTCGCTGCTGGCCCTGCTCGCGCTGGCGCTCGCGGCGGGCTGCGACGCCGGCGAGCGGTTGCGGGCCGAGCGTGACGGACGGACGGCCGCGGCTGCCGCGCCCAGCGGCGAGCGCGCGCGAGCCGTCACCCGCGCCGGCCTCATGGAGCACCTACGCGCGCTGCAGGAGATCGCCGAACGCCACGGCGGCAATCGGGCGGCGGGGACGCCGGGCAACGCGGCGACGGTGGCCTATGTGAGCGCCCGCCTGCGAGAGGCGGGCTTCGAGGTCGGGCTCCAGCCGGTGGAGTTCCCGTTCTTCCGCGTGCGGGCGGCGCGGCTCGTCGCGGACGGGCGGCGGCTGCGGCCGGGCGAGGACTTCCGCGTGCTCACCTACTCCGGCTCCGGCCGTGTCGCGGGGAAGGCCCGGGCCGCGGCTGGGCTGGGGTGCCGGCAGGCCGACTTCGCCCGGCTGCCCGAGGGTGCCGTGGCGCTGGTGCGCCGCGGCCGCTGCCTGTTCTCGGTCAAGGCCCGCAACGCCGAGCGGGCTGGGGCCGGGGCGGTGCTGCTGACGGACCCGGAGGTCGGCGACGAGCCGTTCAGCGCCACCCTCGGCGCCCCCGGGATCGGCCTGCCCGTGGTGGCGCTGGGGGCCCAGGCCGCCCGGCGTCTGCGGCCGGGCGCGCGCGCCCGGCTCGCCGTGCGCACGGTGTCCGAGCGCCGCACGACCCACAACGTGCTGGCCGAGGGTGGCGGCACGACACCGGACCGCGTGCTGATGGCCGGCGGCCACCTCGACTCGGTGCGGGCCGGGCCCGGCCTCAACGACAACGGCAGCGGAGTGGCGGCCCTGCTCGAGGTGGCCGAGGCGCTCGCGCCGCGCAGCGGAGGCGCCCGCGTGCGACTTGCCTTCTGGGCCGCCGAGGAGCTCGGCCTCTACGGGTCGCGGCGCTACGTGCGCGGCCTCTCCTCCTCCGAGCGCCGGCGCATCGAGGGCTACGTGAACCTCGACATGGTGGGCTCGCCCAACGCGGTGGTCGAGGTCTACGGCGGGGCCCCGCGCATCGAGCGCGCGCTGCGGCGCGCGCTCGGCGGGCGCGTGCCGGAGGCGCGGCTGGGCGGAGGCTCGGACCACGCGCCGTTCCGGCGAGCCGGCATCCCGGTCGGGGGCATATTCACCGGCGCCTCGGAGGACGGCCCGGGCGACCGGCCGCGAGACCCCTGCTACCACCGCCGCTGCGACACGATCGACAACGTCGACCGCCGAGTGCTCCTGCGTACGGCGCGTGCGGCGGCGCAGGCGCTCGCCGGGCTTCAGGCGAAGTAGAAGACCAGCCCGAGCACGGCGTACAGCGCCAGCAGCTGCACGCCCTCGAACCAGTTCGACTCGCCCTCCTGGGTCACGAGGTTCGCGATCAGCACCGCGAACAGGAGGCCGCCCAGCTCGTAGCCGTTGAACACCAGCGCCATCGGGTTCGGCCCCACCACGAACGAGGCCAGCACCAGCATGGGGGCCACGAACAGCGCGATCTGGGCGCTGGAGCCGATCGCGATGTTCACGGCCAGGTCCATCTTGTCCTTGGCCGCGACCAGCACGGCCACCCAGTGCTCGGCGGCGTTGCCCACGATCGCGACGATGAACACGCCGACGAAGAACTCGGACAGCCCGATCTCCTCGGAGGCCTCGGTGATGGAGCCCACCAGGATCTCGCTCATCAGCCCCACTGCCAGCGCGGAGATCGCCAGATACAGCGCGGCGCGCCGCACCGTCCAGTGGTGCGTTTCCACTTCCTCCTCGTCGTAGGGGTTGAACACGGCCCGGTGGGTCTTGAGCGAGAACAGCAGGCCGAGCACGTAACTCAGGAGCAGGATGAGCGACACGCCGAGCGACAGCTTCTCCAGGTCGGAGCCGAAGTTGACCCGCTCCTCGCCGACTCCGGGGAGCCCGCCGCCGTGGATCAGCTGGAAGATCGCCGGGAAGATCAGTGCGGCCAGCGCCAGCATCAGCATGGCCGACTGGGCGTTGGCCGCCGTCTGGCTGAAGGTCTGCTTCTCCCGCGGTAGGCCGCCGACCACCATGGCCGCGCCCATCACCAGCAGGATGTTTCCGATCACCGAGCCCACGATCGAGGCCTTCACCACCTCCTGCAGGCCCTCGAGCAGCGCGAAGAAGGCGATGATCAGCTCCGGCGCGTTGCCGAAGGTCACGTTCAGGAGCCCGCCGATGCCCGGGCCGGTCCGCGCGGCGATGGCCTCGGTGGCCTCGCCCATGACCGCAGCGCACGGGATCACCGCGAGCGCCGCGGCCCCGAAGATCAGCACCGGCCCCGCGTGCACCAGCTCGAGCACAACTGCGACCGGGATGAAGATGCCGAGGAAGTAGATCGGGCGCACGAGCGCGCGGAAGCCTACGGCCTCCGGACCCGGGGTACCCTCAACCCGAGGAGACGGTGATCGACCACGTCAACAACCTGAAGCTTCAGCACCTGGTCGAGCTGTCCAAGCTGGGCGATAACTGTGCCGGGCTGGAGGAGCAGATCGAGGCCTGGCTCGAGAGCCACGATGTGGTCTACGCCGGCAGCACGATCCCGTTCGTGCTCATGCCGCATTTCGTCTCGCCGGGACAGCTGCGGCGGGTCCGGCGCGCGGTGCACAGCCTGTCCGCGGTGCTGGACCGCTTCTGCGACGCCTACGCCGGCGACGCCGCTCTGCGCGAGGAGCTGGCGCTGCCCCCGCGCGAGGACGCCCTGATCCGCCTCGACCCGGGCTTCACCCGGCCGCTGCGCATCTGCAGGCTCGACGCTTTCCTGGCCGGCTACGACGTCAAGTTCCTGGAGTTCAACGCCGACTCTCCCGCCGGGATCGGCTACACCGACGTGCTCGCCGAGGGGCTGCGGCAGGCCATCGACCTTCCGCGCGTGAACGCCGAGTTCGAGACGGCCTACACGCCGATGCTGCCGCTGCTGATCGAGACCCTGACCGGGGCCTACGGCGAGCTGCGCGGCGAGCGCCGCGATCTGCCGGAGACGCCCCGCCTGGCGCTGGTCGACGTCGCGGGCGGCCCGTCGGAGCCGGAGTTCCGCATCGTCTGCGCGGCGGCCGAGGCCGCCGGCGTCGAGGCGCTCTGGGGGACGCTCGATGACGTGGCCTATGACGGCTCGCTGCTGCGCGTGCACGACCAGCCGGTGCACCTGGTCTACCGCCGCGCTCTGCTCGAGGACCTTCCGGAGGGTGACCTCGTGGCCGCGGCTCGGGACCGGCGCGCCGCCGTGGTCAACCCCTTCCGGGCCCGGGTGGCCAACAACAAGAAGCTGTTCGCGCTCCTGGGCGACGAGCGCTTCGCCCACCTGGTGGGCGAGCCCAACCGGCGCGTGATCGAGGAGACGATTCCCTGGACGCGCGTGCTCGGCCCCGGCCGGACCAGCTACGGCGACTGGGTCGTGGACCTGCTGCAGTTCGTCTCGGACAACCGTGAGCGGCTGGTGCTCAAGCCGGCCTCCGACTACGGCGGTCACGGCGTCTCGCTCGGGATGGAGACCGACCAGTCGCGCTGGGACCGCCTGATCGAGGAGCATTCCGACGAGGGCGACTACGTCGTCCAGGAGTACGTGCCCGTGCCCGAGGAGATGTTTCCCACGGTCGAGGACGGCCACGTGCAGATGCGACTGAAACGCTTCAACATCAACCCGTTCGGGATCGGGGGCCGGTACGCCGGGATGATCACCCGCATCTCCGATCGGGCCGTGATCAACGTCTCGGCCGGCGGGGGGCTGCTGCCCAGCGTGGTGGGCCGCCACCGGCAGCGCCTGCTGGCCGAGGAAGAGGAGGAGTCCGCCAGTGAAGAGCTCGTCTGACCGGCCGCTGGGCTACGACGTCGACGTCAACGCCACGCGTTTCTCCAACTACTTCCACGTGCTGCGCGAGATGGTGCATTTCAGCAACGGCTGGATGCCGCTGGTGCCCGAATGGGAGAGGAAGTACGCCCTGGGCGACCACGTGCACGACGACGCCCGGGCGCTCACGAAGATCAAGCGCCGCCTCTACGAGCTGCGCACACCGAGCGACTACCCCGGCGCGCCCTCGCCCGAGCTGGCCGGCCTGCTCGACCGGATAGCCGGCGCCGAGTCGGCGGCGAGCTACCTGGAGGTCGCCTACGGGGAGGCCAAGCCGGCGCTGATCGCCGCGATGAGGATGCACCTCGACAACCTCGACCCGGTGGCCGACGAGCCCTCGCTGCGCCTGCTGCGGCAGGTGGTCGAGCGTCAGGAGCGCCACGTGAGCGAGCTGGGGCGGCCGGCGGGCGGGCCGGCGGGGGACGTCGGCGCGCCGCCCGTGCGGCTGCGGACCCAGCCGCGCGGGCTGCGCGTGCTCCCGCCCCTGGATGAGCCCCTCCGGGACGAGTTCGTCACGGTCAGCGAGACCGGCGACCCGTACCTGACCCAGGACCTCTACGTCAACGGAGCGGAGAACCACGTGCCGGTGGAGCGCGCCGAGCAGCAGCACTTCTTCCACGGCCTGATGGACGCCGAGCTGTCGGCGGCGGAGCTCATGGCCCGCAACTCCCACGAGCACCCTGAGATGCCCTGGGACTTCCACGTGGACATGGCCCGCCAGAACTGGGACGAGGTCCGCCATGCGCGGCTGCACGACCTGCTCATGAAGGACGAGCTGGGTTGCCGCTGGGGCGACTTCCCCGTGGGCTTCACCTACTTCAGGTCCATCTACGCCTACGACCTGCTGGGGCGGCTCTGCCTGTTCAACGGCACCAGCGAGCAGCGCGCCATGTGGCGCCACTCGCACCGGCGCAAGACCCTCATGGAGCTGGGCCAGCGACGGGTGGCGCTGGTGTTCGACTACCTGCTCGCCGACGAGGTGCCGCACGTGCACAACGGCGTGCGCTGGGGCGCCTACCTGCTCGGCGGCTCCGAGAACGCCTACCGGGAGAGGGTGCGCGAGCTGCGGGGCGACCTGGACGACGCGGGCGCGCCGGCGCAGGCCTGAGCCGGGGCCCGGACCTACTCCTCGTCGTCCTCCTCGGGGTCCTCGCCGTCCTCGATCGCCTCGGTGCCCACCGCACGCCCGTCGCCGCCGTGGTAGGTGGCCTGGAAGGTCTCGAGCAGCTCGTCGCGGCGCGCCTCGTCCACCGGGACCTCGTCGGCGATCAGCACCCAGTCGGCTCCCTCGAACTCCTCCAGGTTGAAGATCTCCCCGTCGATCGCAGGAGAATCGTCAACGACGATCATCACCTCGGTCTGCGGATTGAGGTAGCAGCCGGGGCGGAGAAGGGCGTCCTCGAGCTCGAAACGACGTTCCTCGGCCATGTCGAGCGCAGCCTATACCGGCTGGGCCGTCGGTTTCACCCCTCAAGTGCGCGCAGCTGGCGGTCGATCTCCGCCTCCACGTCGAGCGGCTCCTTTCCCTGCCGCCTGCGGCGCTCGTTGCGGGCGATCACGAGCTGCCGGACCTCCTCGCGCAGCGCCGGGTCGCGCTCCGCCGATCCGGCTGTGAGGGCGGCCAGCTCCGCCTCGACGTCGAGCGGGGTCTCCCCGCGCGCCGCCCGCCGCGCCGCCTTCGCCTCGAGCATCTGCCGGATGTCCTCGCGGGCCTCGGCCTCGGAGGCCGGGCTTGCGCTGTGGTCCATCTCGAAGTCGCCTCGGCCGATGCCCCCGTACATCCGCCCGACCCCCCAGTAGCTGGCCGCCGCGACCACGACCGCCAGCACCGCGACCACGATCAGGACCGTGCCGAAGTCCATGCCCAGGCCAGGTTACGCGCCCTGGTGTACCCTTTCAGAGAAGCGTTGACTGACCAATCAATCGGGTGGCCGGCGAGCCCCCGCGCCAAGGAGCAGCACGTGGTCGACTTCACCCTCACCGACGAGCAGAAGGACATCCGCGACCTCGCCCACGACTTCGCGGAGAAGGAGATCCGGCCGGTCGCCTGGGAGCTCGACAAGGACTCGACCTTCCCCCGCGAGATCATCGACAAGGCGTGGGAGGTCGGCCTCATGAACTCCCACGTTCCCGAGGAATACGGTGGCCCCGGGCTCGACTACCTGACCGGCTGTCTCATCGAGGAGGAGTTCGGCTGGGGCTGCTCCGGCATCGGCACCTCGCTGATGTGCAACGGCCTGGCCAGCGCGCCGGTTGGGCTGGGCGGCTCGGAGGAGATCAAGAAGGAGTACCTCGGCATGCTGACCGAGGAGCCGAAGCTCGCCTCCTTCTGCCTGACCGAGCCCGACGCCGGGTCGGACGTGTCCGGGATGCGCACCACCGCGGTCCGCAAGGGCGACAAGTACGTCATCAACGGCACCAAGTGCTTCATCACCAACGGCTCCCACGCCGCCTGGTACACGGTCTACGCCAAGACCGACAAGGAGGCCGGCCACCGCGGAATCTCCGCTTTCGTGGTGCCCCGTGACGCCGACGGGGTCGTTGTCGACAAGAAGGAGGACAAGCTCGGCCAGCGCGCCTCCGACACGGCCATGATCTCCTTCAACGACGTGGAGATCCCCGCCGCGAACCTGATCGGCGAGGAGAACAAGGGCTTCAAGCTGGCCATGATGACCCTCGACCGCACCCGCCCCGGGGTGTCCGCGATGGCGGTGGGCATAGCCCAGGCCGCGTTCGAGTACGCGCGCGACTATGCCAAGGAGCGTGTGCAGTTCGGCGTGCCGATCGCCATGCACCAGGCGATCCAGTTCATGATCGCCGACATGGCCACCAAGATCGAGGCGGCGCGGCTGCTCACGTGGAAGTCGGGCGCGATGCTCGACCGCGGCGAGCGCAACACGCTGATCTCCTCGCACGCCAAGCGCTTTGCCGCCGACACCGCGATGGAGGTGACCGTGGATGCCGTCCAGGTCTACGGCGGCTACGGCTTCATCAAGGAGTACCCGGTGGAGAAGCTGATGCGCGACGCGAAGATCATGCAGCTCTACGAGGGCACGTCGCAGATCCAGCGGCTGGTGATCGCGCGCGAGGTGCTGATGCCGCGCCGGGCCGAGGCGCCGGCAGCGGCCGCCGCGTAGCGACTCCCGACGCGGCGCGGGAGAATGCCCGTGTCGTGAGCGAAGCAGCGAACGGCGCGACGTCCGATCAGGTGGCCGCCGGCTGGGGCGAGCTGCGCGATGCGCGCTGGGAGGCGGCTCGTGAGCTCTTCCGGGCGGCTCTGGCTCTCGAGGAGACGCCCGAGGCGTTCGAGGGGCTGAGCTGGGCAGCGTGGTGGCTGGATGACGAGGAGGCCGTGTTCGCAGCTCGGGAGGGCGCTTACCGGCTGTACAGCAAACGGGAGGATGCCGCCGGGGCGGCCCGGATGGCGACGTGGTTGGCCGCCGATCAGCTCGACTTCTGCGGTGCCTGGGCGGTGGCGAGCGGGTGGCTGCAGCGGGCGCACCGTCTGCTGGATCCGCTCGAGCCCGGACCGGAGCATGGCTGGCTGGCGTTCCACGAGGGCTATCTCGCCCACGCGGACGGCGACACGGTCACGGCAACCGAGCTGGCCGCGCACGCCACGGAGCTCGGGCGGCGCTTCGGGATCGTCGACCTGGAGATGCTCGGGCTCGCGCTCGAGGGCGCGACGCTGGTCGGCTGCGCGCGCGTGGGCGAGGGCATGCGCTGTCTCGACGAGGCCACGGCGACGGCCCTCGGAGCGGACACCGCGATCCCGATCTCGAGCGCCTGGACGTTCTGCATCCTGGTCGGCGCCTGCGCGGCCACGTTGGACTATGAGCGGGCGTCCGAGTGGTGTGACCGGATCGCCGAGTTCGCCGAGCGCTTCGGAAGTCGCTACATGCTCGCTTTCTGTCGCGCGGAGTACGGCGCGGTCGATCTCTGGCGTGGCCGTTGGGGGGATGCCGAGGCGATGCTGGAGGCGTCGGTCGAGGACTATTCGCGCTCACGCCCGGCATGGGTCGGCGGCCCGCTCGCAGAGTTGGCCGAGCTGAGGCGGCGGCAGGGGAGGCCGGCGGACGCGGAGCGGCTGCTGGAGCGGGCGGGCGCCTCCTCCAAGGCCCATCTCTGCCGGGCCCGACTCGCGTTGGACCGGGGGAAGACGCGGCAGGCGGTTGACCTGCTCGAGCGGTTGCTGCGGCAGCTGCCTTCCGATCGTTCGTTGGACCGCGTGCCGGCGCTCGAGCTGCTCGTGCACGGGCGGGCGGCGCGGGGCGAGGTCGAGGAGGCGGACTCGGCGGTCGCGGCGCTACGCGAGGTGCAGCGGCAGGTCGGCACGGCGCCGCTGCGTGCTTGTGCCGACCTGGCCGAGGGCGTGCTCGCCTGCGCGCGCGGGGACCACGATCGTGCTCGCGCTCTGCTCGAGGACGCGGTCGATTGCTTTGAGCGCAGCGGCGCGCCGTTCGAGGCCGCGCGGGCGCGGCTCGAGCTGGCCACCTGCCTGATTGCACTCGGTCGCGTCGAGGTGGCCGAGAGTGAGGCGACCGGCGCGTTGGATCGACTGATCGAGCTGGGGGCGGAGCTCGACGCCGGGCGCGCCCGGCGCATCCTCGCGTCCGTCGCCGGTGTGCCGCTGGGGGAGCTGACCCCGCGGGAGCGAGAGGTGCTGCAGCTGCTCGCCGACGGGCTGACGAACCGGCAGATCGCGGAGCGGCTGGTCGTGAGCGAGCACACGGTGCACCGGCACGTCACGAATCTGCTGCGCAAGCTCGATCTGCCCTCCCGCACGGCCGCCGCCGCCCATGCCGTGCGGTCCGGTCTGGTCGATCGCTCCCACAGATAGCCAGAACTGGCTATCCCCGCTGGCGCGAGGATGGCCGGTCGTGGCGAAGCCGCGGCGGCGACCGGAGCCTACGTTGGCGGCATGGACCGCCGAACCGCATCCAAGCCGTTCATCTTGCAGGCCGCTGCGCTGTCACGGATCGAGGAGGTGGTGGCACCTGGCGCGACCGCGGATCGCGAGCTCAAGCAGCAGGAGCGCGCTCTCTGGGCGCTCGGGGACTACCACAGGTTCGCAACCCGGACGGTGTGGGGCTTCGGACCGGTTCTGGTGGAGGCATGCGCCATCTCCCCTGGCCAGCGTGTGCTCGATGTCGCCGCCGGCAGCGGGAACGTGGCCCTCCGCGCGGCCGAAGCGGGCGCCGAGGTGGTGGCTGTCGGACCTGACGCCGGAGAACTTCGAGGCCGGGCGCCGGGAAGCCCGTGCTCGAGGCCTGGAGCTGGAGTGGGTCGAGGCCGACGCCGAGTCGCTCCCCTTCGCCGACGGCGAGTTCGACGTCGTCACCTCCTCGGTCGGGGCGATCTTCGCGCCCGATCATCAGGCCGTCGCGGACGAACTGGTGCGCGTCTGCCGGCCGGGCGGCACGATCGGCATGATCAATTTCACGCCCGAGGGGCTGGCCGCCGAGTTCTTCGAACTCTTCGGCCGCTACGCGCCGCCACCCCCACCGGAAGCGCTTCCGCCCATCCTGTGGGGGAGCGAGGAGCACGTGCGCGAGCTGTTCGGCGACCGGCTGGCCTCGCTGGAGCTGACCCGCCGCGAGAACGTCGAGCGCGCCCCCGGCGGCCCGGGCGCCTACTGCAGGTTCTTCAAGGAGACCTTCGGGCCGGTGGCCGGACTCTACGCGAGCCTCGCCGACCACCCAGACCGGCTCGCGGCGCTCGATCGCGACTTCCTGGGGTTCGCCACGAGCTCCAACCAGGGGAGGCCCGACGGGCCGGCCGAGTACCGATACCAGTACCTGCTCGTCGTAGGCCGCAAGGGGGAGTCGACGTGACGATCGGTTCCACGGAAGGCTTCGTCCCCTTCCGGGGCCTGCGGACCTGGTACCGCATCGCCGGCGACTTGGACGCGACGAAGGATGGGCAGCTGCCGCTGCTCCTGCTGCACGGTGGGCCGGGTTTTCCCAGCGACCCGTTCGAGTCGCTGGAGGCGCTGGCGCGGTCGGGGCGCCCGGTGATCCGCTACGACCAGATCGGCTGCGGCCGCTCCGACAGGCCCCACGACCCATCGTGGTGGACCGTCGAGACCTTCGTCGAGGAGCTGGGCGCGGTACGGCGTGAGCTCGGCCTCGACCACGTGCACCTGCTCGGCTGGTCCTGGGGCGGCATGCTCGCCCTGGAGTACCTCTTGACCAAGCCGCAAGGGGTCGCGAGCGTCGTCCTGACGAGCACGCCGCCAAGCATCCCCCTGTACGTCGAGGAATCCAGACGGCTGCGTGAGCAGCTGCCCGGGCACATCAAGCGAACTATGCGCCGCTTCGAACAGGGCTACCGGCCCAGACGGCCACGGCCAACGGCCAAGGTCAGTCATGGCATCTCGACCCGATCCGCCCAGCGGATCGCTCGCGTCCTTCGGCCAGCGATGAGGCTGATGGCCACGCCCTCGGCGGCCCGGCTGGCGTCGTGGGCCTCAACCTGGCCGTTCCTGCGGCGGCCGGCCTACGAGGTCGCGGGCATGCAGTGGATGACGCGTTACGAGATCCGCCGCCCCATGAAGGAGATCCCGCTGTCGTCCTACCGCTGCTACGCGGGCATGAATCGGCAGGTTTACGAGACGATGGTCGGGCCGAGCGAGTTCTTCGGCACAGGAAACCTGAGGAACTGGGATGTCGCGGACCGGCTCGAGGAGATCAGCCTCCCCACGCTGATCACGTCCGGGGCACACGACGAGGTGACGCCCCGCCAGGCACGGCTGCTGCACGCCGGGATCGCCGGCTCGCAGTGGGTGGTGTTCGAGCACAGCGCCCACTGCGCGATCGTCGAGGAACCCGACCGCTACCGCGCGGTGCTGGAGCGGTTCCTGGCCACCGTGGATCCGCTGCAGGCTCGCGGCGCCGCGAAGCCCGAGCGAACCCCCCAGAGCTCGGCTTGAGGCGATCAAGCGGACGGCTGTCGCAGGATGGAGCCGCGCCGCCGGCGGGCGCGGGGTGGTCAGCCTTCGCTCGGCCGCGGCCCGTCCATCCGATCGAGCGCACGCAGCACCGCCTGGGTGTTCGCCCGGATCTGATCGCCCATGTCATCCAGCCGCTCGATCATGCGCTCGGTGAGGGTGATGAGGTTCTCGAAGGTCTGCACCTGGAACGCGAAGGCCCGCTCCTGGCGCTCGAAGGCCCGCTCCTGGCACGGCGGTGACGATGATCGCTGGACGCAGGTCCCGCCCGGAGAGTCGCCTTTCATCCTTGCGCTCGACCAGATCGGCCTCCGGGCGCGGCCGACGTGATGGTAGGCACCGAGATCGTGACGATCGCCGCCGCGGAGTCCGAGCAGCCCGAGGAGCTGGCTGAACCGCCGCGGGCTGGGTGGCCGCCCACCGGCGTTTGGTTCCTTTGCGTCCCATACGGCAACAAAGGAACCAAACCCCTCCACCGCCCAGACCACCCGGTCGAAAAGCCGGGCGGACGGTGCCGATCACCGCGCTGCTGCCCACGAACAGGCCCGCGCCGATGATGCCTCCGTGTCAGCATTGGGCCGCGTGAGCAGCTCGAAGCGCGAGCGCAGCCGGCAGGCGGCCCGCGAGGCGGTGGCGCAGACCGGCGGGCTCGAGGCGCCCGCGGCCCCACGGGCCCGTCCCCAGGATCCCTTCACCGGCGAGCTGCGCCGGCGAGAGGTGCTCCCGCTGCTCGTGCTCCACCTGATCGCCGACGGCCCGAGCTACGGCAACCAGCTGATGGAGCGGATCGGGGACATGACGGCCGGCGTGCTCAACGTGAACCCGAACACGATGTACCCCCTCCTGCGACAGCTCGAGAGCCGCGGGCTGATCGAGGGCCGCTGGGAGCACCCCGAGCGCCGCACGCGGCGCTACTACTCGCTGACCGACGCGGGCCGGGGCGAGTACGAACGGCTGGTGGCCGAGGTGCGCCCCTTCCTGGACTCGGTCAAGTCCTCGATCGAGCAGATCGTACGCGAGGTGTACGGCCGGTGAAGACGGCGCTGGCCCGCCGCACGGTGGTACTGCCGCCCGCCGAGGCGCTGCGGCTGTGGAGCGACACAGGGCGCTGGCCCACCTTCGTCGAAGGATTCGCGCGCCTGTTGGAGCGCTCGCCGGAGTGGCCCGCCCCGGAGTCCCGGGTGGTCTGGGAGTCGAGTCCCGGCGGCCGTGGCAAGGTCACCGAGAAGGTCGTGCAGAGCGGGCCGGGCGGGTTCGCGACCATGGTCTTCGAGGACGCGCTGATTGGGCGCCAGACGCTGCGTGCGGCCGGCGCCGACGACGGCGCGGAGGTCGTGCTGTCGCTCGAGTACGCGCTCACCCGCTACGGGCCCTTCGGGGTCGTGGCCGACGCCCTGTTCATCCGCCGGGCTCTGCGGGACGCCCTGAGGCGCACCCTCGCCCGCTTTGCCGTGGAGGCGGAGGAAGAGGCGGGTCTGCGCGAGACGGGTCTCCGCTAGGTTCTCCCGGATGTTCGTCTTCAAAGCCGCCGTGGTGGGGGCGGGGACCATGGGCGGGGAGATCGCCCAGGTGATCGCCGCCGCCGGCCTGCCGGTCGTCCTCAAGGACGTTCAGCAGGAGTTCGTAGACACCGGCCTGGCCAGGGCCAGGGAGGTCAGCCAAGCTCAGCTCGGCGGCCTCGTCGCCAAGGAGAAGATCACCCAGGAGGACGCCGACCGCCAGCTGGACGAGACCCTGGCCCGCATCCGCGGAACCACCGACTACGACGACTTCGGCGACGTCGACTTCGTGGTGGAGGCCGTTCCCGAGCGGATGGAGATCAAGCAGGCCGTCTTCGCCGAACTCGACGAGGTGACTCCCGGCCACGCGATCCTCGCCTCCAACACCTCCTCACTGTCGGTCACCGAGATGGGCGAGGCCACACTGCGGCCCGACAAGGTGTGCGGGTTCCACTTCTTCTGGCCGGCGTCGATGATGCGCCTGATCGAGGTCATCGAGGGGGAGGACACCTCCGAGGGGACCATGCAGGACGCCGCGAGCTTCGCCCAGGCCATTCGCAAGTCGCCGGTCCGCTGCGGGGAGGTGCCGGGCTTCGTGGTCAACCGGGTGATCATCTCGGCCGCCTCCGAGGTCTGGCGAGCGGTCGAGGAGGATGGGCTCGAGCCGCTGGAGGTGGACCAGACGATCAAGGAGTCGGGCACGGTACCGATGGGCCCGTTCTTCCTCGCGGACCTCTCGGGGCTCGACATCGCCTTGCACACGGCGGAGCATCTGCGCGAGTCCTACGGCGACCGCTTCTACGTGATGAACCGGATGAAGGAGCTGGTGGAGGCCGGGAACCTGGGCCAGAAGACCGGGAAGGGGTTCTATGAGCACGGCGACTGAGGGGGCCACGCTCACCCTCGTGGAACGGATGGGCCTGAAGACCCTGGTGGAGTCCTGCCTGGTCCTCGAGGAGGGAGTGGCCTCCGCCAAGGACATCGAGATGGGGTTGATGATGGGTGCGGGCATCCTGCCCGGGCCCTTCGCGCGGGCGGACGAGGCCGGGCTCGACACGATGCTCGAGCGCCTCGAGGCGGCCCGGGCGGAGTGGGGCGAGGCCTTCGCGCCGCCCACCGTCCTGCGCCGCCTCGTCGCTCAGGGCAGGCTGGGCAAGAAGACCGGCCAGGGCTTCTTTCCCTACCCGCAGCCCGACGCGGGCGAGCAGCGCGAGACCGTGCTGCTCGAGACCCGCGGCGACGTGGCCATCGCCTGGCTCGACCGGCCGCCGGCGAACCCCCTGTCGCCGCAGACCATGCGCGACCTGATCGCGGTCTGGGAGAGGGTGGACGGCCAGGTCCGGGCGCTGGTGATCGCCTCCTCGAACATCTTCACCTTCAGCGCCGGCGCGGACATCAAGGAGTTCACCAAGATGAAGCCGGACGCCGAGGGAGCGGATCTGGTGGAGTCCGCCCACCGCTTCATGCGCGGCATGGAGCAATCGCCGACCGTGACGGTCGCGGCGGTGAACTCGATCGCCTTCGGCGGCGGCTGCGAGCTCGCGATGGCCTGCGACTTCCGGATCGCGGCCGAGTCGGCCAGCTTCGGCCAGCCCGAGGTCAACCTGGGGCTCATCCCGGGCTTCGGCGGCACGCAGCGCCTTCCGCGCCTCGTGGGCGAGGCCAAGGCGCTGGAGATGAACCTGGGCGGCGACCCGATCGACGCCTACGAGGCCCACCGGGTGGGGCTGGCCAACCAGGTGGTGCCCGACCACGAGCTCTTCGACGCCGCGCTGTCCTGGGCCCGCCGGCTCGCCGAGAAGGCGCCGATTGCGATCGAGGAGATCAAGCGTCGCTCGGCCCGGCCCGACCTCGACGAGGGCCTGGCCGGGGAGGCCGAGGGCTTCGCCCGGGCGTTCGGCTCGGAGGACGCCAAGGAGGGCGTCGGGGCGTTCCTGGGCAAGCGCAGGCCGAAGTTCCAGGGCCGGTGAGCGCTCAGGCCACCGGCGCGACGGCCGCCCGCCTCGCCGAGCTGATCGGCGCGGCCGAGCGGGCGGTGGTGCTCACCGGAGCCGGCGTGTCGGTGCCCTCCGGCATCCCCGATTTCCGCAGTCCGGGCACCGGGCTGTGGGAGAACGTGGATCCGATGGAGGTGGCCCACATCGACGCCTGGAGGCGCGACCCCGACCGCTTCTGGGGCTTCTACGGCCAGCGCTTCGCCCTGCTCATCGACAAGCGGCCGAACCCGGCGCACGAGGCGCTGGCGGAGCTCGAGCGGCGCGGGCTGGTCCGCGGGGTGATCACCCAGAACGTCGACCGCCTGCACCGGCTCGCCGGCACGCAGCGCCTGGTCGAGGTGCATGGCTCGATCGAGTGGAGCATCTGCCTGCAGTGCGGCGGCCGCCAGTCGCTGGAGCACGTCGTGCAACTGCTGGCGGCCCGCGAGGGCGCACCGGAGTGCCCGGCGTGCGTCGCGCCGTTGAAGCCGGACGTCACGCTGTTCGGCGAGCTGCTGTCCGAGCGGGCGCTGAGGGAGAGCCAGGAGCTTGCGGCCGAGGCGGACCTGATGCTGTGCGTCGGCTCGTCGCTCGAGGTCTACCCGGCGGCCGGGCTGCCCGCGCTGACCCTCGGTCACGGAGGGCGCCTCGCGCTCGTGACCCAGGGACCCACGCCGTACGACCGCGACGCCGAGGTCAAGCTCGGCGGCGACGTGGTGGACGAGCTCGGGGCGGTGCTGGCGGCGCTGCGGTAGGCGGCCCCGGTTGCACGGCCTGCTGGGTGAGGGCAGAAGCCTCCATCGAGGGAGTCACACGAGCCAGCACTCAGCGCATGAGCCGCCGCCTGCGCAGGGCCCGCTCCATGGTCGCAACGGCGGCGGCCACGGCCTGGGCGTCGGCGGGCCCGGGTTCGCCGGCCAGCGCCGCGTGGGCGGCCCGCTGCAAGGCCGCGGCGTGGGCCTCCAAGTCGTCCTCGGGGGCCGGCTCTAGCTCCGCCAGCAGCGCCTCGAGCGCGGTGCGGGCCTCCAGCGCCGCCTCGCGCCCGCGTCCGGCTTCCAGGTCGGCGCGCGCACGCAGCACCAGCTCCTCGGCCACCAGCGGCCGCTCCCGCGCGCCGAGGATGGCGGCGAAGCGCTCGTCCGGCGTCTCCATCGAGCGCCGGGCCCGGCGCCCGCCGGCCGGCGGCAGCTCCAGGGCGGCCGCAAAGCGGCCGTCGGCCAAGTCGTCACCCAAGCCGTACCCGACCCGCGCCACCAGGGCCTGCGCGGGCGAGAGATCGCCGGCGTAGGGGTCCGCGGCCGCCGTGCGGCGGGCGTGGCGGGCGCGGTTGAGCACGCTCACGGCCCAGTCGAGCTCGGCCTCTGCGTCGTCCGGCTCGACGCGCAGGCGCGGCAAGCCAGGCCTCGGCGTCGTTCTGAGTGCCGAAGGGGCGGGCTCGCACCATCGTGGCCCGGGCGGTGGGCACCGGCTCCGGCTCCGCTCCCTCCACCGGCTGCAGGCGGCGGCTGCGCAGCCGCCGCCGCTCGGGAGCCCCGAGCGTACGCAGCACGAGCACCGCCCGGACGGGACCGTCCGCTTGGTCGCGGATCGGATAGCGGCCGTCGGCCGGGCCCAGGAGCAGCCCGAACTCGAGCTGGACGAACCCGAACTGCGGTGCCGGCTCAGTCGCCGGCGTGGGCGTGGCTACCCCGGTGGCCCGGACGCGCGGGCAGCGCGTACTTGGACGGCGAGGTGGGCACTTCGGGGTTGTCGATCTCGCCCAGGCGGGCGATGAGATCCGACCACTGGCCCGGCTCCAGCACCGCCAGCGCCTGGCGCCCGAGCTTGCGGTTGTCGCCGAAGCGCGGCTGGAAGCCGAGATGAATGTGGTCGCCGTGATCGGAGAGCGCCATCGTCGGCCCGCCGAGGTCGAGCAGCGAGATGATCTGGGCCGGGGCCATCGTCCCCTGGAGGCGCATCAGCCGGCGCACGGTCTGCTCTGTGATGCCGCCCGGCTCTTGGTGGCCGAGGATCGGCACGTCGTTGACGGCGGAGATGTCGACCGCGTTGCCCGAGCTGTGGTGGGAGACGTTGCCCGAGTTCGTGTAGTAGCTGTGACCGCACTTGAGCGAGGTGACGGTGGGCTCCAGCCCCGACTCGGCCAGGTAGGCCAGGCCGGCCAGCACGCGCCGGTCGATCTGGCCCGAGCGCACGTCGTCGCGGCCGCAGTCGTAGAGGTCGATTCGCTCGTCGGAGAGCACCCGCCGCTCGAGCAGCGGCTTGGGCAGCAGAAGGATCTGGCCGATCGACATGCCGCCGGCCTTGTCCTCGCCGTAGAGCACGTTGCGTCCCGAGGCGCGGTAGATGGCGGTGGCCTCGAGCAGCTTCCAGCCGTCCAGGATCGGCTTGGGATCGATCGCGGGCGCGCCCCGGCCGGCGGGCCGGATCGAGAAGTCCACGTGCGCCGCCCGCCCGGCCACGGTCTGCCCGACCCGGCCGATCACGGTGCCGCCGATGACTCGGGAGCCCTCCCTGAGCGGCCGCAGCCGGACCTCGGACGGGTCGAGCCCGAAGGGCCGCGCGAAGTAGTTCTTGTAGGTCTCGAACCCTCCCTCCTCGCGGGCGCGCGCGTCGAGAATCTGCTCGAGCCCGCCCGACTCACGGGCGCCGGGCATCTCCGGGTTCGCGAACAGCCGCTGCTTGACCGGCACCGAGGGGCGGGCCACGTCCGGCGCGTGGGCGCGTGCGCGAGCGGCTCGGGACTCAGGCTCGGAGTCCTCCGGCTGGCGACCCGCGGAGGCGGCCTTGGTGGGCTCGGGGTCGTCCTCGCCGTTGGCCCTGAGCGCCACGGCCTGGCGGCGGCTGTCCCCGGCCTCGGCCTTGGGCACGGGATAGGACGCGACCACCTTGCCGAGGTGGGCGTACGTGTAGCGGTTGCCGTAGACGTCCTGGAGGGTCAGGTAGCGGCCCAGCCTGCGGCTCTCGCCGATCTTGTCGATCACGCCGTCGTTGACCGCCACCACCGGCGCGCCCTGGCGGGCGAAGATGTCCACGCTGCGCCGCCCGTCGTCCGACTCGACGACGTTCGCGGCGTTCTGGCCGGCGGCAACCCGCTTGAGCACGCCCTGCTCGGCCAGGTCGTCGGCGTAGCGGGCGCGCGCGTATACGGGGAAGCGCCCCTCGGTGAGCCCGGTGAGCGAGCTGATCAGGTCGGCCGGGACGCCGGCGATCAGGCGCGCCCGCAGGAGCACCGAGTCCACGTACCAGTCGGCGTGGTTGTAGGCGAAGATCGCTCCGCGCACGTCGTTTGCGTAGTCCGCGGCCGCCAGATAGCGGGCGGCGGCGAAGATCGCGTCCACCGGGTTGTAGGGGTCCTTGCGCCCGTCGCGGTTGGCGTCGACGCCGTAGGCGCGCCAGGTGGCCGGCATGAACTGCATCCAGCCGAGCGCCCCCGCCGAGGACACGTTCAGGTTGCGCCCGTAGTCGGTCTCGATCTCGTTGATCGCCGCGAGCAGCTCCCAACGGATCCCGTACTCGATGCCGGCCGCCTGATAGATCGGCAGCAGGAACGGTGGGACCCGGAACTTGCGGATGATGAAGTTGGGGACGCCGCCGACCGACGACGGTCCCGGCAGCGCGTCCATGAAGCCAGGGTTGCCGGGGGTGGGCGAGCCGTCGTTCTTGCGCAGCTTCCTCGCCCGCTCGCGCAGGCGCTTGGCCCGCTCGCGCGCACGGTTGGTCTGCTCCCGGGCCGAACCCTCATCCCGGCCTTCAGAGTTGTCGTCCTCGTTGCGGGGGCCGAGCGTGCCACGCCTGGTCCGCGGGCGCTCCGGGGAGTTGTCGTCCTCGTCGAGCTGTGCCCGGCGCCTGCGCGGTCGCTCCGGCCGCGGCGCCGGCAGCTCCGGCGCCGGCGTCGTGTTGGTGAGCGGGGGCGACTGCCGCGGCGTTGTTGGCGTGGTCGGAGTGGTCGGTGTGGTCGGAGTCGTGGGGGTAGTGGGCGTGGTGGGCGTGGTGGGTGTGGTGCCGGGCGGCGTGTCGGGCGGCTCGGGCGGGGGGACGAGCTCGCCGGGAAGCTCGGTCTCGGCCAGCACCTCGGCCAGCGTCTTGCCCTCCGGGACCTCGATCACGAGCTTCTGAACCTCGCCGCTGGGCAGGCGCACCCAGATCTCCTCCGGCACGGCGGCGGCGGGCGTGGTGAGGGCGGTGAGTCCGGCGACCGCGAAGAGACCCGCGACGAGCAGAAGGGTGAGAACGCGCCTCTTCATCCTGGCCGTATCCGGTACTCCCTCAAGACCCCGACTCCGCGGGTGCAACGCACACCCGGGCAGGCGGGAGCCGCCTGCCATGAGGGAACGCTACTTGCTCGCTGTGGGCCTTTCAATGGGAACACCTTGATCGGGGCGAGTCCTCTCATGAGGATGCCTCGGGGCGCAGTTTTATGCGAGGAGCGGCAGACCGGTGCTCTGCTCCCACTCTTTGTAGCGATCGTCCCCCGCAATTGGCTCACAGCCCGGCCCGTCCTGACCGGGCCTCAACTTTCACTTGAGGCTTAGTCTCAGGGGCCGGAGCGGACGTGATTTGTCATCGGCTACCCTGGCCCGTCAAATGTCTAACGACGCCCACGAGCCAAACTTCGTCGATCGCCTCTCCCGCCAGGGCGAGGAGGCGCTGGGAAGGATCGCCGAGGAGCTGATCGCGAACCCTGTGGTGAACGGCGCCATCGCCCGCGCCTTCGACGCCCGCGAGAAGGCTGTCCGGGCCCAGGAGGCGGCGCTCGGCGCTCTCAACATCCCGTCGGCCGCGGACGTCGAGCGGGTCACACGGCGGCTGCGCTCGGTGTCCCAGCGGCTGGAGGGAATCGAGGACGCCCTCGACAGGCTCGAGGAGCGCCTGGCCGTGGCCTCGGCCTCCACCCAGGGCGCCCGCCTCGCCGCGGTGCCCGAGCGCCTGGACGAGATCTCCCGTGACCTGGCCGCGCTGCGGGCGTCGCTTCCGCCCTCCGACGAGCCCGTCCCGCGGGCGCAGGAGCGGCTGACGGTCAGCGACTCCTGACCGCCGCGTAGCCGGCTTCGCCCAGGCGCAGCCCGAGCGCCTCCCGCTCCTCGGCCGGCATCCGGTAGGCCCCATCTTTCCCCGGGACGTCGGTCACGCCCACCACGCACGCGGCCGGGACCTCCCGGCGCGCCGCCACGCGGAACAGGGCCGCGGCCTCCATCTCGACCGCGAGCGCGCCCCGCTCGATCCAGTCGCGGGCGGCGTCAGCCCGCGGGTCGTAGAACAGGTCGCTGCTCACCAGCGTGGCCGGGCGAGCTCCGGCGCCGACCAGGCGCTCCTGGAGCACAGGATCGGGACGAAGCGGTCCTTCGGCGCCGAGCGCGCCGCTGGCGCCGTCGGCCGGCAGCACCCACTCGGCCGCCAGCAGCTCCCCCGCCTGCACACCGCCGGCCAGCGCGCCGCAGGTCCCGATGCGCACGAGGCGGCGGGCGCCGAGCACGATGAGCTCCTCGCAGACGATCGCGGCGCTCGGCCCGCCCATGCCGGTCGACTGGACGCTGAGCAACTCACCGTCGCCGGCCACGCCGGTATAGCCCCACAGGCCGCGGGCGTGGTTGAACATCTTGGGAGCGGCGAGCAGCTCCTGGGCCACCAGCAGCGCGCGGTGCGGGTCCCCGGGCAGGAGCACCCGCTCCGCCAGCTCGGCGGCCGGGCGCAGGTGAACGGGCTCAACGCGGTGCCGGAGCATCACGGCCCGGGCACGATAGAGGGAGGGCCCGGGTAACCTCCACGGCCAATGGCGAGGCGCTCGAGCAAGTCCAGCGAGCTCCCGGACGCGTTGCGCGAGGCCGTGGAGCGCACGGTGGACGCCACCCTCGGGTCGGCCGGCCGGGGCCGGGAGGCCGCCCAGGGGGCGCTGGATGATCTCGCGGGCTCGGTGGAGGACCTCAGGCGCGGGGCCGAGCAGCGAATTGCGGAGAGCCGCCGCTCGGTCGCCGGAGCGATCGAGGGCCGTCGTCCCGCCACTCAGGAGGACATCCGCGAGCTCAGCGCCGAGCTGCGGGCGATCGGCCGCCGCCTCGACGCGATCGAGAAGCGGCTGCCCAAGCGGCGGGCGGCCTCAACCAGCAAGACGACGCGAGGGAAGAAGCCCGGCGGCCGCTCTTCGTGAGCGCCGCCTTCACCTGATTGCAGCAATAACCCCGGAACCTTGACGGCTTTCGGAGCGTTCACATACCGTGAACTCGATGCGCAGGACGCGCATCACCCTCGGTGTCATCGTCTTGATGGCGATGCAGGGAGCGCCCGCGCAGGCGGCGTCTGGTGACCCCTACGTCGTTTATGCGGCCAACCGGCAGGTCGGCGGCCCGGTCGTGCTCCGGGCCAATCCCGCCACGGGCGCCGTCAGCGAGGTCTCCCGCAACGGGTCGCAGGGTCGTTACTTCGTTCACCCGTATGACCTGGCGGTAGAGCGCGACGGCAGCCTGCTGGTGGTCGACATGGGCGCCTTCGCGATCGACCGCCGCCAGCGTGTCGCGGACGGCGCCGTGATTCGCGTCGACCCGGCGACCGGGCGACAGAGCATGCTCTCGCGTGGCGGGGCGCTGGTCGATCCCGCGGGCATAGCGATCGCACCCGGAGGCACGGTGTACGTGGTCGAGAACGTCGGCACCACGGGGTTCCCGGGCGTGATCAGAATCGACCCCAGGAGCGGCGCGCAGACCCGGGTCGCGGAGGGCGGCGCCCTCTGCAATCCCTTCGGGGTCGCGCTCGAAGCCGACGGCGGACTGGTGGTCAGCGACTACGGGGACCTCGTGAGCGCGGGCGGCATCACCGTCATCGACTGTCCGTTGAACGCCGGCTCGCTGGTGCGCGTGCCCACCGACCGTCGCGCCCCGGCGCTGCTGGCGAGCGCCGGCGTGTTCGGGAGCCCCTTCGGCGTGGCGGTCGAGCCCGGCGGCCGCATCCTCGTGGCCAACGAGGATGCCGTGGAGGCGGGCGTCTTCGCGGTCGACCCGAACAGCGGCCTCCAGTCCGTGGTGACCCGCAACGTCCTCCATGACGCGTTTCGCTTTCCGCAGCGCATCGCCCGTACGCCGGACGGAAACCTGCTGGTGACCGACTTCCAGCTCACCGACGGCAACGGGGGAATCGTCCACGTCGCCCGCAGCGGAGGGGCGCAGCGGGTGCTCTGGCAGGGGCGGCCCTTCGACAACCCGCTCGGGATCGCCGTCGTGATCAACCGCCCGCCGCGGGCTGCGCTGAGGGTGGCGCCGAACGTGGTGGCCGGGGAAAGGCCGGTGAGCTTCGACGCGTCAGGCTCTGCCGATCCCGAGGGACGACCGCTCCGCTACGACTGGGACCTCGACGGCGACGGGACCTTCGAAGCGCGCTCGGCCTCGCCCACGGTGGCCCGCCGCTACCAGGGCAGCGCGGCCATCACGGCGCGGGTTCGCGTCACGGACCGTCACGGGAGCACCGCACAGGCGGGTGCGCCGCTGAGCGTCGACGCGACCGCCCCGAGGGTGGCGCGCTTCCGGGTGTCCTCGCGGACGCTCCTGGGGCGGGCCCCCGGGCCGGGGGCGCGCGCGTACAGTCTGGCCCGCCCCCGGCGGAAGGTCACCTTCCGCTACCGGCTCTCCGAGCGGGCGAGGATGGCCATCGCGCTGGCGCAGGCCCGGCCGGGACGGCGCGCGGCGGGGCGCTGCCGCCCCGTCCGCTGGAGCACGAGGTCCCGGCCGGCCTGCACACGCTGGCGGCGCCGGGTCACACTGCGCCAGCTCGGGGTCGCCGGGCCCAACAAGCTGGTCTTTCGCGGCCGGGTGCGCGGGCGCCGGCTGCCGGCTGGCCGCTACCGGGCGACCGCCGTGGGCGCCGATCGGGTGGGCAACCGCTCGCTACCCAGACGCCTGCGCATGCGCGTGGTCGCGCCCCCGTCCTGATCGGTTAGGGTCGGTGCGGTGGCGGCCTTTCGCTCGGCTGAGGAGTTCCGCGAGGTCATGGACCGGACCTTCGGCCTGATGAGCAGCGATCCCGACATGGGGCCGAAGCTGCGCGATGCCGACACCCCCCAGCGCTTCGAGTTCCCCGACTTCGACCTCGTCGTCAACATCACGGCCGGTGACGACGATCAGAACCTGCGCTGGGAGTGGTCCGACGACGTCGCCTGGGAGCCGGACGTGGGGATGACGATGGACTCCGAGGTCGCGAACCGCTACTTCCAGGGCAAGGAGAACATCGCGATCGCGCTGGCCCGGCGGCGTATCAAGTCAAAGGGGGACACCAAGAAGGCGCTCGCGCTGATCCCGGTGACCAAGCCGGTGTTCGCGCAGTACCGGGCGATGATCGAGGCCGAGTATCCGCACCTGCTCGAGTAGCCGCCTAGAAGTGAACGCCCCGCAGTAGGTAGGCCATGGCCACCGCCTCGGTGGACATCTCCTCACCCTGCTTCTCTGTTGCGGGCACGGGCTTGCCGTCGCCCTTGCCCTTGGCGGCCTTGGAGTCCGGGAACAGGTTGTAGGCCGTGTTCAGCACGATGTCGACGGTCTTGGGAGACACGGCGTACAGGACCTCGCCGAAGATGCCGAGAGCCGAGGCCATGCGCTTCGGCTTGTCGATCATCGCGTCGCACAGCATCTCCGCGGCCTCGTCCGGCGTGAGCGTGGGGAAGGCCTTGTAGATGTCGGTGGGCGCGATCATCGGAGTGCGCACCAGCGGCATGTAGATGGTGGTGAAGTGCACGTTGTCGCCGATCACCTCGGGTGCGGTGCAGCGTGAGAAGGCGTCGAGAGCGGCCTTCGACGCCACGTAGGCCGAGAAACGCGGCGTGTTGGTCTGCACCCCGATCGAGGACACGTTGATGATCTGGCCCGAGCGGCGTTCGCGCATGCCGGGCAGGAAAGCCAGGATCAGCTTGAGCGCGCCGTAATAGTTCAGCCGCATGGTGCGCTCGAAGTCGTGGAAGCGGTCGTACGAGGCCCTCACCGAGCGGCGGATGGAACGGCCCGCGTTGTTGACCAGGATGTCGATCCCCCCATGCTGCTCGAGCACTTCGGCGGCCAGCCGGTCGATGTCGTCGAGCTCGGAGAGATCGCAGGGATGCACGTGCGCCGTGCCGCCCCGCTCCTCCACCTGGCTTGCGACCTCCTCCAGCTTCTCGCGCGTGCGCGAGACGAGAAGAACCTCGCCGCCGGCCTCGCCCACCTTCAGCGCCGTCTCCAGGCCGATCCCGCTCGACGCGCCGGTGATCAGGATGCGCTTGCCCGCGATTGCGCCCGCCAGCGAGCGGTCGCGGAACAGGTCGGGATCCAGGTTGCGCTCCCAGTAGTCCCACAGCCGGGGCGCGTAGGTGCCCAGCGGCGGGACCGCGATGCCGGTGCCCGACAGCGCACGCTGGGCGTCGCGGGCGTCGAAGCGGCAGTCGAAGTCGCGGTTCTCCATCGCGACCGGCGGGATGCCGAGGTCGTGGTAGAGCTGATGGCGGATCCGCTTCACCGTCGGGAGCGCCGCGATTCCCGCGCGGACGCCCTTCGGCACCGCGTTGGTCATGTTCTGGTCTATGCGCATGGCCAGCTGGGGCGCGTGCGCGGCCCGCGCGAACTCGTTGATCGCCTCGCCGACGTACATCGGCTCGGGGTTGACGAGGTGGAAGGTGCGGCTGGGCAGGTCCTCGTCGGGCAAGTGGGCGATGTGGTCCATCGCGCGCGCCACGAAGTCGACCGGCACGATGTTCGTCTGCCCGCCCTGCGGGCCGGCCAGCGGCACCCACTCGGGCAGCGCGTGACGGAGCTTCTGGATGAGCTTGAAGAAGTAGTAGGGACCGTCGATCTTGTCCATCTCGCCGGTCTCGGAGTTGCCGACCACGATGCCCGGCCGGAAGACGATCGTCGGCGCGTCCACGCCCTCCCGCACCAGGCGCTCGGACTCGTACTTGGTGCGGTGGTAGTGGTGCGGGAGCCCCTGGCCCTCGTCGAACATGTCCTCCTGGAACACGCCCTTGTAGTCGCCGGCCACCGCGATCGAGCTCACGTGGTGGAAGCGCCCGATCTCGCGGGCGTTGGCGAACTCGATCACGTGCCGCGTGCCGTCCACATTGGCCCGCTCCGAGGCCTCCTCCTCGGCCTCGACGTCGTACACCGCGGCCAGGTGGAAGAGGTGGTCGATCGGCTCGTCGAAGCCCTCGATCCCCAGCGCCGGCCGGGAGAGGTCGCCGGGCACGGGCACGATCCGGCCCTCGGGGGCACCGAGGCGGCCGGCCAGCGCGTCCATCTTGCCCCGCGAGCCCTCCCGCACAAGGGCGTAGACGGTGCCATCGCGCTTCAGAAGCTCCGCGACGAGGTGACGACCGATGAAGCCGGTCGCTCCGGTTACGAAGTAGTTCACGTTCCCTCCACTCTCGGCCGCGGGGTCCGGCGGCGAGTCTAACCGCCCGCGCGCGACAATCACGTGCCATGGAAGAGGCCCTCACCCTGAAGGAGGCCGCCGAGCGAGTGGGCGTCTCGCCGGCGACGCTCCGGCGCTGGTCGCGCAGCGGTGTGGTGCCGGGCGTGGAGGGAAACGGCGGCTGGAACCCGGCCGCGATCGCCCACGCGCGGATCGTGGCCCGCCTGCGCGAACGAGGGCATCCTCTGGACCAGATCCGGGCCGCCGGCGAGCAGGGGCGCTTGGCCTACGGCTACATCGAGGACCTGCTCGGCACCCGGGAGCGGCGCCGCTCGCTGCGCGACGTGGCCGACGCCACCGGGCTCGAGCCGGCGTTGATCGAGCGCTTCTGGAGTGGCATCGGGTTGCCGGCAGCCGGGCTCGAGCATCTCAGCGACGAGGACGTCGAGGCGCTCCACTACGTGGCCGCCATACTCGACGCCGGCTTCCCGCTGGTGGCCTTCCTGCAGCTCACCCGGGTGTACGGGCAGGCACTGGCCGAGATCGCCGACGCCGAGGTGCGGCTGTTTCACCTCTACGTGCACGAGCCCCTCATCCGCGAGGGGGTGCCGGGCCTGGAGATGGCCGAGGAGATGGAGAGCCTGGCGAGCGATCTGCTTCCTCTGAGCGCGCCCCTCATGGACTACATCCACCAGCGCTTCCTCCGGCGCTTCGTCGAGCAGGACGTGGTCGGCCACATGGAGAGCGAGCTGGAGGACGAGGACCTCGCCCTGGGCCGGGTGCGGGTGGCGGTCGCGTTCGCCGACCTCGCCGGCTACACGCGCTTCACCGAGGAGGAGGGCGACGAGGAGGCGCTCTCGCTGGTCGAGCGGTTCGTGGAGGGGGTCTCGGCCACCCTGCCCGACGACGCCCGCGTGATCAAGACCATCGGCGACGAGGTGATGGTGGTGGGCAGCGACATCCGCGCGCTGGTGGATTGGGCGGTCGGCTTCGTCAGCCTGTTTCACGAGCGGCCCGAGCCGCGCATCGGCGTGCACTGGGGCACGAGCCTCTACCGCGACGGCGACTACTACGGGCGCGAGATCAACCTGGCCTCGCGGGTGGTCGCGCGGGCTCGCGGGGGCGAGGTGCTGGTCACCGACACCGTCATGGATGCGGTCAAGGGACCCTCCCACCTCTCCTTCCAGCAGATCGGCCAGGTGAAGTTGAAGGGCTTCGACGAGCCGCGACAGCTGTGCCGGGCGACCTCCAGCGAGTGATGGATCCGCTCGAGGCCGCCCGCAGCAGCGAGCTCATCCGGCCCGGCGAGCCGCTCCTGGTGCTCGTGTCCGGCGGCGGCGACTCGGTCTGCCTGCTGGACGTGGCCGTGCGGTTGGGCGCCCGGGTCAGCGTGCTGCACGTGAACCATGGGCTCCGTGAAGGCGCCGGCGACGACGAGGATTTCGTCCGCCGGCTGTGCGAGCGGCTGGAGGTGCCGGTCGCGGTGGAGGCGCTCGAGCCGCCGGACGCCGGCAACATCCAGGACTGGGCCCGGGAGGCGCGCTACGCCCTGGCCGAGCGCCACGCCGAGGGCGACTACGCCGCCGCCCACACGGCCAGCGACCAAGCCGAGACCGTGCTCTACCGGCTGGCGGTCTCGCCGGGGTCACGGGCGCTGCACGGAATGCCTGCCCGGCGCGGACGGCTGGTCCGCCCCCTGCTGGGGGTCACGCGCGACGAGGTGCGGGATTACCTGCGCGCGCGCGAGCTCGAATGGCGCGAGGACCCCTCCAACGCCGACCGCCGCTTCGCCCGCGCGCGAGTGCGCCACGATGTTCTGGCCGGGCTACGGAAGCTGTCGCCGGCAGCCGAGCGCACGATCGCCGAGACGGCCCGGCAGCTGGGTGAGGAGGCCGAGGTGCTGGAGCACGTTGTCGACGAGGCACTGGAGTCGGCCGGGGGAGGTCCCGTGGTAACGCTCTCGGCCTTACGCGAGCAGCCCCCGGCGGTGCGCCGGCTGCTGCTCCGCCGGCTGGCCGAGCGCGCCGCCGGGGGCGGGCCTCGTCCGCTCTCCCGCACCGAAGCGGAGGAGATCCTGTCCCTCGGCGAGAGCGGAACGAAGTCGCTCGACCTCGGCGGCGGGCTGCGGGCGGTGGCGGAGTACGGCACGGTCCGGTTCACCCGCGCGCAGGAGACCGAGGGCCCGCAGCCCGTGCGCCTCGCGGTGCCGGGGCGCGTGCGCTTCGGGGCGTGGGAGGTCGAGGCGTCGCTCGGCGCCTCGACCGGCGAGGTGATCGTCGCGGGTGTGGGCACCGCGCTCGTCGTCCGGTCCTGGCGGGAGGGCGACCGGATGCGCCCGCTGGGGCTGGGTGGGAGCAAGTCCCTGCAGGACCTGTTCACCGATCGCAAGGTGCCGCGGGCCCTTCGTCGGGCGCTCCCGGTCGTGGAAGCCGGGGGCCAGATCGTCTGGGTGGCGGGCGTGGCGCTCGACGAGCGCTTCGCGGCCGAGCCCGGCGCGCCCGGGGCGGTAGGCCTGGCGGCGCGCAGCTGAACCGAGCGCCCCAGCTCGGATCTGGGCTGCGTTTATGCCGCCATGCGGCACTAACGTCGCCCAGATCGGCGGCGGGTGGCTACGAGGTGCCGAAGACCCGGTCGCCGGCGTCGCCCAGCCCGGGCCGGATGTACGCGTTCTCATCGAGCTCGCGGTCCACGGCCGCCGTCCAGACCGTCACGTCGGGATGGTGGCGCCCCACCGCCTCCAGCCCCTCGGGCGCGACAACCAGGCAGACCAGTCCCAGGCGGCTCGCCCCGGCGGCCTTGAGGCGGTTCAGCGCGTGCACGGCGCTGCCCCCGGTGGCCAGCATCGGGTCTACCAAGAACACGTGGGCATCGGGCAGGCTGGGCGGCAGGCGCTCGTAGTAGTCCACCGGCACGTGCTCCTCCTCGTCCCGGTAGACCCCCACGTGCCCGACGCGCGCGCCGGGCAGCAGGCGGAGGAAGCCGTCCACCATCCCCAGCCCGGCCCGCAGGACCGGCACGATCGCGATCTCCGCCGGCAGCCGCCGGCCGGTCGCCGGCTCGAGCGGGGTGTCGAGCTCGACTGCGGTGGTTGGGAGGTCCCGTGACGCCTCGACCGCCAGGATCGCCGACGCCTCGTACAGGGCCTGGCGGAAGGTGCCGTGGTCGGTGGTCCGGTCGCGCATCACGGTGAGGCGGTCGGCCAGCACCGGGTGATCCACCACGACGAGGCGCTGCGGCATGGCCGGACGATATCCGCAAGCATCCGCCCCGCCGTGCCCGCCCCGATGCGCAACCTCGAGCTCAAGGCCCGCGATCCGAACCCGGCGGCATCGCTCGAGCGCGCGCTGGCGCTCGGCGCGGACGACCGCGGTGAGATCGACCAGCGCGACACGTACTTCTCCCGCGCGCGCGGGAGACTGAAGCTGCGCGAGCAGCATCCGGGGGGCGCCGAGCTGATCGCCTACCGGCGCGACGACACGACCGACGCCAGCACGAGCCACTACCGCCTGGTGCCGGCGGCCGAGCCGGCCGCGCTGCGGGGCGCGCTCGACGCAGCCCTGGGAACGCTGGTGGTGGTGAAGAAGCGGCGCCGGCTCCTGACCTGGGAGGACGTGCGCATCCACTTGGACGAGGTCGACGGTCTCGGGACCTTCCTGGAGCTGGAGGCGGTGGCACTCCCGGGCTCGGACCTGGAGCCGGAACGCCGGACGGTGGAGCGGCTTCGCGCGGAGCTGCGCATCGTGGACGCCGCCCTGGTGGCCGGCAGCTACTCGGATCTGCTGCTCGACGCCCCGGACGTGCTGCTCGGCGCCGCGCAGGCGGCCATGCGCAACGCTCACGCCCCCTACTCGGGCTTCAAGGTGGGCGCGGCGCTGCGGGCCGCCGGCGGCGCGGTCTACGTGGGCGCGAACGTGGAGAACGCCTCGTATCCGCAGGGCCAGTGCGCGGAGGCCTCGGCCCTGGGTGCGCTGGTGGCGGCCGGCGAGCGCGAGGTCAGAGCGGCCGCCGTGGTGGCGGAGCGGCTCGAGGTCTGCCCGCCCTGCGGCGGCTGCCGCCAGCGGCTGGCCGAGCTCGCGCGGCCGGAGACGCCGGTCTACCTCGGGCGGCCCGGGGGACTGCGGCGGACGGTCACCGTGGCCGAGCTGCTGCCGCTCTCCTTCGAGCTCGAGCCCGGCCAGTGAGCGTCGCCGAGGCCGCTCGCCTGCTGACCGAGCGCTCCGGCCGGAGGCCTCGGGTGGGCATCGTCCTGGGCTCGGGGCTGGGCCTCGTTGCCGACGCCGTCGAGGACGCCACCCCGGTGGACTACGAGGAGCTGCCGGGCTTTCCCCGGCCGGGCGTCGAGGGGCACGCCGGCCGCGCGCTGCTGGGCGAGATCGGCGGGGTGCCGGTGGTCGTGCTCCAGGGCCGGGCCCACCAGTACGAGGGCGCGGACCCCGATGCGCTGAGAACGCCGGTGCGCACCCTGCGCGCCGCCGGCGCCGACGTCCTCCTGCTCACCAACGCCGCCGGCTCGCTGCGTCCCGACATCGGTCCGGGCCGCCTCATGGCGATCACCGACCACATCAACCTGACCGGGCTGAACGTGCTGGCCGGTCCCAACGACGAGCGCGTCGGGCCCCGCTTTCCGAGCCTGCGCGACGCCTACGACCCGGACTTGCGCGCCGAACTGCGCGCGGCCGCCGCCGAGCAGGGCACCGACCTGGCCGAGGGCGTGTACCTGGCCGTCGCCGGACCGAGCTTCGAGACCCCGGCCGAGATCCGCGCCTTTCGCATGCTGGGCGCCGACGCGGTGGGCATGTCAACCGTCCACGAGACGATCGCGGCCCGCCACTGCGGCCTTCGCGTGGCCGCGGTGTCGGCGATCACGAACCTGGCCGAGGGCCTGGGCGATGAGGGGCTCACCCACGAGCAGACGCTGGCCGCGGCCGGACGGGCCGCCGAGCAGCTCGCCCCGCTGGTCGTCCGGTTCGTCGAGCGGGTCGGAGGCGACGCGCGCTGATCCCCAAGGCCGAGCTGCACGTGCACCTCGAGGGCACGGCCGAGCCCGACTTGGTGCGGCGTCTTGCCGAGCGCAACGGCCTGCCCGTGCCGGACGGGCTGTTCGACGAGTCCGGCCGCTTCGCCTACACGGACTTCCTCCACTTTCTCGACACCTACGACTTGGCCGCGAGCGTCATGCGCACCGAGGCCGACTACCGCGACATCACCTACGAGTACCTGGCGCGCTGTGCGCGCGAGCGCGCCGTGTACGTGGAGCTCACCGCCTCGCCCGACCACGCCGCGCTCGTCGGGCTGAGCGACGAGGAGCACCTGGGCGGCATCGCGCGCGGGATCGACGACGCGCGTGACGAGTTCGGCATCGAGGGCCGCATCCTCATCTCATGCGTGCGCAACTTCGGCGTCGAGCGCGCGCTGCGGGTGGCCCGTCACGCTGCCGAGCGGCCGCACCAGTACGTCGTGGGCTTCTCGATGGCCGGGGACGAGGAGAACTTCCCGGCGGGCGACTACGCCGAGGCGTTCGAGATCGCCGCGGGCGCGGGGCTGGGCTGCACCGTGCACGCCGGCGAGTGGGCCGGGGCCGAGAGCGTGCGTGCCGCGATCGAGCTGCCGGTCACGCGGATCGCCCACGGCGTGCGCTCGGTCGAGGACCCGGCGCTGGTGGAGGAGCTTGCCCGGCGCGGGATCGCGCTCGAGTGCTGTCCCACCAGCAACGTGGTCCTCGGGATCTACCCGGACTACGCCTCGCACCCGCTTCCAAGGCTCGCGGCCGCCGGCGTGCGCGTGACGCTCGGTTCCGACGACCCGCCCTATTTCGGCGCGTCGATCGGGGGCGAGTACGCGGTCTGCAGCCGCCACTTCGGGTTCGAAGAGGAGGCGCTCGCGGACATCACCCGCACCGCTCTGGAAGCCGCATTTTGCGAGGAACCGCTCAAGGAGGCCTTAACGCGAAGCGTGTAGGGTGCCGCGCCACCAAACGTCGCGGCCGGCTGGCCGCCGGACCACGACCCGTCGGCCGAGGAATGCGCGGAGGCCCTCGGCGGACCGGTGGAGGACTGGAGCCGCCTGCGCGCCGGCTGGGGCGAGCGCTTCGGTGAGCGGCTACGGCTGATCGTCGAGCGGCGCATGGCGTTGCGGGTCCGGATGCTCGGCGGCACCCAGGTGGGCTACGCCCGCATGACGCGCCGCTGGTGGGCGCCCGTTCACGAGCGGCTGGCCAGCGACGGCCTGCGCGAGCGCCCGATCTACTTCGTCAGCTCCAACACCCACAGCCTGGTGAACATCGTCACCGGGGTGGCCGCTCAGAAGGAGGCCGACCTGGTGGCCTTCGTGGAGACGCTCCCCGAGGACAACATCCTGCGCGAGGAGCTGGCCAAGTTCCGCGAGGGCACCAGCGAGGGCTCGTGGGAGAACTTCCTCTACTTCGTGGCCCGGCTCTACTTCGACGCACACGGCGAGAAGGGCCGCGCCGAGCGCCGCCGGCTGGAGCAGGAGTGCGGCGTGGCCCACCTGCCCAGCTCGACCGCCCTGCGCGTGCCGGCGCAGATCGTTCCCCTGGCGGCGCTGTTGTGTGACCGGCTCGACTCGCGGCTGGGCCGGGTGGACGCGGAGGCCTTGGCGGCCAGCAACGCGGTGATCGTGAACATCGACTACCCGCTCGGGCTGGCGGCCTACAACATCCTGCGCGAGGTGGCGATCGACAGCCCGGCGCTGAAGGGGGTCTACGTGCTGGGCAAGGCCGCGACGCTCAACGCGGACGTGGGCGACGTGATGCTCTCGAGCGTCGTGCACGACGAGCATTCGGGCTCGACCTACTGGCTCGACAACGCGTTCGGCATCGACGACCTGGCCGGCGACCTGCGTTTCGGCAGCGGCCTGGACAACCAGCCCACCGTGAGCGTGAAGAGCACGTTCCTCCAGAACCGCGCCTACCTCGACTTCTATTACCGGGAGGCCTTCACGGTGGTGGAGATGGAGGCCGGCCCTTACTGCAACGCGCTCTACGAGGTGGCCGACGCCGACCGCCATCCGGTCGCCGAGGCGGTCAACTTCTCGAAGCTCCCCGTCGACTTCGGGATCATCCACTACGCCTCCGACACGCCCTACACCCAGGCGCGCACGCTGGGCGCCCGGGGGCTCAGCTATTACGGGATGGATTCCACCTACGCCTCGTCGCTGGCGATCCTGCGGCGGATCCTGCGGCTGGAGGGCGCGCTGGAGTAGGGACTCAGAAGGGCCAGCCCGAGTCGCGCCCCCAGTCCGAAGGCCTGGAGCCGAGCATCCGGCGTTCCGCCTTGCGGTCGGGCCGCTTGAAGTCCGGCCGGTCCTCGGCTCCGATCCAGGGCGCGAAGAGAGTGAGGAGAAGGGCGCCTCCGAATATGAGGGCCAGGACCTCCATGTGATGAATGCTACGCGTTCAGCACCGCAGCAAGCTCCGCGACCACGCTTCGTTCGTCGCGCTCGAGGCGTCGCCAGGTGTAGCGAAGCGGGATCAAGCCGGCGGCGGACAGCGCGGAATCGCGCGCCCGGTCGGCCTCGAGCGCGTAGGCGCTCGAGTGCGCCGCGGCGCCGTCGAGCTCGACCACCACTCCCTCGGCCTGCCACAGGCAATCGAGCTCGTAGCGCCTCCCGGAGATCGTCTTCCGTACGTTCATCTCGGGCTCGGGAAGCCCGTGCTCGCGACAGAGCTCCAGGAAGCGGTGCTCGAGCTCGCTCCGCACGATGATCCCGGGGCGGTGGGCCTCCAGCGCGTCGACCAGCAGCGAGACGCGCCTGCGCCCGTGGGCCCGAGCGATGGCCTTGTCGAAGGCCTCAAGGTCAAGCACCCCCCGGTAGTCGGCCTCCCTGAGGATGCGGGCGAGCCGCGGACGGCCGACGAGGTCGGCGAGGTCGACCGCCGTGCGAGCCACCGTGGTGACGGGAATGCCCCGAACCTCGGTGCACTCATCGTCGGGAAGGTGGCGGACGCGGTGCAGCAGGATGCCGGGCTGGGCCTTTCGTGTGCGTCGGTCCGTGGTGATGTCGATCCGGGCGTGCCTGATGTCCCAGAGCCCCAGCAGGGCCGCCGCGTCGCGGTGACTCACCACGGCGCCGGGGCCCGATGCGAGCACCGCTGCCATGAGCCGCCCCTCAGGCGTCAGCCGGTGGTGCCCGACGGAGTAGACGCCGCGATAGTGGCGATGAATCCGGCCGCTCCTGACGCGCCGCGTGACCGCGCTGCCGCGGATGCCCATGGCGACCAGCTCCGCGTGCGAGACCACCGCATGTCGACCTGCCGCCAGGTCGGCGAGAAGCACATCGGGGTGTGGGCCCTTCTGATGCTCGTATGCGGCATTGAAAGGGCCCACCCCCTCAGGCTTGCAGCCCGCCCGTTGCGCGAGGGTGACGGGGGTTACAAGTCTGTGAATTCCACGCGGCCCGGGGGCGGCTCGCTTAGACGGTCCGTCCGTCCCAGCCGCGCAGCCGCGGCCACCATCCGGGCACCGCCCGGCGGTAGCGCTCGTAGTCCTCGCCGAAGCGCCGCTGAAGCACGGGCTCCTCGTAGAAGTGGACGAAGCTCGCCGTGACCGCCACGAAGAGCGCCGCCCAGGCCAGCAGGACGGGCTGCCCGAGCAGGAGGGCCTGGCCGATGATCACCGACGCCACCGCCACGTACATCGGGTTTCGCACATGGCGGTAGAGCCCGCCGATCACCAGCCGCTCCGTCGGCGCCACCGGGGCCGGGGTGCCCACGCCTTCGATCACGAAGCGCGCGAACGCGTGCACGAGGACCACCAGCCCGGCGGCGATCAGCGCGACGCCCGCCACGCGCAGCGGCAGCCAGGGCGAGGTCGAGTCCCAGCCCGTGAGCAGCCACGGCACCAGGCCTGCGGTCACCCCCGGCGCCAGCAGCAGGAAGACCAGGCTTCCCGCGGCGGCCCGGGCGCGGGTCATGCGCCCACCGGGTGCCAGGCCGTCTTCAGCTCTGTGAGGGCCTCGAGGCGGGAGAGCGGATCGGCAACCGCGTCCTCGTAGCTCGCGCCGGCTTCGGAGTGCCGCACGCGCGTGACGCTCTGCGCGGCCAGACGGTCGATCTCCGCCCCCAGCTCGGGATCGCCCGAGGCGTGCACCACGGCGTTGAGGCCCGGGTGGGCGGCGAGGGCACCCGCCAGCTCGGCCCGGCGGCCGCTCAGCAGGTTGACCACCCCGCCCGGCACGTCCGAGACCCCGAGCACCTCTCCCAGGTCGAGCCCGGCCAGCGGCGCGGCCTCCGAGAGCACCGCCACGACGGTGTTGCCGGCGGCCAGCGCCGGCGCCAGCTCGGCCACCAGCCCCAGCAGCGCGGGCTCGTCGGGCGCCACCACGCCCACGACGCCGGTCGGCTCGGGCAGCGAGAAGGACAGGAACGGAGCGGCCACGGGGTTGACCCCGCCGAGCACGGAGTGGAGCTTGTCCGTCCAGCCCGCGTAGTGGACGAGGACGTCGATGGCCGAGTCCACCTCGGTCCGCTCCGCTGAGAAATCCGCGGCCCGCGACTCGAGCGCCTCCGCGGCCCGGTACAGGATCTGGCCGCGGTTGTAGGCGGTGCGCGCCGCCCACGGCCCGGCGGCGGCGCGGGCCGCGGCCACCGCGTCGCGGATGTCCTTGCGCGATCCCCGCGGCACGTTGTGCCCGGCCACCCGGTCGTAGCGGCCCGACTCGGAGCGCACGAAGGCGCCGCCCACGTAGAGCTTGTAGGTCTTCCTGACGGCGAGCCGGCTCATGCGATCCGCAGGTAGGGGCGCAGCCCGGCCGGCCCCCCCTCGCGGCCGAAGCCGCTCTCCTTGTAGCCGCCGAACGCGGCGGAGGGGTCGAAGTGGTTGTAGGTGTTCTGCCAGACCACGCCTGCCTGCAGCGCGCTCGCCACCTCGAACGCCTTCGCGCCCTTGTCGGTCCAGATCCCCGCGGCCAGGCCGTAGGTGGAGTTGTTGGCCTTGGCGATCGCCTCGGCCTGGGTGCGGAAGGTGAGCACGCTGACCACCGGGCCGAAGATCTCCTCCACCGCGATGCGGTGCGCGGGGGCCACCTCGGTGAACAAGGTGGGCTCGAACCAGTAGCCGCGTTCGGGCAGCTCGCAGGCCACGGTTCGGCGCACCGCGCCCTCCTCCTCGCCGGCGGCGACGAGGGAGCGAATGCGGGCCAGCTGCTCGGGGGAGTTGATGGCGCCGACGTCGGTGTTCTTGTCGAGCGGGTCGCCGAGGCGCAGGCGGCCCATCCGCTCCCACAGCTTGCCGATCACGGTCTCGGCCACGCTCTCCTGCACCAGCAGCCGCGATCCCGCGCAACAGACGTGCCCCTGGTTGAAGAAGATGCCGTTGACGATGCCCTCGACCGCCTGGTCGAGCGCGGCGTCCTCGAACACGATGTTGGCCGACTTGCCGCCCAGCTCGAGCGTGAGCGGCACGTGGCGGCCGGCCAGCGCAGCCTGGATCTCCTTGCCCACCGCGGTCGAGCCGGTGAATGCCACCTTGTCGATGCCCGGCAGGCGCACGAGCGCGGCGCCGGCCGCGCCGTCGCCCGGCACCACGGAGAGCACGCCCGCGGGTAGCTCGGCCTCCTGGCAGATCTCGGCCAGCAGCAGAGCGGTGAGCGGAGTGGTCTCCGCCGGCTTGAGCACCGACGTGTTGCCGCAGGCCAGCGCCGGCGCCACCTTCCATGCGGCCATGAGCAGCGGGAAGTTCCAGGGCACGATCTGCGCCGCCACCCCCAGCGGCGCCACCGCGCGCCCGCCGACGCCGTAGGAGAGCTTGTCGGCCCAGCCGGCGTAGTGGAAGAAATGCGCGGCGGCCAGCGGCACGTCGATGTCGCGTGACTCACGCAGCGGCTTGCCCCCGTCGAGCGACTCGACCACGGCCAGCTCCCGGGCCCGCTCACCGATCAGCCGCGCGATGCGGAACAGGTACTTGCTCCGCTCGAGGCCGCTCAGCGCGGCCCAGCCGGGTTGGGCCTCGCGGGCGGCGTCGACCGCAGCCCGCAGGTCGGCCTCCCCGGCGAACGCCACCTCGGCCACCGGCTCCTCGGTGGCGGGGTTGATCGACGGGACCCGCACCCCGTCGGCCGGGTCGCGGAACTCGCCGCCGATGAACAGCCCGTAGCTCGGGCGCAGCCGCACGTGGTCGGTCGACTCGGGCGCGGGCGCGTAGTCCCAGACGATCTTGGTGCGGACGCTCATTCGATCGAGAAGTCCTCCAGCCTCCCGTAGCGGCCGTCCTTGGTCTTCTGGTACTGCATGAGGAGATCGTTGAGCAGCGACGAGGCGCCGATCCGGAAGCGGTCGGCAGTGAGCCATTCGTCGCCCAGCGTCTCCTTGACCAGCACCAGCCGGTGAAGCGCGGCCTTGCTCGTGGAGACGCCGCCGGCCGCCTTCATGCCCACAGCGCGGCCGCTGCGCTCGGCGTAGTCGCGGATCGCCTCGAGCATCACCAGGGTCACGCCGGGCGTGGCGCCGCTCGCCGCCTTGCCGGTGGAGGTCTTGATGAAGTCGGCGCCGGCCTCCATGGCCAGAAGCGACGCGTGCCGCACGTGCTCGTAGGAGCCGAGCTCGGCGGTCTCGAGGATCACCTTCAGCTGCGCGTCGCCGCAGGCGTCCTTCACGCGCACGATCTCCTCCATCACGCGCGTGTCCTCCCCGGCCAGGAACGCCTCGCGCGAGATCACCATGTCGATCTCCTCGGCGCCGGCGGCCACGGCCTGCCCGGTGTCGTGCAGCTTCACCTCCAGCGAGGCCTGGCCGGAGGGGAAGGCGGTGGCCACCGAGGCCGCCCTCACGCCCGTGCCCTCGAGCGCCTCGCGCACGACGCCTATCAGCGACGGGTAGACGCACACCGCGGCGCAGGAGGGGATCTCCGGCAGCTCCGGGGCCGGGCACACCGCCTTGGCGCAGAGGTGGCGCACCTTGCCCGGCGTGTCGGCGCCCTCCAGGGTGGTGAGGTCGAGCATCGATACCGCCAGCCTGATTCCCTGCTCCTTGGCGCTGGTCTTGATCGACCGCTTGCCGAGGACGGCGGCCCGCTCCTCGATGCCGACGCGGTCCACGTGAGGCAGGCGGCGGATCACAGCCTGAGTATGAAGCGTGCGCACTACGCTGCCCACGGTGCGCAAGGTCTGTGTCTTCTGCGGCTCGAACCCCGGAGCCCGGCCCGCGTACGCCGAGGCCGCGGAGGCGCTGGCGGGGCTGCTGGTGGACGAGGGCATCGCCCTCGTTTACGGCGGGGCGAGCAGGGGCCTGATGGGCCGGCTGGCCGACGCCATGATCGAGCGCGGGGGCGAGGTCACGGGCGTGATCCCGCGCGCGCTGGTGGATCGCGAGATAGCGCATCCCCGCGTGGCCGACCTGCGCGTGGTGGAATCGATGCACGAGCGCAAGGCCCTGATGGCCGAGCTGGCCGACGCCTTCGTCGCGCTGCCCGGCGGCCTGGGAACGCTCGAGGAGCTGTTCGAGATCTACACCTGGGCCCAGCTCGGGCTGCACCGCAAGGCCTGCGCGCTCTTGAACGTGGAGTCCTACTACGACGGCGTGGCCGCCTTCCTGGACCACGCCGTGGAAGAGGGCTTTGTGCGCGCCGAGCACCGGGCGCTGCTCATCGTCGAGAAGGACCCGCACACGTTGCTCGAGCGCCTCCGGAGCTTCGACCAGGGCGTGGCGCGGCCCAAGTGGATCACGCCCTGATCCGTTGCACCTTTTTTACATTGGACCTAGAGTTGGGTAACTCCCACCACCACAAGGAGGACCATGTGACTCGCAGTCTCGGCTCGCTTGCTGTGCTGGCCACCCTCGGTGTCCTGCTGACGCTGTCGCCCGCGGCCCTGGCGAAGTCCTGCAGGGTCGGTGACGAGCAGTCCTACAACACCACCTACGTGCGCAGCATCAAGGCGAGCGGCACGAGCTGTCGCAGCGCCAGGAGGCTGATCCGCGCCTTTCACGCGTGCCGACCCGGCAAGCGTGGCCGGTGCCGCCACGTCCGCGGTTACTCGTGCTCGGAGAGCCGCTTCAACAAGATCTCCACCTCGTACGACTCGCGCGTGACCTGCCGCAGGGGCGGCAAGAGGGTCAAGCACACGTACACCCAGTTCATCTAGCGGTTGAGATCGTGAGGGGCCTGGCCGTCACGCTCCTGACGCTGGGGTGCCTGGCCGCGCCGGCGCAGGCCGCCGGGCCGAGGGTCCTCGCGACCGGAGACTCGATGATGCGCGGCGTCGACCGAAGCCTCGAGAGGGTCCTGGGGCAGGTCCAGCCGATCTCGTTTCGCAAGGTGGTGCACATCGGCGAGGGGATCACCAACGAGCCCTGGGTCCGGATCTCGCGCCAGAAGGTGAAGGAGCACCGGCCCCGGGTGACGGTCGTGTTCATGGGCGCCAACGATGGCGGCGGCATGAAAGGGGCCCGCTGCTGCGGCAAGGCCTGGGTCGACAAGTACGTCGACCGCGTCAGACAGATCATCAGGATCTACTCGCGCCGGGGTCGGGGGGATGTCTACTGGCTGACGCTTCCGGCGGCCGAGTCCGGCCGCCGCCGCCAGATCTTCCCGAAGATCAACCGCGCCATCAGACGTGCCGTGGCCCGCTCGGGGCCGCACGCGCATGTTGTGGACACCTGGGCGGCACTGACCCCGGGCGGACGATTCAGCAGCACCATGCTGTGGGGGGGCGCCCAGGTCACGGTTCGCAACCGCGACGGAGTGCACCTCAGCGGGCCGGGCGCCCACATCGTCGCGCAGCTCGTACGCGACTTGATGGTGAAGGACGGCGTTCTGCGCCCCAACGATCCGTAGACTCGCGCCGATGGGAGAGCCGGGCGTGGGCGAGATCCTCGTACAGCGCGACGAGCTGGCCCACCGGGTGAAGGAGCTGGCCGCGGAGGTCTCCCGCGACTACGCCGGGAGGGAGCTGCTGCTGATCTGCGTCCTGAAGGGGGCGGTCTTCTTCCTGTCCGACCTCATGCGGCACCTCGACGTGCGCTGCGAGCTCGACTTCATGGCCGTCTCCTCCTACGGCTCCTCCACCGATTCCTCGGGAGTGGTCCGCATCCTCAAGGACCTCGACGCACCCATCGCAGGCCGCGATGTGCTGATCGTGGAGGACATCGTGGACTCCGGTCTCACCCTGTCCTATCTCTTCCGGATGCTCCGCGCGCGGGAGCCCGCGACCCTCGAGGTTTGCGCGCTGCTCACCAAGCCCGAGCGGCGCGAGGTGGATCTGCCCATTCGCTACGTCGGCTTCGAGATCCCCAACCGCTTCGCCATCGGCTACGGGCTGGACCACGCCGAGCGCTACCGCAACCTGCCCTACGTGGCCGTTCTGAACGAGGACGATTAAGGGCGCAAGTGCCCAAGAGAGACACATACCCCCTTGCTAGGCTTGCGTTTCACCCAGGGGGCTGCTCACCTCACTGAGAAGAACCCGGCCCGGGTGCGTAGAGGAGACACGAGAGGTCGCAGTGAGCAGATTCTTCAAGAGCGCCGCATTCCCGATCTTGATCGTGGTCGTCCTGGCGTTCTTTGCTCAGAAGCTCATCAACCCGGGCGACCGCCAGAAGGACCCGAACTACTCGCAGTTCCTGACCCAGGTCGACGAGGGCCGGGTCAAGAACGTCACGCTCAACACGAAGAACAACCGGATCGACGTCGAGCTGACGAACGACCGCAAGTATCAGACGGCGTATCCGGACAACACCGAGCAGAACCTCGTCAACCAGCTCCGCGCCGAGAACATCCCGATCGACGTCAAGGCCAAGGGCGGATCGGGCTGGCTCACGGCCCTCACGTACATCCTGCCGTTCGTGATCTTCCTGCTGTTCTGGCTGTTCATCATCAACCAGATGCAGGGCGGGGGCTCGAAGGTCATGTCCTTCGGGAAGTCGCGGGCCAAGCGGATGTCGGTGGACTCGCCCAAGATCACCTTCCGCGACGTGGCCGGGGTGGACGAGGCGGTGGAGGAGCTCCAGGAGATCAAGGAGTTCCTGGAGAACCCCAAGAAGTTCCAGGCCCTCGGCGCGCGCATCCCCAAGGGCGTACTGCTCTACGGCCCGCCGGGCACCGGCAAGACGCTGCTGGCCCGCGCGGTCGCCGGCGAGGCGGGCGTGCCCTTCTTCTCGATCTCCGGCTCGGACTTCGTCGAGATGTTCGTGGGAGTGGGCGCCTCGCGCGTGCGTGACCTCTTCGAGCAGGCGAAGCAGAACTCGCCCTGCATCATCTTCATGGACGAGATCGACGCCGTCGGGCGTCACCGCGGTGCCGGCCTCGGCGGCGGCCACGACGAGCGGGAGCAGACGCTCAACCAGCTGCTCGTCGAGATGGACGGCTTCGAGATGAAGGACAACATCATCCTCATCGCCGCCACCAACCGGCCCGACATCCTCGACCCGGCGCTGCTGCGCCCGGGCCGCTTCGACCGCCAGATCGTGGTCGACCGGCCGGACCGCAAGGGCCGTACCAAGATCCTCGAGGTGCACACGCGAGGGAAGCCCCTGGCCAAGGCGATCGACCTCGACGTGCTGGCCGGCCAGACTCCCGGATTCACCGGCGCCGACCTGCAGAACCTGGTCAACGAGGCCGCCCTGCTGGCCGCCCGCCAGGGCAAGCGCGAGATCGACCACCTCCAGCTGGAGGAGGGGATCATGCGCGTGATCGCCGGGCCGGAGAAGAAGACGCGCGTGATGTCGGAGAAGGAGCGCCGGATCACCGCCTTCCACGAGATGGGCCACGCGCTGGTGGCCCACTTTCTCAAGAACACCGATCCGGTGCACAAGATCTCCGTGATCTCCCGCGGCCAGGCGCTGGGCTACACCATCTCGCTGCCCACCGAGGACAAGTTCCTGACCACGCGCGCGGAGCTGTCCGACACCATGGCCATGACCCTGGGCGGTCGCGCAGCGGAGGAGATCTGCTTCGGCGAGGTCACCACGGGCGCCTCCAACGACCTCGAGAAGGTCACTGCCACGGCCAAGCAGATGGTCATGCGCTTCGGCATGTCCGAGAAGCTGGGGCCGCGCGTCTTCGGCCACGATCACGGCCAGCCCTTCCTGGGCCGTGAGTTCTCGTCGGAGCCGGACTACTCGGACGAGATCGCGCGCGAGATCGACGACGAGATCCGGCGCATCGTTGAGGACGCCCATCAGGCCGCACGCCATGTGCTGGAAGACCACCGCGACGACCTCGACATGACCTCGGAGATCCTGCTCAAGCGCGAGACCATCGAGCGCGAGCAGTTCATCGAGCTGCTCAGCGGCAAGTCCGAGGAGGAGGTCTTCGGCGAGGAGCAGCCTGCCCTGCCGCCGCCGCCCCCGGCGCCGGAGGCGCCCGAGCGCAAGCCCGAGCGGGCGCCGAAGCCGCTCCCGCGGCCGGGCCTGGCCGGCGGAGCGGCCGAGATGCGCGGCGAGCCGCCGGCCGAGAAGGCCTAAAGGCCCGCCTGCCCGCGCCGCGGAGGCGGCGGGGGAACCTCTGGCGGCGCGGGACGTGCTCCCCCCGAACGTCGTGCGCTGCTGACTCTGCCACCCATCGGGGGGCAAAGTCGACACTGTGCAGCCGGGAACCGCCGCCGGCCGGCGGTCGTACAGCAGGCATGCACCGCGTCCGCGCCGTCGCGTCCGCCGTCGTCCTGCTGATACTCGCGCCGGCCGCCGCCGCCAAGGGGCCGCACGCCGTCGTGGCGCGGGCGGGCCGATCATCGAGGGCCCCGAGCCGGTTTCGGGGACGAGCGGCGGGGCGCTTCCGCCGGAGGTGATAGAGCCGCCCGCTGGTGTCGACGACGGCGGCGGCGTGGCACTCTGGGTTCCGCTTGCGGGGCTGACGCTGGCGGGTGCCGGGACGCTCACCGTGATGCGCCGCCGGGCCGGCCGCTAGCTCACCGCGATCTCGTCCCCGAGGACGAACGGGGGCACCAACTCGATGCGGTCGCCGCTCCAGAAGCGTCCGGGGTCGTACCAGCTGGCCGGGCGCCGCTTCGGCAGCAGTCCCATGTGCTGGTAGGTGGTGGCCACCAGCTCGGCGCAATAGACGGTCTCCAGCGACGACTCGCGGCGGCGGAGCTTGGCGGTCAGCCACTGCCGGGCAAGGCCCGGCGTGGTCGGGAAGGGGCGCCCGTCGTAGCGCTCGATCGCCTCCATCAGGCGGTCCTCGTGGTGGCGCTCGATCTTGCCCTCCAGCTGGCGCAGGAAGGCGCGCTGGCCGTAGCGCCCGGTCCAGGTCTCGACCGCGTCGCGGAGCAGGTGCAGCTGCACCCCGCGATGGCGCTCGCCGGTCCAGACGTCGGGCAGTGAGTGCCCGAGCTCCGCGTGCCATAGCAGTGGCGGAAGGTCGTCGAGCGCGACTGCCATTCCCACGTGGTTGATCGGGCTGTTGGTGGCGGTCCGGATCGCCAGATCGGCCAGCGACCGGCCCCGGAACAGCCAGATGTCGCCGGTCGAGGCGGTGGCCAGGGCTTCGGCGATCGGCAGGGACACGGGCTTAACCTACGGCGCGTGCGTGTCCCCTGGAAGCTGATCGGTGCGGCCGGGGTGGCGGGGGTGGCCGCCACCGGCGTCGTCCTGGCCCGGCGCCGCCGGGCCCACACCGAGTACGACCCGGAGGAGCTGCGCGACCGGCTGCACGAGCGGCTGCGTCAGGTCGAGGGTGAGGTCAGCCCGCCCACGGACCCACCCCCGCCAGCCGATCCACCGTGATCCGGGTGACGTACCCGGGGGGCGGATCGGGCATCGGGGGAAAGTCGACACCGGGCCCGATATAGGTTTCGGCCAGCCGCTGCAGCAGCTCCGGGGCGCCGCCTTCGACCACGCGCGCATGGCCGTAGGCGACGAGGTACTCCTTGAGCCCGATCTCGTTGGTCTCGGTGCCCTCGATCGACAGCGCCACCCGCGGGTCGCGCTCCATGTTGCGCACCTTGCGGTGGCGCGGAAGGTGCCCGCACACGATCTCGTCGCCGTCCAGGCCCACCCAGACACAGGTGACCTGGGGCGACCCGTCCCGGTTCAGCGTGACGAGGTGGGCCAGCGCCGCCGACTCGATCAGGCTGCGGGCGCTGTCGGGCAGGGCGGTCATCCGCGGCGCAAGGCTATCGCCGTCACGCCAGTCCGGGCCGGACGCGTTTGACGGAGGCCCGGGCTGGCAACCCCTTGAGGATGAGCTCTTCCACCGACACTGTTCCGCGGCTGGCCTTGGCCGGCGGCGTTGAGATCCCGCAGCTCGGCTTCGGCGTGTTCCTGGTGCCTCCGGACGAGACGACCGAGGCGGTCACACGCGCCCTCTCGCTCGGCTACCGCCACGTCGACACCGCCGCGGCCTATCAGAACGAGGCCGAGGTCGGCCAGGCCTTCAGGGCCTCCGGCCTGGACCGCGAGGACGTCTTCATCACCACGAAGTGCTTCAACGACGATCACGGCTACGAGGAGGCCAAGCACGCCTTCAAGTCCAGCCTCGACCGCCTCGAGCTGGACTACATCGACCTCTACCTGATCCACTGGCCGGTCCCCGCGCACGACAGGTACGTGGACACCTGGCGCGCCTTCATCGACCTGCAGGCCGACGGGCTCGTGCGCGCTATCGGGGTCTCCAACTTCCAGCCGGCCCATCTCCGGCGGCTGATCGACGAGACCGGCGTGACCCCCGTGGTCAACCAGGTGGAGCTGCACCCGCGCTTCCAGCAGGCCGGGCTGCGGCGCGAGCACGCCGACCTCGGGATCGTCACCGAGGCCTGGAGCCCGCTGGCCCAGGGCGAGGTTCTGGACGACCCGGTGATCACGAGGATCGCCGAGGGGCGCGACCGGACACCGGCGCAGGTGGTGCTCCGCTGGCACCTTCAGCTCGGCAACGTCGTGATCCCGAAGTCGGTCACGCCCGAGCGGATCGAGCAGAACCTGGCGATCTTCGACTTCGAGCTCGACGAGGACGAGATGGGCGAGATCGAGGCCCTGGACGCGGGCGAGCGGATCGGCCCCGACCCGGACACGTTCGTTCGCCCCTGAGCGGGGGTCAGCCGACCGCGCGCGCGATGGCGGCCGCCGAGCGGTCCACGTCGGCCTCGGTGGTGGCCCAGTTCGAGAACGAGACCCGCAGGGCCGCCCGGCCCTCCCACTGGGCGCCGCCGAGCCAGCAGGTGCCGTCGTCCTGAACGGCGGCGATGGCGGCCGCGGTGGCCTCGTCACCGCCGGGAAGGCGCACCAGCACCTGGTTGAGGACCACGTCGTTGAGGACCTCGACGCCGTCGATCTGAGCCAGCCGCTCGGCCATCCGCCGCGCGTGCGCGCAGTTTCTCTCCACCAGCTCGGCCACGCCTTCGCGTCCCAGCGAGCGCAGCGCCGCGTACACCGGCACCGCGCGTGCCCGGCGGGAGGACTCGGGCACGTAGTTCGTGGAGTCGCGCCGGCCGGGGTCGGCCACCAGGTACGACGCGGCAAGGCTCATGGCGCCCCGGTGCGCGTCCGCGTCGGCGACAATCGCCATCGCGCTGTCGTAGGGCACGTTCAGCCACTTGTGCGCGTCCACGGCCCAGGAGTCCGCACGCTCGACCCCTTGCAGCAGCGCGCGCGTGGAGGGCGCGGCGGCCGCCCAGAGCCCGAACGCCCCGTCCACGTGGAGCCACGCGCCCCGGGCCTGGCAGGCGTCGGCGATCCGCTCCAGCGGGTCGAAGGCGCCGGTGGCGACGTTGCCGGCCTGGGCACACACGATCGTCGGACCCGGAAGGCCCGCCAGGCGCTCCTCGAGACCGTCGGCGACCATTCGGCCTTGGGCGTCGGCCGGGATCCGGAGCGCGGTCTCGCCGCCGAGCCCGAGCAGGCGCAGGGCGGTGAAGATCGTGGCGTGGGCCTGGTCACCGCACACGACGTTGACGCCCGGCGCGCCCTGCAGGCCGTCCCGCTCGACGTTCCAGCCGGCGCGTCCGAGCACCGCATGGCGGGCGGCGGCCAATGCCGTGGTGTTCGCCCCCTGCGCGCCGGTGACGAAGCCCACGCCGGCGTCAGCCGGCAGGCCCAGGAGGTCGAGCGTCCACTCGGAGGCGACCTCCTCGATCGCCGCGGCGGCGGGGGAGAGCGAGTGGAACGCGGCGCACTGGTCCCAGGCCGAGACCAGCCAGTCGGCGGCCAGCGCCGCCGGCAGCGAGCCGCCGATCACGAAGCCGAAGTGGCGCGGGCCGGCCGAGGCGACCAGCCCGGGGTCGGCGCCCTCGGCCAGGGCGTCGATCACCGCCTCGGGATCCTCGCCCCGCTCGGGCAACGGCCCGCCGAGCCGCTCGCGGACCGCCGTCGCGTCGGCCGCGGCGGCCACCGGGCGCTCGTCGAGCGAGCGCAGGAAGTCCTCCGCCCGGGCGGCCGCCGTGCTCAGGGCGCGGGTGCGCTCGGGCATGGGCGCGATCCTAAGGCAGGAGTGCGCTCGTGAGCGAGCGGCTGCGGGCGATCGTCGGCGGGTTGGACATCAGGCCCGGCGACCGCGTGCTCGAGATCGGCTGCGGCCACGGCGTCGCGGCCACCATGGTCTGCGAGCGGCTCGACGAGGGCCGCCTGACCGCGATCGACCGCTCGGCCAAGATGATCGCGGCCGCTGCCCGCCGCAACACGGCCCACGTCGACGCCGGCCGGGCCGAGTTCCTGGTGGCGACGCTCGAGGAGGCCGACCTGGGCGAGCGGCGCTTCGACGTGATCTTCGCCGTGCGCGTCGGTCTCTTTCAGCGCGAGCCGGAGCGGGCTCGGCAGCTGGCCGGGCGCTGGCTGGCCCCGAACGGGGCGCTCCGCGCCTTCTTCGACGAGCCCGCGAGATGACGCGGAGGGCCCGTCTCGTGCTGTACGGTGCCCGCCGCTGACCTCCCGGCCCCGACCAATACCGCTGAGCCTGCTGCGGCTACTGGCCGTCGCGGCCTGCCTGGGCGCGCTGCCGGCCGCCGACGCGGCCGCAAACGGGGCGGGCCTCACGGCCCGGGGGAGCGTCAAGGAGGCGTACGTGCTGGGAGCCAAGCCGGGCCAGCGGCTGGTGCTGAAGGACGCGAGCGGCCGCGTGCTCCGTACCGGCCGGGCGGACCGCTTCGGCAGCAAGGTCTTTCGCCGGCTCGCACCGGGCCCGGGCTACACCGTGCATCGCCGGACCGGCCGCAGCCGTCGCTTCCGGGTGCTGCGTCCCGGCGAGAACCCCCGCCGCGGCTTCTACCAGCGGACCGAGCTGAAGCAAGGTCTCAACTACGTGACGGTGCGCGACGGAGTGGAGTTGGCGATGACCGTGCGGCTCCCCGAGGGCAAGACGCTCGCCGACGGCCCGTTCCCGACCTTCATCGAGTACTCGGGCTACCAGATCGCCGCGCCGGGCAACCTGCTGAGCTCGATCGTCAGCGGGGGAGGCGGGCCGCCCAACCCGCTCGTTCCCGCCACCGCCACCGCGGTGGGCTCGGCGATCGGGCCGCTGCTGGGCTTCGCGGTGGTGAGCGTCCAGATGCGCGGCTCCGGCTGCTCCGGCGGGGCGTTCGACCTCTTCGGCTATCCCACCACCTACGACGGCTACGACGCCGTCGAGACCGTCGCCGCCCAGGACTGGGTGCGGGGCCGGAAGGTCGGCATGGCCGGGGTCTCGTTCTCGGGCATCACCCAGCTGTTCACCGCGGGGACCCGGCCCCCGCACCTCGCGGCCGTGGCCCCGCTGTCGGTGACCGACGATCTCTACAACGGCACGGGCTACCCGGGTGGCATCTTCAACAACGGCTTTGCCAAGACCTGGGGCAAGGACCGGATGGAGGATGCCCGCCCCGCGCCACGTGGGGGCCAGCCCTATGCCCGGGCGCTCGTCCGGCGCGGCGACCGCCACTGCGCCGACAACCAGCGGCTGCGCCTGCAGACCCCGAACCTCATCGAGGAGCAGAAGCGGACCCCGTACCGCGCCCCCGTCTTCTTTGCGGAGCGGTCGCCGGGCCGCTGGCTGAGCCGGGCGGCCCGGGTGCCGATCTTCCTCGTGGGCCAGTTCCAGGACGAGCAGACCGGAGGCCACTTTCCGAACGCCCTCTCGGCCCTGAACGGCAGGCCCCGGGTGTGGCTCTCGATGCAGAACGGCGTTCACGTGGACTCCCTCGGGCCGAGCACCATCACCCGCTGGGCGGAGTTCCTGAAGCTCTACGTGGCCAACGAGGTGCCGAGGATCCCTCCGCTGGTCCTGGCCCTCAGCGGCGAGCTGTACCGCTTCCTGGCGGACGCGGGCGCCGCGCCGGTCCAGCAGTCGCGGCTCGCCGGCCTGCCCAGCGCGGCCGCCGCCAGGGCCGTGTTCGAGCGCGACCCGCGGGTCCGCCTGTTGATGGACAACGGCGCCGGCCCGCAGGGACCGGGCTCGATCGGCGCGACCTGGGAGCTCGAGTACAGCGCGTGGCCCCCGAAGCAGGTCCGGCCCGGGCGGTACTACCTGCGCGCGAAGGGCGCGCTCGGCAGGAGGCCCGCGAACAAGAGCGCAGCGCGCTACCGGCCCGACCCGCGCGCCCGGCCGGAGCAGACCCTCGCGGGCGAGGGCGAGGAGGACGCCTGGAAGGCTCAGCCGCCCTACGACTGGGCGCCGATCGCGGCCCGAAAGGGTCTGGGCTTCGTCTCGTCGCCGCTCACGCGCGACCTCGTGGTCGCCGGACCGTCGAGCCTCGACCTCTACCTCAAGTCGTCTGCCCGCGACACCGACCTCCAGGTCACCCTGAGCGAGGTCCGCCCCGACGGCAACGAGACCTACGTCCAGAACGGCTGGCTGCGTGCCTCGCAGCGCAAGCTGGACCCCAGCCGCTCCACCGTCCTCAACCCGTATCCCACCCACCTCAAAAGCGACGCCGCCCCGCTGCCCCGCGGACGCTACGCCCTGGTCCGCGTGCCGCTCTTCCCGGTGGCCCACGCCTTCCGAGCCGGGTCGCGCGTGCGGGTGACGATCGAGGCTCCCGGCGGGGATCGCCCGCGCTGGGACTTCGACACCATCGACCGGGGCCGCACACAGAACACGATCGCGTTGGGCGGCGCCCGGGCCTCCAGCCTCGTGCTGCCGGTTGTCCGCGGCGCGACCGCAAGGGGCACACCGCTGCCGGCGCCCACCGCGTTGCGGGGCCAGCCCAGCCGGGCCTACTCGCCGGCGTCGAACGGGGGCTGACCGAGGCCGAGGGCCTCGGCGACCTCGGGATCGGCCAGCGAGGCGGCTGCCAGCGAAGCGCCCTCCAGCCGGGTGCCGGCGAGGTAGGGCACGGCGATCACGAACAGGCCGGCGGCGCGGGCCGAGGCCACGCCGGGTGCCGAGTCCTCCAGGGCGGCCGAGCGGTGGGGGCGGGCCCCCAGCGCCGCGCAGGCCGCGAGGTACAGGTCCGGCGCGGGCTTCGGCCGGGCTACGTCGTCTGCGGTGACGACTGCGTGGAAGTGGCCGTCGCCCAGGCCCGCACCGCCGAGCACACGCTCGACGAACTCCCGCGACGAGTTCGAGGCCACGGCCAGGGGCGTGCCGGCCGCGCGCAGGGCCGACACGAGCTCGAGGGCGCCGGGGCGCGGAGGCGCTCCCTCCAGCGCCTCGACCATCACCAGCTCGTGCAGCTCTTCCATCAGCTCTTCACCGGCGCCGGGCCGGTCGAGCATCTCCTCGAGCATCCCCGCCGCGGTGGTGCGCGACGAGCCCAGGAGCGTGCGCTTGTGCTCGGTCCCGAACACGCGGCCCCGGCGCTGGAACAGAGTGTGCTCGGCCCGCGTCCAGGCCTCCTCGGTGTCGAGGAGCAGGCCGTCGTTGTCGAACACGACTGCGTCGAAGCGGGCGGGCATCAGAGCTGCGACGTGTCGGTGGGCAGTCCCAGCAGCACGCGGCCGCTGAGCTCCCAGGTGGCCGGGCTGACCAGCATGTGCTGTGTCGCCGCGTGCACGTCGCGGAAGCGGCGCTGCAGGGGGCTCGTCTCGTAGAGCGAGGACCCGCCGCCGAGGTCGTAGGCCGTGTCGACGACCTGCCGCGCAGCGCGGGTGGCGTGGGTCGCGGCCAGGCGCAGCGAGGCCCGTGAGGCGACATCGATCTCGCCGCTGCCGCACGCGACCTCCCAGGCGGCGTCGAGCTCGCCGAACAGCAGCGACCGGGCGGCGCGCAGAGCGGCCTCGGCGCGCGCGACGTCGGCCTGGGTGGCGGGCCGCTCGGCGAGCAGGCGCGTGCTGCCCTCGGGCTGCTTGACCGCGGCAAGTTCCTCCAGGTCGCGCAGCGCGGCACGGGCGACTCCCAGCGCGACCCCCGCGATCGACAGCGCCAGCAGCCCGAAGAGCGGAAAGGCATACAGCGGGCCCTCGGCGCGGGGGTGGGCTCCGATCACCGACACGACCCGCTCGGCCGGCACGGCCAGGTCGTGAACCACGATGTCGTGGCTGCCCGTGGCCCGCAGGCCGGACACGGCCCAGGTGTCCACGACCTCGGCCTGCTCGCGCGGGAAGAGCGCCAGCCGCGCCTCGCCGGACTCGAGCAGGCAGCCTCCCAGCAGCCAGTCGCAGAACGTGCTTCCGCTGCCCCAGGCCCAGCGGCCGCTGAGAGCGAGCCCGTCGTCCGTGGGGACCGCCCGGCCGCGCGGAGCGAAGGCGCCGCCGACGGCGATCCCCGGGGAGCCGAAGATCTCGGCGGCCGGCTCCTGGTCCATGAAGGCGGCCACCAGCCCGCTGGTGGCGGTCACCGCCAGCACCCAGCCCGCGCTGGCGTCGGCCTGGGCCAGGGTCTCCACCGCCTCGACCAGCCCGCGGGCCGGGGCCTCGGCCCCGCCGAGCGAGCCCGGGACGCAGAGGCGGAAGATGTCGGCCTCCCGCAGGGCGGACACCAGCGGCTGCGTGAGCCCGCGCTCCGACTCGGCGCGCCCGGCCTCCCGGGCCGCGACCGGGGCAATGGACCGTGCAACCTCGGCCGTCACGGCGGTGGCGCTCACCCCTCGTAGGCTAGAAACTCACCTCGGTGGCCGCCCCTCTCGTCATGGGCATCGTGAACGTGACGCCCGATTCCTTCTCGGACGCCGGGCTCTTCCTCGATGCGGACGCGGCCACCGAGCACGGCCTCGCGCTTGCCGCGGAGGGCGCCGACCTCCTCGATGTGGGCGGCGAGTCCACGCGGCCCGGCGCGGCGCCGGTGGACGAGGCGGAGGAGCTGCGGCGCGTGCTGCCGGTGTGTGAGCGCCTGGCCGCGGCCGGGCTGCGGGTGTCGATCGACACCGCGAAGCTCGGCGTGGCCCGGGCGGCGCTCGACGCGGGCGCCGTGCTGGTCAACGACGTCTCGGCCTTTCGCTCCGCGCCGGACCTGGCGGGCCTCGTGGCCGACCGCGGGGTGGGCTGCTGCCTCATGCACATGCTCGGCGAGCCCCGCACGATGCAGGCCGACCCGCGCTACGAGGACGTGGTCTTCGAGGTTCGCGCCTTCCTCGAGGAGCGGCTGGCCTTCGCGCTGGCCGAGGGGATCTCCGAGCAGCGCGTCTGGCTCGATCCGGGCATCGGATTCGGAAAGACCGTGGCCCACAACCTGGAGCTCCTGCGCCGTCTCGACGAGATCGTGGCCATCGGGCGCCCGGTGGTCATCGGCACCTCGCGCAAGTCGTTCCTGGGTGCCCTGACCGGCGGTCGCGCGGAGCACGAGCGGCTGCCCGGGACGATCGCGACGAACGTGCTCGCCTACGAGCGCGGGGCGCGCGTCTTCAGGGTGCACGACGTCGCTCCCGTCGCCGATGCGCTTGCGGTGGCCGCTGCTACGGTCAGCCCGTGAGCTGGGAGAAAGAGCACGAGGACGAGTTCGACGACGAGCCGGACGACGAGGAGCTCGAGGACGACCGCGCCGCGGCGTCCCCCGCGGTCACGGTCGAGATCAGCGGCCTTTCGCTCTACACGCGTCACGGGGTGACCGAGGCGGAGCGCGAGCTGGGACAGCGCCTGCTGTTCGACGTCTCCTTCGAGCTCGACGACTGCGACGCCACGGTGACCGACCGGGTGGAGGACACCGTCGACTACGCGCAGGCCTGCGAGCAGATCGCCCTCGCCGCCCAGGAGCGCTCCTACAAGACGCTCGAGCGGCTGTGCAGCGCGGTGGCCGACCGGCTGATGGACCGGATGGGCGCGGAGTCGGTGCGGGTGAAGGCCACGAAGCCCGAGCCCCCGATCCCGCTGCCCGTGGACGAGGTGTCGGTGGAGGTCTGGAAGGAGGCTTGACCGGCTACCTCGGCCTCGGCTCGAACGAGGGCGACCGGCTGGCGAGTCTGCGGGCGGCGCGGGACGCGCTCGCGGCCCACGGGGTGCGCGTCAGCGCCGCCTCCTCGGTGTACGAGACCGCGCCCCAGGGCGAGGTCACCGACCAGGCCGACTTCCTGAACGCCTGCCTGCGGATCGAGACCGGGCTGGGTCCCGACGAGCTGCTCGACGCCTGCAAGGCGGTGGAGTGCGCGCTGGGCCGGGAGGCCGGCGGACCGCGGCACGGACCGCGTCCGATCGACGTCGACGTGCTGCTGCTGGGCGACCTCGAGCTGCACTCCGAGCGGCTGACCCTGCCCCATCCCGAGGTCACCAGCCGGCGTTTCGTGCTCGAGCCGCTGCTGGAGCTCGACCCCGGGCTGCGGCTTCCCGACGGGACGGAGCTGGCGGGGGCGCTCGCGGCGGTGTCGGATCAGCCGGTTCGGTGCTGGGGACCCCTTTGACAATCCGCGCGCAGCCGGCCGAGCCGGCTGCTTGCGGCCAGGCACCCCCCGCTTGGGGGGTCCGGCGCCCTCCGCGGTTCACGCCTGCTGCCCACGCGGGCACGCTTGTGACATGCAGGCCATGCTCGAGCTCGCCAGCTTCCGCGGGGACGACGACCCGTCGCTGGTGGCCGCCGCCCTCGCCTGCCGGAGCGTGCCTGTCCGGCGACGTCGAGTGGTCGCTCCAGGTGGACGATTTCGACGGCCAGGTCGAGTGCCGCTGCCGCGACTGCGGCTACACGCGTGTGGTCTCGCTCACCTCGGAGCAGACGCTGCGCCTCTCGCTGCAGGATTCCTGACGCCTCCGCCGAGTAGCGTGTAGCGGCAGGAGATGGCCGAGAGCCACACCCTGTCGCTGCGCACCGACGCGCTCGACGTGATCGTCGAGTTGCTCTCCGAGCTGGACACGTCGCCCGCCCCGGGACCGCCCGGGGGCGGCATCTACGACCGTCTCTGCGCCGCGCTGTGCCGGCTCGCCTCCATGGAGCGCGCCGGCCTGCTGCTCTACGACGAGGTGCGCCAGCTGGTGGTGCCGGTGGGCCGTCACGGGATGGACCCCGACCTGTTCACCGAGGTCTACGGCACCCTGGAGGAGACGCCGATCGCGCAGGTGGCCCTGGCCGAGGACCGCGTGGTGGAGGTGACCGGCGAGCTCGAGCGCTGGGTGCCCGCGCGCTACGCCGGCCTGGGCGGGGTGGAGACTCTCACCTGCACGCCGATCTCGGCCGCCGGGCGCTGGCTTGGCGTGATCTTCGCCGATCGGGCCGGCGCCCGCTTCGAGCTCAGCGACGAAGAGCGCCACGCGATGTGGACTCTGGGCAAGACCGCCGCGCTCGCGGCCAGCGTTCGGATTGCCAGCAAGCCAGCAGGCGCGGTCCCGGCTCCTGCAGTCGCGAATCGACCTCGCCCGCGAGATCCACGAACGCGTGGTGCAGCGGCTGTTCGGGGTCTCGCTGGTGCTGGGCTCCGAGCACGAGCTGGACGACGAGGCCCGGCGGCGCTGCAACGACGAGATGCACGCCGCCCTGGGCGACCTGCGCGATGCGCTCGCCCGGCCGCTCGCGCCTTCGGGCTTCGACACCGGAGCCACGCTGCGCGAGGAGCTGGCCCGGCTCGGCCGGCACTACAAGGACCTTCCCCTGGAGCTCGACTGGGAGGAGGGCGCCGAGCTGCCCGCGAAGCTCGAGTCGCTGGCCCAGTCGGTGCTGGCCGAGGCTCTCCGCAACGCTCACAAGCATGCTCGGCCCTCGAGCGTGCGCGTTCATGTGTCCCAGGTGGACGGCACCTTCGTGCTCGAGGTGAGAAACGACGGGCTCGGAAAGGCGGGTGCGGAGTCGCGCGGCACAGGGATGGGCCTGCGCCTGGCCGCCGTCGAGGCGCTGCAGCGCGGCGGCGTGGTCGAGTTCGGCGCCGAAGACGGCGACGAGTGGCGCGTGCGGCTCGTGCTGCCCGCCGGCGAGAGCTCCGAGGGGTGAGCCCGGAGCGCAACCTGCGCGTCCTCGTGGTCGACGACCACGACGTCGTGCACTGGGGCTTCCGTCTCCTGCTCACCGAGCAGCCCTGGGTCGAGCGCTGCCTGACCGCGACGAGCGTCAAGGAGGCGCTCGCGATGACCCGCCGCTACGAGCCGCACGTGGCCCTAGTGGACCTCTTCCTGGGCGAGGAGTCGGGCGCCGAGCTGTGCGAGGCGATCCGCCGCCAGTCACCGCGCACCCGCGTGCTCCTGATCTCGGGCGCGGGCTGGATCTCACCCCAGGCAGCCAAGGCCGCGGGCGCCGCCGGCTTCGTGTCGAAGGACTGGCCTGCCCACGACGTGGCCATGGCCGTGCGCAAGGTGGGCCGGGGCATGACCGTCTTCGCGCCGCGGGCCGAGCAGCCCTCCGCGCCGCTCTCCGAGCGGGAGCGGGAGGTGCTCTCGCTGATGGCCTCGGGCGCCACCAACAAGGAGATCGCCGAGCGGCTCTTTCTCTCTCCCCACACCGTCAAGGAGCACACCAGCGCGCTCTATCGCAAGCTCGGGGTGCGTAACCGGGCCGAGGCGGTGCAGCGGGCCGAGCGGCTGGGATTGACGGCCTGAACCGGCCTAGACCCGCGGGCGCTCGTCCACGCGCCCGATCCACGCGGCGAGCCGCGGGTGGCTGCCGTCGAGCCGCTGGTGTTCGTGGAGGATCGCGTGAAAGCGCTCGTCGTCCGCCGGCTCCGGCGGCAGCTCGGCGTACTTGAGGAAGGGAAAGGCGGCGCAGTCGGCGGCCGAGAAGTCGCCGAACATATGGTCGCGCCCGTCCAGGAGGTTCTCGAAGACGTCCAGCCAGCCCCGCATTCGCGCCGACTCGGCGGCGATGCGCTCCCGGTCGGGCTCGGGCTGCTCGAGCTCCTCCTCGATCGTGTTCGGGGCCGTCTTCCAGACCTCGTTGAACCACTCCAGGAACACGTCGAGCTCCGCTCGGCGCGCCGAGTCGGCAAAAAACAGGGGTGGCTCGGGGTAGCGACGCTCGAGGTGACGGAGGATCGCGGTCGAATCGGCCACCACCTCGCCGCCGTCTGTGACAACCGGCACAAGGCCTTGGCCGCTCACCTCGATCACCGGTGAGCGGTCGGCGTAGTCGATGACCACAGATTCGGCCTCGAGGCCCTTGTAGGCCAGGGCCAGCGCCACCCGCTCGACGTTGGTGGAAAAGGGCGCGCGGTAGAGCCGAATCACCCTCTGGACTGTGCCATCCGGTGGGAAAAATCGCCCACCGACCCCCCCGACCGGGGGGTACGCGGGCCGGCCGCGGTACCACGGGCCCCTCCGCGGAATAGTTGAAGCATGGTCCGAAATGGACGCATCGCTTTGCTGTTCCCAGGTCAGGGGAGCCAGACGGCCGACATGCGCGAGCAGGTCGAGCGCCACCGGCCCGACCTGTTCGAGCTTGCGCGCGCGGAGGTCGGCGACGACCTCTTCGAGCGCGCGGACGACGGCACCCGCTGGGCCCAGCCGGCCATCTTCTGCGCCGCACTCACAGGCTTTGACGTGCTCCGTGATCGGGTGGAGCCGGACCTTATGGCCGGCCATTCCCTCGGGGAGATCGCGGCGCTGGTGGCCGCGGATGCGCTCACCACGGAGGACGGTCTCCGTCTGGTGGCCGCCCGCGGCCGCCTCATGCAGCAGGCGGCCGAAGCCGGCCAGGGTGGCATGCTCGCCGTACGAGCGCGGGAGCGCGCTCCGGTCGAGCGTGTCGCCGAGGCTTGCGGGCTGACGGTCGCCAACGACAACGCACCCGACCAGCTGGTGCTCTCCGGCGCCGACGCCGACCTGGGGGAGGCCGAGAAGCGCCTCGCCGAGGAGCGGGTCCGCGCCAAGCGCCTGCCCGTGGCCGGGGCCTTCCACTCGCCGCTGATGGAGCCGGCCGTGGAGCCCTTCCGTGAGCTGGTGCAGTCCACCGAGGTGCGCCAGCCGCGCGTCCCGGTGCTCTCGTGCGTGACCGCCGAGCCCTTCGACAACGTGCGCGAGCGGCTGGTCGAGGCGATCACCCGGCCCGTGCGCTGGCTCGAGGTCATGCAGGGGCTGGAGCAACGCGGGGCCACGCGCTTCGTGGAGACGGGCCCAGGCAAGGTCCTCACCGGCCTCGTCCGCAAGTCGCTCGCCGACGCCGACGCGGAGGCACCGCTGAGCATGGAGCCCGCCAATGCGTAGCCCTGAGCTGACCCGCCCGGTCGCCGGGCCGCCCGTGGTCGAGCCGCGCACGCGGACCGCGGTGCTGTCGTCCGTCGCAATGGCCGTGCCCGAGCAGGTGATCGGCAACGAGGTGATCGCCGAGGGCGCGGGCGTGACCGAGCAGTGGATCGTCCACCGCACCGGCGTGCGTGAGCGCCGCCACGTCAGCGAGGGCGAGCGCCTGAGCGATCTGGCGCTGGCCGCCGGCCGCGAGGCGCTGGACGCCGCGGGCCTGAAGCCGGCCGATCTGGACCTCGTGATGGTCGCGACCATGGCGGCCGACGAGTTGACCCCCAACGCCGGCCCGCTGGTGGCCCACGAGCTCGGCGCCCACCGCGCCGGGGCCATGGACGTCGCCGCCGCCTGCACCGGCTACCTCTCCGCGCTCTCGCTCGCGGCCGCCCAGGTCGAGGGTGGGCGCTGCGACAACATCCTGCTGATCGGCGCCGACGTGCTCAGCCGCTTCACCGACCCTCGCGACCGAGGCACCGCCGCGCTGTTCGCCGACGGCGCCGGGGCCACCGTCGTAACCCCCGGCAACGGACAGGGCGGCCGCATCGGCCACATCGTGCTCCGCTCCGACGGGGCGGGAGCCTCGGCCATCCGGGCCGACCACGGCGACACGATCGTCATGCAGGGCCATGACACGTTCAAGGCTGCGGTCCATCGCCTGTCCGAGTCGACGCTGGAGGCCATCGAGCACGAGGGGCTCTCGCTCGACGACGTCGACCTGTTCGTCTACCACCAGGCCAACGCGCGCATCCTGGCCGCGGTCGGAGAGCGCCTGGGCCTGGAGCGCGACCGCGTGATCGACTGCATCGACCGCTTCGGCAACACGTCGTCGGCCACGCTGCCGATCGCACTGGCCGACGCCCAGGAGCGCGGGATGCTCCGGCCCGGGCGCGACCGTGCTGCTGGGCGCCTTCGGCGCCGGCTTCACCTGGGGCGCGGGGGTGATCGAGTGGCCGCGATGAACGGCAGGCCGGAGGGCAGCGCCCTGGTCACCGGCGGCTCGCGCGGCATCGGCGCGGCCATCGCCCGCCCGCTCGCCAACGAGGGCTGGCCGGTGGGCGTCAACTACCGCAGCGACAGCGAGGCGGCCGAGGCCGTGGTCGGTGAGATCACCGACGCCGGCGGCCGCGCGCTCGCCCTCCAGGGCGACATCGCCGATCCGGAGACCGCCGACGCGCTCTTCACTGCGCTCGAGGACGAGTTCGGCCCGGTGCTGGTGCTCGTGAACAACGCCGGCGTGCGGGCCGACGGCCTCTCGCCCCAGATCGACGACGACGACTGGCACAAGGTGATCGACACCAACCTCTCGGCCGCCTTCCGGCTCACCCGCCGCGCCCTGCGGCCGATGCTCAAGGCCCGCTACGGGCGGGTGGTCAACATCGCCTCGATCGTCGGCCAGCGCGCGAATCCCGGCCAGGCCAACTACGCAGCCTCCAAGGCGGGGCTCGTGGCCATGACCAAGACCGTGGCCGCCGAGGTGGCGCGCCGAGGCGTGACCGTGAACGCCGTCGCCCCCGGGCTCATCGAGACCGACATGACCGAGGGCATCGGCGACAACTTGCTGGAGCACGTGCCCGCCCGCCGGCCCGGCACGCCGGACGAGGTGGCCGAGTGCGTGCGCTTCCTGGCGTCGGACGGCGCCGCGTACGTGACCGGCGTGTGCCTCACCGTCGACGGCGGACTGACTGCGTAACACCGGATCCCCGAAGGAGGAACGAATGTCGACCACAGCAACCAGAGAGCAGATCGAGGAGCGCATGGTCAAGGCGCTCGCGGAGTTCGGCGCGGAGCCGGACGAGATCACCCCCGACGCCGAGTTCGAGGCCCTGGACGTGGACTCCCTCGACCTCGTCGAGCTCGCCCAGATCGTCGAGGACGACTATGGCGTGCAGCTCAAGGGCGAGGACATGGAGGGCGTCAAGACCGTCCGGCAGGCCGTGGACCTGGTGGTATCGAAGCTTCCATGACGCGGACCGTCGTAATCACCGGCGTGGGCGCCGTGACGCCGTTGGGCGTCGGCGCCCGCACCCTGCACGAGCGCTGGAGCGCGGGGCAGTCCGGGATCGAGGACGGCTTCGGCCGCGCGAACGAGTTCGAGCCCAAGGAGCACCTCTCGATCAAGGAGGTGCGGCGCTCGGACCGCTTCACCCAGTTCGCTCTCGCCGCCGCCAAGGAGGCGCTGGAGGACGCGGGCTGGGAGGACGGCCCGCCCGGCGACCCCGACCGCACCGGCTGCGTGATCGGCACGGGCATCGGCGGCATCGGCACGCTCGAGGGCCAGCACATCGTCATGCGCGACGAGGGCCCGGAGCGGGTATCGCCGCTGTCGATCCCGCTGCTCATGGCCAACGCCGCCTCCGGCGTGGTGGCCATGAAGTACAACCTCCGCGGCCAGTCGTTCGGCACCGTGTCCGCCTGCGCGGCCGGGGCCCATTCGATCGGGATGGCCTCCCGGCTGATCGCCTACGGCGACGCCGACCGGGTGGTCACCGGGGGCAGCGAGTCGACGATCACGCCGCTCGCCACCACCGCCTTCAGGCGGATGGACGCTCTGTCGGACAGCGGCGTGTCGCGCCCCTTCGACAAGCGACGCGACGGATTCGTGATGGGCGAGGGCGCCGGAGTGCTGGTGCTCGAGGAGGAGGAGGCCGCCAAGGAGCGCGGCGCCCGCATCCTGGGCTACGTGCGGGGCTATGCCTCGACCTCCGACGCGCACCACCTGACCGCCCCGGAGCCCAGCGGCCGCGGAGCCGCGAAGGCGATCGAGCTCGCCATGGCGGACGCGGACGTAGGCCCGGACGACGTGATCTACGTGAACGCCCACGGCACTTCGACGCCGCTCAACGACCGCGCCGAGACGAACGCGATCAAGACCGCGCTCGGCGAGGAGCGCGCGGCGGCGCTGCCGGTCAGCTCGACCAAGTCGTCCATCGGGCACCTGCTCGGGGCGGCGGGCGCGGTGGAGTCCATCGCCACGCTGCTCGCCCTGCGCGACCGGATTGCCCCGCCGACCCTGAACTACGAGGAGCCCGACGAGGGGCTCGACCTGGACTACGTACCCAACGAGGCGCGGCCGCTGGAGAACGGCGACCGGCGCGCGATCGGTCTCTCGAACGCATTCGGGTTCGGGGGGCACAATGCCGTGCTCTGCCTGGAGGCTTCATGAGCGCACTTGCCGAACGGTCAGCTTCCCTCCGGCTGGTCGAGGAGGAGACCCGCACCCTCACCCCGCACGAGCGCTTGGAGGCGCTCTGCGACCCGGGCTCGCTTCACGTGATCCGCTCGGCAGTCCTGCCGCGGCGCGAGTCGAAGCGGATGCGCGCCGGAGACGGCGTGGTGGGCGCCTCGGGCACCGTCGCCGGCCGCCCCGTCTACTGCTACGCCCAGGACCAGAGCTTCGTGGGCGGCTCCCTGGGCGAGGCGCACGCCGAGACCATCGTGCGGGTGATGCGCCTGGCCGGGCGGGCCGGTGCCCCGATCGTGGGCTTCGTGGCTTCGGGCGGGGCCCGGATGGACGACGGCCTGGCCGCCCTGGGCGGCTACGGGCGCATCTTCCGCGAGACGGTCGCGCTCTCCGGGCGCGTGCCGCAGATCTCCGTGATCACCGGCCTGTCGGCCGGCGGCGCCGCCTACTCGCCCGCCCTCAACGACTTCGTGGTCATGACGCGCGAGTCGGCCATGTTCCTCACGGGTCCCGGCATCGTCGGCGAGGTCACCGGCGAGTCCGTTGACGCCGCGGGGCTCGGCGGGCCCAAGGTGCACGAGCGCAACGGTGTCTGCCAGTTCGTGACCGAGACCGATGTGGAGGCCGCCCGGATGGTGCGCGACCTCCTCGCCCATCTGCCCCAGAAGGCCGGCGACACGCCGCCCCACACGGCTCCCGCCGACCCCAGGCGCGCCGACCCCAGCACGGTGGTGCCCTCCGCCGCCCGCAAGGTGTACGACGTGCGCGGCGTGATCGAGGCCATCGTCGACGGCGGCCGCCACCTCGAGGTGTCCCAGCGCTGGGCGCGCAACATGGTCACCACGTTCGGGCGCATCGACGGCCGGCCCGTCGGCGTGATCGCCAACCAGGCCTGGTACCTGGGCGGCGTGATCGACTCGGCTGCCGCGCAGAAGGCAGCCAAGTTCGTGCGCACCTGCAACGCCTTCGGCCTGCCGCTGGTCGTGCTGGTGGACACGCCTGGCTTCATGCCCGGCACCAAGCAGGAGGGCCAGGGCGTGATCCGTCACGGGGCGAAGCTGCTGCACGCCTTCGCCGAGGCCGTGGTGCCCAAGGTGACCGTCGTGCTGCGCAAGGCCTACGGCGGCGGCTACATCACCATGAACTCGCGCGACCTAGGCGCCGACCTGGCGCTGGCCTGGCCGGATGCCGAGATCGGGGTCATGGGCCCGAAGCAGGCGGTGGGCATCGTCCACCGCAAGGACATCGCGGCGGCCGACGATCCCGAGGCCGAGCGCGAGCGCCTGGCCGCCGAGTACGCGGGCGAGCAGCTCTCGGCCGAGGTCGCCGCCCGCGAGGGCTTCATCGACGAATTGGTCGAGCCGGGTGAGACCCGGGCCCGCCTGTCCAATGCGCTGGCGGCGCTCTGCCACGGCGGGCGCTTCGGCAACGGGCCGGGGAACATCCCGCTGTGAGCCGCCCGCTCGACAGCTACGTCGCCCTCGGCGACAGCTTCACCGCGGGCTTGGAGCCGGGGGCCGAGCGCTGGCCGGACGCCCTGGCCCGCGCGCTGGGCGAGGACGTGCGCTACGAGAACCTGGCCGAGGTCGGCGCCACAAGCGAGCAGGTGGAGCGGGAGCAGATCCCTCGCGCGATCGAGTTGCAGCCGCGGCTCATCACCCTGATCTGCGGCGCCAACGACGTGCTCGAGAGCACGCGGCCCGATCCGGGCGAGTACGCGATCCGCCTCTCGCGGATGTTCTCGCGCCTGCGCCAGGCGCTCCCCGAGGCGGAGATCCTGACCGCCACCTATCCCGACATCAGCCGCTTCCTCGACCTCCGGCCACGCTCGCGCGAGCGGGTGGAGAAGGGGTTGCAGCGCTTCAACGCGGCCTGCCGAATGGTCGCGGGCCGCCACGGCGTCCCCCTGCTGGAGGGCTTCGACCACCCGGCAGCCGAAGAGCGCGCCACCTTTGCCGACGACGGCTTCCACCCGTCGGAGGAAGGCCACCGGCGTGCGGCGGCCGAGATGGTGGACGTGCTGCGGCAGCGGCTTCGCCGCCGGGGACCCGCGGTCGCATGACCTGGGCCGCGCGGGACTTCGACGCCCTGAACGAGGGCGAGCGCTTCGTCACGCCCGGGCGCACGATCTCCGAGGCGGACATCGTCAGCTTCGCCACGATCACCGGGGACACGCATCCCCAGCACACCGATGCCGAGTGGGCGGCGGACAGCCGCTTCGGGGAGCGCATCGCCCACGGGCTGCTGGTGCTGTCCTACGCCGCCGGCCTCGTGGACTTCGATCCGGAGCGGGTCGTGGCGCTGCGCCGCGTCGGCGACGCGGTCTTCAAGCAGCCGGTGAGGATCGGCGACACCGTGCACGTGGAGGGCGAGATCGCGCGGACCCGTGTGCTCGACGACCAGCACGGCCTGGTCGAGCTGCGCTGGAAGGTGCTCAACCAAGACGGCCGGCTCGTGCTGCGCACGTCGGTCGAGGTGGTCTGGCGGCGGGATGCCGTGCCGCCCGTGGAGGAGCCCAGGGCCGAGGCCCGGCCCGTGCTGATCTGATGCTGGCGGGCAAGCGCCTGCTGATCACGGGCGTCTTGACCAGGGGCAGCATCGCCTATTCGGTGGCCCAGCGCGCCCAGGAGGAGGGCGCCGAGATCGTCCTGACCGGGTTCGGCCGCACCAAGCGCATGACCGAGCGCGCGGCCGCGCGCCTGCCCGACCCGCCCGACGTGCTCGAGCTGGACGTGAACAGCCCGGACGACTTCGCGGCGCTCGTGGGCGACCTCGAGTCGCGCTGGGGCGGGGTCGACGGCGCGCTGCACGCCATCGCGTTCGCGCCCGGCGACGCTCTCGGCGGCAACTTCATGAGCGCGCCGCCCGAGTCGGCCGAGCTGGCCTTCCGTACGAGCGCCTACTCCTTCAAAGCGCTGGGCGAGGCGCTCGCCCCCCTGATGAAGGACGGCGGCAGCCTCGTGGGCATGGACTTCGACGCCAGCGTGGCCTGGCCGGTCTACGACTGGATGGGGGTGGCCAAGGCGGCCCTCGAGTCGGTCTCCCGCTACCTGGCCCGGGACCTGGGCGGCAACGGCGTGCGGGTCAACCTGATCTCGGCCGGGCCGATCGAGACGCCCGCCGCCGAGGGCATCCCGGGCTTCGACGGCCTGGCGGGGATGTGGGGCGAGCAGGCGCCGCTGGGCTGGGACACCGGCGACCCCGCCGGGGTGGCCGACGCCGTGCTGTTCCTCCTGTCGGATCTCTCCCGCCGTATCACCGGAGAGATCGTGCACGTGGACGGGGGCTTCCACGCCATGGGCGCCCCGCTCACGCCGCCCGGGCGATAATCGCCTGCGTGCTGCTCACAATCGACGTCGGCAACACCCAGACCCACGTGGGCGCCTTTCGCGGTGACGAGCTCGTGGAGCATTGGCGCTTCGCCACCGTGCGCTTCGCCACCGCCGACGAGCTGGCCGCCACCATCGCGTCGCTGCTCGGCCTGCACGGGCTGCGGCTGCCGGACGCCGAAGCGACCATCGTCTCCGCGGTCGTGCCCGCCCTGGCCCAGGAGTACGAGAGGCTCATCACCCGCTACCTCGGCGACGCCGGCGCCCTGGTGGGCCCGAGGCTGAAGACGGGCATGCCGATCCGGATCGACAACCCCCAGGAGCTGGGCGCCGACCGGCTCGTCAACGCCGTGGCCGCCTACGACCGCATCGGCGGCGCCTGCATCTCCGTCGACTTCGGCACCGCGATCAACTACGACGTCGTCTCCTCCCGCGGCGAGTACCTCGGCGGCGTGATCTCCCCCGGCGTGGAGGTCTCGCTGGCCGCCCTGGAGGCCCGGGCCGCCCGGCTCCCGCGGGTGGAGATCGCCGAGCCGCGCCACGCCATCGGCCGCGGCACGCGCGAGGCGATCCAGTCCGGCGTGGTCTACGGCTACGCCGGGCAGGTGGACGCGATCCTCGGCCGCCTGCGCGAGGAGCTCGGCGAGGAGGCCCCGGCGATCGCAACCGGTGGCCTGGCCGCAGCGATAGTCCCCTTCTGCGAGCAGGTGGACGAGACCGACGACCTGCTGACCCTCACGGGCCTGAAGCTCATCTGGGAGCGAAACCGGAGCTGACTTGTAACGCCTGGGCGCCCACGCGTAACGCGGCGGCTGGCAGGCTGGGCCCATGGAGGCGGCCCGCGATGACGCTCCGTACGTTAGGGGTGTAATAGGACCTCAACGTACGGCGCGTGACGACGATCGGGCGATCGCGGCGCTGACCCGGCGGCGGCACGGCGTCGTGGACCGTGGCGGTCTGATCGCGGCGGGCGTGGGAGCCGAGGCGGTTAAGCATCGGATTCGTCGAGGGCGGCTGCATGTCGTCCACCGGGGCGTCTATTCGGTGATGCATCCGGACCTGCTCACTCAGCGCGGCAGGTGGATGGCGGCGGTGCTGGCCGGCGGCCCGGGCGCCGTGCTGAGCCACAGGTCGGCCGCGGCCCTCTGGGGCCTCGTGCCCCCGGGTCCGGGCCGATCGATGTCACGGTGCCGGGGCGGCGACGCCCGCGCGCCGGCCTCCGCTTCCACGAAAGCCACCTGCCGCCCGACGAAATCGGCAGCCACGACGGCATCCCCGTCACGAGCGTGCCGCGGACGCTCCTCGACAACGCCGCCCTCCTCACCCCGCGCCGTTTGGAACGAGCCCTGAACGAGGCCGAGGTGCTCCGTCTGGCGGACCGGCTGACCCTCGACGACCTGCTCGACCGCTACCCCGGCCGCGCGGGCAGCGCGCACCAAGAGCGAGCTCGAGGAACGGTTCATCGAGCTGCTCGACGCCGCCGGGCTCCCGCGGCCGGAGGTGAACGTGACAGTGGCGCTGCCGGGGCGCCGGCCCGAAGTGGACTGCCTCTGGCGACATCAGCGGCTCGTGGTGGAGCTGGACAGCCGTGCCTTCCACGGCACGGTCGCGGCGTTCGAGCAGGACCGTGAGCGCGACCGGGCGTTGCACGCCGCAGGCTGGGACGTCATCCGGGTCACCTGGCGTCAGCTCAACGAGGGGCGGCATGCGCTGATTGCCGACCTCGACCGTCTCTTGGCCGCTGCGCCGGCGGTACGGTTGCCGGCGTGAAGCGGTTGCTTTGCATTCTGTTGGGTGCCTTCGCCGCTTTCGCCGCGCCGGCCGTCGCGCAGACGGCGCCCGGTCCCTGCCCGGGGAGGGACATCGAGCCCGACCGGGTGATCACGGGAGCGTTCGGCACGGAGCTTCGCAAGAGCTACGTGATGGTGCCGTTCGCGGTGCCCCGGGGGACCACGGCGATCCGGGTCAAGTACTGCTACGACCAGCCCGAGGCCGGCACGAGCAGGCACACGCTCGACCTCGGTCTCTACGAGCCCCGGCGGGGGCGGTCGCGGGTGTGGGGCAGGCGCGAGTTCCGCGGCTGGGGCGGTTCAAGCCATCCGGACGTGACCGTCTCGGCCGAGGGCTTCTCGAGCGAGGCCGACTACACGGCCCGCCCGCGGATCGACCCGCCCGGCAAGACCACGCGCGCCTTCCTCCCGGGACGGATCCGGGGCGGCACGTGGGCCGTCGAGCTCGGGGTGGCGGCGGTGATAGGCCAGGCGGAGGGCGACGCCGACGGCCAGGTGGCCTGGCGGCTGGAGATCGACCTCGCAAGCGACCCCGAGTTCGCGGACGAGCCCTATCGCCCGGCGCGCTACAAGACGCGGCCCGCGCGGGCCGGGCCGGGTTGGTACACGGGCGACATGCACGTACACGCCGAGCACTCCGCCTACGGTGACGCGACCATGACCGAGGCCTTCGCCTACGCGTTCCGTCGCCGCGCCCGGGGCGGCGCGGGCCTCGACTTCCTCACGCTGTCCGACTACGTCTCCGGGAGCGCATGGGGAGAGATCGGCCGCTACCAGTCGCGCTATCCGCGCAAGCTGGTGGTGCGAAGCAGCGAGGTGATCACCTACCGCGGTCACGCCAACAACCACGCCAGCGCGCGCTTTGTCGACTACCGCGAGGGCCGGATCTACAGGCTGCGCCAGGACGGGTCGGTGCGTCTGCTCCGCGGAGCCCGCGACCCACGCCGCCGCTTCGCGGCAGATACGGCGCTACGGCGGCTGGACGCAGATCAACCACCCCACGATCTTCCCGCCGACCACCCCCGCGGCGGCCGCGCTGTGCCGCGGCTGCTTCTGGGAGTACAGCGAGAAGGAGACCGGCTACTCCCGCGTCGACGCCTACGAGGTCGCCACCGGCCCCGCGGCGTTCGGCACGGCACCCAACCCGTTCACCGTCACGGCGATTGCCGAGTACGACCGCCTGCTCGGGCTGGGGCACCGGATGGCCGCGGTGGGATCGAGCGACTCGCACAACGCGGGGCGTACGACGTCGCCCACCCAGTCTCCGATCGGCACGGCGGCCACCGCCGTCCGTGCTGCCGAGCTGTCGGAGCGGGGAGTGCGCTGCGCCGTCCGGGCCCGCCACACCTACGTGAAGGTCACGGGGAGCGGCGGTCCCGACCTCCGCTTCGCGGCGCGGCCCCGAGGCGGCTCGGGCCGGGCCATCATCGGGGACGTGGTCCGGGCCCGCGGCGCAAGGTTCAGGGCGAGCGTCATCGACGGCGCCGGCCGGGATCTCCTGGTGGTCAAGAACGGCGTGACGATCGCCCGTGTGCCGGTCACGGGCAACCGCTTCACGCACCGCTTCGGGGGGACCGGCAGGGGACACTGGCGGCTGCAGCTGATGCGGGGAGCGCTGATCGACACGGTGTCGAGCCCGATCTGGATCGAGCCCGGAACGGGCACGGTGCAGCGCTTGCCCTGTCGCCGGCGTCAGCCGGTACCGTCAGTCACCGGATGACACGCTCGCTGCGCGACCCCTGGCACCTCGGCGGGCTCGAGATCGCCAACCGCCTGGTGCTCGCCCCCTTGGCCGGGATCGGCAACTGGTTCGTGCGCCTGCAGGCCAAGCGCTTCGGCGCCGGCCTGGTGGTCTCGGAGATGGTGTCGAGCTTCGGCCTGGCCCACGGAAACGAGCGGACCGTGCGCGAGTTCCTTCGCATCCACCCCGAGGAACACCCGGTCTCCGTCCAGCTCTTCGGCCACGACGCCGAGGTGATGCGCCGGGCCGCCGCGATGACCGCCGCGGCGGGCGCCGACCTCATCGACCTCAACATGGGCTGCCCGGTGCGCAAGGTCTGCAAGACCGGCGCCGGCGCCGCTCTGCTGGCCGACCCGGCCCGGGCCGTGGCCATCGCCCGCGCCGCGCGGGAGGGCAGCGGCCTGCCGGTGACGGTCAAGCTTCGCCCCGGACAGGAGCCGGGCGAGCGCAACGGCGTGGATCTGGCCCACAGCCTGGTCGAGGAGGCCGGGGTGGCGGGCATCGCCTTCCACCCGCGGCATGCGTCGCAGCAGCACTCGGGCGCGCCGGACTACGCGCTCGCGCGCGAGCTGGCCGCGGTCCTGCCGGTGCCGGTGATCGTGTCCGGCGGGCTGTCCTCGGACGAGCGCTCGCTCGCCGCCCTGGACCAGAGCGGCGCGGAAGCGGTGATGCTCGCCCGCGGGTCGCTCGGCAACCCGTGGCGCTTCGCCCGGCTGCTGGGCCACTACGACGGGGAGCCGACGCCGCCCGAGGTGGCCGCCGAGCTCGAGTGGGTGATCGAGCGCGCCGAGCAGCATCTCGGCACCGAGCGGGCTGGGCGCTACCTGCGCAAGTTCTATCCCTGGTCGGCCGATCTCATGGGCCTCACCAGGCGCGAGCGCGAGCCGCTGGTGACCGCGCCGACCACCGCCGACGCCCGTCGCGCGCTGCGCCGGATCGCGCCGCTGGAGACCGCCCGCGCCGCCTGAGAGGCCACTCGGGCCGATGCTAGACTGCGCCGTCCCTCCGTCCAGCTTCAGCGGGGGGTTTCTTTATGAACCGAGAGACAGTTTTCACGCCTCAGGGGCTCGAGGAGCTCAAGTCCAAGATCGAGCGTTTGCGCGGTGAGCGCAGGCGCGAGGTGGCGGAGCGCATCAAGGAGGCGCGCGAGTTCGGCGACATCGCCGAGAACTCCGAGTACGACGACGCCAAGAACGAGCAGGCCATGCTCGAGAAGCAGATCGCCGACCTGGAGGAGAAGCTCCGCAGCGCCCGCGTGATCGACGAGACGGAGGTCGACACCGACCAGGTCGGCGTGGGTGTGACCGTCCACGTGAAGGACCAGAAGACCGATAAGTCGACCAAGTTCAGGATCGTCGGATCGGCCGAGGCCGACCCGTCTGAGAACAAGCTCTCCAACGAGTCGCCGGTGGGCAAGGCGCTGATCGGCCACAAGCGCGGCGAGACCGTGACCGTGCCGGTGCCCCGCGGCCCCGCGCGCAAGCTCAAGATCACCAAGATCGAGCGCTAGCGTCGCTGCGGCGGGTAGCGTTCGCGCACCGTGGACGACCGTCGCGCCAAGCTCGAGCGCCTGCGCGAGCAGGGGATCGATCCCTATCCCCACGAGTTCGACGGGGTCACGCCGATCGCCGCCGTACACGAGGCGCACGACGGGCTCGAGGCGGGCGAGGAGACCGACGCGGCCTACCGGGTTGCCGGCCGCCTGACCGCTCGGCGCGGCCACGGCGGGGCGGCGTTCCTCGACCTCGTGGACCGGAGCGGCAAGCTGCAGGTGCACGCCAAGCGCGACGTCCTCACCGAAGACTCCTTCGACACACTCACCTCGCTCGACCTGGGCGACCTGATCGGCGTTGACGGCACGGCCTTCAAGTCGCGCCGCGGCGAGCTCAGCCTGAGGGCGACGAGTTGGACCCTGCTGGCCAAGTCGCTGCGCCCGCCGCCGGAGAAGTTCCACGGGCTCGAGGACGTGGAGACCCGCTACCGGCACCGCGAGCTGGACCTGATCGCCAACGAGGAGATCCGCGAGCTGTTCATGCTCCGCAGCCGCGTGATCAGCGCGCTCCGGCGCTGGCTGGACGAGCGCGGGTTCGTCGAGGTGGAGACGCCGGTGCTGCAGCCCCTCTACGGGGGTGCGCTGGCGCGCCCGTTCGTGACCCACCACAACGCGCTCGACCGGGACCTGTACCTGCGCATCGCCGACGAGCTCTACCTCAAGCGCCTGATCGTGGGCGGCCTCGAGCGGGTCTACGAGATCGGCAAGGACTTCCGCAACGAGGGCGTCTCGCACAAGCACAACCCCGAGTTCACGATGCTCGAGTGGTACGAGGCCTACGCGGACTACGAGGACATCGCCGCCCGGCTGGAGGAGCTCATCGCGTTCGTGGCCGGCGAGGTGGGCTACGACGGGCCGATCGACTTCTCGGCCCCCTGGCGGCGGCTGACCCTGCGCAAGGCGATCCTCGAGCGAACAGGCCTCGACGTCGCGACGGACGAGCTGCCCGGCGAGGGCACCTGGGCCAAGCGGGTGGACGACCTGCTCTCCAAGCACGTCGAGTCCGAGCTTCAGGACCCGACCTTCATCCTCGACTACCCGAAGGAGCTGTCACCTTTCGCGAAGGACCACCGCTCCGAGCCCGGCCTGGTGGAGCGTTTCGAGTGCTTCGCCGGCGGCATGGAGTTCGCCAACGCCTTCAGCGAGCTGAACGACCCGGACGAGCAGCGGGCCCGCTTCGAACAGCAGCGGGCCGACGAGGCCGCCGGCGACGAGGAGACGCAGCCCTACGACGAGGACTACGTCCGCGCGCTGGAGCAGGGCATGCCGCCCACCGGCGGGATCGGCATCGGCATCGACAGGCTGGTGATGATCCTGAGCGGACGGCGCTCGATCCGCGAGGTGGTGCTCTTCCCGGCCATGCGCACCTGACTCGGTAGCCTGCCGCCATGGACCTCGGCGAGCCCTCCTCCTACCTCCTGCTGGAGCCCGGCGTACCGGTCTACTCGAGCGACGGCGAGCGGCTCGGAGAGGTTGAGCACGTGCTGGCCGACGAGGCCACCGACGTGTTCGACGGGGTCGTGATCGACCAGAGCGTGCTGCCGGGCGGGCACCGGTTCGTGGACGGCTCTCAGGTCGACCGCATCCACGAGGACGGCGTGGTTCTCACGCTCCCGGCCGACGAGGCCGAGGAGCTGCCCGAGCCGTCCGAGAACCCGGCCGCGATGGGCACCAACCCGGCGGAGGTCGAGGAGAGCGACCTGGAGCGCAAGCTGCGGGGCGCCTGGGACCGGATCAGCGGGAAGTACTAGCCGCGAGAGGTTGTCAGCCGTCGACGGCCTCGCGAAGCTCGCTCTCGGCTTGGCGCAGCCGTTCCCCGGCGGCCACCAGAGCGCCCGCAGCCGCATTGGCCTCCGACGGCCGGCCCTCCTCGGCGGCGTCCGCGAGCTTACGCAGGCGGCGGGAGCCCTCTTCCAGCGCGGCCATCAGCTCGTCGAGCTGCTGCTGCGCACCCTCGGGCGGCTCGAGCCCCTCCAGGTTCTCGTGCACCTGGTCCAGGCGGTCGGCCAAACGGTCGTAGCGGGCCGCCAGCTCCTTGTTGCTCTCGCCGGCAGCCTTGGTCAGAGAATCGCCGACGTCGTCGCCCAGCGAGCTGAGCGGCCGGACCGCCTCGTTGTAGTCCTGCTTGAAGGCGTTGTTGTCGTCCCCGCAGCCAACCGGGAGGGCGACGAGGGCGAGCAGGACCATGAGTGATGCCGCGCGAGCGCCCAAGACCCTGGCCAGGCTAGCCCATACCGCAAGCAGCCGGCTCGGCCGGCTCGGCAAGCAGCCGGCTCAGCCGGAAAGCGGAATTCCGGCGCAGAACGCGGCATTTACGGCTCCGTTAAGCCCAAAGGCGCTGTAGGGGGCATTGGTAGACTCGCCTTCGGTGGCAGGTGTTCTCCTGATCGCTTTTTCCCCGGCCGGCGTACCTCGACATGAAGGGGAAGGAGGACAGGGGGGCACTCGGCCCCGACGTTCCCGACAGATAGGCAAGACTCGTGTTTGAGCGCTTCACCGAACGGGCCCGGCAGGTGGTCGTGCTTGCCCAGGAAGAGGCTCGAATTCTGAAGCACAACTACATCGGCACCGAGCACATCCTGCTCGGCCTGCTGCGAGAGGAGGAGGGACTCGCCGCCCGTGTCCTTGAGTCCCTCGACATCACGGTGGAGCGCGTACGCGCTCAGGTCGTACGCATCGTCGGCTCGGGCGAAGAGGTCACCTCCGGCCAGATCCCGTTCACGCCGCGGGCGAAGAAGGTGCTGGAGCTCGCGCTGCGGGAGGCCCTGTCGCTGGGGCACAACTACATCGGGACGGAGCACATCCTGCTCGGGCTCGTGCGTGAGAACGAGGGGGTGGCCGCCCGCATCCTGCTCGACTTCGACGCCGACTCGGAGAAGATCCGCAACGAGGTCATCCGCATGCTCTCCGGCCCCGGCGGGCGCCAGGGCCGGTCCGGCCAGGGCACGCCCGGGCAGGGCGAGGGCAAGAAGTCCTCGAAGCTGCTCGACCAGTTCGGCCGTAACCTGACCAAGCTGGCCGCCGAGGGCAAGCTGGATCCGGTCGTGGGCCGCGAGACCGAGGTGGAGCGGATCATGCAGATCCTCTCCCGCCGCCAGAAGAACAACCCGGTGCTGATCGGCGAGCCGGGCGTGGGCAAGACCGCCGTGGTGGAGGGCTTGGCCCAGCGCATCACCGCCGGCGAGGTGCCCGAGACGCTGAAGAACAAGCAGATCTACACCCTCGACCTGGCCGCGCTGGTAGCGGGCTCGAAGTACCGCGGCGAGTTCGAGGAGCGCCTGAAGAAGGTGATGAAGGAGATCACCCAGCGCGGCGACATCATCCTGTTCATCGACGAGCTGCACAACCTCGTCGGCGCAGGCGCGGCCGAGGGCGCGATCGACGCCGCGTCGATCCTCAAGCCGGCGCTGGCCCGCGGCGAGCTGCAGACGATCGGCGCCACCACGCTGGACGAGTACCGCAAGTACCTGGAGCGCGACTCCGCGCTCGAGCGTCGCTTCCAGCAGATCCGGGTGGAGCAGCCCTCGACCGAGGAGACCGTGCAGATCCTGAAGGGCCTGCGCGACCGATACGAGGAGCACCACCGCGTCGGCATCACCGACGAGGCGCTCGAGGCCGCCGCGGAGCTGGCCGACCGCTACATCTCCGACCGCTTCTTGCCCGACAAGGCGATCGACCTGATCGACGAGGCCGCGTCGCGCGCGCGCATCAAGTCGATGACCGCGCCGCCGGTCTACCGCGAGCTCGAGGAGGACATCGAGTCCACGCGCCGCGACAAGGAGGCCGCGATCGAGGCGCAGGAGTTCGAGAAGGCCGCCAACCTGCGCGACAAGGAGCGCCAGCTCACGAACAAGAAGCGCGAGCTCGAGGAGCAGTGGCGCTCGGGCGAGTCCGGCGAGCGGCCGGAGATCGCCGAGGAGGAGATCGCCGACATCGTCTCCATGTGGACCGGCATCCCGGTGTTCAAGCTCACCGAGGCCGAGACCCAGAAGCTGATGCGCATGGAGGAGGAGCTGCACAAGCGGGTGATCGGCCAGCACGCCGCCATCGAGGCCGTCTCGAAGGCGATTCGCCGTTCCCGCGCCGGCCTGAAGGACCCCAAGCGGCCCACCGGCTCGTTCATCTTCCTCGGCCCCTCGGGCGTCGGGAAGACCGAGCTCGGCCGCACGCTGGCGGAGTTCCTCTTCGGTGACGAGGAGGCGATGGTCCGGATCGACATGTCGGAGTACATGGAGAAGCACTCCGTGTCCCGGCTGGTCGGTTCACCGCCCGGCTACATCGGCTACGACGAGGGCGGCCAGCTCACCGAGGCGGTGCGGCGCAAGCCGTACAGCGTGCTCCTGCTCGACGAGATCGAGAAGGCGCACCCCGACGTGTTCAACATCCTGCTCCAGATCCTCGAGGACGGCCGGCTCACCGACGCCCAGGGGCGCACCGTCGACTTCCGCAACTCCATCGTGATCATGACCTCGAACGTGGGCGCCTCGGAGATCGCCAAGAACACCGGCATCGGGTTCACGGTCGGCGACGAGACCGGCATCACCTACGAGGACATGAAGAACCGGATCATGGGCGAGCTGAAGAAGGTGTTCCGGCCCGAGTTCCTCAACCGGATCGACGAGGTCATCGTCTTCCACAAGCTCACCAAGGAGGAGATCACCCAGATCGTCGAGCTCCTGCTCAAGCGGATCAGGGAGTCGCTCGCCGAGCGCGAGCTGTCGCTCAACCTGACCGAGAGCGCCGCCGATCTCCTGGTGGAGAAGGGCTGGGACCCGGCCATGGGAGCCCGCCCGCTGCGCCGGGCGATCCAGCGCTACATCGAGGATCCGCTGGCCGACGAGGTGCTCTCGCAGTCGATGCCGCCCGGGTCGACCATCGAGGTGGACACCGCGCCGGAGGAGGACGAGCGGGAGGTGACGATCTCCGTCGCAAAGCCGCGCACCCGCGAGACCGTGGGCGTGGGGGCCAAGGGCGGCGACGGCGAGCGCGGCGGCGAGAACGCCCCCGAGGAGCCCTCGGGCTCCGGCGATCTGCCGGACGATCCCGAGGTGCTGCCCGAGATCCCGGACGCCCCGCCGGCGCCCGAGGACGAGGGCAAGTCGGGCGAATAACGTCCTGAGCGGGTCCCGCCCCATGCCACCATGGGCGGCAGACGATGGCGACTGAGCCTCGAACCCGCGATCAGGCGCTCCGCGCCGGAGAGGAAGCCCTGCGGCGCGGCGCATGGCCGGAGGCGCGCGCCCACTACGAGGGGGCGCTGGCGTCCGGGGAGTCGGCGGAGGCCTGGGAGGGCCTCGGCTGGGCGGGCTACTGGCTGCACGATGCGGAGCTGACCATCGGCTCCCGCGAACGGGCCTACCGGGCCTTCCGCGCCGAGGCCGAGCCGGCCGCCGCCGGGCGGGTGGCCGGCTGGCTCGCCGCCGACTTCCTCGAGTTCCGCGGTGAGGACGCCGTCGCGCGCGGCTGGCTCGAGCGCGGCCGGCGCATGCTCGAGGGCGTTCCGGCAGGTGAGGACCACGGCTGGCTGGGACTCCACGAGGGCTCCTACGTCATGAACGTGCTGGGCGATCTGGAACAGGCCGGGGCGCTGGCGGCAAACGCCGCGGCGCTCGGGCGGGAGTTCGGCGTGGCCGACCTCGAGGCGGTCGGCCTCGCGCTCGAGGGCATCACGCTCGTGAGGCGCGGCGGCGTCCAGGAGGGCCTGCGCCTGCTCGACGAGGCCGCCGCGATCACCGCCGGTGAGGAGCTGCGGCTGCCGATCGTGCGGGGCTGGGCGCTGTGCTACCTGATCTCGGCCTGCGAGGGGGTGGGTGACTTCCCCCGGGCGACGCAATGGTGTGCGACCGCGCAGGTGACCGCCGAGCGCTGGGACGCGCGCCAGCTGATCGGTGTCTGCCGCAGCGCCTACGGGAACGTCCTCGCTACGAACGGCGATTGGGCGGCAGCGGAGCTCGAGCTGACTGCGGCGGTTGAGGACCTGCTGGCCGTCCGGCCGGCGATGGCGCCGGGCGGGCTGGCCCGGCTGGGCGAGCTGCGGGCCCGCCAGGGCCGCGCCGATGAGGCCCGCGTTCTCTTCGAGCGAGCGGGGGCCCACCCGAGGGCCGTGCTCGGGCTGGGCGCGCTGGCGCTCGACGCCGGCGATCCGGCCGGGGCCGCCGACGCCGCGGACCGTGTCCTGCGCCGGCTGGCGCCGAGCACGACCCTTGACCGCCTCCCGGCACTCGAGCTCCTGGTCAGAGCCCGGCTTGGGCTCGGCGATCTCGAGGGCGCGGCAGTCAGCTGCAGCGAGCTGGAGCGGGTTGGAGAGACCATCGGCACACCGTTCGTCCGCGGCAGGGCCAGGCTCGCGGCCGCGCGCGTGGCCGGGGCGCGGGGCGACGCCGAGGAGGCCCGCCGGGCCGCGGAGGACGCCGTCGACCTGCTGGCGGAGTCGGCGGCCGCGTATGAGGCGGCCCTGGCCCGTCTGGAGCTTGGCCGGGCCCTGGCCGCACTCGGGCGCCCCGAGCCGGCGGCCGCGGAGGCCAACGCGGCACGTGAGGCCCTCGCGGCGCTCGGGGTGCGCGCGCCCGAGCGGGCCCCAGACTCACTGAGCGAGCTCACGCCGCGCGAGCTGGAGGTGCTGCGGCTCGTCGCGCAGGGGCTGAGCGACGCCGACATCGCGGAGCGGCTGGTGTTGAGCCAGCACACCGTGCACCGCCACGTGGCGAACGTGCGCACCAAGCTCGGGCTGCACTCCCGGGCCGCTGCGGTGGCCTACGCGGCACGCGCCGGCCTCCTCTGAGCCGCCCGGTAGACGCGCTCCGCGCGCAGCCGGCCGAGCCGGCTGCTTGCGGCAAGGCGGCCTGGCCGGTTCCGGCCATTTCGCAGGATGGCCGGGAATGGCGAAGCGCGCGCGCTGGTCCAGACCTAGCGTGAACATCATGGTCTCGCACACACAGACACTCCCTCTGCACAAGCCGGGCAGCGCCGAGTACGACGAGGCGCGCACGCTCTTCAACAGCATGATCGAACGGCGCCCCGCGGAGGTCGCGCGCTGCTCCAGCCCCGACGACGTTCGGGCTGCGCTCGCGCTCGCCCGCGAGCACGGCCTCGAAATCGCGGTCCGCGCCGGCGGCCACTCCGTGGCCGGCCTCTCCCTGGTCGACGACGGGCTCGTGATCGACGTGCGCGGCATGGCGGAGGTCGAGGTCGATCCCGACCGCCGGACGGTCCGCGTCGGCGCGGGTGCGACCTGGTCCGACGTGGATCGCGCCACCCAGCCGCACGGGCTCGCCACCACCGGTGGCCGTGTCTCCAGCACCGGCGTGGCCGGGCTGACCCTGGGCGGCGGCTCGGGCTGGCTCGAGCGCAAGCACGGCCTCGCCTGCGACAACCTGCTGGCGGTCGAGCTCGTGACCGCGAACGGCGAGATCGTGCGCGCCTCCGAGAACGAGCACCCGGACCTGTTCTGGGCGCTGCGGGGCGGAGGCGGCAACTTCGGCGTCGCCACCGCCTTCGAGTTCCGGCTCCACCCGATCGGGTCCGAGGTCTTCGCGGGCCTGGCCCTCTGGCCCGCCGCCCGCGGGCGCGAGCTGCTGGCGCTCTATCGCGACGTAATGCGTGACGCGCCCGAGGAGCTGAGCCTGGCCTTCGTGTACCTCACTGGGCCGGCGGAGGAGGACGTCCCCGAGCACCTTCACGGGCAGCCGCTGGTGGCGCTGGCCGGCATGTACGCCGGCCCGGTCGACGAGGGCGAGAGGGCGATGAGAGCGATCCGCGCCTTCGGGCCCCCGGAGGCCGACTTCTTCGAGCCGATGGCCTACGCGGACTTCCAGTGCGCGATCGACGACCCGCCCGGCTACCGCAACTACTGGACCGCCGAGCACCTCACGGACCTCCCCGGCGACGCGATCGAGGCGATCGCCCGTCGCTCCGAGGAGCTGCCGCCCGGACCGGCCCAGCTGTTCATCGTGAGCTGGGGTGGCGCGCTCGCGCGGGTGTCCGAGGCGCACTCGCCGCTGGCGGGCCGGGACGCCACCTTCGTGGTCCACCCGTTCGCGCTCTGGGAGGACCCGGCGGACGACGAGCGGATGATCGGCTGGGCCCGGGCCTTCCGCGCGGACCTGGCCGACTACGCCACCGGCGCGGTATACCTGAACTTCATCGGCGACGAGGGCCAGTCGCGCGTGCGCTCCGGCTACCTGCCGGGCACCCACGAGCGCCTGGCCCGGGTCAAGGCCGAGTGGGATCCGGAGAACGTGTTCCGTGCGAGCGGGAACGTTGCGCCTGCGACGCACTGACCGCGATACGCCGCTGATCGTGGCGGCGGTGGGAATCTCGGCGCTGGGTGACTTCCTGCTCTGGATCCCGCTGACCCTCCATCTGCAGGAGGTCACGGGGTCGGGCCTCGCCGTCGCCGCACTGATGATCTGCCTGTGGGCGCCGGTGGTGCTGCTCGCCCCGCTGGCCGGCTTGCTGGCCGACCGGGTCGAGACGCGGGGCCTTCTGCTCATCGCCTCGCTGGCGCAGGCCGCCACCGCGGCCGCGCTGGCTCTGGCGGTGGACTCGGTCGCGGCGATCCTCGGGCTGGCCGCCCTGCTGGGCGTCGGCTTCGCGGTGGCTCAGCCCGCGGAGTTCGCGCTCGTGCCTTCGATCGCCGGCGAGCGTCGCCTCGCCGACCTGAACGGGCGCGTCGAGGCGGCGCGCTACGTCGGGATGACCGCGGGGCCGCTCGTCGGCGGCGCCCTTGCCGCGGCAGGGGGCACGTCGGCGGCCCTGCTCGTGGACGCCGCAACGTTCGCCTTCGTCGCGCTGGCCGCCGCCCTATTGGGTGTGCGGCGCCGGCCCGAGCCGGCTCGTGCCGGCCAGGAGGGCTCGCGGGCGCGCGACGGGATCGTCCATCTCTTCCGCGACCGCACCCTCGCGCTGGTGCTGGTCGTTGTGTTCGTCTCGCTGTTGTTCATGAGCGCCTCCATCACCGCCGAGGTCTTCTTCCTCAAGGAGGACCTCGCCGTGGACGATCTGGCCTACGGCGTGCTGTTCGCCTCCTGGACCGTGGGCATGGTCCTGGGAGCGCTGGTGGTGTCGCGGCGTGTGCCGCCCGCAGCCATCGTCGCCGTGGCGCTGGTCGCGGTCGGCGTGCAGGGCGCGGGCCTAGGCCTTCCCACTGCGTGGCTGCTGCCGGCGTTCGCGGGGGCAGCCTGGTTCGTCGGCGGCCTGGGCCACGGCGTCAAGAACGTGCTGACCCGGACGCTGATCGGAGAGCGGGTCCCGCCCGCGCTCCACGGCCGCGCGTTCGCCGCCTACAACGGCCTGCGCAACGGCGCCGAGCTGATCGCGCTGGCCGGCGGCGGCGTGCTGGTGGCCGCGCTGGGCGCCCGTGAGACGCTGGCGCTCGCCGGGGCGATCCCGGTGCTGGCCGCGCTGGCGGGACTTGCCGTGTACAGGGGCCGGACAGCCGGGGCGAAAACCTACCCAGCCGTCAGAACAGCTGCAGGTAGCGGTCGACCTCCCACTGCGTCACCTGGTCGTGCCACTCCTGGAACTCCTGCTGCTTGGTCTTGACGTAGTAGTCGACGTAGTCCTCGCGGCCGGTGAAGCCCAGCGCGGCGCGCAGCACGTCGTCGCGCTCCAGCTCGCGGGTCGCGTCGAGCAGGTTGGCCGGCAGCAGCTCGATGCCCAGCTCCTCCCGGCGCTCGTCGCTGAGCTCGTGCAGGTTCAGCTCGGTGGTCGGGTCGCCGGGGTCGAGCCCGCGCTCGATGCCGTCGAGGCCGGCCGCCAGGACCACGGCCGCGCCCAGGTAGGGGTTGCAGCTGCCGTCCACCGTGCGGTCCTCGACGCGGCCGGCCGCAGGGATGCGCAGCATCTGAGTGCGGTTGTTGTAGCCGTAGCTCACGTACACCGGCGCCCAGCTCGACCCGCTGCGGGTGCCCACCACCAGGCGCTTGTACGAGCTCACCGTCGGCGCGGTCACGGCGATGTAGGCCTTCGCGTGCGTCTTGAGCCCGCCGATGAAGTGGTAGGCCTCCTCCGATAGCCCCATCCCGTGCGGGTCGTCGGACGGGTCGGCGTCGAACACGTTCTCGTCGCCGCGCCAGAGGCTCATGTGGAAGTGGCAGCCGTTGCCCGTCAGGTGGGCGAACGGCTTGGGCATGAACGTGGCCAGCAGGCCGCGTTCCTGGGCCATCGACTCCACCATGTAGCGGAAGAAGATGGCCCGGTCGCAGGTGACGAGCGCGTCGGCGAAGTCGAAGTTCTGCTCGAACTGGCCGTTTGCGTCCTCGTGGTCGGTGGCGTAGTTGTTCCAGCCCAGCCAGGTGAGGTTGCGCGCCACCTCGGACACGAAGTCGAGGCTGCGGGTGAGCCCGCGCATGTCGTAACAGGGCTGGTCGAGGGTGTCGAGCGGGTCGGCCAGCTCGATCGAACCGTCCTCGCGCTTGCGGATGAGGAAGTACTCGAGCTCGATGCCCAGCTTGAAGTCGTAGCCGAGCGAGCGGGCGCGGTCCAGCTGCCGCCGCAGGATCGTGCGGGGGCAGTAGGGCCACTCCTCGCCCTCCACGTGCACGTCGCAGGCCAAGCGGGCCACCCCCGGACGCCACGGCAGCGGAGTCAGGGTCGAGATGTCCGGCATGGCCGCCATGTCCGGGTCGTTGGGCCGCTGGCCGATTGCGCCGGCGGCGAAGCCCGCGAAGCCGGCTCCCTCACTCAGGAGGCCATCGAGCAGGCGCGCCGGCACCAGCTTGGCGTTCGGCTTCCCGTGCATGTCGACGAACTGGGCGAAGAGGAACTCCACGTCGTTGTCGGCGAGGTAGCGCTCGACCTCCTGCCGGGAGGTCGGCGCCTCGAAGGGAGGGTTCTCGGTTGCGGCCATAGGGCTTTCTATCCCGTGCGTCGCTCAGGGCCAATGTCGCGGGCCGACATTGTTGGGCGGGCAGGCGTGTGGCGCGACTCTACAGTCGGCCAGGTGTGGACACTCCACACAGGGCCGGCGGGAATTGTTGGCGGCCCGCCATGTGAAGGGGTGGGGCCTCGAAACTACACTCGCCGCAGAGCGCAATGTGCGGAATCGCAGGACTTTTCGGCAAGTCGACCGAGCTCGGCGACGCCCTGGGACAGCACCTGGGCGACATGCTGCTGCAGCTCAGCGACCGTGGTCCCGACAGCGCGGGGGTCGCGTTCTACCGCGACCCGGCGCCGGCGGGCGCCAGCAAGGTATCGCTGCTCGAGCCGACGCCCGGCTTCGACTGGACGCCCGTTCACGAGTCCCTTCGCGCCGCCTTCGGCGCCGGCGAGCCCGAGGTTCGCGCCACCCATGCCGTGATCGTCGTCGACGCCGAGGCCGACGAGGCGGTGGAATGGCTGCGCGCGAACCACCCCGAGCTGCGCATCATGAGCGCGGGCCGGACGATCGAGATCTACAAGGAGGAGGGCTCCCCGCGCCGCTTCGTGGAGCGTTTCGACCTGGCCGGGATGCAGGGCAGCCACGCCGTCGGCCATACCCGCATGGCCACCGAGAGCCGCGTGACCACCGAGCACTCGCATCCGTTCTCCACCGGGCTCGACCTCTGCCTCGTTCACAACGGCTCGCTCTCCAACCACAACCGGCTGCGTCGGCGCCTGCGCCGCGAGGGCATCGACTTCCAGACCGACAACGACTCCGAGGTCGCGGCCGGCTACCTGACCTACCGGCTGCGGGAGGGCGCGAGCCTCGAGCAGGCGCTGGAGGGCTGCCTCGAGGACCTCGACGGCTTCTACACCTTCGCGGTGGGCACCGCCGACGGCTTCGCCGTGCTGCGCGATCCGATCGCCTGCAAGCCGGCGGTGATGGCCGAGACCGACGACTGGGTGGCCATGGCGTCGGAGTACCGCGCGATCGCCACGCTGCCCGGCGCGGAGGAGGCGGCCGTCTGGGAGCCGGAGCCCGGGCGCGTGTACGTCTGGGAGCGCGCGCCCGTCTGATGTCGGCCACGAGCAGCGACGTGGTCGCCCGTACGGTCGACCTGGCGGACACGACCCTCCGAGAGCTCAACGCCGCCCTGCATGAGGTGGGCGAGGACGGGCCGCGGAGGTGGCGGGTGCTCAACCCGCGCGGAGCGCACGCGCTGGCCGTGGGGCTGGACGCCCCGATCGAGGTCGACGTCGAGGGGCACGTGGGCTACTACTGCGCCGGCATGAACAAGCAGGCGACCGTGCGCGTGCACGGCAACTGCGGCACCGGGGCCGCCGAGAACATCATGTCCGGCAGCGTGGTGGTGGACGGCAACGCCAGCCAGTCGGCCGCCGCCAGCGGCCGCGGCGGCCTGGTGGTGGTCAAGGGCGACGCCTCGGCTCGCTGCGGGATCTCCATGAAGGGCGTGGACATCGTGGTGCGCGGCTCGGTGGGTCACATGAGCGGCTTCATGGCCCAGAAGGGCCGCTTGGTCGTGTGCGGCGACGCCGGCGACGCGCTGGGCGACTCGATCTACGAGGCCCATCTGTACGTGCGCGGCACCGTGGCGGGCCTGGGCGCGGACTGCGTGGAGAAGGAGATCCGGCCGCACCACCGCGAGGAGCTTGTCGCTCTGCTGGAGCAGGCCGAGGCCGACGACTGCGACCCGGACGACTTCAGGCGCTACGGGTCGGCCAGGCGCCTCTACAACTTCGACATCGACCACGCGGGCGAGTACTGATGTTGAGCAATCGCTCCGGTCCGGGCCAGCCCGGCCCCTCGCGCCCGGCGCTCCGCGAGTCGGCCCTCTTCGACCGCCACGTGATCGGCGAGATCCACCGCGCCGCCCGCGAGGGGATCTACGACATCCGCGGCTTCGGGGCCAAGCGGGCGGTGCCCCACTTCGACGATCTGCTGTTCCTGGGGGCCAGCGTGTCCCGCTATCCGCTCGAGGGCTATCGCGAGCGCTGCGACACCGATCTCGTGCTGGGTGACCGCTTCGCCTCCAAGCCGCTTCACCTCGAGATCCCGATCACGATCGCCGGCATGAGCTTCGGCGCGCTCTCGGCGCCGGCCAAGGAGGCGCTCGGGCGGGGAGCCAGCGCGGTGGGCACGAGCACCACCACCGGCGACGGCGGCATGACCCCGGAGGAGCGCGAGCACTCGAGCCTGCTCGTCTACCAGATGCTGCCCTCGCGCTACGGGATGAACCCGGACGACCTGCGCCGGGCGGACGCGATCGAGATCGTCGTCGGCCAGGGCGCGAAGCCCGGAGGCGGCGGCATCCTCCTGGGCCAGAAGATCTCGGACCGCGTGGCCGAGATGCGGGACCTGCCCAAGGGGATCGACCAGCGCAGCGCCTGCCGGCACCCCGACTGGACGGGGCCGGACGATCTGGAGATCAAGATCGGCGAGCTGCGCGAGATCACCGACTGGGAGAAGCCGGTGTTCGTGAAGGTGGGGGCCAGCCGGCCCAACTTCGACGTCGCCCTGGCCGTCAAGGCCGGCGCCGACGTGGTGGTCCTGGACGGCATGCAGGGAGGCACCGCCGCCACCCAGGAGGTCTTCATCGAGCACGTCGGCATTCCCACGCTCGCCGCGATCCCGCCGGCGGTCGAGGCGCTCCAGGAGCTGGACATGCACCGCAAGGTGCAGTTGGTGGTCTCGGGCGGGATCCGATCGGGCGCCGACACGGCGAAGGCGCTCGCCCTCGGCGCGGACGCGGTCTCCATCGGCGTGGCCGCGATCGTGGCGCTGGGGGACAACTCGCCCGAGCACCAGGAGGGCTACGAGGAGATCGGCACCTCCGCCGGCTACTACGACGACTGGCACGAGGGCCGCGACCCGGCGGGCATCTCCACGCAGGACGACGAGCTGGCGGCCCGCTTCGACCCCGAGCTCGGCGGCAGGCGGCTGGCCAACTACCTGCGCGCCATGGTCCTCGAGACCCAGACCATCGCCCGCGCCTGCGGCAAGTCGCACGTGCACAACCTGGAGCCCGAGGACCTGGTCGCGCTCAGCGTCGAAGCCGCTGCCATGGCCCGCGTCCCGCTTGCCGGAACGAGCTGGATTCCGGGCCGGGATGACTAGCTCTTGTACCTATTTGTTTAGTATCGTCCGAGCCGAGGCCCGACGTCCATGTCCTACGTGCTCACCTGTCCGAACTGCGGCCCGCGCGAGGTCACGGACTTCAGCTTCGGCGGTGAGGTGAACCCCCGCCCGGCTGCGCGTCCGACCGAGCGGGAGCTCGGCGTCTACAACTACTTCCGCCTCAACGTGGCCGGCGTGCAGCGCGAGTGGTGGTACCACCGCTCCGGCTGCGCCGCCTGGTTCTTGGCCGAGCGCGACACTCGCACGAACGAGGTGCTGTTCACGGAGCTTCCTTCATGAGCCGCCTGCCAACGCAGGGCGGCGAGCGGATCTACCGGGACCGCAGGCTGAGCTTCAGCTTCGACGGCAAGCCGGTCGAGGCGCTCGAGGGCGACACGATCGGCTCGGCGCTCTACGCCGCGGGCCAGCGCACCTTCTCCCGCAGCTTCAAGTACCACCGGCGGCGCGGGCTGCTGTGCTGCGCCGGCCAGTGTCCCAACTGCCTCGTCCAGGTCGACGATGCGCCCGGCGTCCGAGCCTGCACGGAGCCGGTGCGAGAGGGCATGCGCGTGGAGCACATGAACGCGTCACCCTCGCTCGACTTCGACGTGATGCGGGCCACCGACCTGGTGGGCACCCCGTTTACCCCGCCGGGCTTCTACTACAAGACCTTCATCCGGCCACGGCGCCTGTGGCCGCTGTACGAGAAGGTGCTGCGCCACGCCGCCGGGCTGGGCCGGCTGCCCCGGTCCCGGCCCGAGCGGGAGTGGCGCACCGAGTACCGGCGCCGCCACGCGGACGTGCTGGTGGTGGGCGGCGGCGCAGCCGGCCTGGCCGCGGCCACCGCGGCTGCGGAGCTGGGCGCCGACGTGGTGCTCGCCGACGAGGGCCCGGAGCCGGGTGGCCGCCTGCTGGCCGAGGGCGGCCACGAGTACGCGCGCGAGCAGACCGAGCACGCCCGGGGCGCGGGGGTCGAGTTGCTCGCCAACGCGCCGGCGCTGGGCGCCTTCGACGGGCTGGTGCCGGTGTGGGAGGGCGACACCCTGCATCAGGTGCGTGCGCGCCGCCAGGTGTACGCCACGGGGGCGATCGAGCAGCCGCTCTTGTTCTCCGGCAACGACCTCCCCGGGGTGATGCTCTCCGGCGGAGCGCGGCGGCTGCTGTCGCTCTATGCCGTCCAGCCCGGCTCGCGTGCGGTGGTCGCCACCGTGAGCGACCGCGGGCTGGAGGCCGCCCTCGCCCTGGACGACGCCGGCGTCGAGCTCGCCTGCGTGGCCGACCTGCGCCCTGACGGCGCGTCGCCGGCAGCGAGCGAGCTGGCCCGTCGCGGCGTGCAGATCCACTACGACGCGACCGTGCTCGAGGCCCGCGGGCGGAGCCACCTCCAGGGGGTGGTGCTCGGCGCGCCTGGCGCCGAGGAGGCCACGAACGGCGAGCGCGCGGTGGCCTGCGACCTGCTGGTGGTCTCGGGCGGCAGCGCTCCCGCCACCTCGCTCCTCACCCAGGCCGGCGCTCGTACCGCCTACGACGCCGAGCGCGGTCTGTTCGCCCTCACCGAGCTGCGAGGGGACCTGCTCGTGGCCGGGGAGGTCGCCGGTCACGGGGAGCTGGACGCCGCCGAGCTGTCCGGCGCGGTGGCCGGCGCCGAGGCCGCGCACTCCCTGGGGCTCGGCGACGCGGCCTCGCGCGAGCGGGCCGCTCAGGGCGAAGGCCGGCTGGAGGCGCGCAGCGCCGACCCGGGGCGGGCCGCGGTCCCGCCCGCGCGCACCAGCGAGCGCCGGGGGAAGTGCTTCGCCTGCCTGTGCGAGGACGTGACCGCCAAGGACATTCACCTGAGCGTGAAGGAGGGTTATGACTCGATCGAGCTCTCCAAGCGCTACACCACCACCACCATGGGCCCCTGCCAGGGGCGCATGTGCCAGCTGCCCGCGATCCGCCTGATGGCGGACGAGACCGGGCAGAGCCTGGAGGAGGTGGGCACCACCACCGCGCGCCCGCCCTGGCAGGCGGTGCCGATGGGCGCGCTTGCCGGGCGGCCCTTCGAGCCGGCCAAGCGCTCCTCGATCCACGGTCGTCACCGGGAGCTGGGGGCCAACGTGATGTGGGCGGGCGACTGGCGGCGGGCCTACGACTACGGCGACCCGCGCGGTGAGGCGCTGGCCGTACACGAGGCGGCCGGCCTGATCGACGTGTCCACGCTGGGCAAGCTCATCGTGCGCGGCCCCGACGCCGGCGAGTTTCTCGACCGCCTCTACCCCAACCGCCTCTCCAACCTGAAGCCGGGCCGCATCCGCTACGGGGTGCTCACCAGCGACGCGGGCCGGATCATCGACGACGGCACCATCTGCCGTCTCGACGACGAGACCTACTACGTGACCACCACCTCGAGTGGCGCGGGAGCGGTCTACGAGTGGTTCTCCTGGTGGCTGGCCGACTGGCGCATGGGCGTGCACATGACCGACGTGACCCAGGGCCTGGCCGCGATCAACCTGGCCGGTCCCCGCGCGCGGGAGATCATGGGCGCGGTGACCGACCTCGACTGCTCCAGCGAGGCCTTCGGCTATCTCGACGGCCGCCAGGCCGAGGTGGCGGGGGTGCCCGCGCTGGTGCTGCGCATCGGCTTCGTGGGAGAGGTGGGTTACGAGATCCACTTCGCGGCCGCGCACGGTGAGTACCTCTGGGACGCCCTGCTCGAGGCCGGGGCCGCGCACGGCGTGCGCCCGTTCGGCCTGGAGCCGCAACGGCTCCTGCGGCTGCAGAAGATGCACGTGCTGATCGGCCAGGACACCGACTCCGAGTCCACCCCCTACAGCGCGGCCATGCCCTGGATCGTGAAGCTGGACAAGGACGAGGACTTCATCGGCCGCTGGTCCCTCGAGCGGGCCGCCGAGGAGCCGCCCGAGATCGCGCTCGTGGGCTTCACGCTTCCCGACGGCCAGGTCCCGACCGAGGGCGCCGTCGTGCTCACGGCCAACGGCGACGACGGCCCGGTCGGCCAGGTGACGAGCGCGCGGCACTCGCCCCAGCTCGGCGGTGTGATCGGGATGGCCTGGGTGCCCGCGGGGCTCGCCGCGGAGGGCACCGAGGTCACGATCGCCGACAACGGCAGCCGCCTGCAGGCCCGGGTGGTCACCAAGCCCTTCTACGACCCCGAGGGCGAGGTGCTGCGCTCGTGAGCGCCCTCGCGTTTCTCTCCCCCGGCCCGGAGGCGCTGGCCCGCAGCCCGATGGAGCGCGAGGCGCGCGCCGCCGGGGCGCAGGTCGAGCGCCACGGGAACTGGAACCTGACCGTGAGCTTCGGGGACACCGCTGCCGAGCGCGAGCGCTGCCGCCACGCCGTGGGCTTCGCCGACCGCTCGCACCTGGGCAAGCTCGAGCTCCAGGCCGCCCCGGCCGAACTGGCGGCGATCAGCGACGGCGCGACGCTCGAGCTCGGGCGCGCCAAGCGGGCGGACGGGGCCTGGTGGTGCCCCTACACCGCGGAGCGCGCGCTCGTGCTGTGCGAGCCGGAGGAGACGGCCCCCCTGCACGCGCGGCTCAGCGAGACGGCCGCCGGCGCCGTCGGCCCCGTGAGCGTGATCGACGTGACGGCGGTCTACGCCGCGCTCACCCTGGCCGGGCCTCTCGCCCGCGAGCTCTTCGCCCGCTTCAGCGCCATCGATCTGCGCGACTCCGCCACGCCGGTCCGCGGCTTCCGCCCCGGATCGGTGGCACGGGTCCCGGGCGCGATCCTGCGCGAGGGCGAGGAGCGCTGGCTGATGCTCTTCGGGGCGGCGCTCGGCCGCTACCTGTGGACGGTCACAGACGACGCCGCGAGGCACCTGGGGGGCGGCCCTGTGGGGAGCGAGGCGCTCGGTCCGGTCGACGAGCCGCTGGAGGCCGCGTCCCGTGCGTGACCTGTTCCGCACCCGACGCATGTGGCGCGAGCGCGCCGAGCTGCGCGACTCCTACGACGTCGTGATCATCGGCGGCGGCTCCCACGGGCTCGCCGCCGCCTACTACCTGGCCCGCGATCACGGGATCGAGAACGTCGCGGTGCTGGAGAAGAGCTACATCGGGTCCGGGGCTGCCGGCCGCAACACCACGATCCTGCGCGCGAACTACAAGACGCCCGAGGGCGCCCGCTTCTACGACGCCTCACTCAAGCTCTACGAGGGGCTCGGCGCCGAGCTCGACTTCAACCTCCTGTTCTCCCAGAACGGGCACCTGACCCTGGCCCATTCGGACCGGGCCATGTTCGTGATGGCCAACCGGGCGGAGGTCAACCGCCTGAACGGGATCGACTCGCGGCTGATCTACCCGGACGAGATCAAGGAGCTGGCCCCGGCCATGCAGGTGGACAACCCTGACGCGGTCTATCCCATCATGGGGGCGCTGTACCACCCGCCGGGCGGGATCATCCGCCACGACGCGGTGGTGTGGGGTCTGGCCCGCGGCGCCGACCGAGGCGGGGCGGAGATCCACCCCTACACCGAGGTCACGGGCATCGAGCGCCAGAACGGCCGGGTGAGCGGCGTCGAGACCAACCGCGGCCGCATCAAGACGGGCGCGGTGCTCAACTGCACGGCCGGCTGGAGCAGCCAGATCTGCGACATGGCGGGGGTGGAGCTGCCCATCACCACACACATCCTCCAGGCCTGCGTGACCGAGCCGCTGAAGCCGCTGCTCGACGTGGTCATCGTTTCCTCGCAGATGCACGTCTACATCTCACAGACCGACCGCGGCGAGTTCCTGATGGGCGCCGAGATCGAGCCCTGGACGACCTACCGGATGCAGGGCACGCTCAACTTCCTGCAGGAGGTCTCACGCCACTCGCTGGAGCTGTTCCCGCAGCTCGAGCGCGCCCGCATCCTGCGCAGCTGGGCCGGCCTCTGCGACCTGAGCCCCGACTACAGCCCCATCCTCGGCCCCACCTCGGTCGAGGGCTTCCACGTGAGCTCCGGCTGGGGGACCTACGGCTTCAAGGCGGCGCCGATCGTGGGCAAGACGCTGGCCGAGCTGGCGGCCAGCGGGCGCACCCCGGAGCTGATCGCGCCCTTCGCGCTGGAGCGCTTCTACGAGGACAAGCTGGTCTCCGAGCTCGCCGCCGCGGCGGTGAGTCACTGATGCCAATGGACGACAAGCATCAAGACGCCACCCGGCCCGAGCCGCTCGAGTACGAGCAGTGCGACGTGCCGGAGGGCATGACCCTGGACGAGTACCGGCGCCGGCGCGCCGGCGACAAGCCGCCGGAGCGAGTCTGGCTGCGCGGCTGGAGGCGGCACAAGAAGCGAGAGGAGAGCACATGAAGAGCAGCCTGGAGATCGCGCAGGAGGCCGAGCTCCAGCCGATCGAGTCGATCGCCGAGCGCATGGGCCTCGTGCCCGACGAGTTCGAGCCCTACGGGCGGCACAAGGCCAAGGTCTCGCTCGACGCGCTGGACCGGCTCGCCGACGCCCCCGACGGCAAGCTGGTGTGCGTCTCCGGAGTCACCCCCACCAGGGCGGGTGAGGGCAAGACCACCACGGCGGTGTCCCTCACCCAGGGCCTCGGGGCCATCGGCCGCGAGCCCGTGCTGTGCCTGCGCGAGCCCTCGCTCGGCCCGGTGTTCGGCATCAAGGGCGGCGCCGCCGGCGGCGGCCTGGCTCAGGTGGTGCCGATGGAGGACCTGAACCTCCACTTCACCGGCGACATCCACGCCGTGGGTGCGGCGAACAACCTGCTGGCGGCGCTGATGGACGCGTCGATCCTGCACGGCAACCCGCACGAGATCGACGCGCTGCGGGTCGACTGGAAGCGCGCGCTGGACATGAACGACCGCGCCCTGCGCAAGATCACCCTGGGACAGGGGGGCCGGGCCAACGGCTACCCGCGCGAGTCGGGCTTCGACATCACCGCCGCCTCCGAGGTGATGGCCATCCTGGCCGTGTCGCGGGACCTGCACGACCTCCGGGCCCGCCTGGGCGCGATCACCGTGGCCCACTCCTACTCCGGCGGGAGGCCGGTGACCGCCGAGGACCTGGGAGCGGCCGGGGCGATGACCGTGCTCCTCAAGGAGGCGCTCCAGCCCAACCTGATCCAGACCCTGGAGGGCCAGGCCTGCCTGATGCACGCGGGCCCGTTCGCGAACATCGCGCACGGCAACTCGTCGCTGGTGGCCGACCTGATCGGGCTGAAGCTGGGCGACTACGTCGTCACCGAGTCGGGCTTCGGCTCGGACATGGGCATGGAGAAGCTGTTCAACATCGTCTGTCGCAAGGGCGGGCTGCGGCCCAGCGCCGTGGTACTCGTGGCCACCGTGCGCGCGCTCAAGCACCACGGCGGGATCGAGGACGACCCCCGCGTGGACCGCGTGCGCGGGCTGGCCGCGATCGCCACCGGGGCGGCCAACCTCAACCGGCATCTGGGGATCGTGCGCGGCTTCGGCCTGCCGTGTGTGGTCGCCGTCAACCGGCGGCCGGGCGACACCGACGACGAGGTCGAGCTGGTGAAGGCGCTCGCGCTGGAGGGCGGCGCCCACGCCGCCGAGGTGAACGACGGCTTCGCCTCCGGGGGACCCGGCGCGGCCGCGCTGGCCGAGGCGGTGGCCGACGCCTGCGAGCAGCCCTCCAGCTTCAAGTTCACCTACGAGGACGACGACTCGATCGAGGCCAAGGTCGAGAAGGTGGCGAAGCAGGTCTACGGGGCGGCCGACGTCGTCTTCTACCTCGACGCGCAGCGCAAGATCCGCCAGTACAACGAGGACGGCCTGGATCGCCTGCCGATCTGCATGGCCAAGACCCACCTGTCGCTGTCCGCCGACCCGACGCTGCTGGGTGCGCCCGAGGACTTCACGCTGCCGGTGCGGGACCTGCGGGCCTACACCGGCGCGGGCTGGCTGGTCCCTCTCTGCGGCGACATCCAGCAGATGCCCGGCCTGGGCACCACACCGGCCGCCCTGAACGTCGACATCGACGAAGAGGGCCGCACGGTTGGGCTCTTCTGAGATCCAGCGCCTGCCCGAGCGGGCCCGCGTGTCCGGCGGAACCGTGGCCTCCCTCCTGCGCGCACATGCGGGGTTAGTATCGCCACGCGTATGAGCAGCACGCCTGACACGGGCACCCTGGCCAGCGAGGGCAAGCCCTCCCTGGTCGACATCGCCGAGGCGGCGCTCCGCACTTGGCTGGCCGGCGGCCGCCACCGTCCCGGCGAGCGGCTGCCGCCCGAGCAGGAGCTGTCGGCTCACCTGGGGATCTCGCGCGGGACGCTCCGCACCGCGCTCGGCCGGCTGGAGGAGAGCGGCGAGATCGTGCGCCGCCAGGGGAGCGGGACATACGTCGGCAAGGCTCCCTCCACAACGCTCGACGAGGGTCTGGAGAAGCTCGTTTCCTACAGCGAGCTGGCCCGGCGCCGCGGGGTGTCCCTGGAGCTGGGAGAGCTGAGCGTCGAGGAGCGGCGAGTGGGCCCCGAGGTGGCCGAGCTCTTCGGCGTCTCCCCCGACGCGCCGGCCCCGACGATCACCCGAGTGCTGCTGCTCGACGGCCAGCCGGGCTCGTGGATGCGGGACGTGGTGCATCCCGACGTCGGGCTGCCCTCACCGGGCCGTCTGCGCCAGGCTCTGGAGCGGGGGGAGATGGTGCTCGACGTGCTGCTCAAGCACGGGGTGCCGGTGGCCTATACGCGCGCCCACATCCTCGCCCGGGTGCTCACCAAGCGCGACCGGGTCGGGGCCGCCCTCGGCGTGAGCGAGACCACCGCGGCGCTCGAGATCGAGCACCTGACCTGCACCGCCGAGGGGGCGCCGGTGGAGCACTCGACCGACGTGTTCCTGCCTCGCAGCCTCGACCTGCACGTGATGCGCTACCTGGAGGACCAACCTCCGGTGCCGGCCATCGGCCGAGGCTCTCTGCCCCGCTCCATATGACGGCGGCGGCGGACGAATATACCAATTTGCTCAAAGCAGTTGCTATAGTCGGCCCGCGCTTCGCAGCGTGGACCTGTCCCCCAATACGACACCCGGAGGAGAGGGAATGACCAACCCCTACGAGGGAAGCGTTGCCGTCGACGCCCAGGCGCCCATGAGCCTTGGAGGCGATGTGCGCACGGTGATCGGCACCTCCCGGTCCACGCAGGCGCCCGCGACGCTCGAGGAGGCGCGCAACCAGCCGGGTCGGCGCGAGCGCATCGAGGAGATCACGCGCCGGATCGAGGCCGAGGGGATCAAGTACGTCTTCTTCCAGCAGGTGTCGGTCACGGGCCGCGTGATGGGCAAGGGAGTGGTGTCCTCCTTCTTCCCCCAGGTGGCCGAGAAGGGCTACCAGCTGGTCTACGGCGCCACGGCCAACCTGTTCGTCGACCGCGTGGGGGACTACATCGGCTTCGGCCCCGAGGAGTCCGAGCTGGCCGCGGTGGCCGACCTCGACACCTTCGCCACCCTGCCCTGGGACCCGCGTGTCGCCCGCGTGTACTGCGACTGCTACGACACCGAGACCGGCGACCTGCTCGACGCCGACCCGCGCCAGAACCTCAAGCGGGTGGTGGCGGAGTTCGAGGAGGAGCTGGGCTACAGCTTCCTGATCGGGATCGAGCCGGAGATGATGTGGCTCAAGAAGCCCGAGGACGGCGCCACCCCGGAGGGCGTGACCAAGCCCTACTGCTACCACATCCACCAGTTCGAGGAACTGCGTCCGGTGCTGCTCGACGTCGTGGAGTACGGCCAGGCGCTCGGGCTGGACATGAGCTACGGCGACCACGAGGACGCTCCCGGCCAGCTCGAGCTGAACTTCCGCTTCGACCGCCCGGTCAAGACCGCCGACAACATCACCACCTACCGGCAGATCTGCGCGGCGGTGGGGCGCAAGCACGGCCTGCTGGCCTGCTTCATGCCCAAGCCGTTCGTCGGCGTATCCGCCAACGGGCATCACCACCACTTCACCTTGGTGGACGAGGACGCGAAGAACGTCTTCCACGACCCGGACGGGCCGGCCCAGCTTTCGGACACCGCCCGCCATTTCCTGGGCGGCATGCTCGACCACTTCGGCGCGCTGATGTGCGTGGGCAACCCGACGGTGAACTCCTACTGCCGCATGTGGGACCAGGGCTTCTGGGCCCCGGTCTACAAGAACTGGGGCTGGCAGAACCGCACCTGCACCGTGCGCGTGGCCTCCGGTGGCCGCTTCGAGTACCGCGGCGTCGACTCTTCCTGCAACCCCTACCTGACGGTGGCGGCGCTGCTGGTCGCCGGTCTCGACGGGATCCGCAACCAGAGCGACCCCGGCCCGCCGCAGAGCGCCAACACCTACGACCTGCTTCAGAGCAACGGCTCAGCTTCCCTGGACCGCGTGCCGGACAGCCTGGGCAACGCCCTGGTGGAGCTGGAGCGCGACGAGGTGCTGCGTGAGGGCGCGATGCCTGGGCGCCTGTGGAGGGTCTTCCACCACTACAAGCGCGACGAATGGGAGCGCTACCTGGCCGCGGTCACCGACTGGGAGCGCGACGAGTACCTGGAGGTCCTCCCCTAACCGATGTGCGGGATCGCCGGCATCATCTACCGCGACGGGGGCGGCGAGCGCCAGGTCGGCCGCGACATGACGGCCATGCTCCAGGCCATGAAGCACCGCGGGCCGGACTCCACCGGCTACGCGCTCTACCGGCCCGCCTCCGACGGCTACGTGATGCACGTCAAGCTGGTGGAGGCGGACGCGGGCGGCAAGGACTTCGAGTTCGACGAGCGCCTGCGCCGCCAGCGGGTTGACATCGAGAACCGGCTGCGGGCGTCGGGCGCGACGATCGACTCGATCGACACCACCAGCGAGCACGCGATGACTGTGTCGTTCGGGTTCGACGGTGACCTCAAGCGGCTGGCCGACTACGTCGAGGACGTCAAGGGCGCCGAGGTGCTGTCGCTGGGCCGCTCGCTCGAGATCGTCAAGGACCTGGGGGACGCCCGGACGGTGGCCGCCGACTACAACCTCGACGGCTACGTGGGCACGCACGCGATCGGCCACGCGCGCATGGCCACGGAGTCCGACGTCGACATCGCCAACGCGCACCCGTACTGGGCCTATCCCTTCCCGGACGTGGCCGTCGTCCACAACGGTCAGCTCACCAACTACCACCAGTGGCGCCGCCGGCTCGAGCGCGCCGGACATCGCTTCCAGTCCGACTGCGACTCGGAGATCATCGCCGTCTACCTCGCCGAGCGCATGGCCCAGGGCGACTCGCTCGAGGACTCGATGCGCCGCAGCCTGGACGAGCTCGACGGTGTGTTCACCTACATCTGCGTGACCGAGGATGCGCTCGGGGTGGCCAAGGACGAGCTGGGGGCCAAGCCGCTGGTGCTCTACGAGTCCGACGACATCGTGGCATTGGCCTCCGAGGAGATCGCCATCCGCAAGGTCGTCGACCGCGAGATCGAGACCTGGGACCCGTACGAGGGGGCGGTGATGGTGTGGACGACGTGACCATCACCTACGACGCCCGCGGGCTGGTCGAGCTCGACGGCACCACCCCCAAGATCGCTGAGATCGACGGCGAGCGCGCCTCCTTCGACGCCCGCGACCTCTCCACCCGCAAGATCAACGCCGAGCTCAAGTGGCTGCTCTACGAGCAGGGAGTGAGGGACGTGACGGTGCTGAACCCGAGCGCTCGCCACTCGCTGGGCGTGGGCATCCTGGCCCGCTGCCGGATCACCTTCGAGGGCAGCCTGGGCTATTTCGGCTGCGGCCTGATCGACGGCGCCGAGGTGCAGGTCAACGGCCGGGTGGGCTGGTCGGTCGCCGAGAACATGATGTCCGGGGTGGTGGTGATCGAGTCGAACGCCGGCTCGCTGGCGGGCGCCGCTCTCCGTGGCGGCGACCTCGTGGTCAAGGGGCAGGTGGGCGCGCGCACCGGGATAGACCAGAAGGGCGGCACCATCCTGGTGATGGGCAGCGCCGGGTCGATGACCGGCTTCATGATGCAGCGCGGCCGCCAGATCATCTGCGGCGACGTGGGCCCCGGCCTGGGCGACTCGATGTACGACGGCACCATCTACGTGGCCGGCAAGATCGCGTCGCTCGGGATCGACTGCGTCGAGGGCGAGTGGACCGACGCCGACAGCGAGCTGATCGAGCGCAAGTTCTCGATCTACGGGCTGGGCGCGCCGCCCGAGTTCACCAAGTTCGTCTGCGGAAAGAAGCTCTACAACTACGACAGCCTGGAGCCCAGCGAGCGCAAGCTCGTCCTGTAAATGAACCCACCCGCCCACCCCCCACCGCCCGACGAGAACGCACCCGCCGAGCGCACCGTCCTCGGGCGCTCGAAGATCTTCACCCCGGACGTCATCAACGACATCCACATGAAGGCCGAGCTCGGCCGCTACCGCATGCGGGGCTTCTCGATGTTCAAGAAGATCCCGCACTGGGACGAGCTGATCTTCCTGCCCGGCACGCTCACGCGCTTCGTGATCGAGGGCTACCGGGAGAAGTGCGAGACAAAGACCGTGCTCGGCGCGCGCTTTGCCAAGAAGCCGATCGAGCTGGACATCCCGGTCTACATCACCGGCATGAGCTTCGGCGCGCTGTCGCTCGAGGCGAAGATGGCGCTGGCCAAGGGCGCCTCGATGGCCGGCAGCGCCACCTGCTCGGGCGAGGGCGGCATGATCCCGCCGGAGCGCGACCTGTCCACGAAGTGGTACTACCAGGTCATCCAGAGCCGGTACGGGTTCAACCCGCACCACCTGATGCTGGCCGACGGGGTCGAGTTCTTCATCGGGCAGGGCTGCAAGGTGGGGCTGGGCGGTCACCTGATGGGTCAGAAGGTGACCGAGCAGGTCGCCGAGATGCGCTCGCTGCCGCCGGGCATCGACCAGCGCTCTCCCGCCCGCCATCCGGACTGGCTCGGCCCCGACGACCTGTCGCTCAAGGTGCAGGAGACCCGCGAGGCCACCAACTACGAGGTGCCGATCCAGCTCAAGCTGGGTGCGGCGCGCGTGTACGACGACGTGCGGATGGCGGCCAAGTGCGGCCCGGACATCATCTACCTGGACGGGGCCGAGGGCGGCACCGGCGCCGGCCCGCACACCGCCACCGAGGAGACGGGCATCCCGCTGATGGCGGCCATTCCCGAGGCCCGCCGCGCCCTGGAGGACGTGGGGCTCGCCGACGAGATCAACCTCGTGGTGGCCGGCGGCATCCGAAACGGCGGCGACGTCGCGAAGTGCCTCGCGCTCGGCGCCGACGCCGTGGCGCTCGGCCACGCCGCGCTGATGGCGCTCAACTGCAACAAGGAGATCCCGGGCGTCACCGACTACGAGGGGACGATCGGCGTGCCGGCGGGGCAGTGCTACCACTGCCACACGGGACGCTGCCCGGTCGGTATCACCACCCAGGACCCCGAGCTGCGCAAGCGGCTGAACGTCGAGGAGGCGGCCGGGCGCGTCTACAACTTCCTGCACACGCTCACGCTCGAGGTGCAGATGCTCGCCCGGGCCTGCGGGAAGACCAACGTCCACTCGCTCGAGCCGGAGGACCTGGCCGCGCTGACCACCGAGGCCGCCGCCATGGCCCGCGTGCCGCTGGCGGGCACCGACTACGTGCCCGGGCAGAGCGAGTCGCAGGCGCTCGAGGAGATCAAGACGATGCTCGACCGCTACCTGGAGAACCCGATCGACGCGCTGCCCGCCGCGGAGCGAGTGGAACGGTGACGGAAAGCATCGGTCCGGCGCGGGCCGAGCCCGCGCCCTCCCGCCAAACGGAACCCCAGAAGATCCAGTCGATCGACGCCGAGTACCTCTCGGGCCGGCGCTTCCCCTATCAGGAGGACATCGCCCTGGTCGAGGAGATCGACCTCGAGGCCTCCACTCCCGGCAAGGACCTGAACTGGCTGGAGGACATCGAGCTGCTCACCGAAGAGGGCTCGCCCGCGGTCTTCGACCGCTACTCCAACTCCTTCCTCAAGATCTACTTCGACATCCCCGAGGGGCGCGAGGACGAGATCGCCCGCAAGGTTCTGATGGCCCACCTGCAGTCCGGGAACTCCTACGGGATTCGTCTCAAGGAAACCCACTGCAAGTTCCCCCAGCCCGAGCTGGGGCCCTGGACGGAGGACTCGAAGACCGTTGGCGCCGACTGGCGGCCGCCGGTGCTCGAGGGCTGGGAACCGCCGCTTCACTAGCTGACCCATGCGCGGCGTGAAGCACCTGGTGATCGGCGCCGGGGTCCACGGGCTTTCCACCGCCTGGCACCTCGCGCAGGCGGGCGAGGAGGCCCTGGTCGTGGACAAGGCCGGCGTGGCCGCCGGCGCGTCGGGAATCGCCTGCGGGGTGGTGCGCAACAACTACTTCCAGCCGGCCATGCAGGACCTGATGGCGGCCTGCGTGGAGATCTGGGAGTCCGACCCCGAGACGCTGGCCTACCACGGCTCGGGCTACATCGCGCTCGGCGACGGCGAGCAGGAGGACGACCTCAGCGCGGTGTTCGAGCGCCACCAGCGGATCGGCTACGACTCGGAGCTGATCACCGGCGAGGCCGAGGTGGCGGCCCACATGCGATCGATCTTCGGTGACTGGCGCGCCCCGGGCCTCAGCGTCTGCCTGCACGAGCGTCAGGGCGGCTTCGCCTTCAACAAGGACTCGATGCACGGGCTGGCCGCCAAGGCGCGGGCGGCGGGCGCGACGATCGAGGAGGGCGTGGAGGTCACGGGCTTCGAGCTCGACGGCTCCGGCGCGGTGACGCGGGTGGACACGAGTGCTGGTCCGATCGCCGTCGACCAGGTGGTGGTGGCCGTCGGCCCCTGGGTGGCCGGGCTGTGGGAGCAGCTCGGGTTGCCGCGCCGCCTGGAGGTGGCCGGCGAGGAGCGCGAGATGTGGACCTACTGGTACCTGCAGGAGGGCGAGATCGAGCGTCGACCCGTCGATCTTCGTGACCGCCGACGGCTCCCTGCCGCCGGTGCTGCACGTGGACAGCAGCGCGCCGCTGCACGACGACGCGGGGCGTCTGGTGACCGGCGACCAGTGGGGCATCTACGTCAAGCAGGACAAGCACTCCGTGCAGGGCGGCGCCGCGCCGCTGCCCAAGGGACACGAGTTCGACCTCGACCCGTACCCCACCGGCACCGTCGAGCCCGGCTTCCCCGACCTCTGGTGCGCCGCGCTCTCGCACTGCATGAGCCGCTTCGAGGGCGCCCGCCCGAGGTACCGCGCGACGCGCTCGGGCGGTGTGGGCGCGTTCACCGCCGACAACTTCCCCGTGTTCGACTACATGCGCCCGAACGTGTTCGTGGCCGCCGACTCCAACCACGGCTACAAGATGATCGCCGTGGGGCGAGAGATCGCCCGGGTGCTGACCGGCGAGCACTCGACCCTGCTGCACCCCTTCCGCTACGAGCGCTTCGCGACCGGGGACCTGCACCCCGTGTCGCACAGTCCCTATCCCTGGAGCTGAACGGCGCGCACCGAGCTGCGGCTGGGCGGCGAACTCTTGCGAGCCGCCGCCTCGGCCAGCTAGGCTGCGCAGGCTCGGCGACGAGGGAGGAGAAGACTGACCACGACCACGAGCGCGCCCATGGCGCCGGCGCCCAGAGTCGGGCAGGCGGCCGTAGGGATCCCTGCTCTCGACGCCTGCATCGCCGTGCCCTCGGGCACGTACCTCCTGGGCGAGCCGGGCGAGGAGCGCCGAGTGCCGCTCCGCGCCGTGCGGCTCGGCCGCTGGCCCGTCGTCAACGAACACGTCCGCCGGTTCGTTGCCGCCACGGGACGGCGGGTGCCGGCGCTGCTCGGCGCAAAGCTCGCGGACCGCCAGCTCGCGGACCACCCGGCCACCGACATGTCGCTCCCGGACGCCGAAGCGTTCTGCGCCTGGGCCGGCGACGAGCTCGGCGCCGATGTCCGGCTCCCCACCGGGGACGAGTGGGAGGCGGCCGCCCGCGGCCAGGACGGACGCCCGTGGCCCTGGGGCGAGGTCTTCGACTCCGAGCGTTGCGCCTGCGCCGAGGCCGGCTGGGGCTGGACGGTGCCGGTGACCGCTCATCCGGGCGGTGCCGGTCCGTTCGGGGCCGAGCAGCTCGCCGGGAACGTCTGGGAGTGGGTTGGCGCCGCGAACGCCGACGGCTGGGGCTCGGTCCGGGGAGGCTCGTACCTCGACCACGCCTGGGGGGTGCGCAGCTCCCGCGTGCTTCCCGCGGATGCGGCTCGTCCCACGCCTACAACGGGTTTTCGCATAGCGATCGAGGTATGCCCCGAGACGTCGAGCACCCCATGACGGCCACGCGCCCCCCGGATCCCCCGGCGCTGATCGACGCTCTCCGGGACGTCTACGACCCCTGCTGTGCCGACCGCGGCATCAGCATCGTCGACATGGGCGTCGTCGAAGACGTGCGCGTGGACGGCTCGCACGTGGCCGTGGACCTCGTCCCGACGACCGGCCTGTGTCCGTTCGTCGCCTCGATGTCGCGCGCGATCCCGGAGCGGCTGCAGCAGATCGAGGGGATCGAGAGCGTCGACGTCGAGGTCGTCTGGGAGCCCGTCTGGACGATGGAGCGCCTGTCGGACTCGGCGCGGGCGAAGCTCAGCATGCCGCTCGAGGAGCTCGAGCCCTATCGCCGCGAGCGGCTGAACCAAAGCGAAGGAGGAGCCTGACGGCATGGCCACCACCGAGACGCGACCCGAGGGAGCGCCGGCAGCCGAGCGAAAGGTCGACGCTTTCGTGTTCGACTGCGTCTGCCACATCTTCAACTTCGACAAGGCCAACGCCCTCGGGCCGCCGGGCGAGCTCTTCGACGAGCACCTCTACGCGTTTCACCAGCTGCTCACGCGCCAGGGTGAGCCGGTGCTCTCGCGGGAGGAGTTCTTCCGCGAGTGGAGCGTGGACGAGATCTACGACATGGTCATCCGGGGCTCCGACACCGACATGATCGTCGCCCAGCCGCTGCCGCTCACCGATCTCTTCCAGGACGGCCTCTCGCCGTGGGAGAAGTGCGCCGAGATGGCGGCCAAGCACCCCGACCGGGCCGTCTTCTGGGGCTCGGTGAACCCGCTCGAGGGAAAGAAGGCGCTCGATCTCATGACGCGCCAGGTCGAGGACCACGGCGCGAAGGCGTTCAAGTTCTACAACGTGCGGTACGACTACGGCCAGCCGTTCCCGTGGCGGATGGACGACCCCCGCGTGGCCTATCCGGCCTTCGAGCGCGCCCAGGAGCTCGGGGTCAACCTCATCGGGGTCCACAAGGGCGTGCCGCTCGGCCCTCAGCCGGTCGAGCACACGCGCACGTTCGACATGGACGGCGCCGCCGCCAACTTCCCCGACATCAATTTCGTGATCTTCCACGTCGGGCTGCCGTGGCTGGACGAGGTGCTCTGGCAGCTCGTTCGCTATCCCAACCTGTACGCCTCGATTGCCGCCACCGTGAACTTCATCGCCCGACAGCCCCGGGTCTTCGCCGAGACGCTCGGGAAGATGATGTGGTGGTGCGGGGAGGACAAGATCATCTACGGCGGCGAGTCACCGATCTGGCATCCGCAATGGGCGCTCGAGGAATTCTGGAACTTCGAGCTGCCGCGCGACATCGTCGAGGAGCGCGGCTATCCGCAGCTCACCGAGCAGGCCAAGCGGAAGATCCTGGGCGAGAACCTCGCCCGACTGCACGGAATCGACGTCGACTCAAAGCGGGCGGAGCTGGGCGCACCGTCCTGAGGCCCGGCCGCGGTGGCGGGGCCGGCACCGGTCGTGAGTAGGCTCCGACGATGGGCCGGCGCGAGCGACGACGCAGCGAGCAGGACGAGCCCCGCCGGCGGCGGTTGCGTGACCCCGAGCAGCCGGGCGCGGTGCTCAAGGGCCCGCCCATCACGGTCACCTGCGAGTGCGGGGAGAGACGCGACCTGCCCTACGGAGAGCGCTGGAAGTGCGAGAAGTGCGGGCGGGCGTGGGACACCAACCGCATCCCCCGCGAGCAGTACGAGGAGATCCGCCGCACCAGCCTGCGCTACCGGGCGCTGCCGGTGGCCTTCGGAGCGCTGGTGGCCACGGTCGCCCTGTTCTTCATCCTGACCGGCAACACCTTCAGCGTCTTCCTGCTGCTGCCGGTGGCGCTCACCTCCTGGTTCGTCTTCGTCCGCCCGATCCACCGCAGGCGCTACCGCGAGGCGGTCAAGGACCTGCCTCGCTGGCAGCTGCGGGCCGAGTAGCCTCAACCTGGGCGACGTTAATTCCGCATACCGGCATGAACGCAGCCCAGACTCGCGCCGCGGCACCGGAACCAACTCTGCGGGCCCCGCGCTACACCGACTCGGCGGTCGGAGCCGTCTTGAGCTCCGCGTGCGCGCGCTCCTCCTCGGGCGTCCGCGGGACCTGCTCGCGCCAGCGCATCGGGATCTTGTCCTGCACGCGATGGCGCCACACGTAGAGGACCACCGCGGCCAGGAGCACGATCAGGCCCGTGCGGGTCGTCGACCAGCCGTAGTACGCGTAGCCCTGGATGCCGAGGAAGCCGCCCGAATAGATGAAGGCGCCGCCGATCAGCAGCGTCAGGTTGATCAGGAAGAGAACCACCCCCAGCGGGACCCAGTAGTTGGGCAGCCTGATCGGCCGCGGCCAATCGGGACGGTCGCGGCGCAGCAGCACGAAGCCGCCCAGGGCCGCGCAGGTGGCGAACACGTAGCCGACGTTCGAGACCGCGAGGATCTCGAACACTCCCGCGAACCCGCTGATCAGGATGATGTTCAGGATCGCGTCGAGGGTCATCGCGCGCCCGGGGACGTTGTGCCTGTTGAGCACCCCGAGCTCCCTGATCGTCATGCCGTCCCTCGATATGCCGTAGAGGGCCCTCGAGCCGTCCATCGTCGACGTGTTCATCGACAGGATCAGGCCGCCGACCAGGCAGAAGATCATCACGTTCCCCAGCGCCGAGCCGACGATGGCGTCGAAGGCCTGCGTGTAGAAGGCGATGAACGTGGCGTCGTCGGCCACCGCTGCCGTGCCGAGCGTGCCACCCAGGCCCAGGGGAAGCAGGATGTAGACCACCCCGGAGAACAGGGCCGCGGCACGCAGACCCTTGGCCGTGTCGTGCTCGGTGTCCTGGTACTCGGGCGCGAACGTGGCCACGACCTCGATGCCGTACGAGGACCAGCACATCAGGTAGAGCCAGACGATCACGACCGGGAAGCCGCCGCTCGCCCCGATCTCCCAGGTCATGTTGGAGCTCGACCACTCGCCCGTGATGTAGGGCAGGAACATCAGGGTGAAGGCGGGAATCAGGAGCAGGGCGCCCGTGACGTAGCCAAACCAGACGGCGGGACGCACGCCGTAGATGTTGAAGAGCCAGACGAGGATGATCAGGCCCATCCCGATCACGATCGGGAGGTTGAAGTCGAACGTCCAGACGGTCTCGGCCCAGGTCGAGTCCTCGAACCACTCGGCCTGGATCAGCGTGCCGGCCACGAGGCCGTTGATCGAGAGGACCACCGACCAGCCGATCCAGTAGCCGAACGTGGCCAGCGGCCCGATGATGGTCAGGTACTTGCGCCAGGCCTCGTGGGCGTAGAGGGCGATGCCGCCCGACTTGCTCGGGAACATCGCCGCCAGCTCGGCATGGATGTTGTTCTGCAGCGCGCCGAGGCAGATGGAGATGGTCCACAGAACGCAGGCACCGGTGGTGCCGAGCGCTCCGATCGAGCCGCCGAGGGAGGCGATCAGGAAGGCGGGATTGGCGAGCGCGACGACGAAGCCGTCCCACCACGTCATGGCCTTGAGAAGCTGCCTCTCCTCGACCTCGGCGTGAGCCATTACCGCTTCCTCCCGTCTGTGGACCACCCCCGAAGGCTCTCGTACCAATTGGTACACGCGAGCCAGCCGGGTTTCTACCACGTGGTCCGGACCGGGTCAACGCCCTACCATCCGCTCAGAGCGCAATGACCCGCCTGCGCGAACGCCATGAGGGCGAGGCCAGGGTGGCCGCCCCGCCGGCCCCGGCGCGTCCGGTCGTGCTGGCCACGCTGTCGGTGCGGGTGGACCCGTCGGCGGAGCGGATGGCCATCGAGAGCGCGCTCGAGGCCGGCGTGCCGCTCGTGCTCGTCAACCTGATCCCGCTCCCGGCCTACCCGCAGACCTTGGTCCTGGCGGGGCCTGAGGCCACGACCCTCCCGCACGAGGAGGACCTGGACGAGGTGCGCGCCACCGCCAGGCGCGCGGCCGACCTGGGGGTCAGGACACAGTTGCTGCGGGTGCGCACGCGGCACCCCGTGAAGGCCCTGCTCGAGGTCGTGCGCGAGCACGACGCCGGCCTGCTCGTGTTCGGCCCGCATCTCGGTCTCGTCGGGCGGCTCCGCTTCCGCCGTGCGGCACGCCGGGTTCGGAAGGAAGCCGACTGCCTCGTTTGGGTGGCACCCGACGGATGAATGCGATACAAGAGTCTGTACATATTTGTTCGAAGTGCGCCTCGACCGGGGAGAACTGATGGCTGAGAAGACGTGGGGTGGCGAGCCGTTCTGGGGACTCGGCTACGACTGGGACCCGGACTGGCTCCTGACCGAGCGCCAGAAGGAGCTGCGGGCCAAGCTGATCGAGCTGTGCGAGAAGGAGATGCGGGCCAACGCGAAGCGCTCGGACGACGAGCTGCTCTACCCGAGCCGCAACTTCGAGATCCTGGCCGAGAACGGGTACATGTCGCTCACCGTGCCGGAGGAGTACGGCGGGCTGGGCGAGAACCACGTGGCGTACGCCATGGTGTGCGAGACGCTGGCCCGCTACGGCTGTGCCTCCACCGCCATGTGCTACGTGATGCACATCAGCGCGGTGGCCACGCTCATGCTGCGTCCGACGCCGGAGCTGATCGACAAGTACATCCGGCCGCTCAACGACGGCAAGGTTGGCACGCTGTCCTACTCGGACCCGGAGACGGGCTCCCACTTCTGGTACCCGTTCTCCTCCAGCGCCGAGCGCTCGAACGGCGGCTACAAGGTCAACAAGAAGGCCTCCTGGACGACCTCCGGGGGCTTTGCCGACTTCTACGTCGTGCAGACCACGAGCCCGGACTTCACGGGCTACGACGACCTGTCGGTGTTCGTGATCGACGGCGAGCACGTGAAGGCCAAGCCCTCGCTCTGGGACGCGCTCGGGCTGCGCGGCAATCAGTCCGGACCGATCCAGGTTGAAGACGTGGAGATCCCCGACGACCAGATCGTCGGACCGATCGGCGACGGCGCCACCTCGAACGACGAGGCCGTCGATCCCTGGTTCCTGGTGGGCTCCTCGTCGGTGTGGAACGGGATCACGATGGGGGCGATCGACATCGCCAGGCGCCATACCACCCGCAAGCGCCACGTGGACGTGGGCATGCGCGTCGCCGACTACCCCACGATCCAGGACTACGTCGGCGAGGCCGTGATGGACACCAACGCCTGCCGCGTGTTCGTGCTCTCCGTGGCCCAGGCGATGGACCGCGTGACCGACGACAACCGGCGCATCCTCGAGCCGGGGGAGACCGCCCGCGCCGACTACCTGCACTGGGCCTGGCAGATCAAGTTCGAGGCGGCCAAGAACACGGCCCACCATGTCGACAAGATGCTGCACGCCTGCGGCGGATCGGGCTACAAGCGCGACATGGAGCTCGAGCGCTACGTGCGTGACGCCAAGGCCGGCTGGGTGATGGGCCCGACCAACGAGGTCCTGCGCCAGTTCGTGGGCAAGGCCGTGCTGCTGGGCTTCGACGCACTCGACTACTGGAACCAGACCTACAACCGCCGGGTGGTCGAGAACGAGGTCAAGAAGCTGGACGCCGCCGGCAAGCGCGACCTCGCCCGCCAGCTGTCCGAGCAGGCTGACAAGGACGAGGCCAAGGAGCCGGCCGCCAAAGCGTGAGCGGCCAGGCTGCAGCGCCGTCGCTGGTCGCGGGCCTCAAGCCCGTCGACCGCTCGTTCGAGTCCTGGTGGGTGCGCCCCGGGGCGGCCACCGTGGTCGACGTGCGCGTCGGGGACCGCCTGACCGTGATCGACCCCGACGGCGGCCAGCCGGCCGAGCTGACCGCGCTGGCGCCGGACGGGCGCGAGGATCCCGGTGCCCTGGGTGCCGCGGCCGACGCGCCGGCCACGGTGCTCCGGGGCCTGCTCTCCAACGGGGGCGCCGACGGCTTCCTGAGCATCCTCCACACCCGCGGGCTCGAGCCGCACGATGCCCGCGCCGTCCGGCTCTTCGGGGCGGAGGGGGCCGCCGGCGCCTCGCAGTCGTTCACGGCCGAGCGCGACGTGCTGGCCGTGGTGGCGGCGCCGGGGGACGGGCCCGCGGAGCGCGGGCTGCCGGCATCGGCGCTGATCGTGGAGCTCAAGCGCGCGCAGCCGCGGCCGGAGGTCGACCTCGAGCTGCCTCCGCCGCTGGCCGAGCCGCGGCTCGACTTCCGCGTGGACAAGGCGAGCGCCCTGGCCTACGAGGTCACCGAAGGCGAGTACATCCAGATCATCGACGTGAAGGGCAAGCAGTGCTCGGACTTCCTCGCCTTCAACGAGCACAAGCTGCAGGCCGGGCTGGAGCGCGGGCTGGACGGCGTGACCACCCGCACGCTGATGGGCACGGCGGTCCCGACGCCCGGCTTGTACGCGAAGTTCTATGACGTCGACCATGACCCGCTGGTGGAGAAGGTGCAGGACACCGTCGGCCGTCACGACATGTTCGCGCTGGCCTGCCAGCCGAAGTACTACGAGGACCTGGGCTACCCCGGCCACATCAGCTGCACCGAGAACTTCAACCGCCAGGTCACTCCGTACGGCATCGCCGAGCGGCAGGGCTGGGAGGCGCTCAACTTCTTCTACAACACGAGCTTCGACCGCGACCACCAGCTGGTCATGGACGAGCCCTGGTCGCGTCCCGGCGACTACGTGCTGCTGCGGGCGATGAACGACCTGGTCTGCGCGTCGTCGGCCTGTCCGGACGACATCGACCCGGCCAACGGCTGGGAGATCACCGACATCCACGTCCGCGTCTACACCCCCGAGAACCGCTTTCAGACGGCCATCGCCCACCGTGTGACCCCGGAGGCCGAGCCAGTGCTCACCAAGGAGACCGCGTTCCACCCCCGGACCGCCGAGCTGACCAAGAGCTTCGTGGAGTACCGCGGCTACTGGCTCCCGCACTGCTACAACAACGAGGGCGGCATCGCCGAGTACTGGGCCTGCCGCGAGAAGGCCGTCGTGATGGACCTCTCGCCGCTGCGCAAGTGGGAGGTCCTCGGCCCGGACTCGGAGGCCCTGATCCAGCAGGCGATCACCCGCGACGTCCGCAAGCTGGCGGTGGGCCAGGTCGTGTACACGGCGGTCTGCAACGAGACCGGCGGCATGCTCGACGACGCCACCGTCTTCCGGCTCGGCCAGGACAACTTCCGCTTCGTCGGCGGCGACCCGTACACCGGCGTCTGGCTCGGGGAGCTGGCTGGGAGGCTCGGCCTCAAGGTGTGGCTGAAGCCCTCGACCGACGAGCTGCACAACGTCGCGGTGCAGGGGCCCGAGAGCCGGGAGCTGATGAAGAAGATCGTGTGGACGCCGCCCACCCAGCCGGCGCTGGACGAGCTGAAGTGGTTCCGCTTCCTGGTGGGGCGGATCGGCGGCTACGACGGGATCCCGATCGTGGTGTCGCGCACCGGCTACACGGGCGAGCTGGGCTATGAGGTGTTCTGCCACCCGAGCGACGGCCCGGCGGTGTGGGACGCGGTCTGGGAGGCCGGCACAGAGCACGGCCTCAAGCCGCTTGGGCTGGAGGCGCTCGACATGATCCGCATCGAGGCCGGGCTGATCTTCGCCGGCTACGAGTTCGACGACCAGGTGGATCCCTTCGAGGCCGGCATCGGCTTCACCGTGAAGCTCGACTCCGAGGACGACTTCGTGGGCAAGGAGGCGCTGGTCGAGCGCAAGGCCCATCCGCAGCGCGCGCTGGTGGGTCTCGAGCTGGAGGGCAACGAGACGGCCGGGCACGGCGACGAGGTCTGGGTCGGCCGGCGCCGGGTGGGCGTGGTCACGAGCGGCACGCGCAGCCCGATCCTGCGCAAGAACGTCGCGCTCTGCCGCATGGCGACGCAGTACGCGGACATCGGCACCGAGGTGGAGGTCGGCAAGCTCGACGGCCACCAGAAGCGGATCCCGGCGGAGGTCGTGCGCTTCCCCTTCTACGACCCCGACAAGACGCGCCCGCGCTCGTGAGATGACCGACGTCGTCCGCCCGCCGGCCGAGTTCGACTTCCCGCTGAGCTGGACGGGGCCGGACGGAATCGGCGCCAGCCCCTTCGACGAGTTCACCCACGACGAGGCCCCGGACGTCACCGACGAGCTCGGCGACGACCCCGCGGTGGCGCTGCGGCGCACCCTCGGCATGTTCGCCACCGGGGTCACGGTGATCACCACGCGGGCCAGCGAGCAGGTGCACGGGATGACCGCCAACGCGTTCATGTCGGTGTCGCTCGAGCCGCCGCTGGTGCTGATCTCGATCGACCGCCGGACCAAGATGTGCAACCTCCTCCACGAGGGCGGCCACTACGGGGTGAGCGTGCTCTGCGCCAACCAGTCCACGCTGTCGGACCGCTTTGCCGGCCGCACCGGAGACGACCTGCCCGTGCCCCGCTTCGACCTCGTGTACGACACACCACTGGTGGAGGGCGCCCTGGCCCACTTCGTGGCGCGGGTCGCGCGCTCCTACTGGGGCGGTGACCACTCGCTGTTCCTGGGTCGGGTGGAGTATGCCCGCCACCACGAGGGCGCGCCGCTGCTGTTCCACGGCGGCCGCTACGAGCGGCTCGGTCAGGGCTCGTAGGCTCGTCAGGCGCGCTCGATGGTCCGGACGCCGCGCCCGGGCGTCCAGACGCGGATCACCAGCCGGTTCCGCTCCTCGTTGAGACCGACGGTCGAGACCTCACGGAGGTCGAGCCGGAACAGGTGCGACGGCTCGGGCGTGGCCTCCTCGTCGCCCGTGCCCGTCACCCGCTCGGCGTCGGTGACCTCCTCGGCGATCCCCGCGAGCTTCGCGTCGCCGCCCCAGTCGTCCGGCTCGTCCGAGCCGCTGTGCAGCGCGAAGCGCGGGTTGCGCTGCAGATCCTGCGCCTTGCGGGCCTCCCACATCGAGCCGATCCACAGCTCGCCGTCGCGGAGCTGGGTCTCGATGCCGGAGATGCGGGGCGAGCCGTCCCGGCGGATCGTGGCCAGCGTCTTGTGGGTGTGGGCGTCGAGGCGCTCGCGCACCTGGGCGGCGAGCTCGGGCGCCTCCTGCTCGAAAGCGGACCAACTGGGCATGCCGCGGATTCTGACGACCGTCAGGCGCGAGGCCGGCGTCTGACGAAAGCTACGATGTTCCTATGTGCCTCGAGGAGCCATCGCGCAGGATCGTGGTCGAGGTCGTCGCCCCCGCGCCGGCGGAGACGCTCGAGCCCGTGGCGGCGGAGGAGTCGCTGAGCGCGCCGCAACCGGAGCCGCAGCCTCAGCCGCAGTCATGACCAGTCCCGGCCTCGTGCCGGGGCCGATCTACGGACTACGGACCTGGAAGGTGATCGGCGCGCCCGGCCACGAGCGCCTCGCCGGGCCGCATCGCACCGCGCCCTGGCCGACCGGGGGCGCGCTGCTCGAGGCCGAGTGCTCGGCCACCCCGCCGCACCAGCCGCCGGGCGCTGCCTGCGGGTGCGGGCTGCACGCCTGGCATCCGACGCGGGGAGCTGCACGGCGGGTGTGCGCGGTCCGTCGCGAGGTGCCCGGGATCCTCGAGGCCTCCGGGGCCGTCGAGGTGCACGCCGACGGGTTCCGCGCCCAGCGTGGGCGTCCGCACGCGCTGGTGCTGTTGCCGAACGGCAACGCGCCGCGGCTGGAGCGGCTGGCGGAGTCCTACGACCTCGACGTCCTGCGCCTCGACGGACCCGACGCGCTGCTGGCCCACTGCCGCGAGCGCGGGCTGGGCCTCAGCGAAAGCGTCGTCGCCGAGCTCGTGGACACCGAGGGCCTGGCCGCCCGCCGCCGTGAGCGCCGCCGGCGCGCGCTGGCGACCGCCGTCGTGGTAGCCGTGGTGGCGCTGACGCTGGCCGTCCTGGCCGTCACGGCCGACCCGGGCGTGGAGCACGGCAAGACGCTGAACGGGCGATCGGGCGAGATTCGCGTGCCGTAGGTGGGCTGCCATCCTGACGGCCACATGAACCGAATTCATCACTGGTACTGCAGGCGCGACGCCTGGAAGCGCAAGGTGCGCGAGGACCTGATGCCGCCGGCCCTCGACGGCGTGGAGCTGGGTGACGACGTGCTGGAGGTGGGGCCCGGCTTCGGGCCGGCCACCGACGTGCTCTCGGCGAGGCCGGGCCGGCTCACGGCGCTGGAGATCGACCCGGGCCTCGCCGGCGCGCTGCGCGAGCGGTTCGCGGGCCGGGCGGAGATCGTGGACGGCGACGCCACCTCGATGCCCTTTGCCGACGAGAGCTTCAGCGCCGCCGTGTGCTTCACGATGCTCCACCACGTGCCCTCGTCGGCCGAGCAGGACCGGGTCTTCGCCGAAGTCCGGCGCGTCCTGCGACCGGGCGCGCCGTTCGCCGGCACCGACAGCCGGGGCGGGAGGCTGGGCTGGAAGCTGCTGCACGTCGGCGACGTGAAGCTGGTCATCGAGCCCGACGATCTCGAGCGGCGGCTGGCGGCCGCCGGGTTCCAGGACGTGGAGGTCGACGCGGACCGCGACAGCTACCGCTTCCGCGCCTACCGGCCCGCCCAGCCCGCCTGAAGCGGATCATGAGCGCCGCTGCCGCCGCCAGGGCGGCTGCGCTTAGCGGCGGAGCAGGTCGAGGCTGAGCTCGGGCGAGCGCTCGCCCTCGAGGGCCAGCATGCGCTTGAAGTCGGCCTCGTTCTTCTCGAGGCAGGCCCGGATCGGATCGAAGTCGTCCGAGATCTGCCCGCTGCGGAAGTAGTGGTTCTCGGGCAGGTAGGGAGCGGCCGCCACCACGGTGCCTGCCCGGACGGGTCGCTTCGCGGTGTCGACGTAGAGCAGCACGTCCATCTGGTAGAGCCGGTCACCGATCTGGCGCGCCGGCTCGGGAACGTCCAGGCCCACCGTGAAGCGGTCCGCCTTCCCCGGGCCGATCTGCTGCGACAGCTTCGCCTGCACCAGGTCGCCCGGGTCCGGATCGGGCGGAAGCAGCACGCGGTAGCGCTCGGAGGGCTCGAGCCCGCCCCCGGCCTGGCAGATCTCGAGCAGGGCGCTCGCCCGTATCCGAAGCTCCATCCGCTTGACGATCGCGACCAGGTCGCCCGCGTTCCGTACGGTCAGGTCGACCGCCTGAATCGCGTCGCGGTCCCCGCGCGGAGAGCCGTTGGTGACCGCGAGGTCGATCACCTCGAGGTTGGGACGCGGCGCCTGTTCGGCGGCCTCCCCGCCCGCGCTGTCCGAGCTGCCGCCGGCCACCAGCAGCGGAACGCCGGTGCCGATCGCCGCCACCAGCAGCGGGATGAAGACGATGCTGAGCTTCTTCTCGAGTGAGAGCTCGGCCCAGCTGCGCCTCAGGTTCCCCATGGTGACCCGCGGCCTACATCAGGCTGCCGGGCCGATGGAGCAGGTGACCGGCATCGGCGGGTTCTTCTTCCGCGCGCGGGATCCGGAGGCGCTGGCCGTCTGGTACCAGGAGCGGCTTGGGGTCAAGACCGTTCCCGAGAGCTACGACGAGGGACCGTGGCGCCAGCAGGAGGGGGAGACGGTGTTCGCCCCGTTCCCGCAGGACTCCCAGATGATCGGCCCGCCCGCGCACACCTGGATGATCAACTTCCGTGTGGAGGACCTCGACGCGATGGTCGAGCAGCTCCGGGCCGCCGGTGAGACCGTGGAGGTCGACCCCGAGCGCTACCCGAACGGCCGCTTCGCCGAGCTGCGCGATCCCGAGGGAAACGGGATCCAGCTGTGGCAGCCGATGGAACCGGCGACCCAGTAATACCGAGCGGCTCCGGGGGGTGGTGGGGTGCGCACCCGCTGATCGCTACGGCAGCGGCCGCTGCTCCTTCACATCGGCCACCGCGCCCGTGTTGGCGTCGATGCGCACGACCGCCAGCTGACTGAAGCGGTCGCGCTGGCCGGTCGGGATCGACAGCGAGACGACCCAGAACGGCTCCGAGCTGAGCCCCTGGCGCAGCAGTCGCACCTGGGTGTTGGCGGGGTCGAAGTCGATCTGGCGCTCGGCAGTGGCGATCGCCTGCTCCTTGGTGATGCGGATCTGGGACTGCTGGCAGCTGCGGGAGACCACGAAGGCCAGCCCGAGCACGATCACGAGCATTGCCACCCGGGCCCAGGTGCTGCGGGTCGCCCTGGTCACACGCCGAGCGTACCGGCGCCCGCGAGCCCGGTCAGACGGTGGGGCGGAACTCGGTGCCGATGTTGGTGAACAGGACGATCACCAGCACGATGATCATGCACAGGATGGAGATCGCCAGCATGGCCAGCTCGAACGACTTGACGTGTGTCTGCTTGGGCGGGAACTCGATCTGACGCCTGCCGGAGCCGTTGTCGATCATGTTTCCTCCGTCCTTGTCGTGCCGGGCTGGGGTGGGGTCTCGGAAACCGGGGCGCCAGCGAGGCGGCCCGTGAGGGCGAAGGCCACCAGGCGGCGGTTCTCATAGAGCACCCACGCCGAGCAGAGCCAGCAGCGTGACCACCATCCCGAGCACGGTCAGGACGTAGTAGGCGGTGTCGGCCGCCGCGCCCTCGTCGCCGTAGGTGCTGCCGGGGCCGAACGTCATGAACCCCGCGCAATCCTGGTAGGCGGCCTGGATGATGAAGTCCGCGGAGTCGTCGGCGGGCTTCGCTCCGTCGACGGTGGTCACACAGTCAGGCGCGCTGTTGATCACAGCTGGCATTCCGCCCCCTTTCGGCTCCGCAGCGACCGCGTGTACTCACGGGTCACCTCCAGCTCCACTTCGAGCACCCGGTCGGCGTCCGTGGCCCTTCCGTCCGGGCCACGGAGGAAGCCTCCGCGCCGCAGGTGGGCGTCATCCCGCCCGAGCATCCAGCACAGGCCGAGCGCCAGGACTATCGCGGCAACGAGCTCCATGGCTATTTCCTGATCACATCCTCGCGCAGGGAGGCCTCGATCAACGGCTGCGCCGCCACCGGCTGCCCATCGGGCTCCACGAGCATCTCTCCCTCTCGCGCAACCTCGGGCAGATAGAGATCGGGCACGTACTCGACCGGATCGAGACCGGCGAGCTCGACCTCCGGCGGGACCCGCAGCAGGTTGAGCTTCTTCAGGATGAAGGCCGCGACCCAGCCGCTCAGGAACCCGAGCGGCAGGAAGGTGGCGATGCCGATCAGCTGTCCCCCGATCGAGCTCTCGACGTTGTTGACACCGGTCGGGTAGCCGGCGGCGAAGATGCCCACCCACAAGACGCCGAGGAAGCCGGATACGCCGTGCACCGCCACGGCGCCGACGACGTCGTCGACGCGCATGCGACGCTCGATGAAACCGCCGGCGTAGACCGCGAGCGCAGCGGTGGCCATCGCGATCAGATAGGCCAGGGTGGGGGCATAGACGTCGGCTCCCGCCGACACTCCGATGACGCCGGCGAGGCCGCCGGAAACGGTCCAGAAGGGGTCGCCGCGCGACGCGAAGTAGCCGCCGGTGAAGCCCCCCGCGAACCCGAAGGTGATGACCATCGTGATCGAGCCCAGCGTCGTCGGGCTCAGGTAGATCGTGGCCCAGCCCGGGAAGGCGGTCGAAGCGATCACCAGACAGGCGCCGTAGAACGCGTAGAAGCCCGTGAAGATCAACATCAGGCCCATCAGGGTTATGTGCAGGTTCTGAGGCCGGAACACCCGGGTGAGCCCGTCGCGGGTGTACTTGCCTATTCGCGGTCCGAGGTTGAAGAGCACCCCGAGCGTGAAGGCGCCCGCCACCCCGTGCACGACCGCCGACGCGATCGAGTCATGGAACCCGAAGCGCAGCGTGAGCCAGCCGCCGAAGCTCCAGCCCCAGGCCGCATCGAGGATCCAGACCGCCGAGCCCAGGATCACGGCGAGCACGAGGTAGGCCGAGAGCCGCACCCGCTCGAGCAGCGCTCCGGACATGATCGACGCCGTGGTCCAGGAGAACAGCAGGAAGGCGAGGAAGAAGATCAGGTTGATGTTGTTCGTGAGGTTCGGCCCGAACGCGTCGCTCCAGGGGATGCCGCCCTGGCAGGCCGCCGCGGTGAAGTCGGTGGAGTTGGGGCCGATCGGCAGCCCGGGCTGGTTGCAGTTGTAGATCCACCAGCCGAAGTAGTAGAAGGTGGGCGTGACGACGGCGATCGTGAGGATGTTCTTCATCGCCGTGGCGAGCACGTTCTTGCGCCGCACCACGCCGGCCTCGTAGCTCATGAAGCCCACGTGGATGAGCCACATGACCACGACGGTCCAGAAGTAGAACTGCTCGCCCAGGATCGCGCTGTCGAGGACCTGGGACTCGACCGGCGCCGCGTCCTCCAGGCTCTCCACCTGCCCCAACAGCACGTCCATCATGCCCCCAGCCTCCCGTGCCAGCGGTCACACACCACGAACACAGTCGACGCTATATCCAGACGTGGCGCGCGTGCAATGTAAGGTCGCCACGCCGTTTGGCTGTCCTCTACGTGCAGTCCGTACATAGGGGCCGTGGTTACGATGTTCCCGCCGTGACGGTTCCCTCGACGATCGGCGGCGCGGACGCCCTGGAGCGCGCGCGGCGTGAGAACGAGACGCTCTACGCGGTCATCAAGACGGTCTCATCGTCGCTCGACCTCGATCGCGTGCTGCGCGGCATCGTGGACATCGCCACCGACGCCACCGGCTGCCACGCCTGCTTCATCTACTTCGTGGAGTCGAGCCGGCTCACGTTGCGGGCGGCGTCCGCGCGCTACGAGCGCCTGGTCGGGAAGCTCGGCTGGGGCCTGGACGAGGGGCTCACCGGCTGGGTGGCCCGCACGAAGGCGCCTGCGTTCATCCGCGAGAAGGCGCTCGAGGACCCGCGCATGCGCTACGTGCCGGAACTGGAGGAGGAGCGCTTCCAGTCGATGGTGGCCGTGCCCATCCTGGCCAAGTCCGGCGACGTGATCGGGGTGGTGGTGCTTCACACCGAAGCGCCGCGGGAGTTCGAGGACGACGTGCTCAACTTCCTCGTCCACACCGCCTCCCTGGTAGGGGGCGCGATCGAGAACGCCCAGCTCTACGAGGGCACCCGCCGCCGGGTCGAGGCGCTCACGACGCTCACCCGGCTGAGCCAGGCATTGGCCGCCGTGACGCTGCGCGAGGACCTGTACGACGCGGTCACCCGCGGCGTGCGGGAGCTGCTCGGGGCGGACGCCTGCCAGGTCTACCGGCTGGATGCCGAGAGCGACGAGCTGCGCCTGGCCGGCTCCGACCCTCCGGACACCTCGGCGGCGAGCCCGCGCCCCGGTGGGGCCGCGCTCGTGCTCGACCTGATGCGGCGCGCCAACGGTCGCGCCGACCACCGTGTGCAGCGCGCCCTCTGGCCCGACCTCGACGCGAACGCCCTGCTGGTGGCCCCGCTCGTGGCCGGCGACGAGCAGTTGGGAATCCTGTCCTGCGTCGCCCAGGGACGTCAGTTCACCGTCGAGGACCGAGAGCTGCTCGACGCCGTGGCCCACCAGACGGCCGTGGGCCTGAAGAAGGCGGAGCTGATCGAGCGCCTGACAGCGGAGAACATCGTCAAGGACATGTTCGACGCGCTGGCCGCGGGCTCGACGGCGAGCGCAGAGGCCAAGGCGGGTGACGCCCGCTGCGATCTCAGCCGGCCGCACGCCTTCCTGCACGTGGAGCGCGCTCCCGAGGCCGGCGAGGAGTCCTCGAGCTGGCCGGAGCTGGCCGCTCGGCTCGAGACCGGGCTACGCCGGCTCTCCCCGCGCGCCTTCTTCGATGCCCGCCACGACCGCGTGCGGGCACTGGCGCCGGTGGACCCCGTCGCGCTGGAGCGCCTGCGAGCCGCCTGCGAGGAGCTGGCCCGCGACGAGGGCCTCGTGATCGGCCTGAGCGACGTGGACCGGGGAGCGGCAAGCGCGCGTCGCCGGATGCGCGAGGCCGCGGACGCCGCCCGCATCGGGCGCTCGCTCGTGGCCTCGGGCGGCGCCGTGTCCTACGAGGCCCTGGGGGCCTACAAGTACCTGGTGCATCTGGAGCTCGACGATGCGCCGCAGGACCGCTACCGGCAGTCGGTCGAGCAGCTCGTGGCCTACGACCACCGCCGCGGATCGCGGCTGTTCGAGACGCTCGAGCAGTTCCTCGCCGACCGCTGCAGCGTCACGGCCAGCGCCCGCGCCCTCTACATCCACCCCAACACGGTCAGACAACGGCTCGACCGCATCGAGCGGATCTCCGGGCTGCGCCTGCCCGAAGAGGATCTCCTGTCGCTGGAGCTGGCGCTCAAGCTCGCGCGCCTGCACCGCGTGCGCGCCGGGACGGAGTGACCCTACGCCTCCCGGCGCTGACGGCGCCGGATCGCGAGCCAAATCCAGAACGCCGCGAAGCCGACTATGTTCAGCAGCAGCACGAGCAGCACCCACCATGCCTTGTAGAGGAAGGGCAGGTCGGGCTCGCGCGACAGCTCCAGGCCGGTCAGGTAGGCGAGGATCAGCAGGGTCACCAGCAGGAGCGGCGGCATCTGACCGGTGAGCACGAACAGGATCACCCCGCGAGCCACTGTACAGGCGGTCGCCCGTGACGATCAGGGCCAAGCTGTACACGGCGATTGCGCTGACGATCATCGGCCCGTTGGTCACGGTCGCCGTCGCGCTGCAGGGAATGGCCGACCTCGGCGACCGCTTCGACGAGGTGCGGCTGAACGCACGTCAGGAGGCGCTGGCCCTGCAGCTCAAGTTCGACGTGACCGACGTGAACGGCTGGCAGACGGCCTACGGCTACGACGGCGGCCGCTCGCGGCCGCGGTTCGAGACCTCGGTGGCAGCGCTCGAGGAGGATCTGCGGCGCGCGGAGGTCGCGTTGCAGGACTCGCAGGAGCGTGCGCTGCTGGACGAGCTGGAAACCGAGTTCGGCGAGTTCATGGAGCTCGACGCGGTCGCGTACCGCGCCCTCCGGGCCGGCCGCGAGGCTCGCGTGCGGCAGATCTTCCTCGGGCCGGAGATCGAGCGCTTCGAGGCTCTGGCCGCCACCGCCGAGCGCCTGGCCCGCTACGAGGTCCGTCGCGCCGCAGCCACCGAGCGCGCCTTCGACGACGCCCGCGACGACGCCCGCCGCCGGCTGATCGCCGTCGCGCTGGGAGCCGCCGTGGTGATCGTGCTGCTGCTCGTGACGGCCAACGACATCGCCCGCATGGCGCTGGAGGGCGAGCGGTCCACCCGCCGCCGCTCCGCCACCTGAGCAGCCCGTGACCCGCGACATCCTCCTCACCCTCAGCCTGCTGCTCGTCGCGGCCCTCGCTGCTCGTTTCCTCGCGAGCGTCATCCGGGTGCCGGAGATCCTGGTGCTGGTGGCGATCGGCGCGCTCATGGGACCGTCGGCGCTGGACGTCGTCGACGTGCCCCTCGACTCGCTCGGGGCGCAGCTGCTCTTCACCCTGGGTGTCTCCCTGATCCTGTTCTACGGCGGGCTGAACCTGTCCCTCCCGCTCTTGCGCCGGGTCTGGGTGGGGCTGGGACTGCTGGTCGTGCCCGGCGTGATGCTCACGACGCTGGTGGTGGGCGCGGTCGCCTACCTGGTCTTCGACCTGCCCTGGACGGCGGCGCTGCTGGTGGGGGCGGTGCTCTCACCCACCGATCCCGCCATCCTCATCCCGCTCTTCGTGCGCTCGCGCCTGCGCCCGAAGGTGGCCCAGACGGTGATCGCCGAGTCCGCGTTCAACGACCCCACCGGCGCGGTGCTGGCCCTCACCCTGGCCGGCGTGCTCCTCTCCGGCGAGGGCTCGCTGGCCGAGCCGGCGGTGGAGTTCGTGGTGGACCTGGGGATCAGCACGGTGATCGGCGTGGTGGCGGGCGTGCTGCTCGCGGCGGCGATCTCCAGCCACCGCTCGGGCATCTGGCGCGAGTCATCCGCGCTGGCGGTGCTGACGGTCGTGACGATCAGCTTCTTCTCGCTGGACACCGCCGGCGGGAGCGGCTACCTCGGCGCGTTCCTGGCCGGGCTGATCGTGGGGAACATGGAGCACCTCGGCCTGGCGATGCACTCCGAGCACGAGCGCGAGATGCGGGCCTTCGCGTTCAACGCGTCCGATCTGGTGACCCTGTTCGTGTTCGTCGTGCTGGGCGCGAACATTCCCTTCGACGACCTGGGGGCGAACCTCCTGCCCGCGATGGCCGTGCTCGCCGTGCTGATGCTGGTGGCGCGGCCGCTCACGGTCCTGGCCTGCACGCTGCCCGACCGCGGGGCGGCCTGGACCCGCAACGAGCGCATCTTCCTCTGCTGGACCCGCGAGACCGGGGTGGTGCCGGCCGCGCTCGTGGGGGTGCTGGCCGGCCTGGGGGTGCCCCACACCGAGATCTACGCCAGCGTCGTCGCCCTGGCGATCCTCCTGACCCTGCTCCTCCAAGCGCTGCCCGCGGCCTGGCTGGCCGAGCGGCTCGGGCTGGTCGAGCGCCCCCAGGTGGTGCCGGCGGCGACGTCGGAGGCGGCCTGAGCGCCGGGCGGGGGCGCCCGGGGCCCCGCCGGAGCCCTCTACACCACCCAGGCGCAGCCGTCCCAGTAGGCCTCGATCCGGTTGCCGCGCGTCTCGATCTCGAGCTTGGCCGGCAGCACGGCGACGTCCGCCAGGTGCAGCTCGAAGGGGTCGTAGGGCATTCGCGTGAAGCCGATTCCGCGTGGCCGGCTCTCGGCGGCGCGGAGGAAGGTCATCCCCGCGCAGCCTGGCCTTCGCGGCGTACGCCAGACGTATAGCCGTCCGCCGCGCTCTCGCACCAGGGTGACCGCCTCGGGAGTCGCGACCACCTCCATGGCGGCGACCGTAGCACCCGCTCGGACCGTCAGCCGCGCTCGTGGAGGAGCTGCCAGCCGCGCACATGCCAGCGCGCGGCGGTCAGGGCTGACACCGAGCCATGTCCCTGTGCCTCCAGGTGGGTGGCCAGCGCGAGGAAGGCCTGGGCGGTCGTGAGCGCGTCGCCCTCGGCCTCGTGCCGGCGATGCACGGGGAGGCCCAGCGCGGACGCGACGGCCGCCAGCGACCTGGTGCCCGGGTCGCCCTCGCCGCGGTCGATGCTGAGCAGCCGCCAGAGGAGAGCGGTGTCGACGATCCGGCGCGGGAGGCGGCCGCCCGCGGAGCGGAGCCGGGGCGCCAGGAACCTTCGCTCGACCCACGCGAAATGCGCGACCGGGATGTGGCCCGGAAGCGCCGCGGCGAGGGGGCGCAGCGCCTCGGCCACCGGCGGCGCATGCGCGAGGTCGACGGCGCGAAGCCCGTGGATCTCAACGGAGCGCGGCGCGGGCGACCGCTCGGGCCGCACCAGACCGGCCACCGCGCGCTCGGCGACGATCCGCGCCCGGTCGATCGGGATCCCCGCGAACGAGATCAGCTCGTCGTGACGCGGGTCCAGGCCGGTGGTCTCCACGTCGACAGCGATGAAGCGGGCTGCCCGCCACGAGGTTCGCCGTAGCCCGAGCGGGCTCACCGGGCGGCGAAGCCCAGTTTCAGGCCTATGCCCCGCTGGACCCGGGCCACCGCGCGAAACGCCTCCTTCAGCGAGGTACGGGTGATCGGCGCGAGGCTGCGCGGGTCGATCAGGTCGTCCGGCGGCTGCCCGGCCCGCAGTTGCTCCACCTGATGCTCCATGCGAAGCGCGCACACGAGCTCGAAGGCGTCGCGCAGGGTGGCGGCGTCGGCGGGCTCGAGGGTTCCCGCCGCCTCGGAGGCCTTCAGGCGCGCGCGGGTCGAGGCGGCGCCGACCCGGGCGGCCAGGCCGCTCCAGCGCGCCAGCGCCTCGATCGGCAGCAGCCCGCCGTGCTTGATGTCGAGCACGCCCCGCCGTTCACCGGACGAGTGCAGCACGAAGTGGCGCAGGAAGCCGGTGGGCGGCCGGGCGGCCAGCGCGGCGGCGGCCAGCCGCATCAGCATGTGCTCGCGGTTGGGGCTGCGGGCGAAGGCCGTGGTCAGGCGCTCGGCGGCCGTAGGCGGGCCCCAGACGGGGTCGCTCTCGACAACGACGCAGAGCAGCATCAGCCCGCGATCGCGGTCGGGGTGCTCCACCCAGGTCCGGGCCGCCAGCTCCCAGTTCTCGATCGGCCGGGCGAACAGCGGGCTCGATGCCACGGCGCCGTGGCTGTCCGGGGGCAGGCCGGCTGCGGCAAGACCTTCGAGCACGCGCTCGGCGAGCTTCTTCATCGTCTCCCGCAGCTCCGGGTCGTCGCGGTCTCCCTCCCAGGCGAGCGCGCAGTCGACGTCCGAGCTGGGGAAGGGCTCAAAGCGCCCAAGGCTGCCGGTGGCCAGCCAGGTGTACTCGACCGGCGGCGGGCCGAGCTCCTCGTGCGCGATCTCGATCAGGCGCCGGGCGGCCGTGTCGTGGATGCTGGCTATCGCGCGGCAGATGGCGGCGGTGGCAAGGCCGGCCTCGTGCAGCGCGATCACCGTGTCCGGAAGCTCGGCGGTGGCGGCGGCCACGCCGGGGGCGTCGGCGGCGCGGGCGATCGAGGCACGCAGGCGGAAGGGCGCCCGCCGCTCGCTGGCCAGGAGGTCGAGATCGTCGAGCACGCCGACCAGGCGCCGGCCCGCCTCCAGCACCGGAAGGTGCCGTACGCCGCGGTCGATCATCTCGATCAGCGCCTCGGTTCCCGAGCGGTCCGCGGCGACCGTCCACGCCGGCGCCGTCATCACCTCGGACAGCGGGGTGTCCGGGCCGGCGCCGGCGGCCACGACACGCGTGCGGATGTCACGGTCGGTCACGATTCCGAGCCGGTCGCCGAGGTCCACGACCGCACAGGTGACCCCGGCATCGACCATCCGCTGGGCGGCCTCCTGCACGCTCGTGCTCGGGTCGCACACGAGCGGGGGCGCGCGGATCAGGTCGCGCACCTGCCGGCCGGCGGCGTCGGGCTGCGGCTCCTGGTCGTGTCCGGCGAGCAGGCGGAGGCCCTTCGCGACCGACCCGGCCACGAAGCGCACGGCGGCGGGCCGCTCCAGCACGGGCCGGATCGCCGCTTCCGGGATGCGGTAGACGAGTGTGTCCTCGCTCGCCCGCGCCACGAAGCCGAGCGGAGCGGCCTCCAGCAGCGAGGTGAAGCCGAACATCTCGCCCTCTCCGAGGACGTCGAGGAGGCGACCGTCGACCACCAGCTCGACGGCCCCGCGGCGGACCACGTAGGCGTGCTTCGCCGACATCTCCGCACGCGCGAGTATCGGCGCCCGGGCCTTGTAGAACTCGATCTCCGCGCTGGCGGCCACCCGCGCGAGCTCGTCCTCGCTCAGCGTGTCGAACGGGGGATGGCGGCTCAGGAAATCGGCGATGTCATGCATGGTGAGGCCACCGCACGGCCCACCCTGACAGCGGGCCAAGCACAGATATATCAGCCTTGACAGGCATCTGAAACCTGGGATATTGCCCCTGGGAGCATCGACTCGCCGCCGCTGCTGAGCGTCGGAGAGTTTAGGAGGAGCGGTTACGCGGCACGAGCTGTTGAGCGGAGCTAGAGCACGGGCCGGTCTCGTCGCGATCGGGGCGGCGCTCATGGTCCTGGCGGCGGGCTGCGGAGGCGACGACGACGAGTCGTCCCCGCCGAGCCGCGACTCCGGCGAGGGCGTGACGCTGAGGATCGCGGTCAACCCGTGGACCGGGTCGGCGGTCAACGCGAACGTGGCAAAGATCCTGCTGGAGCGGGAGCTCGGCTACACCGTCGAGCTCGTCGAGATCGACGAGAACACCCAGTTCCCGGCGATCGCCTCCGGGGACCTGGACGCCTCGCTCGAGGTCTGGCCCTCCGGGCATGCAGAGGACATCAACCGCTACATCGAGGGGCGCCGCGGGGGGCCACTCCGGGACGGCGGCATCGTGAACGGCGGCGCGCTGGGGCTGATCGGCAACATCGGCTGGTGGATTCCCACCTACCTCGTCGAAGAGCGCCCGGAGCTCGCCCGCTGGCAGGGCCTCAGGGGCAACGAGGACATCGTGCGGGGGGAGTTCGTCGCGGGCGACCCGACCTTCGTCTCCTACGACGAGGAGATCATCAAGAGCCTCGGCCTCGACCTCAACGTCGTCAACACCGGGTCGGAGGAGGCGCTGATCCGGGCGATCGACAGGGCCTACAGGCGAAAGCAGCCCGTGCTCGCCTACTTCTATACACCCCACTGGGTCCATCGCAAGTACGACCTGACCGAGGTCCAGCTTCCCGCCTACGACGAGGAATGTGAGGAGGCGGCGCGCGAGCGGGACGGGGAGGGCTACGACTGCGACTACGCCAACGACGTGCTTTTCAAGGCTCTGTGGCTGGGCCTCGACAACAAGGCTCCGGCGGCGTACCGCTTCCTGAAGAACTTCAACTACACGACCGACGATCAACAGGAGATCGCGTTCCTGGTGGACTCGAGGGGCATGTCCCCTCGTGAGGCCGCCGAACGGTGGATCAACGAGAACCCGGACGTCTGGCGGAAATGGCTCTCGTGACGGGTCAGTCGGCAACGAACATCGAACGCAGAAGGGGGATCGCCGGTGGCGACGGAAGGGGCCACGGCCCACTCGGACGAGCTCTCTGAGTTCGGCTACAAGCAGGAGCTCGACCGAAGCATCGGGAAGTTCGCCAGCTTCGCCGCGGGAATCAGTTACATCTCGATTCTCACGGGTGTCTTCCAGCTGTTCTTCTTCGGCTTCGCGTTCGGCGGGCCGGCCTACTGGTGGACGTGGCCGATGGTCTTCGCCGGCCAGCTGATGGTCGCCCTGACGTTCGCCGAGCTGGCCGCCAGCTTTCCCGTCGCCGGGTCGATCTACAACTGGGGCAAGCGGATCGGGACCGCGACCACCGCCTGGTTGGGAGGCTGGATGATGCTCACCGCCTCCGTGGTGACGCTGGCAGCCGTGGCGCTGGCCTACCAGTACACCCTGCCCCAGGTCTCGTCCGCGTTCCAATTCGTGGGCGACGGGACCGGCAAGTACGACTACGCGGTCAACGCCGTCCTCCTCGGCACGGTGCTGATCATCTTCACCACCGTCATCAACGCCCTGGGCGTGAAGCTGATGGCACGGATCAACAGCACGGGCGTTTTTATCGAGCTGATTGCGGCAGTGCTGCTGATCGTCCTGCTCGCCGCGAACATCACACGCGGCCCGGAGGTCCTGTTCGACACCCAGGGCACCGGCGAGGGCCACGACTGGGGCTACCTGGGCGCGTTCCTGACGGCGGCGCTGGCCTCGGCCTACGTGATGTACGGCTTCGACACCGCCAGCTCGCTCGGCGAGGAGACCCTCGATCCGCGCCGCACCGCGCCGAAGGCGATCCTGCGGGCGGTGAACGCCTCCTTCCTGCTGGGCGGCGCGATCATCCTGTTCGCGATCCTCTCGGTGACAAACATCAATTCCCCCGAGATCGCGGAGGGCGGCCTGCAGTTCGTCGTCCTCGACGTGCTCGGCGACACGGTTGGAAAGATCTTCCTGATCTGCGTGGCGATCGCCATCACGGTCTGCTGCCTGGCCGTCCACACGGCGACGATCCGGATGATGTTCGCGATGGCCCGCGACAACAACCTGCCCGCGGGCGAGCGGCTCGCCCGGGTACACCCGAAGACCAAGACCCCCATCGTCCCGGCCGTCCTGATCGGCGTCCTCGCGATCCTGATTCTCGTCGTGAACATCAGGCAGCCTCAGATCTTCACGGTGATCACGAGCATCGGGATCATCATGATCTACATCGCCTACCTGCTCGTGACGGTGCCGATGCTGGCCAGCAGGCTGCGGGGCCGGTGGCCGCCCAAGGAGGCCCGCGAGCAGGGTTACTTCACGCTCGGGAAGCTCGGGCTGCCGATCAACTTCCTGGCCGTCGGTTGGGGCGTGTTCATGAGCATCAACCTCGCCTGGCCGCGGAAGGACGTCTACAACGCCACCGAGCCCTTCCACTGGTACCTCCAGTACGGCGCGATCCTGTTCATCGGGGTCGTCTTCTTCGGCGGCTTCGCCTACTACTGGTTCGTCCAGCGGCACAAGACGGGCGTGCTCGAGTCGCACGCGTTCGAGTCGCCCTCGCCTGCGGTCTCCGAGCGCACGGCCCTCCCCGAATCCGCGCCGTGATGGCGACCCGCATGTTCATCGACGGCGACTGGTGCGACGCCGCCGATGGTGCGACCACCGAGGCCATGAGCCCGGTCACCGGCGAGCCCCTGGGCGCGGTTGCGGAGGGCAGCCGCGAGGACGCGCGGCGCGCGATCGCGGCCGCGAACGCTGCCTTCCCGTCCTGGGCCGCGCGCACCGGCTTCGAGCGCGCGGCGCTGCTGCACAGCGCGGCCGACGCGATGGAGCGCCGGCGCGACGAGCTGGCCAGGATCTGCACGCTCGACCAGGGCAAGCCGCTCAAGGCCGAAGCCGAGGTGGAGGTGGGAGAGCTCATCGAGTTCTTCCGCATGGCGGCCGAGGACGCCAAGCGTCTCGAGGGGCGGGTACCGGAGAGCGCGGCGCCGGGCCGCCGGGTGCTTCTCCTCCGCCGGCCGGTCGGCGTGCTGGGGCTGATCACGCCCTGGAACTGGCCCTACACGATGCCGGCCGAGGTGCTCGCGCCGGCCCTCGGCTGCGGCTGTACGGTCGTGTGGACCCCTGCGCCGTCGACCGCCGTCTGCTCCGGCGTGCTGGCCGAGTGCGTGGCCGAGGCGGACCTGCCCCCCGGCGTCTTCAACTTCGTGCTCGGACCCGGGCCGGAGGTCGGGGACGAGCTGGCCGGCAGCCCCGGCACCCACGCCGTGGCCTTCACCGGGTCGACCGAGACCGGCCTGATCGTGGCGCGCCGGGCGGCCGGCAAGGTGCAGCTGCTCGAGATGGGGGGCAACGGCCCCTTTGTCGTCATGGACGACGCCGATCTCGCGATCGCCGCGGCGGCGGCCCAGGTGGGCTGCTTCCTCGGCGCCGGCCAGAGCTGCTCGGCGGCGGAGCGGCTGCTGGTGCACGAGGCGGTGCGGGAAGAGTTCGTGGGCCGGCTGGCGGAGGAGGTGGAGCGCGACGTGAGGCTCGGCGACCCGCTCGAGGAGACGACGACGCTCGGACCGCTCAACAACGAGCCCGGCGCCGCCAAGATGGACGAGCACGTGGCCGACGCCGTGGAGCGCGGCGCCGAGGTGGTCGCCGGCGGCGCGCGGGCGGACGGCTTCCCCACCCGTCTCTACTGGCCCGCGACCGTGCTCGACCGGGTGCCGCCGGACTCGATCGCGGTCACGCAGGAGACGTTCGGCCCGATCGCCCCGATCGTCTCGGTCGGCTCGCTCGAGGAGGCGATCGAGCAGACGAACTCGCAGACGTTCGGGCTGATGGCCGCGATCTTCACCGCCGACCTCGCCGCCGGCCTGCGGTTCGCCGACTCGGTGCACATGGGGCTGGTGAACATCAACGAGACGACCAACTACTGGGAGCCGCACCTGCCCTGGGGCGGCAGCGGCCGCTCGGAGAGCGGGATCGGGCGCGTGGGCGGTCGCTATCCCATGGAGATGCTCACCGAGTTCCAGACGGTGCTGATCCGCTCGGAACCGGTACAGAACGGGAGTTAGACATGACCTCGCAGTACGACTTCATCATCGTGGGCGGCGGCTCGGCGGGCTGCGCGCTCGCCAACCGGCTGTCCGCGGACCCCGCCAACCGGGTGCTCGTGCTCGAGGCGGGCCGGCCGGACTGGTCGCTGGACGTGTTCATCCACATGCCCGCGGCGCTGGCCTTCCCGATCGGCAACCGCTTCTACGACTGGAAGTACGAGTCCGAGCCGGAGCCGCACATGGGCGGCCGGCGCGTCTACCACGCGCGCGGGAAGGTGCTCGGCGGCTCGAGCAGCGTCAACGGCATGATCTTCCAGCGCGGCAACCCGATGGACTACGAGCGCTGGGCATCGGGCGCCGGCATGGAGACGTGGGACTACGCCCACTGCCTGCCCTACTTCAAGCGCATGGAGAACTGCCTGGCGGCGGCGCCGGACGACCCCTTCCGCGGCCACGACGGCCCGCTCGTGCTCGAGCGGGGTCCGGCGCGGGGGCCTCTCTTCGACGCCTTCTTCGCCGCCGTCCAGCAGGCCGGCTATCCGCTGACCGAGGACGTGAACGGCTACCGCCAGGAGGGCTTCGCGGCCTTCGACCGCAACGTCCACGACGGCAAGCGCCTGTCCGCCGCGCGCGCGTACCTGCACCCGGTGATGGACCGGCCGAACCTGGATGTGGAGACCTTCGCCTTCACGACGCGCGTGCTGTTCGAGGGCAAGCGCGCGGTCGGGGTCGAGTACGTCCGCCCGCCCCGCCGCACCGAGCAGGTGCGGGGGGGCGAGGTGATCCTGTGCGGCGGGGCCATCAACTCGCCCCAGCTGCTTCAGCTCTCGGGCGTCGGTGCGGCCAACGAGCTGGGTCCGCTGGGCATCGACGTGGTCCACGACCTCCCCGGCGTGGGCGAGAACCTGCAGGACCACCTCGAGGTCTACGTCCAGCACTCCTGCACGCAGCCGGTGTCGATGGCGCCCTACTTCGAGATGAAGCGCCGGCCCAAGGTGGGCCTCGAGTGGCTCCTGCGCAAGTCGGGCCCCGGGGCCACCAACCACTTCGAGGCGGGCGGCTTCGTCCGCAGCAACGACGACGTCAAGTGGCCCAACCTCATGTACCACTTCCTGCCGATCGCGGTCCGCTACGACGGCACGCTGCCCGAGGGCGGCGGCGGCCACGGCTACCAGGTGCACGTGGGGCCGATGTACTCGGACGTGCGCGGAACCTGCAAGATCATCAGCAGCGACCCGCGCAAGCACCCGGCGCTGCTGTTCAACTACCTCTCGACCGAGAACGACCGGCGCGAGTGGATCGAGGCCATCCGCGTGACGAGGAAGATCCTGGCCCAGCCCGCCTGGGCGGACCTCGACGGCGGCGAGCTGTCGCCCGGCCCCGAGGTCGACGGCGACGAGCGGATCCTCGAATGGGTGGCCAAGGACGCCGAGACGGCGCTCCACCCCTCCTGCACCTGCCGGATGGGCACCGACGAGATGGCGGTCACGGACCCCACGTCCCTGCGGGTGCACGGCGTCGAGGGCCTGCGCGTGGTGGACGCGGCGGTGTTCCCCTACGTGACCAACGGGAACATCTACGCGCCGGTGATGATGGCCGCGGAGAAGGCGGCGGACCTGATCCTCGGGAACACCCCGCTGGAGGCCGAGCCGGTGCCCTACTACCGCCACGGGGAGGAGGCGGCGGCGCCGGCCGCGGCGAAGTGACGCACGGAGCGCCCTGCGGGCGCGGCCATTGTTAGGACCGCTTGAAGCCGCGCCGCCTGAGGGGTGTGACGCTGGCGCGGCGACTGAGTGCAGATATATCATGACCCGGGAATGACCGATGCGAACGGCGATGCGGCCGCGGGAACCGTCGAGGCGCCGCAGGGCCACGCGCGCGGGGACGAGCCGCTGGTGAGCGCCGAAGGGGTGTGGAAGGTGTTCGGGCCGAACGGGGACCGGCTCGTCGGCACGCCCGAGGCCGACCTCCCGCGAGCCGAGCTGCGCGAGAAGACCGGCTGCGTCGTGGCGGTGCGCGACGTGTCGATCGAGGTGCTCCCCGGCGAGGTGTTCGTGGTGATGGGCCTTTCGGGCTCGGGCAAGTCCACGCTCGCGCGCACCCTCATCCGCCTGATCGAGCCGAGCGCCGGGCAGATCCGGATCACCGGACAGGACGTGATGGCGGCCGAGCACGGCCGAGCTGCGTGAGCTGCGCCGCCACACGGTGTCGATGGTCTTCCAGCACTTCGGCCTGCTGGCCCACCGGACCGTGATCGAGAACGTCGCCTTCGGGCTCGAGATCCAGGGCGTGGCGAAGGCCGAGCGGCTGGAACGGGCCCGGGAGATGCTGGGCCTGGTCGGTCTGGAGGACGCCGCCAACCAGTTCCCCGACCAGCTGTCCGGCGGCATGCAGCAGCGGGTGGGCGTGGCGCGCGCGTTTGCTGTCGACCCCAAGCTGATGCTCTACGACGAGCCCTTCAGCGCCCTCGACCCGCTGATCCGCCGCGACATGCAGGACGAGGTCATCCGGCTGCAGGCCGAGACCGGGCAAGACGATGCTGTTCATCACCCACGACCTGCTGGAGGCCCTGCGCCTCGGCGACCGCATCGCGATCATGCGCGACGGCGCCATAGTGCAGCTGGGCACTCCCGAGGAGCTCGTCGGGCTCGCCGGCCGACGACTACGTCGCCAACTTCGTGCGGGACATCCCGCGCACCCACGTCCTCACCCTGCGCTGGATCATGCGGGACCCGCGACCCGGCGAGGAGCAGGACGGCCCTGAGCTCGACGTGGGCACCACGGTGAAGGACGCGGTCGACGCCGTGGCGGCGAGCGAGCGCCCGGTGCGGGCGGTGGAGAACGGACGGGTGGTGGGCGTGGTCGACCGGGTGGCCGTGCTGGGCGCCATGGCAGAAGGGCCCGGGGCCTCCGGTGGCGGTCGCTAGCGGAAGGATCGCCGCCCCGGCTCTCGCGGCGCCCTCGTCGCGGTGGCGCGGCCGGCCGGCGCAGGTCGGCCTGATCGTGCTGGTGATGCTCGTGGCGCTCGTCCTGTTCCGGGACGAGTTCCCCTGGCCGGAGTCGCTCACCTGGCAGGCGCTGCCGGAGCGGCTGGACAGCCTGCAGACGTGGCTGCTCGAGGAGCGCACCGCCCAGGACCCCAACGTGATCTTCGCGATCTTCGACGGCTTCCGGGCGCTGGCCGAGTGGCTGGTCACGGCGTTGAACGACGTTCTCCTGTGGCTCACCTGGGTGGGCACCATCGCGGCGGCGGTGTTGATCGTCCTGCGCTTCGGCGGCTGGCGGGCGGCCCTGGTGGTCTTCGGCGCGTTCGTGTCCTTCGCGCTGATGGGCCTCTGGGAGGAGAGCATTCAGACCCTGGCGCTGATGTCCGCCGCGGTGCTGCTCTCGCTGGCGATCGGCATGCCGCTGGGCGTGATCGCCGGGCGCAACGAGCGCTTCCTGCGCGCCATCACTCCGGCTCTCGACGCGATGCAGATCGTGCCCGCCTTCGCCTACCTGATGCCGATCGTGATCCTGTTCTCGGTCGGCCCGGCCGCGGCCGTGATCTGCACGATGATCTACGCCGTCCCGCCCGCGGTGCGCATCACCGCGCTCGGGATCCGCAACGTCACCGCGGACTCGGTGGAGGCGTCCAAGGCGATGGGCGCCACCCGGGCCCAGACGCTGTTCAAGGTGCAGCTGCCGCTGGCCCGGCGCGAGCTTCTGCTGTCGGTGAACCAGACCATCATGTTCGCTCTCTCGCTCGTGGTGATCGCCGGCCTGATCGGCGGCCGCGGGCTGGGCGACGTCGTGACGAACGGGCTCTACTCCGACCCGGCGCTGGCGCTGATGGCCGGCATCGCGATCGTGATCATGGCGATCGCCCTCGACCGGGCCACGTCGGCGATCGCCGAGCGCACCGACCCCGCCCGCCGGCACCTGACGGAGGAGGGAAGGCGGCGCGCGCGGCTCGCCACGCTCGCCACCTTCGCGCGCGATCGTGCTCATCGTCGGCGTCGCCCGGGCGCTGGGGGCCGACGCGATCTACCCGGACGAATTCGAGACGGCCACGTTCGTGTACCAGGCCACCATCGATGACACCCTGCGCGGCTGGATCCAGTCGGTGCTCGACTACGTGCAGGACCCGGCGTCGTTCATCTTCGGCATCACCGAGCCGATCGGGAACTTCATACTCGAGCGCCTGCTCGAGCCGCTTCGGGTCTTCCTGGTGGAGACCCCGTGGTTCGTGGTGCTGGGCGGGCTTACCGCGATCGCGCTGGTGGTGAGCGGAACGCGGCCGGCGCTGATCGCCTTCCTGATGCTGGCCGCCATCGGCGTCATGGGGGTGTGGGACCTGGCCATGGACACGGCCTCGCAGGTCGTGGTGGCCACCGCGCTCGCGGTGGCGCTCGGCGTGGCGGTGGGCATCTGGGCGGCGGAGAGCCCGCGGGTGGAGAAGCTGCTGCGGCCGCTGCTCGACACGCTGCAGACGCTGCCCCAGCTCGTCTACATCATCCCGTTCATCTACCTGATGCCGGTGTCGCGGGTGCCGGGGGTGGTGGCGTCGGTGCTGTACGCGGTCCCGGTCGTGATCCGGCTGGTCACGTCGGGCCTGCGGGGCGTGCCGGCGGATGCGGTGGAGGCGGCCTCGGCGTTCGGCGCGTCACGGAGGCAGGTGCTCGCCAAGGTCAAGCTGCCGCTCGCTCGCGACAGCATCATGCTGGGGGTCAACCAGGGCATCATTCTCGTCCTGGCGGTCGTGGTGATCGGCGGTCTCGTCGGGTCCGGGGCGCTCGGCGACGAGATCGCGCGCGGCCTGCAGCGCAACGAGTTCGGCGCAGGGGTGGTGGCGTCGCTGGCGATCCTTGCGCTCGGCATCGCGCTCGACCGGGTCACCCAGGGGCGGCGAGGGGCGCGAGAGCGGCGCAGCGGCCGCGGGCCCGGAGGAGGATGGACGCTACGGAGACGTCGACTTCAACTATGAGGAGGGAGTGCTTGATGGGTGAGTGGAGGAAGACGCGCAGCAAGCGCGTGTGGATCGTCGCGCTGACGGTCGCGCTGGCGCTGTTCATCGCGGCGTGCGGCGAGGAGAAGGAGGAGGAGCCCGCGGGCGGCGGCGACCAGAGCGCCTCCGGCGGTAAGGACTGCGGCAAGGTCGTCCTCAACGAGCAGGCCTGGTCCGGCTCGACGGCCAACACCTACATCGCCAAGGCCGTGCTCGAGGACGAGCTGGGCTGCGAGGTGGAGATCACCAAGATCACCGAGATCCCGGCCTTCCAGGCGATGGCCGACGGCAAGACCGACGCGGTGCTCGAGGACTGGGAGCACGTCGACGAGTACAAGAAGTACGTCGACCAGCAGGGCAGCGTGGTCAAGGGCGGCCCCCTGGGCGTGATCGGGCACATCGGCTGGTTCATCCCGCAGTACCTGATGGACGAGCACCCGGAGTTCAAGTCCTGGAAGGGCCTGAAGGGGAAGGAGGACCTGTTCGCGACCCCCGAGACGGGTGACCAGGGCAAGTTCCTCGGAGGCGACCCGTCCTACGTCCAGAAGGACAAGGAGCTGATCGAGGCGCTCGACCTCAACCTCAAGCACGTGACCGCGGGCGCCGAGCCGGCCCAGGTCGCGCGCTGGAGCCAGGCCTACAAGCAGAAGGAGCCGGTGCTCTTCTACTGGTACACGCCGCAGTACCTCAACCAGCAGTACGACCTCGCCGAGGTCAAGCTGCCGCCCATCTTCAAGGGCTGCAAGGAGGACGCCAAGGCAGGCGGCGACCCGGAGCAGTACAAGTGCGAGTACATCGAGACCAACATCCAGAAGCTCTTCAGCAAGAAGTTCGCCGACAGCGGCTCGCCCGCGTACCCCGTGCTGAAGCGGATGAAGCTCACGAACACCGACCAGGAGGCGGTCGCCAAGGCGATCGCCGGCGACAAGCAGGATCCCGAGCAGGCAGGCCAGGACTGGGTGAAGGAAAACCAGGACAAGGTGCAGCAGTGGCTGGGAAGCAGCTGAGCCACCGCGCCTGACGACGTCGCTGTCTGAGAGAGCCCCGCCCCGGCGGGGCTCTCCGCTTTAGGAGCCGGCGTCCGCTCGCGACCTCCTGCTTCGGCGTCTCCTTCTCGGGGTCGACGAACGGCTTCGGCACCACGACGGCGCCGACCGTCTCGTCGGGCTTCTCGATCTCGTACTCGGTGCCCAGCTCGGACTGCTCGGTCGGCACCATCGCGTAGCCGATGTTCTTCTCGAGCCGCGGCGACTAGCAGGCCGAGGTCACCTCGCCGATCCGCTTGCCGTCCTTGTGGACGCGGAACACGTCGATCATCGAGCCGTCGTTGAAGGAGCCCAGGTTGGCCCCCTCGATCTCGACGCCGATGAGCTGGCGCTTGGGGCCCTCCATCTTGATCTGGTGCAGTGCGTCCTTGCCGATGAAGTCGGCGCCCTGCTCGAGATCGACCATCCAGTCGTAGCCCATTCCGACCTCGTAGGGGTTCGTGTCGAACCACATGTCGCAGCCGAGCGCGAGGATGCCGCCCTCGATGCGGCGGATGTGGCAGGGGCCGATCACCGCGAGGTCGTGGGGCTTGCCCGCCTCGAGCACGGCCTCCCAGAGCCGGGTGCCGTTCTTGCTCGCCTCGTACAGGTAGATCTCGTAGCCCAGCTCGGCGGTGTAGCCGGTGCGCGAGACCAGCACGCGCATTCCGTCGACCTCGAACGGCCGCACGAAGTAGTACGGGATCTCGAGGATGCTCGTCGCCGAACAGGTCGACCATCACGTCCTTCGACTTCGGCCCCTGCACCTGCACCGGCCCGACGTCGATCTCCTTCACCGTCACGTCGTAGTCGTTGCCGTAGGCCACGCCGCGGGCCCAGAGCTCGACGTCGCTGTCGGCAAGCGAGAGCCAGAAGCGGTTCTCCTCCACGCGCAGCAGCACCGGGTCGTTGATGATGCCGCCGTCCGGGAGGGTGTTGAAGACGTACTTGCACTGCCCGACCTGGCACTTGTTCAGGTCGCGCGCCACCAGGAGGTTGGTGAAGTCGAAGGCGTCGGGGCCGCTGATCTCGATCTGCCGCTCGGCCCCGCCGACGTCCCACAGCGTCACGCCGTTGAGCAGCTGCCAGTACTCCTCGACCGGGTCGCCGTAGTGCCGCGGGTGGTAGTGGTGGTTGTAGGTGCTGTACAGCTTCGGGCCGTGTCGCCGCGACGCGTAGAAGTACGGCGACTTCTTGAGGCGGGTGTAGAGCAGGACTCCGGGGATGTCGTTGGTCTGGGCCACGGTGCGCCTCCTGGTTACTGTCGGGTCAGCCGGTCGACGAGCTGCCGCCGCCAGCGCTCGGTTTGCTCGAGCTCGTTGAACGTATAGATGTGGATGCCTGCGATCCGGGCGGCCGGATCGGCGAAGGCAGGGGCCAGTTGGCGGAGCAGCTTGGTGGGCGTGTAGCGCCGGGGGAGAAGCAGGCGCCGGAGGAAGCCTCCGTGCGCCCTGAGGAAGCGGGCCGATTGGCCCAGGCCGATCTTCATGGAGGTGCGCAGGAGCCTGCGGTTGTCCACGGCGCCGGGGACCCCGATCCAGATCGGCAGGAAGGTGCCGCGGTCGCGCACCCGGCGGACCCAGGTCGCGATCACCTCCGCGTCGAAGCAGATCTGGCTGACGATGTACGTCGCCATCGGCTCCTTCTCGAACATCGCCTCGATCGTGGTCTCGTCGCTGATGAAGTGATGGCTCTCCGGATAGCCCGCGACGCCTATCTCGGCGAAGCGGTCGTGCAGCTCGTCGATCGCCGACAGCAGGCCGGCCGCGCCCGGGAACTCGCCGGCCGCCTCGGGGGCGTCTCCGGCGATCACGAACACCTCGCGCACCCCCGCCGCCTCCAGCCGCCGGATCACCTCCTCGAGGTGCGACCGGTCGCGCACCAAGCGGGCCGAGAGGTGCGGCACGACCGCGTAACCGTCGCGGCTCAGCTGGTCCGCCAGCTCCAGCGTCGCGTCGAGCCCCTTGCTCGGGGACGCGGTGATCGTGAGCTTGACCTCGCGCGGCACGTGCGCGTGGACCGCGTCGGCAACGCCGTCGAGGGGGAGCATCTCGTAGCGCGGGCGGCGCAGCGCCTCGATCAGCGATCGCTCGGCCTGCGGCCCGCTGTCGGACGAGGTGCGCTCTGGGGATCCGATCAGGCTCATCTCCGGTCGCTGGGCACGCCGGCCTCGAACTGATATGTGACGAGCGCGAAGTCGATCGGGCCTCGTATCATGGCGAGGCGGCCACTGCGGGCAGCGGGTCGTCCGAGAGCGATATCGCGTGACGCACAGGTCTGAAATATCACGTGAGGGCAGCGGGGGTCAACCCGCCCCGCCCACCGGCCCCAGGGGACGCTCCCGCCCGCCGGCTGATCGCCGATCGCGCGTACTTCGAGGTCCGCGACCAGATCGTCACCCTGCAGCTTCCTCCCGGCACGGCACTCATCGAGGACCGGCTGATGCGAGACCTCGAGATCGGGCGCACCCCGCTGCGCGAGGCGATCAAGCGGCTCGCGCTCGAGAACCTCGTTGAGGTCCGCCCGCGGCGCGGGACGTACGTCACCGAGGTCAACGTGGCCGACATCGTGCACATCACCGAGGTCCGAGCCGAGCTCGAGGGCCACGCCGCTCAGCTGGCGGCGATGCGAATGGAGAACGAGGGGCGCGCCCGCGCAGAAGCCCTGCTCACGGACCTGGAAGGGCTCGATCCCGAGGACAGCGACACGCTCATGCGGATCGACGAGAGCGTCCACCGGCTGGCCTGGGAGGCGGCCGGTAACCCCTACCTGCTCGACACCCTCGAGGGCTACTTCGCCCTCTCGCTGCGGATCTGGTACCTCGTCATCGACCGCGTGCCCGGCCTCTGGACCGCGGTACACGATCAGCGCGAGATGCTCCACGCCCTGGTGACGCGCGACGGGCCCCGGGCCCGCTCGCTCATGCAGGAGCACATACTGGCGTTCCAGCGTGAGATCGTGGCGGCCTTCACTCGTCGGGACTCCGTTCGAGTGTGATATATCAGACCGAAGGCGAGGTGATCAGTGGCTGACCGACCCGAACCAGCGAGCTCCCTTCCGGCGACCGCCCGTGCGGTGGTCATCGGCGCCGGCATCGTAGGCAACAGCCTCGCGCACCACCTCGCCCGCCTGGGCTGGCGGGACCTCGTCCTGATCGACAAGGGACCGCTGCCGAACCCCGGCGGCTCGACCGGGCACGCGTCCAACTTCATCTATCCGGTCGACCACTCGCGCGAGATGACCTCGCTGACGGGTGACAGCCTCGCGCAGTACCGCGCGCTGGACGTGCTCACCGAGTGCGGCGGCATCGAGGTGGCCCGCGCCGAGGAGCGCATGCAGGAGCTGCAGCGCAGGATGTCCTCGGCCGCGTCGTGGGGAGTGGGGCCGGTGTCCCTACTGACCCCCGACGAGGTCAAGGACCTGGTGCCCTACATCGACGAGAAGGTGATCGTCGGCGGCTTCTACTCGCCCGGCGTGGGCGTGGTCGACTCGCTGCGGGCCGGGACGCTGATGCGCGAGCAGGCTCAGGAGCTGGGCGCCCTCACCGTGTCGGCGAACACCGAGGTGCTGGGCATCGACGTCGAGGGCGGGCGCGTGAGCGGCCTTCGCACCAGCCGGGGCGACGTTGAGACGGAGGTGGTGGTGGTCTGCTGCGGCGTCTGGAGCCCGCGGCTGGCGCGCATGGCGGGTGCGTCCATCCCGCTGACCCCGGCCGTGCACCAGATGATCGACATCGGCCCGGTGCCGCGCTTCGCGGACGCCAAGAGCGCGATCGACTTCCCGATCGTCCGGGACATGGACACGAACATGTACGAGCGCCAGGACGGCACGGGGCTCGAGGTGGGCTCCTACGCCCACCGCCCGATCCTCCACGACCCCGACGACATCCCCCCGGTGGAGGAGGCCGCGCTCTCGCCCACCGAGTTCCCCTTCACCGAGAGCGACTTCGTGCAGCAGATGGAGCACGCGCTCGAGCTGATGCCGGAGATCGTGGGCGACGAGTCCGTGGGCATCAAGTACGCGATCAACGGGCTGCTGTCGCTGACCCCGGACAGCATGCCGATCCTGGGCGAGACGCCCGAGGTCGCCGGGCTCTGGTCCGGCGCGGCGGTGTGGGTGAAGGAGGGTCCGGGCGTGGGCCGCGCGCTCGCCGAGTGGATGGTCGGTGGCGAGCCCGAGATCGACCTCCAGGCGTCCGACGTCGCCCGCTTCTACGAGCACCAGAAGAGCGTCGCTCACGTCAAGGCCCGCGCCGCCGAGGGCTTCAACAAGACCTACGGGATAGTCCATCCGGGCGAGCAGTGGGCGTCCAACCGCCCGCTGCGGCTGCCGCCCTTCTACGAGCGCGAGCGCGAGCTGGACGCCGTCTTCTTCGAGGCCGCCGGCTGGGAGCGCCCGCACTGGTACGCGTCGAACGAGCCGCTGCTGGAGGAGTTCGACGATCAGGTGAACGGCCGCGAGGCGGAGTGGGACTCGCGCTGGTGGTCGCCGATCATCAACGCCGAGCACCTGGCGATGAGGGATCGGGTGGCGGTGTTCGACCTGACTGCGTTCTGCGTCTTCGACATCGTGGGACCGGGTGCTCTCGAGAGCGTGCAGCGGGTGGCGATGCGGCAGATGGACGTGAAGATCGGCCGCGTGGTCTACACGCCGGTGCTCGGCCCCGGCGGCGGCTTCCGCTCCGACCTGACCATCATGCGCCTCGGCGAAGAGCACTTCAGGGTGGTCACGGGCGGCGCCCACGGGATGGCCGACTTCAAGTGGTTCAAGGACCACCTGGCGGAGGACGGGACGGCCCAGATCTTCGACCTCACGTCGAGCTGGTGCACGCTCGGCCTCTGGGGCCCGCGCGCCCGCGACGTGCTGGCCGGAATCACCAGCGACGACGTATCGCACGAGAACTTTCCGTTCGCCTCCTGCCGGACCATCGAGGTCGACACGCTGCGCGTGCTGGCCTCGCGCATCTCCTACGTCGGCGATCTGGGCTGGGAGCTGTACGCGCCGATCGAGCAGGGGGCGCGGCTCTGGGACCTCGTCTGGGAGGCCGGCCGCCCCCACGGCGTCGTGCCTGCCGGCATCGGCGTGTACGCCACCACCGGGCGGCTCGAGAAGTGCTACCGAGCCTTCGGCTTCGAGCTCGATGGCGAGTACAACGTCGTCGAGGCCGGGATGGCCTGGGGCAAGGTCAAGGAGCAGGACTTCGTGGGCAAGGAGGCGCACGTCCGCCACCGGGAGGAGGACCCGGCCGCGATCCTGTGCACGCTCACGGTGGACGACCACACGTCGAGCGGCGGGCAGCAGCGCTACATGCTCGGGGGCGAGCCGATCCTCACCCGCAACGGCGACCCGCTCACCGATGGCAAGGGCCGCGGCTCCTTCGTGACGAGCGCCGGGGCCGGCCCGTCCGTGGGCAAGTACATCCTGCTCTCCTATCTGCCGCCCGAGCACGCGAACGTTGGCGAGGAGCTGTCCGTGCTGTACATGGGCGACCGTTACCCGGTGACCGTGGAGCGCGCCGATTCCACGCCGTTGTTCGACCCCGACAACGAGCGGGTGAAGGCGGCGGGCGCGGCCGTGACGTGAGGGTCCTGGTCTGCGTCAAGCGCGTGCCGCTCACGGGCGGGCGGATGGTCCTGACGGCCGACGAGCAGGCGATCGAGACGCGGCACCTCGGCTTCACGATCAGCCCGCACGAGGAATGCGGGGTCGAGGAGGCCGTGAAGCTCGTCGAGCAGCACGGCGGCGAGGTGACCGTGCTCACGCTCGGCCCGCCGGAGGCCGAGGAGCAGATCCGCGAGTCGATAGCCGCGGGAGCCGATCGCGGTGTACTGCTGACGGGCGACGGCCAGGAATGGGACCCGCAGGCCACGGCGACGGCAATCCTGGCCGCGATCGAGGAGGAGCAGGCGGCGGGCGGCGACTTCGACCTGATCGTCTTCGGCAACGAGTCCGCCGACTCGGGCAACTTCCAGGTGGGCATCCGCGTGGCTCACGCGCTCGGACGGCCGGTCGCCACCGGACTCAAGGGGCTCTCGGTGGAGGACGGGCGCGTCCGCTGTGAGCAGGAGGTCAGCGGCGGGCGCGACGTGTACCTGCTTCCGCTCCCGGCGGTCGTGACCGTGCTGGAGGGCATCAACCTGCCGCGCTACCCGTCGGTGCCGGCGAAGCTGCGCGCGCGCCAGAAGCCGGTCGAGCAGCGTTCGCCGGAGCGGCCCGGGTCACGGCTCGAGATGGTGCGCCTACTCGTGCCGCCCGGGCAGGGCAAGCAGGCGGAGATACTCGGCAACGGCCCCGAGGCGGCGCCGGCCGTCCTGGAGGTCATGCGCGACCTGGGGGTGGCCCGGTGACCGTCCTGGTCCTGGTCGAGCACGGCGGCGGAGGGGTCGACGAGCTGTCCCTCCAGGCGCTGACGCTCGCCCGCGAGCTCGCGGGCGGAGAGCCGCTCGAGGCGGTCCTGGTGGGCGACGGTGGACGCGAGGCCGCGGTGGAGCTGGGCGCCCACGGGGTGGCGACCGCTCACGTGGCCGAGGACGAGCGGCTGGCCGCCTACGCTCCGGGCGGCTGGGCGCGGAGCACGATCGAGCTGATAGAGCGGCTCGAGCCGAGCGCCGTCGCGGCGGCGGGCAGCAATCGCGGCAACGAGGTGCTGAGCCACGTCGCGGCTCGCCTCGACCTCCCGTTCGCCGCGAACTGCAGCGCGGTCGGAAGCGGCTCGCCGCTCGAGGTGACACGCGTGCGCTGGGGCGGCAGCCTCCTCGAGGAGGCTCGCCTCCACGGCTCGCCTGCTCTGCTCACGGTTGCGCCGCACACGGTGGCGGTGGACCCCGCGGCCGACTCCGACCCGCCGGCCATCGAGGCCTTCGGCCCCGGCCTCGACGACGCCGACCTCGCAGTGCAGGTCTCGGAGCACGTCAGCACCGTCACCTCGGGGGTCTCGCTCGCCGACGCCAAGGTGGTCGTGAGCGGCGGCCGCGGCGTGGGCTCGGCCGACGGCTTCGCGATCCTCGAGGAGCTTGCGGGGATGCTGGGTGCGGCGGTCGGATGCTCGCGGGTCGTGACCAGCGCCGGCTGGCGCCCCCACACCGACCAGGTGGGACAGACCGGCACCAAGGTCTCGCCCGACCTCTACATCGCCTGCGGGATCAGCGGAGCCACCCAGCACATCGCGGGCTGCAAGGGGGCGAAGAAGATCCTCGTAATCAACTCCGACGCCGAGGCGCCCATCATGGCGAGCGCCGACTACGCGGTGATCGGCGACCTCGCCGAGATCGTCCCCGCGATCACGGCCGAGCTGCGAAAGGGGACCACATAGACGTCGCGCTTGGAGCGGTCGCGCTGGCGGCGGCCCTCGGCCTGAGCGGCTATCTGTTCGGGCGCCGGGCCAAGCTGCTGGTCGGCCTCATCAGGATGGGCCGGCCCGCCGACCGCTCCGGCAACCTGCCGGCGCGCGCCCGCAACGAGGCCGAGATCGTCCTCGGGCAGCGGAAGCTCCTCCAGCGGCTGGGGCCCGGCCTGATGCACGCCCTGATCTTCTGGGGCTTCCTAGTGCTGGCCCCGACGATCGTCATCGCAATGATCGGCGCGGTGGACCGCGAGGCCACGCTGCCCTGGCTCGGGCACCAGGGCTGGTTCGCGCTGCTGGTGGACGTCTTCTGCGTGCTCGTGCTCGTCGGGGTGCTGTCAGCCCTGGGCATCCGCAAGCTGCAACGCCCGGCCCGCTTCCAGGGCAGCCACCTGGGCGAGGCCGACCTCATCCTGGCCCTGATCGCGGGCATTGTCACCACGCTCCTGCTCTGGCACGCGACGCGTATCGCGCTGGGCCTGAACGAGTGGCCGGCCGGCTGGTCCCCGGTGTCCGACGCGCTTTCGGGCCTCTTCGCCGACAACTCCGTGACCGAGGTCCTGGAGCGGGTCTTCGTCTGGGCCCATGTCCTGCTGATCCTCAGCTTCCTCGCCTACCTGCCCCACTCCAAGCACCTCCACATCGTCACCGCGGCGGTGAACGTGTTCTTCGCGAGCACGGCTCCGGGCGGGCACCTGGAGCGGCTGCACTTCGACGTTCCCGACGACGAGATGCGCTTCGGGGCCGGGACCGTGCCCGACCTCACTTGGAAGCAGACGCTCGACACCTTCTCCTGCACCGAGTGTGGGCGCTGCCAGGACGTGTGCCCCGCCTGGGCGACGGGCAAGGAGCTGTCGCCGAAGCTGCTCATCATGGCCCTGCGCGACCAGGTGTTCGAGGAGGGGCCGCCGCTGGTCCGTGGGGCCGAGGGCTTCGAGCCCTCCCCGCTCGTGCCCGAGGCGGTGACCGACAACGTCGTGTGGGATTGCGTGACCTGCGGCGCCTGCGTGCGCGAATGCCCGGTGTCGATCGAGCACGTCGACCACATCGTGGACCTGCGCCGTCATCTCGTGATGATGGAGTCGCGCTTCCCGTCCGAGGCCGAGCCGATGCTGCGCGACGTCGAGCGGGCCGGCAACCCCTGGGGCAAGCCGCAGACCGAGCGCGCCGACTGGGCGGAGCGGCTCGGCGTGCGCGTCCTCGAGCCCGGCGACCCCCCTCCCGAGGTGCTCTACTGGGTCGGCTGCGCGGCCTCGTTCGACGAGCGGGCGCGGACCGCCGCCGAGTCGACCGCCAAGCTCCTGAAGGCGGCCGGCGTCGACTTCGCGATCCTCGGCCCGCGCGAGTCCTGCACCGGGGACCCGGCGCGGCGCATGGGCAACGAGTACCTGTTCCAGTCCTACGCCGAGCAGAACGTGGGCACGCTCAACGAGGCCGGGGTGACCAAGGTCGTGGCGAGCTGCCCGCACTGCTTCAACACGATCGGCAACGAGTATCCGGACTTCGGCGGCAACTACGAGGTCGTCCACCACACCGAGCTGCTCGCGGAGCTGGTGCGCGAGGGGCGGCTCGAGCCCACCGGCGACGGCCGCGCCATCACCTACCACGACTCCTGCTACCTCGCGCGCCACAACGACGTCATGGCCGACCCGCGGGAGCTCGTGGCCGCGGTCGGAGAGCCGGTCGAGCTGGAGCGCAGCGGCAAGCGGACCTTCTGCTGCGGCGCCGGCGGCGCCCACATGTGGATGGAGGAGCGCGGCGGCAAGATCAACGAGGAGCGCGCTCGGCAGGCGGCCGAGACCGGCGCCGACACCCTGGCCGTCGCCTGCCCCTTCTGCACGGTGATGCTGGACGACGGCGTCCGCCAGCGCGGCGACGACATGCGCGTGGTGGACCTCTCCACGCTGCTGGCCGAGTCCCTGGAGTAGTCGCTACGGGAGCTCGGGCAGCGAGGCGAGCCATGCGCTGCGGCCGCCCTCCTCGTCCCAGACCACCGGGAAGTAGGACTCGTCCAGCGAGAGGTCGCCGCGGCGCCGGTAGCGCGAGTAGATGAGGTCGGTCTCGCGGGGATGGAAGCGGGTCTCCTCGGGGACGAGGTGCGAGACCAGCGCCCGGCGCTCCCGGGTTGCCTCGTTGGGGCCCGAGCCGTGGAAGGTGAGCGAGTGGTGGAAGGCGCAGCCGCCGGCCTTGACCTCCACCGGCACGCGCTCGGGCTTCACGCCCTCGGGCGTGGCGGCGGCCAGCGGCGCCAGCCAGTCGTCGGGGGCGTGGAAGCTGGCGCGATCCGGAGGCACCCGGGGCCAGCGATGCGAGCCGCGGATGTACTCGATCGTGCCGCCCTGCGCCTGGGTGTCGTCCAGGGCGACCCAGCAGGTGATCATCTCCGCCGGCACGAGGTAGCCGGCGTAGGAGCCGTCCTGGTGCAGGCCCAGCGAGCGGGCGCCGGGCGGCTTCCAGAGGCAGTTGTCCTGCAGCATGCGGGTGCCGCGGTAACCCATCAGCTGCGCGGCGAGGCGACCCGTGCGCTCACTCAGGACCTGGGCGGCGATCACGTCGTCCGCGCGCCAGCCGTTGCAGATCTGCCGGGTCACGTCGTCCGGGTCGCGCCCGGCCTTCCAGTTGACCTCGTCGGGCGCGATGCCGGTGGCGTAATCGCCCTCGAACAGGGCGGCGAAGCGCTGGCGCAGCACCTCGATGGCACCCGGTGAGAGCAGCCCTTCCTCGACAATCAGGAAGCCGTCGCGCTGGAAGCTCTCGACCTGCTCGTCGGTGAAGCGCTCGAGAACCGTGGCGGTCGCCATCGTCCGTGAGAGTATCGGCGTCTACGATCGCCGCCGTGAACGGTCTCTCCCAGCAGCCCCTGGCCCGGTTCCTCGATGACGTGGCCTCCACCCGGCCCGCGCCCGGCGGCGGCTCCTCGTCGGCGGTGACCGTCGCGCTGGCGGCGGCGCTGGTGGAGATGGCGGCCGGGATCTCGGGGGGCGACCCCGAGCGCGAGGGCCGGGCCCGCACGCTGCGCGCTGCCGCCCTCGAGCTGGCCGAGCGCGACCTGACGTCCTACGAGACGGTGTTCGACGCTTTGCGCCTTCCGCAGGACGACCCGGAGCGCCCCGAGCGCGTCGAGGCGGCGCTGGAGGAGGCCAGCCGGCCGCCGGCCGAGATCGCCGAGGCCGCGGCGGAGATCGCCGAGCTCGGGGCGGCGGTGGCGAACGCTGCTGGCCCCAGCGTCCGGGGCGACGCGCTCGCCGGATGCCTGCTGGCAGAGGCTGCCGCCGCGGCCGCCGCGACGCTGGTCGAGATAAACCTCGAGCGCCGGTCCGACCATCCTCTGCGTGAGCGCGCCCGGGAGGCGCGGCGGCGGGCCGGGGAGGCCCGGGCCCACGACTAGGGCGGCGCCCTAAACGATCCGACGGCCCATCTCGGCCGTGTCGTAGCCGCCCAGCCCGTCCACCGCGGCCTTGAACGCCGGTGAGGCCAGCAGCGACCAGAGCGGCGTCAGCAGAGGATGATCCACGGTCTCCCGCTCGAGCACGAGGTCGTAGGGCTCCCGGGCGACGGGGACGAAGTCGAGCCCGAATGCGCGCGCCGCCGCCAGCACGCCCAGGCCGCAGTCAGCACGCCCGGCGGCCACCGCGGCGGCCACGGCCAGGTGGGTGTGCTCCTCGCGGTCGTAGCCCCGCACCGCCTCGGGGCCGATACCCGCCTGCGACAGCTCGTGATCGAGCAGCACCCGTGTGCCCGCGCCGCGCTGCCGGTTGACGTAGCGCACCCCGGACGTCGCCAGATCGGCCACGCCGGTGAGGCCCAGCGGGTTGCCCGGCGCCACGATCAGCCCCTGCTCACGGTGCACCAGACGGATCACGGCCAGGTCGCGCCCGGGGAGAACCCGCTCCACGAACGGCAGCGTGTAGGCGCCGCTCTCCGGGTCGAGCAGGTGGGAGCCGGCCAGGTGACAGAGCCCGTCGCGGAGCGCGGCCAGGCCCCCCAGGGAGCCGGCGTTGGTGGAGGCCAGGGTCACCGTGGGGTCGTCGGCCCGCAGGCGCGAGGCCGCGAGGTCCAGCACGAGGTCGTGCGAGCCGATCGCCACGATGGTGCGCTCGAGGTCCTCCGGCGACCGCAGCAGGTCGACCTCGACGTCCTCGCCGGCGTGGTGGCCCTCCTGGTCGGCGCGAACCTGCAGCAGGCCGTCGGCCCGCAGCAGCGAGGTGAGGATGCCGGCGCCGCGGGCGAGCGGCGTGACCACGAGCCGGTCCCCGACCCGGCCCAGGCGCACACGCACCCAGTCGTCGGTCCCCATCGCCGACGCCAGCTTGCGGGCCAGCCGGGCGCGCACCCGCGGGCGCCGCGCCGGGCCGGCGCCCTCCAGCGCGCTGAGCAGGGGCGCGGCGAAGATGTCGAAGGTGAGCGCGGCCGACACCGGATAGCCGGGCACGCCGATCACCGGCGTGGCCTCCACCACACCCAACACCACCGGGTGCCCGGGCTTCACCGCCACGCCGTGCACGGCCAGACGGCCGCTCCGTTCCACGACCGCGGCGGTGTAGTCATCCCGCCCGGCCGAGGAGCCCGCGCCGATCAGCACCAGGTCGGCCCAAGCGGCCGCTTCCCGCACCGCCGCAGCGATCACGTCGGGGTCATCCGGGGTGATCGGCAGCCGCCGGGCCTCGCAACCCGCCGCCTCGGCCTGCAGGGCGAGCATCAGCGAGTTGGTGTCCGGGATCTGGCCAGGGCCGGGCGCCTCGCCCAGCGGGCGCAGCTCGTCTCCGGTCGGCAGCACGGCCACCCGCGGCGCCCGCCGCACCGCCACGTCGGTCGCGCCGGAGGCTCCGATGGCGGCCAGGTCCACGGCCCGCAGGCGGTGGCCCTCCGGGAGCAGCAGCTCGGTCGCGGTCACGTCCTCACCGATCGAGCGCACGTGCTGGTAGGGGGAGGCGGCGGCCCGGATCTCAGCGGCGCCGTCGGCGAAGTGAACGTGCTCGCGCATGATCACGGCGTCGTAGCCGCCCTCGAGCGGATCGCCGGTGTCCACGACCTCGTAGGCCTCTGGAGCGAGCGAGACTGGATAGCTCTCACCCGCGCCCACGGTGTCCTCGGCCCGCACCGCTATGCCGTCCATGGCCGCGGCGTCGAAGGGGGGCGAGGAGCGGCCCGCCCACACGGGCTCCGCGGTCACCCGCCCCGCGGCCTGCTCCAGGGGGAGCCGCACCACCGGGAGCCGTTCCGGGCACTCGGTCGCGCGGCGCGCCTCGGCCCAGCGCTCGAAGGCCGCGTCGAGCGGCACGTCGTGCAGGAAGTGGCGCCCGCCCGTCGTCACCCGTACAGCTCCACCTGGACCTCGGCGCCCGCGTAGAGGCCGCCCGCGTCCTCGTCGACGCGCACGAAGCCGTCGGCGCTCACCAGAGGCGACAGGAGCGCCGAGCGGCCGAAGACCGGTAGCGCCAGGTCTCCCTCGAGCCGGACCTGCACCACGTCGTAGCGCCCGGCCGCGGACGGCACGTCGCGTTCCAGGCGGGCACTCACAGTCCGCGAAGGGGGAGGGCTGACGCAGCCTCCCACGCGTCGTACCACGTCCATGCCCAGCAGCCGGAACACCACCAGGGCCGACTGCGGGTTGCCGGGAAGGCCGATCAGCGGGACCTCGCCCGCCTCGGCCAACAGCGTGGGCTTGCCGGGCTTGAGGCGCAGACCGTGACACCAGATCCCAGGAGGCCCGAGCGAGGCGACGGCGGCGGCCGTGGAGTCCCGCGCCCCCACGGACGAGCCGGCCGACACCACCACGACGTCGGCCACGGCGACGGCCTCCTCGAGCGCGGTCCGCAGCCGCTCGCGGTCGTCGGGCACGATGCCGCGGAGCTCCGGCTGCCCGCCCGCCTCCTCCACCAGTGCGGCGAGACCGGCGGAGGTGGAGTCACGCACCCGGCCCGCGGGGGGCCGCTCGGCCGCGGGCACCAGCTCATCGCCGGTGGAGAGGATGGCCACCCGGGGGCGCGCGTACACCTGCACGCGCGTGACGCCGGCGCCGGTCAGCAGGGCCAGCTCCTGGGCGCGCAGGGGCCGTCCGGCGGCGGCGACGCGAGCACCCGCGGCGCGGTCCTCGTCCGGGCGCACGACACCGTCCCCCGGCGCGGCGGGACGGTTGATCTCGATCGAGCCCGGCATGGTCTCGGCCGTGTGCTCGACCATCACGACTGCGTCGGCGTCGCGCGGCAGGGCGCCCCCGGTGGCGATGCCCAGCGCCCCGCCCGCCGGCAGCGGGATCTCGGGAGCGACGCCCATCGGGACGCTTCCATGCAGGTCGAGCAGCGTGGGGAGCCCCTCAGAGGCCCCGAAGGTGTCTCGCGCGCGGACCGCGTAGCCGTCCACGCTTGCGCGCGCGAAGCCGGGCAGGTCGCCGGCCGCGGTCACGTCGTCGACGAGCACCCGGCCGCGGGCCTGCGCGGTCTCCACCTGCTCGGGGGCGGTCCGGCGCATGGGGCGAAAGCCGTCGAGCGCCTCCGAGACCCGGCGGACGGTGAAGAACTCTCGTGTCCCGGAGCTCAAGTGGCGATGGCGTCGAGCCGATCCAGATCCAGCTCGGCGAGGGTCGCGGGCAGGGGGCGGCCGCTCGGATCGAGGCCGCGCCGGTCGTAGTAGGCGTCGATCATCGCGGTGAGCCGGTCCGGGGTGAGCGCGGCCTTGCGGCCCGAGGAGAGCTCGAGCGGCTCGGCGAGAAAGCGCTCCGGTAGCCAGTCCTCCTCGCGGGTCCAGCCCTCGCGCAGGTTGTATAGGCGCTTGGCCAGCACGATGCGCCGCGCGGTCGCGCGCAGCTCCTCGCCATCGACGTCCCAGCCGGTGATCGGGCGCAGCAGGTCGGCCCAGTCGGGGAAGGGGTCCTCGAAGACCCCGCGCAGGAACTTGCACAGGATGAGCGAGTCCATCACGGCCGCCCGGTCCTCGGTCTCCACCGCGGCCGCGACGTGGCCCTCGCCTCCCGACAGCCGGTCGAGGTCCCCGGAGAGGTCGGCCTCGTAGGCGCCGGATCGGTTGTGGTCGGCGCCGCGGGCGTTCACGGCCAGACCGAGCGCCATGGCGTGCAGCGTGCGCGGCTCGTAGCCGGGAAGCTCGAGGCCCTTCACGTGCGGCGCGAAGGCCTCGGCGTCGCCGCCGACGGTCGCCGCGGCGCGTCGCGACCCCTCGGCCAAGAGCTCCCCCAGTCCCTCGCGGGCCCCGATCTCCTCGAGCGCCCTCAGCATCGCGCCGGCGTCTCCGAAGCGCAGCCACGGCGCGTCGATCAGGCCCTCCTCGGCGCACTCCATGGCCCAGGCGATCGTCCCTCCGGCGGAGATCGTGTCCACCCCCAGCTCGTCGCAGCGGGCGCTGGCCTCGAGCACCGAGTCGGGATCGGACACGCCGCAGAGCGGCCCGAGCGCGAACACGTTCTCGTACTCCACCCGTGTCTGGCGGCCGCCGGGGGCGGCGTAGATGTGCTCGCAGCCGATGGTGCAGGAGGCGCAATAGTCGCGCGCGACCTCACGCATCTCCTGCAGGTCCTCCGCCGCCAGGCGGGGCGCCTCCTCGAAGCTCGCCTCCCGGAAGTTGCGCGTGGGCAGCGTGGAGATCGCATTGAACGAGAGGAGGTTGGCCAGGGTGCCGAGCTCGCGGTACTTTGCGGTCGCGGGCCCGAACGAGCGCTCGCGCAGCTCCCGGGCCGCCTGCAGCACGCGCTCCGGGTCGGCCAGAGGGGCCTTTACCCCCGCGCTCCGCACGGCCACGGCCTTCACCCGCTTGGAGCCCAGCACGGCACCCAGCCCGCCGCGCCCGGCGTGGCGGCCGTCGTGCGACACCGTCGCGTAGCGCACGAGTCGCTCGCCGGCGGGGCCGATGGCCGCCACCCGCCAGCCGGCGCCCCAGCGCTCGCGCAGGCGGGACTCCGCCTGGTCGGCCGCCAGCCCCCACAGGTCCCCCGCGGGCTCGAGCCGGGGTCCGTCGCGGTCCACGAGCAGAACCGAGGGCTCCTCGCAGGCCCCGCGGATGACCAGGGCGTCGTGTCCGGTGAGCTTGCCGGCGATCGCAAAGTGACTCGAGGCCAGCGCATCGTTCAGCAGACCGGTGAGCGGCGACTTCGACACCACGGCGAACTTGGCGCTGGTGGTCAGCGGCGTGCCCACGAGCGGCGAGAAGACGAAGGCCAGCGGCGCCTCGGGCGCTAGCGGCTCCACCTGCGGCGGGGCGAGCCGGTGCATCAGCCAAGCGCCCAGGCCGGCGCCGCCGATGCAGCTACGCAGCACGTCCTCGGGCAGCGGCAGCGTCTCCGCCGAGCCGTCGCCGGCGTCGACCACCAGGGCCCGCCCGAAATAGCCGCCGGGGGTAGTCACCGGACCTCCGCGAGCCGGCCGGAGTCGATCAGCAGATCGCGCAGCCGGGCGCCGGCCTCGAACCGGGCGGGGCGCCCGCCCGGCGGCACAGCGGCCCGTACGCCCTGAACCGAGGAGCTCAGCAGCACCTCGTCCGCCCCGCTCAGCCGCTCGAGCGACAGCGGCTCCTCCCGGATCTCGAACCCGATCGCCGGCGCGCCGGCCAGCAGCCGTGCGCGCACCGTCCCGGCGAGCAGGCGCCCGTCGAGCGGAGGGGTGGTGAGCGCCTCGCCCTCGACCACGAACACGTTCGCCCAGGCCGCCTCCAGCACCTCGCCGTCCAGGTCGGTCAGCAGCGGGACGGCCCCGGTCCGGCCCTCGAGCTCCGCCAAGAGCCGCCGGTCGCGCCACTTGTGCGCGCCCAGGCCCCCGGGGAGCAGCGCCGGTGCCAGGGTCACGGGCTCCCGCGGTGCGTCCGCGGGGACGGCCTGCGTCTCGATCTCCACGCTCGCGACCCGGCCGGGCCCTGGCGACACGAGCACCCGCACGCGTTGCCGGCCGGCGTCCTGAGCCGCCAGCTGGAGCCGCTCGGCCAGGCCGGCGGGCAGCTCCTGGCCGTAGAGCAGCTCGACGCTGCGGGCGAGGCGGGCCAGGTGGGCGTCGGCGTCCAGCGCCTCGCCGTCACGGGCGAGGAGGGTCTCGAGGACGCCTTGTGCCGGATCCGGGCGCTCCGCTGAGCCGGCGAGCGCCGGCGTCGGGGCCGGGCCGGCGTCGGGCCGCGTCCGGGCCGGCTCGGCGAGCGAGCCTCCGACGGCAGCCACGAGCGGACGCGCCTTCATCAGGCACTCCTCCAGCTCGCGCTCGGGCTCCGAGTCGGCCACGATGCCGCCGCCGGCTCCCAGCCAGATGCGCTCTCCTCGTGTCTCCAGCGTGCGGATGGCCACGTTCAGTTCCATCCCCGCGACCGGGCTCGCGTAACCGATCGCGCCCGTGTACGCCTCGCGCCCCGTGGCCTCCAGCTCGGCAATCACCCGCATCGACTGGATCTTCGGGGCGCCGGTCACCGACCCGGGCGGGAAGCTGGCGCGCACGAGATCGCCGTCCCCGACCTTCGGCCGAAGGGTCCCGGTCACGGTCGACACGAGATGCCAGACGCCCGGGGCGGGGCGGGGCTCGTGCAGGGCGGGCGCCTCCACCGAGCCGTACTCGCAGACCCGGCCCAGGTCGTTTCGCATCAGGTCGACGATCATCACGTTCTCGGCCCGGTCCTTCACTGACGCGGCCAGCGCTGCGGGCGCGTTCACGCCGCGGGGAGCGGTGCCCTTGATCGGCTCGCTGGTCACCTGTCGCCCGCGCCGTCGCAGGAACAACTCGGGAGACAGGCTGCACAGGGCGCCCCAGGGTCCGGCAAGCAGCGCTCCGTGACGCGGCCGCAGCGCCCCGGCGCCGCGCGCGTACAGGTCGACCGCGTCCCCCTCCCAGCGCCCCTCGAGGCGGAGGCAGATGTTCGCCTGGAAGATCTCCCCGGCCGCGATCCGCTCGCGGCAGACCTGCACCGCGGCAACGTGCCCGGCGGCCCCGGGGGGCACCGGCGCGAGCGAGCCGACCTGCACCGGTCGCCGTTCCGGGCCGTTGGCGAGCCGGTCCTGCAGCAGCTCGAGGCGCCGCCGCAGCGCCGCGTCGCGAGCGTCGCTCCACAGTGCCTCGAACCACCAGCGCCCGGCCGCATCGAGGCGCAGGAGGTGGTCGTAGAAAGCCAGCGCGAACGGCGGGAGCGGCGCGGGGCGGGGCGGGGGCGGCGGCACGGGCTCGAGCCGGGCTCCCAGGCCGTAGCCCAGGTAGCCGAACCAGCCTCCCCCTACCACGTCCTCGCTCGTGTCGCTGACCTGCGGCTGGCGATCGAGCAGCTCGAAGGGATCCGCGTCGCCCGCCGCGACCTCGACCGGCTCGGAGCCCGCGAGCACACCGCCGCCCGCCCAGGCTCCGCTGAGCGCAAACGGATGCGGGTCGTCGCGGAACAGCAGGCAGGCGTCCGTCGCCGACACCGATCCCACGAGCGGAACCCGGACCGCCCGAACCGCGCCGTGCAGGGGCATGACCTAGCCTCCCGCGTCCGCGGCGAGGAAGGCCACGCGGTCGCCCGCGGCGAGCGGCAGCTCGGCGTCGCGGCTGATCTGGTCGCCGTTCAGGGCGGCGACCACATGGCGGTCGAGCGTCACGCCCGCGGCCTGGGCCGCGGCGCCCAGGCTCGCTGCGCGAACCGACAACGGCCTCCGGTCACCGGGTGGCGCCAGGGTTCCGAAGCGCTGCACGGTCACAGACGGGGCGGCCCGGCGGCGGGCCCGCTCGTACTCGTCCGGGTCGTTGACGTTGAGCAGGGAGAGCAGGTCCGGATCGGCCGCCGCGAGGCGGGAGTCGCCCAGCAGATGCTGCTCGTCGAGCTGATGCACGCGACAGCGCTCGAACAGGAATGCGGGGCGCATACGGTCCTGTTCGATCAGCCCCTCGACCGCAGGGAGCAGGGCCGTCCGGTATGCGGCGGCCAGGGGATGGCGAAAGCCGTGCGCGACAGGGAGCACCACGTCTACATCCTCCCGCTCCGCGGCCGCGAGCACCCGCGCGACGAAAGCCGGATGCAGAAGCGGAACGTCCGTGGAGGACACGTAGGCCCAGTCGGCCTCCGGCCCGGCCGCGGCGAGGCCTGCCGCGAGACCCTGCAGCGGCCCCTTCCCCTCGTGCGCATCCTCGGCGACCGTCGCGCCCGCTGGCAGCTCCGGCAGCTCCTGACCCGGCGCGCGGACCACGACCACCGGGCCGTCAACGGCCCGCCCGACGATCCCCGCCACCCGGTGAAGCAGCGTGGAGCCGTGCCATTCGAGGGCCGCCTTGGGCCGTCCCATCCGGGTCGAGCGGCCGCCGGCCAGGACGATGCCGGCCCTCCGCGGCCCCGGATCGTCCGCCCGCGCCGACTCGGCCCGCGAGCGGGCGGGAGCGCGAATGTCGTCCTCGGAGCGCATGCCTGCCGCAGGTGGGATTGTACGTATTTGTCCGTCCCCCATATCGTTCTCAGCGCGCAAGGCAGGTCACCGCCAGCCAACGTCCGGCCCGGTCCGTGCGCTGCAGCGGAAAAGCCAGCTCGCCGTTGACCGCCCACAGCTCGGTATGACGGTCGCTGACCGTCCACGCCGGCGGCCAGCGGCTCACGTCCGAATCCTCGAGCGTCGCGGCCAGCGCGTCGGCCACCACGGCTGCGCCGCGCTCGCTCACCGGCCGGCGCTGGCGGAAGCGGACCACGCAGTGATGGGAGGGGACGATCTCTTGCACCTCGGAATGATCGAGACGGGCGACGCGTTGCACCGGTGCCTGCAACGCTACTCATGAGCGGAGTCCAGTTTTGGAGGAGCGCGATGGAAGAGGTCGTCATCAGGGCCCGGGAGAACGGGCCGTACAAGGTCACCGGCCCGGTGAAGGTGGTCGACGCAGACGGCACGGAGTACGACCTGTCCACCAAGGGCAAGGCGATCGCCCTCTGCCGCTGCGGCGGGTCCACGACGAAGCCGTTCTGCGACGGAACGCATTCCCGCAAAGGCTTCGAGGCCGCCGAGCGGGCGGTCCGGGAATCGGGCTAGGCGGGCGTCCCCTCGAGGGAGCCGTCCGGCGCCGCAACCGTCCGGGCGAGGCTATGGCTGCGCCCGATTGTCGACTTCTGGCCTCCGAGGGGACACAAGGGCACATCGGCTGGCGCTCGCGCGTCAACTGTCGGGTTGCCGCGCCTGGATGACTAGCGGGCCCGAACCCCAACGCCCGGCGGTTCAGGCGAGCACGGCGATCTCCCCCTCCCTCGGTCCGCGCGCAGAAGAGGGTCCCTCGCCGGTTGCCTGAGCGGCAAAGCTCATCAGCGCGCGCACGCTCGGCCGGGGCTGGAGCGCCAGCGCAGGAGGCTCGTGCTCGGCGATCCAGCCGGCCACGATGCGCACCTCGTCCACCTCGCTGACGGGGACAACGGCGCGGCCCGGTGAGCGGGCCACGGCAGCCTCCGTGCGCTCGACGAGCTCGGAGTGCCCGGGCAGCGAGCCCCAGTCCACCAGGCGGCCCTGCACGATCCAGAAGGCATCGAGGCGCTCCTTCACGGGGTGCCGCGCGAGCACCAGCCGGGGAGCCGCGTGAGTGGCCCGAAGAACCCCCTCGAGCCGCTCCACGACCCAGGCGAGGCGGTCCCGGCGCCGGAGCAAGGCGGCCGCGCGCTCGTAGCGCGCGCCGGCGGCGGCCTCGCGCATCCGGCGGTCGATCTCGGCGACGAGTGCCTCGCCCGCGCCCGGCTCCTCGAAGTGCGCGAGCGCCGCGTCGATCTGGCGGCGGTAGGCGTTGGGATCGAGGTCGCCCAGGCAGGGGGAGACACAGCGGCCCATCTGGCCGTAGGCCGACGGGTGCTCACGCAGCTTGAGCTTGCGGCCGCAGTGGCGCAGGCGGTAGAGCGAGGTGAGCTGGTCGGCGAGCTCCCCCGCCAGCGCTCGGCTCCCCAGCGGCCCGACGTTCACCGCATGGCCGGGGGCGGGCTCGGCGGCCACCTCGAGCACGGGGTAGGCGATGTCGAGCCGGCAGCGCAGGTAGCAGTAGCGATCCGTGCGCTTCAGCTTCTTGTTCCCGGCCGGCTTCCACGACTTGATCAGCCGGTTCTCCAGCACCAGCGCCCCGAGCTCCGAGTTGGTCGGCCGGTAATCGACGATGGCCGCCCGCTCCGTCCACCCGGCCGGGGCGCAGAAGTGCGCCCGCGCCCTGCTGCGCAGCGACACGGACTTGCCCACATAGAGGGGCTTTCCCCGCTCGTCGCGGAACACGTACACGCCCGGGTCGTCCGGCAGCGTTGACAGGTCCGGCCGCTCTGACGGCGGGATCCGCTCGCCCGGCTCGGTCTTGCGAGCGCGACGGCGGGTGCGAAGCAGGTCGAGCGCCTCGCCGATCGTCACCGCGTTGGCGCACAGCTTCGGGAACAGCGCACAGAACACGCGCGCGCACGTGAGGGCATCGGGCAGCGCCCGGTGGACCTCGCGCACTTCGATGCCGAGGGCGTCGGCCAGCGAGGCGAGGCCCCGCCTGCTCACCAGCGGGGCGAAGCGACGCGCGAGCTGCACCGTGCACAGGACCGGGGGCTGGGGCCAGCGCAGCTGGGCCCGCTCGAACGCGAGCCGCAGGACGCGCCGGTCGAAGCGGGCGTTGTGGGCGATCAGCACCCGGCCTTCGAGCAGGTCCGCCACCTCAGGCAGCACCTCCGCGGGGGGCGGCGCCCCGTCGACCATCCCCTGGGTGATCCCGGTGAAGCGCTGGATCCCCCGTGACAGCGGCCGCTCGACCTGCACCAGCGAGTCGAAGGTCTCGTGAAGCTCCCCGCCCCCGACGAGTACTGCTCCCACCTCGGTCAGCTCGCACAGATCGCCCCCGAGCCCGTTGGTCTCGGTGTCCAGGGCCACGAACTCGGCGGGGGCCAGCGGTTGGTCGAGCGGGTTCACGGGCACGCGATAGAAGCCCCCGGACCGGACGGACCGGGGGAGGGGTTGCACTATCGAACTTACGTTCGCATGCGAGTCGGACGGTCCCGGGTTGCCGCCGGGGCGAGTTCGTCCGCCCCGCGCCTTAGCTTCGGGACATGGCCGCTTCAGCCACCCTCTTCGCCTGCTCCGCGTGCGGACACGAGAGCCCGAAATGGCATGGGCGGTGCCCAGGTTGCGGCGAATGGAACACCCTCGTGGAGGAGACGCGCGCGCGAGCTGCGGCCGGCGGCGGCCGCGGCGGCCGGTCACGTAAGGGCCCGCGGCCGCTCGCGCCGGTCCCGCTCGGGCAGGTCGAGGCGCCACATGTCGAGCGGATGGGCACCGGCATCGGCGAGCTCGACCGGGTGCTCGGCGGCGGGCTCGTGCCCGGTTCGCTGGTCCTGATCGGGGGCTCCCCGGGTATCGGCAAGTCCACCCTGACCACTGGCGCGCTCGGCCACGTCGCCGCGGCCGGACGAGGCACGCTGTACGTATCGGGGGAGGAGTCCGCGGCGCAGGTGAAGCTGCGCGCGGAGCGCCTCGGCGCAGCCGCGCTGAGCGTGCCGATCGTGGCCGAGACCGATCTCGACACCGTCCTGGCCACCGTCGACTCGGAGCGGCCCGACGTATGCGTGGTCGACTCGGTCCAGGTGCTGCACGACCCCGCGCTGTCGGGAGGGCCGGGGTCGGTGGGGCAGGTGCGGGAGGTGGCCGGCCGGCTCATGCGGCTGGCCAAGGAGCGGCAGATCGCGGTCATCCTCGTCGGGCATGTGACCAAGGAGGGCGCCATCGCGGGGCCGCGGGTCCTCGAGCACCTGGTCGACTGCGTGCTCAGCTTCGAGGGCGAGCGCGAACGCACGTACCGAACCCTGCGTGCGCTCAAGAACCGCTTCGGCTCCACCAACGAGGTGGGCGTCTTCGAGATGCGGGAGCAGGGCCTGATCGAGGTGGAGGACGCGAGCGCCCGCTTCGTCACCGAGGCCACCCGGGCGCCGGGCTCGGTGGTGCTGTGCGCCATGGAGGGCTCGCGCCCCCTGTTGGTGGAGGTCCAGGCGCTGGTGGCGCCCAGCGAGCTGCAGCCGCCGCGCCGGGTGGCCAACGGTGTGGACCGTAACCGGCTCGCCCTCATCCTCGCAGTGCTGACCCGCCATGCCGGGGTGAGCCTCGGAGGCAGCGATGTGTTCGTCTCGGTAGCGGGCGGAGTTCGCGTGGATGAGCCGGGGGCCGACCTGGCGATCGCCCTCGCGCTGGCCTCGGCGGCCCGGGGCATCGCCCTGGGCGGGCGCGCCCCGCTGGCCGCCTTCGGGGAGCTCGGGCTGACCGGCGAGCTGCGCCACGCCGCCCACCCGGAACGCCGGCTGGCGGAGGCGGCGAAGTTCGGCCTGACCGAGGTGGCCCGGCCCGGCGCGGGCGGGGCCCGGACCGTTCGTGAGGCCCTCAGGGGCGCGCTGGGCGGAGCGCGCGGAAGGGAGGCCGCCTGACCACGCGCCGAACGTGACAGCGGCAGTCTCCGACGGGCCCCGCGGCCGGCTGACGGGCCGTGGGACACGGTCTCGCCTGCGCGCGTCGGCGGCCTCTGGTATGGCCCCTTTGCCCCGCCGGTACGCGCCTGACCGGGTCGTCAGTTCCCGAATCCGACCGGATTCCGCTGCACAAAGCCCAAAACGACGCAGCTTGCGGTGCTTTCACGTATCATCGTTGGCCATGCCGTACGCCGGGGACGACGTCGCAGAGCTCGAAGCCCGGCAGGAACCGAGGCTTGTTCGAGCTCTGGAGATGGTGGCCCCGGGCACGGCCGTGCGGGAGGGCCTCGACAACATCGTCCAGGGCGGAACCGGCGCCCTGATCTGCATCGGGGAGTCCGAGGAGCTGAGCTTCCTGCTATCGGGCGGCGTCAAGCTGGACGTGGATTACACGCCCGCGCTGCTCTACCAGCTGGCCAAGATGGACGGAGCGATCGTGCAGGCTTCGAACGGGACGAAGATCCTGTGGGCCAACGTGCAGCTGATGCCCGACCCCACTATCCTCTCGCTGGAGACGGGGACCCGCCACCGCACGGCCGAGCGGGTCTCCAAGCAGACCGACGCGCTGGTGATCGCCATCTCGGCCAGCCGTAGCGTGGTCTCGCTGTACCTCGATGGCGCCAAGTACCTCCTCGAGGACATCCCGGTGGTGCTGGCCAAGGCCAACCAGGCGCTGGCCACGCTGGACAAGTACCGCAGTCGCCTGGACCAGGTGTCCACCCGGCTCACCGCCCTCGAGTTCGAGGGGGGCGTCACCCTGCACGACGTGCTGACGGTGCTCCAGCGCGCCGAGCTGGTCACGCGCATGGCGGTCGAGATCGAGCGCTACATCGTCGAGCTCGGCGCCGAGGGAAGACTCATCGAGATGCAGCTGGAGGAGACCATGGTCGGGGTGGCCGCGGACAAATCGGCCCTTGTCCGTGACTACATCGTCGAGCCCTCCGACGAAGGCTTCGCCATGGTCCTCGACTCGCTGGCCCGCCTGCCGCACCAGGACTTGCTCGACTTCGGCCGCCTGGCCGAGCTTCTCGGTCACGACCGGAAGCTAAACACCCTCGACCATCCCGCCTCGCCGCGCGGATACCGCATCCTGGGGCGCATCCCGCGCCTTCCCAAGATGGTGGTGCAAACCATTGTGGGCGAGTTCACCGGGCTGGACGAGATCCTTGCTGCGTCGGACCCGGAGCTCGAATCCGTGGAGGGCGTGGGCGACATGCGTGCGAAGGACATCCGCGAGGGTCTTCGCCGCCTACAGGAGATGAACCTCGTGGACCGCTATCTGCAAACGTGAACCGATTCGGCGCCATCGCGCCGATGCGACGTAGGAGGGAATCATTAGCGACGTGGTGATTGAGCCGGATCTTGTAGAGATCGAGATCGACCGTGAGCCGACGCTCTACGAGGTCGGTGATCAGGTCGTCTACCCCCATCACGGTGCGGGCAAGGTCCTCAAGAAGGAGTTGAAGGAGGTTCTCGGCGAGAAGCGCGAGTACCTCACGATCAAGATCCTCCACAACGACATGACCGTCATGGTCCCGTGCTGCAACGCCGACAAGGCGGGACTCCGGCGCGTGATCGGGGAGGACGACGTCAAGAAGGTGCTGGCCGTCCTCCGCGACGACGTGAGCCAGATGCCGAAGAACTGGAACCGGCGCTTCAAGCACAACCGCGAGAAGATCAAGACTGGCGACGTCTTCGAGCTCGCCGAGGTCGTCCGCAACCTGGCCATCCGGGAGAGCGAGAAGGGGCTGTCGACGGGTGAGAAGCAGATGTACACCCGGGCCAAGAAGATCCTCGCGTCCGAGCTGATGTATGCGCTCGTGATGGAGGAGGACGAGGCCGAGACTCACCTGGAGGAGCTGATAGCCGAGGCCCACGCGAGCCGCAACGGCGCGCCGGCCACGGCGTAGGAGGAGCGGCGACCCGCCAGGTGGCACGGGGGGAGAGTCCTCCCCGCGCGGCCGGCCGGGCCGGCTGCTTGGGGCTGGGGGGCGAGAGCCCCCCGCTTCCGCCGGCTGCCGGCCGGGTGCCGGGGATGGAGAGCCCTCCCCGCGCAGGCGGCCGAGCCGCCTGCTTGGGGCTGGCGGGCGTGAGCCCCCGGTTGCCGTCGACCGGCCAGGTGCCACGGGGGTCCGGGGGCGTGAGCCCCCGGTTGCCGTCGACCGGCCAGGTGCCACGGGGGTCCGGGGGCGTGAGCCCCCGGTTGCCGTCGACCGGCCAGGTGCCACGGGGGTCCGGGGGCGTGAGCCCCCGGTTGCCGTCGACCGGCCAGGTGCCACGGGGGTCCGGGGGCGTGAGCCCCCGGTTGCCGTAGTTGTCCGTCGTCGGGATCGTTCCCGCCGGCGGCCACGGCGAGCGCCTTGGCGCCGATCGGCCCAAGGCGTTCGTCGTCTGCGCCGGCCGGCCCCTGCTCGAGTGGAGCCTCGAGGTGCTGGAGGAGATCTGCGACCGCGTCGTGGTGGCGCTGCCGGCGGGCCACGACAAAGGGCCGGACCGGGTGATGGGCGGGGAGTCGCGCTCCGCCTCGGTCCGAAACGCGCTCCAGGCGGCGCCGGAGGCGACTGTCGCGGTGGTCCACGACGCCGCCCGTCCGCTGCTCACTCGCGACCTGGTGGAGCGTTGTCTCGCGGCGCTCGAGCCCGGGGTGGACGCGGCGATCGCCGCGGCGCCGATGACCGACACGGTCAAGGAGGCGGCCTCTGATGGCCGCGTGCTGCGCACGCTCGATCGCTCCTCGCTGTGGGCGATCCAGACGCCGCAGGTCTTCCGGGCCGAGGTGCTACGGCGGGCGCTGGAACGCGATGAGCTGGCCCTCGCCACGGCCACCGACGACGCGTCGCTCGTCGAGGAGCTCGGCGGCACCGTGCGCGTGGTGGAGGCGCCGCCGGAGAACATCAAGGTCACGCGCGGGTCGGACCTCCGGATGGCCGAAGCGCTTCTACGCTGATTCGCCGGTCGCCCGGATGCTGACCGACTACCACGTGCACCTGCGGCCGGACGACGACGGGTCTACCGCCGAGCGCTACTTCACCGCGGCCAACGCGGAGCGCTACCGCGAAACCGCGTCGGAGCGCGGGATCGAGGAATTGGGGGTGGCCGAGCACATCCACCGTTTCGTACAGTCGCTCGAGATCTGGCGTCACGCCTGGTACCGGCACTGGGCGGCCGACGACGTCGACGAGTACTGCGATTTCGTCCTGGGCGCCGGGCTGCGCTTGGGCGTCGAGGCCGATTTTCTTCCCGGGCGCGAGGACCGGGTGGCCAACTTCCTCGACGGGCGCCACTGGGACTACGTGCTCGGGTCGATCCACTTCCTGCGCGACGATGCCGTCGACTTCCACGGCGAGCCCGGGTGGGAGCCCTGGGACATCTGGCGGGGAGCGGACCCGGAGAAGGTGTGGGCGCGCTATTTCGAGTCGCTGGGCGAGGCCGCCCGCAGCGGGCTGTTCGACATCCTGGCCCACCCGGACCTTGTCAAGGTCTGGGGCGACCGGGTGCCGCGCCCCGACGGGGACCTGCGCCGTTTCTACGAGATCGCGATGGACGGGATCGCCGATTCCGACGTGGCCGTCGAGGTGTCCACGGCCGGGCTGCGCAAGCCCACGGCCGAGATCTACCCCGCACGCGCGTTTCTTGAGATGTGCCTGGAGGCCGGCCGCCCGGTGGCGCTGTCGAGCGACGCCCACACGCCGGAGCAGCTCGGCTACGAGTACGAGCGCGCGGTGGAGTGGCTGCAGGGGCTCGGCGTCGAGGAGCTCGCCGTGTTCGAGGGCCGCGCCCGGCGCCTGGAGCCGCTCGGGTGAGCGGCGGCGGGCATTCGCGCTCGGGGATCGGCTTCGACTCGCACCGCCTCGAGCCGGGGCGGCGTCTGGTGCTCGGCGGCGTGGAGGTGCCGGAGGCCGAGCTAGGGCTGGTCGGCTGGTCGGACGCCGACGTGCTCACCCACGCGGTGATCGACGCGCTGCTCGGGGCGGCCGCACTCGGTGACATCGGCATGCACTTCCCCGACACCGATCAGCGCTGGCGTGACGCCGACTCGCTCGCGCTGCTGCGCGAGGTGACGGCCCTCCTGGCCGGGTCCGGATGGGAGCCGCTCAGCCTGGACGCGACCGTGATCTGTGAGCAGCCCCGGCTGGGACCGCACCGCGAGGCGATGCGCGAGCGCCTCGCCTCGGCCAGCGGACTGGACCCGGCGGTCGTGAGCGTCAAGTTCACCACCGGCGAAGGCCTGGGCTTCGTGGGGCGGGGCGAGGGCGTGGCCGCGCTGGCGGTGGCGTCGGTCGGCTCGCTCTCCGGGTAGCCTGCCCGCCGCCATGGAACCCGACGACCTGGCCTTTGCCGGCGTCGTGCGGCAGGCCGAGCTGGTCCGGCGCGGCGACGTGTCGTCGCGCGAGCTGGTGGAGCTCTGCCTGGCGCGCATCGAACGGCTGGACCCTGAGCTCAATGCCTTCCGGCTGGTTATGAGCGAGCGCGCCCTGGCCGATGCCGGTCAGGCGGACGCCCGCCGCAGGGCCGGCGACGACCGCCCGCTGTTGGGTGTGCCGATCGCGGTGAAGGACAGCGAGGACGTGACCGGGGAGGTGACCACCTGGGGCACCGGCGCCTACAGCGAGCCGGCGCGGGCAGACGGCGAGCTGGTCCGGCGGCTGCGTGCGGCCGGAGCGGTGGTGATCGGAAAGACCAACCTGCCCGAGCTGGCGATCATGGGGGACACCGAGGGCCCGGCGTTCGGGATCACCCGCAACCCCTGGGACAACGATCGCAGCCCCGGTGGCTCCAGTGGTGGCAGCGCGGCCGCGGTTGCCGCCGGGCTCTGCCCGGCGGCCACCGCCTCGGACGGCATGGGCTCGATCCGCATACCCGCCGCCCACTGCGGGCTCGTGGGCCTCAAGCCGACCCGCGACCTCATCCCGCTTTCACCGCTCCCCGAGCACTGGTACGGCCTCAGCGTGGTCGGCTTCGAGACGGGCACGGTGGCTGACACGGCGCAGATGCTCGCCGTGGGAAGCGGGGACGCCTCGCTGGAAGCTGCACCGACGCGGCCGCCCGGGCCGCTGCGGGTGGCCGTCTCCAACCGGCCGCTGCTCCCCGCGCCCGTGGACCCCGCGGTGCGGAGGGTGGTCGCGGAGGTGGAGGAGGCGCTCTACGCCCTGGGGCACCGAACGATGCGGGAAGACCCCGACTACGCGCTGCTGAACCCTGCGATCACCCGCTATCTCGCCGGCATCGCCCAGGAGGCCAGGCGGGCGCCGCGGCCCGAGCGCCTGCAGCGGCGCACCCGCGGCTTCGCGCGGCTCGGCGACGCCACGCTGCCGCCGGTGCTCGCCTGGGCCCGCCGCGAGGACCATGGTGCGCGGATGGGACCGTTCTTCGAGCGCTATGACGTGCTGCTGATGCCGGTCACCGCGGGACCGCCGGGGCCGGCGGGCCGGTGGGAGGGCTGTAGCGCCCTGCGGACCCTGCTGGGAATGGCGCTCGCCTTCCCCTTCACCTGGGAGTGGAACCTCACCGGCCAGCCCGCGCTGGCCCTTCCGGGAGGGCGGAGCGACGACGGACTGCCGGTCGGAGTGCAGCTGGTGGGCCGCCACGGCGCCGAGGCGACCCTGCTCGCCCTGGGCGCGCAGCTCGAGGAGCGGCTCGGCTGGCCGGCGCGCCGTCCCGTCGTCGCCACCAGCGCCTAGCCTTCCGCGGCGTGCGGCAGCTGCGCATCCACGACACGCTGAGCGGCGCCGTCGCCCCGCTCGAGCCCCGCGAGCCCGGACGCGTGGGCATCTACGCGTGCGGGCCGACCGTCTACGACCGCGTGCACGTCGGCAACGCCCGGCCCTACGTCGTCTTCGCGCTGCTGGCGCGCTTCCTGCGGAGGGAGGGCTACGAAGCCACGCTGGTGGTCAACGTGACCGACGTGAACGACAAGATCTACGACGCCGCCCGCGAGCAGGGGATTCCGAGCGCAGAGCTGGCCGAGGAGATGACGGCCGCCTACGTCGAGGACACGGACCGGCTCGGCCTGGGACGGCCTGACGACGAGCCGAAGGCGAGCGAGACGATCGACGCGATCGTGGAGCTGATCGAGGCGCTGGTGGAGTCCGGGCACGCCTACGAGGCGGGCGGCGACGTCTACTTCCGGGTGGGCTCGTTCCCCGCGTACGGGAAGCTTTCCAACCGCCCGCTCGAGGAGATGCAGCAGGGCGAGGGAGACGACGCGGCCGAGCGCAAGGAGGCGCCTCAGGACTTCGCGCTCTGGAAAACGCACAAGGAGGACGAGGACACCGGCTGGGACTCGCCCTGGGGCCGGGGCCGCCCCGGCTGGCATATCGAGTGCTCGGCGATGGCCGAGACCATCCTGGGGCTCGACTTCGAGATCCACGGGGGCGGCTCGGATCTGGTCTTCCCGCACCACGAGAACGAGATCGCGCAGACCGAGGCCGCCCGCGAGCGGCCGCTCGCCCGGCTCTGGATGCACAACGGCATGGTCGAGATGAACGCGGCGAAGATGGCGAAGTCCGAGGGCAACATCGCTCAGTTGCAGGGGGCTTTGGACCGGTTCGGACGGGACGCGCTGGTGATGTGGCTGGTGGGCAGCCACTACCGCAAGCCGCTGGCCTACAGCGAGGAGGCGCTCGAGGACGCGCGCCGGGCGGTTCAGCGCGTGCGCGAGTTCTGCCGCCGGCTCGACCCCGAGGCGCCCGCGCCCGAGGACCTCGACGGCCGTGCGGAGCGCCTGTTCGACGCCCTCGCGGACGACTTCAACACTGCGGCGGCGCGGGCGGTCCTGTTCGATTGGGTGGCCGAGGGAAACCGCCGCCTGGACGCCGGCGAGACCTTCGGCCCCGGGCGGCTGAGCGAGATGCTCGAGGCGCTCGGCCTCGAGCGGCTGCTCGAGCCCGACGAGGATGAGGCGCCGGAGGAGCTGATGAGCCTGGCGCGCGAGCGGAACGAGGCCCGCGCGGCTCGCGACTTCGAACGGGCCGACCGGCTGCGTGACCGGCTCGCGGAGGAGGGCTGGGAGGTACGCGACACCCCCGACGGCGCCCGGCTGGTGCGTCGCCGATGAGAGGCGGCACGCGATGATCGTCTACGGCCGCAACCCGGTTCGCGAGGCGCTGCGCGGCCGGCGCCGGGTGCAGCGGGTGTTCGCCACCGAGCGCGCCGCGCGCGAGGTCTGGCTGGGCGAGGTGGAGGTGCGCGTGGTCGAGGCCCCCGAGATCGCGGAGCGCTGCGGTTCTCCGGACCATCAGGGGATCTGCGCCGAGGCCGAGGCCTACCCCTACGCCGATGCGGACGCCCTGCTCGACTCCGAGGATGCGCTGGTCCTCTGCCTGGACGAGGTGCAGGATCCCCAGAACGTCGGCGCCGTCTGCCGTGTGGCCGAGGTGGCCGGTTGTGCGGGCGTAGTGCTCCCCGAACGGCGGGCGGCTGAGGTGACCCCGGCGGTGTGCCGGGCCTCGGCCGGGGCCGTGGAGCACCTGGCGGTGGCACGGGTCAGGAACCTGGCCGACTGGCTCGAGAGCGCGAAGGAGCGCGAGGCGTGGGTCTACGGCGCCGCCGCCGATGCCCGGGTGCCCTACCAGCGCCCGGACTACAGCGGGCGGGTGGTGGTCGTCCTGGGGTCGGAGGGCCGCGGTCTGCGCCCACGGGTCAGCGCCCACTGCGACGAGCTCATCGCGCTGCCCGGCCGCGGACGCATCGGCTCGCTCAACGTCTCGACCGCCGCGGCCGCGCTCGTGTACGGGATCTTGCATTTCCGCAGCGCTCTTGACAGGGCTCCATAACCCGGCCATACTCGCCCGCAGATCAGGCTGAAGTCGAGCTTTAGGCGAAGGCTTCAGAGAACCTGGCGCCAGGGGAGGTAGTGCGCCACGAGCTTCGTGGGCCCGCCAGTGGGCCGAGAGGAGCAGTGGATGGCCACTTCCGCAAGTCCCCGTCCCGCGCGTGTGCGCTCTGCCGCCGCGCCGGCGCCGGCGCGACGATCGCCCTCCAAGTCTCACACTGAGGTCGAGCTTGATGATCACTACCTGATCGCGCTCGCGAAGCAGGGCAAGAAGGACGCCTACGACCGGATCGTCAAGCGCTACTACGGCTTCGTCCGGCTCAAGGCGTCGTCCTATTTCCTCATCGGCGGCGATGCCGACGACCTGATCCAGGAGGGCCTGGTCGGGCTCTACAAGGCCGTGCGCGACTACCGCACCGACCGTGAATCGAGCTTCCGCAACTTCGCCGAGCTCTGCATCACGCGCCAGATCATCACCGCGGTCAAGACCTCGACCCGCAACAAGCACACCCCCCTCAACGAGTACGTGAGCTTCTCGCAGACGCCGGCGGCGGGCGGCGGCGACGGAGACCCGACGCTCGACGAGCTGCTGCCGGGCCCCTCGGCCCACGACCCGGTCAACCAGGTGATCTCCTCCGAGGAGCTGCACAGCCTGGTGGCCTGCCTGTCGAGCGTGCTGTCGGAGCTGGAGAGCGCCGTGCTGTCGCTCTACCTCGACGGCCACAGCTACGAGGCGGTGGCGGGCCGGCTCGCGTGCGACACCAAGACCGTGGACAACGCGCTGCAGAGGGTGAAGCGCAAGGTGGGCGCGCACCTCACGTCGCGCCAGGTGCTGCTTTAGGTCCTGGCTGAGAGCCGGAGGCGGGATTCGAACCCGCGACCCATCGCTTACATGAAGGCCCCCTCCGCGTTCTCGACTTTCTCGATTGGATCCGCCGCCCTCAGGGGCCGCCTGGGCTGGTCCCGCGGCGATACGAGGCGACCAGCATCGCTCCGAAGAGCGCTGCCGCCCAGGCCGCCAAGACGAGGATCGGCCGCGCGTGCTCGTAGCCGGGGAAGTAGATCGCGTCGCGAAGCGAGGTGACGGTGGCCCCCGAGGGAAGCCACTGCGAGACGAACGCGAACGGCGCCGGCAGCAGCGCCGGCGACACCGCGCCACCAGACGAGCTGTTGCCCAGTACCACGAAGAAGAGCGTGGTCGGGACGATCGCCCACCGGCCGACCAAAACGGCCATCAGGGACGCAAACGACGCCACCGCCAGCATGTGCATCGCAAGGATGCCCCAGACCTCCAACACCGGGATATCGAGGCGGTCCAGGATCGGGCCATCGAACAGCGTCAGGGCAAGCGAGGCCGCGAGCGCGAAGGCGACCACGAACCCCGTCCAGTGGCGCAGCGACAGGCCGCCGGCGAGCGCCCGGGTCTGGAACACGGTGATGAAGCCGACGATCGTCGCGACGAGCATCAGGTAGAAGATGTCGATGCCGCTCGGGTCCGTCGACGCGAGCGGGTGCGTGTCGACTACCCGCACCCTCGGGTCGACCGCGGAGATCTTCTCCAGCACGCGCGCCACGGAGGCGCCGGCGGCGCTCGCCACATAGAGCGTCGGCCTCGCCGAGGTGAGGTCGAGGGCGGCGTAGACCCGCTGGCGATCGATCGCGTCGCGCGCGGCGGCCAGCGATTGGTAGCGGGTGAAGCCGAGGCTGTTGTCGGCGACCCCCTGGACCGCCTTCACCGTGCCCGCATCTCCCCTCGGGTCGCCGACGAGCGCGGCATCGATGCGGCGGGCCACCGGGTCGCCGAGCGCGAGCGTGTAGGTCGTCACGAACAGCGAGCCCATCACGATCGCAAGGGCGGCGATCACCCCAGCACGCTCGATCGGCGTCCAGCGGTGGCCGCGAAGCCGAGCCCACCACGGAACGCGCCCGCTCGTGTCCGGTGCGTCCATCGGTTGCGAACCCTGACACCTGGTGACTCCCGCGTCCCTGCTCCCGGCATCCCGCGAACCTGCGCTCAGGCACCAGGCGACCGAGCGAGGGCCGCGGCCTGTTGCCCACCTCGGCGCGCGGACAGCTTCAGCATCGAACGCGGTGATAACACGCGCATCCATGCATAGGCCCGGCGGACGTCGGCAGTGTGTCGTCGTGACGTCTCCCGCCGCGTGAGCCGCCGCGTCGTCGGCGTGGGCTCTTAGCGGCCGGGATCCGCGGCCGGAGCGGGAGACGGCGCGGAACTAGATCCGCCGGCCGACGCCCCCTGCCCGCCCGCTGCCCGGAGCGCGGCGTTCCGCTGTTCTGAGCTGAGGAGGCCCCGGAGGGCCCCGTCACCCCGCCCCGGGAGGTCGGGATCGGCCTGCGAGCGTCGGAGCAGCCGCTCCCGCTGAGCGGCCAGCCCGAGGCTCAGCCGAGTCCCGCCGAGAGGCGGCGGACGACCTCGCTCGTCAGCACGGCATTCAGCTCCTCGTCGAACCGCTGAAGACGTCTTGGGCGTCGGGAAAGCCGGCGCGCCCGCTTGCCTTAGTTGCCTTGCTTGCGGATACTGCGTCGCGTTCAGGGAGCGAACCAGGAGGGGTCTAATGGGGACCGGGCGTGACAAGACGGCCAAGGATGCGTCGAGGCCGCACGACGCCGCCGCGCAGATGACGCGGCGCCGCTTCGTGACCACGGCGACGGCGACGGCCGCCGTGGTCGGAGCGCCCGGCCCGCTGGTCGGCCTCGCCGCCGCCCAGGGCGACGGCGGCTTGGGTGGGGACATCCCGCGCGAGAGGATCAGCGTCCAGCTCTTTACCTTGCGGGACCAGCTGGCGATTGATTTGCAGGGCACGCTCAACGCGCTGCGCCAGATCGGCTATCGGCGTGTCGAGCACGCGGGCTTCGTGGGCCGCACTGCGGCGCAGTTCAAGGCGGCCCTGGACGCCGCGGGCCTCCGGGCCACGTCCGGCCACGTGCAGATCCCGCAGCCGTTCGACGCCGCAGCGTGGAGTGACTCGCTCCAAGACGCGCTCACCCTCGAGTCTCGCTACATCGTGCATCCGTTCTTCGGGATCAACTTCGCGACGGGCGAGGTCGTGCGCGACTCTGCCACCTGGGCGGCGTTCGCGCACGATCTCAACCGTGCCGGGCAAATGGCGAGGGACGTGGGGCTCTCGCTGGGCTACCACAACCACAACTGGGAGTTCTTTCGGCTCACCGATGACCCGTCCAGGACCGCGTTCGACGTGCTCATCAAGGAGACGGACCGGCGCCGTGTCCACTTCGAGCTGGACCTCTTCTGGTCCTGGCGCGGGGCGCACGACCCGGTGGATCTCCTCCGGCGGCTCAACGGGCGCGTCCTGCAGTACCACGTGAAGGACATGAACCAGGCCGGCAGCTTCGAGGACCCCGGGCAGGGCCTCATCGACTTCGTCCGGATCTTCCAAGCCCAGAAGGTGGACGAGTACATCGTCGAGCGCGACGACGCCGGCACACCGCCCCGGACTCCCGCCCAAGCCATCGATACGGCGAGGGTGGGCTACAACTTCTTGGTGAACCTGAGCGTACGGCCCTAGCGGCGCTCCTCCAACCCATCGGCTCCGTTCTCCACGGAGTGAGACCGTTCGGGATCGTGGCCCCACGCGAACTGGTTCGAGTACTTCGACGCGAGACGCGAGCGTCTCGGCGCGGGGGCGCCCTAGACCTCGCGAAGGGCGAGGAGCAGCACTCTCAAGGTGCGATGTCTGGGAGCGGTCGCAGGAGGCGGGACGTCGGGAACGAGGCAGCCAGAGGGCAATAGGCGAGGCCGCTCCGCGAAGGCTGCGGGGGGGCCGGGATGCCGCTCTAGGCCGGAAAGCCGGAGGCGGGATTCGAACCCGCGACCCATCGCTTACAAGGCGATTGCTCTGGCCTCTGAGCTACTCCGGCGCGGAGCGGGCGGAGTGTAGACGGGGAGCGGGCTAGCGGGTGATCCGCTGACCTCCGGCGGGTATGGGCGGCGCGCCCTCGGGAGACGCATACTGCCCTTTAGCTGCCCGTTCCCGACGTCCGGGGCTTAGGTCGGGCCGAGACCGGAGGCTCTGGCGGTCCGCCCTCGGCGCGGGGGCGCGCTCTGGGGGCTCCTCTCGATGGGTAGGCCGCCGGGCATGTACCCGGAGGCGTTCGACCGCCTCACCTCCGACCACTTCGAGGTCTTCTCAGCGGACGCCGCCGGGATCCTCTGCTGGGTCGAGACGACCCGGCCGCGCCCGACGCGGGACGCCGTCATCTCCCACGTCCTCGACCTCCGCCGCCGGGGGCTCCTGGCCGCCGCGGACTGGGCGGCGCTGACGGTCGCGTACCCGGACCTGGCGGACCTCTGATGGCGGGGTACTGGCTCGACTTCGATGGAGACCCGGACCTTCGGGAGGTCCGCCCCGAGGTTCCCGTCGGAAGCTTGACTCGACCGTCTCCGGGCTCTGGCGGTTCGTGGCGTTCGTCCTCGCGGTCCTCTTCCCCGGCGGGCTCGTTGACTGGCTCGGCCTGGCATAGGCTCCCGGGCGTGCTCTCGCGCCGGAAGCGCCGGCCCGCCGCCGCTCCCTCCTCCCGCCGAGAACGCGGGCGGTCCTTGGCGAGGTGATCTGGCCGGAGACCGTCGAGGACCTCCTAGTCACGGAGGCTCGCGCCGCGGAGGCGCTACGCGAGGAGCGCGAGGCGCGCGACGCGGAGCTGCGGGAGCGGCTACGGGAGCTGCCGTTCCCCTACGAAGAGTCCCGCCCGCGGAGCCTCAGCCGTTCTCCGCCGAACTGACCTCCCGAAGCGCTTCCGCCCGGCGGCCCGCGGTTCGGGGACGGTACGGCCGAGGAGCCTCCAAGCGCGCGGCCCACGATTCCACGGCCGAGACCGCGGGCGCGGCCCACGTGGACGCCACCGCCGGTCTCCGGAGAGCACTTCCGTCCGGGAAACCCTCTCCCTGAGAGCGCTAAGGTGGCTCGGAGGAGGAGCGCCCGCGGAGGAGGCGTCCGCTCTCCCCGCTCCCGCCGCGGCCTTGGGCCGCGCCTACGGGGCGCGGCTGCTCAGCCGCCGCCCTTCCCGGGCGCTCCCGCGGGCTCGCTCGGGGCTTCCTCCTCCCCGGGAACGGAAGGCACCGCCGGATCCGTTAAGGCTCGGTGCGGCCGGCGGCGGCGTCATCCTGTTTGGGTTGACCGGCGGATCGTCGGGCGGGAGGCTAGCCCGGAAATGCTTTGAACCGAGGAGGCCCGGTGTCCGACGACGCACAGCCGAAGCGCGAGAGCCTGCCGATCCCGGACGTGATGCCGGTCGGCTTGACGACCTACGACGCCAAGGATCCCGATACGGCGTTCGCCCCGATCACGCCGCTGCTGCCGCCGGAGGGCGCGCCGAACGTGCTGATCGTGCTGATCGACGATGTGGGCTTCGGTTCGTCGAGCGCGTTCGGCGGCCCCTGCAACACGCCGACGTTCGAGCGGCTCGCCGGTGAGGGCCTGCGCTACACGCGCTTCCACACGACCGCGCTGTGCGCCCCGACGCGCGCTGCGTTGCTGACGGGGCGCAATCACCACTCGGTCGGTATGGGCAGCATCACCGAGACGGCGACGTCGGCGCCGGGCCAAGCTCGCTGCGTCCGAACACCAAGGCGCCGCTTGCCGAGGTGCTCAAGTTCAACGGGTACTCGACCGGGCAGTTCGGCAAGTGCCACGAGGTGCCCGTCTGGCAGACCAGCCCGATGGGCCCGTTCGGAATGTGGCCGACAGGTTCCGGCTTTGAGTACTTCTATGGCTTCATCGGCGGCGAGGACAACCAGTGGAACCCGGCTCTGTACGAGGGGACGACGCCGATCGAGCCACCAAGGACGCCGGAAGAGGGCTACCACCTGACCGAGGATCTCGCCGACAAGGCGATCGCGTGGGTGCGCCAGCAGAAGGCGCTGATGGCTGACAAGCCGTTCTTCATGTACTTCGCGCCCGGCGCCACCCACGCACCGCACCACGTGCCGACCGAGTGGATCGACAAGTACAAAGGCCAGTTCGACGAGGGCTGGGACACGCTCCGCGAGACGACGTTCGCACGTCAGAAGGAGCTCGGCGTCATCCCGACCGACGCGCAGCTGACGAAGCGCCACGCGGAGATCCCGGCCTGGGACGAGATGCCCGACGAGATTAAGCCGGTGCTCGCCCGGCAGATGGAGGTCTATGCCGCCTTCATGGAGCACACCGACCATCACGTCGGCCGGCTGATCGACGTGATCGATCAGCTCGGCGTGCTCGACGACACGCTGGTCTATGTGATCATCGGCGACAATGGGGCCTCGGCCGAGGGCACGCTCAACGGCGCCTTCAACGAGATGGCCAACTTCAACGGGATGGCCGCGCTGGAGACGCCGGAGTTCATGGTGTCCGTCCTGGACAAGTTCGGCTCGCCGGAGTCCTACAACCACTACTCGGTCGGGTGGGCGCACGCGTGCAACACGCCCTACCAGTGGACCAAGCAGGTCGCCTCCCACTGGGGCGGCACGAGAAACGGCACGTCGTGCGCTGGCCGCACGGGATGAAGGCGAGCGGCGAGACGCGAGGTCAGTTCTGCCACGTCATCGATGTCTCCCCGACGATCCTCGAGGTCGCCGGCCTGCCGCAGCCGACGATGGTCAACGGCGTCATGCAGGCGCCGATCGAGGGCACCTCGATGGCCTACAGCTTCGACGCGCCGCAGGAACCAGAACGCCACGACCTGCAGTACTTCGAGATGTTCGGTAACCGCGGCATCTACCACAAGGGCTGGAGCGCGGTAACCAAGCACCGCACGCCGTGGGTGATGGGCTCGGCGCAGAGATTCCGGCGTTCGACGACGACGTGTGGGAACTCTACGACGGCTCCAAGGACTGGACCCAGTCCAACGATCTCGCGAAGGAGATGCCCGAACGGCTGCACGAGCTCCAGCGCCTGTGGCTCATCGAGGCGACGAAGTACAACGTCCTGCCGCTCGACGACCGCACCGCCGAGCGGCTCAACCCCGATATCGCCGGACGGCCGCAGCTGGTCCGCGGGAACTCGCAGGTGCTGTTCGGCGGGATGGGGCGCCTGTCGGAGTCCAGCGTGCTGAGCATCAAGAACAAGTCGTTCTCGGTCACGGCCGAGGTCGTTGTCCCGGAAGCGATGGACGGCACGATCACCGCCCAGGGCGGGCGCTTCGGCGGCTGGTCGCTCTACGCCAAGGAAGGCCGGGCGGCGTTCGCCTACAACGTGCTGGGGATTCAGCAGTTCGCGACCGAGGCCGACACGGCAATCCCGGGAGGGCACGCATCAGGTTCGCATGGAGTTCGCCTACGACGGCGGCGGCCTGGGGAAGGGCGGCGCCGTGACCCTCTACTACGACGGAGCACAGGTCGGCGAAGGACGCGTCGAGGCGACGCAGCCGTTCATCTTCTCCGCCGACGAGACGACCGACGTGGGCTACGACGCCGGGACACCGGTCTCTGCCGACACGCCGACCGGGCGCTTCACCGGGACGATGAACTGGGTCCAGCTCGACGTCGGGACCGACACCCACGACCACCTCGTCGACCCCGATCACCTCGTCAGCGTCGCGATGTCGCTGCAGTGTACCGGATCAGTCGAACACGCGCGCCCGGACGTCGTCCACCCGCAGCTGCCGGACGCACCGTGCTCGTACCGCCCTCCATGCAAGGCAGCAGCTGCCCACCGCTTCTGCTTGGTGACGAAAAGCGGCACTCCTGAGTCGCATTGATAGGAGCGGCGCAGGCGTCGGTCACATCGGGCTCGCAGCGGTGGTCCCTTCCGCGAGGCGGCCGCGCGGGTCGCGCGTCAGTTCAGTCGCGGGTGGTCAGCGAGTCGATGGCGACGGTGAGCGCGAGGATGAGCGGGGCGTCCTCACCTGCTGCGACCTCGACGCCGTAGGAATCCCGCACGCGAAACCACTTCTTGGAGATCGTCGCGACCGTGTCGCCGTCCCGCTCTATGTCGTACTCTGGGTCGACCACGTTCCCATGCGCCTTCATGTCGGCGCCGTTCTCGACGTCGATGGCGAACCGGGCGCGGATCCCGACGGGCGCCCTCGCGGTGAACGGTCGCGGCGGTGTGGCTGTAGCGCTCGACGGAGATCT